>NZ_FOHW01000016.1 GCF_900111735.1 Pseudomonas graminis | reverse complement strand
CGGCCTCTTCCCGGCTGAAGCCGGTCCCACTATTTGAACGCGGCCGCACTGTAGGACTGGCTTTAGCCGGGAAAACGTCGCGCACTACACCGCAAAGCACCACTGCACGCTTCGGCAGCTTGGCCGGCTCAGCGTGCTGCGCTACCATCCAGTCCCCAACGAACTCCGACCAGGACGACGCGATGAACCGAGTGTTGTACCCCGGCACCTTCGACCCAATCACCAAGGGTCATGGCGATCTGGTCGAGCGCGCCTCGCGCCTGTTCGATCAAGTGGTCATCGCTGTCGCCGCCAGCCCGAAGAAGAACCCGCTGTTTCCGCTGGAGCAACGTGTCGCCCTTGCCCGCGAGGCGACCAAACACCTGCATAACGTGGAAGTCGTAGGATTTTCGACCTTGCTGGCGCACTTCGCCCAAGAGCAAAACGCCAACATCTTGCTGCGCGGCCTGCGCGCAGTGTCAGATTTCGAGTACGAATTTCAGCTCGCCAACATGAACAAGCAATTGGCCCCGGACATCGAGAGTCTTTTTCTTACACCGTCCGAACGCTATTCGTTCATTTCATCTACGCTGGTCAGGGAAATCGCAGCGTTAGGCGGTGATATCACCAAATTCGTACACCCCGCCGTGGCCCAGGCGCTGAGCGAACGCTTTAAAGCCTGAGGCCTTGCGTCGAGGTAAGGTGCATACCGATCGCGAATGCGGCACAATTCGCCGCATTCGTTTTGATATGCCCCGGTGTCGACCGTGGCAGGAGTATCCATGTCCCTGATCATCACCGACGATTGCATCAACTGCGACGTCTGCGAACCCGAGTGCCCGAACGAAGCCATTTCCCAGGGTGAAGAGATCTACGTGATCAATCCCAACCTGTGCACCGAATGCGTCGGCCACTATGACGAGCCGCAGTGCCAGCAAGTCTGCCCCGTGGATTGCATCCCGCTGGATGAAAACCACGTGGAGAGCAAGGACGAGCTCATGACAAAGTACAACTTGATCACCAGCAAGGCATAACCAAACGACTATCCTGTCGGCATACGTGCTTTCGCCGAAGACACTGGCTTATAACGCCTGTTGAATTGAGCGAGATACGCATGATCTCTATGCTGGAACGGATACCTGTTTTGTCAGGCGCAGTGTTTTTGCTGTGCGCTTTTTCGGCCAAGGCCAGCCCCGATCACCCTGATCAGGCCGCCATTGCCAGCCCGCACCCCATTGCCACCGCCGCCGGCCGGGAAATCCTGGTCGACGGCGGCAACGCATTCGATGCCGCCATTGCCATCAGTGCGACCCTCGCCGTCGTCGAACCTTACGGGTCGGGCCTCGGCGGCGGCGGCTTTTTCCTGCTGCGCCAATCCGGCGACCCCGTTCAGTATCAGTTTCTGGACGCGCGGGAAAAAGCGCCGCTCAAATCCAAACCCAAGATGTTCCACCGCAATGGGATTCTCCAGCCGGACCTGTCCCTGAACGGACCTCTGGCGGCTGCGATTCCCGGACTTCCCGCCGCGTTGGTCGAACTCGCCGAACGCTATGGGCGATTGCCACTTTCGATCTCGCTGGCGCCAGCCATCCGGGTCGCCTACCGCGGCTTCACGGTGGACAGCGTTTATCGAGAACGCGCCAGCTGGCGTCTGTTCGCGCTACGTAACAACAAAGAGAGCGCGCGCCTGTTCCTGCGCAACAACGACGTGCCGAATCTGGGTGACGTCATCACCCAGCCGGAGCTGGCGCAGACGCTGGAGCGCATCGCCGACAATGGCCGTCCAGGGTTCTACAGCGGTCTGGTGGCGCAGGCGATGGTCAGCGGCGTGCGTCGCGCAGGGGGCATCTGGAATTACCACGATTTCGAAGAATATGAAGTCATTACGCGTACGCCTCTGCGCTTTCAGATGGCCGACCAGCGGGAGCTGATCAGCGCACCGCCGCCCTCGGCAGGTGGCATCGCTCTGGCGCAAAGCCTGTTCATGCTGCAACAGCTACCATGGCGGGAGTCAGGAAAAATCCAGCAGGCGCATTTTGTGATCGAGACACTGCGCCGTGCTTACCGCGATCGCGTATTGCTGGGCGATCCGGATTTCGTGCCCAACCCTGTGGCTCAACTGCTTTCCACCGACTACTTGCTGCAGCTAACCACCAGCATCGATCCCCACCGCGCCACGCCCAATAACACCCTGCCCCCCGCGCCGCGTTGGCGTGAGGGCGACAACACCAGCCATTTCGCCGTACTGGATAACCAAGGCAACGCAGTGACGGCGACACTCTCGCTGAATCTGCCGTTCGGCTCAGCGTTTACCGTGCCCGGCACCGGGATCATCCTCAACGATGAGATGGACGACTTCGCCATTGACCCCAAAAGTCAGGGCAACTCGGCCTCAGCCGGCGGTCACGCCAATGCCATCGAGCCGGGCAAGCGGCCACTGTCGAGCATGAGCCCGAGTTTCATCGAAGGCCCGCAGTCGCTCGCCGCTTTCGGCACCCCGGGCGGCAGCCGCATCCCCAGCATGGTGCTGCTGTCGATGCTGCAATATCTGGACGATCAACCGATTGCCAACTGGGCCTCAACGCCGCGCTATCACCACCAGTACACGCCGGATGTGGTCGAGTACGAGCCGGGCACATTCACGGAGAAGGAAGCGGCGGACCTGCGCGAGCGCGGTTACGCGTTGAAGGAGACGGCGAAGGATTTCGGCAATCAGCAGGTGCTGTTATGGCACAAGAACAGTGCCCGGGTCGAAGCGGCCAGTGACCCGCGTGGCATTGGCGTTTCGACGACTTTCAAACCCGATGACACGCTGAAACTGATGCGCGCCTGCGCCGATCAGTCCTGCTTGCCGTAACCGTCGCCGGTGCAACCCAGGCAGCGGACGAATGCCGCCTTGCCCGGATCCACGACCAGCGCCTTGCCGGTGCGGCCAATGCCGCCGCCCGCAGCGGTGAACGGCAATGAAACCACAAACAACCCGGCGCCAATAACAGTCGCGGCGATGAGAATCGGCCGCGCAATCAGCAGGTCGCCGATCATCGCGTAGGCGGGAGGGCTTTCGATTTCGTAGACGGGATCACCGCTGCCAGTCGCGTCTTGAGCCAGTACAGGCGTGATTTGCAAGCCGAAGAACACGGCCAGGGTGGCAGCAAGCATTCGAAACGGGCTCATGGCATGGTCCTTCAGGCTTAGGCAGGTATGGAGCTGTTCACTATAAACAGGGCGAGGGCTTCCGCAAGGGGCGGCGTGCCTCACTGACGACACACGCCTTGTAGGAGGGATCGGATAAACCGTAGCGATCGCGGGGCGGTCAGGGATTCCTGCCAACCGCGCTGCTGACGTCGGGAACTACTTCTGGCACTTCGGGCAGTAAACGCTGGCCCGTTGACCCAGCTTGACCTCACGCAACGTGGTCCCGCACACCTTGCACGGCTGCTCTCCGCGACCGTACGCGAACAGTTCCTGCTGAAAATAGCCGGGCTGGCCGTCCCCGCCGATGAAATCACGCAGCGTCGTACCGCCCCGCTCGATAGCTGCGGCCAGGATGCGTTTGATTTCAGTCGCCAGCTTTATATAGCGTGCCTTGGAGATGCTCCCGGCGGCGCGGCGCGGATCGATGCCGGCGGCAAACAGGGCTTCGGTCGCATAAATGTTGCCGACGCCCACGACGATCGCGTTGTCCATGATGAACGGCTTGACCGCCATCGCACGGCCGCGGGACAGCTCGAACAGGCGCAGGCCATCGAACAGGTCGGTAAGCGGCTCCGGCCCAAGGCGCGCGAGCAATTCATGGTTGAGCGGGTCGAGGCTCCAGAGCATCGCGCCGAAACGACGCGGGTCGGTATAGCGCAAGGCCAGGCCGGATTCGAGTTCGATGTCGACGTGCTCGTGCTTGAGCGGCGGCAGACCGGCGTCCACCAGGCGCAGATTGCCCGACATGCCAAGGTGACTGATCAAGGTGCCGACCTCCGCCTCGATCAGCAGGTATTTGGCGCGTCGCTCGACGGCCACGATTTTCTGCCCCGACAGGCGCACGTCGAGGTCTTCGGGGATCGGCCAGCGCAGGCGGCGATCACGCACGATCACGCGGCTGACGCGTTGGCCCACCAGATGCGGCGCAATGCCCCGGCGGGTGGTTTCGACTTCAGGTAACTCAGGCATGGGGCAGCTCGATGAAGGGCGGGGGCCGGCGCGCAGCGTCAGTGCGCGCTCAGCTCGCGAATACTTTCCTTGAGGTTTTCGAAGTCGTAGTCGGACAAGCCAACGTAATCGAGAACCAGAGGACCAATGCTGTTCCACTCGTGGTCGACGGGCTCGTTGCCCAGGACGCGGTGGGATTCGCAGACATGCTCGGCCATCTTCAGCACGGCCAGCATGTTTTTCAGCGGCGCGTTGCGACCCGAGTCGTCCTTGAAAATCGCCAGCGCATTGTGGTGATTGGCGATCGCATTGCTGACATGTTCAGGCAGACGCCAGGACTTGGCGGTGAAATAACCGACAACGGCGTGGTTGGTGTTCAGCAGCCGGTTCTCGGTGTCGACCACCCGACACTCGGCGGTGGTGTTGGAATACGCCTCTTCGAGCACGCTCATGTAATCGGGGAAGCGCTTGATCATCAGTGGCACGCCGCAGTCATGAAACAGGCCCAGCGCGTAGGACTCATCGACCGTTTGCGAGCCGATGCGCTTGGCGATCGTCAGACTGGTCATCGCAACGTCCTGAGCGGTATCCCAGAAACGGTTGAGCACGACGATGGTTTCATCGCTCATCTCGCCCTTGATCGACTGCGCGTTGATCAGGTTGATGACCGAGCGGCTGCCGAGCAGATTCACCGCTCGCTGAATCGAGGCGATTTTGTTGGTCAGTCCGTAATGGCTGGAATTGACGATCTTCAGCAGCGCGCCAGAGAGCCCCGGATCCTGAGCGATCAACCGGGCGATCGCACCCAGGTCAGGGTCGGGCATGTACTGCTCCATCTGCAAATCCACCATGATTTGCGGCTGGGGCGGAACGCTGATGCCTTGTAGCGCCTGCTGGATCTGCTCGGACGTAAGCTCTTGGGACATAACTTCACACTCGGGGTCAGGCCACGATTCTAACCCCTCGCGGCCATGGGTCGACAACTGGATGACGATTCAACGGATCCGACGGACAGCCAGACGGTAATCGAGGACGGCGCGCCCACCAGCGGGTTCACGCGCTATACTCCCGCTCTTTTTTCCGGAGCGACGTCATGTCCCTGCCTAGCTTGCGCCTCAAGCCCAACGCCGATCGCCGTTTGCGCAACGGTCATTTGTGGGTCTACAGCAACGAAATCGACGTCGCTGCCACCCCGCTCAACGGCTTTGCTCCGGGCGCTCAAGCCATTCTCGAAGCAGCGGGCGGCAAGCCACTGGGCATCGTGGCGATGAGCCCGCAAAACCTGATCTGCGCGCGTTTGCTGTCCCGCGACGTCAAACTGCCCCTCGACAAGTCGCTGCTCGTTCATCGCCTGAACGTCTGCCTGTCGCTGCGCGAGCGTCTGTTCGACAAGCCGTTCTATCGCCTGGTCTATGGCGACTCCGACCTGCTGCCGGGTCTGGTAGTTGATCGCTTCGGCGACATCCTGGTGGTGCAGCTGGCGTCCGCGGCCATGGAGCAGCTCAAGGACGACGTGCTCGCTGCGCTGATTCAAGTGATCAAGCCGAGCGGCATTCTGCTCAAGAACGACTCCGCCGCACGCGATGCCGAAGGGCTGAACCGCTACGTTGAAACCGCGTTCGGCCTGGTGCCGGAGTGGGTCGCGCTGGAAGAGAACGGGGTGAAGTTCGAAGCGCCGGTGATGGAAGGCCAGAAGACGGGCTGGTTCTACGACCACCGCATGAACCGCGCGCGCCTGGCGCCGTACGCCAAGGGCAAGCGAGTGCTGGATCTGTTCAGTTACATCGGCGGCTGGGGCATCCAGGCCGGTGCGTTCGGCGCCAGCGAAGTGTTCTGCGTCGATGCCTCTGCCTTTGCCCTGGACGGCGTGGAGCGTAACGCGGCACTGAACGGCTTTGCGGAAAAGGTCACTTGCATCGAAGGCGACGTGTTTGAGGCGCTGAAGGAGCTGAAAGCGGCGGAAGAGCGTTTCGACGTGATCATCGCCGACCCGCCTGCGTTCATCAAACGCAAAAAGGACATGAAAAACGGCGAAGGCGCCTACCGCCGCCTGAACGAGCAAGCCATGCGCCTGCTCAGCAAGGACGGCATTCTGGTCAGCGCTTCCTGCTCGATGCACCTGCCGGAAGACGACCTGCAAAACATCCTCCTTACCAGCGCCCGCCATCTGGACCGCAACATCCAGCTGCTCGAGCGCGGCGGCCAAGGCCCGGACCACCCGGTCCACCCTGCAATCCCCGAAACGCGCTACATCAAAAGCATCACCTGCCGGTTGTTGCCCAACAGCTGATAGCTGATAGCTGATAGCTGATAGCTGATAGCTGATAGCTGAGATAGCGTGACGTAACGAGCCGCCCACTCCTACAGGCCATCTGCAGAACCTGTAGGAGCGTGGCTTGTCCCGCGATCTGCCGGGAACCGGCAGCAAATCAGACGACGGTGATATGCCTGACTGAATGCATTGCAGGATTGCTGTGGCTACGCAACAGATCGCGAGCAAGCTCACTCCTACAGGTACCGTGCATTACATGTAGGAGTGAGCTTGCTCGCGATCCTGCTCTATCTGTAAGAGTGAGCTTGCTCGCGATTCTGCGTTAAAGCCAAATCGCATCCCAAAGCGGATAATCTCCGATCCGTTTCGCCAATCCAGCTCGCAAGGGATTGGCAACGATGTATCTGGCCATCATCAAAAGATCGTCTTCCCGTCGTAATGCTCTATCGTGAAAACCTCTCTGCCAGACTTGCCTGTGCGTCCCTCGCGACTGATTGATTGCGCGAGCGCTTCGTGACTTCATACCCTGCAAAACCCGAGTTAATTCACCTCCCGTCAGTTCAAGCAACCAGTGGATGTGGTCGGGCATGATGACCCACGCTAACGAATCCGCCGCCCCCGAGAACTGAGCCGCGCGGAACTCGTTCACAACCAAACGTCCCAACTTCCAGTCGCTGAAAATCTGCTCCCGGTTTTGGGTAACCGAAGTGACGAGGTAAATCCGTCCCGACTCCGAAAACCTCCCGTTTCTTAGACATTTTCCACGCGGCAATTCCGGCATTAGTCGCTCCCGTTGGTGATTATCAGGAAGGCTAGAACAGTGCCTAAGGGGTAACCGCCAAACAGAGATTCCGGATGTGTCTACAAGATCCTTATCGCGAGCAAGCTCACTCCTACAGTGGTTCCGCACCGGACCTTGCAATCCCGCCGGGACCATTGATCGTGCGAATCAGCAGGCATCTTTGTAGGAGTGAGCTTGCTCGCGAATGCGGAAAGATTCCCACCGAGCGTCTCGGCGGCCAGAAAGGTGAATCCACGGCCGCGTCTTCCCACCATTCCCTCCCGCCCCCACAGGTGTAGAATCAGCGCTATTCATCGCCAGTCATCCCCGGCGGGTTTATGAGCTCAGGCTGGGCGTACGGTGATCCCGTATCGTTCGGTTTCTTCGCTGCATCCGGTCACTGCCTTTTGCACACGACGTCACTAGAAGCTCACTCCCTTCCTCATTCAGCCGATTAGCCGGAGTGCTCCAATGCCTGATTACCGTTCGAAAACGTCCACCCACGGCCGCAATATGGCCGGCGCGCGCGCTTTGTGGCGTGCCACGGGTATGAAGGACGACGATTTCAAAAAACCGATCATCGCCATCGCCAACTCATTCACCCAGTTCGTTCCGGGCCACGTCCACTTGAAAGACATGGGCCAGCTGGTCGCTCGTGAAATCGAGAAAGCGGGCGGCGTCGCCAAGGAATTCAACACCATCGCGGTGGATGACGGCATCGCCATGGGCCATGACGGCATGCTGTATTCGCTGCCAAGCCGGGAGATCATCGCCGACTCGGTCGAGTACATGGTCAACGCCCACTGCGCCGATGCCATCGTCTGCATCTCCAACTGCGACAAGATTACCCCCGGCATGCTGATGGCTTCGTTGCGCCTGAACATTCCGGTGATCTTCGTTTCCGGCGGTCCGATGGAAGCCGGCAAGACCAAGCTCGCCAGCCACGGCCTGGACCTGGTCGACGCCATGGTCATCGCTGCCGACTCCACCGCGTCCGACGAGAAAGTCGCTGAATACGAGCGCAGTGCCTGCCCGACGTGCGGTTCGTGCTCCGGGATGTTCACCGCCAACTCGATGAACTGCCTGACTGAAGCGCTGGGCCTTGCGCTGCCGGGCAACGGTTCGACGCTGGCGACCCACTCCGACCGCGAGCAGCTGTTCCTGCAGGCCGGGCGCACCATCGTCGACCTGTGCAAAACCTACTACAAAGACAACGACGAGTCGGTGCTGCCGCGCAACATCGCCAACTTCAAGGCGTTCGAGAACGCGATGACCCTCGACATCGCCATGGGCGGTTCGACGAACACCATCCTGCATTTGCTGGCCGCTGCCCAGGAAGCCGAGATTCCGTTCGACCTGCGCGACATCGATCGCCTGTCGCGCCGCGTGCCGCAACTGTGCAAAGTCGCGCCGAATATCCAGAAGTACCACATGGAAGACGTCCACCGCGCCGGCGGCATCTTCAGCATTCTGGGCTCGCTGGCCCGTGGCGGCCTGCTGCACACCGACTTGCCGACCGTGCACAGCAAATCCATGGAAGAAGCCATCGCCAAGTGGGACATCACCCAGACTGACGACGAAGCGGTGCATCACTTCTTCAAAGCGGGCCCTGCTGGAATTCCGACCCAGACGGCCTTCAGCCAGTCGACCCGTTGGGAAACCCTGGACGACGACCGCGAGAACGGCTGCATCCGTAGCGTCGAGCACGCTTACTCGCAAGAAGGCGGCCTGGCCGTGCTGTACGGCAACATCGCGCTCGACGGCTGCGTGGTGAAAACCGCTGGCGTGGACGAGTCGATTCACGTATTCGAAGGCAACGCCAAGATATTCGAAAGCCAGGACAGCGCCGTTCGCGGCATTCTGGCGGACGAGGTGAAGGCCGGCGACATCGTGATCATCCGTTACGAAGGTCCGAAAGGCGGCCCGGGCATGCAGGAAATGCTGTACCCGACGTCGTACCTGAAGTCCAAAGGCTTGGGCAAAGACTGCGCGCTGCTGACCGACGGGCGTTTCTCGGGCGGGACCTCTGGCCTGTCCATCGGCCACGCTTCTCCTGAAGCTGCAGCCGGCGGCGCGATTGGTCTGGTTCGTGACGGCGACAAGGTACTGATCGACATTCCTAATCGCTCGATCAATCTGATGATCGACGACGCAGAAATGGCCGCACGCCGCGCCGAGCAGGACAACAAAGGCTGGAAGCCGGTTGAGTCACGCCCACGCAAAGTGACCACCGCCCTCAAGGCCTACGCCCTGCTGGCGACCAGCGCCGACAAGGGTGCTGTGCGTGACAAGGCGATGCTCGACAAGCTGATGCCATAAAGCATCACTGCGCACTGAAAAACACCCCGCATGTCGGGGTGTTTTTTTGTCTGCCACCCGCTTGAAGGAGGCAAGGCTCGAACATGGGTCGAGCATCCAGCCGGGCCTTCAATTTAGCCTCCAACAGAACCGGACACCGCCGGTTTCAGGAGCCAACCGCCACAGTGATCGCGCCCAGAAGCAGGCAAAGACTGGCGACCAACGTCAAACGCAGACGCATCGGCAAATACCAGTCGGGCAGCGTTGTGACTTTCACCAGGCGCCGGTCCTGCCAGTAGTGCGCGACGAAACCGAAAATCAACAACAACAGCCCCAGCGGTGCCGGCAATAACAGAGCGGGCCAGGCGATCAGCGCCGGGATGACACTCCAGATGAACCGCTCGCGACACTGTTCGGCATTCAGGCCTTGCAGGGTCATGGCGAAACCCCAGTGCAGCGCGCCCACAAAGCTCAGGATCACCGCCCCGTAAGCGACCAGCGCGTGCGTCAAGAATGGTCGGTATTCGACTGTAAACAGGATCAACAACAGCAGCCCAACGAACGGCAGCAAACCACCATAACCCAGCAAGGCGACATACCTTGGCGACGAAGACAGCGACAACGCTTTCATTTGAGCCCCTTTCAGTCATTTACTTGAAAGACTATGGCTCAAAAGTGCAATCCTGTTTAGCTTCTCTTGCTCGACCGGAAAAAGGACCACGTCCTGTCACCCACTGATCAAGGCCTTGATCCCTGGGCATTGAGACCTTTACATGAATACGTTGATCTATTGGTTCCGTCAGGACCTTCGGCTTGCCGACAACCCCGCGTTCACCCACGCATGTGAACTTGCCGACACGCTGCTGCCGGTTTACTGCACACCCGTGGCGACTTCGACGCCATGGGGATTCGAGCGTATCGGTGCCCACCGCCGGTATTTCGAACAGACCGCGGTCAGCGCACTGGCCGGGCAGTTGAGCGCACGAGGCAGCGCGCTGATGCAGATAGAGGGTAATTCCGTTGAACGCCTTGTCGCCCTGGCCCACGACTTGGGTGTCGATACGATCGTCTGCGAACGCATCGCGGCGCCGGAAGAGCAAGCACAGGTGCAAGCTCTTCGGGAGGCGGGACTGACCGTGGAAGATCACTGGCAGTCGACGCTTTTTACACTGGATGAGTTGCCGATGGCGGTCGAGGAGTTGCCCGACGTATTCAGCAGCTTTCGGCGCCTTGTGGAAAAAGCCCACGCTTCTGCCCGCCCCGCCCTACCATCGCCAAAGACAATTCCTGCGCTGCCACAAGGTACGAGCATTGAAGCGGTCAGACTGCAAACGCCTGCGCCCCTGGACTCCCGCTCGGCTTTTCCTTACCAACAGCAAGCATTCCACGGCGGCGAGCACGCGGCCATTGAGCATCTGCAGCAGTATTTCCGTCGGGGTCTGGCGAACAGCTATAAAGCCACGCGCAACAACTTGAGCGCCGTGGACGACTCCACCAAGTTTTCGCCCTGGCTTGCACGGGGTTCGCTTTCAGCGCCGCAGGTCGATCAGGCGCTGAAGGATTTCGAGGCCGAACACGGCGCCAACGACAGCACGTACTGGATCTATTTCGAGTTGCTGTGGCGTGACTACTTTCGCTTGCTGCATCTGAAATACCGCCGGCTTCTCTATCGCGCCAGCGGCCTGAAAGGGACCAGCGAACCGGGCCACAACCCACAGGGGTTTGCGCGCTGGTGTCGGGGTGAAACCGGAGAGGCGTTGATTGACGCGGGTATGCGGGAATTGGCAGCGACGGGCTATCTGTCCAACCGAATGCGCCAGATCGTCGCCAGTTACCTGATCTTCGATCTCAAGGGTGATTGGCGCGCCGGGGCCGCGTGGTTCGAGGCGCAGCTGGTGGATTACGACGTCTACAGCAATCAGGGCAATTGGCTGTACATCGCCGGCTACGGAACGGACCCCAGGGGCGGTCGGCGCTTCAATACCACGAAGCAGGCCGACGAACACGATACCGACGGCGCGTACCGCAGGTTATGGGCCTGACAGTGCGCGGCACGGCAAATCGCCGTGCCGCGCGATGAGACGGCTTACTGAATCTCGTCCGGTTTGACGATCACCCAGTTCTTGTCCGCCGTCACCGGCAAACCTTCCTTGGCCTGAGCCTCGGCGTTGGTCTTCATCATGCCGTTGAGCTGGGTCATGTACTTGTCCTTGCGATTGATCCACAGATGAACGCCGCCTTTGCTGACGTCGACGCTGTGGAACAGCATGTAACCGTCGCTGGTCGGGGTGTCGCCGCCCACCAATACCGGTTTTTTCCACTGATCGATGTAGGTCAGAATCGCTGCCTGCTTGCCGGCCATCCAGGTTGCCGGGGTCCATAGGTAGGGCGTCAGCTCAAGACCGAGGTTAGCCTTTTCATCGTATTTGCCGGCGGTGATCTGCTTGCGGGCGGTGGTCAGCTCACCTGTTTCGCGGTTCTTCAGCAGCGTGGTCACGCCGATGACGTTCTGCGGCTTCACGTTGTAGCCGTACTTGGGATCAGCGGCGACCATGCGCACCAGCTCTTCGGAGGCTGCGGTCATCACATAGACCTCAATGCCGTTTTCCATCAGCTTGTTGTACAGCTCGGCCTGACCGGTAAACACCTTGGGCGGCTGCACTTCGATGGTCTTGACCACATCGCCTTCGTAATACGTACTCGGCACGGGTTTGCCCGAGGCCATCAGCTCGTCGACGTAGCCTTTGAGTTCTTTGAGGGTGAAGCCGGAAAACACCTGCGCGACCCACGGATAGCAGACCATGTCGTCGATTTCGCACAGCCGGTAGTAGTAGCTGAACAGACTTTCCTTGTGGTCAGCGGTGTCCTTGAACGGGATGAGCTTGAGAGAAGGATCAAGTTTGTCGCGGGTGATCAGCCCTTTATTTTCCATGAACGGCAACAGCGACTCTTCCAGGTCGTAGCGGTAGCTGGTGTTGTCCATGTCGAAAACAGCGAAGTTACCTTTGTTGGCATTTGCCGCAATCATGGCATTGAGCTGCTTGGCGGCGGGCGCGGGCCAGTGGTTCAGCTCGGTGGCCAGTGCCTGTCCGGCAAGGCCAAGACACAGCGCAGTCGCCAAAAGTGTTGGTACGAATTTCATGGTGATCTCCTCCCCTTTTCTGGTTCGAGGAGGACCGTAACAAAAAGCCATGACTGTTTGGATGCGTCAGCGACAGCGTCCGTTCTGATGGCGTCACCTTGATCGTCTTTTGCGACAGATGACACGAAAACGACGTTTTTGTGACAAGTACGGACGTTAACGTGGCGGCAAAACCTGTAGGAGCGCGGCTTGTCCCGCGATCTGCCGGGGACCGGCAGCAATGGCTACCTGCTTGCCGTATCAGACACGCCGCGTTCGCCGGGTTTACTGCCGGTTCCCGGCAGATCGCGGGACAAGCCTCGCTCCTACAGTTGATCGCATACCCCTGTAGGAGTGAGCTTGCTCGCGATAGCAATATCAGGCGCGCTCCCATACCTCGAAGCTGTACGCAGGCTTGTCATCCAGTGCCGGGGTTGGCGTGTCGGAAACCAGTTTCCACTGCGCCAGATCGAATTCCGGAAACCACGCATCGCCTTCGGGACTCAACACCACGCGGGTGAGGTACAGGCGGTCAGCATGCTCAAGGGCCTGGCCGTAGAGCTGCGCGCCGCCGATCAGCATCACTTCGCTGACACCCTGCTCGCGGGCCCACTCTTCCGCGCGGTGCACCGCCGCTTCCAGAGAGGTGAAAACCTCGGCGCCCTCAAGCTGCAAATCCTGTTGGCGGGTGACAACCAGATTCAACCGGCCCGGCAGCGGACGGCCCAGAGAATCCCAAGTCTTGCGACCCATGATGATCGGCTTGCCCAGCGTGGTTGCCTTGAAGTATTTGAAATCGCCCGGCAGGTGCCAGGGCATGGAATTGTCGACGCCGATGACCCGGTTTTCAGCGAGTGCGGCGATCAAGCTCAAGGGGAGATGTTTTTTCATGGTGCGAGGATATCAGAGGCCACCCTCTGATTCCTTCACCGGAGTACAAGCCGAATGACCATCGCCGGGAAGGTCCCTATCGCGAGCAAGCTCACTCCTACACTGTGCGCACAGGGCGGGAAATTTCAAACGACGAACCTGTAGGAGTGAGCTTGCTCGCGATGGCGGTTGTCCAAGCAACGCAAACCCTTGGCAATGCGCGATCGCAGCCACACCGGTTATGCTCACCCACGACTTTACCGACGAGACGCCGCGTGACTGCATTGACTCCCCTTGATGAACTCTGGCTGACCGAAGCCGTGCGCCTGCGTGAAGAACACGCCGGCGCGCTCGAAGACGAAGAAGCCAACCGCCGCGCGCGCGCCGCTGCAGGCGACTTGCAAACCCGGATCAAACACCGCGCCCTATGGCTTGCCGAACGCGACGGCATGCTTAAGGCCCTGCATCACTGGAAACACGGCGCGCGCCTGGCGCTGATACTGCTGGCGGTGTTCGCGGTGGTCAGCGGTGCCGGACTGGCGTTCGCTGCGCTGGGCGACGGACAGACGCCCGTCAATGTGTTCTGGGCGCTGGGCAGCCTGCTCGGGCTTAACCTGATTCTGCTGTTGAGTTGGGCCATAGGTGTGTTCTTCGTCGGGGAAAGTACCGCCGGGCTTGGTCGCCTCTGGTTGTGGCTGAGCGAGAAACTGGCGCGCGATGCCCAGGCGGCGCAGCTCGCGCCTGCATTGATATTGCTGCTGCAACGCAAGCGCCTGAACCGCTGGGTGCTGGGCATCTGCGTCAACGGTCTGTGGCTGCTTGCCCTGCTTAGCGCGCTGACGCTGCTGCTGTTACTGATGGCGACACGGCGCTACGGCTTCGTCTGGGAAACCACCATTCTGGGCAGCGACACCTTTGTCAGCCTGACCCGAGGCCTGGGAGCAATTCCCTCGCTTCTCGGTTTCAGCGTGCCCACCGAGTCAATGATTCGCGCCAGCGGTGACAATGCGCTCGCCATCGAAAACGCCCGTCAGGCCTGGGCCGGATGGCTGGTCGGGGTGCTGGTGGTGTTCGGTATTTTCCCGCGCCTGCTGCTGACGATGCTGTGTTACCTGCGTTGGCGCGTGGGCCGACAAGGGTTGGCACTGGAGCTGAGCCATCCCGGTTTCGTCGAGCTGCGCGAGCGCTTGATGCCCAGCAGCGAACGGCTGGGCATCAACGATGCAGCGCCTCCCGAGCTTCACGAGGTCACCACCGGTCCGTCGGCGAGCGAAAGCCAGGGCGCGCTGCTGGTCGCAATCGAGCTGGACAATCAGCAGCCGTGGCCACCCGAGCTTCCCGACAGCGTGGTGAACGCGGGCATTCTCGACTCCCGTGAATCAAGGCGCACACTGCTCGACCAACTGACACGCTATCCACCTGCGCGCCTGGCCATCGCCTGCGATCCACGTCGTTCGCCGGATCGCGGCAGCCTGGCGTTGATTGCGGAGTTGGCTCGCTGCGCCACCGTCACTCGCATCTGGTTGTTGCCCGCCCCCTCCGGACAGGCGCTGGATGCCGACCGACTGGATGATTGGCGCGCGGCGCTGCAGCAGCTTGAACTGAACTGGACCGACAGCACGCCAGTAACCTGGCTGGAGAGCGGACATGAGTGACAAGGACGCGATTCGACCGCTGAAACTGGCCGTGGTCGGCCACACCAACGTCGGCAAAACGTCGTTGTTGCGCACGCTCACCCGCGATGTCGGCTTCGGCGAAGTCTCCCACCGCCCCAGCACCACACGCCATGTCGAAGGCGCGCGATTGTCGGTGGATGGCGAGGCGCTGCTGGAGCTGTACGACACGCCCGGCCTGGAAGACGCCATCGCCCTGCTGGACTATCTCGAGCGGCTGGACCGGCCCGGCGAACGCCTTGATGGTCCGGCGCGGCTCGGACGCTTTCTCGAAGGCAGCGAGGCACGCCAGCGTTTCGAACAGGAAGCGAAAGTGCTTCGTCAGCTATTCGCCTCCGATGCCGGCCTGTACGTGATCGATGCGCGGGAGCCGGTGCTGGCCAAGTACCGCGACGAGCTGGCCGTGCTCGCCAGCTGCGGCAAACCGTTGCTGCCCGTGCTCAATTTTGTCAGCAGTGCGCAGCAGCGCGAACCGGACTGGCGTGAAGCGCTGGCGCGTCTCGGCCTGCACGCGCTGGTGCGTTTTGACAGCGTCGCCCCGCCCGAAGATGGCGAACGTCGCCTGTATGAAAGCCTCGCCCTGTTGCTGGAAACCTCACGGGGACGACTTGAGCGTCTCATCGCAGATCAACAGGCCCAGCGTGAGGCTCGCAAGCAGAGCGCAGCCCGACTGATCTCCGAGCTCTTGCTCGACTGCGCAGCCTGCCGCCGAAGTGTTGCGACGGATTCCGGTCAAGTGCAGGCCGCCATAGACGATCTGCGCAAAGCCGTGCGTCAGCGCGAACAGCGTTGCGTCGAGTCGCTGCTCAAGCTTTACGCGTTTCGTCGAGAAGATGCCTCGGCCAGCGACTTGCCGTTGATGGATGGCCGCTGGGGGGATGACCTGTTCAATCCCGAAACCCTGAAATTGCTTGGCGTACGCGTGGGTGGCGGTATCGCTGCGGGCGCGGCGGCAGGTGCAGGCGTGGACTTGCTGGTCGGCGGCATCACGCTGGGGGCGGCGGCACTGGTCGGCGCGATTGCCGGCGGCGCTCTGCAGACAGCGCGCAGTTACGGCGGCCGGCTGATGGACAAGTTCAAGGGTCAGCGCGAGCTGACGGTCGACGATGCCGTGCTGCGACTGCTCGCGCTGCGCCAACGGCAACTGCTGCAAGCGCTGGAAGTGCGCGGTCATGCCGCGATGGAGAGCATCAAACTGACCGAGCCTCTGGACAAGACCTGGCGCGAAGGCAAGCTGCCGGAGGCACTGCATAAGGCGCGGGCGCATCCGCAGTGGTCGTCGCTGAATCCTGGCGCAAAGCTGAACCAGAGCGAGCGCCAGGAGCAAGTCGAGGACTTGGCCAAGACTGTGCTGGTCTGAAATGGGCGACCGCAATGAGCTGCCAGGCAGCAGCCGATAGTCGCCCCGACGATTTTGCGGTAGGGGAATTGCGCGCGGACCGGTATGATCGCGCGCCCGATACACCCGGAAGCACACGCTCATGAAGCCCACTTTGATCGCCGCTGCAGAACTCGACCGCATCGAGACCTGGCAGAAATACTCCAGCTATATGTGCGGAGGCTGCGTCTCCAGCTGCTGCACGCTGCCTGTTGAAGTGAAGATCAAGGACCTGATCCGCATCGGCATCGTCGACGAGTTCGAACAGGGCGATAACCCGAAGAACATCGCCAAGCGGTTGCAGAAGGACGGGATCGTCGAGCGCTTCAACCAGAAGTCCGGAATCTTCACCCTTCAGCGCATGAGCAACAACGATTGCCTGTACCTGGATCGCAAGAGCCGGCTGTGCACCATCTACGACAAACGCCCCGACACCTGCCGCAACCACCCGAAGATCGGTCCGCGCCCGGGTTATTGCGCGTACAAGCCGAAAGAAGTCGTGCGCGAAAGCACCGGCACGCTGAACTCGAACTCCGGCCGGGTGCCGTTGAAGTTCTAAGCCTCACCTCAGTGGGACCGGCTTTAGCCGGGAAGAGGCTGGATTGAGCGACATCGCCCTCACAGTTTCGACACGGGCCAAGCCAAATCCCACACAAACAAAAACGCCCCCGGCCTTTCGACCGGGGGCGTTTTCGTTCAGCCGGGGCTAGTTACGCCTTGGCTTTCTTGGCAGCGCGGGTACGCTCGCTTTCGTCGAGGATCTTCTTGCGAAGACGGATCGACTTAGGAGTGACTTCACACAGCTCGTCGTCCTGGATGAATTCCAGAGCCTGTTCCAGGGTGAACTTGACCGGTGGAACCAGAGCGATGGTCTCGTCTTTACCCGAAGCACGCATGTTGTCGAGCTTCTTGCCTTTGGTTGGGTTGATACCCAGGTCGTTGTCGCGGCTGTTCAGGCCTACGATCTGACCGTTGTAGATCTCCTGGCCGTGTTCTACGAACAGCTTGCCACGAGCCTGCAGGGTTTCCAGCGAGTAGGTCAGCGCCTTGCCGGTCTCAACCGAAACCAGAACGCCGTTCTGACGGCCGGAGACGTCGCCCGACTTCATGGTGTCGTAACGGTCGAAGATCGAGGTCAGGATGCCTGCACCAGAGGTGAGGGTCAGGAACTCGTTACGGAAACCGATCAGACCGCGAGCCGGGATGTTGTACTCAAGGCGCACACGGCCCTTGCCATCCGGAACCATGTTGGTCAGATCGCCTTTGCGCAGACCCATTTGCTCCATGATGGCGCCCTGGGATTCTTCTGGCAGGTCGATGGTGACGTTTTCAAACGGTTCCTGCTTGACGCCGTCAACGACACGGATGATCACTTCCGGACGACCAACACCCATTTCGAAGCCTTCGCGACGCATGGTTTCGATCAGTACGGACAAGTGCAGCTCACCACGGCCCGAGACCTTGAACTTGTCAGCGGTGTCGCCTTCTTCAACGCGCAGAGCAACGTTGTACAGCAGCTCTTTGTCCAGACGTTCCTTGATGTTACGGGACGTCACGAACTTGCCTTCTTTACCGCAGAACGGCGAGTCGTTGACCTGGAAGGTCATCGAAACGGTTGGTTCGTCAACGGTCAACGGCACCATTGCTTCCACGTTCAGCGGATCGCACAGGGTGTCGGAAATGAACAGCGAGTCCATGCCGCTGATGCAGACGATGTCACCGGCTGCTGCTTCATCGACGTCGATGCGGTGCAGACCGTGGTGACCCATCAGCTTCAGGATACGGCCGTTGCGACGCTTGCCGTCAGCACCGATCGCGACAACCGGAGTGTTCGGCTTGACGCGGCCACGAGCGATACGGCCAACGCCGATAACACCCAGGAAGCTGTTGTAGTCCAGTGCCGAAATCTGCATCTGGAACGCACCGTCACGGTCAACCTTTGGCGCAGGTACGTTGTCGACGATCGACTGGTACAGCGGGGTCATGTCTTCAGCCATGTCGGTGTGTTCCAGACCGGCGATGCCGTTCAGGGCCGAGGCGTAGACGACTTTGAAGTCCAGCTGTTCTTCGGTGGCACCGAGGTTGTCGAACAGGTCGAAGATCTGGTCCAGAACCCAGTCCGGACGCGCGCCTGGACGGTCAACCTTGTTGATGACCACGATTGGACGCAGGCCGGCTTCGAACGCCTTCTTGGTCACGAAACGGGTTTGCGGCATAGGGCCGTCTTGAGCGTCGACCAGCAGCAGAACGGAGTCAACCATCGACATCACGCGCTCTACTTCACCACCGAAGTCGGCGTGGCCCGGGGTGTCAACGATGTTGATGTGGTAGCCATTCCAGTTGATCGCGGTGTTCTTCGCGAGAATGGTAATACCGCGTTCTTTCTCCTGGTCGTTGGAGTCCATCACGCGTTCGTCGTTGAGCTCGTTGCGCTCAAGGGTGCCGGACTGGCGCAGAAGCTTGTCGACGAGGGTAGTTTTACCGTGGTCAACGTGAGCAATGATGGCGATGTTGCGTAGATTTTCGATCACTTGTGTATCTCGATCAGAGGATTCGGTCAGCTGCCTGATTCCAGGCAGCTATGAACGGTGGAGCCGGCGAAAGCCGTTACGGCTGACGACTGGTGTCGGGGGGCCGGTGACGCAAGCCACAGGCAAACAGCCCCGGGCACTTAGCTCGGTCGATAAACGCGCACATTGGCATGCCCCTCACTGAGCAGATGATGAGCATGCAGGCGACTCATGACGCCTTTGTCGCAATAGAGCAGGTACTGGCGCGTGTCATCCAGTTCCTTGAAACGGCTGTTCAATGCAAAGAACGGCAGCGTTTGTACTTCAACGCCAGCCAGCGCCAGCGGACGGTCTTCAGCGTCATCCGGGTGACGGATGTCGATGACCACTTGCCCGGCCAGCGCCTGACTGACTTCTTCAATCTGAATGTCCTGGCCCAATTCCTCGATCACACGATCGATCGGTACCAGACGAGCGTTTTCCAGCGCACGTTCGAGCACGGACATGTCGAACGATTTTTCTTCGTGCTCGACCCGGTTGCGCTTGGCGGCGGTCTTCGGGTTCACCGAAATCACACCGCAGTATTCGGGCATGTGCCGGGCAAAATCGCCGGTGCCGATCTGATCGGCCAGGTCGATGATGTCCTGTTTGTGACTGGCGATCAGCGGTCGCAGGACCAGCTTCTCTGTCACGCAATCAATCACCGACAGGTTGGGCAGCGTCTGGCTGGACACCTGGGAAATCGCCTCGCCGGTGACCAGCGCGTCGATTTCCAGCCGGTCGGCAATATTGGTCGCAGCGCGCAACATCATACGCTTCAATACTACGCCCATATGACTGTTATCGACTTTTCCGAGAATTTCTCCCAGAACTTCCTCGAACGGTACGCTGACGAACAGCACTCGCTGGGAGCTGCCGTACTTCTTCCAGATGAAGTGCGCGACTTCCATCACGCCCAGCTCGTGGGCACGTCCGCCCAGATTGAAGAAGCAGAAATGGCTCATCAGGCCACGGCGCATGATCTGGTAAGCGGCCACGGTTGAGTCAAAGCCACCGGACATCAGGATCAGGGTCTGTTCAAGCGAACCCAGCGGATAACCGCCCATGCCGTTGTGCTGGCTGTGGATCACGAACAGACGCTGGTCCCGAATTTCGATTCTGACTTCGACTTCCGGCGCCTTCAGCGAAATACCGGCGGCGTTGCACTCACGGCGCAGCTTACTACCGACGTACTTCTCGACGTCCATGGAGCTGAAGTCATGATGACCTGCGCGCTTGCAGCGCACCCCGAATATCTTGCCGGGGATCGCATCGCCGAAGTGCAGTTTGCACTTCTCGTAGATGTCATCCATGTCGCCCAGCGGATACTGGTCAACCTGCAGAAAGTGCGTGATGCCGGGCATGCAGCTCAGCCGCTCGGTCATCTCGCGCAGGACTTTGGCATCCTCGACCTTTGTTTCGACCTCAAGGTTGTCCCACACGCCATCCACCACCAACGCCGGGTCCAGATCGCGGAGCACCGTACGGATGTTCTTGGCCAGCTGTTTGATGAAGCGCTTGCGCACAGGCCGGCTTTTGATAGTGATTTCTGGGAAGACTTTGACGATTAATTTCATGAAAACAGCGCGCTAGGTCCCGGTCGAAAATGGGGGGCGCGGATTATAGCGGAAATTGCTCAAGGTTTAACCAGTTATCGTACAGCCAATCGTCCACGCACCAAAACGGCCCTGTATACAATTACTTAGCACCACAACGGTGCGCCCGTTTTCGAATATGCGACGTTTAACGCGCTAAAAGACTGGTATTCCCGCGGAAAACCCAACACAGGGCACTGGCATGCAAATTGCTCCCTTGTGAGGCAGGTTGCCTTGGTCGAGTATCGCGCCCGGCATCACCCAAATTGAAGGGCCCACTACTACTCAGGCCCTAATCCACCCCGGAGGACAACATGTCGAAGTCGGTTCAACTCATCAAAGATCATGACGTTAAGTGGATTGATCTGCGCTTCACGGACACCAAAGGCACTCAGCACCACGTGACCATGCCGGCCCGCGATGCGCTGGAAGACGACTTCTTCGAAGTCGGCAAAATGTTCGACGGTTCCTCCATCTCGGGCTGGAAAGGCATCGAAGCCTCCGACATGATCCTGCTGCCGGACGACGAAACCGCCGTCCTGGATCCGTTCACCGAAGAGCCTACCCTGATCCTGGTTTGCGACATCATCGAACCTTCGACTATGCAGGGCTACGATCGCGACCCACGCGCCATCGCTCACCGCGCCGAGGAATACCTGAAGTCGACCGGTATCGGTGACACCGTATTCGCCGGCCCTGAGCCAGAATTCTTCATCTTCGACGAAGTGAAATTCAAGTCCGACATCTCCGGCTCCATGTTCAAGATCTACTCCGAACAAGGTTCGTGGATGTCCGACGCGGACATCGAAGGCGGCAACAAGGGCCACCGTCCAGGCATCAAAGGCGGCTACTTCCCGGTTCCACCGTTCGACCACGACCACGAAATCCGCACCGCAATGTGCAACGCTCTGGAAGAAATGGGCCAGGTCGTCGAAGTTCACCACCACGAAGTGGCAACCGCTGGCCAGAACGAGATCGGCGTGAAATTCAACACGCTGGTTAAAAAGGCTGACGAAGTTCAGACCCTGAAATACGTCGTGCACAACGTTGCCGACGCTTACGGCCGCACCGCTACCTTCATGCCAAAGCCTCTGTACGGCGATAACGGTTCGGGTATGCACGTTCACATGTCCATCTCCAAAGATGGCAAGAACACCTTCGCAGGCGAAGGTTATGCCGGCCTGTCCGACACCGCTCTGTACTTCATCGGCGGCATCATCAAGCACGGCAAGGCACTGAACGGCTTCACCAACCCGGCAACCAACTCGTACAAGCGTCTGGTTCCAGGTTTCGAAGCGCCGGTCATGCTGGCCTACTCGGCTCGTAACCGTTCGGCATCGATCCGTATTCCTTACGTCAACAGCCCTAAAGGCCGTCGTATCGAAGCACGTTTCCCGGACCCGGCAGCCAACCCGTACCTGGCATTCGCTGCACTGTTGATGGCTGGCCTGGACGGCATCCAGAACAAGATCCACCCTGGCGACGCTGCTGACAAAAACCTGTATGACTTGCCGCCTGAAGAGGCGAAAGAGATCCCACAAGTTTGCGGCAGCCTGAAAGAAGCCCTGGAAGAGCTGGATAAAGGCCGTGCGTTCCTGACCAAAGGCGGCGTATTCAGCGACGACTTCATCGACGCTTACATCGCGTTGAAATCCGAAGAAGAGATCAAAGTGCGCACCTTCGTACACCCACTGGAATACGAGCTGTACTACAGCTGCTGATCCAGTCGCGCCGGCGTAAGCTGCGTGAACAAGAGGCCTCCTTCGGGAGGCCTTTTTTGTTTCTGGCCGCGCATTGCTCGGTCGCTATAAATATGTACCGCAGATGGGAATGACGCTTCCGGCAACCTTGTGTTTTCTGCTTTTCAACAAGCACAAGGATTTCATCCATGTTCAACATCACCCCCGCTTGCCTGCTGCTGGCGGTGATCGCCCTTGGCGGATGCGCCACTGCGCAAACGTCCAGCTCCGTTCCAGTCTCAACGGTCGAATCCACCGTGCTGCTCAAAAGCTCAAATTCCTGGGACGGAACAGCCTATGACGCCTACCCCGTCGGCAAGCCTGAGCTGACCGTCCTCAACATCAAGATCCCCGCGAACACCGCACTCAAATGGCACGAGCACCCGATGCCCAATGCGGCCTATGTCGTTTCCGGCAATCTCACGGTCGAAACCCGCGAAGGCGGCAAGTCGATTCTGCTCAAGCCAGGCGATGTGCTGCCTGAAATGATCAACAGGCAGCATCGGGGTCTGACGGGAGACACCGCCGTGGAGCTCGTCGTTTTTTACGCCGGAACACCGGGAATGCCACTTTCTACCAGCCAAAGTGATAAACAGTGATCGCTCGGTCATACGTGAGGACATAACAATGCTTAAACAGCTCCAACTCGCTGCCTTGGCCTGCGGCCTGGTGTCAACCGGCCTTCACGCGGCGCCTGCCCAGCAGCCCCCTGCGCAACTTCAGCCGCTTATTGCGGCCATGGAGCAGCGGCTGGAAATCGCCAATGACGTAGCACGCAGCAAATGGCACAGCGGCAAGCCGGTGCAGGACAGTGAGCGCGAGCGTCAGGTGATTCAGAACGCCGAATCACGGGCGGGTGAATTCAAGCTGGCGACCGACGACGTACGCGCTTTCATGACCGCCCAGATGGAAGCCAACAAGATGGTGCAATACGTGCGCATTGAGCAGTGGCGTGAAAGCGGCCACTCCCCGGAGACGCCCGATTCCAGTCTCACCGATGGCATCCGGGGTCGGCTGGATACGCTGCTGCCGGTATTGATGCAGAGTTACTCGGCGTTCCAGCCCTACCGCAGCGATGCTAAATGCCCAGCCTGGGTGCAGTCGGAGATCCACCGACAGGCAAGTGATCCCGTCATCGTGACCGCACTGCAAAGGGCGGCAGGCGACCTCTGCCGGACCACGGCAAGCCAGTGAGCAAGCGCGCAGATCCGCTTCTCAACTGACACCGTCGATCAGTATTCCTCTATGCTGACCCACGCCGCGCCATGCATTGAGCGCGGCACCATTGTGGGTTGTCCTGATCGCTGCACTGGAGTGTTCATGCGTCAATGTCTCGCCCTTCTGTTGCTGGTGTTTGCACTGCCCGCTGCCGCGCAGATCTACAAATACACCGATGCCTCCGGGAACACGGCGTACAGCAATCAGCCGCCGAACGGCACCAAAGCCGAAACCGTCGAGCTGCCGCCACTCAACAGCGTCGAGACCGTCGTGCCTGCTGCGCCGCCGCCACTCCCCGCGACGCAGACGCAGACCCAGAGCCAAACCCGGAACCCGCAAAACGCCGCTGCCTATCAGGTGCTCGCGCTGAAAGACCTGCCTCAGGAAGAAGCGCTTCGTGCCAACAACGGCTCGTTCACCGTGGGCGTCGCCATTGAGCCTCGTTTACAGCCCGGGCATCTGCTGCAGTTGATTGTGGACGGCGCGCCCTACGGCCAGCCCACCAACATTCCGCGTCTGCAGGTGATGGAGCTTGAACGGGGCGAGCACAGTTTTTCGGTTCAGGTGCTGGAAAACCAGCGCTCAATCCAGCAAAGCGAGACGGTCAACCTGACGGTGCAGCGAGTCCATGTCGGCAAACCTTAAACACCTTTGCCGGATGGCCATTGCCCTGTGCCTGCTGTTCGGCGTGAGCCAGTCCATCCTCGCTCAGGTGTATACCTACGTCGATGCGGACGGCAATCGGGTCTTTACCGATCAACCTCACCGCAATGCGAAGAAGGTCGACATTGCGCCGACCAACCGGGTCGCCCAGCCCACGAGTGCGCCCGCTCGACCATACAAAGCGAAACCAGCGGCCAGCCCCATCTTTCATTATCAGTTACTGCGCATTCTGGCGCCGGAGCCTGACAGCACGATTCGCGACATTGAGGGCAACCTGAACGTCACCGTCAGCAATGAGCCCGAGTTGCAGCCAGACCATCTGTACCGGTTACTGCTCGACAGCAAGCCCTTTGGTGAGCCGACCCGCAGTCCGGTGTTTCCGCTGACGAACATCGATCGCGGCACTCACCAACTGTCCGTGGAGATCATCGATCAATATGGCCGAGTGCTGGAGCGAACCCCCAATCAGCCCTTCCATTTGGTACGCATCTCCCTGGCCCAGAAGCGACTCGCTCAGCCCTGCAAAACCGATGACTACGGCGTGCGCCCCGAGTGCCCCCTCAAGGACAAGCCGGAAGAAGAATCGAGCTTCTTCCCGTTTTTCCGCTAAAAACTGCCTGACCCGCTATGCTCTATTATGGTGCGCAACCTGAACAAGGTTTCGCCATAAAAGCCCATTTTGGTTCGGCATTCAGGAATCCATGCACTGTCGCCGGGCCTGTCGTGCAAAAAACGCTCGCAATTGCTCAATCCGCGCTTCTTTTCGGAGCCTTGGTTTGGTTTTTGCATTTTGTAATGAATGCGCGAGCACATCACACGTTTCAGCGGTTTCCATACGCTGGCAAAGACCAATCAGAGCCTGCACCAACGGCCCAGCCCGTGTGCATAGAGCCAAAAGAGGTCACCGGGATTCATGACTATCAGCGATGCGTTGCATCGGTTGTTACTCGACAACCTGACCACTGCCACGATTCTGCTCAACTCGGACCTGCGCCTCGAGTACATGAATCCTGCCGCTGAAATGCTGCTGGCCATCAGCGGCCAGCGCAGTCACGGACAATTTATCAGCGAGCTGTTCACCGAATCTGCCGAAGCGCTCAGCTCGCTTCGCCAGGCCGTCGAACAGGCCCATCCGTTTACCAAGCGTGAAGCGATGCTGACCGCACTCACCGGCCAGACGCTGACGGTCGATTACGCCGTAACGCCGATCCTTTCCCAAGCCGAGACCATGCTGCTGCTGGAAGTCCATCCCCGTGATCGCTTGCTGCGGATCACCAAGGAAGAGGCTCAGCTGTCCAAGCAGGAAACCACCAAGATGCTGGTGCGTGGCCTGGCCCATGAAATCAAGAACCCCCTCGGCGGGATTCGCGGCGCCGCACAGTTGCTGGCACGCGAGCTACCGGAGGAGAGTCTCAAGGACTACACCAACGTCATCATCGAAGAGGCCGACCGTCTGCGTAATCTGGTCGACCGCATGCTGGGCTCGAACAAGTTGCCGATGCTGGCGATGACCAACGTGCATGAAGTGCTCGAGCGCGTGTGCAGTCTGGTAGAAGCCGAAAGTCAGGGATGCATCACCATCGTGCGCGACTACGATCCGAGCATTCCCGATGTGCTGATCGACCGCGAGCAGATGATTCAGGCGGTGCTCAATATCGTGCGCAATGCCATGCAGGCCATCAGCAGCCAGAACGAGCTGCGTCTGGGCCGCATCAGCCTGCGCACTCGCGCCATGCGCCAGTTCACCATCGGCCACGTGCGCCATCGTCTGGTCAGCAAGATCGAAATCATCGACAACGGCCCGGGCATTCCGCCGGAGCTGCAAGAAACCATTTTTTATCCCATGGTCAGCGGCCGCCCGGATGGCACCGGGCTGGGCCTTGCCATTACTCAGAACATCATCAGTCAGCACCAGGGGCTGATCGAGTGTGATAGCCACCCTGGCCATACAACATTCTCGATCTTCCTGCCGCTGGAACAAGGAGCAGCGTCGACATGAGCCGTAGTGAAACTGTCTGGATCGTCGATGACGACCGTTCCATCCGCTGGGTACTGGAGAAAGCCCTGCAGCAAGAGGGCATGACCACGCAAAGTTTCGACAGCGCCGATGGCGTGATGAGCCGGCTGGCCCGCCAGCAACCGGATGTGATCATTTCCGATATCCGCATGCCCGGCGCCAGCGGCCTGGACCTGCTGGCGCGCATCCGTGAACAGCATCCGCGCCTGCCGGTCATCATCATGACCGCGCACTCGGACCTCGACAGCGCCGTAGCGTCCTATCAGGGCGGTGCCTTCGAGTACCTGCCCAAGCCGTTCGACGTCGACGAAGCCGTTTCGCTGGTCAAACGCGCCAATCAGCACGCCCAGGAGCAGCAAGGCCTGGCCGTTCCACCCACCCTGACCCGCACCCCGGAAATCATCGGTGAAGCACCGGCAATGCAGGAGGTGTTTCGTGCCATCGGCCGCTTGAGCCACTCCAACATCACCGTGCTGATCAACGGCGAATCCGGGACCGGTAAAGAGCTGGTTGCCCACGCCCTGCACCGCCACAGCCCGCGTTCGGCGTCGCCGTTCATTGCGCTGAACATGGCGGCGATTCCGAAAGATTTGATGGAGTCCGAGCTGTTCGGCCATGAAAAAGGCGCGTTCACCGGCGCGGCGAACCTGCGGCGCGGGCGTTTCGAGCAGGCAGACGGTGGCACGCTGTTTCTCGATGAAATCGGCGATATGCCGGCCGACACCCAGACCCGACTGCTGCGCGTGCTGGCCGACGGCGAGTTCTACCGGGTTGGCGGGCATGTGCCGGTCAAAGTCGACGTGCGCATCATTGCGGCGACCCACCAGAATCTGGAAACGCTGGTCCAGGCCGGCAAGTTCCGCGAAGACTTGTTCCACCGCCTGAACGTAATCCGCATCCACATCCCGCGCATGTCCGACCGTCGCGAAGACATTCCGACGCTGGCACGCCACTTCCTCAGCCGCGCTGCGCAGGAACTGGCGGTTGAGCCGAAGCTGCTTAAGGCGGAAACAGAGGAGTACCTCAAGCACCTGCCGTGGCCGGGCAACGTCCGTCAGCTGGAAAACACCTGCCGCTGGATCACCGTGATGGCGTCGGGTCGCGAAGTGCATGTCAGCGATCTGCCGCCTGAACTGCTGAGCCTGCCGCAGGACGCTGCTCCGGTAACCAACTGGGAACAAGCGCTGCGCCAATGGGCCGATCAAGCGCTGGCACGCGGCCAATCCAGCCTGCTGGACAGCGCCGTGCCGACGTTCGAACGCATCATGATCGAGACCGCGCTCAAGCACACCGCCGGCCGTCGTCGCGACGCCGCCGTGCTGCTGGGCTGGGGCCGCAACACCTTGACCCGCAAGATCAAGGAATTGGGCATGAAGATCGATGGTGGAGATGATGACGAGGGTGATGAGGGCTGAACGGATGCAGCCCGTGTATTGATGGGCTAGACCTGAAATTGTAGGAGCCGGGTTGCTGGCGAACGGAACGGTGTCAACGATAGAAACGTCGCCTGACGTGTTGAGTTCGCCAGCAAGCCGGCTCCCACAGCCCCAGCGTCACTCAGCCGAAGACGGCTTTTCCCACAGGTTGATCCCGCCTTCCACCGCAAACCGGTCGATCTCGGCCAGTTCTTCCTGACTGAACTCAAGATTGTCGAGGGCGCCAACGTTCTCGATGATCTGCTCCGGGCGGCTTGCACCGATCAGCGCAGAGGTGACGCGTGGATCGCGCAGCGTCCAGGCCAGTGCCATCTGCGCCAGGCTCTGGCCACGACGCTTGGCAATCTCGTTCAGCGCACGCACGTGCTCGATGTTCTGCTCCGACAAATGCGCCGCCTGGAGCGAGCCGCCACCGGGACGGTTAACCCGTGCATCCTTGGGAATGCCGTTCAGGTATTTGTCCGACAGCAGCCCTTGGGCCAGTGCGGTGAAGGCGATGACGCCCGAGCCGAGTTCTTCGGTGGTGTCCAGCAGGTCTTTTTCCACCCAGCGATTGAGCAGGTTATAGGCCGGCTGATGAATCAGCAGCGGCACTTTCCACTCTTTCAGCAGGCCTGCGATTTCCCGGGTTTTCGCGCCCGAATATGACGAAATCCCGATATACAGTGCCTTGCCCTGCTGCACAGCAGTGGCCAGTGCGCTCGCGGTCTCTTCCAGCGGGGTGTCCGGGTCAAAGCGGTGGGAATAGAAAATATCGACGTAGTCCAGCCCCATGCGCTGCAGGCTCTGGTCGAGGCTGGCGAGCACGTACTTGCGCGATCCACCGCCCTGACCGTAAGGCCCCGGCCACATGTCCCAGCCGGCTTTGCTGGAAATGATCAGCTCGTCGCGGTACTGCTTGAAGTCTTCTTTAAGCAGACGGCCGAAGTTGATCTCGGCACTGCCGTAGGGCGGGCCATAGTTGTTGGCGAGGTCGAAATGGTTGATACCCAGATCGAAGGCCGTGCGCAGCATGGCGCGCTGGGTGTCGATCGGCGTGCTGTCTCCGAAGTTGTGCCACAAGCCCATGGAGAGCGCTGGCAGCACAAGGCCGCTGCGGCCTACGCGACGATAGGGAATGCGTTCATAACGGTTTTCGGCAGCGATGTAAGTCATCCAGTCCTCTCTTTCTTGTATGGAAGTCAGGTCACATAACGAACCCGTGAGATTACTCGGATTTCTCTGGGACGAGGGGGTTCACACGAGCGGACGGATGCCACCCTTTCCAGCACCTGACCAACATCCGCCGTTGCAGCGGTTAGGTCAGCCGGAAGCCATCGCCAACGTCGTTTTCTGCTGCGCAAGCCCGGATTCATGCCGGGTGAATGGGCAGGTGGTGCGAGCGAATGGTGGCTTGCCGTAAAAAACCGAATTGCAGAAGCCAGCGTGCCCGCGAAGATTTCGTGTCAGTCCGGTCAGGTGACTGACACGACGCCGTCGCGGGCACGCGTGTTCCTACAAAACAAACAGCCTCAACGCACCAAGTGCAGGAACTGCATGTGGCGCTCGTACTGGTCGAGGATGTCGTTGATGACCTGTTCTTTGGTGTAACCGACCAGGTCGTAGTCCTGGCTGCCCTCACTCAAGTGCACTTCGGCGCGGTAGTAACGGCGGTTGTTGAGCTGTTTGGAGCCCATGCCGCCGCGCGCAAAGGACGGCGTGAAGTAGCCACGCATGGTCACCTGGTACACGAACGGACGCTCTTCACCGTGGCCGATTTCCAGCCCCACGGTGTCGTTGGCCGGATCCGGCTGAGTCACGACGGTCAGACCCTTCTCGACGAACACTGCCGTCACTTCTTCAATGGCCGGGCGCACGGTCTGATCGAGGAAGCGGTAAACCTCATCACGGGACGGGAATGCCACCGCCTGGGTCAGACGCTGACGCCAGCCGCCGCGCCGGGATCCGGAGACCGGTGCCAGTGAATAGAGCTGCGCGATCTTGCGCTGGGACTCCATGTAGAACGCCTTGTGCAGGCCCCACATCATCAGCAGTAGAATCAGGGAGAACGGCAACGAGGTCAGTACCACCGCTGACTTCAGCGCATCGATGCTGCCCGAGAACAGCAAGCCGCTGGTGATCAGCGCAGTCATCACGCCCCAGAACACCCGCAGCCATTTCGGGCCGTCTTCGTCCGGGCTGCCGCCTTTGGCGGACAGCGTCGACAGCACCACAGTGCCGGAGTCAGCCGAGGTCACGAAGAACACAAAGCTGATGAACACCGTCACGGCAATGACCGTTCGGCTCCACGGGTATGTCTGCAGCATCAGATACAGGGTCATCGACGGATCGTCGATAGCCGATTGCCCCAATGCCGCCATGCCGTGGTTCAGCACCAGGTCGATGGCGCTGTTACCAAAGATCGACATCCAGGCCAACGTAAAGCCCAACGGGATCAGCAGCACACCGCAGACGAATTCGCGAATGGTGCGACCACGGGAGATACGCGCAATGAACAGACCCACAAACGGCGACCAGGCAATCCACCACGCCCAATAGAACACGGTCCAGCCGCCCAGCCAGTCACTCGGGCCGTCGTACGCGTAGACGTCGAAGCTTTTGACCGGCAACGCGCCGAGGTAATCGCCGATGTTCTGCACCAGCGTATTCAGCAGGTGCTGGGTGGGTCCGGCGAACAACACGAACAGCAGCAGCGCGCAGGCCAGCAGCATGTTGATATCGGACATGACGCGCACGCCTTTGTCGACGCCCGCAATGGCCACCAGGATTGCCGCGCCCATCATCAGGGTGATCAAACCCACCTGAATCCATTGGGTGTGCGGCACGTTGAACAGGTAGTCCAGCCCGGAGTTCAGGTGCAATACGCCAAAGCCCATGTCGGCACCGAGGCCGAAGATGGTGGCGATAATGCCGAAGCCATCGACCGCATAGCCGATGGGGCCGTTGATGCGCTTGCCGATCAGCGGATACAGCGCTGAACGCAATGCCAGCGGCAGGTTATGGCGATACGCGAAGTAGGCCAGTGCCATGCCGACGAACGCGAACACGCCCCAGCCATGCAGGCCCCAATGCAAAAACAGAAGCTGCATGGCTTGACGCGCTGACTGGGTGGTCCCGCCTTCGCCCTGAGGCGGCTGCAGCATATGGGTCAGCGGCTCGGACACACAGAAAAAGAACAGCGTGATGCTGATCCCGGCGGCGAACAACATCCCGGCCCAGGACAGGTAGCTGAACTCGGGTTCGTCGTGGTCAGCGCCGAGCTTGATCTTGCCGTAGCCTGAAATCGCGGTAACCACCACGAACAACAGATACAGGGTCATGGCCAGCATGTAATACCAGCCAACGGTGTTGGCGGCCCAGTTCTGCGCGGCAAGCAACCAGGCGCCCGAAGCTTCCGGGAAACCGATCACGACCAGTCCGAAGATCAGAATGAAGCTGGCGGCAAAGTAGAAAACAGGGCCGTTCATGCGAACGGAGGTGCTGTTCGGGGCGCTCGAATTATTCATATGAATACCGCCGAGCGGGCGATGGGATCGATCATGCAACGTGTATGCGGCAAAGGTAGGCCTCCTGAGATCAGCGGGCAGCGAACCACCGGTTTAACTTGATTGAACGTTCAATTAAAACACGAAAAGACGGCCGGAGACTAATGCGCAGTGGCGTGACGCTCACTCAGGCGAGGGTAGGACGGACAACGAAAGCCTTTCGTTCCGTGGGTTCGGGAGGGTTTTCAAAGCACTGAATAAATTGCGGAGTGACACACACCGCCTTCCCGGCTAAAGCCGGTCCTACACTATGTACGCGATCGATTGGTGGGACCGGCTTCAGCCGGGAAAAGGCCAGCGTGCGCACCCGAAGATTTGCGAAATGACGACTGACGCCTTCCCGGCTGAAGCCGGTCCCACAATGTGTACGCGGTCAATTAGTGGGACCGGCTTTAGCCGGGAAGAGGCCAGTGTGCGCGCCCTTGGAGTTGGGATATGAACGGCTACTTCGGACAGCCGTCCTCGTGCTGCAGACTCGCCTGATTGACGTTGCTGCCCGCCGGGACGCCGCGCGTGAGCCACACGTTGCCGCCGATGGTCGAGCCCTTGCCGATGGTGATGCGCCCCAGAATTGTGGCGCCGGCATAGATCACCACGTCGTCTTCGACGATCGGGTGGCGCGCATGGCCTTTGAGCAACTGACCATCCTCATCGGAAGGGAAGCGTTTGGCGCCCAGCGTGACCGCCTGATAAATGCGCACGCGCTCGCCGATGATGGCGGTCTCCCCAATCACCACGCCTGTCCCGTGATCGATGAAGAAGCTCGGGCCGATCTGCGCGCCGGGATGGATATCGATGCCGGTCGCAGAATGGGCCAGTTCGGCGCTGATGCGTGCAAGCAAGGGCAAACCGTTGTGATACAGGTGGTGGGCCAGCCGATGGTGAATCACCGCCAGAATGCCCGGGTAGCACAGCAACACCTCATCGACACTGCGCGCGGCGGGGTCACCGTGATACGCCGCCAGCACATCGGTATCCAGGATGCGGCGAATGGTCGGCAGCGCGCTGGCGAAATCCTGAATCAGCCGCTCGGCATGCACGTCCGCGCAACTGGCATCCTGACCTTTCTGCCGGGCGGCGTAACGCAGCTCAAGCCGCGCCTGGTCGAGCAAGGAATTCAACGCCACGTCGAGGGTATGGCCGACGTAGAAGTCCTCGCTTTCTTCGCGCAGGTCCACCGGCCCCAGCCGCATCGGAAACAGCGCGCCGCACAGCGCGTCAAGAATGTCGCGCATGGCCTCGCGCGAAGGCAGCTCGCGGCCGCCCTTCTCGCCGCTGATTCGGCCGTTGCTGGTACGCCAGTCATCACGCGCGGCGCGCAATTCGCCCACAATCCGCTGCAATTGCCAGTGGCCGGTCACGCCCTCGGCGCAGGATTCCGGGGACAGGTCGGGAATAGTGCTCACGCAGATTTCTCCTCAATTCAACGGCGAGTCAGGCTGTAACGGCCGAAGTGGAATCACTCTACGACATCCATTCGCGGCAAAAAAATAACTATTTTCGTGGGGCTTTTGCGCAGGGGGCCAAGGACGGCGGGCGGTTGCCCTGTAGGAAACGTCTGCCTATAGTCCTGCGACTCAATTGCAGACCTGTCGACGCCACCATGATCAAACAACAGCTCGCCCGTTTTAATCGTCTGGAATTGCTCGGCGGCCCGACGCCTTTTGAAAAGCTCGAACGCCTTTCGAACTGGGCCGGCCGCGACATTTACGTGAAACGCGACGACATCACGCCGCTGGCCATGGGCGGCAACAAGCTGCGCAAGCTGGAGTACCTTGCGGCCGACGCTCTGGCTCAAGGGTGCGACACGCTGATCACTGCAGGCGCCATTCAGTCCAACCACGTGCGCCAAACTGCCGCCCTCGCTGCCCGTCTTGGCCTGGGCTGTGTCGCCCTGCTGGAAAACCCGATTGCCACCGACGACATCAATTACCTGAACAACGGCAATCGCCTGTTGCTGGATTTGTTCGATACAAAGGTCGAACTGGTCGAGAACCTCGACAATGCCGATGATCAACTGCAAGCCCTGGCCAGCCGACTGCGTATGAGCGGCAAGAAGCCGTACCTGGTTCCGATCGGCGGTTCGAATGCCCTCGGCGCATTGGGTTACGTGCAGGCCGGTTTTGAACTGGCCGAGCAGATCAAGCAAAGCGGCCTGTCATTCGCAGCCGTCGTGCTCGCGTCCGGCAGTGCCGGCACCCACAGCGGCCTGGCACTCGCATTGGCTGAAGAACTGCCCAAGCTGCCGGTGATAGGCGTGACCGTGTCGCGCCCGGAAGAAACCCAGGCGCCCAAGGTTCAGCGCCTGGCCGAGCAAACCGTCGAACTGCTGGGCGAATCATTGCCGGCCGCGTTCAAGGTGCAGCTGTGGGATGAGTACTTTGGCCCCCGCTACGGCGAGCCAAATGCCGGCACGTTGGCGGCAATCCGGCTGGTGGCCAGTCATGAAGGGTTGCTGCTGGACCCGGTCTACACCGGCAAAGCCATGGCCGGCCTGCTCGACGGCATTGGCCGGCAGCGCTTTGAAGACGGGCCGATCGTCTTTCTCCACACCGGCGGCGCGCCTGCCTTGTTTGCGTATCAGGGCGTCTTCTCGGCGAAATAGAGCCTTCGCCACTCGCCCGCTCAAATGGGAATGCGGGCGCTATATTCTAAAAACTGATAAGCAATCCGCTTTTTATTATTTTTCATGCCTCGCTTCGGGTCTTATGATCGCCGCCAGCCGGCGCGCAGCACCACGCAGGCGACTGAAAAAGCTGGATAAACGCGTGATGCCAACGTAGCTTCGTCGGGTCTGATACTTGCCTGACATTCCAATTAAAACAGGGGTCTTTCATGAACATGTCTGCAATCCGCCGCACCTTTCTGTTGTCGGCCTTCAGCCTGGTGCTGGGCACCGGCCTGGTCAGCCAGGCCATCGCTGGCGAACAGCTGGCAACGATCAAAAAGAATGGAACCCTTAATGTCGGCCTGGAAGGCACTTATCCCCCGTTCAGCTTCGTGGGTGAAGACGGCAAACTGACCGGCTTTGAAGTCGAGTTCTCCGAAGCACTGGCCAAGGAGCTGGGCGTCAAGGTCAAACTGCAAGCCACGCCGTGGGCTGGCATTCTGGCCGCGCTGGAATCCAAGCGTCTGGATGTCGTGATCAACCAGGTGACCATCTCCGACGAGCGCAAGAAAAAGTACGACTTCTCCGAACCCTACACCGTGTCGGGCATTCAAGCGTTGGTGCAGACCAAAGACGTCGGCGTGATCAAAACGGCTGCCGACCTGAAAGGCAAGAAAGTCGGCGTCGGCCTGGGCACCAACTACGAAGAGTGGCTGAAAGCCAACGTGCCTGATGCCATCGTCAAAACCTACGACGATGATCCGACCAAGTATCAGGATCTGCGTGTCGGCCGCATCGACGCCATCCTGGTTGACCGCCTCGCGGCACTGGAACTGGTCGCCAAGACCAAGGACAAGCTGGCGGTCTCCGGCGAAGCGTTCTCTCGTCAGGAATCCGGTGTTGCACTGCGCAAGGGCGAGCCTGAACTGCTGGACGCGATCAACAAGGCCATCGACAAGCTGCGCGCCGACGGCACTCTCGCCAAGCTGTCGGACAAGTACTTCAAGGCTGACGTGACCAAATGATCCCAGAGAGCCTTCAGCTCGCGCTGGACTCCGCGCCCTTTCTGCTCAAGGGCGCGTATTACACGGTGGGCTTGAGCCTGGGGTCGATGTTTTTCGGATTGGTGCTGGGCTTCGGCCTGGCACTGATGCGTCTGTCGAAGATCTGGGTCATCAGTGCGGTTGCCAGGGTTTATGTGTCGTTCTTCCGCGGCACACCGCTTCTCGTCCAGCTGTTCATGATCTATTACGGCCTGCCGGACCTGGGCATCGAACTGGACGCGATCACCGCAGCGCTGATCGGCCTGTCGCTGAACATGGCCGCGTATGCCTGCGAAATCCTTCGGGCCGCGATTGCGTCGGTGGACCGAGGGCAATGGGAAGCCGCTGCGAGCATCGGCATGACGCGCGCCCAGACCATGCGCCGCGCCATCTTGCCGCAAGCGGCACGCACCGCATTGCCGCCACTGGGCAACAGCTTCATTTCGCTGGTCAAGGACACGGCGATGGCCGCCACCATTCAGGTGCCGGAAGTGTTCCGCCAGGCGCAGTTGATCTCTTCGCGGACGCTGGAAATTTTCACCATGTACTTCACCGTTGCGGTGATCTACTGGGTGCTGTGCAGCATCCTGGCGCATTTTCAAAATCGCCTGGAAGCACGGGCCAACCGCCACGATGTGGAGTCCTGAGGCATGATCACGGTTGAAAAACTGACCAAGCAATTCAAGGGCAACGAAGTGCTCAAGGGCATTGACCTGAAGGTCGAGCCTGGCGAGGTGGTGGCGATTATCGGGCCTAGCGGCTCAGGCAAAACCACCCTGTTGCGCTGCCTGAATCTGCTGGAAGTACCTACGAGCGGCAGCATTGTCGTGGGCGACATCAAAGTCGATTTGAGCCGCCCGCTGAGCCAGCAGCAGGGACTGATCCGGCAACTGCGCCAGCACGTCGGGTTCGTCTTCCAGAACTTCAATCTGTTCCCGCACCGCACCGCGCTGGAAAACGTCATCGAAGGCCCGACCGTGGTCAAGAAGATGCCGCGCGAGCAGGCCATCGAGCTGGGCCGCGCGCTGTTGGCGAAAGTCGGCCTCGCGGGCAAAGAGGACGCCTATCCGCGTCGTCTGTCCGGCGGCCAACAACAGCGCGTGGCGATTGCCCGTGCGCTGGCTATGGAGCCGGAGGTCATTCTGTTCGATGAACCGACGTCGGCGCTGGATCCCGAGCTGGTGGGCGAGGTGCTGAATACCATTCACGCCCTGGCCCTGGAGAAACGCACGATGGTGATCGTGACTCACGAGATGAGCTTCGCGCGGGATGTCGCCAACCGGGTGATCTTCATCGACAAGGGCGTCATCGTTGAGCAGGGTGAGGCGAAAGAGCTGTTCGCCAACCCCAAAGAGGAACGCACAAGGCAGTTTCTTGAACGCAGCAGGAATTAGTCCGACACGTTATGTGTTCAAAACGGCGCCAACAGGCGCCGTTTTCTTTGCCGTTCATATTTAGAAAAGCGTTGATTCACTAAAAGTCCCACTGTTTCGATGCCGGTTAAGCGTCACCCATCTATCTATTTTTTCTATACGAACAGCGCTCACTCTCCCCGCTTCCCCGCAACGTAGATTGACCATTTTTTCGCCCGTAAATAACTGCCGCTGACACTTTTCATCCGCCTGCTGGCCGCAGAACAGGGCGCGCCCGGCGGCTCAGGTAGGACCACAGTCGCAACTCCCTCTCATAACCAACGCGCGACTGTAGGAACTTTCTGCATTTGCTTCACACACACTTTAAAAACTTGAATGCCGTTGACACAAACACCGCAACACAATTAGCTGAAATCGCTCTCTGTCTATTTTCTTTCCAAAACAGCAACCCACTAATTGCCACCGTTTGTAATGTTTGCCATGCCTGTACGTCCCGGCGTGTACTAGTGCCAGTCGTTTCCACGTTGCAGTTGCGATGAATTAATCACCTGACTTGCCTTGATCCAGGCACACATTCGAAGAGTATTAAAAGATGATCCATACCCCTGTAATGACTCAGTCTTTCAAGTTGATGGCCCCCTATCTTCCGCAGTCGAACAAGCACGGGATTGGCGCCCTTGCGGCGGCCGATCTGCAGGTACACATCGACCCCTGGCCAGAGATGGACTGCGGTGACTTGATCGAATTGTTTTGGGGAGGCTGTTATGCCGCGTCAAAACTTTTATCGGAGTCCGACATCGGGCATACATCCGTCCTACATGTACCCGAAAGTTTTCTTCGAAGTGGAAAAGTTAAAACCTACTATCGCGTTACCAAAATTGGCAGCGAACCCATTAAGTCTCCCGGCGCCAAGCTGTGGGTCAAACTGGAGACTCCCGGCGGTCAATTGGTCAGCGGCGAGGACGATGAGAATCAGGGACTGGCACCGGTGACCTTCGCCGAGTCGCTCATGCAGGACGGTTTGACTGCCCGCCACTTCGATGAGGGCGTTCAACTCACTCTTGACGCTTATCCCAACATGGATGCCTACGATGAGATCACCCTGCGCTGGGGCGACCTGCGCCTGGACCTGCCAGCGCTCACACAGGACGACGTCGGCAAGCCCTTAATCGTTGATGTACCGGCGGCATTGGTGCGCGAGGCCGGCGAGGATCCTCATCTGGAGGTGAGCTACTGTGTGATTGACCGGGTTGGCAATAACTCGCGCTGGGCGCCGGCGCGGCTGATCAAGGTATCGACCGAGGTGATCGATGGGGCCGAAGCTTGATATCGGCCCTGTCCAGAATGTTGTCGCGGCGCACCATTGGCGCGCTGCGACAGGTCTGCCGCCCACCGCCTTCCGTCTTGCAATCGTGAACGACTCCACAGATCTGCCCCGGAGAAGAAACTTCCCACATCATCTGCAACAGCGTCCTACAGCTTGCCCCCTCGCCGCGGGAAAACGAGGTGCTAGCCTGCGGTGAAACCCTTCACGAGGTGTTCGCCATGCCCTGCAGACATATCGTCAAGTACATGATTCTCGCGCTGGCCTTCGGCTCATGCCTGACCTACACCCAAGCCACGGCACTGGCGACGGCCGCCGCCATTTAGCCTTCTATGCTTATTCCTAAATGTGAGTTTATTTAATTTTTATACACGCTTAGGGTATATGCACCGGACCACCGGACCATCGTCAATTTTCTCGCCGCCAACGCGGTATTGATTCGAGGTTCGAATGGTCAAGCACAACGACCCCAGTGCTCGCGCTCGTGAAGGTCAACACCATGACTGATCTGAACGCCCTTCCTGTCCAGCACACCCTGGATGTGGCTCCTCCCCTGCTCCCTGCCAACGTACTGCACAATGACGCTGACGCCATTGCGGCGGCCCATGAGCTGGCCGCCGTCGTGCGCCCCCAGGCCGCCACGCGAGACCGCGAGCGGCAATTGCCCTGGTCGGAAATCGAGCTATTTACCCGCAGTGGTCTGGGCAGCATCTCAGTGCCGCGCGCCTATGGCGGGCCACAAGTGTCATTCGTCACAGTGGCCGAGGTTTTCGCCATCCTGTCGGCGGCTGACCCTGCAGTCGGCCAGATTCCACAGAACCACTTCGGCATCCTCAATTCGCTGCTTGGCAGCGCAACCGAGGCGCAGAAACACACCCTCTTCGCCAGCGTTCTCGGCGGCGCACGCATCGGCAATGGCGGTCCCGAGCGCGGGACCAAAAATACCCTAGACATCCGTACGCGCCTGACCACCGACGGTGATCATTTTTTGCTCAACGGCCGCAAGTTCTACTCGACCGGCGCGCTGTTCGCCCATTGGGTGGCGGTCAAGGCCATCAATGACGACGGCAAACAGATGCTGGTGTTTGTGCCGCGCGGGACACCGGGGCTGCACATCATCGACGACTGGTCCGGCTTCGGTCAGCGCACCACCGCCAGCGGCAGCGTCCTGCTGGAAAACGTGCGCGTGAGTGGTGAGTTGGTCGTTGATAACTGGAAGCTGGGCCTGGCGCCGAACATTCAGGGGGCGGTCTCGCAGCTGATTCAAGCAGCCATTGATGCAGGCATTGCCCGGGAAGCCATCGACGAAAGCATTCGTTTTGTGCGCGAGCGCTCACGCCCGTGGATCGACGCCAATGTCGAACGTGCTGGCGATGATCCCTATGTGATCGCCGACATCGGCAAGTTGAAGCTCGAACTGCACGCCGCCGAAGCACTGTTGCGCAGGGCTGGCCGCGCGCTGGATGAAATCTCTGCGGCGCCCATCGACGAACACTCCGCGGCGCGGGCCTCCATCGTGGTCGCCGAAGCCAAGGTGCTGACCACACAGATCGCCCTGCTCGCCAGTGAAAAACTGTTCGAGCTCTCGGGCAGTCGCGCGACGCTGGCCGAATTCAATCTTGATCGTCACTGGCGCAACGCGCGGGTTCACACCCTCCACGACCCGGTGCGCTGGAAGGTTCACGCCGTCGGCGCCTGGCACCTGAACGGCACCCTGCCTGCCCGTCATTCCTGGATATAACCAGAGCACTGGAAGCACACCTATGAGCCTTCAAACCTTGCCGCGTGGCACGCAGGCGACCGCCGTGACCGCGATCATTCGTGACGACGCCGAGGCGCTGCGCATCGCCCGCACGCTGGCGGAAGATTTCAAACAACAGAGTGTCACGCGTGACCGTGAACGGCGCCTGCCCCATCTGGAACTGGAAGCGTTTTCCCGCTCGGGCCTGTGGGGCATCAGCGTGCCGAAGGCCTTTGGTGGCGCAGGCGTGTCCAGTGTCACCCTGGCCGACGTCATTCGCATAATCTCCGCCGCCGACGCCTCCCTGGGGCAGATTCCGCAAAACCACTTTTACGCGCTGGAAGTCCTGCGGGTGAACGGCAGCCCGGCGCAGCAGGCGCGGCTTTACGCCGAGGTCCTCGCCGGTCAGCGCTTCGGCAACGCGCTGGCCGAACTGGGCACCAAAACCGCCCACGACCGCACTACTCGCCTGAGCCGCGACGGCAGCGGCTGGCGCATCAACGGTCGCAAGTTCTACGCCACCGGCGCGCTTTACGCCCAACGCATACCGACCTCGGTCGTTGATGACAATGGCGTGCAGCAGCTGGCATTCGTGCCGGCGAACGCCGCCGGGCTGAGCGTGATCGACGACTGGAGCGGCTTCGGCCAGCGCACCACGGGCAGCGGCTCGGTGGTATTCGATAACGTGTATGTCGAGGCCGATGACGTGGTGCCGTTTCAGACGGCGTTCGAGCGCCCGACGACGGTCGGCCCGCTCGCACAAATCCTCCATGCCGCCATCGACACCGGCATCGCCCGCGCGGCCTTTGAAGACGCGCTGCATTTCGTACGCACGCGCACGCGGCCATGGATCGACTCCGGCATCGAGAAAGCCGTCGATGACCCGCTGACGCTGCACAGCTTCGGCAAGCTCGGCATTCGTCTGCACGCCGCCGAAGCCCTTCTCGAACGTTCCGGGGAATACCTTGATCGCGCGCAGGCCGAGACCACGCCCGAAAATCTGGCACAGGCATCGATTGCGGTGGCTGAAGCACGGGCGATCAGCACCGAAATCTCGCTGGAGGCCGGCAGCACCTTGTTCGAACTCGCCGGTTCCCAAGCCACGCTGGCGGAGCACGGCCTTGACCGGCACTGGCGCAACGCGCGGGTTCACACGTTGCACGACCCGGTGCGCTGGAAGTATCACGCCATCGGCAATTACTACCTCAATGACGTCAACCCGCCACGTCGGGGGACGATCTGATGAGCAAGAAAAAGATCCTGCTCAATGCGTTCAACATGAACTGCATCGGCCACATCAATCACGGTTTCTGGGCCCACCCCCGGGACACGTCGACCCAGTACAAGACCCTCGAATACTGGACGGATCTGGCGCAGTTACTGGAGCGCGGGCTGTTCGACGGTTTGTTCATCGCGGACATCGTCGGGGTCTATGACGTCTATCAGAAGTCGGTGGACGTCACCCTGAAGGAGTCGATCCAGCTGCCGGTGAATGATCCGTTGCTGCTGGTATCGGCCATGGCCGCCGTGACCAAAAACCTCGGCTTCGGCCTGACGGCCAACCTCACCTACGAGGCGCCGTATCTGTTCGCCCGGCGCATGTCGACGCTGGATCACCTGACGCGCGGACGCGTGGGCTGGAACATCGTCACCGGGTATCTGGACAGTGCCGCACGCGCGATGGGCCTGACCGAGCAGATCGAACACGACCGCCGCTACGACCAGGCCGATGAATACCTGGAAGTGTTGTACAAGCTGTGGGAAGGCAGCTGGGAGGACGACGCGGTGATCGAGGACCGTCGGGCGCGCATCTACGCCCAGCCGGAAAAGGTCCATTACGTGCGGCACAGCGGCGAGTTCTATCAGGTAGAGGGTTATCACCTCTGCGAGCCTTCGCCCCAGCGTACGCCGGTGCTGTTTCAGGCGGGCAGTTCCGAGCGCGGTTTACAGTTTGCCGGCAGCAACGCCGAGTGCGTGTTCATCAGCGCGCAGAACAAACCCGCGACCCGCGAGCAGGTGGACAAGGTCCGCGCCAGCGCCGTGGCCGCCGGGCGCAATCCGGATGACATCAAAGTGTTCATGGGCCTCAACGTGATCGTCGGCGCCACCGAAGAAGCGGCGCGGGCCAAACATGCGGAGTACCTGACCTACGCCAGCGCCGAGGCCGGGCTCGCGCATTTTGCCGCGTCCACCGGCATCGACTTCGCCGACTACGATCTCGACGAGCCGATCCAGCACGTGAAAGGCAACGCCATTCAGTCAGCCACGAAGATCCTCAAGAACAACGACTGGACCCGCCAGAAGTTGCTCGATCAGCACGCCCTGGGCGGCCGTTACATCACGCTGATCGGCTCGCCCGGGCAAGTCGCCGACGAGTTGGAATCGTGGATCGCCGAAACCGGGCTGGACGGCTTCAACCTTACCCGCATCGTCACCCCGGAGAGCTATGAGGACTTCATCGATCTGGTGATCCCGGAACTGCAACGACGGGGCTCGTACAAGACCGCGTACGAACACGGCACCTTGCGCGAGAAGCTGTTTGAAGGCGGCGCGCGACTGCCGGAACGGCACGCGGGGGCGAGCTATAGAACACAGACCAACCTGTAGGAGCGCGCTTGGTCTGGGCCGCATCCGGACGAACGCGCTATGTCAGTCACCGTATGTGTGCCTGAACCGCCGCCTTCGCGAGCAAGCTCACTCCTACAGGTTGTGTTTGCTGCGCCAAAGCGTGGCGTCTGGACGACAGGGAGTCGCCCACAGAGGCAGTAATTTATTCACACATGACGTGAGCGAGCTCGGCCCCTGTAGGAGTGAGCTTGGTCGCGAAGACGGCTTCACAGACACCCAAGCATTCAAACCAGACCACTGAACCGGATTACACGCCATGACCAAAACCCTTCTTACCCTCGCGCTGTCCCTGGGCCTGTTTGCCGGCTTCACCCTCGCTGCCGATCAACCGCTCAAAGTCGGCACCACGGCGGCGTTCGCCATCCCGCTGGAGGCGGCCGTCGCCGAAGCCGAGAAACAAGGCCTGAAGGTCGAGCTGGTGGAATTCACCGACTGGATCGCGCCCAACGTCAGCCTCAACGCCGGCGACATCGACGTGAATTATTTCCAGCACATTCCGTTTCTGGAGAACGCCAAGGCCGCGTCCGGCTTCGATCTGGTGCCCTACGCGCCGGGCATCATCAACAACGTCGGGTTGTATTCGAAGAAGTACAAAAGCTTCGATGAGCTGCCAAACGGCGCCACCGTCGCTATCGCCAATGACCCGATCAACAGCGGTCGCGGCCTGCAGCTGTTGGCGAAGGCCGGCTTGATCACCCTGAAACCGGGCGTGGGCTACAAGGCCACCGAAGACGACATCACCGCCAACCCGAAGAAGATAAAGCTGATTCAGGTCGAAGCCGTGCAGTTGGTGCGCGCCTATGACGATGCCGATCTGGTGCAGGGCTACCCGGCCTACATTCGTCTGTCGAAGACCTTCGATGCCGGCTCGGCGATTCTGTTCGACGGCCTCGACCACCCGGAATACGTGATTCAGTTCGTCATCAAACCGGACCACAAGGATGACCCGCGCCTGGCCAGGTTCATCGACATCTACCAACACTCACCGGTCGTGCGCGCCTCCCTGGATAAGGTCAATGGCTCGCTGTATCAGGTTGGCTGGAAGAATTGATCATGAGTGCATCCGCGCAACGCGTTTTAGCGCCTGGGGGTGATGCCCTCCATGCCGCCGTACAAGCCGAGCTGCATCCGCAAAAGCAGCACGCCCATGTGCGCTTCATCAATCTGGGCAAGGTCTATGAAGGTCCGCAAGGGCAGGTGCCGGCACTTCAGGGCATCGATCTGGATATCCAGCGCGGCGAGGTGTTCGGCATCATCGGCCGCAGCGGCGCAGGCAAATCATCGCTGATCCGCACCATCAATCGTCTGGAGAAACCCAGCACCGGGCGCGTGCTGATCGATCAGGTGGACATCGGCGACTTCAACGAGGACACGCTGGTGGCGCTGCGCCGACGCATCGGCATGATCTTTCAGCACTTCAATCTGATGTCAGCCAAAACCGTTTGGCAGAACGTCGAATTGCCGCTGAAAGTGGCCGGCGTGCCGAAGGAACAGCGTCAGCGCAAAGTCGCCGAATTGCTGGAGTTGGTAGGGCTGGAAGGCAAGCACAAGGCGTATCCGGCGCAGTTGTCGGGCGGGCAGAAGCAGCGCGTCGGCATCGCCCGGGCGTTGGTGCATGATCCGGCGATTCTGCTGTGCGACGAGGCGACGTCCGCACTCGACCCGGAGACCACGCAATCGATTCTCGGCCTGCTGCGCGAGATCAACCAGCGCCTGAGCCTGACGATCATTTTGATCACCCACGAGATGGCGGTGATCCGGGAAATCTGTGATCGCGTGGTGGTGCTGGAAAAAGGCGAAGTGGTCGAGCAGGGCCCGGTCTGGCAGGTATTCGGCAATCCGCAGCATGAGGTGAGCAAGACGCTGCTGGCGCCCCTGCAACACGCGCTGCCGGAGGATGTGCAAGCGCGTCTGCAGTCGCACCCTTCCGAGTATCACGCCAGCGTTGTGCTGGATCTGCAATTCACCGGCAGCGAGCCTGACCTGTCAGCGTTGTTCAGCGTCTTCGGCGGGCAGGTGAGCCTGCTGCATGGCGGCGTCGAACGCATTCAGGGGCGAGCGCTGGGTCATCTGTTGCTGGCGATCAGTCATTCGCCACTGTCGGTTGAGGAACTACTGATTCGCGCCCGTAAACATGCACAGCAGGCGGAGGTAGTGGGTTATGTGGCTTGATCGTCTGTGGCAGGGGGTTATCGATACATTCCTGATGGTCGGCGTGTCATCACTGATCGCGTTGATGCTGGGCATTCCGCTGGCGGTGATTCTGGTCACCAGCGGCAAGGGCGGCATCTTTGAAGCGCCCACCATCAATAAGGTGCTGGGTGCGTTCGTGAACATTTTCCGTTCGGTGCCGTTCCTGATTCTGATGGTCGCGCTGATCCCGTTCACGCGGCTGATTGTCGGCACGACCTACGGCGTGTGGGCGGCGGTGGTGCCACTGACCATTGCGGCGACGCCGTTCTTCGCGCGTATCGCGGAAGTGAGCCTGCGCGAAGTTGACCATGGCTTGATTGAAGCAGCACAGGCGATGGGTTGCCGCCGCTGGCACATCGTCTGGCACGTGCTGCTGCCCGAAGCACTGCCGGGGATTGTCGGCGGATTTACCATCACGATAGTGACCATGATCAATTCATCGGCCATGGCGGGCGCGATTGGCGCCGGTGGATTGGGGGATATCGCTTACCGATATGGCTATCAGCGGTTTGACACGCAAGTGATGCTCACCGTGATCGTGTTGCTGGTGGTATTGGTGGCGGCGATTCAGTTGGGCGGGGATCGGTTGGCGTTGCGGCTGAACAAGCGCTAGCACGCAGCGATTGCCGACGTTGCATTGGCCATTTACTGCCGCTTCGCGCCAGATCGCGAGCAAGCTCACTCCTACAGGTTCGTGCCGCGCCTCCCGAATCCGTGTCCGATGCAAATCAACTGTAGGAGCAATCGGAGGTTACGACGGTCGCGAAAGCGGTGGGTCTGTGACCTGGATGCTGACTGACACGACGCATTCGCGAGCAAGGTGGAGCGCCACCCCGGTCACCCCTACAGGTTCGTCCCCGCACCAGCCTTTACGTCGGGCGCCAATCTGATGCCAGAGCGGCGTTGAAGTCCGCGAGCGGGGTATATTGGCGGCCTTATTCGCCCAGACACTCGCCCCATGAAACTCGACTCAGAAGACCTCGCCCAGATCACGGCCACCACCCTCGGCAATTACAACGAGGTCGCCGAGGGCTTTCGCGAAGGGACCCGCGACCATGATGTGAGCCAGAACATTGATGCGTTGCTGCGCAATATCACCGGCCCGGCGCCGTTCCAGATTCTCGATTTCGGGTGCGGACCAGGGCGTGATCTTCAGACATTTTCTGCCATGGGCCACATCGCCACCGGCCTGGATGGCTCCGAACGCTTCGCCGACATGGCCCGTGCCGACAGCGGCTGCGACGTGCTCCATCAGAACTTCCTTGAGCTGAACCTGCCCGCCGAACGGTTCGACGGCATATTCGCCAACGCCTCGCTTTTCCACGTCCCCCGTCAGGAGTTGCCTCGGGTGCTGCGCCAACTGCGCGCCGCGTTGAAGCCCGGCGGCGTGTTGTTCAGCTCCAATCCCCGTGGCGACAACCAGGAAGGCTGGAAAGGCGAGCGCTACGGTGCCTTTCATGACCTGGCGTCATGGACCGTACTGCTGACTGAAGCCGGGTTCATTGAGGTCGAGCACTACTACCGACCGCCGGGATTGCCGAGGGACCAGCAGCCGTGGCTGGCGAGTGTCTGGCGCAAGGCTTGAAGGGTTTCAGGCTTTTCACGCAGCAAAAGATTCGTCACCAACAAGGCGAGCCGGAACAGATTCCGGCTCGCCTTTATTTTATCGAGCAGGCGTCGGCTTTTCGTCCGCGCCGCCTTGGTCGCGCTCATTCTCCGCACTCTTTTCCTGCTTCTCCCGCTCAGCTTTCTGACGCTCCTCGTCACTCGGCTCCTTGATCTTGTACCAGGCCACGTAAAGCGCTGGCAGGAACAGTAGCGTCAGCAGGGTCGCGATGATGATCCCGCCGATCATCGCGTAAGCCATCGGCCCCCAGAACACTTCGCGGGCGATGGGGATCATGCCCAGGCTTGCCGCGGCAGCGGTGAGCAGAATCGGCCGACGGCGGTGCTCGGTCGCTTCCGCCACCGCATCCCACGGCAGATAGCCGGCCACTTCATACTCATGAATCTGCGTCACCAGAATCACCGAGTTGCGGATGATGATGCCAATCAGCGCCAGAATGCCGAGGATCGCCACAAAGCCCATGGGCGTTCCGGTCGGCACCAGCGCCAGCACCACGCCTATCAGCCCCAACGGCGCCACGCTGGCGACGATGAACATCTTCTGCACGCTGTGCAGCTGGATCATCAGGAAGGTCGCCATCAGGAAGATCATCAACGGCACGACCTTGGCAATCGGCCCTTGGGCCTTGCCGCTCTCCTCCACCGTACCGCCCGTGGCAATCTTGAAGCCCACCGGCAAACCGGCGGCAAACTTGTCGATCTCGGGCTTGAGCTCCTTGACCAGATCGGTCGGCTGCATGTCGTCGCTCACGGCGGCCTTGAGCGTGATCGTCGGTTTACGATCACGACGCCACACCAGCGGCTGCTCCAGCTCATAGCGCACGTTGGCGAAGGCCAGTAGCGGAATCGACGTGCCCTGGGGCGTGACGATCTGCAGGTTCTGCAGGGTTTCCGGCGATCCGCGCTCGGAATCCACCGCACGACCGACGACGTTGATCAGGTAGATGTCGTCGCGCACCTGGGTCACCGCCGAGCCGGTCACGATGCTGTTCATCAACTGCGCGACGTCCTCGGACGACAGCCCCAGTTGCCGCGCCTTGTCCTGATTGATGTCGATGCGCAGGACTTTGCCGGGCTCGTTCCAGTCGTAAATCATCTCGCCGATGTGCTGATTCTTGTCGAGCAGCGTGGCGAGTTCGATGGCGTGCTGGCGCACTTCATCAATGTTTTCGCCGCTGACCCGGTACTGAATCGGGCGCCCCACCGGCGGCCCCATTTCCAGCGCCTGAACGTAGGTGCCGATGCCGACGAAGTCATCCCGCAGGCGTTTTTTCAAACGCTCGGTCAACGCGCCGCGCTCTTCCAGCCCTTTGCTGACGATCACCAACTGCGCGTAGTACGGGTTCTCCAGCTGCTGATCGAGCGGCAGGTAGAAACGCACCGCGCCTTCGCCGATGTACGTGCTCCAGCTGACAATGTCCGGATCGTCCTTGAGGGTCGCCTCAAGTTTGTCCACCGCGCGGCGGGTCTCGTTGATCGACGCGTTCTGCGGCAGGTTGAGGTCGACCAGAATCTCCGGGCGATCCGATGAGGGGAAGAACTGGTTCTGCACGAAGCGCATGCAGAACAGCGAGGTGGCAAACAGCAAAATCGTGATGATGATGGTCAACCAGCGGTGACGCATGGCCCAGAACATTGAGCCGTTGAAGGCCCGTGCGATGCGTCCGGGCTTGGCGTTCTCGTCGTGCTTTTTCACGTTCTCGCTGAGGATGTGCACGCCGATCACCGGGGCGAACAGCACTGCGACGACCCACGACACCAACATCGCGACAGCGATCACCGCGAAAAGTGTGAAGGTGTATTCCCCCGCCGAGCTGGCGTTCAGGCCAATCGGCACGAAGCCCGCAACTGTCACCAGCGTACCGGTGAGCATCGGGAAGGCCGTCGAGGTGTAGGCGTAGGTCGCGGCCTGGGCTTTGGTTTCGCCTTTCTCAAGGCGCGACACCATCATCTCCACCGTGATCATCGCGTCATCGACCAACAGGCCGAGGGCAATAATCAGGGCGCCCAGGGAAATACGCTGCATGGTGATGCCGCTGTATTCCATGAACACAAAGACCATCGCCAGCACCAGCGGAATCGAGCAGGCCACCACCAGACCGGCGCGCATGCCGAGGCTGATGAAGCTGACGATCAACACGATCACCACCGCTTCGAACAGCGCGCTGGTGAAACCACCGACGGCTTTCTCGACCACTTGCGCCTGATCGGAAACCACATTTACGCCGACGCCAATCGGCAGGTCGGCGGTCGCGGCGGTCATGCGCTCGTGCAACTGCTTGCCGAACTCCTGAACGTTGCCGCCTTTCTTCATGGCAATGGCCAGCCCAATCGCTGGCTTGCCATCGAAGCGGAACAGCGGCTTGGGCGGATCGACGTAGCCGCGGGTGATTTCAGCGATGTCGCTCAAGCGATAGAAGCGATCATTGAGGCGCAGATTGACGTTTTCCAGGTCTTTTTCCGACGCGAACTGGCCGGAGGTGCGCACCGATATGCGCTCAGGACCCGCCTCGATGACCCCGGCAGGCGTCACGGTGTTTTGCGATTGCAGGCTTTGCACGACCTGACGCTGATCCAGCCCCAGCGCCGCCAGCTTGCGGGTGGAAAAGTTCAGGTACAGCACCTCGTCCTGCTCGCCGATCATTTCGACTTTGCCCAGGCCCGGCACGTCGCGGATCTGGACGCGCACTTGCTCCACATAGTCGCGCAGCTGGCGCAGGGTCAGGCCGTCAGAGGTGAAAGCGTAGATCGAGCCGTAAACGTCGCCGAACTCATCATTGAACGCCGGGCCTTGAATACCTTGGGGAAATTGCCCGCGAATGTCGTCGATCTTCTTGCGCACCTGGTACCAGATGTCAGGAATGGCCTCCGCGCTGGTGGTGTCGCGCAGGTAAACCATAACAGTGGACTCGCCCGGCCGGGTGTAGCTCTTCACGTAGTCGAGGGAATCGAGCTCTTCGAGCTTTTTCTCGATGCGGTCAGTCACCTGCTCAAGGGTTTCATCCACCGTCGCGCCCGGCCAGCGGGTTTGTATGACCATGGTCTTGATGGTGAACGAAGGGTCTTCTTCACGGCCCAGGTTCATGTAGGAAAACACGCCCATCAGCAGGCCGACGAACATCAGGTACCAGACGAAAGACTGATGCTTGATCGCCCAATCGGAGAGGTTGAACGTCCCTTTCATCGTGGGCTTTCCTTATCGACTTTAATTTTCTGCCCCGGCTTGAGGCTGTTGACGCCGGCGGTCACAACGCGATCGCCATCGCTGACGCCACCGGCCAGTACCACGGAATCATCACTGCGGCTGACGACCGTGACGACGCGTGGGGAAACCGTCTGATTCTGCATGTCGATGACCCAGATCTGCGTCTTGCCGTCGACCTCCTGCACGGAGGTGGCGGGCAGCTCGATGCGCGGTTTGATCGCCGAGCTGAGGGTCACGCTGATCGCTGTACCCAATCGGAAGGCCGCCGGCGTGTCCGCCAGGGTCAAACGTGCGCGACGGGTGCGCGTGGTGCTTTCGGCCTGAGGCTCGAGTTCTCGAACGGTCGCTGTGGTGTTGATCTCCGGCTCCAGCTGGCTGGCGACTGTGAACACCACGTCGCTGGGCAGTTGATCGCCCAGTTGCGCCGGCAGGTCAATGACCGCTTCCTTGATGTCCGGGCGCGCCAGTGTCACCACCTGCTCGCCTGCGCTGACCACTTGGCCGGCCTCGACTTTCCATTGGGTGACCACGGCATCGTGATCGGCGCGCAGCTCGCTGTAGCTCAACTGATCCTTGGCCTGTTGCATCGCGGCCTTGGCCTGATCATAGGAAGACTGAGTGGTTTTCAGGTCGGTGACTGCGACATCCAGCGCGGCCTGGGCGCCAACGCCGCGATCAAACAACTCGTGCTGCCGCCGTGCATTGGCCTGGGCGTTGATCAACTGGGCCTCGACCCGGGCCAGATCGCCCTGGGTCGAGCGCACCTGGTTCTGTTGGTCCGTCGGGTCGAGCACGGCGAGCAGGTCGCCCTTCTTGACCTGAGCGCCGACATCGACACTGCGCTGGGCGATGCGACCCGAAACGCGAAAGCCCAGGGTGCTTTCATAGCGCGCGGCAATGTTGCCGGCGAAGCGACCCAGGCTTTCTTGGGCCTGTGGCTTCACCTCGATGAACAGGACCGGCCGAACCGGCTCCGGTGGCGGCTCTTCCTTGCTGCAGGCGCTTAACAGCAGACCGGCCAACACAACCCCTGACAAGCGCTTCATTGCTGGGCTCCTGCCGATTGCTTCGCGGGATCGGGGTGCACGTCGGCGAGTTCGACTTGCATATCGGGGTGCAATAACTGATTACCGGCAACGACCACTTTTTCACCATTCTTCAGACCGTCGACGATGATCACCTTGCCTGTGAGGTAGCGCCCAACGGTCACGCTGCGCAGGCTGACCTTGTTGTCGCCATCGACCACCCAAACGGCAGGTTTGCCGAGCTGATCGCCCAGACCTTTGGTCAGCGCTGACCATGGCAGCTCGACGCTGGTCTTGGCCGGTACGGTCAGGGCGGCACTGACCACCGAACCCAGGTCCATGCCCGGAGGCAGTGAGCTGAGTGCGATTTTCACTTGCAGCGTGCCCGTCTGCGCTGAAACGGCCGGGGTGACTTCGCGGACTTTACCGACGGCCTTGACCTTGGGGTTGTCCAGCAACGTGACTTCGACCGGCTGGTCGGTGGGCGGGTTGACGAACAGCGATTCGTAAACGTCGAACACGGCGTCACGCTCGCCATCGCGGGCCAGGCTGAAGATCGGCGCCGTTGGCTGCAAGACCTGGCCCACCTCAGCCTGCCGCGCGGTAATGATACCGGGCGCATCGGCGATCAATGCGGTGTAACTCAGCTGCTCGCGGGCGTTGGCCAGTTGCGCCTGAGCGGCTTTGAGCGCGCTCTGACTGCCGCGCAATTGCGCCTGGGCTGAATCGTATTCACTGCGGCTGGTGTAGCCCTTGGGCAGCAGTTTTTCCTGGCGCACGAAGGCCGCAGAGGTCTGTTTCACGCGCGCCTGCTCAGCGGCAACGGCAGCGATGGCGGAGTCGACGTTGGTCTGCAGGTCTTTGGGGTCGAGTTTGGCCAGTACTTGTTTGGCCGACACTTGATCGCCGACATCGACCGAACGCTGAATGATCTTGCCGCCCACGCGAAACGACAGCTGCGTCTGCACCCGCGCCTGCACATCCCCGGTCAGCGCGACCGCGGCGGCGTATTCACTGGTTTTGACGTCCTGGATCTGGACGCGGGGCAACACCGGGTCCTGGGGCTTTTCCTTGTCACAGCCGGCGAGAACGGCCAGGCACAAACCGATGGAAAGAACGGTCAGACGACCAAGAAACAGAGAGGGTTGGGCGGGCATGCAAGCTCCTTGTGCCAATGCCGTTGCGACACCGCGCCGCCGGGGCCGTCGCGATGTGATCATGCGACTGTGAGCTTACATCAGGGTTCCTTGGTGGTACTGAACTCTGCCGGAATCTATAGCGCACGCTAATCTACGCTAGAGCGCGCCTGTCCGCGATGGGATTGGTCTGTGACATTGATGTTGGCGGACACACCGCGTTCGCGGGCAAGGTGGAGCGCCACCCCTGTCACTCCTACAGGTTTCGTGCCGTGCCCGATGTGTGCGTCTGACGCAAATCCCCCTGTAGGAGCGTGGCTTGTCCCGCGATCGGCCGGGAACCGGTCGTGGAATCGGTTCACGCGGTGGATCAGGCAGAAACCGATGGCAGACCTGCTGCCGCTGCGCACCAGATCGCGGGACAAGCCACGCTCCTACCGATGATTTGCATACGCCGGACGTCCAGCGCCGGACATAGATCGGTGCAGGAGCGCGCTTGGCCTGGGCCGCATCCGGACGAAGGCGGTGGGTCTGTGACATTGATGTTGGCGGACACAACGCGTTCGCGGGCAAGCGCGCTCCTACAGGTACACGCCGTGCCAAACATCTGCACCGGACGCAAAATCCCTCTGTAGGAGCGTGGCTTGTCCCGCGATCGGCCGGGAACCGGTCGTGGAATCTGTGCACGCGGTGGATCAGGGAAAAATCGGTGCAGACCTGCTGCCGCTGCGCGCCAGATCGCGGGACAAGCCACGCTCCTACCGATGATTTGCATACGCCGGACGTCCAGCGCCGGACATAGATCGGTGCAGGAGCGCGCTTGGTCTGGCCGCATCCGGACGAAGGCGGTGGGTCTGTGGCATGGATGTTGGCAGACACACCGCATTCGCGCGCAAGCGCGCTCCTACAGTCATGCGCCGGGCCCAACATCTGCGTCTGACGTAGATCAGTTTGGTGCCCGCGGCGAATATCTTCGGTGGACGCCAATCCCCTGTAGGAGCAATCGGAGGTTACGACGGTCGCGAAGGCGGCGTGACTGACACACCGCCTCCCCTGGCTGGCCTATCTAGACAGCCCGATCAAACATGGAGGATCAACTCCCCGCGCCACCGTGGGCTTCTTCGAAGAAGAAATCCTTCCAGCTGTCAGCCTTGTTTTTCAGCACACCCAGCTCGTGCAGTTTTTCGGCGTAGATGAACGTGCGCTGGGGCACGACGGTGAAGTCGATCTCAGGGTCGGAGACGATCTTCTCCACCAGCGGCAACGGCAATTTCGATTTCTCGACGTCGATGTAGGTCTTCGCCGCCGCAGGTTTGTCGGCTTTGATGATTTTCTCGGCCTCGGCCAGGGCGTCATAGAACGCTTTGTAGGTCTTCGGGTTTTCGTCGTGGAATTTCTGAGTAGTGTAGAGCACGTTGAACGTCGCCTCGCCGCCCAGCACATCGTACGAACTCAGCACTTTATGCACCTTGGGGTTTTCCAGCTCCTGATACTGAAAAGGCGGACTGGAGAAGTGCGCGCTGATCTCCGAACCGCCGGCAATAAGCGCCGACGTGGCGTCCGGGTGCGGCAGGCTGACGGAGATGTTGTCGAACTTCTTGAAATTCTCGTTCCCGAACAGCTTGGCGGTTTCGATCTGCAACGTACGCGACTGGAACCCCACGCCCGCCGCCGGCACCGCGATGCGGTCCTTGTCGGTGAAGTCGTTGAGGGTTTTCACGTTGGGATTGTTGCTGAGCAGGTAATTAGGCATTGAGCCCAGCGAGGCGATTGCCTTGACGTTCTGCTTGCCCTTGGTGCGGTCCCAGATGGTCAGCATCGGCGGCACGCCCGCCGACACCACGTCCAGCGCGCCAGCCAAGAGGGCTTCATTCATCGCGGTGGCGCCGGAGATGCTGTTCCAGTCGACCTCGATGTCCAGACCCTGCTCCTTGCCGTGCTTCTCGATCAGCTTCTGCTGCTGAACGACGTCCAGAATCAGATAACCGATGCCGAACTGCTGGGCGATGCTGATCTTGCCTTCAGCGTGAGCGCCGTTGCTCAACAAGGCCAGCCCCAGTGCGGCGGCGAGCGTGGTCAGTGTCGGGCGCTTGAACTGTGCAACTCTCTTTGGAAAATTCATACACTTCTCACGATGAAGGCGAAAGGGGTGACAGCCTCATTGCCCATCCAGCGGCCACGAGGCGGAGCGTTCGTTTGAAAAAAACAGATCAGCGCTGCATGCCCCACCGCTTCACGGTCAGGCGCTCGACGTTGCTGAACAGCAGGTTTTCCACCAGCAGACCGATGATGATCACCGCCGCCAGGCCCGCGAACACCTTGTCGGTGTACAGCTCGTTGCGATTCTGGAAGATGTACCAGCCCAGACCGCCCTTGCCCGAAGACGCGCCGAACACCAGTTCAGCGGCGATGAGGGTTCGCCAGGCAAAGGCCCAGCCGATTTTCAGGCCCGCGAGAATCGACGGCAGCGCCGCAGGGATCAGGATGTACCAGACGAACCGCAGGCCCTTGAGGCCGTAATTGCGCCCGGCCATGCGCTGGGTTTCAGAGACGCCGAGGAATCCCGCGTAGGTATTCAAGGCCAGCGCCCAGAGCACGGAATGCACCAGTACGAAGATCAGGCTGTTTTCACCCAGGCCGAACCACAACAGCGACAGCGGCAGCAGCGCGATGGCCGGCAACGGGTTGAACATCGCCGTCAGCGTGCCCAGCAGGTCGCGACCCAGCTGGGTCGATACCGCCAGCGTCGTCAGCCCGAACGCCAGGACGATGCCGATCAGGTAACCCTTGACCAGCACCGTCAGAGAAATCCAGACCTTGGTCAGCAATTCGCCGCTGACGATGCCGTCGATAAACGCCGAAGCGGTTTGCAGAAAGCTCGGCAGCAGCAGGTCGTTGCCCTGAATGCGCGCGGCGATTTCCCAGATGATCGCCAGGGCCAACAGGATGACGGCTTTACGCACCCAGCTGACCTGCCAGATACGTTGCGCGAGGGGAATGTCGCGGGCCAGGTCTTCCTGAGTGAAAGGCTCCAGCACGACTTCGTATTCTTCCCGCAGTGGGGGTGAAAGGCTCATGGGTATGTCTCTCAAGACGACGCGCCCAAGGAGCCGGCTTGCTGGCGAACCATCTGCCATCCACCAAAACGGTGTCAGACCTAACGCGTTCGCCAGCAAGCCGGCTCCTACGGAGATACGCTCAGTTCATGCAGCCGGTCGAGGGTCCCACCGGCAGCGCTGTTAATAGGCAATACGAACATCCTGAAACCGCAGATCCGGCTCGACCGCATGCGCTTCGCCTTCGTCGAACAGCAGGCGGTGAATGCGCTGCGCAGACGCCTGAAACTCAACGCCGCCGAGGCTTTTCAGGGTGTACTGATGGCTGTTGATCTCGGCGCGCACGCGGCCCGGATGGGGCGACAGCAGCAGAATCCGGTTGCCCACCACCAGTGCTTCTTCGATGGAGTGGGTCACGAACAGCAGCGTGAAGCGCACCTCTTCCCACAACTCCAGCAGCTCTTCCTGCATCTTGCGGCGGGTGAGCGCATCAAGCGCGGCGAAGGGCTCGTCCATCAGCAGGATTTTCGGCTGCATCGCCAGCGCCCGGGCAATCGCCACGCGCGCCTTCATGCCGCCGGACAACGTATGCGGATACGCATCGGCGAAGGCGCTCAAGCCGACCTTTTCCAGGTAATACCGCGCACGCTCCTCGGCTTCACGGCGCTTGAGGGTGCGCGAGGCCAGCAGCGGAAACATGACGTTCTGAATCACCGTCTTCCACGGCGGCAACTGGTCGAATTCCTGAAACACCACAATTCGGTCCGGCCCCGGTTCCGTGACCTGCTGACCGGCCAGTCGAATCTGCCCTTCGCTGGGCTGAATGAACCCGGCCACGGCCTTGAGCAGCGTTGACTTGCCGCAGCCCGACGGGCCGAGCAGGACAAAGCGGTCGCCAGGATCGATTTCAAAACTGACTTGATGGGTGGCCCGCACCACGCGCTCCGGCGTGCGGTATTCAAGGCTGACGCCCTGTACTTGCAGCAGCGCTTCAGCAGTGGGCTGGCTGGCCTGTTGCGCGTTCAAGCGATCGCTAGCCGTGTGGCTTTGCAGAGCGGCATTCATGGAGCTCTCCTGATCAGAACGGCGCATCGCCCTGAATGGTGGTGCGGTGCAGGCGACGGCGCAGGTGATCGGGCGTGCCGCCGGCCAGATGAATCAGCGAACGGTTGTCCCAGAACACCATGTCGTTCTCCTGCCACTTGTGGCGGTAAACGCCTTCCGGGCGAACGCTGTGGGCGTACAGCTCGGTCAGAATCGCCTGACTCTCGTCGTCCGGCAGGCCAAGGATATGGGTCGTGAAGCCTTCGCTGACGAACAGCGCCTTGCGCCCGTTTTCCGGGTGAGTGCGCACGATCGGGTGACTGACTACCGCGACCTGGGCCAACTGTTCAGCGCTGAGGGTCGGGCGCCAGTTATCGGCGTTATGCCCATGGCTGTAGCGCGAGGTGTAACTGTGCGCGGCGTTGCGCCCTTCGACGGCTTTGCGCAGGTGCTCGGGCAGCGTGTCCCAGGCCAGGTGCATGTCAGCGAACAGGGTGTCGCCGCCTTCGCTTGGCAGCTCCTGGGCATAGAGCATCGAGCCCAGGCTCGGCAGCTCTTTGTAAGAAAGGTCCGAGTGCCAGTATTTGCCGGCATCCCCCAGCCCCACCGGCTGACCGTTCTCGACGATATTGGAGACGATCAAAATTTCGGGGTGATTGGCGAGCAGGAACTGCTTGAGCACGTGAATCTGCAGGACGCCAAAACGGCGGCTGAAATCGATCTGCTGCTGCGGGGTGATGTGCTGATCGCGGAAAACGACAACGTGATAGTCGAGATGCGCTTGATGCACCCGGGCAAAATCGGCGTCGTTGAGCGGACGGGACAGATCCAGACCGACGATTTCCGCGCCCACCTTTTCGGCGAATGGACGCACATCGAACGGCTGACCGGGCGCTTGCGCGGACGAAGCGTGGGAGGCTGCTGGCATGAGAACTCCGACTCCAAAAGGTGTGGCTAAGGAGGGAAGACTTTAAAGCTATAAGAACGGAATTTTAAATATCGTTAGAGCATATGCATAGCGCTGAACGACCTAGCGACGGCCTCCGGCAGTTACTGCCATACGCGGTGCGCCGGCTTGCGGACTTATGCACAGGCGCCGCGCTTGAAACGCAAAAACGCGCTTGCCTGTCGCCACCCCCAACCCTCGATGACTGTGCGTCAGCGGAGTAGGAGCGGCGGCAGGCAAGCGCGTTTTGTAAAAATGAACGCGCTGCAATGGCGCGCTCAGGCCTTCATCAGAACGCTGGCAATACCGCGCCGTCGTACTTCTTGTTGATGAAGTCTTTGACTTGCTGGCTGGTCAGCGCTTTGGACAGCTTCTCGATCGCGTCGGTGTGAGCGTTGTCGGTACGGGTCACCAGGTAGTTCACGTATGGCGAGTCGGCACCTTCCAGAATCAGCGCATCCTTTTTAGGGCTGAGCTTGGCTTCCAGCGCGTAGTTGGTGTTGATCAGATCCAGGTCAACCTGATCCAGCGCGCGCGGCAGCAGCGCCGATTCCAGCTCGCGGAACTTCAGGTGCTTCGGGTTGGTGGCGATGTCTTTCGGCGTCGCCAGGGCGTCGGTTGGATCTTTCAGGGTGATCAGGCCGTTCTTCTGCAACAACAGCAGAGCGCGACCAGCGTTGCTGCCTTCGTTAGGGATGGCAACGGTTGCGCCGTCAGGCAGCTCGGCGATCGACTTCCACTTCTTCGAGTAACCACCGAACGGTTCGACGTGTACGCCGACGCCGGTCACCAGGGTGGCGCCCTTGCCCTTGTTGAAGCCATCCAGATAAGGCTTGGTCTGGAAGTAGTTGGCGTCCAGACGCTTCTCGTTCAGTTGCACGTTGGGCTGCACGTAGTCAGTGAAGACTTTGATCTGCAGGTCCACGCCTTCTTTGGCCAGTTCAGGCTTGATCAGCTCAAGGATCTCAGCGTGCGGAACAGCGGTGGCGCCTACGACGAGCTTCTCGGCAGCTTGTGCAGCGCTGATGCCCAGGGAGAGAGCAGCCGCCAGTGCGGTGAACAGAAACGTCTTCTTCATGCGATGTCCTTAATAGAAATCGGGTCGCCTCGTGGGCGACTTGTCTTCGGTCTGCCGCGGGATCGACCCTCGGCAGGGTGGCGGCTGGTGCCGACAGTACCGAGATTTTTTATTCCGAGACAATACTTTTTAGTCAGGCGGTTATGCTTTTTGGTTCTCAACGGGCATCTTGCCACCCAGCCGCCTGGCGCCGGGGCTAGAGAGCCATCACCGAATCGGCAGATTCAGATGCTCGGGCAGGATTTCCGCGCCGCTGCTGACCAGCAGCGCGAAGTGAATGACGTTCTCCAGCTCCCGCGTGTTGCCCGGCCAGTAATGGGCTTCGAGCACGCGCTGCGCGTCCTCGCTGATCAGCGGCATCTCGAACCCGAAGCGCTGGCTGTAAATCCCCAGGAAGTACTCGGCCAACGGCAGGATGTTGCCGGGCTGCTCGCGCAACGCCGGCAGGTCGAGACGCCCTTCGTTCAGGTAGCGATAAAGCCGCTCGTGGAATTTGCCAGCGGCGACCGACAGGCGCAGGTCGATGCTGGTCGCTGCGACCAGCCTGACGTCGACCTGGCTGGGCTGCGTGGCGCCAACGCGGGTGACTTCGTGGTTTTCCAGCGCCGCGAGCAATTTGATCTGGATCGCCATCGGCAGGTCGGCGATCTCATCCAGATATAGGGTGCCGCCCGTTGCCGAGCCGAACCAGCCTGCCCGACTGCTGACAGAGCCGCTGTGGGCGCCGGCGGCGTAACCGAACAGCTCGGCGTCGGCGTAGGTCGAGCTGATGGCGCCACAGTTGACGGATACGAACAACCCGGCCCGGTCGCTGCCACGATGGATATGACGCGCCAGCAATTCCTTGCCGGTGCCGGATTCGCCGCGGATCAGCACCGGCAGGTCCAGTGGCGCCAGCAGCTCCATCTCTTCGCGCAACTGCCGCGATCGTGGATCGATGAACACCAAGGCCTTGGCGCGGATGCTCAGCGGGCTTTTTTCAGCATCAGGAAAGGTCAACAACGGGTGGCTCGAAATGTCGGAAAGGCTCATGGCAGGCTCCCGCCCGACCATTCATGGACCCGGGCGTTTAAAAAAAAGCCGCAGCACCTGTCGGTTCACTGCGGCGAAAATGATGCTGAGAAAAGTTGGCTCGTGCGTACCGACGGTGACGTGTGCTGATGTCATGCGCGGCGGCGGGTAAGTTGCTCGATACGCCCTTGGAGCCGGTACAGGTAAGCGAAACCCTGCTCCCACCGCTGATGGCCGGACTTCACGTTGATATGGCCAGCGCCGCTGAGGATGCCGATTTCGGCGCCCCAGTTGCGGGCCATTTCCATCGCGCGCAATGCGCTGACGGCTGAATCGTTGTCCGAACTGACCACTTGGATCGGGAACGGCAGCAGGTGTTCGGGGATCGGCGCGAAATTGCGGATCGCCGGCGGGCAATTGGGCCGCTCGACGTCGGCGGGAGCCACCAGCAAGGCTCCGCGCACTTGACGCAAACTCGCCAATGGCGCCAGCTGCGCCCAATGGGCGACGGTGACGCAACCCAGGCTGTGGGCAATGAGAATCACCGGTGTGCTGTCCGAGGCGATAGCGCGTTGCAGTTCACCTACCCAATCTTCGCGGCGCGGTTTGAGCCAGTCGGCCTGCTCCACGCGCACGCTATTGGGCAGGCTGTTCTGCCAGTGAGTTTGCCAATGGTCGTCGGCAGATCCTTGCCAGCCTGGCACGATCAAGTAACGGATCGATTCGTTATGCATGGCCTTCGCCTCCTGCACGGTGCGTTCATGGGGGCGAGTATAGGGATCGGGCATATATTCGAAAAAGAATAAGAAGCTATTTATTAATAGCTCGAAAATATATGCCGCAACTTCGGGGGATAGCGCAAAAAAAGAGGGCCACCCCCTGCCTTAAAGGGGTGACCCTGATAATCACGCTGTCTGCCCCCAGCTCGCCGGGGATGAGCAGAGATTAAGGGGCGGTTGTTACAGAAATTTTTATCCAGAAAAATTTCTGAACGCCAGCATCACTGGCACAACAGGCAGGCAGGCATCAACCGCGCGCAGGCTTGAGCACCGTGTCGTTTTCAGCAGTGCGCTCAAACCGGTTGGCCCGTCCGAAGGTGCCGAAATCATTGAAGCGCACCCCCATCTCGGCCATCACCTTGTGCGCAACGGGCGCCGTCATCTGGCGTATGTAAAACGGCTCCTTCACCACGAAGTGATGGATCCCGTGGGTGCTGCCGAAGTTGAAGCAGAACGCCTGCAGCGGCCACATCCACCACGGATTGAGCACTTGGGTCTGTTGCATGACATTCCCCAGTTCGACGTCGCCGTAGTAATGCATGTTCGAACTGACGAAGTGCAGGCAAAAGGTACGCAGCACGTTCGGACCGACCAGCACCACGACAGCGACGTCGATGACGTGCATGACCGCCAGCGTATTCGCCGACCATTCAATCGGGCTGCCCATAAGACCGGCAATGCCGTTGGCGCCGTGGAAGCCGAGAAACACGTACCACGCGCCCCAATTGAGCAGCGCCAGCGGCGCATAAACGCGAAGGGTGCGTTTGAGAATGCTGAATTTATGCGCCCGGGTTTTCGCCCGCAGCATGCGGATCAGCGACGACATGACGTTATCGCCCACCATCAGCAACCGCGCCACGCCCCACGGTTCGCCATTGGTGATGGCGCGCTCCTCCATGTCGGCCTCAGTGCCGGAGACCTTGTGGTGATTGAGGTGCAAGTGTCGGCGAATCCAGGGATTGATTGTGCTCGGCCGCGCCAGCCAGACCAGCGCCAGCATCAGGTTATGGGGCACGCGCTGCTTGCGGAAGTACATGCTGTGGATCAGGTCGTGTTCAAGCTCGTGGGTCAGCGAGGCGAAGAACGCATTCAGCAGCAGGCACGCCCACCAGGCCAGATAACCCCCGAGATAGAGCGCCGCGCTGCCGATCATGCCGGCCAGTGCGAAGAACAGGATGCCGGCGCCAATGGCGTCTTGATGCCGCAACAGCGGATGGCGCTCACGCAACGCAGCGCCGTGGGCGGAAACCACCGCACGAATATGCGCTGATCGTTGTTGTGCATTCAGTCCGGCAGCACTTGCAGAAGTGTCGTGCATGCTTCCATTCTCCGGTTTCAGGATGAAAAAACATGGCACCACTGTGCCGCTTCAGGAGGAAAGCTGCCTGACCGTGAACGCCAATCTGTAGACCGGAGGCGCCAACCTGTATGTCTGAGCCGAGCATCCTCGCCAGCTGGACCCGCGCCCTGCGCAAGCAACTCGATGCCCTCGGCCTCGACAGCCTCGCACTGAGCCAGGCTGCGGGCCTGGATCCGCAACTGATGGATGATCCCAACGCTCGATACCCGGTGACGGTGACCACCCGTTTCTGGGAGCTGGCGGTGCAGGCGAGTGGCGATCCGGCGCTGGGCTTGCGGGTGTCGCGCTTCGTCAGCCCGACAACCTTTCATGCGCTGGGTTACGCCCTGGTCGCCAGCGGTTCGTTGCGTGAGGTGTTCGAGCGCATCGTGCGTTATCACCCGGTGGTGAGCGACGCGCTGGTCATGAGCTTTGAACGTTTGGACGAGTGTTACGAGTTTCGCTTCCGCGTGCCCGACGGTAGTCCGGTGCCAGCCAATGAGGCGATGGACGCCTTCGCCGCAATCTATGTGCGCACGTGCCGCAACCGCCTGGGCCGTCATTACGCGCCGCTGGCCGTGCACCTGATGCGGCCGCCACCGGCAGACCCGCAGCCGTGGCATGACGTCTTCCGTGCGCCGCTGTTCTTCGGCGCGGCGGAGAATCTGCTGAGTTTTGCCAGCGAGGATTTCGACAGGCACCTGGACGACGGTAATCCGGAGCTGGCCGTGCACAACGAGGCGGTGCTCAACCGAACCCTCGAGCAACTCAGTGCACTGACCTGGGAGCGCAAGGTGCGTGGCGCCATCGAGACCCATTTGCCGGAGGGCGAGCCGTCCGCCGAGCACATTGCCCACACGCTGCACCTGAGCCTGCGCAGCCTTCAACGCCATCTGGCCGACGAGGGTTGCCGCTACGACTTGCTGCTCAATCAGTGCCGGCAGAATCTGGCCCTGCAGCACATGCGCGACCCGGCTAGCTCGCTCAGTGAAGTCGCCTACCTGCTCGGTTTCGCCGACACCAGCAGTTTCAGCCGCGCGTTCAAGCGCTGGACCGGCATGACGCCCAGTCAGTATCGCGAAGGTTTAAACCGCTGAGCGGCGACGCCCTTCATCGCTTGCGCCGGTCAGGCGGTGAAGGGCCGCCTCGCGCAGCCATTCTATGTCCTCCACGCCGATAAGATCGTGATCGCGACGCACGATCTGCCGTTCGGCGAACTCCCCTACTACCCGCTCGACCACCTCGGCGCTCAGCCCGAGGCAACGATTCGAGGCCATGTCGGCAAGGGGCACGCTGCGCACGGAGCGATCCATCTCGCCGTAGGCTTCGGCGAGCATCAGCAGCCGAAACGCCACGCGTTCTTCAGTGGGCATCAGCGTGATGTCTTCAATGGCAGGCACGGCAAGACCGAGCTTGCGCCCCAGCAACTCACGAAAATGCCGCCACAAGGCCGGGTGTTCGGTCAGCAGTTGTTTGAGTGGCGCATGGGGCATGTGCAGGAGAATGACCGCGTCCTGGGCGAACACATCGTGGGTCGCGGGCAGGTCGTCGAACAACGAGACTTCGCCGAACCAGAAGGGCCGATAGCCTTCTGCCGGTGGCATGTCCGTTTGCTGCGGCTTGAGGGGATTGATGCGCAACGAGCCCGTGAGCAAGGCGTACAAGCCAGGCGCAGAATCGCCGCGCTGGAAGATCGATTTACCGGGCGTCACCCGACGCTGACGCATGCCGGTCAGCAAGCTATCCTGCAGCAGCGCAGGCAGATCGCGGAACCATCGGTCGTTGATAAACCATGAGCGCCATTGGGTTCCATTCGTCATGTGAATCTCCTTTTGATAGCCGGCGTTTTGTTGCAGGCTGAGCCGTGCAGCGGGCTTGGCCGAAAAAAATCAGCGGCATGATCCACGTATCCATAGAGGAATAACAATGAAAAACCTCGTCGATCACCTCAGCCAGTACGCGGCCTACCACCGCGACACACGCAATATCGTCACCCACTTCGTCGGCATTCCCCTGATCGTGATCGCGGTGGCCGTGCTGTTGTCACGCCCCGGCTGGACCAGCTGGTCCCTCGGCGGTGTCTGGGTGTCGCCGGCCTTGCTGGTGAGTCTGGCCGCGACATTTTTCTACCTGCGGCTGGATGCCTTCTTTGGCGTGCTGATGGGTGTCTTGCTCGCGCTGTGCCTGTGGGTCGGCGCGAACCTGGCGCAACAGACCACCATGGTCTGGCTCAGCGCCGGCGTCGGGTTGTTCGTGCTCGGCTGGGTGATTCAGTTTGTGGGCCATTATTACGAAGGCCGCAAGCCGGCGTTTGTCGACGACCTCACAGGCCTGATCATCGGGCCGTTGTTTGTCGTCGCCGAAGCGGCTTTTTTGCTGGGAATGAGAAAGAAGTTGCAGCACGCCATCGAGGCGCGAGTGGGCAAGACGCACCGGCGGGATCTGAAAAAAGCCACGGTCTAGAACTCGCATTACTGTAGGAGCGACCGGGGTGGCGCTCCACCTTGCTCGCGAATGCATGGGTCAGCCGACGTGGATGTCGCTGACCCAGCGCCTTCGCGACCGTCGTAACCTCCGATTGCTCCTACAGTGGATTTGCGTCCGGCCCGGATTGTGAGTACCCGCACGAACCTGCAGGAGCGTGGCTTGTCCCGCGATCGGCGACGCAGTCGCCGCAAACTGGATAATGCGGTGCATCAGGCAGAACGCATTATCATGATTGCTGCCGGTCCCCGGCAGATCGCGGGACAAGCCACGCTCCTACAGGGGTACGCTTAGAGGTTGTCGACTTTCTGCCAGACCTTCGGCTTGAAGAACAACGTCTCGCCCCGCGCCAGTCCGGTCAGGCTGTCATGGTCTTTCACCACTTCCGCTTCGATCAGCTCGGGTTGCCCTTCGACTTTCAGGGTCACGCGCGTCGTGGCTCCCAACGGGCGGATGTCCCGCACTTCTGCCGCGTGGTGCCCTTCCACTTCATGCCGTGACAATGACACCTCGTGTGGGCGGAACAGCACGTGGTTGTCATCGCCCAGGTGCAGGCGGTTCGAGTCACCCAAAAAGTGATACACGAAATCGCTGGCCGGGTTCTCGTAGACATCCCCGGGCGAGCCGATCTGCTCGATCACACCCTTGTTCATCACCACGATGCGGTCCGCGACTTCCATCGCCTCTTCCTGATCGTGGGTCACGAAGACCGAAGTCAGGTTGATGTCTTCGTGCAGCCGCGCCAGCCAGCGACGCAGTTCCTTGCGCACCTTGGCATCCAGCGCGCCGAACGGCTCGTCCAGCAGCAACACTTTGGGCTCCACCGCCAAGGCCCGGGCCAGTGCAATCCGCTGACGCTGACCGCCCGACAGCTGCTCCGGATAGCGGTCCGACAGCCAGTCCAGCTGCACCATGTTCAGCAGTTCATGCACTTTGACAGCGATCTGGCTCTCGTTCGGGCGCTGGTTCTTCGGCTTCATGCGCAGGCCGAAAGCGACGTTGTCGAACACGGTCATGTGGCGAAACAGCGCGTAGTGCTGGAAGACGAACCCTACGTTGCGATCGCGCACGTCGTGGCCGGAGACATCCTCGCCGTGGAACACAATGCTGCCTTTATCCGGCGTTTCCAGCCCGGCGATGATGCGCAGCAGCGTGGTCTTGCCACAACCGGACGGGCCCAACAGCGCCACGAGCTCGCCACTCTGGATATCCAGACTGATGCCGTCGAGGGCCTTGAAGGCGTTGAAATTCTTGCTGACGTTACGGACTTCGATCGACATGAATTATTCCTCCGCCGCGTTTTTGCGCAGACGGCTAATGCGCGCTTCGCTCCACTGCTTGAGCAGCAGGATGAACAGCGCAAGGATCAATAACAGGCTCGCCACGGCAAATGCAGCCACGTGGTTGTACTCGTTGTAGAGAATCTCGACATGCAGGGGCAGGGTGTTGGTCACGCCGCGAATGTGCCCCGACACCACCGACACCGCGCCGAACTCACCCATGGCCCGCGCGGTACACAGCACCACGCCGTAGATCAGGCCCCACTTAATGTTGGGGACGGTCACGTGCCAGAACATCTGCCAGCCATTGGCACCGAGCAGGCGCGCGGCTTCTTCTTCCTGCGTGCCCTGCTCCTGCATCAGCGGGATCAGCTCGCGGGCGACGAACGGCACCGTCACGAAGATGGTCGCCAGTACGATGCCCGGCAGGGCAAAGACGATCTGGATGTCGTGGTCCTGCAGCCAGGGGCCGAACACGCCACGGGCGCCGAACATCAGCACGTAAATCAGACCGGCGATGACCGGCGAGACCGAGAACGGCAGGTCGATCAGCGTGACCAGAATCGCCTTGCCACGGAACGAGTATTTGCTCACGCACCAGGCTGCCGCGACGCCGAAGACCACGTTGAGCGGCACCGAAATCAGCACCGCGAACACGGTGAGCTTGAGGGCCGACAACGCATCGGGCTCCAGGATGGCCGCAAAGAATCCGCCGAGGCCGTTGCTCAAGCCCTGGCCGATCACCACCACCAACGGCAGCAACAGAAAGAACGCAAAGACCAGCCAGCCAAGGCCGATCAGAATGCGCCGCGACACCGCGCTGCCACGACGGGCAGCATTGGCGGAGGACGCAGCAATGAGCGATGAATCAGACATGGGTGCGCCTCCTCAGTTAGGGGTTTCGATGCGTCGCTGCAACAGATTGATCAGCAGCAACAGCACGAACGACACCAGCAGCATCATCACGCCAATTGCCGTGGCGCCGGTGTAGTCGTACTGGTCGAGCTTGACCATGATCAGCAACGGCAGGATTTCGGTTTTCATCGGCATGTTGCCGGCGATGAAAATCACCGAGCCGTACTCACCCACGCCTCGGGCGAAGGCCAGCGCAAAGCCGGTCAGCCAGGCAGGCAACAAGGCAGGCGCGAGGATGTAACGGAACACTTGCAGCGGTTTGGCGCCAAGGCATGCCGCCGCTTCTTCGACTTCCCGGGGGATGTCGGCCAGCACCGGCTGAACCGTGCGCACCACAAAGGGCAAGGTGACGAAGGTCAGTGCCAGGGTGATGCCGAAGGGGGTGTAGGCGATCTTGATGCCCAGGTCGGCGGCAAACTGGCCGATGAAACCGTTCGGCGCGTACAGCGCGGTCAGCGCGATACCGGCAACGGCGGTGGGCAGTGCGAAGGGCAGATCGATCATCGCGTCGATGATCTTGCGACCGGGGAAGGTGTAACGCACCAGCACCCAGGCCAGCAGCGTGCCGATGATGCCGTTGATGATCGCCGCGCAAAATGCTGTGCCGAAGCTCAGCTTGAGTGCTGCGAGCACGCGAGGGGCCGTAACGATGTTCCAGAACTGAACGGCGCTCAGCTGGGAAGCGTGGATGAACATGACCGCAAGCGGTATCAGCACAATCAGGCTGAGGTACACCAATGTGTAACCCAGCGTCAGCCCGAAGCCGGGTATGACGGGGGATATGCGTCGCGACATAAAAGTCCTTGGTTTACACACGTTACCCGGAACGAGTCCGGGTCCATTTATTCCGCTGGCGCTGCGCGGAAATATCTATCAGAAACCGCACCCGATGCCAGTGATCCACCTGTAGGAGCGCGCTTGCCCGCGATAGCCATCTGCCTGTGCCAAATGCATTGACTGACACAACGCATTCGCGGGCAAGCGCGCTCCTACACCGTTCAGCGACTACTGCGGGATGTAGATCTGATCGAACACACCGCCATCATCGAAGAACTTGGGCTGAGCCGATTTCCAGCCGCCGAAGTCTTTGTCGATGGTCAGCAAATTCAGTTTGGGAAACTGCTTCTCGTACTTGGCCGCCACTTCCGTGTCCCGAGGACGATAGAAGTTTTTCGCCGCGATTTCCTGACCTTCCTTGCTGTACAGGTGCTTGAGGTATTCGGTGGCGATTTCGGCGGTACCGTGCTTCTCGGCGTTCTTCTCGACGACAGCCACGGGAGGCTCGGCCAGGATCGACAGCGAAGGTACGACGATGTCGAACTTGTCCGCCCCGCCGTTTTCTTTCAGCGCCAGGAACGCTTCGTTTTCCCACGCCAGCAACACATCACCCTGACCGTTGTTGACGAAAGTAATGGTCGAACCCCGTGCACCGGTGTCCAGCACAGGCACATGCTTGAACAGCTTGCCGATGTATTCCTTGGCCTTGGCTTCATCGCCGCCATTGGATTTGAGACCGTAGCCGTAAGCCGCCAGGAAATTCCAGCGCGCGCCGCCCGAGGTTTTCGGGTTCGGCGTGATCACCGACACGCCGTCCTTGATCAGGTCGGCCCAGTCATGGATGCCTTTCGGGTTGCCCTTGCGCACCAGGAACACAATGGTCGAGGTGTACGGGGTGCTGGCGTCCGGCAGCTTGGTCTGCCAATCCGCAGGAATGGTCTTGCCCAGCTTGGCGATTTCGTCGATGTCGCCGGCGAGTGCCAGGGTCACCACGTCGGCAGGCGAGCCGTCGATCACCGAGCGGCCCTGCTTGCCCGAGCCACCGTGGGACTGGTTGATTTTCACGGTGTCGCCCGGGTGGGACTTTTTCCAGTAATTGATGAATTCGGCGTTGTAGTCCTGGTACAGCTCGCGCGTAGGGTCATACGACACGTTCAGCAGGGTGAAGTCCTTGGCGACAGCAGAACCGGCAAACACCGCACTGGCGAGAGCGGCCAGCGCATAACGACGAATGGACATGAATCAGGCTCCTGGACACATTTTGTGCTGTTGGCTTTTTCTAGTTTTAGGTCATGCAGCGTTAGTGATGCGGGAGCGTGGCTCAGCCCTGCTTGTTGCTCGGGTTCTGCAGACGGAATTTTTCCTTTCGCTCGATCTGGACCACCTGCGCGTTGTGCACGGTGATTTCAACCGCACCAAAGCGCAGGTCGCGCAGCGCGCTTTGAATTTCACGCAAAATGCTTGCTTCGTCCTGGCCGTCGACGCTACGTAGAGATGCGCTCATGTTCCTGCTCCTTGAAAGATGTGCCGCAGCGTGGGGGGCGGCCGCTGCTTGTGGCGTGAGCGGGATAGTAGAGACGCAGAGATATTCTTAAAAATACTATTTAAGAATGCAGATATAACCAAAAGGAATTTGGGAAGTGAGTACGCAGGCGGTCGGTGTTCAGCCGGGATTTGAGGATCTAACGCCGATCCAATGTAGGAGCGCGCTTGCCCGCGATGCAGACGAAGAGGTTCATCAGACTCACCGCGTCATCGTTTATCGCGGGCAAGCGCGCTCCTACAACAGCGTCACGTGTAGGCCGCCGTATCACGCAGAGACAAACACCGGCGCATGCTGCCAGTTGATCTGCTCCGCCGGCATAGGCCGGGCGAACCAGTAGCCCTGGCCCAGTTCGCAGTTGTGCTTCAGCAGAAAACTGGCCTGACTGGCCTGCTCGATACCTTCTGCCAGCACGCGCATGCCCATGGCCCGTGCCAGGGCGATGATGGCGTTGACGATCGCGATGTCGTCATCGTCGTCCGGCAAGCCGGCGACAAACCCCTGATCGATTTTCAGTTTTTGCACCGGCATACGCTTGAGCCGCAGGAGCGACGAATACCCGGTGCCGAAATCGTCGATGGACAGTTTCAGACCCAGATCCCGCAGCCGGTGCATCTGCTCGATGGCTTGATCGGGGTCGTCCATGATCGCGCTTTCGGTAACCTCCAATTCGAGAAACTGCGGCGCCAGTCCGGTTTCGTTCAGCACCTTGGCCACCCGCCGATCCAGATCACCGCGACCGAACAACCGGCTGGACACGTTGACTGCGACGAACGATACATTCACGCCGTCCTCCAGCCACTCACCCATCTGCCGGCAGGCTTCGGTCAGCACCCAGTTATCGATGTCGGCGATCAGCCCGCTTTGTTCGGCAATCGGGATGAATTCACCCGGCGAAACCATGCCCCGCGACGGATGCTGCCAGCGCACCAGCGCCTCGACGCCTTCGATGCCGCGGCTGTGAAGGTTGTGAATCGGCTGATAAAACACCCTTAGTTCGTTCTCCTCGACAGCCTGTCGCAGCTCGGCCGCCAACTCGACACGGCGCTGGGCGTGAGCAGTCAATTCGGCGGTGTACATCGCGTAGCTCTCACGGCCTTGGTGTTTGGCCTGTGAAAGCGCGGCATCGGCGTTACACAGCAACTGCTCGGCAGTCAGCGCATCGTGGGGGAAGATGCTGATGCCGACGCTGGCCGTCAGAAACAGCGATTGCCCGCTGACCAGAAAAGGCTCCCGCAGCCCTTCCAGAATGCTCTGCGCCAGTTCGGCGGACTGCGCGACCTGCTGGGAGTTTTCGAGCAGAATCGCGAATTCGTCGCCACCCAGCCGCGCCAGTGTGACGCCCTTCTCCAGATGGGTTTCGAGGCGCTCGGCGGCAGCCTTCAGCACCTCGTCCCCGGCGTTGTGGCCGAGGCTTTCGTTGATGTGCTTGAAGTGGTCCAGGTCGACGAGCAACAACGCCAGGCTGCGTTTGTTGCGACGGGCGTGGGTGTGCGCCTGTTCGGCGCGGTCAGTGAACAGCAGGCGATTGGGCAGACCGGTCAGCGGGTCGTAATGGGCCAGATGCGCCAGCTCGCGCTCGGAATGCTTGATCGAAGAGATGTCGGAAAACACCGCGACGAACTGGGTAATTTCACCGCGCTCGTCTCTGATCGGACGAATGCTTTGCCACTGCGGGTAGATTTCGCCGCTTTTACGACGGTTCCAGATTTCGCCGCTCCATTGCCCGGCGCTGACAATGGTCTTGAACATGCGCTCGTAGAACTCGGGGCCATGGCGCCCTGATTTGAATTTGCTCGGCCGCAGACCCAGCACTTCATCCTGCTGATACCCGGTGATCTCGCTGAAGGCGCGGTTCACATGCACGATCACGCCCGTGGCATCGGTGACCAGCACGCCTTCCAGGGTGGTGTCGAACACGGCTGCTGCCAGCCGCAGACGCTGCATGTCCTCATCACGGCGCGCCAACTCGGTGACGCCCATGAATCGGAGCAGTCGCGAGCGAGCCAGATAGATCATCACCGCGCTGAAGGCCAGCCAGAGATAACCGCCGGCCTGTTGCGCCCGCGCCAACACAGTCGCGTCGTCGATCAGCCGCGGCAGCACATGGTCCATGACCGCCGACCACCCAATCGATACAACCCCGTACAACGTTGCGGTGCTTAGCGCATCCCGGGTAGTGCTCGACATAGATAGAAACAACCTTGCGAAAGTCCGAAATTATAGAACAAGAAACATCTTGCGACGCTTATCTGAAAGAGCGGGTGGTTTTATCTGCGAGCTAAGTGATAATGCGCCCTTCTGTCTCAGGGTCTGCTCAGGCGGATCCGTACATTGCACGCGTTACAACCGAGGGCAACTCAGCCTATGTGGAACAACGGTCTGCTCGACCTTTCCGTCTGGCAATTGGTCGCAGTCACACTGGCGATGACACACGTCACCATCGTCGGCGTCACGGTCTATCTCCATCGCTATTCAGCGCATCGCTCCCTGGAACTCAACGCAGGGCTCAAGCACTTCTTCCGTTTCTGGCTGTGGCTCACCACGGCGCAGAATACCCGCGAGTGGACCGCTATCCACCGCAAGCACCATGCCAAATGCGAAACCGTCGATGACCCGCACAGCCCGGTCATCAAGGGTCTGTCGACCGTGCTGCGCAAAGGCGCCGAGCTGTACCGCGCCGAAGCGGAGAACCCCGAGACACTGCGCATCTACGGCAAAAACTGCCCCGAGGACTGGATCGAGCGCAACCTGTATTCGCGCTATCCCCTGCTGGGCATCGCGATCATGGGCGTGATCGATCTGGCGCTGTTCGGCGTCATTGGCATCACCGTCTGGGCGATCCAGATGATGTGGATCCCGGTGTGGGCGGCGGGCGTGGTCAACGGCCTGGGCCATGCGGTCGGCTATCGCAACTTCGAATGCCGCGACGCCGCCACCAATCTGGTGCCCTGGGGCATTTTGATCGGCGGCGAAGAGCTGCATAACAACCACCACACCTACCCCAACTCGGCCAAGCTGTCGGTCAAGCGCTGGGAGTTCGACATGGGCTGGGCGTGGATCAAGGTATTCAGCTGGCTGCGCCTGGCGAAGGTGCAACGGGTCGCGCCGATCGCGCACCGTGTTGAAGGCAAGGGTCATCTGGACATGGACACGGCGATGGCCATCCTCAACAACCGTTTCCAGATCATGGCTCAGTACCGCAAGCTGGTCATCGCGCCGTTGGTGACACAGGAACTGGCGAAAGCCGATGCCTCCGTACGTCACCAGTTCCGCCGCGCCAAACGCCTGCTTTCTCGCGAGCCCAGCCTGCTGGAAGACAAGCATCAAGCGCGCATCCAGACCATGCTGGAGCACAGCCAGGCACTGAAAGTGATTTACGAAAAACGTCTGGCGCTGCAGCAGATCTGGGCGAAGACCAGCAGCAATGGTCATGACATGCTGGCAGCCATCAAGGACTGGGTCCACGAGGCGGAAGCCAGCGGCATTCAATCGCTGCGTGACTTCGCTGATCAGCTGAAAACCTACTCACTGCGGCCTCAACACGCTTGATGCCGTTGATCGGTGACCATTCGTCCGGGTGGCACCGATCGGAACTTAGTGCCATTACTCCTATCTCACTAACACCTTCGCACTATGCTGTGTGACATGTTGTGGCATGCGCCGCACCTTATTCTGAGATGCAGTGCTCATGGACAATCAGACTCCCCACGTTGAGACACCCGCCGCAGCAGAAACCCTTCTGGCGCTGATGCATGCCCAGGCGGAAGTGGCCCGCCTCAGCGAGCGCGAGCAGCTGTTCAGTTCTCTGCTGGTCAGCGTCAACGCCGTGTTATGGGCGTTCGACTGGCAGACGCAACGCATGATCTATGTCAGCCCCGCTTACGAGCGCATTTTCGGCCGTTCCGCCGGTTTGTTGCTCGCGGACTACAGCGAGTGGCGCGACAGCATTTACCCCGATGACCTGGACTACGCCGAGCGCAGCCTGAGCGAAGTGCTCGAAAAGGGCTCCATCGAAGACCGCGAGTACCGCATCATTCGTGCTGACGGCCAGGTCCGCTGGCTGAGCGATAAATGCTTTGTCAGTCATCAGGCCGAGCACAGCCAGCGCCTGATCGTGGTCGGCATCGCCGAAGACATCACCGAGAAGAAGCACCTCGAAGACGAGTTGCAGCGTCTTGCCACCACCGACGTGCTCACCCAGAGCAGCAACCGCCGGCACTTCTTCGAATGCGCTCAACGGGAGTTCGAGCAAGCGCGTCTGCAGGGCACGCCGATGGCGTTCCTGTTGCTGGACGTGGATGATTTCAAGCTGGTCAACGACACCTACGGCCATCAGGAAGGCGATCTGGTGCTGCAACGCATTGCCGAGTGCGGGCGCAAGACGCTGCGTCGTGGTGATCTGTTCGGGCGGATTGGCGGGGAAGAATTCGCCGCCGTATTCCCGGGCTGTGCGCCGGAAATGGCCCAGCAGATTGCCGAGCGGTTGCAGCGTGAGATTCAGCGCCTTAGCTTTCAGTGCAACGACAAAACCTTCGGCATCACCGCCAGCCAGGGGCTGACCAACCTCGGCGATCAAGACCAGAGCCTCGAAGCGCTCTACGCACGCTCTGACGCTGCGATGTACCAGGCCAAGCGTCAGGGCAAGAATCAGATCGTGTTGGTGTAAGCCGCCTGTTCTGAAATCTACATCCGGCTACGCCACCGTCTTGTTGCGCACCCTTTCGAGATCTGACTCGCTGACCTTCAACAGCCGCGCCGACTTGCTTTTCGCCAGCGCCTCCAGCGGGTCTTCAAGCCCGAGAGAGCCCATCTGCCCAGCCACATTCATCGCCAGGATTTCGCGAGTAAAAACCCCGGTGTTGTATTGATACACCGCTGCGATCAATTCACGCAGTTCCAGGGGCAGGCGCCAACGCGTGCGTAATGCCGAGCCGAACGAGGCCGAATACTGCGCCAACGCACGGCGAATGGTTGCCTCATCCAGGGAGCCGCCGGCGATCAGCCAGTCCTGCATACAGCGCAACACGGTCAGTTCGCCAAGGCCCCTGAGCAAGCCGGCGCAGTAACAGCGCTCATGATCGAGATCCAGCTTGCGCGCCAGCGTCCGCGCACATTCGGCGGTGCGTTGCGAGACCTCCCAGATTTCCGTGGCATGCAGCAACAACGTTGCATCCGTCAGCACCGCCCCGCGCTTGAGGGCCAGACCTTGGACCAGATTGACGCTCTGGGTGGCGCCCAACATGGCGAGCGCCTGCCTCAGCGTCTGCACGGGCTTGCCCTGATGATTCGACGCGCTGTTAGCGGCGGCAATCAACAGTGCGGTGACATGGGGGTCATGGATCAGCGCCTGTTCCAGCAACGTCAGATCAACACCCGACGCCCCGCGACTGCTGGCCACCGCCGCCCTCACATCAACGAACAGCGGCCCGCCGTCGGCCACTTCGCGACGCTTTTCCAGAAACGCATCCAGCCCGACACCCGGCGCCAACGCGGGCACCGCACAGGCGACCTGCGCACCGTCCTGCAACAGCAGCGCTTCCAGCCGATGGCGCAGGCCTTCCATGTTCAGGGGTTTGGTGAGGTAGGCGGTGGGCGCCAGTTGCACGGCCTCGCGGACACTGACGCTGTCGCTGCGACTGCTCAGCAGAATGAAACGAACCGGTGGCTGGCGACGCAACTGGCGCAACCCGCGCAGCAGGCTCAGGCCATCGACGCCGGGCAACTCGCGGGAAGCGATCACCAGGTCGGGGATATACCCGCTCATCCGCTCGATCGCCTCTCGGCCGTTGGAACAGATGTCCAGCTGCGCGTCGCAACGCACGTCGAGAACCAATTCGTTGAGCATCTCGCGGGCCCAGGGGTCCGATTCAGCGATCAACACGCGGGGAACGGCTAGCGCCTCTACAACGGTCATCATGACTCTCCGGCATCAGTCTCCTTACCTTAGTCAAAGACTGGGCAAGGAGACAGACCGGAGGAAAATTTTCCGACGTCCATAAACGAAAAAACCTGCCGAGGCAGGTTTTTTCTGATGAAGCGGTCACGTCCTTATCAAACGTGGCTGCGGCTCATCGGCGTGAAGTCAGGCGATTTCAGCGAAGCATTCTTCGATGATCTTCAGGCCTTTGTCCAACTGCTCGTCAGGCGAGGTCAGCGGGACCAGCACGCGCAATACGTTGCCGTAGGTACCGCAGGACAGCAGGATCAACCCCTTGTCACGGGCCTTGGCGACCACTTGGGCCACGGCAGCCGCGTTCGGCTTGTGGGTGTCGCCGTTCTCGAAGCACTCGACGGCGATCATGGCGCCCAGCGCGCGGACTTCACCGATGACCGGGTACTTGGCCTGGATGGCACGCAGACCGGTGACCAGACGCTCGCCAACGGCTTTGCAACGATCCAGCAGATGCTCTTCTTCGAACACTTCCATGACTGCCAGCGCAGCAGCACACGCGATTGGGCTACCGGCGTACGTGCCGCCCAGACCACCCGGGGCGATGGCGTCCATGTATTCGGCCTTGCCGCACACGCCGGCCAGCGGGAAACCACCGGCGATGGATTTGGCGAAGGTGGTCAGGTCGGCGCTCACGCCCATCTGTTCCATGGCGAAGAAGGTGCCAGTACGGCCAGCGCCGGTCTGCACTTCGTCAGCGATCAGCAGAATGCCGTGCTTGTCGCACAGTTCGCGCAGACGCGCCATGAACGCTTTAGGCGCGACGTAGAAACCGCCCTCGCCCTGCACGGGCTCGATGATGATCGCGGCGATGTCTTTAGGCTCGGCGTCGTTCTTGAAGATGCGCTCGATGCTGGCGATGGAATCGTCAATGCTGACGCCGTGCAACTCGTTCGGGTAGATGGCGCGGAAGATACCGCCCGGCATCAGGCCCATGCCGGCCGAGTACGGCACGACTTTACCGGTCAGCCCCAGGGTCATCATGGTGCGGCCGTGGTAAGCGCCGGTGAAGGCGATGACGCCCGCACGGCCTGTTGCGGCACGGGCGATCTTGACGGCGTTTTCGACCGCTTCGGAACCAGTGGTCACCAACAGGGTTTTCTTGGCGAAATCGCCCGGCACCTTGGCGTTGACCTTCTCGCACAGCTCAACGTAGGGCTCGTACGCCAGCACCTGGAAGCAGGTGTGGGTCAGCTTGGTCAGTTGCTCTTGCACGGCCGCGATGATTTTCGGGTGCAGGTGACCGGTGTTCAGTACCGCAATACCGCCGGCGAAGTCGATGAACTCGTTGCCTTCGACGTCGGTGACAGTGGCGTTCTTCGCGGACTCAGCGAAGATCGGGTGAATTTGACCAACGCCGCGTGGGACTGCAGCTTCACGGCGTTTCATCAGGGATGCGTTAGTTTTGCTCATCATTTCCTCATTCGCCGCTCATCGGGCGGCGCGGTTCAAGGATCAAGCAGCGGGGGTCAACAGCGACAGCATACGATGATCGACTGTCGCGGCCTCCCGGCCACCAATAGGTTGGTGCCACTGAAACCTGCGAAACGGCGCTCTCGCGTCCCGCAGGTTGTCGAACAGTTACTTCACTCTGCCACTCAGCGGGTTCAGATGCTGAGGCAGAGGTATTTGATTTCCAGATAATCTTCGATGCCGTACTTGGAGCCTTCACGGCCAAGACCGGACGCCTTGACGCCGCCGAACGGCGCGACTTCATTGGAGATCAGGCCGGTGTTGATGCCCACCATGCCGTACTCCAGCGCTTCCGCCACACGGAACACTCGGCTCAGGTTCTGCGCGTAGAAATACGACGCCAGCCCGAACTCGGTGTCGTTGGCCATGGCGATCACTTCGGCTTCGTCTTTGAAGCGGAACAGCGGAGCCAGCGGACCGAAGGTTTCTTCCTTGGCCACGGCTGCGTTTTTCGGCACGTTGACCAGGATAGTCGGTTCGAAGAAATTGCCTTCCAGGCTGTTGCCGCCGCTCAGCACTTTCGCGCCCTTGCTCAAGGCATCAGCGATATGTTCCTTGACCTTGGCCACGGCTTTTTCGTCGATCAACGGACCCGTGGTCACGCCGTCGGCCAAGCCATCGCCGACTTTCAGCTTGGCGACGGCAACCTGCAGCTTCTCGGCGAAAGCATCGTAGACCGCGTCCTGCACATAGATGCGGTTGGCGCACACGCAGGTCTGGCCGTTGTTGCGGTACTTGGAAATGATCGCGCCTTCAACGGCCTTATCCAGGTCAGCGTCGTCGAACACGATGAACGGCGCGTTGCCACCCAGCTCCAGCGAGACTTTCTTGATGTCGTGAGCGCATTCAGCCATCAACTGGCGACCGATCTCGGTCGAGCCAGTGAACGACAGTTTGCGCACGATCGGGTTGCTGGTCAGCTCGCTGCCGATATCGCCTGCGCTGCCGGTTACCACGCTGAACACGCCAGCCGGGATGCCCGCGCGCTCAGCCAGTTCAGCCAGCGCCAGTGCGGAATATGGGGTTTGCGAAGCAGGCTTGAGCACCATGGTGCAGCCTGCCGCAAGGGCCGGGCCGGCCTTGCGGGTGATCATCGCAGCGGGGAAGTTCCACGGCGTGATCGCTGCGGTAACGCCGATTGGCTGCTTGAGGACGATCAGGCGCTTGTCCGGCTGATGGCCCGGAATCACGTCGCCGTAGACGCGCTTGGCTTCTTCGGAAAACCACTCGATAAAGGAGGCGGCGTAAGTGATTTCGCCTTTGGCCTCGGCCAGCGGCTTGCCCTGCTCCAGGGTCATCAGGCGACCAAGGTCGTCCTGGTTTTCAATCATCAGTTCGAACCAGCGACGCAGCTTGGCGCCACGCTCTTTGGCGGTCAGCGCACGCCAGGCCGGCAGCGCCTTGTCAGCGGCCTCGATGGCGCGACGGGTTTCAGCAGCGCCCATCTTTGGCACGGTACCGAGAATCTCGTTGGTCGACGGGTTGTTCACCTTGATGGTCTGGCCACCGTCGGCATCAGCCCAGGCGCCATTGATGTACGCCTGCTGGCGGAACAACTTCGAGTCTTTGAGCTGCATTGCGGCCTCCTGAACAGCACCGCGCGCGGCGGAGCGAATGGTTGTGTGCGGGCGCCTCGACCGAGGCCGCCGCCGGATAAGACTGTCGCCGGCCCTGATTGGAGAATAGAAGAAAGGCCGGGCGGGGCGTTTGAAATCTCAAACGAATCCTAGGGACAACAGGGTTAAAGGACAATAGTGCGTTCGAAAAAAAGAACGGCTGGGGTTTGGGGTGAGGATGAATTCGGATCAGCGTACCTGGGAGCATGCGGATGTGGTTGTCATGTGGGGGTGCCGATACGGCTTGGCTTGGTCTCACTAAATTGTTAACAGCGGGTCATCGGCATGGACGCGTGCAGGCCAGATGAGTATTATGGCGCCCGCGTTGCACCTGTAGCTCAGCTGGATAGAGTACTGCCCTCCGAAGGCAGGGGTCATGGGTTCGAATCCCGTCAGGTGCACCATCTTCTTCCCCTTGTATTACAAGGGGATATCGCTACTGACAGAAACCTGTCCTAGTCCTGAAAGTCGTTTTTGCCACAAATTTGCCACACTCAAATGTGGCGGGAATGGTCGAAATGGCAACAATCAGGAATCGCGGCGAGTATCAGTGGGAAGCGCAAATTCGTCGCAAAGGCTATCCAGCCCAGCGCAAAACCTTCGAAACCAAAGCCGACGCCCAAGCCTGGGCACGCATGATCGAAAGCGAAATCGACCGGGGCATCTTTGTCTCTCGCGTCGAGGCTGAACGCACCGCCTTTCATCAACTCATCGATCGCTACAACTCCGAAATTGCTCCAAAGCACAAAGGCGCGTATTCGGAAATCAAACGCTTGGAAGCGCTCAAGCGTCATCCGCTCGCGACACGCATCGTTGCCACCCTAACCTCTTCAGATTTTGCCCTCTACCGTGACGAGCGCCTGAAGATCCGCAAGGGCAATACAGTGAAGCGTGAGCTGGCTTTGTTTCAATGCGTGATTGAGGTCGCCCGCCGCGAGTGGGGAATTCACCTTGCGGAGAATCCAGTCAGGATGGTCAGTCGTCCAAGCTATAACGACGAGCGCTCGCGACGGCTCGACCCAATTGAAGAGCAATACATGCTCGGCGCGTTAGAGCTTCGTGAGCGACGTGCTGACGGCACCTACGCCGATGCATCACACAATCCCTGGATACGGCCCATCGTCCAATTGGCGATTGAGACCGCCATGCGCCGTGGCGAGATTTTCGAGCTGCGCTGGAAGCATGTGAACCTGGATCGTAGGACCGCGCACCTGCCCGCAACCAAGAACGGCCTACCCAGAACCGTCCCGCTTTCGCCTAAGGCCATCCAGCTGTTGAAGGACTTGCCGCGCTCGTTGTGCGGTCGAGTCTTTCCCACCACGGCTGATGCTCTCAAGAAGGCCTTCGTTCGAGGTCTGGAGCGTGCAAGGCTGAAATACCTGGGAGATTGCGGGGCTGCGCAGGTAACACCTCAGGAAGACTTCCTGATCAATCTGCGCTTTCACGATCTGCGGCATGAGGCAACCTGTCGGCTTGCGACCAAGCTGCCGAATTTGATCGAGCTGGCCAGCGTGACGGGGCATCGGGAGGTGAACATGCTCAAGCGCTACTACAACATCACAGCGGAAGAGTTAGCAGCGAAGCTAGCTTGATCGAACCACACCCATCGGTGTGGTAGTTACACAGACGGAGCTTCACTGGCGCACGGCTGGGCCAATCGTGTGCGTCGGATGAGCCCAGTACAGTGGGTGTCTTTAACCGGCAGAAGTCGGCCAAAAGCGACCGCTCAACAATTGCGTCGTGCACGTCCCGTGACAGGGCCCAAAGCGCCTTCGGACACACTTCGCTGTAGCTAGCGCTGTCTCGTTGTATCGATTCTCGCGAGCGGCGTTGGAGCATTCCCAAGCTCTCCGACCATACAATCTATGAAGCACCTGACACCGGCCTCCAAAAGACGCTTGCGGGGATAGATCGTCCGGATCTTTAGCTCGTCGTCAATCTCGACCCTTGACGATTTGGCAGACGACCGTGGCGGCAACTACACTGGCATTATTGCCTACTACCGCGACGCTAAGTCCGGTACCGAGAAATCCATCACTTAAGGCGACCAGAGCAAGCCGCGGTGCCTACGGCATCTCTATAGCAGCAAGAAAAGTGCGCAGCGGGCTATAGATCGAGAATGGACGAATCAGTAGAGCCGAAGGTAGATTAGTATTGGGTTTAGCATGCTGAGCCTGATGGATGCCCTATACGTTATTGCGGGAATCAAAATTTTATGTCGAAGGGAATCAAATGAGGCTGGAAAGCGAATTTAAAAGAACCGGCTTTTTCTCTACACCAAACAACCCTGAGAAACAGTTCCAGGGCACTCTCACAATAAGTGACGGTGGCGATATTGAGCTTGAAATAACTACAATAGAAACAGACCTAATGACCTTAGATGATTATCATATTGGTTGACTTATTTGGAATCTGGAAAAAGCTGGCTCCGTAACTCTCGACGACTGTTTCTATATAAATAGAAGTTTAGCATTCGGAGCGCCCGCTACATCTCGCATACGGGTCGGTCGCGCTACCATAGGAGCCGTCTATGAAGCAGAGGAAGAGACAGTCTTTTCGGAGTTCAGCTTTAGCATTGAAGGCATTGACGATTGGCTTCGAACCAGCGGCATCAAGGTAGAACGCAGTGAAAACACTGCAACGATAATGTACGAACCACAACAACCGATTATTGTATACAGTGAATCCGGTTGCGAAATATCGATTTGCTTTGCTTACACAATCCCAGGGTTTCCCACATACAGCGAAGCAAAGATCACCCAATCTGCGTACATCAAGATCTCAACCTCAGAACCTCAATGCTTTAGTTACTTCACAAACATCGCTTATAAAATAACTAACCTGCTTTGCTTCGCCACAGCCTGTTCACTATCCATGCACTCTGTGAACGCCAAGGTTCCAGATAGCTCGACAGATAGCGGCGAGTCTATCAAGGTAAAGCTTTTCTACCCCAGCCTCCCTTTTTCAGAATCCAAACCAGACGTCAAACGGCACGACCTACGCTTTGCCTACCCTCAAGTTCGCGATCGTTTCCCTGATATTCTTAAAAAGTGGCTAGACGATTATGAACTGTTGTCCCCTGCTTTGAACCTTTATTTCTCGACTCAGAATGGAACCCACAAATATTTAGACTCGAAGTTTTTATCACTAATGCAAGGATTAGAGACTTTCAGTCGGCGCACACATACAGCAACTCAAATGGACCCGGAGCACTTTCACGCGCTCACCCTACAACTATTAATATCTTGCCCATCAGAAAAGCATGATTGGCTATTTGGTCGATTACAGCATGGTAATGAAATTAGCCAAGCCAATAGAATCAAAAAACTAATCGAACCCTTCGAATCTCATTTCGGAGACAAAGCTACAATCCATAGCATTGTTCGCAAAATCGTAGACACTAGAAATTATCTAACACATTACGACTTAGCTGCAGAAAAGCGGGCCGCTAAAGGTCGAAACCTTTGGATTCTAGGGCAAAAACTAGAGTCCATATTCGAACTGAACATTTACAAGCGCTTATCATTCAGCGACGAAGACATCGTGAATATCTGCAAATTCGGAAACCTTAAACAAAAACTTAGCCTGTTACTCGAATAACCTCATCCCAGCGCGAGGTAAAGCACTGACGCTTCATATCCCGCAGCATGCTCCGGTCCAGTTCGTCGGGCACACAGCTCGCGCGTACAGGACCGCGCAGCAGCGGTAATCCGGCCGCATTAAGCGTGTTCAGGCTGAAGGTACACATGTCTGAACCGCGTTCTCGTCCAGAAGGGGAAATGGCTCTGGCGCGATGGGCTGCTTCTGGCCGATTTCAGTCAGTCGTGACAGGCAAAAATCGGCCATAAGCAGACCTTCGCCCGCATATTTACGATGCCCTACCGTTCTAATTGGCGTTGCCTCAGAATATCGGTCCACTAGCGGCTGGATGGAACCACCATGCGCATCGTCACAGACTCCCGGCCAAACGAAATCCTCAGGCTGGCGTTACGGGAATACGTCCAAGGTGTACCGTACCTCGGCCCCATTTTTCGTTGAAATGATCCATCAAAGATTTATGAGGCGCGGCGGCTGTATGTTGGCGAAAATATCAGGTGTGTATTCTTCTGGTTTGCGCCACTGACAAAGCCAGTGGCGTAAGCCAGCCTATTAATTATTTGACGTTACGGCTTGGCAACGTGCCAGACTTGGTTGACGCCGTCACCGGTTGTATCCCCTGGCTTGGTATCTTTGACCCAGCTGTAAAGTGGCATGCCTTTGTATGCCCATTGTTTTGTGCCATCGTCTCGAGTGATGACAGAGTAATCATGACCCGCTTTCGCGTCTGCGGATACCGGTAGAGGTGGCCAGTTTGAAGCGCATGGCCCATTGCAGACCGACTTGCCCGAGGTGTCCTTACCGAAGGTATAAAGAGTCATACCTTTTGCGTCTACGAGTACTTTTCCCTTGTCCGTTTCAGCAAGCTTGACTGGCGCATCGGCGAGCGCCAAACCCGACATGCAGCTGGCGGCAACAGCGACGGTGAGAATCATCTTTTTGAACATATGTATTTCCTTTGGTCATTTTTAATTTTTAGAAGACCCACCTGCCTCTGAAACGGCAAGCGATCAGACAATAGACGAGCCACAAACAGGTTAATTCGACTCCATAGAAAAAACGTCCCGATATCATTTTTTGCTGGAATGCTGGGCTCTCCCCCCCCCCCGGACCCTGTGCCTTCCTCAATTGAGCAAAGCGACGCTCACGGTCAAGCATCATTGGCTCATCTCAATGAGCGACGGCGATCCATCATCCAGGACTCATCATTTTCACTCATTATTATTCACTTGGTCGTGGAGTATCAGCAGGCCCCCATGAAGGCCTGCGCTGTTCAATCAGTCGGCCTTGAGCGTCGACACCACCTTGTTGCTGGCGAGATCGACTGTGGAGATACTCAAGTCCTCATTGAGGACATACGCCTTCGACTTGTCTTTGGTGAAGACAATGGCCTGGCGGGGTGCCTTCAAACCGGTCACAGTGGTGGTCACTTTCAGCGTTTTGGTGTCGATCACTGAAAGGCTGTTGTCACCGAGGTTACCCGAGTAGACGTGCAGCCCGTCTGGAGTGAGGGCTGCGCCGTAGGGGTCTTTGCCAACAATGACGGTGGTTGTGATGGCGCGTTTTTGAGTGTCGACAACTGCGATGCTGTTACTGCCGCTGTTAGCCGCGTACAGCGTATTGCCGTCCGCCGATATGGAGATGGCGCGCAACTTGTTGAAGCCAGTGATCTCACCTTCAATCGTATTGGTCTTGCTGTCGACCAAGGTAATTTTGTCCCCAAGAAAGTTGGTGACATAGACGGTTTTGCCGTCAGGACTTACTCGGATGCCCTGGCGCGGTTGGGAGAAGCCAGGTACCACAGCTACTGGCCGCTGGTGATCAAGGTCAATGACCGACAGCGTGCTGGCCGCTTCATTGTTGACGTAGAGCAGGCTTCCGTCCTTGCTGAGTGTGGTACCAAAAGCACCTGCGCCCAACGGAATATCTGCGATCACTTTTAAAGTCTTGGTGTCAATCTTGCGCACGACCCCCAAACTGCTGTCGGAGAGGTAGAACACATCGCCAGTTGGCGAAAACACAATATTTCGCGGCGTGACGTAGCCGGTGAGAACCTGGCGAACCTTACCGGTTTTCAAATCATAAACCACTACATCTGGACGCTGACTGTAAGAGACCACCGCCGTCGTTTCATCAGGGCTGACGGCCAGCGAGTTGTTGTGAATATCGCCGTCAAACGTCCAGCGATCTTGCGCGGCCCACGCGCTCATCGATGCGGCCAACGCAACACCCAACGTCAGGGCTGTGACGGTTTTCTTTATCACATTCATCAGAATTTCCTCATAGGGTAAGCAAGGCACCCAGTCGCGCCTTGGCATATACAACTCGTTCATCGCTGCAGGGCAATGAGTTGACTTTATGCGTCGTTGATAAATTCCGGAAACAACTTGTTTTGGTAGCTCTTACCTGTTTTATAAATAGGTCTAGCTACTCTTGGCTCACGAATTGACTGCATTTTTCCCAGAATCGCTCAAGCCCAGGCGAGATGTATCTGTCCCGGTGACGGATCAGAAAAAAACGTCGGGTCAGTGCAGGCAACGCGTGCGGCAGTTCAACCAAGACTTCAGAGGCCAGTAGATCCCGAACGACCCAGCGGGACAGGCAACTGATGCCGATGCCTTGTGCGAGGGTATGCTTGATGGCCTCTGAACTGCCGATCTGGCGCGTTTCGGCGAGATCGTGCAAATGACGCAGCAGCAATTGTTCGACTTCTTCACGGGTACCAGAACCTGGCTCGCGCAGTAGCCATTCAGCGGTACGAAGATCATCAAGTGTGACCTGCTGCTTTAGTGCCAAGGGGTGCCGTTGGCCTGCGGCAATAAGCAACTCATCAATTAGCCAAGGCTCGGCACTGAGTTCGGGCAGGTGGCAAGGCCCCTCGATCAGGCCCATATCAATCTCGAAATCAGCGACTCTTCTTGCGATAGCCATGCTGTTGGCCATGTCGACATCGACCCTCAAATGTGGTGTTGATTGACGTAGCTCACCGAGAATCAATGGCAGAACATAATTGCCTATCGTGGTACTGCATCCTACCCGCAAGCGTGTCTTCAGCCCGGCATGGCCGGGTAAGAAACTGGCCTCTATCTGTTGTGCATTCTCAAGCATCCTTCTGGCTTGAGGCAGTAAGGCATGGCCGTTATCGTTCAGCACTAAACGCTTGCCTACACGGTCGAACAGCCTGGTATCCAAGGCGCTTTCCAACTCGTTCAGTGCGGCGCTGGTTGCAGATTGGGACAGTGACACCGAAATGGCGGCGCTGGTGGTGCTACCGTGCTGCGCGACGGCGCAGAAAATTTGTAGCTGGCGTAGGCTTAGCTTCATGTAATCTACCTTCTTTATAGGTCATATAAACCTATACTATCCGTTTTTACCGCTATTCCCATCAAGCTATACTTCAACCATGTCATATCGAAGGCACACTGAAGCGGGAGCGCGAAAATGAGTGAGACACGACTCGCAGCTATAATGGGCGGCAGCCATCCACTGGCGGCTTTGTCCAATCCACGAGAAGCGATCCGGCAGTTCACACCCAACTGGTTCGCCGCCACGATGGGCACCGGGATTCTGGCGCTGGCTCTGGGCCAACTGCCCTTTGTTGCGCAGTGGCCCAAAGCGTTAGGGGAAGCCTTGTGGTTTTTTAATATCGTGCTGTTTTGCCTGTTTACGCTGATGTACGCGAGCCGTTGGGTATTGTTCTTCGATGAGGCCAAACAGATCTTCGGCCACTCCACTGTATCGATGTTTTTTGGAACTATCCCCATGGGATTGGCGACCATCATCAACGGTTTTCTCCTTTATGGTTTGCCACGCTGGGGGGGTGGGGTAGTCGCTTTAGCCGAAGTGTTGTGGTGGATCGATGTCACCATGGCATTGGCCTGCGGGGTGCTGATCCCGTATATGATGTTTACTCGCCAGCAGCACAGCATTGATCAGATGACAGCGGTATGGCTGCTGCCAGTAGTTGCGGCTGAGGTGGCTGCCGCCAGTGGCGGTCTATTGGCTCCGCACCTCGCTGATGCGAGCGCACAGTTCACCATGCTCATCACCAGCTACGTGCTGTGGGCCTACTCGGTGCCCGTCGCCTTGAGCATACTGGTGATCCTGTTACTGCGCATGGCTCTGCACAAACTACCTCATGAAAGCATGGCAGCATCGAGCTGGCTGTCTTTAGGGCCGATCGGTACCGGGGCTTTGGGGATGTTGCTGCTGGGCAACGATGCTCCAGCAATCTTTGCTGCCCATGGAATGGCAAGCATCGGCGGCGTAGCCGAGGGCATTGGCTTGATCGGTGGTGTGCTGTTCTGGGGGCTGGGATTGTGGTGGATGGTATTGGCGCTGCTAATTACCGGGCGCTACTTCAGGGAGGGCATTCCCTTCAACCTCGGCTGGTGGGGCTTCACCTTTCCGCTGGGAGTGTACGCCGTAACAACCCTCAAATTGGGCTCTATGCTGCACCTCACGTTCTTTAGCTTCTTTGGCGTGGTGCTGGTGTTGATGCTGACTGTCATGTGGATGATCGTCGCGGCTAAAACCCTGGCTGGTGCCTATCGCGGCAACTTGTTCGTCTCGCCGTGTATCCACTCGCTGAGCAAGGCGAGCAAAACCTGAGCCTTTGGCTACTTGATCGACTGTTTGGCGTGACGCAGTGTGGACAAAATGCGCTGCCTAACATTCGGGTGAGTGCAAACGGAAAGGGGGCTTGGGTGTGGCATTTCCAGCAATGAAAAATTAGGGAAGGCGAGCCGAACACGCGGTATGGCTTTCTGGGCAACACGTCCGGCAAACACGATAGTGACGAGATCAGGGAAAAGCGTCAGTAGCGTGATCAGCATCTCGATACCTTCCTCAATTTGCGCTCTGCGGAGCGGACCCTTGGGCTTATCGAGATCTGGTAACCAAGGGTACAAATTCCAAAGGACGGTTTTGTGACGTGCCAGTCCAACCTGCTCAATGAAACCTTTCAGGTTGCGTTGTGCAGGCCCCGGATTGTCTCTTGAGACATACCGTGGAAGACTGACCGTTCGAGCGGGCGATTCCAACAAGATCAATACCCTTGCGAAGACGCCGCCATCCAGTGGATCGAAATACGGTAATGTTCTTTCGCCCGTGGACTGGGCCATTACCCAGCGCGTCAATTCAGCAGTTTTCGGCAGCAGCAAAAAGTCTTCTCTTACCTTAAGAGAAATTTCCTGCTCTGCGCTTTTCTGATTGAGTAACACTACTTGGAAGCCTCCTTCTTCAGGTTATAGGCCGCTACCGATTTACGAATATCTTCCCGCGCTTCGTCTGCGCTCCCCCAGCGGCCCATTTTCACCCACTTACCCGGCTCTAACGCTTTGTAGTTTTCGAAGAAGTGCTGAATCTGTGCGAGGAGTAACGCAGGGAGGTCAGAGCATTCCTTTACATTGCTGTACATAGAGCTGAGTTTTTCATGAGGCACTGCGATTACCTTGGCATCCGCACCAGCTTCGTCCGTCATGTACATCACACCTACTGGGCGACTGCGGATGACAACGCCAGGTGATACCGGGTAAGGGCAAATCACGAGGACGTCCAAAGGATCGCCGTCATCGCTCAAGGTATTTGGAATGAACCCGTAGTTAGCCGGGTAGAACATCGGCGTGCTGAGGAAGCGATCAACGAAGATCTGTCCACTTGGCTTGTCCACCTCGTACTTGATCGGCGAGTGGTTTGCAGGAATCTCGATAACGGTGAAGAAGTCATCGGGGATCGCGTTACCAGCTGGAATATCCGTGTAGCTCATGCTCATATCTCCAAGCGTCTAGGAAAGGCCAATGCCACTGACGTTTTTGCCAACAGCTATACGTGGTTCGTTTTTTTACGGTAACCAGTCCAACAGGTTTACCGGCGATAGGCCGTCAGCGCACGAATGCATCATGTCCTGCATAAAACGCACGGCTGCCAAGATCCTCTTCTATTCGCAGAAACTGATTGTATTTCTCGACCCGCTCCCCCCGGCATGGAGCTCCTGTCTTGAGATGGCCAGTCCCCATCGCGACAGTCAGATCAGCGATGGAGCTGTCCACCGTCTCCCCGCTACGATGAGAAACCATCGCCCCCCAATTTGCCCCATAGGCCATTTCGATGGCGGCTTTGGTCTCAGTCAGCGTTCCGATTTGATTAGGTTTGATCAATACGGCATTGGCGACGTTTTCTGTGATGCCTCGCTGAATCCGTTCGACATTGGTGACAAATAGGTCATCTCCAACCAACTCGATCCGGTCACCCAGAGCTGCATTCAACAGCTTCCAGCCTGACCAATCGTCTTCCGCGAGTCCATCTTCCAGTACCGCAATCGGATACTTGTCGACCCAGGAGGAATAGAGATTAATCAGCTCTTGAGCATCGACCTTACGACCCTCAGAGCGCAGATGGTAAAGGCCGTTTTCATAGAAGCCGCTGGATGCTGGATCGATAGCGATCTCGATCTGAGATCCAGGGGTGTAACCAGCCCTCTCGATTGCCTTGATGATCAGCTCAATGGCGTCTGAGTTTTTCTTGAGTGCCGGCGCAAAGCCGCCCTCATCTCCGACCGCTGTTGAATAGCCGGCGTCCTTAAGCACCGCTTTCAGCTCGTGGTACACCTCGGAGCCCCATCGCAAGGCTTCCTTGAAACTGCCAGCCCCTGTAGGTGCAATCATGAATTCCTGAAAGTCAGGGCCTTGCCAGTTGGCGTGAACACCGCCATTGAGAATATTGAACATCGGGACGGGCATTCTTGCTGCTTGCTCGCCGCCCAGATATTGGAACAAGGGCAAGTTCAGCGCAGAAGCCGCCGCTCTGGCAACGGCGAGGCTCACGCCCAAGATCGCGTTTCCTCCAAGCCTGGATTTATCAGAGGTTCCATCCAGCTTAATCATCAAATGATCAATTTGTTCCTGGTCAATCGCATTCATGCCCCTCAGAGACTCAAGTATTTCGGTATTCACATTGCTAACGGCCTTTAACACTCCCTTGCCGGAGTACCGCTGTGTATCTTTGTCACGCAACTCAACTGCTTCGTGAGCGCCTGTAGAGGCACCGGACGGTACTGAAGCCCGGCCCATGGCGCCGCACTCCAAGGTGACGTCGACTTCAACGGTAGGGTTACCGCGTGAATCGAGAATTTCACGTGCATGAATGGCCTGGATTTGCGTTTTCATTGATCTTCTCCAAGTAACGATTCGGGAGCGTCATTAACCATTTGAATCCGTTGAGAGGCCTCTATGTCGGACGTCAGCTCTCCATGAGTATCCTGAACAGCTGCACTGCCGACACCGCAATTGCGGGAACCAAGAAGCCTCCAATAATTAGTTCAGGAATCTCTCCCACCAAGGGCATGAACTGCCCTCTTTTTGCCATCTGGAAAAGCTCCATCATTTGGTTTGAAGCAACCATTACAGAGCAGCAATACGCCGTCTGGGCTTGTAGCCTGACGCGCCTTTGATTTAGCAGATGAAAGGTCAGCAAGGACACTCCAACGCTTACGATGAAAAGCGCGGCGAACTCATAGACGGATCCTGTGAAAAACCTGCCCATCACAAGCCCGAATACGATGCTCAGCGTCACTGCGCTCATGTGGTCTCCCAATTCTCTAAAATGATTTTGATGAGCCGACGTCGGTGAGCTCCATTTCGCGATCTCATCTTTGGATTGCCAACCGCCATCGCGCTCAATGTTGCTGTGCTCTCAGCTCGTAGCCCGGTACGCAGGTCTGGGCTACGTCGGCCTTGCAGGACTTTTCACTGGGCATACGCATCGTGACTAATGCGCCTTCGAGCGGGGTGACGACGTACCACCCCTCGCTCGAAATCTTTTGATTGTCTGCGATGCCCGCCAGAAAAAGCGACCAAAAAACCAGTCCTACGAGGAGCTGCCTGTTGTCATGAGCCCAGTTAGCGGGGGCTGGCTGTGGACGTAGGTTATAAACTCGGTACATGGCGTTTATCCTTTTTATCGGTTGTCCAACAAGGTGCGTTTTTTAGTTTTTCGCCTGGCCCACTCGACCGTATTCGATGGGCAATTTGATATAGCTCAGTGAAAACGACTCCTTGGCCAATGCCTCCAGCAACCTGTCGCACCCAATTTCATCAGTGGATATAGTCACCGTGACGGGATGGTCGGCACCGCCGAGGAAATGCGCCGTATGCAAATGCCCCAAATGATCTAGCCCCTCTGTACCGCTCACCAACGTCGCACCCAACGCGCCCTCTCGCTTGGCGAACTCGACCAACCACTCTCCCAGTGGAAGGTGCTGGTAGTTGGTACTCTGTTCGGTGAAAAACGTCAGTTGAAAGCCGTTCATAGCTACATCCTCTAATGTCGCGAGTGACCGACGCTTCGGTCGGCCTTACCTCTTCATTTCCGAGCTGTTTTCAAACTGAATTACGACGCGTCAGTGAGCGGTAACTCACATAAGAGAAGAACTGCTCGCACCTTGCGTAACTCGTCAGCGTGGTCGCGCAGGTATGCGCGCAGCTTGTCCTCTGTATCTAGCAATTCCAGACACTGGGGATGACGCATATCGCCAAGCTCCGGGTGATGATGGGAGATGCGATGGCCTGGCAAATAACCTGCAGAAATCGTCTTGAGCATGACCTGCTCAATTCTTGCTTTTTGAGCAACTTTAAGGAGGTGCTGGGCTAGTGCAGGTGCGCTTAGGTGGTGCCAGAAGCTGGTCACGCGAGCCCGGCTAGCGCCAGGAAAATAGAGTTGCAAAGCTGTCAGGCGATCTTGGTGATGTTCAATCATTTCTCTTCCCCCGCAAGAGTCACTTTCCGCTCGCTGGCGGATTCACTTTGAGCATGAAATTGCTTGATATCAGAGAGCCGGATTTCCGTAACCGTCCGGGCAACACACCTTCCTGACACCGTCGCTTGAGGCGATGGTGTCCACCCAAATATAGGTGGACACCATTTTTAGCCTTTTTAAGCGGACGCCCATGCCACAAGAACGCCGTTCCTATTCCAAGTCCTTCAAGGCCCAGGTCATTGCTGAGTGCGCCCAACCTGACACTTCAATTGCCAATGTCGCCTTGACCCACAACCTCAATGCAAACCTCGTCCATAAATGGATTCGGGTGCATGCACAGAAAAACCTGACACTTCAAACCGCCTTCATCCCGGTCAAGACATCGCCGCCGGTGCCGATGCATCAGGCCCTTCCTGCCACGATCCGAATCGAAGTGCCGCATTCAAAAGGCGTAGTCGTGGTGAGTTGGCCGGCAGAAAATGCAGCGGCGTGTTCTGCTTTCCTGCGAGACCTGCTGCGATGATCCGCATCGACTCCATCTGGCTTGCCACCGAGCCCATGGACATGCGCGCAGGCACTGAAACTGCGCTGGCGCGGGTCGTGGCGGTGTTCGGTGCGGCGAAGCCGCACTGTGCTTATCTGTTTGCCAACCGTCGTGCCAATCGCATGAAAGTGCTGGTGCATGATGGCTTGGGGATTTGGCTTGCTGCCCGGCGCTTGAATCAAGGACGTTTTTTTTGGCCGGGCGTGCGGCACGGCTCTGAAGTCGAGTTGGATGCAGAGCAACTTCAAGCCTTGGTGCTCGGCTTGCCTTGGCAACGCGTCGGTTCCGGAGGAGCCATCACGGTGCTCTAATTCGCCTGCCATGGCCTGCTTGCCAGCGCAATTGGCCCATCAGTCTATCGCCGCCACTAGCCCTCTCTGGCAAAATCGGCGGCATGACTTCGCATCCGAATCTCGATCAATTAAACCCTGAAGAACTGCGTGCCTTGGCGGCGCAGTTGATCCAGCGCGTCGAGACGATGGACAAGCAAATCACTCATCACAAATCGGTCAACGAGAAGCTGGCCCACGAGATCGCGCTGCTCAAACGCTTCAAGTTTGCCAAGCGCAGCGAGCAGTTGAGCCCGGATCAAGCCAGCCTGCTCGACGACTTGATCGATACGGATATCGCCGCTATCGAAGCCGAGTTTGAGGCGCTGCAACCGGCACCTGTCGAAGCCAAAGTGCGCCAGCAACCCAAGCGCGCACCGCTGCCACCGCAGTTTCCTCGCACACTGATCCATCACGAACCGGACAACAGCCACTGCCAGTGCGGCTGCGCACTCAAGCGCATCGGCGAAGACGCCAGCGAAAAGCTCGACTACACGCCCGGCGTGTTCACAGTCGAACGCCACATCCGTGGAAAGTGGGCCTGCGAACAGTGCGAAACACTGATCCAGGCGCCGGTACCGGCGCACGTCATCGACAAAGGCGTCCCGACCGCAGGCCTGCTGGCCCACATCATGGTGGCCAAGTTTGCCGACCATCTGCCGCTGTATCGCCAAGAGAAAATCTTCGGCCGCGCCGGGCTGCCCATCGCCCGTTCGACCTTGGCGCAGTGGGTGGGCAACTGCGGCGTGCAATTACAGCCGCTGGTTGATGCGCTGCGCGAAGCCGTGCTGACGCACGACGTCGTTCACGCCGACGAGACGCCGGTACAAATGCTGACGCCTGGTGCGAAAAAAACTCATCGCGCTTACGTCTGGGCCTATGCCACCAGTCAGTTCTCCAACCTGGCGGCGGTCGTTTACGACTTCAGCCCGAGCCGCGCTGGCGAACATGCCCGAGCCTTCTTGGGCAGTTGGAACGGCAAGCTGGTCTGCGATGACTTTGCCGGCTACAAGGCAGGCTTTGAACTGGGCGTTACGGAGATCGGCTGCATGGCCCATGCCCGCCGGAAGTTCTTCGACTTGCACGTGACCAACAAGAGCCAGGTCGCCGAAAAAGCGCTGAACTACATCGCGGCCTTGTACGAAGCTGAACGAGAAGTCCGAGAGCTGGAGCCGGGTGATCGGCAGCGAATACGGCAGGAAAAAGCAGCGCCAATCGCCGACGCACTTCATACCTGGATGATCGCCCAAAGACAGCTTGTGCCTGAGGGTTCGGCCATCGCCAAGGCGCTGGATTACAGTCTCAAACGCTGGATAGCGCTGACGCGCTATCTCGATGACGGTGCCGTGCCCATCGATAATAACTGGTGCGAGAATCAAATCCGGCCGTGGGCTCTTGGGCGTTCGAACTGGCTGTTCGCGGGATCGTTACGCAGCGGTAAACGTGCAGCGGCGATCATGAGTTTGATCCAATCGGCGCGACTCAACGGCCATGATCCGTATGCTTATTTGAAGGACGTCCTCACGCGCCTGCCGACGCAGCGGGCAAGTGAGATTGCGGAGCTACTACCGCATAGGTGGCGACCGGTTTAGTTGCGCAAGACGGGATGCCCGGACGCACCTCCAACTGGTGCCATTACCGGTCTACTTAGCCTTTATGCTGGTTATCCATGCATTCCTCCCTACAGCTTCGCCCGGTTCAGCCGATAGTTTTCGTACCAAGAGAAGCGCGGCAATTCGATCCTGTAACAAAGGAGAGTAAGCGGCTTTTGAGGAAGATCTCTTGGAATGCTTTCATTACCTCATAACCATAAATGAGAGATGGGCACTTTTTAACGCCTAAGAAAGCACTCACAGACCTTGAGTGATCGAGAACCCGATGAATTTATTAGCGCCTGCCCTGTTCGTTACCAACCGTGTTCGATTCCCCATGAAATTCGCAATTTTGGGATTTATTGTCCTGATTCCTCTGCTCCTGCTAGGCACCCGGGCGATGCTTTCACTGAACACGAGCATCACGGGCATCAAGCATGAACAGGTGGGTCAACAATACTTGTTGGACGTCACCCCTATCCTGCGTCTAACCATGATTCAGAGGGCGCTGACACACGGCATGCTCAGCGGTGACACCAACGCAGTAGCCAATGCAGCACGCAATGCTGAAAAGCTTAACGATGCCTATGCGACTCTTGCTGCGCAGGACGCAAAATTTAGCACCCAACTGGCAACGACAGACCGAGTTCAGACGTTGCGTACCGCTAGTGTGCAGCTGGTTGAACGCGCCAAAGCAGGCGAAGCACCTTTGGTGATCTTTTCCGCGTGGAACGACCAGTTAACCGACCTAATGAATTTCGTTTACTACATTACGGCCACTTCCGGCATGATTTTGGACGAAGATGCAGGTTCGTTGTACCTCATCGATCTAAGCTCTATACGTCTGCCTCGGCAAATAAATCTGGTCGGACAGATTCGCGGTCTGGCCAGCGGTTTTAGCGCTGACCGTCCTCTGGACGACACCACTCGTATTTTTGCCCAGACTTTGTTGAAACAGGAGCTGCTAATGCGTCAAGAGTTGCAGCAGAGCCTTTCCCTGCTTCGCCGAGAAGAGCCGAAATTATATGGTGTAGTTCAGCCGTCTGTAACAACAGCCATTACCGACCTGGAAAATCTGCGTAAAGACCTGGTGGACTACCTTGATCCGAGCAAGCGCTCAAACGTGAATGCCAACACCTTGGGCGAGCGTGGAAACGCCGTCGTTGCTCAGTTTTACAAAGCTCAGGATCAGATGCAGGAATCGCTGCGAATTCGAATTGATGAGCGTCTGAATACACTGAGTAATGAGCGTACTTTCGGCACTGAGCTATTTATCGCCATTGCGATACTGCTGCTCTATGCGTTCGTCGGCATCTACAAGGCCCTGCGGATTGGGGTTGATGAGCTCCTAGCTGTGACGGCACGTATTGCTCAAGGCGATCTGAGCGCGCGCGTCCGAATCAACAGCCACGATGAAATCGGTGATGTAGGCGAGGGACTTAACCGCATGGTAACGGCCTTCTCTGGCTCACTGAGCCAGGTGGAGCGTAGCTCGCATTCAGTCTCAGATGCGGCAAAGCGACTAGAGATCTCCATAGGCCAAGCCAAAGCCTCAATGAACTCACAACAGGCTGAAACCGAGCAGGTTGCTACTGCCATCAACGAAATGACCGCGAGCGTTGCCGACGTGGCCCAGAATACCGAGGGCGCAGCACGTGCCGCTGAATCTGCAAGCAGTGCGTCTAACGACGGCTTGAAAGTTATGATTGAAACAAGTGCCGCTATTGAGACGTTGGCCAACGAAGTGGAGCTCAGTGCAAGCAAAGTCGAAGCGTTAGCGACACACAGCAAAGAAATCGGTGGTGTCATCGAGGTCATCAGTACCATCGCGGATCAGACTAACCTGCTGGCCCTTAACGCGGCCATCGAGGCGGCGCGAGCTGGCGAGCAAGGCCGTGGTTTCGCGGTCGTGGCTGACGAAGTGCGGACTCTGGCCTCGCGCACACAAAACTCCACAGAAGAAATTCGACGGATCATCCAACAGTTGCAAGGCGCTACTGATGCCGCTGTTCAACAGATGAAAGCTGGGCAAACCCGAGCTAGGGAATGCATTCAGGCAGCGAGCCAAGCGTCTGGCAGCCTGAACCAGATCAATGAAGCAGTAGACGGAATTGTGGGCATGAACACTCAGATTGCAAGTGCGGCGGTGCAGCAACATTCGGTCTCAGAGGATATCAATCGCAACGTCATCGGCATTCGAAACAGCAGCTTAATCGTCATGGAAGGCGTAGAGGACAACGCCGTAACGGCTGACGAGCTTTCATTGCTCGCTAATGAACTTCGCAGCGTAGTCGGCAAGTTTAAGTTATCCAGCAACGCTTGAAAGGAATCTCAAACGTTTCAATTGTTGATAGCACGAGAAAGTGCTTTGATCGGGTCTGACTGGGGTGATGATGCCCGGCAGTCCCTGATCGACATTGAGGGCTGAGCTTTATCGTTGCGCAATCTCGTAAAACAATAGAGCCAGCTACGCTAGATGACTTGCCCGGACGGTTACAAATCACAGAATGGGCCACCGCCATAACCTCAAGGAAGCACTTCCAGCACGTTATATTGCGATTTAGAGATTATGACTATCCATCAATAACCATACCCGTGCGAACGCACGATATGGAACGCGTCACTTCTCAGCTGATAACCACAATGGGGTAAACAATCGGGCTTAAACCCGCGATTTTCTATTCCAGTTCAGTAGAGGCTTCGTTCAGCACAAGGATATTCTGTTTAGCCATGCCACATCGGCGCTGTTCCAGGGGCAGATTCTGACATTTAGCTTCAAGCTTTCCAGATGCTGGTGTTCGAACATCCGCCCCCCAGAAGGCTACGGTCACCCTCAGATTCCAAAGCTCGAAACTTTACTGAGTTTCTCAAGAGCCCATCGGTCGAGAATCCCGCAACGGCAGAGGTGAAGGAAATAATTCGCGTACCGTCTTCTACACCAGCGAGACAACTCGTGGTTGGCGGCCAGGCTCTAGGCTTCAAGTGTATGCGCTGTTCCGTTGCCCCCCGCCCTGCGCAGCTGCACAAACGAAAATGTCGGCGATATACGACAAGGTTCAAGGGGTAAGGCACCGTGCGTTTCCTCCCCTCCAAAACCATAAAAGTCAGAAATGACCTCAAAAATACCCAGCAAATGCATTTCAGGCGAACCGTCGAACTAGGCAAGCTTAATCGAGGAAACCCGCGGCAATTATAGGGATTTTGGTGGTACACGACATCTCCCGCCTAACGCTGAGTCTTAGCGGGTTAGTGCATTTGCTTTTCCGTTGCTGGCCAACTCAGACGTCAATTGACGCGTTTGTAGCCTCTGCGTACGATTGGATTACAACCATAACCTCCACGCCTCCGACGGGCTTTGGCCCGAACTGCGCACCAGGGGGTTTCTTTGTGCCTGTAGGATAGTCAGCTGGACGCTCTTAATCTACGTCGTCCAGCAGCCATAAGATAGGTAAAAAGGGCTCCAACCCGCAGCCACGCAGCTATGAATAACAGCTGCGTAACTCCATCGCTTACAGACCTGAATAACCCAGCACTCTCTGTACGAAGACCCTGCATCTCGACCACGCACAGCATTGCTTTGCAGTGAGAAATGAGCGCCTACAAGCTAAGCGTTAAGCTGGTCTCCAGTCGCCCATAAATGTCGGCGATATACGATAACTCACAGCCAGCCATGCCAATCGTAAACCACGCTCAGTACCCATAAATGCCACAAATTTGCCACACTCGCCCAGCTAACTGGGGCGAAAACCCGCTAACCCCAGCTAACACAACCCATTGATTTCCCAGCTAATCCCCGCTAACGTATTGATTCTAAACGTTGACTTTTAGGACTCCGAAGGCAGGGGTCATGGGTTCGAATCCCGTCAGGTGCACCAATATCATCCTGTTTCGATTTGTCTACGGATGTCTTCGAAGCGCTCCACAAAGCCCGCTCACCGCGGGCTTTGTTGTTTCTGATTCTCTACGACTGTCCCCCTTCATACCTGAGCCCCCTGTATCCCCTTGGGAGATTTTAGAACCTAGGGAATAAGACCTCTGAAACGGTCGGAAATCAAACGCAAGCCACTCAACGATGCCGCTTTGTCAAAGCTTGAACCGGAGATCTGCGAGTACCGGGAGCTCGACAGCAAAGGGGTCCATCTGAGAGTCAAACCGGACGGCCAAAAATCTTGGCAACTCCGGTACAAGAACCAAGCGGGTAAATGGAGTTGGCTCGGCCTTGGGGGCTATCCGAATGTGGGTGGCGCCCTAGCACGCAGCAAAGCGTTAGATCTGCGAAAGGAGATCGCTCAAGACGAAGACCCGCTCGCCAACAAATAGGCGCGTCAGGCAGCCGAGCTCGAGGCGGCGACCAATACTTTTGAATGCCTTGCCCGGGAGTGGATCACCATTCGCACGCCGGGTTGCGCAGCCAGCACAACGAAGCGCAACGTAGGTGCTTTAGAACTTCACGTTTTTCCGGTTTTCGGTAGGTGCGTTCACACCGAGAGTACCCCCCAAGCGCTGGATGGATTTCTTCCAGATGCTGAAACGTAAAGGCATTTTCGAATAGATAAGCAGGTTTCGTCGTTCCTGCAAAGAAATCTACGACTTGGCGAGAATTACGGGCCGGGCGATTCATAACCCGGTTGAGGGCTTGAGCAGATTTTTGCAGAGCAGATCGGCAGAAAACTATCCCCACGTCACTGCAAAAGAACTTCCAGATCTGATGAGAGCAATCAGTGCATATCCGCATGCTTCGGACGTGCGCCTTGGCCTTCGCTTGCTCACATTGACCGGCGCGGAAATCCACGCGCTGACACTGTGCGATACCGCTTATTCGGCGTATTGTTCTGAATGACCACGCTGTAACAGGAACGCGACCCTACGCACGTGGGGATTGGTGAGCTCGCTTAGGCTCGGAGGCCAGATGTACGATCAAAGTTTCAACCTTAAGTCAATCGAGCGGACCATCCGCAAGTCCGATTTCTATACACTTCACTTCCTAAAGAATGAAGCTGAAAAAACTAAGGTAGTTAGCGCAGCTCATACTAGGTCAATGGAAGGCTTCAAAGATTTTGCAGCGTTTTCATCCAACAAGGTTCGAGGCAAAACAGTCGTAAGTGTTAAGTCATTTGCAGACGAACTATTAATTAGAAAAATAAATCTCAACATCGTAACCAAAGCAAAGATTCGCCCTTTAGACCGAGACTCAATCGTAGCTAACGTCGCTAACTTGTTAGCAGAGGGAATTCAATACAGGGTGTATCGGCTGGATATAAAAAGTTTCTACGAAACTATTTCTACCAGCCAAGTGACAGCGGCGCTTGACGAGGTGACGTTGCTCTCGCTCGCAACCAAACAGCATGTCCAGCAGATACTGCGCCATTACCACTCGTCGGGTGGTTCCGGGGTGCCTAGAGGACTGTCAATATCCGGGGCACTATCTGAACTGGTACTGAGAAATTTCGACCGTAGGGTGACGTGTGATCCTGAGGTATTTTTTTACTCACGGTATGTTGACGACATCATTATCATCACTAGCGGTGATGAAAACCGGCGCAGGTTCACAAGATGGATCCGTAGTAGCCTGCCCCCAGGCCTGACCCTAAACGAGAAGAAGCAACACATAATTGACCGTGCAAAGGTAATTGTAGAGAAAGGAGCCCCTGTTACATCGAAGGAGGTGTCATTTGAGTTCCTAGGTTATGAGTTCAAAGTAATAGAATCTGGAAATGATGGAAAAAAACCTCGAACTGTAAAACTTGATCTAGCCCCATCAAAAGTAAAAAAAATTAAGACCAGATTGCTTAAGAGCTTACTAAGCTACTCAAAAGATAAAGACTTTGATCTTCTAAGCGACCGCATATTATTTCTCTGCTCTAACTTCAGCGTAATGGATGCAGACAGGGAGCGAAAAAGGTTGGCTGGAATCTATCACAATTATCATAGAGTTTTATCAGGAGGATCGGACGCTTTACGCGATCTAGAGTTGTTCTTCCAAAAGGTGGTGACTTCTGGATATGGGCGTGTGTGTGATCCTTTTTTTACAAGCACAACGGCCAGTCAAAGGCGTGAACTCCTGAGGTGCAGCTTCATTAGAGGCCACTCAACCCCAGTTTATTACCACTTTTCCGAAAAACGCATCTCCACAATTCAGCGGTGCTGGCGATATGTCTAAAAAATTCGCGGTCGAAAAAATCCGCAAAGACAATTTCTTGAGGATTCTCTCTACGGAGACTTTGCCATACGAAACACCAATCATCCACTCCAATGATGGTCTAGTCAAAAATCTAAAGTCCGACAACAATAACGAAATCTACAAATTTATCTGCAGTACTATAATAAAGCCGCAGAAACTGGGGCCTACAACACCTTATAAGTATAAGATTCGAAAATCAACAACTGAGCTACGCACGCTTGCATTGGTACACCCCGCATCCCAAATCAGGTTCATGGATTTTTACGAAAAATATGCGCATCTCATGTGCTATTACTGTAGCTTTAGCAGCTTTTCAATTAGAGCTCCATACAAAATAGCTAGCACGTTTTACTATAAAAATCTGTGGCAAAACATTAGCGAATTTAAACGAGGCGCAGTGACCACCATAAAAAATGACGAGCTCTCAAGGCACAGCAGTTCGTATTTTGCTTACAAGGGTCACGACAGGCTTTTCAAATTTTACAACTCTCGCGATTTTTTGAATATTGAAAAAGATTTCGGAATATTCCTGAGTTTGGATGTTTCGAAGTGCTTTGATAGCATCTACACACACTCAATTGCTTGGGCTACAAAGACTAAGCCACATACAAAAGAAAATCTCAAAATAACGACGACGTTTGGCCAAATATTTGACGGCTTGATGCAGCAGTCCAACCACAATGAGACGAATGGAATAGTCATTGGACCTGAAATCAGTAGAATCTTTGCAGAAATCATATTCCAACGTATAGATTGGACAGTTGAGCACAGACTCTTAGAGATGCCTAACCCAATAATCAACAATAAAAATTATACAATCCGAAGGTATGTTGACGACATTTTCATCTTTGCAAAAAACAAAGCTGACATCAATGTAATCGCAGAAATCTACACAGAAGAACTTGCTAGATTCAACTTGTATGTAAACCGCAATAAAGTAGTTGAATATGCTCGACCTTTCTTCTCAACCAAATCTAGGGTAATCACAGAAAGCAACTCTGCGATAAATGCGTTTAGCGATAACTTCCTAGAATCTAGAGAAAACAATGAACGACTCTCGCCCAAGCAAATTTACAATCCTCAAAAGCTGACCAAAAGCTTCATCGATGACATTAAGACTATCTGCTCAAGCAACGGCGTAGATTACGATCAGGTGTCATCATATATAATTTCAGCCATTACCAACAGGATAAAGAAACTCATAAACATCACAACAAATTCTGGAATTGACCACCCTGCTCATTACAGCAACGCTCTAGATGTCTTGATAGAGGTTCAATTCTTTTTTTATACTACAGCGCCTTCAGTAAGCGCCTCTTACAAGCTTGCAACTTCGATGATTTTGGTTTCACGCTTTACAAAAAAATATTTGCCTATTCATAATCCGACAATCAATCAAAGAATTTTTGAGCTAACCTCACAGCTGCTAACCGGCGACCTTATCTACTATAAATCCACAACACGCAATTTTGTTTATCTCGAAGCCTTGAACATTGTATTAGCCAGCTCCGAGCTAGGCGATGAGTGCCGGCTGCCGTCGGCTATATTAAACGCTTTGCTCAGCGATCACAGTTCGTATTACGACCTGATGAGCTGCCTTTATTACATAAAAAACGAAACCACTTATGCTGATACGAAAATCGTCATCGAGCGGCGACTGGATTATCTCCTAAGAGATCTTAGTCAGATCCCTACAGACGCCGAAAAAGCTTGTATTTTGCTGGATTCTCTTTCATGTCCCTATCTGGATATGCCCCGTAAGAAAAAGTTTGTTCAGAGGCTATACAGAGATTTGGGGCAAAAAGTACCGACAGACGAACAGATAGGCGGTTTTCTTAAAAAAGCATTGACAATGCCGTGGTTTATCAACTGGACGGAAATAGACCTCCTTAACATGCTAGAAAAAAAGGAGTTGAAAGAAGTTTACTAATGCCGCTTAATCATTTCCGGGAGATGGCCAATATGCTCTCTACGGGCTTCGGCACGGTTACTCAGGTATGAGACACGGATCAACAACATGCTAGGTGTCTGCTTGGGAGCCCTTTCCATCGGTTTGGGCACACACTAAGAGATGAGGCCATCTCTCCTCTTTTCACCGCTGCTCCAAGCACCATGTATCCCGGACTGTATCTCTAAAACCCGCCCCCCCTTAATAAAGTATTTATTTTTCAGTGAGTTGATGGATTTATTCGAATCCCGTCAGGTGCACCATTATTGATTCCAGTTCGCGCAATGGGTTCTGGAAATCCGCTACAGACGAAGAAGCCCGCCTTTGAGCGGGCTTTTTTGTACCTGAGCGTTCGTAAAGGTGTCCGACTCAATCCCACGCTAGATCCATCCTCAAAGGTACGCGCTATCCGTCGCATCGCCTTGCCAAGGATGGACGATGCGTCTAACGTAACGACAAATGTCTTTACGGGCTCAACTTATGGCTTCCATCAATGTTCGCGTCGATGACGAACTCAAGGCTCGCGCCTACCGAGAGCTGGAGCGTCTAGGCGTTACTCCGTCCGACCTTATGCGCCAGGCCCTGCAGTACGTGGCCGAGCGTGGTCAACTCCCGTTCCGTCCGGTCCTCCTAACTCAAGAAGACGAAGCGTTGATCTCCGTGGCGCGCGAGCGCCTTGCAGCGCCGCAGCGCGTTAAGGTTTCGCTGGATGAGTTATAGGCTGGAGTTTGATGCTCGTGCGCTGAAGGAATGGCGCAAGCTCGGCGATACAGTCAGGGAGCAATTGAAGAAAAAACTCGCAGCTGTATTGCTGAATCCCTGCGTCGAAGCCAATCGACTTCATACGTTACCTAATTGCTACAAGATCAAAGTCCGTAGCAGCGGGTACCGGCTGGTGTATCAGGTGATCGAGCTTGAAATCGTAGTCTTGGTAGTCGCCGTCGCTAAACGAGAAGGCGAAGCGGCTTATCAAAAAGCCTCCGTACGCACCAGGTAAACGCTCGCTGTGCAGTGCGTTCAAGTGACGCGCTCGAAGGCAGAGGATCGGGCTGCCTGCTCCGAAAGCCCGATGTTCTACAAGCGTTCAGGCGTCTGATCCTCCAGTGACTGGATGATCACCTTCCCAGCCGCTTACACAACAAACTTACTCACCAACCCCTGCAGATGCACACCCAAACGCGCCAGCTCAACGCTGGAGGCGGCAGTCTGTTCACTGGCGGAAGCGGTCTGTTCGGAGATGTCCCTCACACTGAGAACACTGCGATTAATCTCTTCAGCCACGGCACTTTGCTCTTCAGCAGAGGCGGCGATTTGCTGGTTCATTGATTCGATGGTCGAAATTGATCGACTGATGTTGCCGATCGAAGCCCCCGCATCCCGCGCCAGCTCCACACTGTTGTCAGTCAGCAGGCGACTGTTTTCCAGTGTGGCCGCAACCTGAGCGGTTCGGGTGTGCAAACCACCAATCAATGTTGCAATTTCTTCGGTCGACGCCTGGGTGCGCTGCGCCAGGCTTCTCACCTCGTCCGCAACAACCGCAAACCCTCGTCCGGCTTCGCCAGCGCGTGCGGCTTCGATGGCAGCGTTGAGCGCCAGCAAGTTGGTTTGCTCGGCAACGGCCTTGATCACATCAAGCACGCCGCCGATCTTGTTGCTCTCTTGCTTGAGCTCATCCATCGCGGTCTTCGAATAGCCGACTTCTGTCGCGAGTTTTTCAATCTGGAGCACGGCCTTGGCGACAACTGCATCGCCATCGCGGGCCTCTTTGGAGGCGCTGACCGCCGCATCTGACGCCTGCTCTGCGTTTCTCGCCACTTCCTGAACAGTGGCGGCCATTTGGTTCATGGCTGTTGCAACTTGGTCGGTTTCGGTTCGCTGACTGTTGACCCCTGCGCTGGTCTGCTCGGTGACTGCCGACAACTGTTCGGCAGCGCTCGCGATCTGAGTGACGCTGTCACGCAAGCCACCCATCAATTGCCGCAGGTTTGAGGTCATTCTTTGCATGCTGGTTTGCAGCAGACCAAGCTCATCTCGCCTTGTCGTGACTTCGCTGTAGGTCAGATCACCGTTTGCTACCCGATCAGCCAACTGCAGTGCCTCGCGAAGCGGCCCGACGATGACGCGGGTGATGATCCATGCAGCCAATGCGCTGATGATGAGAGCAATGCTCAGCCAGATAATCAGCATCTTGTTGGCTTGACCGACGTCCTCGATACGCAGCGAAACCTGGTTTTGCGCCAACTGATCGGCGGAACTCAGCAGGATTTCGATGTTTTTCGTGATGCCCCCCTGCCCTTTGTCAATCGCGGCCTGGGACTCTGAAAACTGAGCAATGGCAGCCTGGTATTTACTCAGGGAAGCCTGGAGGCCTTTGATGACGTCAGGTTGAAATCCAGCGGCTTGCAGGGATTGGGTATTGTTCATGGCAGCGGCGATTGAAGCGATCGCCAGTTGCTGCGCCTCAGGCTTTAGCGTGAACGTGTACCCACGCACATCAAAGCGCATTTTCTGAAAAAGTGTCAGCGCTTGCCTGATTGCATCTCGCTGCTCGGACGTACCCTCAGGCGAGCTGGCGAAGGCGTCAAGGCGTTGCAGCGCCGCCGCTGCATCGTCGCCGTTGCTGCCAAATACGACTCGACTGGCTTCGCGAGCGTGGGTCGCATTGATGATGTCGTTGTAAAAACCTTTGTAGGCAGTCATCGCGGCGGATGCGGTTTTTACATGGGGAATATTGAGCTCGGAATCCAGTATTTCGCGAAGATACGCCAAATGACCGTCGAGATTGTCGTAGGCTTTAAGCCAAGTGGCAGCATTGGCGTCATCAGAATTCTGGGCGTAGACCAGCCGCGCGATGCGCATGTCCCGCGTCAGCGTGGTGAGCTTCGCGATGTCAGACACGCGCTCGCTTCGCTCGCTGAGTGAGGAGATTCCTGTCCAACCCGTCAGGGCGATAAGGACAGTAAAAATGATCACCAGGGTGAAGCCGAGTACTAGCTTCGACCTGACGGTCATGTTGATTAATATGTTCTTTAGCATGGCGCCCTCTGAGAGTTTTAGGTGTCGACATAGGAGAGGGCCACTCCATGCCATTCCTACAGCTTTAAACTTCGGCCACGCAAAAAGAAACTTTAGTGAAAAATCACTTTTTCCATGCACTATCGACTTAATAACTCATTTTTATCGGCGAAACTATCCAGGATAAAAAGTTCAACATGCCGGTCCTATTTTTTTGGGCGGCCGATGGTCGGGCGCGTTGGCCGGGGACTGGGGATCGATTCGGGCTTTAGGGGCTCGGACGGGTGCCTGGCCCGAGCCAGAAGCGCAAAGGGCGGTTATTCCAAGGCAGGATAGCGCGGGAGAGTTCCCATTGGTGGATGGGACAGATTAAGCCAAACACGAAAGACAGTTACTCTTCTTATTAAGTGAGAGTGCCGGCAATCACATGGCAACTTCGAACTTAAATATCAGTGCATTGAGAGTTGAACCAACCAGCCCTCACATGGGTCGCGTTTAACTGATATCCCTTTCCTACTTGCGAGAGTTACTGCCATTCAGATCCATTGCCTGGCAAGCCGTTAGAACTCAAGACACTCACTTCAGTAAACCGGCGGCTTGAACCAACTTCAGACCCCATTCCACTCGCTCGGGAATGGCTTGGATCATCGGCTCTCGGTCTCCACCCAGCAGCGCTCTAAGCCGACGGGGCGCGAACACCAAAATCGATAAAGTGAAGGGCCGGTGCATCAGGATCCGAGGGTTGGCAGGCCTGAGCGGAGGACAGGCGTCAAATCGTCGAATCTGTAACAAAAACGAGAAAAAATTCCGCTTGTAGGAGCTTTCCTACTATAAAAGGCTGCCAGCGACGTGCCGGGGACTTAAGCGTCAAAATCGTAATCGCCGCAAACCGGGCAGTCAGCAACGCATAACAACAAGCAAGACCCAGGATATCCGGGAAGAAAACACCACCCAAGGACCTCAAGGAAAACCAACATGAACACGACAGATCAAGTACAAAGCCGCGACGTCTACAGCGAGAAATGGCAGCAACGTTTCGCATTTTTTGACGAGCATGGCGGGCCGAACTCCCCAACGTTCAAGCCCGCATGGCTGAAACTGCCTCTCCGGCAGAGGATCAAGATCAACGCGAACATCATCGCGTTTTTCTTCGGCCCGATTTACCTGTTCGTCCTGGGCTTGTGGAAAAAAAACCTGACGCTGATCGGCCTTTTGCTGGCCGTCAGCGTGGTGGCGGAAATCTTCTATTCCGCAACCGGCTTTGCCTACGCCAAACAGTTGGATCTTGCTATCGGCATTGCCATAAACGCCTTCTATGCAAGGACCACGAACTTCGCCTACTACCTCAAGGAAGTTAAAGGCGAACAAGGCTGGAACCCGTTCAAAGGCTGCTAACGCCAAGACGGACCACAGAGCGTCGTCACTTTCATTGCCTCGTTGTGTGAAAGACGAAGCGCTCTGCCATGGTGTTGCGCCGGCAATGCCATGGCCATTCAAAACCCCCGCAGCCAGTCCTGCGGGGAGAGCTACGCCAACATCACAGGTAAAGCGTTCGATCGCTACCTTCGCGACTAACGCAATGCCAGCAGCGCATCCCGACGAACCCCCTCCAACGCAGAAAGCGCAGCACCCCTGACCTAAAGCCGCGCAGCCTTTCGCCGATACTTTTTACCTACAGCGTCATTTTCATTTAATCGGACAGTCACACAGCAGTCCCGCAAGGAGCACGTTCGGCATGATCGTCGGTATAGATCTCGGCACCACCAACAGCCTGGTCGCCGTCTGGCGCGATGGCGGCACGCAATTGGTCAGCAACGCGCTGGGTGAGCTGTTGACGCCCAGCGTCGTCGGGCTGGACGACGACGGACAAGTGTTAGTGGGCAAGGCCGCGCAAGAGCGGCTTCAAACTCATCCGGGCACAACCACGGCGCTGTTCAAGCGGCACATGGGCAGCGCGCATGAAGTGAAGCTCGGCGCGCGCAAATATCGTCCGGAAGAGCTGTCCGCGCTGGTGCTGAAAAGCCTGAAGGCTGACGTCGAGCGGGCGTTCGGCGAGCCGGTGACGGAAGCGGTGATCAGCGTGCCGGCGTATTTCAGCGATGCGCAGCGCAAGGCGACCAAGGTGGCCGGCGAGCTGGCGGGCCTGAAGATCGAGAAGCTCATCAATGAACCGACTGCCGCAGCGCTGGCCTACGGGCTGCATCAAAAAGAAGGCGAGACCTCGTTTCTGGTGTTTGACCTGGGCGGAGGCACCTTCGATGTGTCGATCCTTGAACTGTTCGACGGCGTGATGGAAGTGCGCGCCAGCGCCGGGGATAACTTCCTCGGCGGCGAGGACTTCGACAACGTGCTGCTTGAGCACTTCGTGGCGCTGCACAAACAGGAGGTCGAATTTCCAGCCGCATTGACGGTGAGGCAATCCCTTCGTCGTGAAGCCGAGCGCGTGCGTAAAGCGCTGGGGCAGGAAGCGAGTGTTGATTTCGTGCTGCGTCATGCCGATCGCGAGTGGCGCAAGCCGGTGACCCAAGAGCAACTTGTCGAGCTGTACGCGCCCCTGCTGGACCGTCTGCGCGCGCCGATCGAACGAGCGCTGCGTGACGCGCGCATCCGTGTCGCCGATCTGGATGAAATCCTGCTGGTGGGCGGCACCACGCGCATGCCGCTGATCCGCAAGCTGACCGCCAGCCTGTTCGGGCGCTTCCCTTCCATCACGCTCAACCCTGACGAAGTGGTCGCTCAAGGCGCGGCGATTCAGGCTGCGCTGAAGGCGCGCGACTCGGCGCTGGAAGAAGTGGTGCTGACGGATGTGTGTCCTTACACGCTGGGCATCGAAACCACCCAGCGCATCGGCGAGCATTTCGAGAGCGGCCATTACCTGCCGATTATCGAGCGCAACACGGTCGTGCCGGTAAGCCGGGTCAGGACCGTCAGCACCCTCAGCGATCATCAGCAATTCGTCATTGTGAAGATCTTTCAGGGCGAGAGCCGCAAGGTTAAGGACAACGTGGCCTTGGGCGAACTTGAGATCAAGGTGCCGCGCCGGCCCGCCGGTGAAGTCGACCTGGACGTGCGGTTTACTTACGACAACAACGGCATTCTCGAAGCCGACGTGCGCATTCCGATGACCGGGGAAGCGCACACGCTGGTGATCGAAAACAACCCGGGCGTGCTGACGCCTGCCGAGATTCAAGAGCGCCTCAAAGCGCTCGAGTCGTTGAAGACTCACCCCCGCGAGCAGCAGGTCAACACGCACATGACGGCAAAGCTCGAGCGCCTGTATCAGGAGTACCTGGGTGAAGCGCGCGAGATGGTTGGGGCATGGGCCAGCCAGTTTCAGCACGTGTTGGAAACGCAGGATGAGCGGCAGATCAGCGAGGTGCGCAAGCGGCTGAGCGAGCAGGTCGAACGCTTCGAGCGAGGGGAATGGTAAGCGACATGAACCCTTGGACTTTGCTGGGCCTGAGCGACGATGCCGATGAGCGGACCGTCAAACGTCACTATGCAAAACTGCTGAAGGTCACTCGGCCGGACGAAGACCCGAAGGCCTTTCAGCGGTTACGAGAAGCCTACGAGCGCGCGATTGAGTTGGCGCGAAACCGTGCTGAAGAAGATGATGATGACCACTCGCCTACGGTGACTTTGAGTCGTGCGTCGGAGCTTTCGGCCCAGACCGTGACGTCTGCGCACAATTCCGGTGATCTCGTGCATCCGGCACAGGATGCCGAAGCCTTGGCGCGGCAGGCTGCACGCCTGCTGGTTGAAGGAACCACCGCAGAAAATCTGCCGCATCAGCATCAGCGCGCGGTGGAACAAGGTTGCGATTTGCCCTTCCAGCAACGCTTACTCGATCGGTGCCTGGAAGCAGAGTCGTCCGACTGCGATCTGCTCAAAGCCGCCGTCGACCGGTTGCAATGGCTGACCCCGTGGCAGTCGTTGCGCATCAGCGCAGACCGGGAAATCCAGCTGACACAGCGATTGCTGGACAGCGAAGGCGCGCGGCTCGAACACGCGTTGGCCGAAGGCAAAGAGCGCCAGTTTCTTGCGGGCTTGCAGGAGCTCGCTCAGCAACCCTGGCTGGCCTCTCTGGAACGCCGCGATCAATTGCAGCGCTGGGCGATGTTCTTCCTGCACAACCACAAAGGCTGGACGGCTGCGCTGTTCGACAGGGTATGCGAACTTTTTGCGTGGGATGACCGCAAGGCCGTGTTTCCCGAGCCGGAGTTCATCTGGCGAAATTTGATCGAGCGATGCGAGAAGTACGCCTACATCGAACATTGGCAGCGCCTGCTGGCGGGCGGCAAGACTGACAGCGTTGAAGAGAAGGCCGCGCGGCTGGTGCTCCAGCCGGGGCGCAAGGTTGATCGGCTGCGACTGGCAAGATTCTGCACCGCGGATGTGTGGATCGCCTGCGAGCGGCTGTGCTCGACGATCAACAATCGCTATCCCGAAATGCTAGAGGTTTTCCCCGAAGCGGATCTGCAGGGCTGGAGAACCTTACGGGTTGATCCGATGAACCCGGCTGTCTGGACGTGGATCGGCTGGGTGCTGTTCACGGCTCTCTTCATGATCCCGAACGAGATGATGAAGGGCGAGCTGGACGGGGTAAAGGCGGCGGTGATGTTGCTGATGTATCCGCTTTTCATGACCGGCCTGTGCCGAATCGCCATGCGCGCCTGGCGCCCGGTGTGTCTGGCCATCGAAGAAGCTGATGAATGGATCAGCGACCTGCTGCTTCCGGAGTGGCTGCATTGGCCCGCGTCGCAGGCACTCGTCGTTCGGCACGGGGTACCGCTGGTGTTGATTGGGGCGCTGCTCTACTCCCAAGGGATTGGCGCGTTGCTGTGCTACTCGCTCCTGATGCTGGCGTGGATCTTTCTGTCGCCCTATCGCCACCCGCAGATTTACGCACCAATCCGGGAGGCGGTGAGAGGGTTCCTGCACGTGAACACGCGCAAGATCTTCCTGTCGATCATCGTCATCGCTGCATCTGCGATCTATTTCAGTCTCTACCCGTTGGCACCGAAGCCGGTGCCAACCTCAAACTCCGGACAGACGACCGCGAGAGCACTCCCCGGCCAGCTCGATTGCAGCAGCGAGCAGGCAATGGAACTGATGGATAAGGAGTGCAGGAACGCGGTGCTGCCAGAGCGCTGCGCGAGCTATTCGCGAGAGCAGAAGATCAGCCAGTGCTGGCGGCTTAGGACCCGGTTGCAGCGTGAGCTGGACATTCAGGCGTCGCCGGGCCGTTAGCCCGGACTGGCCAGACCATTCGACTTGTAGTAAACGTGTCGGATGCTCTGGCTCGCTGATTCCAGCCCGTCACGATTTCAGCGGCGGCGGGTTGATCAGGGAACATTGAGCACCGAGGGAGCTCACACCTCTTGCCTTTGAACCGTCCTGTTGGTGACCCCCTCTATGGAACACGTACTCCCGGAAGCCTGGCTGAACGCGCTGCCGTTGCCCTGGCTCAACACCCTCCTGGCTGCGGCCATCGCGATTGGCATCGCACTGTTGGGACGCTGGATCGCGCTGATCTTGCTCCGCCGCGTGGCCAAGTCCTTCGTCTTCGCTCAACAGCTCATTCATCGCGCCGAGCCGCCGACCTTGTGGCTGATCCCGCTGCTGGCCCTGCAAACCGTGTGGACCTCTGCGCCTGATGATCTGATGTTGATCAAGGGTGTTCGGCATCTGAACGGCATGCTGGTGGTGGCCGGGTTCACCTGGCTGGCGCTGAGCTGCGTGAAGGCCATTGGCGAAGCGGTGGCGATCCGCAACCCGCTGGACATCGAAGACAACCTGCAAGCCCGCCGGATTCAGACGCAAGTGCGGGTGCTGGTACGCTGCCTGAATGTGCTGGTTCTGTTGTTCGGCACCGGGCTTATTCTGATGAGCTTCCCGCCAGTGCGTCAGATCGGTACCAGCCTGCTGGCGTCGGCAGGGCTCGCGGGACTGGCCGCCGGTTTCGCCGCCAAGCCGGTACTGGGTAACTTGATCGCCGGCCTGCAAATCGCGATCTCTCAGCCGATTCGCCTGGATGACGTGGTGATCGTCGAGGGCGAGTGGGGTCGGATCGAGGAGATCAGCGGCACGTATGTGGTGCTGAAGATCTGGGATGAACGGCGGATGGTGATTCCGTTGCAGTACTTCATCGAGAAACCCTTTCAGAACTGGACGCGCAGCACGTCGAGCCTGATTGGCTCGGTGTTTCTCTGGGTGGATTACGCGTTGCCGCTGGAGGAGCTGCGCGAGGAAGCGGAACGTATCTGCAAGGAGATTCCGCACCTATGGGATGGCCGCGTCTGCGTGTTGCAGGTCACGGACACCACCGACAAGGCGATGCAGTTGCGGGTGTTGTTGAGCTCTGCTGACTCATCGCGCAGTTGGGATGCGCGGTGCCACATGCGCGAGCGGCTGATCAGTTTCGTTGCCCGGCAATACCCGCAGTGCCTGCCGCAACTGCGCGCGGAGATGTCTTCGCGCACCGTTCAGCCGGAACGCGAAGGCCACGAAGCGCCCACGGAAATCGCGCGCCAGCCGCCAGTCTGAAGACAGGTCAAAGCAAGCTGCCCGGCCACCTCAGCGGTGGCCGGGCAAGACTTATTGACCGCCGCTGAGCATCACAAACTTGCCCATCATCGATGCGGCAAACTGTTGCGCCGGCATCTTCACGCCGTTGAAGTCCACCACGTCATTGGCGTAATGCAGGCTGGACAGGATGTTGTCGCCCTCGACCTTGCCCATTTGCAACATGACTGCCATGCCGCCCACCGACTCTGCTGCTGCCTGCGCCTGTTGCGCGATGGCGGCGGGGTCGGTCAGACCGGCAGACTTGGCGCGCAGTGCGGCCAGATCCTTGATCATCGGCTTGGAGAGCACCAGCTTGGCGTCCAGCTGGGTCAGCAACTGCTTGAGCAATTCCGCGCCCGGCTGATCGAGTGCCGAAGGATTGGCCAAGTCCATCGACAGGCTAAACTGGCTTTCGCCGCTGGCGGTCTTGAGCGAAAGCTTTTCCAGTTCGATGTGCGGCTTGGCGCTCAGCAGCTTGCTGACTTCGGCCTGGACCAGTGCCTGATCAGCCGGGCTCAAATGCGGCGTATAGGTTTCACCCATCGCCGCGGCGGCCTGGGCTTGAGGCTGCACTTTCTCCTGATAGATCTTCATCAGCGCCTGGGTTGAAGCGATGTCGAAATTGCCGAACTTCCAGAGCATCTGCATGGCGCCGATGTCGCTGCCATTGAAACTGATGTTGCCGACGTCGTAGGTCACCTGCGCATTCAGGTTGCCCTCCACCTCCTGCAACAGGCTGGTGTTGACGAAGTCCTTGAACTGAATGGCCGGCTGGCCTGCTGCCTGGAACGTGGCCGAGGCGATTTTCGCGTCGGTGTGGCCCAGGTAGAAACCCGATTTGCCCTTGGTGCCACCGGTGTTGAAGGTGAAATCCTTAAGCGTCAGATGCACCGGGCCTTCTTCGGAGGTGGCGGTGACGTCGACGCTGCCCAGCACACCGTTGGCCTCAAGCTTCTGGCCATCACCCGAGCCAGAGGCATTCACGGTGAAACCGGAAAACTTGAACGCGCCGGTCTGATCGGTGAACTCGAACGGCAGCAACTCCACACGGCCCAATGCGGCACGGTCGTAGCCCATGCTGAAGTGCCCGGTCAGGGGCGGCTGGCCGTTGGTCATGGCAAACCATTTTTCGGAGAAGGCGTTCTTCTCGATCTGCACGTTGCTGGCGGCCATTACCGGCAGCAGTTGCAGCGATTTGACGCGGCTCCACGGCAATGGGCCGTGCTCGATGTTGTCGACAAACAGCAGCTCGACCGGCTTGCCCTCATTGAATTGGGGGTCCTGGATATTCAGCTTGTAGTGGGCAGTGCTGGTGAAGAAGTGGCGGTCCAGGGAAAGGAGCTCAACACTCGCCTTGCCTTCATGCCCGACGAACGCGGCTTGAAGCTGCTGATTGCCTTGCTGGATGGCGTCGTTGAGCGCGCCCTCCAGCCGTTTTCCGGTGTACCAGGCGCCAGCGGTGATGAGGACGCCGGCAACTACAATGACGCCTACGGCGATGTTGACTGATTTTTTCATGTGTCGACTCGAAGATGTCCGTTCTTGAAGAGAGGTCTTGCCTTCCTTGACCCCGGAGGGTTTCGGCGCCACACAGAGCGGCCGTGCAGCACCTTGCGCTGCCGAGAGCCCGGCGAGATTAGCACTTGGCGAGAACGTTTTGCAGCCGTTGCGCCTAGCCACGACGTTCGCCGAGGCGTTAGGCTGGACGCCAATTTGCTAATGGGATCGATGAGATGAACGAAGTGCAAAAGCCCAAGGGTCCGGTCAAGGCGGTAATTTTCGACATGGACGGCCTGCTGCTGGACACCGAAGGCATCTACACCGAAGTGACCGACATCATCGCCAAGTGGCACGGCAAGACGTTCGATTGGGCGGTGAAGCAGCATTCCATTGGCCGCGGCTCCCAGGATTTCGCCGAGTATGTGATCAGCGCGCTTGAGCTGCCGATGTCTCCCGAGGAGTTCTTGAGCGTTCGCCAGCCGATGCTGGACGAGCGCTTCCCTCACGCCGTACCGATGCGTGGCGCCGAGGCACTGGTGCGTCACCTTGCCGAGCACAACATCCCCATCGCGGTGGGCACCAGTTCTTCCCTTCACTACTTCCACGTGAAAACGAGCAATCACCGCGCCTGGTTTGAGCTGTTTAAAGACGTGGTGACGGCGGATCACGCCGAGGTCACGGCGGCCAAGCCTGCGCCGGACATCTTCCTCGCTGCAGCGCGCCACCTGGGCGTGGACCCGAAGGACTGCCTGGTGTTTGAAGACTCGCCATTCGGTGTCACTGCGGCCAAGACCGCTGGTATGTACGCAGTGGCCGTGCCGGACTCGCACATGCCGGTCGAGCAGTACGCCCACGCCGATCTGGTATTGGGTTCGCTGACCGAGTTTCCGCTGGAAGATTGGGGTTTGCCGGGGTTTGGCAACTGATTATCTGCGCATGCGTAGGCGCGCTTGGCCTAGATTCTTGTGGGGGAAAAATCGAGGCCATGCGTTCGCGCTGAAAATTCCTACCGGGCACATCCGTTCAGACGGGCATATTGATCAATTGCATCAACGCTATCGTTCGCCCCATGAATCAGGTCAGACATTACCTCAGCGCAAACGGCGACGATCTTTATCAGCAATGGCTTGATGAGCTCAAAGATCGATCCGCGAAAGCCAGAATCACCACGCGCATCAACCGGGTCGCTGCAGGCGCATTGGGCGACTGCAAGCCTATTGGAAGTGGCGTGTGGGAATTGCGGGTCGATCACGGACCGGGTTATAGGGTTTACTACGCCCAGGCAGGTAAGCAGCTAATCTTGCTGCTTCTGGGAGGCGATAAGCACCACCAGCGATCTGACATTGTTAAAGCCATTGATTGCTGGCACGACTATCAGCGGAGAAGGCCATGACGAGCTCACGTGATCACGACGAAACAGTCATTGCGATGATTCGGGACGACCCCGCATTCGCAGCGGAGTATTTGCGAATTGCATTTGAAGAATTGGACGAAGAAGGCGGCGATGCTGGCTTTCTTGCGGCGTTGAGACATGTTGTTGAAGCTCGAGGCGGCATAGCATTCATAGCAGAGAAAGCCGGAATACCTCATGAGAGCCTTCGTCGAGCGCTATCCCCCAAAGGAAATCCCACGTTGAAAACCATGCGCCAAGTGGTACATGCCACCGGGCTCACGTTCGCGGCAATCGCGTGATATTCACGCTACACGCCAACCCTCAAATCCACCCCCAACGCCCGAGCGAACGCCTTGACCAGCGGGCTCCGGGGGGCGTTGTGTCTCAGGATGAGGTTGACGGGTGTGCGCAGAAAGATCAGGTCGGGGCGCAGCGCGCGGAGTTGGCCGTCGCGGATCAGATTGCGCGTGTAGTGCTCGGGGAGAAAGCCGATGAAGCGGCCGGTCAGGATCATCATGGCGACCGCTTCGACCTGGGAGGCGGAGGCGCACTGGCTGTCGGAATTGACGAAGCTCGCCTTGTCGCGATGGATCGCATAGCGGTGATTCACGATGTCGAATGCGCGCAGGCTGTCGATGCTCAGGGCACTGTCGTCCGCCTCGAACAGCGGATGCCCCACTGCGCAATATGCGTGGGAGGTCTCTTCGTACAACTCGAAATAATCAAACTCTTCGCGCCGCTGATACACCGGCACGATGCCAAGACTCACCCGTCCTTCGACCATGGCACGCTCGACTTCATCCAGTTGAGACGCTTGCAGGCGCAGTCTGACTTTGGGCGCTTCATCGCGCATTAGTCTGAGTGCTGCAATGAGCGGCGAACTTTTATCGGTCAGGGTGTTATCAATTACGCCGATACTCAAATCACCAATCAACTCATTCTGCGCAGAACTAATCCGGTCGCGAAAACTATCCACCGACGCGAACAATTCGATAGCCGCCTGATAGACCAGCTTGCCTTCTTCGGTCAGATGAAATCCTTCCCGGCCACGTGTACAGAGGCGCATCCCGATACGGATTTCAAGGTCCGAAATCTGCTTGCTGATGGCGGCGAGGCCCACATTCAGCTCGTTCTGGGCAGCGCTGAAGCCACCCGCCTCCACCACGGCCTGAAACACCCGCAACAGCTTGAAGTCCATTCCGCTGAGAGTAAGAGGCGGACGTATTCCCGGTTTAGGCGGCACGTTTCCAGAATTGGAAAGTGGAGTTTCCATAATGCTTATTGACCTCGCCCATTGGATTCAACAGGCTCTGACTCACAACAAAAACGTGCCCGGTTGATAATAATGAACACAGAAAAACCTGATTGGCAACCGCGTACGCAGTACTCCGCTTCATGGCTCGGAAGCGGATCCAACGTTAATTAACCTGACACTTTGATCAGGACTTTCAATTCGTAACTGCCACTCGTCCAGGACGTTTCCATATTGCAACGGTGGGCCTACGTCGTGGCAGGAAGGCTGGGTACGGTTGCCCAGATCAGGCAGGCGCGGTCTGCACACAGCTTCGGAGAGACACATGAATCAGAATCAGGCGGAGCAGCTGCAAGCCGAGCGCAGGAAGACCGAAAACGCGTTCGACATCACTCAGTACGAACACGTCCCACGCCGCTATTACGGGCGCATTTTCTTCGCGACCCTCATCATCGTTGCCCTCGCCGGCCTGGCCCGCGCGTTTGCCAACGGGCAGATCGAGTGGGGTTATATCGGCCAGTTCCTGACCTCCGAAGCCATTCTGTGGGGGCTGCTCAATACGATCATCATGTCGATTCTGGCGATGCTCCTCGGCGTGGTGATTGGCGTGATCACGGCCATCATGCGCATGTCGGCGAACCCCATTTTGCGTTACGTCGCGATCACCTACACCTGGCTGTTTCGCGGTACGCCGCTGATCTTGCAGTTGCTGCTGTGGTTTAACCTGGCGCTTATCTTCCCGGTTATCGGCATTCCCGGCGTGTTCGAGATCGACACGGTCAGCCTGATGACGCCCTTTGTTGCCGCGCTGCTGGGCCTGAGCATCAATCAGGGCGCGTACACCGCTGAGGTCGTGCGCGCAGGCTTGTTGTCCGTGGACACCGGTCAGTACGAAGCCGCCAAGTCCATCGGCATGCCGCGCCTGCAGGCGCTGCGTCGAGTGATTCTGCCCCAGGCCATGCGCGTGATCATCCCGCCGGTCGGCAACGAATTCATCAGCATGGTGAAGATGACCAGCCTTGCCAGCGTCATCCAGTATTCCGAACTGCTGCACAACGCGCAGAACATCTACTACGCCAACGCCCGGGTCATGGAGCTGCTGATCGTCGCGGGGATCTGGTACCTGGCGGTGGTAACGGTCCTGTCGTTCGGCCAAAGCCGGCTGGAGCTGCGTTTCGCCCGCGGCGCCGGCAAGCGTTCGTAAGTCAGGCCCAGGAGAATCAGCATGAGAAACATCGTCAAAGCCGTCGGCCTGAACAAATACTACGACCAGTTCCACGCCCTCAAAGACGTCAGCATTGAAGTCGAACAAGGCGAAGTCCTGTGCATCATCGGGCCCTCGGGCTCGGGCAAGAGCACACTGCTGCGGTGCGTCAATCAGCTCGAAAAAATCGACAAGGGCGGTTTGTGGGTCGACGGCGAACTGGTGGGCTACCGCATCGTCGGCAACAAGCTGCACGAACTGACGGACGCTCAGATCGCCCGTCAGCGTTTGAGCACCGGCATGGTGTTTCAGCGCTTCAATCTCTTCCCGCACATGACCGCCTTGCAGAACGTGATTGAAGGCCCGATCCAGGTGCTCAAGCGCTCGCCCAGAGAGGCGACCGAAGAAGCCACCGAGTTGCTGGCCCGCGTCGGACTGGCGGACAAGCGCCATTCCTATCCCGTCGAGCTCTCCGGCGGCCAGCAACAGCGTGTCGCGATCGCTCGCGCATTGGCGATGCGGCCCAAGCTGATGCTGTTTGACGAACCCACTTCCGCCCTCGATCCGGAGTTGGTGGGCGAGGTGTTGTCGGTCATGCGTGACCTGGCGCACAGCGGTATGACCATGATCGTCGTGACGCACGAACTGGGCTTTGCCCGCGAAGTTTCCAACCGGATGGTGTTCATGGACGGCGGCCAGATTGTGGAGGCCGGCACCCCGGAAGACATTCTAATAAGCCCACAAAACCCAAGAACCCAAAGCTTCATTTCTGCCGTTCGCACTTAAACCAGAACAAACGAGAACGACCATGAAAAAGATCTTCATCCCCAGTTTGCTCGCCGGCCTGATGGCGTCCGCGTCGGTGTTCGCCGCGCTGCCTGCCAGCCTCAAGGAAAAGGGCGAAATTACCGCCGCCATCGTGCCGAACTATCCGCCGATGGATTTCAAAGACACCAGCACCAACACGCTGACCGGCCTGGATGTGGACCTCGGCAACGCCCTGGCCGAGCGACTTGGCGTCAAGATCAAATGGCAGGAGACCGCTTTCGAGCAAATGGTCAGCGGCCTGGTGACCAAACGCTTCGATATCATTCTGTCGGGCATGACCGACACGGCCGAGCGGCAGAAGTCGGTGACGTTCATCGACTACTTCGCCAGCGGGCCGCAGCTGTACACGCTGACCAAAAACGCTGACCTGAATGAGCCAGCCGATCTGTGCGGCAAGAAAGTTGGCACCAGTCGTCGAACCACCTGGCCTGCGGAAATTGCTGGCTGGAGCAAGGAAAACTGCGAGGCGAAAGGCAAGCCGGCGATCATCGTCAGCGGTTCCGAAGGCTCGGCTGACGCTCGCGCTCAGCTGCGTCAGGGCCGGCTCGACGCCGCGATGCAAGGCAGTGAAACCATTCCGTACTTGATGTCTCAGGAGAAAGACACGTACAAGCCGCTCGGTCTGGCGATCTCGAAACAGTTCACCGGCCTGGGCGTCAGCAAGTCCAACCCTGAACTGGCGGCGGCCATTGCCGAAGCGATGCAGGCCATGGTCGACGACGGCACCTATGGCAAGATCCTCAAGAAGTGGGAGCTGGAGCAGGGAGCGGTGACCAAGGTCGGTATGAATCAGGGGAAGTAAACGGCTGCGCGACGAATCACGGACGAACACCAAGCACGGATTTCTGTAGGGGCGCTTGCCCGCGATTGAGATGTATCAGTCCCTGACTCGATATCAGGCATGACGCATTCGCGGGCAAGTGCGCTCCTACAGAAGGAAGCGCTGACATAAAGGAAACCAAGAGTGCCCACCTACTCCCTCGTCATCCGCCGCTTGATGATCTGCTCGCTGACCATCGTCATGAGCCGGGCGATGACCAGCCCGTTGCTGTCGCTGTTCCTGAGCACACGATTGGGACTCAACCAGCAAGACGTCGGACTGCTGATGGGCATCGCGGTCTTCATCGCCACACTGCTGGGGCTGTACGGTGGCTACGTCATCGACCGGCTGGAAAAGCGCAAATTGCTGATCCTGGCCATGCTGTCCAGCGCCATCGGCTTCGCGCTGCTGACCTTCGCCCACAACGTCTATCTGACGACCCTTACGCTGGTGATCACGGAGACGGCCTCGGCGCTGTTTCTGATCGGCTCCAAAGCAATCATCAGCGAAAACCTGCCCATCGGTCAGCGTGCGAAGGTTTTTTCGCTGCGCTATACACTCACCAACATTGGCTACGCCACAGGCCCGATGCTGGGCGTGATTATTGCCGGGCACTTGCCACTGGCGCCGTTTTTCATCGCCAGCGCCATCGCATTCTGCAGTCTTTTTCTGATGCTCGGCATTCCGCGCACAGTCGCAGACACCGAACACCCGCCGCGCAGTTTTCTGGACACCCTGATCACGCTGAAAAACGACCGCACGCTGATTCTGTTCACGGGCGGCAGCTTGCTCAGCACCATCGTGCATGGCCGGTATACGTTGTACCTGTCGCAGTTTCTGCTGGTCACGCACTCGGCGGAACAGGCGCTGAAAATCCTCTCAGCGGTACTGGCGTGCAATGCGGTAACGGTCATTTTGATGCAGTACCAGATCGGCCGCTTTCTCAAGCGCGAGCAGTTGCCTTACTGGATTTGCCTCGGCACTGCATTGTTCGCGATCGGCCTTGTCGGTTTCAGTTTTGCTGAAACGACCCTGGCCTGGTGCGCCGCCATGTTCGTCTTCACGCTGGGCGAGATGATCATCTACCCCGCCGAATACCTGTTTGTCGACACCATTGCACCCGATCACCTTCGCGGGAGTTACCTGGGTGCGCAAAATCTGGCGGCCTTCGGCGGGGCGTTGAGCCCGGTGATCTGCGGCTACTTATTGATCAACAGCCCCGCGCCGACCATGTTTTATGTCTTGGCGTGTTTGACCGGCATGGGCGGCACACTGTGCTTTCTGGCGGGGCGACACGCGAAGCTCACTCACGCTGACATCTCGCTCTGAGCCCGCGCTCAGCGACACGCGGTTCCGTCAATTTGTCACTTTTCAAAACCTGCCCAAACAGGTGAGTATGTCCGGCCTAGAGCTGTCGGTCTGACCGGTCTTTACGACACCCCTGCAAGCCTGTCCCAGACTGTCCTGATTTCCACTTTCCTGACGAAAAGGATATCGAGCAATGAAATACCGCACCCTTGGCCAATCCGGCCTTCAGGTTTCAACGCTGACACTGGGCTCCATGATGTTCGGCGTGCAGACGGGCACCGAAGAATCCCTGCGCATCATCGACAAGGCCTGGGATGAAGGCGTCAACTTCATTGACACGGCCAACGTCTACAACGCCGGCCGATCAGAAGAAATCGTTGGCGAGGCCATCGCCAAACGGCGCAGCGAGTGGGTCCTCGCCACCAAAGTCGGCAGCAGCTCGGGCAATACCGCGCCGAACGCCAGCGGCCTGAATCGCAAGCACATCTTCAATGAAATTGAATCCAGCCTGCGTCGTCTCGACACCGATTACATCGATATCCATTACCTGCACAAGGAAGATCACAACACGCCGCTTGAAGTGACCGTGTCTGCCATTGGCGATCTGATTCGCGAGGGCAAGATCCGGTACTGGGGCGTGTCGAACTTCCGCGGATGGCGTATCGCCGAGGTGGTCAATGTCGCTCAGCGTCTGGGCGTCGACAAACCGGTAATCAGCCAGCCGCTGTACAACATCGTCAACCGCCAGGCCGAGCTGGAGCAGATCACTGCAGCGAAGTTCTACGGTTTGGGCGTCGTGCCCTACAGCCCGCTGGCGCGCGGCGTCTTGAGCGGCAAGTACGCCCCCGATGTAACGCCGGACAGCAGCACCCGCGCCGGCCGTCAGGACAAGCGCATTCTGGAAACCGAATGGCGCAGCGAGTCCTTGCACATCGCCCAGAAGCTCCAGGCGTACACCCAGGCCAAAGGCGTAGGTCTGGTGGAATTTGCCATCGCCTGGGTGCTGAACAACCAGGCCGTGACCTCTGCCATTGTCGGGCCACGCACCGAGGAGCAATGGGACAGCTACACCAAAGCGCTCAGCGTGAACATCACTGCCGAGGACGAAGCGTTCATCGACTCCCTCGTGACACCCGGGCATGCGTCCACGCCCGGTTTCAATGATGTGCAGCATTTCGTGACGGGCCGCTATATCTGACACCGATCGTCTGTGAAACCAGCCTTGAGTGCCGCACGACTTGCGTAACCGAGGCTGGGCATCCCGCTCCCAATCCCCGATTGATGGCAATACCTCTGCGCTCATTCCCTTGTAGAATGCCGCGCCGAGGCAGCCCGCTAAACTTGTGTCAAAGTTTGACAAGGGCAGCAGCGCTCTCTAGTGTTCCATTGGATCCAATAACTGGTTAGCCGAAGAAGATCAAGCATGCGCAGGACTGAGAAAGAGCAATTTCTGCGGGAAACCCTGGGCGATGAGCAGCCGCCTGCGCATCAGGCGCGTGCCATAATCGAAGAGAAACTGCGCAGCGCCATCCTTGAAGGCCGCCTCCCGGCAGGTATCGCCTTGCGCCAGCAAGAGCTGGCGACGCTTTTCGGTGTCAGCCGCATGCCTGTCCGCGAGGCGCTGCGTCAGCTGGAAGCTCAGTCGTTGCTGCGCGTCGAGACCCACAAGGGTGCGGTGGTTGCCCCGCTGATCAACGAGGACGCAACGGATGCGTACGCGTTGCGCATCCTGCTGGAGTGCGAGGCGCTGCGGCAGTCGATACCGCTGCTGACCGCCGAAGACATCAGCATGGCGCGTGGCTACATCGAACAGCTTGAAGTCGAAACCGACTACAGCATCATGGGCACGCTCAACCGCCAGTTCCATATGTCGCTGTACTGCAAGGCGCACAACAAGCGCCTGCTCAAACTGGTCGAGGACGGCTTGAACGAGGAAGAGCGCTTCTTGCGTTTTAATCTCAAGCAAATGAATCTGGGCAAGGTGTCCCAAAACGACCACATCGAATTGCTGGAAATGGCCGGCGCCGGTAATGTGGACGCCACAATCGAGGCGCTGACTAACCACTTGAATCGTGGTGTCGAAGCCATCAATGCCTACTTGAGCGCCCGCAAGGCGGAAGAGGCAAAACCTGCGGCGGCCTCAAGAAAGCGCGTCGTCACCCAGTAACATTCACTGCTCTATTCAACCTTGACCTTGCTCGTCTCTGGCTAATCGGCCAAGAAGCACAAGGCATCAACGAACGCCGTTAATGACGGCGTATGCGCCGAAGGACCCGGCTCCACGGTTATGACGCCTTTATCAAGGCTCGGGAAGCTGAGTGCAAGCCGAAAAGAACAAATGGCTGATGGTGGTCAATTCCGGACAACCCGTCAGGACACGCCTGATTTGCTTTCCTCACGTAGGAGGCGATCCGGAGCACTTTCGTGACTGGTCCGAAGGCCTTGCCGATCACATCGAACTGGTCACACTGCGCCTGCCCGGCCACGGCAGCCGGCTCAAGGAAACGCCCTACGATCAGTGGGCGCCCTTGCTGCAAGACACCTTCCTCGCGTTGCAGCCCTATCTGAGCGAGCCCCATGCGTTTTACGGCCACAGCTTCGGCGGTCGTGTCGCTTATGAAATGGCCAGGCTGGCGCAGCATCATTACCCGAATCTGACGCGTCATCTTGTCGTCTCCGGCTGCCGCAGCCCTGACAGCCGACAGCCCTGGCCGTATTTGCACACCCTGCCGCAGGACGATTTCATTCAAGCGCTGATCACGCTGGGCGTGCTTCCGAACACGTTCGCGCAGGATAAGAAACGCCTGAAGCTGCTGGAGCCTGTCGTGCGCAGCGACGTGAAGCTGTCTGAGATCTGGTCACACTGCGCGGACGGGGGCCTGGACATCCCGTTGACCGGTCTGTACGGCAGCGATGATCCGGTCGCTACCGCGGCCAGCATGATGAAATGGCGAGAGTTCACGCGTCGCGAGTTCGAACTGATCGAAGTCCGCGGCACACATGACTTCCTCTGCTCGCAACGCGATCGCCTGCTGCACATCATCAACACGCACCTCGGCTTGCTCGGCGGCTGAACACACACCGCCGCCCTCTCCTTCTGCATCGACTCCTCGCGCCCTCCCTTCTGAAGCCCCCCAAGACTAAAAACCGGCCCGCCCATGCTCGGGCCGCTGCTCATGCACCTATCGTGAAACCTGGCAGTCGTGACGCGGTATACCGCCGTGTTCAGGCAAACTCGGACGACGAATCGGTCTGCAGCCGGTTCAGGGAAGGCAGTTCTCATGGAGCGGCAAAAGGAGCATTGCCCTGGGCGGAGACATTGAAGTGAAAGCCTGAATGTCGCCCACACCAAAAATTCTAAAAAACTGTATTAGCCCGATAACGCGCAACGCTGAACGAGGTATTCGTTCATTCATTTCAATTCTGGCTCTAATGAGCCGGAAGGGTTGCGCTCGCCTATATAAAACTTTATTCAGAAGTTTTATTGCCACTTCTCGCGCCCGATTTATATAAGTTGTTAATTATATTAAAAAGTATTTGCGGAACCATTTGAAACTGTTTTAACGTTTTCTGGCGACCAACGTTTCAGGGCTATTCGCCCACCGACGCTGGTCAGCGAAGGCGTTAGCTAAACGAGCACGCCTCGTTCCTGCCTACACGATTATTGACCACTCACATAGTAAGGTCGCGACTTCTTATTGCCTGACATTAATGGAAGTCATGTTATCCATTGTTTACACAGCAACTTAAAACGACTTTCGGTTTTGGCAATTAGCACAGTTCGTGACGCACTCAATCTATCAAGGATGTAAAAATGGATAGTCTCAAACAGCAACTTATCGCGAAGAAATCAGCACTCAGCGCGCACCCTGTTTTTTCCGAAATCGATTCACTCCACGTCCTTCAGCGGTTCATGGAGGTGCATGTGTTTGCGGTCTGGGATTTCATGTCACTCACCAAGCGGCTGCAGCAGGAGCTGACGTGCACCCGACTGCCCTGGCTGCCGCCGCAAGACCCGAAGGCGGCGCGGCTCATTAACGAAATCGTACTGGGTGAGGAGTCGGATGATCGGCCAGGACGCCACGATCATTACAGCCACTTCGAACTGTATCTGGACGCGATGCGGGAGATCGGCGCAAGCACAGCTCGCATCGAGCATTTCGTCGAACTGTTGCGCGAAGGCATTCACTACAAAACCGCGCTCGACAGCGTCGGCGCAGGCCGAGCAGCCACGCACTTCGTTCTAGACACGCTGGACATTGCCTTGGATGCGCCGGCGCACTGCGTGGCTGCTGCGTTCCTGCACGGTCGCGAGAGTGTTATCCCGCAGATGTTCCAGCGGATTCTCGACGACTGGGGCATCACTGCCGACAAGGCACCGACCTTTCGCTACTACCTGGAGCGCCACATCGAGGTGGACTCCGAGGATCACGGCCCGGCTGCGGAATCGTTGTTGGCCAGGCTAGTCGCGGGCAATGAACAACACCAGCGCGAGGTATATGCCGCTGCCATCGCCGCCGTCGAAAGCCGCATCGCGCTATGGGACGCCTTGCAACTGACCCTGCGTGAAACCGCGCGGGAGGTCAGCGCATGAGTCCATCACGCCTCCGCACTCGACCAGCCCTCCACACAAGGACGCCATCATGAAAGCCGAAGACTACTTGTCGTTCGTCGATGCCTGGGAAGGCCGCGCGACGATTCGCACACGCCCGCGCCGTATTGTCGAAAACGACGAAAAACTGATCTACCCGCTCAGCCGTCAGCCACTGGTACTAAGCGAGACATTCACTCGCGAATGCGCCCATCTGCGCGATCTGGCGCTGGTGCAGAGCCTGTACAAGTTCATCAACGACGTGGTGATTTTCGAGACCGAAATCGTCGACAAGACCGCGCGAAGCATCGCCAAAGACAACTTCGCAATCCGCTTTCCCTTTGCTTGCCGATATGACGCCATGACGGTGGTCGTCGATGAGGATTACCACGCTCTGGTCGCGATGGACTTCATGCAGCAAACCATCGCCCTCACCGGCATCCAGCCAATCCCGTTGCCACAGGAAATCGAACTCAGCCGGGCCATTCCCGCTGCGCTGGCCCTGGCGCCGGACCATTTGCGCAGCGCGGTCGAGCTCATCTGCGTGGCGATTGCCGAGAACACTGTGACCAACGACGTGGCGGCGTTTGCCAAGGACGACACGGTGAAGCAGTCCGTCAAAGGCCTCATGGCGGACCACCTGCTTGATGAGGGACGGCACTCGGGTTTCTGGGCGCGTCTGGTCAGGATCTACTGGCACGCAGCGTCCGAACAGGACAAGCAACTCATCGCGCAGATCCTGCCGGTATTCATTGCTCAGTATTTGACCAATGACATCCAGAAGTCTTTTGACTTCCTACTGATCGACAGCTTGCCCGTCGCAGAACCGATCAGACAGGCACTGAGGGAAGAGACGCAGGCGATGTGCTTCCCGATCAATCGCCACCATCCGCTGGTGGGCAACATTATGCGTTTCTTCACCTCCAGCTCGATGCTCGACTCACCCTGCGTCCAGCATGCCCTTGCGGACTATCTACCAGCCGGAGGCCTGCAATGAAGCGCCTGGAGATTGTGCTCATCGGTCAGAGCCGGGCGATGAATGAGCTAAGTGCTGAACTAAACGCCCACGGGCATCTGATTCACCACCTGCGTAACGAGGCCACGCTTGAGCTGATAGCGCTGAAGGACGCGTCGATCATCATTGAGGACGGCACGCTGGAACTGCCCCATGCAGAACGGGGCGCGTTCAAGGCAGCCGTGCATCTTGGGCTCCGGGTAGCACTGACACCGGTGAGCGAGCGGGCACTGCCTGAGCTGGAAATAGTGTGCTGGCTCGGGACGGCTACGGCCCAGCGCTTGATCGCGTGCCATGCCGTGGCTACCACGCTTTCCGGCAACGGACGCGTGCTAAGGGACACTGCGGTCGCAACGCTGGTCGACAACGTCGCGATGCTGATCAGCCGGTTCTCGCGTGATACCCAGTATTTCGCGCGCGCCGAGCGCGTCGACCCGCCGCACAGTGAGCGCCAGGAAAGCCTGCTGCGATTGGACCGACTGGCCTTCGAGCACTGCTTCAACTTCACCGCCGCGCCAGAGTTGCTGCGTGTCGCCGAGCAGACGCTTGTCGCACGCCTGGATCACAGCTTCAGCCAATTCGCCGGGCGCACGGCGCTGAGTATCGACGGCGAGCGCATCAGCTATGACCAACTGCGCGCGCACAGCGTCGCCATCCAGACGCAGATACGGGCCATGCTGCCGCACGTGTCGGCGAAACCGGTGGTGATTGGCATTTGTATGCCGAAATCTGCGGCGCTGTTCGCCGGGATCCTTGCCATCCTGGGCAACGGAGCGGTGTACCTGCCTTTGGACCCCAGCCAGCCTGTTCAGCGGCAGCAATACATCCTCGAGGACGCCCACGCTACGTTACTGCTGCATGATGGCAGCCACCCGCTGGCAGGCGTTGTTGTGCCGGGGCTGGATATCAGCAACATCGAGATCGTGCCGACGGCGCAGTCGCTGATGGGATGTTGCCCGGAGACTGACGCGCCATGCATGGCGCTGTACACCTCGGGCACAACCGGACACCCGAAAGGCGTGATGCTAAGTCAGGGTAACCTGAGCCATTTCACGGCCTGGTATGCACACTACGTCGAACTCTCCGAAGAAAGCCGGGTGCTGCAGTTCTCGACGCTGAGTTTTGATTCATCGGTCATCGACATATTCCCCACACTGCTCAGCGGCGCTGAACTGATCGTGGCGAGCGATGACCAGCGTCGTGATCCGCTGCAACTGTCCGAGCTGCTGGATCAGAATCTCAGCCACGCGTTTCTGCCGCCTGCCTTGTTGAGCATCCTGCCGATTGACCGACCGCTGAAGCTCAAGCACTTGTGCACCGGCGGTGATGTCTGCGAGCCCTACGTGATTGAACGCCTGGCAGCGCAATGTCACTTCCATAACCTGTACGGCCCGACTGAGGCCACGGTGTTGATCACAGCCGGTCAATTTCAACCCGGCGGTAGCAACCGTAACCTGGGTCGCCCGATCGCCAACAGCCAAGTCCTGATTCTCGACGAGGATATGCAGCCTGTCGCGGACCAGACGCCCGGCGAGCTCTACATCGTCGGTCCGGGCGTGTGCATGGGTTACATCAACAACCCAGTGCTCACCGATGAGCGCTATGTGCATGTCGCCCTGGGTGATGGTCAAAGCGTTCGCGCCTACAGAACCGGGGACATCGGCAAGTGGACGAGCGATGGCATCGAGCTGTCCGGGCGACGTGACAACCAGGTGAAGATACGCGGATTCAGGGTTGAGCCTGAAGAGATCGAGCACTGCCTGCGCGACAGCCAGCTGTACCGCCAGGTCGCGGTGGTGATCGATGGCCAGCGGCGCATCCTGGCTTTTCTCGCGCAACCGCACGACGTAGAACCGGACGCCGCTCGGCGCTTGCTCAAGGACCATGTCGCCGCTTTGTTGCCCGACTATATGCGGCCGACCGCCTACACGGAGTTGGTGAGCATGCCGTTTGCCAGCAATGGCAAGGTTGATCGCAAGGCGCTGTTGCAGTTGCCCGTGAACATGCTGGAGCAGGTGCCACGTCGTTTGCCCGATACCGAAAGCGAGAGGCGGCTCCTGACGTTGTGGGCGGATCTGCTGGAGCTTCCGCCTGGTGAAATCTCAACAGACGAGAGCTTCTTCAATTTGGGTGGCCACTCGATTCTGCTGTCTCAGATGCTGCTGGGCATTCGCGAACGGTTCGGCCGCAGCATCCCGATCAATCGCTTCATCGAGGCGCCGACGCTGACCAATCTGGCGTCACTGCTCGACAGCGATGGCACCACCTCATGGAGCGTCAGCCCGCAAGCATTCCTGGATGCTTCGGCACCCTTCGAGCTGCCGATAGTGCCCGTGGAGCGCATGGGCGACGTACACAAAGTCATCGTTACCGGCGCCAATGGTTTTCTCGGCGTTCACATCGTTCAAGCGCTGTTGGCGTGGGGCGCAACCGAGGTTGCCTGTCTGGTGCGTGAAAGCGCAGGGATGACGGCCCAGGACCGCTTTATCCAGGCACTGCGAGAAAACCGTCTTGAGCATCTAGATCTGGCGCGAGTACGGGTTTACGCCGCCGACGTCACGCAGCCACAGCTGGGGTTGAACAACGAGGTGTACGAGCGGCTTGATCGCGAGTTTGGCGCGTTAGTGCATAACGCCGCCAACGTTAACCACGTCCAGGATTACGAAACCCTGGCCAAGGATAACGTTGAGCCAATCTACGAATGCCTGAAGCTGTGCGAAGGGCGCAGCAAGAAAGTGTTCAACTTCGTCTCCACACTTTCTGCTTCGAGCGCCGTTGGGGCTGACGGGAGCGTCCTCGAAGCACCTGCTGCCGCTACACCGCCGATTTATATCAAGAACGGTTACAACCTCTCCAAGTGGGTCGCCGAGCGCATCCTGCAGCAAGCTCGGGAGCGAGGCGCGTGGGTAAACATCTACCGCCCAGGCAATATCGCATTCAACAGCACAAGCGGTGTCTGCCAGCCGCACAAGAATCGCCTGATGCTAATGCTCAAGGGATCGATGCAGCTGGGCCAGGTCCCGGACTTCTCCATGACCTTCGACTTGATGCCTGTCGACTTCCTCGCCCGATTCATCAGCTTTCACGCCAGTCGCTACCAGCCAGCCCACGCAGTCTTCAACCTCCACAACCCGGAGCCGTTGAGCTGGAGCAATTACGTCAGTGCGTTCCGTGAAGCGGGCAGTGATTTCGAGATGGTCAGCGTCAGTGAGTGGCAAACCCAGTTGAATCGCGTGGACAGCGAGAACGCTCTATTCGGCGTGCTCGGCTTTTACCTGGGCGGGTTTGAGGAAGACATCGGAGACATTTCAAAGATCGCCTACCAGAACGCCTATGCGGGTGTTCAGCGAATGGGCGAGTGCTATCCCTCGAAAACCCCGGCGCTGCTGCGCAAGGGCTGCGAGTACCTGAAAGAGATTGCTTTCATCTGATACATCCCAACGCAACATCCCCTTAAGTTATGGAGAACAACATGAACGCTATTCAGCCGCTCAACACCCTTGGCTCCCTGTCGCCCGATACGCTGATTACCAATCCTCGCGGGGAACCGGTGGTGTCTGCTATCTCGGTAAACGCACCGGCGCGTGAGGTCTGGAAGGTCGTAGGCGATTTCGGTGGTTTCACGCAGTTCATTCCGGAGCTTGCGAGTATTGAAGTGATTGGTAACGGGCCTGGCTCAGTCCGTTACAAGAGATTCAAGGAGGGTGATCTTGTGGTGGTCGAGCAACTCAACTACCACGACGACAACACGCTGGCTATGACATGGACAACCATCTACAACAACCTTGGCGTCAGCAAGCTCTGGGCTTCGATGACGGTTGTCCCCGACGGCAGTGCGAGCTGCGTTGCTACTTGGACCATCGTTGCCGAGCCTACAGATGACAACTCGATGAGCACAGAGGGCTTCAGAGAGTTCTTACAGGGCTTTGCTGATGGTGCAATGGAGAACGTGCCCCGCGCTGTGCTGCGCTCATAGCACAAGCCTGCGGCGCCTCAATGCCGGCGGCTTAAACGACAAAACCCCAGTCTGCTCACGCAGACTGGGGTTTCGGAATTCAATCTTGACGATGACCTACTCTCACATGGGGAAACCCCACACTACCATCGGCGATGCACCGTTTCACTACTGAGTTCGGGATGGGATCAGGTGGTTCCAGCACTCTATGGTCGTCAAGAAATTCTGTAGCCGACCCGTTACTAACGTAACGTTCCAGCGAAAATGTATGACCTTCACTTAAAACAAAACCCCATCTGCTTACGCAAATGGGGTTTTGGAATTTAATCTTGACGATGACCTACTCTCACATGGGGAAACCCCACACTACCATCGGCGATGCATCGTTTCACTGCTGAGTTCGGGATGGGATCAGGTGGTTCCAACGCTCTATGGTCGTCAAGAAATTCGGGTACTGACTCGTTCTCTCGAACGCTTCAGCAAATCGGGTATGTGATCAAGGTACAGCTTGTGTGTTCGCAAACTTTCGTCTTCATGCGTCTTCACACACCGCAACCTGCCGTCTTTCTGCAGATTGCTTGGGTGTTATATGGT
>NZ_FOHW01000001.1:389618-398862 GCF_900111735.1 Pseudomonas graminis | reverse complement strand
TTTTTAGTGGGACCGCAGTCATTCAGTCGGACCGCAGCTTGGGGGTAGGGCCCGTTAGGCCACTTCAGCGGGGGCGCAGCGCAGGCAGTCGCGGCCTTCGCCCTTGGCGGCATAGAGGGCTTTGTCGGCCATGGCGATCAGCACTTCGGCGCTGGTGTGCGGTGCGCTGGCGACGGCGACGCCCAGGCTGATGGTGACTCTGGCGCCATCGCCCAGTACCGGGTGAGGCACATTGAGCGCGGCGACCGCCAAGCGCAGGTTTTCCGCCAGCGCCCTGGCCTGGGCCGGGTGGGCGTCGGTCATGAGCACGAGGATTTCTTCGCCGCCGAAGCGGAAGGTCAGGGCGTTGGTTTTCTGCGCGGTGCGCTGAATCACGCCACTGAGCAGACGCAGGCAGGTGTCGCCCTGCATGTGCCCGTAATTATCGTTGTAGGATTTGAAGTGATCGATGTCCAGCAGGATGACCGCGACGTTCGTGGGCGCCTGCATCGAGCGGCTCCACAGCGATGCCAGCACCTCGCCCTGAAAGCGCCGGTTGAATAATTGCGTCAGCGAATCGATCCGCGCCAGTTCCGCCAATTGCGATTGCAGCAAGCGCCCGCGCAACGCAAACAGATAACTCAAGCGACTGCCGTGTTCCAGAAACCACGAGGCCATCATCAGCAGCGCCGCGGTGGAAAAGAACAGCAGCGCATTGGCCTGCCAGATCTGAAAGTCGGCGAAGTCAGCGAGGTAAGTGGTCACTAGCTGGATGACCAGCATGCAGGCCATTGATACCGCCGCACACCGCACTGGCACCTGCTGGATCACCGTGCAATACACCATGATCAGCAGCATTCCCAGTTGGTAGTGCAGCCGAAACGGACTTTCGCTGAAGATCATCACCACCAGCGGCATCACCGAACACGTGACGGTGCCGATGGCTGCCGTTGTCTCGACAGTGCGTCGGGTGCAGGCGCGGTCGGCGATGATCAGCAGAAGGATAAAGATGGGCGTCATCAGGCAGACACGGCCCACCGCCACGTAGGTAAACATGTCGTTAAGGCTGAGCCAGTCGCTGACCATGAACAGGTTGTAGATGAGGATGCCGCCGATGCCTACGGCAGTGAGAAACTGGCGGCGTTGCTCGAGCGTCTCTGCTTCGTAACGACGTTCCAGGTCAGTGCTGAAACGCAGACTGCGAAAGCGCGACGCGATGGTGCGATCGACTTCGGCAAGAAGTTGCGCGTCATTGGGGTCAGGGCGATCGAGGACAAAGGAAAGCATGTTGCACCAAAAGGGGTGGGTTACCGGACTGTGACATCACGAGTAGTGTCTTAGTGCCATCATTTCGTCGGAGCGCTGGTTTGGCAAGCACTGACCGATCAAGCGTCAGGTTTGCGATGAACAGCGCTCCGACTTGCTTCAGATACGGAAACTGCCCACCAGCTGCGTCAAGCGCACCGACTGGCGTTCCAGGTCGGAACAGGCGCGCAGCGTGGCTTGCAGGTTTTCCACGCCTTCCTGGTTCAGTGTGTTGATCTCGGTGATGTCGACGTTGATCGCCTCGACCACCGAGGTCTGCTCTTCGGTGGCCGTAGCGACCGACTGGTTCATCGCGTCGATCTCGCCGATGCGCACGGTCACGCTTTCCAGGCTGGTGCCGGCCTGGTTGGCGATGCTCACGCTTTCATGGCTCTCGCGCTGGCTCTCGTTCATGATCGACACCGCTTCACGGGCGCCGTGCTGCAACTCCTCGATCATTTTCTGAACCTGACTGGCCGATTCCTGAGTGCGATGGGCCAGGCTGCGAACTTCGTCAGCCACCACGGCAAATCCGCGCCCGGCTTCCCCGGCGCGCGCTGCTTCGATGGCGGCGTTGAGGGCCAGCAGGTTGGTCTGCTGGGAGATGCCGGTGATGACTTCGAGAATCTGCCCGATGTTGGCCGTCTTGGTGTTGAGCTGTTCGATCTGCTCGCTGGCACCGCTGATGCGCGTCGACAAGCGGTTCATTGCCTGGATGTTCTGACCGACCACGGCCTGACCGTTGGACGCCATGCTGCGGGCGTCGCTGGAATGCCCGGAAGCCATGGCGGCGTTCTGCGCGATTTCCTGCGCCGCTGCGCCGAGCTCGTTGATGGCCGCCGCGACACTGCTGGTGCGGTTGGCTTGCTGGTCGGAGTTGAGCATCGAAGAGTTCGAAGCGCTCACCACACGCAACGCGACTTCATTGAGCTGCACGGTGGAGGAGGCCACTTCGCGCATCGAGTCATGGATCCGTTCAACGAACAGGTTGAAGCCGTTGCCCAGGTAACCGAATTCGTCCTGACTGAGGACCGCCAGACGTTTGGTCAGGTCCCCTTCACCCGCCGCGATGTCGTGCATGGCACGGCCCATGGTATTCAGCGGACGCATCAGCACGTTGAGCAGCACGCCCAGCAGAAGAATGATCAGCACCACGGCGATAATCGTGGCGACGATCGCCGAGTTACGGAAATCACCCAGGGCGGCGTAGGCCTGGCTCTTGTCGACGGCGATGCCGACGTACCAGTTGACCGAAGGCAGACCGTCAACGTGAGCAAAGGTGATGACCTCCATATTGCCGGCGTGCTCGCTTTCGCTGACGTCCTCGGACAACCGCGGCGTAGCGTTCGGGTAGACCTCGGCCAGGGTTTTCATCACCAGCGAGGTGTCCGGATGCACGAGGATGCGGCCGTTGGCGTCGACCAGAAAGGCATGGCCGTCGTTCTGCAGGCGCAGCGCGCTGATCATTTTCACCAGCACTTCGAGGCTCAGATCACCGCCCGCAACGCCAGCGACTCCGGAAGGGCCTTTGACCGGCGTGGCGATCGTTACGATCAGGCCCTTGGTCACGGCGTCCAGGTAGGGCTCGGTGAGGGTGGTTTTGCCGGCCTTCAGCGCATCGGTGTACCAGGGGCGGGTGCGCGGGTCGTAATCTCCGGGCATGTCGTCAGGCGGTTGGGTCACGAACGAGCCATCGGCCTTGCCCAGGTAGATACTCATGAACGTCGAGATCAGCGTCGGCTGGCCCAGCAGACGGTTGAACACTTCAGGCGACGGCGACACGGCGGCGCCCTCGGAAACGTTTTCCACCAGCAGGATGCGTCCCGACATCCAGTTCTGGATATTACCGGCCGTACTTTCGCCCATCTGGTTCAGACTTTCCCTTAACTGATCGCGGATGGCAGTGCGTTGCAGATAATCGTTGTACAGGGTGAACAAGGTGAATGCAGCGATCACCACCAGCGAGGCCGCCAGCAGAATTTTGTGGCGGAATTTCAGGGATTTGGTCATGCCGTAGAGCCTTCAAGCGATTGCGGGGAAAGGATTGCAGTCTGTCTGCCGGTCTATCGGCGGGCGGCGCGATAGATGAATGCTTTCCTGGGTAAATCAGGCCTCTGTATGGCTGGAATCTGACAATCGGTCGTGTGGCACGGACGGCGTGTCATCAAAGGGTGTTAAGCAAAGGTGCTCGGCGAGGATCCAAGTGTGGCCGAAGTGTGGCTATCAGTTTGTAGCGCCACACGCGTGACTCTGGCGTGGCGTCGAGCAGGCAGAGGTTCGATGGCAGAGCCTGGCACGTGTTGGTGATTGATCAAAATAGTTGAGGCTCAGTAGCGCGAATATCCGCTTTCCCAACGCCTGTTTACGATCAACACTTTGCTCACGTCATCGCTGACGTCCTATCCGTCTTTAAGGATCGACCATGAGCCTCTCGCCGTTCCACCTCGCCATTCCCGTCTACGACCTTGCCGCCGCACGCCATTTCTACGGCGATGTTTTCGGTCTTTCCGAAGGCCGCTCCAGCGAGCAATGGGTCGACTTTGATTTCTACGGCCATCAACTGGTCATCCACGAGCACCCGAAAACCACTTCCCAGGAATCCGTGCACTCCAACGCGGTGGACGGCCACGACGTGCCGGTTCCGCATTTCGGCATCATCCTGCACTGGGAAGAGTGGGAGGCGTTGGCGGAGCGTCTGCGCGCCCGGGAAACCAAGTTTGTGATCGAACCCTACATCCGCTTTCAGGGCCAGGTCGGCGAGCAGGCCACCATGTTTCTGTTCGACCCGTGCGGCAACGCCCTGGAATTCAAGGCATTCAAGGACATGAGCCAGCTCTTCGCCAAATAGCCGTCTGCCGGATGGCGCTCAGCGCGACGGGTGATTCAGCGTGTCGATGACGCAATGGCGAAACAGGTCCAGCAGCGGCGTGTGCCGCTGCAGGTATTTGCTCACCAGCACGATCTCGCGGAAAAAGGTCATCTCGCCCAGATCGATGATCCGCACGTCCTCCGCATGCTCCAGCCACAACCCGGCCATGGGCACCAGGGATACGCCGAGCCCGGCGCGGACCATCTTGACGATGGCGTCCAGCTCGTCGAGCTCCAGGGTTTGCCGCACCTCGACCTTGCGCTCGCGCAAAAACTGAGTGACCCGACGGCCGCCGAACGAGCGTTGATCGTAGCGAATGAAAGGGTTCTCGCTGAGGATCTGGCGTGGGTCGTCACCCGACATGCCCGCTGGAGTGATGAGCACGAACGGCTCTCTGGCGATGACCTCGGCGTGCAGCTCCTTGGGCAGGGCAAACGGCGGTTTGATCATGATCGCCAGGTCCAGCTCGCCGGCGTCCACCTGACTGAGCAAATTCAGTGAAACGCCCGGCACCAGGCTGGCTTCAATGAACGGCGCCTTGCTGCGCAACGCCACCAGGGCCTGGGGCAAGATGCCGGTCTGCGCGGTGCTGATGGCGCCAATGCGCAGCGCGCCACGGAAGTCATTGGCGCTGTCGGGGCTGCCCATGCGCCCGAATAACTGCAGCATTTCTTCAGCCAGTGCCACGGCGCGCTGACCGGCAGCGTTGAGGGTGGCGGCGCGGCCAGTGCGGTCGAACAGGGTGACGCCGAGGGTGTCTTCGAGGTTCTTGATCTGCGCACTGACCGCCGACTGCGTCAGCCCGACCTCACGTCCGGCCGCCGCAAAGGTGCCTCGCCGCGCGACGCAGACAAAGGTTTTCAACTCTCTGATCATCGTCAGGTCCTGGATGGGGATTCAAGTCGGGCAGGGCGCATCAACAGGCGGCCGGCAGCGGATAGTACCCAGTGCCGCCGACAAATAAAAATGCCGCCTCATTGGGCGGCATTCTGTATCGCGAGACGCTTAGCGGTAGCGTTCAAGCCAGTGCGCGTAGGGAGCAGGCAGGGTCCACGAAGCTTTATCGACGCCCAGTTCTTTGGCGGCGAAATACGCCCAATGCGGATCCGCCAGGTGCGCACGGCCGATCGAGACCAGGTCCAGCTGACCATTCTGCACGGCGGCCTGAGCCAGTTTTGGATCGCCGAAACCCCATGCCGAGGTCACCGGGATATCGGCTTCGCGGCGTACGCGCTCGGCGATCGGGCCCATGAAGGCCGGGCCCCACGGGATGTTGGTTTCAGGGATGGTGAAACCGACGCTGACGCTCAGCAGGTCCAGACCGCCGGCCTTGAAGCGGCGCGCCAGTTCGATGGATTCGCTGAGGGTCTGCTCGTCACGGCCGTCGTACTCGATCACACCGAAGCGCGCGGTCAGCGGCAGGTTCTCCGGCCATACTTCACGCACGGCGGCCAGGGTTTCCAGAAGGAAGCGGCTGCGGTTGTCGAAGCTGCCACCGTAGGCGTCGGTGCGCTGGTTGGAGTGTTCGGAGAAGAAGCTCTGGCCCAGGTAGCCGTGGGCGAAGTGCAGTTCGATCCACTCAAAACCCGCTTCACGGGCGCGGCGTGCTGCGTCGACGAAGTCCTGCTTGACCCGGGCGATGTCATCGAGGGTCATTTCCTGCGGGACTTTCGGCAGGTTGGCGCCGAATGCGATGGCCGACGGCGCGATGGTCTGCCAGCCACGGGCGTCATCGGCCGCCATATGGTCGTCGCCTTCCCATGGACGGTTGGCGCTGGCCTTGCGGCCGGCGTGGGCAATCTGGATGCCCGGGACCGAGCCGGCGGCCTTGATCGCTTGCACTGCAGGAATGAACGCCTTGGCGTGCTCGTCGCTCCAGATACCGGCGCAACCCGGAGTGATACGGCCTTCAGGGGAGACGGCGGTGGCTTCGACGACCACCAGACCGGCGCCGCCGCGGGCCATGCTCGCCAGGTGAACGTGGTGCCACTCGTTGATCACGCCGTCGTCTGCCGTGTACTGGCACATTGGAGGGATGGCGATGCGGTTACGCAGGGTCACGTCCTTCAGCGTGAAGGGTTCGAACAATGCAGACATGGAATACTCCTGATGATTGAATTCGCTTGTTCGATAGTATTCGAAATATGGCGAAGAATGAAACCCCCCGCTATGATGCGCGGCATGCGCGCCTTCAAACATCCGTTACCTACCGAACTCACACTTGAGCGTTTGCTTTACGCATTAAGTGACCCCGTGCGTCTCGAAATCGTTCGCTGTCTTTCCTCGGTGGCCGAGGCCACCTGCGGTGAACTCGACGGCGGGCGGCCCAAGTCCAGCATGTCCCATCACTTTCGCGTCCTGCGCGACGCGGGCCTGGTGCACACGCGCAACATCGGGACCACCCACATGAATTCACTGCGCACTGACGAACTGGATATCCGCTTCCCTGGCTTGCTGCGGTGCATTCTGGCGCAGGCGTGAATCGGCATTTTCAGAGGTACGGAGCCGTTCGTTTCACAGCCGCAGCGCAAACAAAAATGGCCCGATCTTGCGATCGGGCCATTTTATTTGGGGGCTTGAACCTGACGCTTAGACAGCGCCGACGATCTTCGCAGCCGGTTGGGTACGACGACCCATTGCACCAGCGCCTGCCGCGACCAGGGCAGATACCACCAGGGTGAGGAGCAGGATCCAGGCGGCGCGGGAAATGTTTTTCGCCGCAACGTCAGCCGCTTCTCGGGCTTTCTGTTCTGCCTGAGCTTTCAGCTCCTGATACTTGGCGTACGCCTGACGGTAGCTGGCCTGGGCCTGATCAACGATCTGGTTGGCTTCAGCGTCGGTCTTGTTGCCGCGGGCCTTGATCAGGTTGACGAACGCCTGGCGGTCAGCCGCATCCCAGGCCTGGTCGCCCTTGGCCTTCAGCCGGTCCAGCAAGCCGCTCAGTTGCTCGTCGGCTTGTTGCGGCGCTTGAGCGCTGCGCTGGGCGGTGTTTTTAGCGTCTTCCTGGGTGGTGGCGACGTCCTGCTTGACCTTGTTCGGATCCAGCTCCGGCTTGCCGGTCTGGCGCATGGCTTGTTCGATCTCGCCCTGGATATCGTCCAGATTGAAGTCGATGCCTTGTGCACGCAGTTGCTCCTGAATCTTGCCGCCAACGGCCGGGGCCACTTGCGCGATACCGCTGCCAACTGCCGACAGGCCACTGCCTGCCAGGTTCAGACCGCCACGCACGACGCCGGTCACGGCGCTGGACACCAGGTAAACGCTGATCAGCGAAACGCTGGCCCAGACCAGAATGCCGTGGAAGGCGCCTTCGCGATGGGCCAACCGGCCGGCGGCCCAGCCCCCGACGAACAGAGAAATGACCATACTGACACCCAGCCAGATGCCGGTGCCTTTGCCCATGCCCGCTAGCGGGTCGGCTTCCTGCAACGGATCAATGCTGGCGCTGCCGATGGCGGTGCCCAGCAGGCTGAGCATGAGTGACACGACCAGTGCGAGGACCACACCGGCCAGAATGGCGCCCCAGGAAATACGTTTGAGCAAGGGTGCGACAGCGGTTCCCCGGTAGACAGGATCATCGTAGCCAGCGGGCGTTAGTTGGTCATCGCGAATCATGGTGGCAGTTCCTTTGGTCATTGGCAGTACGCAAGAATCCTTGCGCTTAATTCAATGACACTCAGGCTTTTTGGTTAGTTTTATGCCGGCGAAAAATAAAATGATGGCAAAATGCTCAAACTATCAGAATGCTGGAAATTCAAAGATCTGCCAGCAGATTAAATTGGAATTAATGTTATTCAGAATCGCGATATTGCGGCTCCCCGCATCCTGTACTTCGCTACCCCCTACGCCACCGTACATATTTTCTCCGAGACATCCTGATGAATACCCTCACCGCCGATGACCGCACTCAGGTCACTCGGGAAGCCACCGTTGAATACTGGAAACACATCATCCCGATCGTGCAGATCGCGTTCGCGATACACGTGCTTCTGCTTGGACTGTTTTTGATCGTGAACCTGCCCGTGATGTGGATCACCAACGCGGCGAGCGTCACGGCCTACATCGCCTGTCTTCTGGCGATCAAACGCCGAATGTATCGATGCGCGGGCATGCTCATCTGTCTCGAAATCATTGCCCATGCGGCCATCGCCACCTGGGTTCTGGGGTGGGACAGCAACTTCCACCTGTACGTCTTCTGCATCGTGCCCATCATCGCTTTCGGCTTTCATTCCTCGCCGGTGCGCCGCGGCTGTCTGAGCGCTGCCGTGCTGATCGTCACGGTGGGCGGGTACCTCATGCGTAACAAGGTGCCGGTGATCAGCGTCAGCGAGCAGGCCCAGGACCTGTTCGGCGCGGCCAACGCCTTGACCGCCACGGCATTGCTGCTGCATGCCACAGCACTGTCGGTGCGTTTCAACCTGTCGATGCACATGAACCTTTACCACTCGGCCCACCGTGACAGCCTGACCAACCTCTATACCCGCCGCCGCGTGCTGCAGCGCTTGCGTCAGTTGGGCGGGGGGCGCCGCGAGATCCCGACGGCGCTGGTGCTGATCGACATCGATCATTTCAAGCTGATCAACGACCAGCACGGCCACGACATGGGCGACGTGGTGCTGCAACAGGTCGCCGACGTCATTGGCCGATGCGTGCGCACCACCGACATCGCTGCGCGCTGGGGCGGCGAGGAGTTTCTGGTGTTGATGCCCAACACCCCCTTCGAGGATGCGAGGCTGATCGCCGAGCGGATACTGACGCACATTCGCGAGCAGGCCGGGGAGATCAGACAGGTGAGCCTGGCCCTCACCGCGACCCTGGCGGTGGCCATCTTGAAAGACGGGGAGATGTTCCGCGATGCGCTGAACCGGGCGGATCAGCGTTTATATGAAGGCAAGCAGGAGGGACGTAATCGGGTGATGCGGGCGGAGTGAGTGCGGTGTTGCCACTGACGCCTTCCCGGCTTAAGCCGGTCCCACAATTAAGTCCGGCGCCGGCCTTGCTGGGTGCACGCGATGCTCTTTAGCGGGACCGGCTTCAGCCGGGAAGAGGCCGGTGTGATCACCATCGATTTCGCAGCGTGCCCACTGACGC
>NZ_FOHW01000001.1:113311-389107 GCF_900111735.1 Pseudomonas graminis | reverse complement strand
TTTAGCGGGACCGGCTTCAACCGGGAAGAGGCCAGTGTGATCACCATCGATTTCGCAGCGTGCCCACTGACGCCTTCCCGGCTAAAGCCGGTCCCGCTGAGAGCAGCGTTATGCCTGCATCTCCCAGGCTATAACCGTTCCCAGTGAGCGTCAGCTGAGTCGGGTCAGGTATTCCGGGACGGGCTGTTCGGGCAGTACGGACAGGACTTTCAGCCGCTGCAGCATCCGCTGGCTGGCGCGGTTTAGGTGTTCCTTGAGGTTCAGCGCTGCGGCGTCGAAGGCGCCGTGCAGCAGGAGTTCCAGGATCAAACGATGTTCGGCCAGCATCGCGTCGTCGGGCCCGATGCCCAGCAGGCTGTAGAAAATCCGGCTGATGATCATGGGGCTCTGGCCCTGGCGGATCAACGTCGCGATCTTGCGGTTGGTGATGCCGGCCAGGCAGTGGTGATGCAGGTCCTCCTCCAGTCGCTCGATGTCCGCCAGGCTGCACTGAGCGCTGTTCTGCGCGGCTTCCACTCGCGCGAGCATGGCCACAAGGTCGTCCCGGCCCAGGCCCGGCGCGGTCTGGCGCAGCGCTTCAGGCTCGAGGCAGGCCCGCAGCTCGTAATCTTCGGTCACTTCCCGCGCGGTGAGGGGCCCGGCCAGCCACTGCGAGTAGGGCTCTTTCTCCACCAGCCCCCGATCACGCAGCCGCATCAGCGCCTCGCGCACAACGGCCCGGCTCACGCCATAGTGTTCGGCGGCGATTTGCTCGTCGAGCCGATAATGACCGAACGCGATACAGGTCGATAACGCCGCGCCGATTTCATCGTAAATCCGTTCCCCCAGCGGGCGCGTGTCCACCAGCTCTTCACTGCTATCGAGGCCCAGCTGATGATGGGTCAAGGCCAGGCGCACCGGCTGCACCTCGGCGCCCTCGGGGTTGACCAGATAACCGCGTCCGTTGAATCGGCTGATCAGGCCTTCTTCATGGAGCAGATCCAGCGCCCGGCGCACTGGCACCCGACTGGTGCCGAACAGCTCTGCCAGCGGCGCTTCGAGCAGCACCAATCCTTCAACCACGTCACCGTTGACGATGGCATCGCGCAGGACCTGCCGGATCGTGGCGTAGCGGGACGCAGTGCGGGGATCCTCGGTGGACATCGATTTCATACACTTCTCGGAAGGCGGGCGGCGATTCTCGCACAAGACAGGTTGTCACTGCGGGTCACGTCAGAACGCACGGTATTGGAGCCGTTGTTACTTTTCTGCACTAAAACGTACCTTTGCGTAAATATCCATCCTTAACAGCCTCCACTTCAGCACGGTCGAGCAGCCGCACATTCGGTGGGTCGGTAAAACCCGGCAACGTATCTAGCCCGGCCATCTTGGCCCGGCGTCTCGCGCATCCACCGCTCCATGAATAAGCCCGTGCCGACTCTGGCACGCTTTCTGCCTTTGCTAAACGTACATTCTCCGAATATGTACATTAAAGGGTAGATGAAATGTCCGACGCTCGCTTCCCGGATCCGTTACTCGCCGACGCACTGGCCATGGCACAAGATTTCGCCAGTGGACGCAGCGACCCGGTGCAGGCTCTGGACGCTGTACTGGCGAAGGCGGCCGCAGTCGATGACGTGTTCATCTCTTTCTCTACTCAACGGGCACGCCGCGAAGCTCAAGCCGCGGCGGCGCGGTGGACGGCGGGGCAACCGGCGAGCGCGCTGGACGGCGTGCCAATCGCCTGGAAAGACCTGTTTGATCTGGCCGGCAGCCCGACCACCGCAGGCGCTGCGGTGCGCCGTGAGTGCGCGCCAGCCCTGCTGGATGCGCAGATTGTCGGCCTGCTGTCACGGGCCGGGATGGTCAGCGTCGGCAAAACCAACCTCAGTGAGTTCGCCTACTCCGGCCTGGGGCTGAATCCCCATTTCGGCACGCCGCACAATCCACTCGGGCATGACCAGCCGCGCATTCCCGGCGGCTCTTCGTCAGGCTCGGCGGTCTCGGTGTCAGCGGGCATCGTCCCCATCGCCTTGGGCACCGACACCGCCGGCTCGATCCGCATTCCGGCGGCCTTCAACGGCCTGGTGGGTTTTCGCAGCAGCTGCCGGCGCTACAGCCGCGACGGCGTCTTCCCCCTCGCGCACACCCTCGACAGCCTCGGCCCGCTGACCCGCAGCGTGCGCGATGCCGTGGCCATTGACGACATCCTGCGGGGTCGCACAAAGCCGCCCGCTCTGCTGCCGCGCCCGTTGGCCGGTCAGCGGTTCCGGGTCGATCAGGCGGTCCTTGAGGACGACCGCGTCGAGCCGGCCGTGCGCGACAACCTGCTGCGTTGTGTGAGTGCGATGCAGGCCCACGGCGCCCTTATCGACGTGCGCCCGTCGCCTGCCTTTCAGACCACGCTCGACCTGATCCAGCAACAGGGATGGCTCGGCTCGGCGGAAGCGTTCGCCCTGCATCAAGCCTTGCTCGACAGCGACGCGGCCGCGCAACTCGACCCTCGGGTACGACGTCGTCTTGAAGCGGCGCGGGCGTTCCCGGCCAGCCAGTTGATCAACCTGTACAGCGCCCGCGAGCGCCTTCAGCAACAGATGGGCGACGAGCTCGATGGCGCGTTTCTGATTACCCCGAGCGTGGCCCACGTGGCACCGCCGCTGGCGCCGTTGTTGAGTGACGATGACCTGTTCATACGCACCAACCTGGCCACGCTGCGCCTGACCATGCCGGGCAGTTTGCTGGACATGCCGGGCGTGTCGCTGCCAAGCGGCTGTGACGCCCTGGGCCTGCCAACCGGTGTGTTGATCAGCGCGCCGTGTGGCGAAGACTCACGTTTATTGCGCGCTGCGCTGGCCGTTGAAGCCGCGGTGCGCACCTTCCCAAACGAATGATCCGATAACTCCGCTGGAGAACGATGATGGCTAAAGAAATTCTGTGCGCCTTCGGTGTCGACGTAGACGCCGTGGCAGGCTGGTTGGGTTCATACGGTGGCGAGGATTCACCTGACGATATTTCCCGGGGCCTGTTCGCGGGCGAAATCGGGGCGCCGCGCCTGCTCAAGCTGTTCGAGCGCTACGGCCTGCGCACCACCTGGTTCGTGCCCGGTCACTCGATGGAGACGTTTCCCGAGCAGATGAAGGCCGTGTTCGACGCCGGTCACGAGATCGGGGTGCACGGCTACAGCCACGAAAACCCCATCGCCATGACCCCCGAGCAGGAAGAAATCGTCCTCGACAAGTCCATCGAGCTGATCACCCGGATGACCGGCAAACGCCCGACCGGCTACGTCGCACCTTGGTGGGAGTTCAGCAAGGTCACCAACGAGTTGCTGCTCAAGAAGGGCATCAAGTACGACCACAGCCTGATGCACAACGACTTCCATCCTTACTACGTGCGCGTGGGGGACAGCTGGACCAAGATCGATTACACCCAGCACCCCGACACCTGGATGAAACCGCTGGTGCGGGGGCAGGAAACCGATCTGGTGGAAATTCCGGCCAACTGGTACCTCGATGACCTGCCGCCGATGATGTTCATCAAAAAGGCGCCCAACAGCCACGGCTTCGTCAACCCGCGTCATCTGGAAGAGATGTGGCGCGATCAGTTCGACTGGGTCTACCGCGAGCACGAGCACGCCGTGTTCACCATGACCATCCATCCGGACGTCTCCGGTCGCCCGCAAGTACTGCTGATGCTGGAGCGATTGATCGAGCACATCCAGAGCCACGCCGGCGTCAAGTTCGTCACGTTCGACGAAATCGCCGATGACTTCGTCCGCCGTAATCCTCGCCACAGCTGATTGCCCCTTCATTCCGAGGCGTGACCCATGTCCATTTATAACAAGCTTGATCTGACCGGCTGGAAACCCCAGCAACTGACTTCCGAACAAGTGCGCTACGCCACCTGGATCGCGTTCTTCGCGTGGGTCTTCGCGGTGTACGACTTCATCCTGTTCGGCACCTTGCTGCCGGAAATCGGCCGGCACTTTCAGTGGGGCGAAGCGGAACAGGCGGAAATCGCCACCTGGGCCGCGGTGGGTACGGCGGTCATCGCGCTGGCCATCGGGCCGCTGGTGGATCGCCTCGGTCGACGCATGGGCATCATTTTTACGGTCACCGGTTCCGCGATCTGCTCGGCGCTGACGGCGCTGGGCGGATCATGGGGCAAGTCGCCGCTGATCCTGATCCGCTCCCTGAGCGGGCTGGGCTACGCCGAAGAAACCGTTAACGCCACTTACCTCAGCGAAATCTATGCGGCCTCCGAAGATCCGCGCCTGGCAAAGCGTCGTGGCTTCATCTACAGCCTGGTGCAGGGCGGCTGGCCGGTCGGCGCGCTGATCGCCGCCGGACTGACCGCGGTGCTGCTGCCGATCATCGGCTGGCAGGGCTGCTTCGTGTTTGCCGCGATCCCGGCGCTGGTGATTGCGTTCATGGCGCGCAAGCTCAAGGAGAGCCCGCAGTTTCAGATTCACCAGCGCATCACCCAGTTGCGCAAGGCCGGCGACGCTGAACAGGCCAAACAGGTGGCGATGACCTACGGGGTGGATTACGAAGAACATCGCACGGCCGGCTTCGGTGCAGCGTTCCGGGGCACCTCGCGACGCGCCACCCTGGTGATAGGCGCAGCGATCCTGCTCAACTGGGCGGCGATTCAGGTGTTCAGCGTGCTGGGCACGTCCGTGATCGTCAGCGTGCACCACCTCTCGTTCGAGAACTCGCTGATTATTCTGGTGCTGTCTAACCTGGTGGGCTACTGCGGTTACCTGAGCCACGGCTGGATGGGCGACAAGATCGGTCGACGCAACGTCATCGGCCTGGGCTGGATGCTCGGCGGCCTGTCCTTCGCCGGCATGCTGTTCGCCCCCAGCAACATGCCTACGGTGGTCGGCCTGTACAGCCTGGGGCTGTTCTTCCTGATCGGTCCGTATTCCGCCGCCCTGTTTTTCATCAGCGAGAGCTTCCCGACCAGCATCCGCGCCACCGGCGGCGCGATCATCCACGCGATGGGCCCGCTCGGCGCGGTGGTCGCAGGGTTTGGTGCGACATCGGTGCTGAGCGCCGGGGGCGACTGGCAGACCTCGGCGCTGTATTTCGGTGCCGTGCCGTGCTTTTTGTCCGGGGTATTGATGTTTGCCGCCCGCCACGTGCGGCCTGAAACCGTCCAATAAGGAACTGAACATGACTCGCAGAGTAGCGTTGATTACCGGGGCCGCCAGCGGGATCGGCCAGGCCTTGGCGGTGGCGTTCGCGCACAAGGGCGTTGCGGTGGTGGGCGGCTATTACCCGGCCGACCCCCATGACCCCGAGATCACGGCGCGGTTGGTCGCCGACGCCGGCGGCGAATGCCTGATGGCCGAGCTAGACGTTACTCAGACCGCCTCGGTGGACGCACTGGCCGAGCAGGCGATCAGCCGCTTTGGCCGGATCGATTACGCGGTCGCCAATGCCGGCCTGCTGCGCCGCGCGCCGTTGCTGGAGATGACCGACGAACGCTGGAACGAGATGCTCGATGTCGATCTCACCGGTGTGATGCGCACTTTTCGCGCGGCGGCCCGGCACATGGGCGAGGGCGGCTCCATGGTGGCGATTTCGTCGATTGCCGGGGGCGTCTATGGCTGGCAGGACCACTCGCACTACGCCGCTGCCAAAGCCGGTGTGCCAGGGTTGTGCCGCTCGCTGGCGGTGGAACTGGCGCCCCGGGGGATTCGCTGCAACGCGGTGATTCCGGGTTTGATCGAGACACCGCAATCGCTGGACAGCAAGAACTCGCTCGGGCCGGAGGGCCTCGCCAAAGCGGCCCATGCCATCCCGTTGGGCCGTGTCGGTCGGGCCGATGAGGTCGCGTCCCTGGTGCGATTCCTGTGCAGCGACGAATCCAGTTATCTCACCGGACAAAGCATCGTCATCGATGGCGGCCTGACCGTGCGTTGGCCGGAGTAAGGCGCAACGCCGATCCGCTATTGATTACGCCACAAGCCGCAGACTGAAAGAGGAAACACCATGCAACTGGTCAACAAACGCGCGGTGATTACCGGCGCAGGCAGCGGCATCGGCGCCGCCATTGCGCGGGCCTATGCCGAGCAGGGCGCGCGGCTGGTCCTGGCCGATCGCGACGCCGTTACCCTGGCCAACACCGCCCAGCACTGCCGCGAACTGGGCGTCGAAGTGGTCGAAAGCGTGGCCGATGTCGGCACGGTCGAGGGCGCGCAGGCCGGGGTCGATGCCTGCGTTCAGCACTTTGGCGGCATCGATATTCTGGTCAACAACGCCGGCATGCTGACCCAGGCCCGCTGTGTCGATCTGACCCTGGAGATGTGGAACGACATGCTGCGCGTCGACCTGACCAGCGTGTTCATCGCCAGTCAGCGCGCCTTGCCGCACATGCTTGCGCAGCGCTGGGGACGCATCATCAACGTCGCGTCGCAGTTGGGCATCAAGGGCGGCGCCGAGCTGACCCATTACGCGGCGGCCAAGGCCGGAGTGATCGGCTTTACGAAATCCCTCGCCCTGGAAGTGGCCAAGGACAACGTGCTGGTCAACGCCATTGCGCCGGGGCCGATCGAAACGCCGCTGGTGGCCGGGATCAGCAGCGCGTGGAAGACCGCCAAAGCGGCGGAGCTGCCCCTGGGCCGCTTTGGTCTGGCGCAAGAAGTGGCGCCCGTCGCCGTGCTGCTGGCCAGCGAGCCCGGCGGCAATCTGTTCGTCGGCCAGACCCTGGGGCCCAATTCCGGCGATGTGATGCCTTGATGCCCAAGCACAAAGAACATAGCCGCGAATAGCTCATCACCCAATAAAGCAGGAGCGAATGACCATGTGTGGACTCTGCGGCTTGCTGGGCGAAGACGTGCACTGGAGCGATCCGCTGGGTGACGAACTGCCCCGGCGCCGCGAACGCCTGCGCCGGATTGCTGCCATCAACAAGGTGGTGGCGCCGTTTCGTTTGAAGGTCGAAGACTTCCAGGGCGTCTCCTACCTGCTGCTCGGCGCCACTGGCAAGCAGGAACTGGCGAGCGGTCTCGACCAACTCTGGCAACGGGCCGAGCAGTTGATCGGGCGTCCGCTGGACCCCCTCGATGAACGACTGCTGGACCACCTGGAGCAGCACCCATGAGCATCGCGCTGAATGTCATCACCGGCTTTCTCGGCAGCGGCAAGACCACCTTGCTCAAGCGCCTGCTGCAGGGCGAAACCCTCGGCGACACGGCGCTGCTGATCAATGAATTCGGCGACGTCGGCATCGATCACCTGCTGGTGGAAGAGGTCGCGCCGGACACCATCCTGCTACCCAGCGGCTGCGTCTGTTGCTCGATTCGCGGCGAATTGCGCGACGCGTTGAGCGATTTGCTCCAGCGCCGCGCCCGAGGCGAAGTGCCGGCCTTCCGACGCATCCTGCTGGAGACCACTGGCCTGGCCGATCCTGCGCCCATTCTGGCGACCATCAACAATGATCCTCATCTGCGGGGCCGGGTGCATATCGGGTTGGTCGTCACCGTGGTCGATGCCAGCCATGCCGCGCTGCAGGAGCGCCTGCACCCGGAATGGATGGCCCAGGTCGCCGCCGCCGACCGGCTGCTGATCAGCAAGACCGACCTCGCCGATGAAGATGCACTGCGCACGCTGCAACTGCGTCTGCACTCGATCAATCCTGCGCCGGTGCTGACCACGGATTCCATTCAGAGCGGCGATCAACTGTTGCTCGGTGACGGGCTGCACAGCAGTGATCCCGCCCAGGAGGTCGCGCGCTGGCAATTGATGGGCGTGCGCTCGACGCCCGCGCGCCACGGTGAAGCGCAGGTTTGCTGCCTGACCTTTGAACGCCCGCTGGACTGGGTCGCTTTCGGGGTCTGGCTGTCCATGCTGCTAAGATGCCACGGCGAACGAATCCTGCGCGTCAAAGGACTGCTCAACGTGAACAACAGCCACGCCCCCGTCGTCATTCATGGCGTGCAGCATTGCCTGCACGCGCCGGTGCACCTGCCGCAATGGCCCGGCGGCGACCATCGTTCGCGGCTGGTGTTTATCGTGCGCGGGCTGGACACCGCGCTGCTGCGCCGCTCGTTCGAGGTGTTCAGCGAGCGCCTGGCGCCGGCACCCCGGGAAGCGCTGGCATGACGGTGACGCTAAGGGTGCTGGGCACTTCGGTGACGCTGCTTGAATCCCTGCGGGTTCGCGCCGAAGAAGACCTGGGCATCAAGCTGGTCTATCAGGTGCACGACGTGCAGACCGCCCAGCGCATCGCGGTCATGCAGCCCGACAGTTACGATCTCTATGACCAGTGGTTCCACAACGTCGATTTCGTCTGGCCCGCCCGCGCCATTCAACCCATCGACACGCGCCGTGTCGCCCTGTGGCACGAAATCAACGACCTGCCCAAACGCGGCAGGCTGTCGGCCAGTGACCGGCTCGGCAGCGGCAGCGTGCCCAGCGAGCGTCTGTTTGTGCAGCACGACGGCAGCCTTGGCAGCGCGGTGAGCGAACGAATCAGCATGTTGCCACTGACCCACAACGCCGACAGCTTCGCCTATCGCCCCGAGCGCCTACCCGCCGGCTTCAGTTCGGCGGACGAGAGCTGGGGCTGGCTGGTCGATCCGGCCTGGTGCGGGCGGGTGGCATTGCAAAGTGACGCGGCAATTGGTGCCCTGGACGCCGCGCTCGCTGTGCAAGGCGCGGGGCTGGCGCAGTTCCGCGACATTGGCAACCTGAGCATCGAAGAGATCGACGTGCTGGCCAACATCCTCGTACGCAAGCAGGGGCAGGGCATGTTCGGCGCGTTCTGGTCTGACGATGAAGAAGCGGCGGAGCTGATGCTGCACCCGACGATCGACATCCAGAGCTTGTGGTCGCCGACTCTGGTGCGCCTGCATCGCGCCGGCGTGAAATACCGCGTTGCCGTTCCGCGTGAGGGCTATCGCGGCTGGTTCGGCGGCTTGTCCCTGTCACGCCACGCCAAGGGCGCGGTACTCGATGCGGCCTACGCGTATTTGAACTGGTGGCTGTCCGGCTGGCCCGGGGCAGTCATGGCCCGCCAGGGCTATTACATCGGCAATCCGGCCCGCAGCCGCGAACACCTGAGTGCGGCCGAGTGGGATTACTGGTACGCCGGGTTGCCCGCCCGTGAACAACTGATGGGCAGCGACGGCTTGCCGCTGATCGACATTGGCGAGGTGCGCGATGGCGGCTCCTACGAGCAGCGCATGGGCCACATCGCGGTGTGGAATGCCGTCATGGATGAACACAACTACCTGGTGCGCCGCTGGGGGGACATCTCCCGTGCAGGGGGAAAAGGCACTCGCAGGCAGTGAGGCGCTTGCGCAGGCTGTCAGTGGGGGGACCGCTGCGCTGGCGTCCCTGCAAAGTGCCCGGCTGGCTGATTGACCGATAAACACATTCACATCCATCGATTACTCATGGACTATAGGCGCCATTTGGCGGCCTCTACAGGAGGCCCGCGCTCGTAGCTTCAGGATCCCGTGAATGAACATCAAGATTGAAGCGCTGATCGCCCGCAAGATCGGCTTCGCCTCCCACCAGAATGCCGTTCCCCTCGTGCGTGAATTGAGCCTCTGGAACCAGGAAGAAACCACCCTCGAAAACCTGGTACTGACCTTAAGCACCGACCCGGACTTCGTTGAAAGCCGAAGCTGGAACATTGACCGTATCCATCCCGGTGATCGCCTCAGCATTTCTGACCGCGACATCAAGCTGAACGCCGGTTACCTGTCCGGCCTGACGGAAAGCCTCAACGCCGACGTGGTGATGCGCGTGTCCCAAGGCGAGACGCTGCTTGTCGAACAGCGTTTCCCCACCGAATTGCTCGCCCGCACCGAATGGGGCGGGTTGAGCGCGATGCCGGAACTGCTCGCCGCGTTCTGCATGCCCAACGACCCTGCGGTGGACCGGGTGCTCAAAGCCGCCTCGCAGGTCTTGCGCCGTGCCGGCAAGAAAGACGGCATCGACGGCTACGAAAGCAAATCCCGCACCCGCACCTGGGAACTGGCCTCTGCCATCTGGTCGGGGGTGTGCAGCTTCCAGCTGAGCTATGCGTTGCCGCCCGCCAGTTTCGAGCAGCAGGGCCAGAAAATCCGACCGCCGAGTGTGGTGCTGGAAAACGGTGTGGCGACGTGCCTCGACACCGCGTTGCTATTCGCGGCCGCGCTGGAGCAGGCCGGGTTGAATGCGCTGTTGGTCATGACCAAGGGGCACGCGTTCGCCGGCGTCTGGTTGCAGCCGCAGGAATTTTCCCAGTTGCTCACCGATGAAGCGTCGGCCGTGCGCAAGCGTCTCGATTTGAAAGAAATGCTGGTGTTCGAGACGACCCTCGCGACCCAGGCGCCTGCGCCGAGTTTTTCCCGGGCGGTGGCCGCCGCCGAACGTGAGCTGGACGATGAGCAGTTCATCATGGCCATCGACGTGCATCGCGCCCGGATGCAGAAGATTCGCCCGATGGCGCTGGTGTCAGCCGTCCCGGTCGATGGCGCCGACGATGCACCGCCGGTGATTGAGGGGCTGGAAGAAGCGCCGTCGCTGCCGGGGTTCGATGTCGAGATCAACGAAGACGACTCGGGCCCGGCCGGAAAACTCACCCTGTGGCAACGCAAACTGCTCGATTTGACCACCCGCAATCGTCTGCTGCATCTGCCGGACAGCGCCAAAGGTGTTCGCCTGCTGTGCCCCGACCCTGCGGCCCTTGAAGACCTGCTCTCCAGCGGCCAGCGCATCCGCGTGGTGGCCGTCCCCGATTTGAAAAGCAGCGGCCGTGATGAGGCCTTGTATGAACAGCAGAACAACGAAAGCCTGGTCGACGAAGTGGCCCGTCAGGCCCTGGCACGTGGCGAAGTCCTGGCCAGTCTGGAGAAGGTCAAGCTGGAAGCCACGCTGATCGACCTGTTCCGCAAGGCTCGCAGCGATCTGGAGGAGGGCGGTGCCAACACACTGTTCCTGGCGATCGGCTTCCTGAAGTGGAAGAAAAGCGCCGACGACCCGAAAACCTATTCCGCCCCGCTGATTTTGTTGCCGGTGAAACTCGAGCGTAAAAGCGCCTTGTCCGGGGTCACCTTGAGCCTGCTAGATGAAGAGCCGCGTTTCAACCTGACCTTGCTTGAGCTGCTGCGCCATGATTTCGAGCTGGTGATTCCCGGCCTTGACGGTGAGCTGCCCGGCGATGAAAGCGGCATCGATGTGGCCGGCATCTGGGACAGGGTACGGCGGGCGGTGCGCGATGTACCCGGGTTCGAGGTGAGCACCGAGCTGGTGCTGGGCACGTTTTCGTTTGCCAAATACCTGATGTGGAAAGACCTGAATGCCAACGCGGCCCAGCTGCTGCAAAGCCCCTTGGTTCAGCATCTGCTGGACCCTGACGCAGCGGGTGAGGGTTTTTCCGGTTCCGCCGACTTCCCCCGACCCGAGCGTCTGGATGCGACCGTCACGCCGGCTCAGCTGTTCGCACCTTTGCCGGCCGATTCTTCGCAATTGGCAGCGGTCGTGGCCTCGGCCAACACCCACAGCTTCGTCATGGACGGCCCGCCCGGCACAGGCAAATCGCAGACCATCGCCAACATGATTGCCCACAACCTGGCCCTCGGTCGCCGCGTGCTGTTCGTGGCAGAGAAACGCGCGGCCCTGGACGTGGTGTTTCGTCGCCTGGCCGAACAGGGCCTCGGCGAGTTCTGCCTGGAGCTGCATTCCAGCAAGACCTCGAAGGTCGAAGTGCTCAAGCAACTGGACCGCGCCTGGGACGTGAGTGAGGCACTGAGCGCCGAGGAATGGGAGCGTGAAGCCGCGCGATTGCAGACCCTGCGTTCACGGCTCAATCAACTGGTCGAGGTGCTGCACCGACGCTGGGATAACGGCCTGACCCTGCACCAGTCGATCGGTCGGGTGGTTCGCGACCACAGCCCGCAGACGCCAAGGCTGGGCTGGGAAACGGGCACCGAACACGATGGGGCCGAGTACGCCGGGTTGCTGGATCTCGCCCGGCGTCTGGGCCTCAATGGCATTGCCGCCCGCGACCTGTCAGGAAACTTCGGCGCCCTGGCGCAGACCCAATGGTCGAACGCCTGGCAGGCACAGATCGCCGGTGCCGCACGAGAAGTGCCCCAGGCGCTCGATGATTTGAATGCCGCCAGCGAACGGCTGCTGGCACTGACCCACGTGCCGCTGCCTGTGGCGGAAGTGAAAGAGGTCCGGCAGCTGCATGATCTCGCGGCACTGATTCTTGAATCCCATGGCCTGAACCTGTCGTTTGCCTTTGCACCCGATGCTGCCGCGCGCATCGAAGCGGCCCGGCGCAGTTGCCAGTTGCTCGAGAGCTATCGGGAGCTTGAAGAAACCCTGTCACTGGATTACGCCGATGAAGCGTGCCGTCGTGTGCCGGTCGCGCAAATGCGCAATGAGTGGCACGAAGCCGAGGGCAAGTTCTGGTTCCTGGGTACACTGGCCCAGAAAAAGGTGGCGAAGAAACTCGCCTCGCTCGGTGGCGCGGCGGGCCTGCCGGACACCGTCGGCGACCTCGCTATTTTTGAACGCCTGCACGCCCAGCTGCTGGAAATGGACGCGTTGGCCAGCGACATGCAATCGATCCCCGGCTGGCAAGGCCTGAAGAGCGACCCGGTGCGCACGCTGCAGGCGGTGACCCTGGCCGAGCATTTGCGCAAAACGCTGATCGGGTTGGCCGAATCGCCCGAGCACCTGGTTGCCTTGCGCGGCGCCGTTGCGCGTCTGGTGATCGAGGCGAACGATATGCTGGCGCCGAATGGCCAACTCGCTACCGTCGTATCGACCTTGCAGCAGGCGTTGTCCCGCGCCGAGGCGGCCGTGCGCGTGTTCGCCGGGCTGGCGTGTACAAGCACTGACATGTCCCTGAGCGTGGCGACGCTTCGGGAGACGTCACTGTCCATCCAGCAGCAGGAAGAGCAGCTCAAGGCATGGTGCGACTGGTGCCGGGTGCGCGAACAGGCGTCCGAGGCCGGCCTGGCCACTCTGGCCCGGGCACTGGAAACCGGCAGCCTGTTGCCGTCTGCCACCGAGGAGACCTTCGTCACGGCCTATGCCCACTGGTTCGCGACCCAGGGCATCGATGGCGAACCGTTGCTGCGCAATTTCGTGGCCGCCGAGCACATGAGTGACATCGGCACCTTCGTGCGTCTGGACGACGAACTGGCGAAACTGACCGTGCGCTATATCCGGGCCAAACTCTGCGGCTTGATCCCGTCCAAGAACGACATCCCCAAGAGCAGCGGCTTTGCCATTCTCAAACACGAGCTGCAGAAATCGCGCCGGCACAAACCGGTCCGCCAGCTGGCGATCGAGATGGGCGATGCGCTGAATTGCCTGGCGCCGTGCATGCTCATGAGCCCGTTGTCGATTGCGCAGTTCCTGCCCGCCGATCAGCCGCCGTTCGACCTGGTGATCTTCGACGAGGCGTCGCAAATCGCGCCGTGGGACGCCATCGGTTCGATTGCCCGGGGCAGGCAGGTAATCATCGCCGGTGACCCTCGGCAGATGCCGCCGACCAACTTCTTCAGCCGTGGCCCGAATGCCGGTGACGACGACACCGCCGAAGACATGGAAAGCATCCTCGACGAATGCCTGGGGGCAGGGGTGCCGAGCCACAGCCTGAGCTGGCACTACCGCAGTCGCCATGAAAGCCTGATTGCCTTCTCCAATCACCGTTACTACGACAGCAACCTGATCACTTTCCCGGCCGCGGAGACCCGCGCCAGCGCGGTTGAGTGGCGCAAGGTCGAGGGCGTGTACGCCAAAGGCAAGGGGCGCTACAACCAGGCCGAAGCGCAAGCCATCGTCGATGAAACCGTCAAGCGCCTCACCGACCCTGCGTTTGTGGCGGCGGGGTATTCCATCGGCATCATCACCCTCAACTCGGATCAGCAAAAACTGATCAACGACCTGCTGGACGCGGCCCGCAAGCAATACCCGCAGATCGAGCCGTTCTTCCAGGACACCCAGACCGAGCCGGTGGTGGTCAAGAATCTGGAAACGGTCCAGGGCGACGAGCGAGACCTGATCATGCTCGGCACTGGTTATGGCCCCACCGAACCCGGTGCGCCGGTGATGTCGATGAACTTCGGGCCGCTCAACAAAGACGGCGGCTGGCGTCGGCTCAACGTCGCCATCACCCGGTCTCGCCGGGAAATGCTGGTGTTCACCTCGTTCGATCCGTCGATGATCGACCTCAACCGCACCAACGCGCGCGCCGTGCGGGATTTGAAGCACTTCATCGAGTTCGCTCAGCGTGGGCCGAAAGCGCTGGCCGAGGCGGTACAAGGGTCTGTAGGCGGTTACGACTCGCCGTTCGAGGAGGCCGTCGCCCAGGGGCTGAGGCGTCTGGGCTGGCAGGTGGTTCCGCAGATCGGCGTGTCACGTTTCCGCATCGATCTGGGCATCGTTCACCCTGACCGTCCGGGCGATTACCTGGCGGGTGTCGAGTGCGACGGTGCCACGTATCACAGCGCTGCCACTGCCCGAGACCGGGATAAAGTGCGCGGGGCGATTCTCAGTGGTCTGGGCTGGAATCTGCTGAGGCTGTGGTCCACCGACTGGTGGGTGGATAAACAGGGGGCGTTGCAAAAACTGCACGTCGCGCTGAACGACCTGCTGGATCAATCACGAATGGGCGGCCCTGACGAACGGGTCGATGAAGCCGTCGCCGCGCCGGCAGTGGCTGATAAGGACCCCGTTTAAGGCGCCTGATCAGCCAATGCCGGCGTGGGGATCAGATCGGCGTGTTCATCAGTTCACGCACGCGAGCGGCCAGTGTTTCAATGGCAAAGGGCTTGGTCAGCACATGCATGCCAGGCTCAAGCTGGTTGGCGCCGATGGCCGCGCTCTCCGCGTAGCCGGTGATGAACAGCGTTTTGAGTCCCGGACGCAGCTCGCGCGCGGCGTCCGCCATCTGGCGGCCGTTCATGCCACCGGGCAAGCCCACATCGGTGACAAGCATGTCGACGCGGACGTCCGAGCGCAGCAGCGTCAGTCCGCTGGCACTGTCCGCCGCCTCCATGACGGAGTAGCCCAGCTCGCCCAGTACCTCTGTCACCAGCATGCGCACCGTGGGTTCATCATCCACAACAAGGATCGTTTCACCAATGCCTGCAGTTTGCGCGGCAGCATCAGGTAAGTGCGCTTCATTGGAGCCGGGATGCCCGTGGTGGCGGGGCAGGTAGATGGACAGCGTGGTCCCTTGTCCGACCACAGAGGCGATGCGAACCTGCCCCCCGGATTGCTGGGCGAAACCGTAAATCATCGAGAGGCCCAGGCCGGTGCCCTGGCCGATGGGTTTGGTGGTGAAGAAAGGATCGAATGCCTTCGCCACGACGTTGGCCGGCATGCCGGTGCCGGTGTCGGTGACGCTGAGGGTCAGGTACTCGCCCTCGGGGACCTCAAGCGCCGCCGCTTCCGCGGTTCCCACGACTTTCCAACGGGTCTCGATGGTAATGCTGCCGCCGTCCTGCATGGCGTCTCGCGAGTTGATGCACAGATTCAGCAGCGCATTCTCCAGCTGGCTCGCATCGACCAGTGCGACGCAGCTGTCCGGCGAACCAACGGTCTGCACGGTAATGCTCGGGCCCACAGTGCGCTGGATCAGCTCGGTCATGCCCTCGACCAGGCTGTTGATTTCGGTGGGCCGAGGGTCGAGTGTTTGTCGGCGGGAGAACGCCAGCAACCGGTGGGTCAAGGAGGCAGCCCGTTTGGTGGCGCCTTGTGCTGTCGTCAGGTATCGGTCGACGTCCGTCAGACGGCCCTGGGCAAACCTGGCACTCAACAACTCCAGCGAACCGGAAATGCCCGCCAGCAAGTTATTGAAGTCATGGGCAAGCCCGCCCGTGAGTTGACCCACGGCTTCCATCTTTTGCGACTGGCGCAGCTTCTCTTCGGCCTGCATCAATGCTGCGGTGCGTTCAGCCACGCGCTGTTCGAGCGTCTCATTGAGCGCCCTCAGTGCGGCGGTCGCGAGGTCGCGCTGGGCTTCGACCGAACGTCGCTCCTCCACATCAATCAGGACGCCCGGAAAACTCAAGGGCATGCCTTCGTCGCTGAATTCAACCCTGCCGTTGGCCTCAATCCAGTAGTACTTGCCGTCAGCCCGACGGACGCGATACTGGTGGGCATAGGCACCGCCGCGACCCAGCGCTTCGTTGATCGCTGTCATGAGCCCCGCCCGGTCTTCGGGATGGACGGTTGCCACCACCTGCTCCAGGCTAAGCCCTTCGTGGCCCAGCATAGGATCGAGTCCAAACGCCCGGGCGAAGGCTTCGTCCACGGTGAAACTGTCGCTGGGCAAATCCCAATGCCAAGTCCCGAAAATGGCCCCGGCGGCGAGGGCCAGCTGCACACGCTCAACGTTCGCCCGTGCGACGGCTTCGCTCTGACGCAGGCGCTCCTCGGCATCACGACGCCCCGTCACGTCGTTGAAGATGATCGCAATCTGACATTCGTCAGGATCGCCGACGGGCACGGCCCGCACGTCAAACCAGCGCTGAAAGGCTTTGGCGTAGCTTTCGAATGTGGCCGGCACGCGGGTCTTGGCCACCCGGCCGTAGGTGTCGAACCAGAATTGCTCCAGATCCGGGGCAAACTCCCTGACCCATTTGCCCCGCAGGTTGACGCCAGCTTCACGTTCAAATGCCGGGTTGGCTTCAACAAATCGATAGTCGACCGGGTAGTCATTGGCATCGAACTTGACCTGAACGATGGCGAAGGCCGCGTCGACTGTTTCCAGAATCGTCCTGAAACGCTCCTCGCTTTGACGCAGTGCGGCCTCGGTGTCGCGAATCGGCGTGAGATCCAGCATCGCGCCAATCATGCGCACGGCGTCGCCTTGGGCGTCGCGGATAACGTGCCCACGGTCGAGTACCTGAGCGTATGTGCCGTCGGCCCGGCGAAATCGGTACTCGTCGCTCCAGCCGGTCTGCCTGCCGTCTATCACGTCATGGATCGAGTTGACGATGCGCTGCCTGTCATCGGGGTGAATCTGTGCCATCCACCATTCGCCGGTCATTTCGACCGTGGCGAGCGGATGCCCGTAGACCCGCTCCAGCGCGTCGTTCCACAGGACGTGGTTTTCTTTGAGGTCCCAGTCCCAGATCGCATCGTTGGTGGCTTTGACCGCGAGGCGGTAGCGAGTCTGAGCGTCTTCGATCGCCTGCTCGGCCACCTCTTCGGCGGCGCGCTCAACCGTATTGTCGAGCGAGCCCGCGATAGCGTTCTGCCGTATGCCGGTGCAAAGGCTTTCCAGCCTCAGGGCTTCACTTGTCTTCAATGCCGACCGCAACTGCACGACTTCAGCCTCAAGGGCTTCCCGGGTCAAATGCTTCAAGTGTCCACCTGTAAACGTAACGTTATGACCTGAGGTCGGAGGTGCGCCATGCGCCTTCCGGAACTGCGCCAGCCGACGGGTCCAGCAATATCGGCGGGCAGCGTTTTACGCTGCATGCTGGCAGAATGCAATTCGGCTTCCAGAAAGGACTCGGGCAGCGAGATAAAGGTTCCGGCACCGGGAATGATTTGCCAGGCCCGCAAGGGGGCGCTTGTTCAGTGGGGTTGGCTTTTTGACCGGTTCTGCTGCAATGGCCTGCTCAACGTGCTTGACCTTGCCGCAGTGGAAAGGTCTAGCGTAACGGCTTCGTCTTTACCCTCATCCAGGATGCCCGTCATGAAAAAGATTGCCGCCGTTGTCAGCGTCATTGCTCTGCTTGCCGTCACAGCCGTCAAGGCCGACCAGACGGAGGACGTCAAACAGATGCATGAGGCCTACCAGCAATCAATGGGCGCCATGAAAGACGACATGCATCACGGCATGATGAGCGACGATCCAGACGTTGCCTTCGCCGCGGGCATGCTGCCTCACCACGAAGGGGCGGTGGAGATGGCGAAGATTGAGCTCAAGTACGGCAAGGATCCGGAGATGCTGGAACTGGCGCGCAAGATCGTTGCGGCCCAGGCGGCGGAAATCGCGCAGATGAAGGCCTGGCTGAAAGCGCATCCGGCCAAGTAAAGCGGCAAAACCCTGCGCCCCTGGTCTGGGGCGCTGATGTCCGCCCATGCGGCGTGGCAGGGCAACGCAGGCGCTGCTGCGTGCGCATCAATTCGTGATGTTCGATTCGATTTTCTTGCCCATGCTGATGCGCGGTTCGGTTGCGTACCCCATAGACTCATAGAACGCCTGGACGCTGGCATTGGTGGTGACGATCTGCAGGTTGATTTTCATGCACCCCCGCAAAGTCAGGGCGTGCTCGGCATGACGAACCAACTGCACGCCCACGCCTTTTCTGCGATGTGAGGGGTGCACCGCGACCGCATAAAGCCAACCACGATGGCCGTCGTACCCGGCCAGAACAGTACCCACCACCTCATCGTCCGTCAGGGCAACAAAGAAGAGACCGTCCGCCACGGCCAGCTTTTTGTCGATGGCGAGGCCGGGCGTGTTATGGGCGGTTTCGTATCCGAATACGGCGTCCCAGAGTTCGATCACGGCGGGGCGATGAAGCGTGTCGGAGTAGTCGGTAATGGCAGCCATGGTCAGGCTCCTTATTCAGCGGTAGTGGGCGAAGGGATTTTCTGCGCTGACACTCGCGACTTATCGTCCCGAGACCAGTGCCAGCCGACAGGCCAGCCCCAAAAAAACCGCACCCAGCACCTGATTCAGGCGCTTGGCGATACGGACATTGGTCGCCAGCTTGTGCCCGATTCGACTGGCCAGGAGGATGACTGCGCCGTTCACCAGTAAACCGATGACATTCAAAACCGTGGCGAATATCAGCATCTGCACGACCAGCGAGGCTTTCGTTGGATCAACGAACTGCGGAAATAACGCCAAGACGAACAGTGCCATTTTCGGGTTGAGCAGATTGGTCACCACTCCCTGCCGAAAGATACTCAGAAGCGGCGTGGGTGCAAGGTCGGCATCTGCATACAGCGGCGACGGGGCGCTGAACGCTTTCCAGGCGAGAAAAACCAGATAGGCAGCCCCCGCGAACCGCACCGCGTCGTAGGCAGCGGGCACATTGATCAACAATTGAGAGAGTCCGAGTGCGGCAGCCAGCGCGTGACAATAGGTGCCCACCTGAATGCCCGCCAGTGAAACGAAGCCTGACGCTCTGCCCTGGCTCATGCTCCGCGATGCAATCAACAACATGTCCGGGCCCGGTGTCAGCGTGAGCGCAACGCAGGCGCCAGCGAAAAGCAGCAGTATCGAGATATCAATCATCACGTCCCTTTCCGAGGTTATGTAAACGGCGAGTGCAGGCACGCATGTTACCGGACGGTGGCGCTTCTCTGGAGGGCTTTGCGGGATGACGCCCTTCAGTGGCGCCACGACCCATGGGGCAATTCCACGTGCTTTTCAGTCTGGGCGATCGCCCCGTGATGAGGAGCGTTGAGGGCAGAATTGGATGCTGCTAAGCCCGATCAATCCGCCCGGCGTAGCAACCCTGTTTCGCATTGTGGGCGTGGATGTAGTTGACGGCAGGGTTGGCAAACATCCGCATGATGACTGACTCCAGCGCGGTCCCTTGCGCGACATCCGCGTCGATCATCATCCCGTCTTCGCTAAAGGCACGCAGTGACAGCAGGCGACTGCGCATTGACTCGGGAATCTGATCCACCGCGTCATAAGCCTGTGTCGCACCCTCTCTGACAAAAATGGCGTGGGAGGCGCGATAGGGCGTGTTCGCGGGCTGGTGGACGTGATTGAGTAAAAGCACGCACTGACCTACCTCTGCGTCCTTCATCTCAATGCGATCAGGAAAACCGGGTTGGGCGTCGACGGTGTAGCGCTTGATCCCACGCGCTGCCAGTTCTTCGTCAGGCAATCCATAGAAGGCTTGAAAAGGTGTGGGGCAAAGTCCTGATATGCGAAAGGCCATGGTGGGCTCCGAGGGGTATTGAGCCTTGATGCTAAGCGTGCTCGTGGTGCGTTCACGTTCTGATTCTTGCGGTTGAAACGGCAGGAAATAAAGGGATGCCGGACCCCGCGAGTCACCATGTTCATCGAAGCTGGCGCGCGCCATCTTCGATGAACACCGCCATTCAGTGGCGCCACGACCCATGGGGTAATTCAATGCGCCTTTCTGCCTTGGCCAGCGCGACCTCCAGCGCCTCCTTGTTCAGCGGAATGCAGTACGCCGGCTTGGCGCGTTCAAATCGCCAGCTTTCATCACGGCGGCGGAATGCGGCTTTTACGCCGCAGCAGCGGAGCGCCTGGCTGTCGCCGCAGAGGGTCGCCAAGCATGTCTCTGCCCTTGAGCATGGACTCGGCGCGCCCTCTACACCGACACCCGGCGCCGAACGGCCAAACTGCGCCGATTCTTTAATGCGGCACTGGTGCGTTTTGGTTGAGCCGTAGTGGGCGGGCACACTCAGGGATTGCCAGGGATCAAATCGCAGCGGGATCTTTCATCGGCGTGTCGACGCGCAGCCCGTCCCACACGCCCATCACGTGAGTAATTGCAGCGTCCAGCGTTTCACACGTCGACCCGTCGCGCGCCAGTACCGACATGCCTAGCATGAAGCTGTCGAACACCGTGGCCAGCGCGACCGGCGCTACCGTTTTGGGCAGTTCTCCCGCTGCGATGGCCCGTTCGATGCACGCGACAATGGCAGCACGGTTCAAGGCTCGCGCATCCGCCAGCGGCTGGGAAATGGTTTTGCTTTCTTCGGTAGATGCGCTCAGAAAACCCAGTGACACCAGGCAGCCCTTGGGGTGACCCGCCTCGCACTGCATTTTTGCCGAGCACCGCAGCGTGCGCTCTATCGCTTCCCTGGGGGCGAGGGCGGTATCGAAGAGGCTGTCGGTCACACGGCCATGGGTGTTCAGGTAGCGCTCCATGACTTCATTGAACAGCGCCTGTTTTGAGCCAAACGCTGCATAGAAGCTCGGCGCGGTGATGCCGCCGCCGATGCTCGCCTTGAGCTGGCTGAGTGACGTCGCGTCGTAGCCATGCTCCCAAAACAGATGCAGTGCCTGAGTGATTGCCGCGTCACGGTCAAACGTGCGCGGTCGTCCCATCTGAGCCATATGGATCTCCTCTCATGTCATATAAATACTAGTCGATACATAAGTTGTTGACCACCCGGGCTTGGGTCTTTAGATTGCTACCGATCAGTATATTAGTCCGAGGATTGGATAATGACCCACGAAGGAAAGGCCACAAAGCTGCCATATGGAGCGCTGCTGGCGCTGGCAATGACCGGTTTCATCTGCATCGTCACGGAAACGCTGCCAGCCGGGCTGCTGCCTGAGATAGGCGACGGCCTGGGCATATCGGCGTCGCTGGCAGGCCAGATGGTGACGGTCTACGCACTAGGGTCGCTGCTGGCGGCCATTCCGCTGACCATTGCCACGCGCAGTTGGCGGCGCAGGACGGTGCTGCTGCTCACCGTCGTCGGGTTTCTGCTGTTCAACTCCATCACGGCGCTGTCTTCGGTTTACTGGCTGACCCTGATCGCACGCTTTTTCGCAGGGGTTTCAGCGGGACTGGCCTGGAGCCTCATCGGCGGCTACGCGCGGCGGATGGTCGAGCCGGCCTCACAGGGCCGCGCCATGGCGGTGGCGATGGTGGGGACGCCAGTCGCATTGTCACTGGGCGTGCCCCTTGGCACCTGGCTGGGCGGGGCGATCGGATGGCGGATGTCGTTTGCCGTGATGTCCGGATTGACGCTGGTGTTGATCGCCTGGGTGCTGATCAAAGTGCCGGATTATCCCGGTCAATCTTCCTCCCAGCGTATGGACCTGCGTCAGGTGCTATTCACGCCGGGCGTGCGTCCCGTTCTCGGCGTGGTGCTGACCTGGATGCTCGCCCACAACATCCTTTACACCTACGTCGCGCCCTTCGTTTCCCTCGCAGGGTTAGGTTCCCATGTCGATCTGGTGCTGCTGGTGTTCGGCATTGCTGCGCTGCTGGGGATCTGGCTCGGGGGGCGTCTGGTTGATCGTCATCTTCGCACCGCGGTGTTGCTGAGCCTCGCCACCTTCGCCGGGGTTTCGGTATTCTTCGGGATGTTCTCGGCCTCTGCCACGGCGATTTACCTCGGTGTCTTCGTCTGGGGCCTGACCTTCGGCGGCGCCGCCACACTGCTGCAAACGGCGCTGGCCGACGCCGCAGGTGAAGGCGCCGACGTGGCCCTGTCGATGAACGTAGTCGTCTGGAACAGCGCCATTGCTGGCGGCGGGCTTCTGGGTGGCGTGCTGCTTGATCACTGGGGCGCGCGCGCCTTTGCCTGGGTGATGGTGCTGGTGTTGTTGATCAGCCTGGCGATTGCGTTCCGTGCGCGAGTGAATGGGTTTGCGCAGGGTGAAAGGGTTGCCGGGGAGAGGGTCGTCGCTCATTGAGTCGGCGCCCATGGCAACCCTTGCGGTAGGCAGGCGGCAACGTGGGTGGCGAACGTCTGAACCGCCCGCGAAATGAGTCGCCGAGAAAACCGCATTGCTGGACGAGCGCATCAGGCAGATGCACGCGCTGCGCAATCTGTTGGCCGAGCGGGCCGGGCAGGTCTGTCCGCTGTTGCGCAATGGCGCCGCTGACGCGCCCTCAAGGACGCCTCACCTGGCAATGCCCGGACATCCGTAACGCCGCTTTCAGTCGCACAGCGCCTGGCTGCGACGCATCGCTATCGGCCGCACCAGGCTCAGCAATCCTGCCAGGGCCATGGCCGCACCGACCCAGAGCGGCGAGCGCAAACCCAGGCCTGCGTCGATCGTCACACCGCCCGCCCAACTGCCGAACGCCAGCCCGGCGGTGATCACCGAGGTGTGCATGATGTTCACCAGGGCACCGGGCTCGGCCGCTTTCATGACGCGCGCGACCATCGCAGGGTTCAGCGCGACGCCGGTCAGCCCGAGGGCGAGGAAGCACATCAGGTTGAGCCACAGATGATCCCCAGCCAGGGCAAAGCCCGACAATGCCAGCACCATGACTGCCAGACCCCAGCCGACGATCGCCATCATGTAGCGATCCGCCAGCCGGCCCACCACCCAGTTGCCCAGCACGTTCGCGACGCCATACAGCGCCAGCAGCGGCGCGACGAATTTCGGTGCGACCCCGACTTCCTGGATCAAAATGGGCGTGCAATAGCTGAATGCGGCAAACGTGGCGCCGATGATCAACCCGCTGGTGAGGTACGCCGCCCAGAGGGGCGGGTTCTTCATGTCGGTCAATTGTTGGCGCAGTGGCGGTTCACTGCCTTTGGCGCTCGCCGGCAGGCGCTTGCTCGCCAGCACCGTGCAAAGCATCGCCAGCACCACCACCAGCCAGGCGCTCGCACGCCAGCCGAAGTGTTGCTCGACCCAGGTGGTCAGCGGCACCCCTACGACGGGGGACAACATCAGCCCGGCGAGGACCACGGACACTGCGCGACCGCGACGTTCCGGAGTGACGAGGCCTGCGCACACCGTCATGCACAGACCGATGCAGACGGCACTGGCAATGCCCATGACCACGCGAGCGGCGGCAAGTACCAGATAGCTCTCAGCGGCCGCCGCAATTGCGCCGGCCACCACATAACAGACGAGCAGCGCGATCAAAGAGCGTTTGTTGCTGATGCCTCTGGACAGTAGCAATACGGTCACAAGCGGGCCGCCGATCGCCATGCCCAAGGCATAGAAGGCGATCAGGTTACCGACTTGTGCGAGGCTGACCGAGAACGCATCCGCCAGCGCGGGCATCATGCCGGCGACCATGAATTCGGCTGTCACCAGCGAGAAAATCGTCAGGCCCAGAAGGTAGACGGTGGAAGGGAGTTTGCTGCGGCTGGACATGGGGTTCCCGAGGGGTAAAGAAGGCCGGCTACCCTAGGGATTGAGACGGGGCAGGTCAACAGTCAATCGAGGCGCTGTCACTGGAAACAGTGGCTTTTGCATCATCACGAGGTCCGAGCTTGCATCGCCCGCCATTCAGCGCGCGTCAATTCCCAGAGCTCTTGAACCATCGCGCCAGACACAAAGTGGCCGTTGCGTCGCTCAATCATCCGCATGCCCTCGCGTTCGGAGATCTTTCTCGACGCCTCATTGCCGGCTGCTTTGGGGACCTGCATCACCGGTCGCTGCAGGGTTTCGAACCAAAAGGCGTTGATCGCTTCACACGCCTCCCGCATATAGCCATGACCTCGCCACGGCGGCGCCAGCCAGAAACCCCGGTGGTTCTCGGGCTGATCGTGCAGGCTGATGCAGCCGATCACCCGCACCGGTTCGGAGTTCAGGCGTATCGTCCAGTGCCATTCGCGATCCTCTGCCACGGCAGGAAGCGCGACGTCGCGGATGTAGGTCAGCGCGCCGTCGTCGGGGTAGGGCCATGGCACATGGCTGTCCAAATACCGGACCACATCCCACTGGGGAAACACCTGTTGAATCGCGGGCGCATCGGTTAGCTGCAGCGGGGCGAGTGTGAGTCGGGCAGTCTGGAGCGTGGGGCTGTCCATGCGGGTTCGTCCTTGGGAGCAATGCAGCGCTATTGATGCCATATACGAAGGACAGGGAACAAGTGTCCCGGGATGTGCCCTCGGACATTGTTGATTTTGGGTGGCGAATACTCGCTAATGCCGCACTGGCGAACCCGGCGTGGGTGCGGGCGTATGAGCGCAATCAAAGCGATCTGTATATGTTTGGCCCGGTCATGCATCGGTAGCATCGAACACCCTTTATTCGCCGAGGCCGCTATGAAACTCACCGCCATTCCATTTGGTACGACCGACTGGTCTAAACTCGAAGCCGTCTCACATCCGGGCGAGACCGGCACAGCGCTCTGGCGCACCTGCCAGTTTGGTGATGTCAGGGTGCGCAGGGTTGATTACAGTCCCGGCTACCTGGCTGACCATTGGTGCTGCAAGGGCCACATTCTTCTGTGCCTGGACGGTCAGCTCGACACCGAACTCGAGGATGGCCGGACATTCACCTTGACTCCGGGCATGAGCTACCAGGTGGCTGACAACGCGGAGGCGCATAGGTCGTCGAGCACTGTGGGCGCCAGGCTATTCATCGTGGATTAGTGCTGCGGGTGCTCGAGGCTGGATACAGGCAAGGTCTGCCCGTGGGCCGGGTAGCCGGGTGATAAGGGTCTGAGCGCTCGGGATTTGATCGAACTCCTGCGAATCAGTCCCGGTCTGAGCATGACGGATGCACCGTCAATCTCTACTCAGTTAGCGGCACTCGTTTGCCAGAGGATCTGATCATGCCTGGAAAGAAATACCTCCCTCATTTGCTGTTCACCGCGGTGTGCGCAGTCAGCAGCTTTTCCTACGCTGCCGAACAGCCAAGCGTGACGATGGATCGACCGGGCGCGGGGGTCAAGGAAATCAAGGAAGGCGACAACGCCCCGGACCAATATCAACGTCCGAGCCTCGCCGTCAAAGACTGGCGTGCACGTCACTTGGCCGCACCGGACGAGAATCAACAGTGGGTGCAGATCAAGGACAAATATGCCCTGATCGACATCCCTACCGGGACGATCAAGCAGATGGTGCCGAAGGCCAAGGGTCACAAGTAACGCCGTTGGCTGACACCCCATTCCTCAGTCAACGAATGAAGGCGTGACGTCTGACGCCTTCCCGGCTAAAGCCGGTCCCACAGTGGGTTCACCGCTAGCCTGACTAGATGTGTGTGGCCTGGTAGGACCGGCTTCAGCCGGGAAGAGGCCGTCGGCGCACCATCAATCTCGGGGCCCGGTACACGATGCCGTCCCGCCTAAAGCGGATCCCACGAATTACTGCATCCAGTCGTTCGGCTGCGGCAGCAGTGATACCAGCAAGGCGCTGCTCATCCGACGAAAGCCCCTTTCAGGGAACTAACAATCAGGAACTCCGCCGGTCCAACCTGTTCGCCGAACCGGTTGCGATAACGGGTTCACAGGTCGTCAGTTTCCAGGCAGGAGCAGCGCATGAGCATCACCCCCACTTTTGATATCCGCAATTATGGCGCCAAGGGCGATGCCATCACAGACGATACCGTCGCCATCCAAAAGGCAATTGATGCCGCAAGCGCTGCGGGTGGGGGCAAGGTTTACATTCCTGGCGGCACCTGGCGGGTGTCGGACAGCGACGGTTCGGGCAACGCGCTCGCGCTGAAAAGCAACGTCACGCTCACCGGCGATGGCGCCGGTGACAGCGTGCTCAAGCTGGCCGATGGCGCCGGGTTGAACACCACCTCGCTGTTGGGCATGGTGGCGGGCAGCAACGTGCGAGACGCGACAGTCAGCAATCTGTCCCTGGATGGCAGTCAGGCCAACGGCGGTGGGCAGGTCAGTGGCTGGTCTCAGTCGGGCGCGAGCAGTACCAATCTGTTGATCGACGGCGTCACTGCGACGAATTTCAGCGGCAGCGGTTTCGACCTTACCGGCGCGTCGGTGCATTTGACGGTGCGCAACAGCACGGCCACAGACAACGCCGCCGACGGCTTCGTAGTGGGCGGGTCGCTGCCCGCACTGACCTTTCAGGACAACCGAGCGCTGGACAACGGCGGCAACGGGATCAATGTCGGCCTTGGCAGCGTGGCGCTCTCACTGACCGACAACCAGGCTTCCGGTAACGCCGGTGACGGGATTCACGTCCATGAAGAAAGTGGCGTCGATACCGGCTTCTTCAGTGTCATCGGCGGCGACGTCTACGGCAACGGCGGCGATGGCGTGCACATGCGCGGTATCGAATACGGCGGCGTGTATCGCCTCGACATCCACGACAACGGCGGCTCGGGTGTCAACCTGCAAGGGACGACCCATATCGAGGTGTCCAATAACGTCATTCACGGCAATGCGCAGAGCAACGATGTGCCGGAAGTCGCAATCCGCAATCTGGGCAGCGATAACGGCACGCAGAATTTCGTCTATGACAACCTGATCACCGGCAGCGACGGATCGACCTGGGGCGTGGCCGAGGTGCCGTCGGACATGGCGAGCGTCGAAGGCAGCGTGATCTTCGGCAACGTCATTAACGGCACCCAAGCCGGCGACATCAGCGCGGCGGGCAATAACACCCAGGTCTACAACAACAGCGATGTGCTGATCGTGCGGGGCAGTGCGGGCGCCGACACGCTGATCGGCAGTCGCTCGGACGAACTCATCAGTGGCGGGGCAGGGCGCGATCGCATCGATGGCGGCGCCGGTGACGACGTCATTCATGGCGGTGCAGGCGCGGACCGCCTCAGCGGCGGCAGCGGCAGCGACGTGTTTCGATTCACCTCGGCCAGCGACAGCTATCGCACGGCGACCACATCCTTCACCGATCGCATCACCGACTTCAACGACACCAGCGACCGTCTCGACCTGACCTTGCTGGGATTGTCCGGCCTGGGCAATGGCCACGACGGCACGCTCAAGGCGACCTATAACGCTGGCACCGACATCACTTACCTGTCCAGCCTGGACGCCGATGCCTCCGGTAACCGCTTCCAACTGGCACTCGACGGCAATCATCTGAGCACCCTGAGCGCAGCGAACTTCTTTTCGTCGATTACCGGCACGGCCAGTGACGACAAGCTGCTGGGGACCGCTGCCGATGACGTGCTGCTCGGCGGTACCGGACGCGATACGTTGTCAGGCGACGGCGGCGCAGATCGGCTGGTCGGCGGTAGCGGTGGCGACACGCTGACGGGTGGGGCGGGCGCGGACACCTTCGTCTACACCAGCATCAGCGACAGCCTGCGCAACGATACCAGCGGCAGCTACGCGCAACGCGACCTGATCACGGATTTCAACAGCAACGGCCATGATCGCCTCGACCTCACGGCGCTGGGGTTCAAAGGCCTGGGCAATGGCTACGACGGCACGCTGAAAGTGGTGCTGAATCTGGCGGGTGATCACACGGCGCTGAAGTCGCTGGAACCGGACGCCGACGGCAATCGCTTTGAAATCCTGCTCAACGGCAATCACCTCTACGACCTGACCGCGAGCAACGTACTGTTCGCCAACCCCGACGACACGCGCACGGATTCGTCCCAGCCGCTGACCTCGGTGAACGCTACCGGTACCGCAGCCGCCGACACGCTGTATGGCGACTGGGGCAACGACACCTTGATTGGCCTGGCAGGCAACGATGTGCTGGCGGGCAGCGTTGGTGATGATTTACTGGTTGGCGGTGCCGGCAGCGACAAGCTCACCGGCGGATCGGGCGAGGACACGTTCCGCTTTGATCTGATCAGCGACAGCTACGTCGGCGCGGCAGACCTGATCACTGATTTCACCACCGGCCACGACACGCTGGATGTCTCTGCTCTGGGCTTCACAGGCTTGGGCGATGGCCGAGACGGCAGCTTGCAGGTCAGCTACAACGCCAACAGCGACCGCACCTACGTGCGCAGCAACGAAGCGGACAGCGCTGGCCAGAAATTCCAGGTTACCCTGGCGGGGGATTACAGCCACACTCTGAAAGCCGATGACTTCGCTTTCAGCGCGTCAGGCAATGGGGCCGAGATCAAGGTAGTGGGCGTGCCGGCGCTGATGGACCATGCGGTGTTGTCCGACGCCTGATTCACTGGCTGCATGCTGTTTATGAGTGGGACCGGCTTCAGCCGGGAAGAGGCTAGCCCGCACACCCGTAGATTTGCGGTGTGACGCCTGACGCTTTCCCGGCTAAAGCCGGTCGCACAATTAGTGCGTAGCCAGTCCTACTCAATGCACTCGACCTTACAATGGGTTCGCCGCCAATCCACCTGGATGCACGCGGTTCTCTAGTGGGACCGGCTTCAGCCGGGAAGAGGCCAGTCTTAACACCCGTGGATTTGCGGTGTGACACCTGCCGTCTTCCCGGCTAAAGCCGGTCCCACAAATTAGTGCGTGGCCAGTCCCACTCAATGCACTCGACCTTACATGGGTTCGCCGCCATCCACCTGGATGCACGCGGTTCTCTAGCGGGACCGGCTTCAGCCGGGAAGAAGCCAGTCCTAACACCCGTGGATTTGCGGTGTGACACCTGCCGTCTTCCCGGCTAAAGCCGGTCCCACAAATTAGCGCGTGGCCAGTCCCACTCGATGCACTCGACCTTGCAATGGGTTCGCCGCCAATCCCCCTGGATGCACGCGGTGCCCTGGTGGGACCGGCTTCAGCCGGGAAGAGGCCAGTCCTGACACCCGTGGATTTGCGGTGTGACACCTGCCGTCTTCCCGGCTAAAGCCGGTCCCACAATTAGTTCGCTGCCAATTCCATGCAAGGATGCGCAGTCAACGCCACGGCACCCCATGACTGCAATCTGTCACATCCTCGCCCCTGAAATGCCACATTGACGCCGTAATGTCCTCGCCAATGAGATCGATCTCAAGCGAGTGATCATGAGTGACCTGAAAGACGTTGCACGGGTGGCCGGGGTTTCCAGAGCGACCGCCGCCCGCTGTTTCGCCTCCCCTGAGGTGGTGCGCCCGACGACCCGTGACCAGGTGTTCGCCGCCGCGCGAGAACTGGGTTTTCGTCCCAATCTGCTCGGCCGCCAGTTGCGCCTGCAAACCACCCAGCTTATTGGCGTGGTCGTGCCGAGTCTGCTCAACCCGGTGTTCGCTGAACAGTTTCAAGCCATGGAGCGCGCCGCTCGGTTGCGGGGTTACAACCTGCTGCTGGCGACAACCGATTACAGCGCCGAGCGGGAAAGCGCGGTGGTTGAAGAGCTGCTGCGGCAACGGGTCGACGGCCTGGTGCTCACGGTGACCGACGCCCACAGCAATCGCGTGCTGCAAAGCCTAACCACCGAAGACACCCCCTTTGTTCTCGCCTATCACCAGCCCGGCAGCACCGAGTACAGCGCCGTATCGGTGGACAATCGCGCCGGCATGGCCCTCGCCACACGCTATCTGCTGGACGCCGGCCATCGCCGCATCGGCATGGTGGCGGGACCGACCCTGCAGTCCGACCGGGCGCGGCAGCGTTACGCCGGTTACTGCGACGCCATGGTTGAGCGCGGCTTGGCCGCCGTGCCCATCATCGAAATGCCCAGCCACACCCAGGCCGATTTCAGCGCGCTCGCGCCGTTGTTAAACGGCCCTCAAGCCCCCACGGCTCTGGTCTGCTCCAACGATTTGTTGGCGATCAGCCTGATCGCCGAACTGCGCCGCCACGGATGGGCGGTGCCGCAGCAGCTGTCGATCATCGGTTTCGACGGCATCGACATCGGCACCCAGATGCACCCGACCCTGTGCAGCGTGGTCCAGCCCATCGCCGCCCTGGCGACCACGGTGATCGATCAATTGCTGGCGCAGATCGCCGGCGCCGCGCCGACTTCCCATTGCCTGCCGTGCCACATCCGGCCGGGCGAAAGTACTCAACCCTACAATCAGCCCTTCGAGGAGACGCTCCATGATCCGCTTCAGTAAAACCCTGGCGGCACTGCTGCTGTGTGGCGTGGCCAGCCTGACCCAGGCCGCCGAAACCGCGATCTGCTACAACTGCCCGCCGGAATGGGCGGACTGGGGCACCCAGCTCAAGGCGATCGCCGACAGCACCGGCGTGCAAGTGCCGCTGGACAACAAGAACTCCGGGCAGTCCCTGGCACAGCTCGTGGCGGAAAAAGCCGCACCGGTGGCGGACGTGGTGTATTACGGCGTGACCTTCGGCTTGCAGGCACAGAAAGCCGGCGTGGTCGGCACCTACAAACCAAAAGGCTGGGATGACATTCCCGCAGGCCTGAAAGACCCGGAAGGCCACTGGTTCGCGATCCACTCCGGCACCCTCGGCATCATGATCAACGTCGATGCACTGGGTGGCTTGCCGGTCCCGCAAAGCTGGGCTGATCTGCTCAAGCCGGAATACAAAGGCATGGTCGGTTACCTCGATCCGTCCAGCGCGTTCGTCGGCTACGTCTCCGCTGTGGCGATCAACCAGGCCATGGGCGGCACCCTGGATAACTTCGCGCCGGCCATCGACTACTTCCAGAAGCTGGCGAAGAACTCACCGATCGTGCCCAAGCAAACCGCTTATGCGCGAGTGCTGTCTGGTGAGCTGCCGATCCTGGTGGATTACGATTTCAACGCTTACCGCGCCCGCTACAAGGACAAGGCCAACGTCGCCTTCGTCATCCCGAAAGAGGGCAGCATCAGCGTGCCGTACGTGATGAGTCTGGTCGCCAATGCCCCGCATCAGGCCAACGCTGAAAAAGTGCTGGATTTCGTCCTTTCCGAGCAGGGCCAGGCGCTGTGGGCCAAGGCCTATCTGCGCCCGGTTCGCGCCATGAAAATGCCGGCCGAGGTGGCCGCGCAATTCCTGCCTGACAGCGATTACGCCCGCGCTGGAGTGGTGGATTACCAGCACATGGCCGACGTGCAGGAAGCCTTCGCCGCGCGTTACCTGAGCGAGGTCAAGTAAGTGAGCAGCACGGTTTTGAAGGCGCAGGATGCCGGCGCGCGCGGGTCTCTGATAGGCCGTCTGCGTCCGACGGCGGCCTGGGCGTTGGCGCCAGCCGCCGCGGTGCTGGCGGCGTTCTGGCTGTTGCCGCTGGCGCACCTCATGTTGCTCGGCGGACAGCAACGGGATGGCGCCGGCAGTGGCTATTGGCAAGTGCTCAGCAGCCCGCAGTACCTGGGCAGCCTGGCGCAAACCTGTGTGCTCGCGGCGGTGGTGACCTTCGCCGCGCTGCTGGTGGGCGGCATCACCGGCGTATTCCTCGCCCGTCAGCGCTTTTTCGGCCGCTCGACATTGGTGGCATTGCTGACTTTTCCGCTGGCGTTTCCCGGCGTGGTGGTGGGCTTTCTGGTGATTCTGCTGGCGGGGCGGCAAGGGCTGTTCGCCATGCTCGGACTAAAACTGGCGGGTGAGCGCTGGGTGTTCGCCTATTCCCTGGCGGGCCTGTTCCTCGGCTATCTGTATTTCTCGATTCCGCGAGTGATCCTCACGATTATGGCCGCCTGCGAAAGCCTCGACCGCAGCCTGGAAGAGGCCGCCCACTCCCTCGGCGCCGGGCACTGGCGGGTGGTGTGTGATGTGATCATTCCAGGGCTGGCCCCAGCGCTGGTGTCCTGCGGCGCAATCTGTTTCGCCACGTCCATGGGCGCGTTCGGCACGGCGTTCACCCTCGGCACCCAGCTGAACGTCACCCCCGTGGCGATCTACAACGTGTTCACCAACTACGCCAACTTTACCGTCGCGGCGGCGCTGTCGGTGGTATTGGGCGCGCTGACCTCGGCGGTGTTGCTGCTCGCGCGGCGCATGGTAAAGCAATCGAGGACGGTCCTGTGAAGCGCCCATCGCTGTTCATCGCGCAACTGCTGTTCACCCTGCTGGTCTGCGCCTTCATGCTGGTGCCGGTGCTGATGTCGCTGCTGGCCGGGCTGACGCGCAATTACTTTCAGGGCGTGTCCAGCGGCTTGACCGTCGACTGGATCGCGCAAGTCTGGCAGGCCTATTCGCCGACCGTCTGGCTGTCCCTGCAACTGGCCCTGGCCTGCGCGGTGTGCGTCTGCGTGATCGGCGTCCCGGCAGCGTATGCATTGGTCCGGATGAACAACCGGTTCAGCCGCGCGTTCGAGGAGTTGATGGTCTTGCCGGTGGCCATGCCCGGCCTCGCCAGCGCCCTGGCCCTGCTGCTGACCTACGGCCAGTTCGGCAGTTTTCGCAGCAGTTGGCTGTTCATCCTCGTCGGCCACGTGCTGTTCACGCTGCCATTTCTGGTGCGGCCGGTGATGGCGGTCATGCAGCGTCAACATCTGCCGACGCTGGAGGAGGCCGCTGCCAGTCTCGGCGCCGGTCCGTTGCGACGCTTCTTCAGCGTGGTGGTGCCCAACTGCCGGGCAGGCATTCTCGCTGGGGTGCTGATGGTAGTGACGCTGTCCCTGGGCGAATTCAACCTCACGTGGATGCTCCACACGCCCATGACCAAAACCCTGCCGGTGGGTCTGGCGGACAGTTACGCCTCGGCGCGGCTGGAAGTCGCCAGCGCCTACACCCTCATATTTCTGTTGATGATCGTGCCACTGCTGGTGGCGTTGCAGGCCATCAGCGCACGTCTTTCCCGTGGAGAGCAAAGATGACTGGAATCCCGCTGCGCCTGATCGGCTGCCGCAAGGCTTTCGCCGACGGCACCGTCGCTGTTCACGACCTCAACCTGACCATCGAGGCGGGGGAGACCCTGGCGATCCTCGGCCCGTCCGGTTGCGGTAAAACCACCACCCTGCGGATGATTGCCGGACTGGAACGGCCGGACGTCGGCCAGGTCTTGTTCGGCGATCAGGACGTCACCCGGCTGCCCATCGAGCGCCGCGACGTCGGCATGGTCTTTCAGAGTTACGCGCTGTTTCCCAACCTCTCGGTGGAAGGCAACATCGTGTATGGCCTGAAGGTGCGCGGTATGGCCGTCGCCGAGCGCAACAAGCGCTGCGCCGAGCTGCTGGAACTGGTCGGCCTGCAGGAACACGCCAAACGCGGCATTCATGAGCTGTCGGGCGGACAACGGCAGCGGGTGGCACTGGCCCGTGCCCTGGCGCCGCGGCCGAAAGTTCTGCTGCTCGATGAACCGCTGGCAGCGCTGGACGCGCAACTGCGTGAACGCCTGCGCAGCGAACTCGATCAACTGCTGCGCAGCCTCGGCATCACCTCGGTGTTCGTCACGCACGATCAGGGCGAAGCCATGGCCCTGGGCGACCGGATTCTGGTCATGCAGCAAGGGCGCATCGCCCAGCTCGGCACCCCGCGTGAAATCTATCAGCAACCGGCCAACCCCTTCGTGGCCGGTTTCGTCGGCAATCTCAACGCCTTCCCGGTGGCAGGCCGCACCGTCAACGGCCTGAAAGTCAGTGGCGGCGAACTGCCGTGGATTGAGGCGGGCGAGCCGTCCACCGTCTACTGCCGGCCCGAGCACCTGCGGGTGGTGAAGGGCGAAGGGCACCTGCACGGGCGTTTGCTGGGACAGTTTTTTCAGGGCGCGCAAAGCCGCTTGCTGATCGAGGTGGGCGCCGCGCAACCCTTGCTGGTCGACAGCGCCGACGACGTCATTCATGCCCCGGGTGATCTGATCGCCCTGTCCATCGAGCCGCAGGCGCTGTTTGCCCTGCACCCGTAATCACTGTTTTTGGGTAGGTCAATTTTGAGTCTTCCGTTTCTCATCGCGCAGATCAGCGATCTGCACCTCAAGGCCGGCAATAAGCTCACCTATGGCGTGGTCGACACCCTTGGCGCCTTGCGTAGCGCGGTCGATCATCTGAACGCCAGCACGCCACGCCCGGACATCGTGGTGATCAGCGGCGACCTGGTGGACTTCGGTCAGCCAGATGAATACGCCGTCCTGCACCCCGAGCTGGCGCGCCTGAGCATGCCGTATTACCTGGTGCCGGGTAATCACGATGTCCGCGAGCACTTGCTGGCCGAATTTGCCGACCACGCTTACCTGCCGCTCTGTCCCAGGTCACCCCTGGATTGGGTCGTCGAGAAGCACCCGGTGCGCCTCATCGGTCTGGACTCAACCATTCCCGACGCCCACGGCGGGCAGATGCTGGACAGTCAGGTGGCTTGGCTGGACGAAGTCCTCGGCCGACGCCCAGACATGCCGACCCTGTTGATCATGCACCATCCGCCGTTTGTCACCGGCATCGGCCATATGGAGCGCGAAGCGTTCATCAACGGTGCGGCGCTTGAGCAGGTCATCGCACGCCACCCGCAAGTCGAACGGGTTTTGTGCGGCCACCTGCATCGGTCGATGCAACGACGCTTTGCAGGAAGCATCAGTTGCACCTGCCCGGGCACCTCGCACCAGATCGTGCTGGACCTGCGCGACGACGCCCCGGCGCACTTCAACCTTGAGCCGGCGGGCTATCTGCTGCATCGCTGGGAAGCGGAGCAGGGGCTTGTCACCCATAACGGCGTGTTTGGCGATTACCCGGGTCCGTACCCGTTTTACGACGCTCAGGGCTTGATCGATTAGGTACGCCTCATACCCTGGCTTGTCCCAACGCTTTCGCCCGGCGGCGCCCGACTGTTCAGCGGACGCCGGTGGTTGGCGCGCGACTGAGACGGGGCTACCGATAATCAGTCTATAGTCGGTCTATAATCACCTATAAAAGCATGTTTCATACCTGTCTATAATTGGTCTATAGTCGCTCTATAATTGCCTATATAGCTGTGCCTGAGGTCTACCGATGCCTGAAATCTTCTACCACCGTCCCGAACTGGCCACCCGACTCTCAAAGCTGATCATGCAGATATCCGTGGGCAGTTCCGCGAGCTCCGGCGTCTTCCTGGCTGCGCCCCGGCGTACAGGCAAATCCACTTTCGCCCGTGAAGACCTGCGCCCCGCGCTGGAAAAAGCGGGGGCGATCGTGCTGTATGCCGACCTCTGGCAAGACCTGACCAAAGACCCCGGCCTCGTCATCGTGGACGCCATCCGCGAAGCGGTTGGCCGTAGCGACGGTTTCATCACACGGCTGGCCAAGTCTTCCGGAATAGAGAAGGTGGTTGTCGGCGGTTTGAATTTCAGCCTGGATAAAATCGGCCTCGGCAAAGACATCGACCTCACCACGGCGCTGGTGGCGCTCTCCGACGAATCGCAGAAGCTCATCGTTCTGATGATCGATGAAGCGCAACACGCGATTACAACCGAGGCGGGGGTGGCGGCGCTGTTCGCGCTCAAGGCGGCGAGGGACGAACTCAACAGCTCCCGGCACCATGGCCTGCGCATCGTCTGCACCGGCTCGAACAGGGACAAACTGGCCATGCTGCGCAACAGCAAGGATCAGGCGTTCTTCGGGGCATCGATGGTGCCGTTCCCGACGCTTGATCAAAACTACATTGACTGGCTGTGCGCCAACATTGATCTGCCATCACCGCTTGATCCGGCGGAGGTGTTCCAGCTCTTCAAAGAAAGTGGCTATCGCCCCGAATTGCTTGGTGCGGCAGCTGATGCCATCCGCTTTGACTTTTTCATCGACCCTGAAAACGTACGTGAGCGTTTTGCCGAACTGGTTCGGGCGCAAGCCGATGAGCTGAACGCGAATCTCAAGAAGGTGCTCCACAGCCTCACCCCGATTCAGTCCGCCGTGATTCGCGTCATGGGGAGCATGGGCGAAAGTTACGCCCCCTTCGAGGCGCCCACCATGGCGTTGTACGCCGCAGCGATGAAGCAGGCGGGGATTGCCGAAAGCGACATCAAGGTCGAGGTGCCGGGCGTGCAGCAAGCCCTGATCGCCCTGCAGGAAAAGAACCTGGTCTGGAAGGCTTCGCGGGGTGTGTATGCGGTGGATGAGCACGTGATCGTTGATCTGCTTCGTGCCGACGGGTTGCTTGAAGGCTTGTAGCCTCGAGGCAGCCCGGAACGGTTACCTCTTGAGGGCTATGGCCTCTTGGACAAGGCACTCAAGGGCGAACTGCTCGGTGTAGGTCATCTGAATGGGCGTGGTTTCTCCCTTGACGGTTCTTTCGCCATCCAGGATGTAACGGATGCGTTTGTCAGTCACACCGATACGCTTTGCGATCCACGAAGGTGTTTGTCCAATCCGCGAAATCAGCTTGTCGGCGTATTCGGTGGAAGGGTTATAGAGTTCAGCGTTGGGTGTCATGTGACGTCCAGGTAAAGGTCAGGCGGTCTGTGTTTGAGGCGTATGCGGCACAGTGTGCCAAATAACTGCGCTGTGCCGCGACCTCAAAGGCGTTGCGCGCCCGCAATGACAGGCGCGTCGCTCCTGTTTACTGCGCCGATTCAAGCGGCGCAAAGGTCTCGGCAAAAATGTCAGGCTGGTAGCCTGCAGCCGCCGCTGACTGGATAGCGGACCTTGTCAGCGACAGAGAGTCAGCCATTTGCTGATCAAAAGAGCAGGCTTTTTTCCGACTCATGAACACGGCGAATACCCATCTGAACACGACCTGAAAATCGCGTATCTACGCAACACCATTTTCAGGAAATGTTACCGCCAAACTGCGTGACGACTTAATCAGTGCAGCACAGTCATCACTGGGTATGGGCTTACTGAAAAGATAACCCTGTATTTGATCGCAGCCATGTTCGACAAGCATCTGGAGTTGGTCGAATGTTTCGACGCCCTCCGCGATGACATTCAGGTCCAGTTCGTGCGCCAATACGATGACCGCTCGGGTAATAGCCGCGTCTTCATGGTTGCTCATGATGTCTTTAATGAACATTCTATCGATTTTGAGGGTGTCGATAGGGAACCGCTTCAGGTAGGCCAGGCTGGAATAACCCGTTCCGAAGTCATCGACGGAAAGACTTATGCCGTACGACTTTATATCGCGCAGTATTTCAACGGCCGACTCGGGGTCAATCATCAGCACGGATTCGGTAAGCTCAAACTCTAAGAGCGCGGGATTGATACCGTACTCTTCCAGGATGCGCTTGACGATTTTAGCCAGGCCTTTTACCTGAAGCTGCCTGGCTGAGAGATTGATGGCGACCGGTACCACTCTGATGTGATTATCTTCCCAGCTTTTCAGCGTCTCACAGACTTTCCGGATAACCCATTCGCCCACCGGAATGATCAGGCCGGTGTCCTCAAGCATAGGGATAAAATCAGCGGGAGAAACCAGGCCGAGCGTTGGATGATTCCACCTTAACAAAGCCTCAAGGCCACTTATCCTGCCATCGGTCAGGCTGACCTTTGGCTGGAAATGCAGAATGAATTCATCGCGATCAAGTGCGCCCCGCAACAGGGTTTCAGTCTGCAGGCGTTTAACTGCACTTTGGTTCATCTCGGCATTGTAAAACTTGAAGTTATTGCGGCCACTTTTTTTGGCGTTGTACATGGCGGTATCGGCATTCTTGAGGATAACGCCAGCGTCACTCCCATCAAGCGGATAGTTAGCGATGCCTACGCTCGCTGAAACAAATATATCCTGGCCACGTAGGTTGAACGGTTTGCCCAGTGCATCGACAACATTGGTCGCGAGCGACTTGATGAGATGTTCCGAATAAACAGGATGGGTGACCACGATCGAAAATTCATCGCCTCCCAGGCGCGCAACCATGCTGTTCTCATCAATGTAGTCTTCCAGGCGGCGGCTCGCCTGGATAAGCAATTCATCACCTACTGAATGCCCCATGGTGTCGTTGACGGTCTTGAATCTGTCCAGATCGATGAAAATGACGCTGATTGCATCTGACGTTTGGCGACTGATGGCCCCGCGCAGATAATTGTTCAGAAACCAGCGATTGGGCAGATTTGTGAGTGAATCATTTTCGGCCAGGTAGGTTAGCTTGTTCTTGGCGTCATCCCTTTCAAGGGCGGCCGCCAACAGGTTTGCCAGTGTTTGAATGTAGCTGACGTCTTCACGTGTAAAGGGCTGGTCCGTAGTGGCATAAACCCCCAGGATGCCCTTGAAGACTTCCCTGCACGATATGTCGACTTCGATGCTGCTTCTGAGGCTGTCAGCTTTTACCGCATCGCCAGAAAGCAATTTGAACGTGGCGTCAGTCGTATCAGGATGCCTGGCAAGCGGCGTGGAGGAAGGAGTGCCTTCGAGAAATTCACTGTTGTAACCACTCCGGATGTCAAAGTGGGTCAAGCCAACCTCGGCGTTGAGGATTACCCGGTGACTTACCTGATCAACGACTAACAACGCGGCCTTGCTCAGTTTCAAGCCTTGCGCGGCAGTCAGTGCTGCCAGTTCACCCAGCGTGCTGACGTTTTCTTCCGTCAATGCCTGCTGGCCAAACAAGGCGATGAGGTTTTGCCTTCTGGCGTTATCCAGAATCGCCACCTCAAACTCTTTGCGGTCAGTGATATCGATATCGATGCAGATGTATTTTTCAATGCCGCCCCTGTCGTCGAGGATAGGGATGATAGTGCGTCGATGCCACTTATCGGTACCGGTCCGGCCAGACAGCCTGACCTCACCGTTCCATACCTCATTTCCAGGTGCCCAGTGCCACGGCTGATCGGCTGAAGACATGCCGGACCAGACCTCATCAATCGTCAACTCCAGAAGCTCAGTTCGCGAATGCTGTGAGCTGGTGACGAATCGTTCGTTAACGTAGGTGATTTGGCCGGAGGCTGAAACTTCGCAGACGATTGAAACCTCATCCAAGGCATTTTTATGCTGAACCAGTGTGTTCATCAACGATTCGATGCGCTGGCCAAAGTGATTGCGCATACTCGCTGCCGTACGATTTACCGCTTTTATCGCCTCCTGGATCTCCATGGGAGCATCGGCGACCAACACGGCTTCTGCGGCCACTGCGCCTGAAGCGATTTCTGCCTCATAGGAGTGCAGCTTGCCCAGATGCGCAAGCGAGCGCTTGATCATGAACCCCATCAATACCAGGCTTGTCAGTAAAAATACCAGTGCGAGGACCGTTGCCTGGACCACCAACGTATAGAGTTCTGCCGCTATCCTCTCGGCATTGAAAGACAGACGCATCACGCCATAATCTTTCCCGCCGATAGTGATCGGGCGATTGACGTCGAATAATCGTGCAGCGACCTCCGACTCTATCCATTCCGGGGCTCTGCCAAATGGTGCACTGGGTGCCTGCAGGCGAATAACGCCACCCGACAGGTCGATAAACATGGCCGACCTGAATGGCGAGCGAGACAAGGTTTTTTCGAGGGTCCTTTTGATGGTGTCGTAATCACCAATGATGACGCTTTCCTCCACGGCCTGCGCGGCAACCTCTATCAGCATGTTAGCGCTGTCTTGTATCTCTTCAATGTGCTGAAGCATCTGATTTTTATAAAAAAGCCCCAGCCCCGTCGTGAGGAAAACCAGGATCAGAATGGACAGCATCGCCAATATGCGCGACGTCAGTGATTTGGGCACAAGGCTTTTAAAGAAATTCATTAACAGCCTCCAGCTGGATGTGAGAATGATTACTTGCGGTTTGCCGGGGCGCTGTTATAAAAATCACGATAGGACGCATAATCCGCTTCCGTCGCAGGAATGAATTTAACCGGTTCGGGCGCATGGACTAACTCAGTCGCGTCATGAAGAATCTTGCTGCCGACGCTGTCATATTCCATGTTAAAAAATGCGCTGGCGACTGCCGCCAGTTCTTTTTGAGAAACTCTGGGGGAGGCCATGAGCGCCAAATCATTGAACGAGGAAGAATTCCACAATACGCGGAACGACTTGCCCTCTCTCTCGGTGTAGCCGCTGACCAGCTGTGAGTTCACCCCCATCGCCTGGGCCTTGCCACTCAGCAGCTGGCTGAACGCGCCGTCCATGTTTCCTGCAAACACGGTAGACGCATTTATGCCTTTCTTTATCAGTTCCGAGCTCGTGACTTTATAAGCAATGAACGCTTCAGGTCCCGGGTACACGACTTCCTGGCCGTCCAGTTCCGCGAGGCTCTGGATAGGCGAATCGGCAGGTACCACGATTTGTCCTTCGAGGGGAGGCGCGTCACGGCGACCAAATACCTTCCAGCCCATTTTGTCGCGCTCAGGGCTAAAGAGATGATTGGTAAAAGCGAAATCAACTTCTTGTGCGAGCACATAACTGGTCGTGTCGGACGATGTTCGCCCCAATTTCAGAGTGAGATTCACACCACTTTTTTCGGACACATACCGGATGATCGGGTTCCAGAAACTGGCTGAGAGATTAAGGTTGTATTGATTGACAGGCGAAAAATTATAGACTTTAAGATCTTCACAGACAGCCACATTTGACAACCCTAAAGACAGCGCAATAATAATAGCTTTGCAGGTTAGACGTAACGTCACGTGTTCACTCCAGATGTAGACTGACTTCTCACCCAACGGCGGTTAAAGCCAGATTAAGCTCGGCAATCTAATTTAATCGGCCGAAAAACGTGGATCTGAAGCACGTGTTGCATAAATAAATAGTTAACTTAATTGGATCCCCTAACGTGCACTTCATCATGGATCCCATTAGCGAAGGCGGTTAGCTTGTCCTCATCTCAAGATGCCCGCGCGGAAGGTGATGACGAAGGCTTCAGCGCTGGCCTGGAGCGGCTGTGCACAGGCGGGTTATCGGTTCGCTGGGGGAGGGCGGCCACAGGAGCCGACCCACAGCGGTCACTCAGTCTCCTGAACCCAGTGATCCACATTCCTGCTCGGCCTGTGCCGGTGACTGAACTCCACCTGCTTCGCAAGGACGCTGAGTGCCGGGAGCCACAATAGGGCGTATGGCTCGGGTGTTATGATTCGAACCTGTATTACCTGCCAAGGGATTGCCCATGGACCGCTTGTCTACCTTGCTATCGCAGTTCGGCGTGCGTGCGAACCTGTTTTACAGCGGCAAGCTGTGCGGTCTGGCGTCTTATGACGGCGCAGAAGGATCTGGCTATATCCACCTGCTGGAGGCTGGCAGCGTTACCTTGCTGGGGCCCGATCGTAAGAACTTGCTGTTGATCCGGCCCAGCCTGATTTTTATGCCGCGTCCAAGTCGGCATCAACTGTTTGCCGGTGAGTCCGAGGGCGCCCGGTTGTTGTGTGCATCAATGGCGTTTGAGGGTGGGGTCGATAATCCGCTGTCGGCTTCATTACCCGATTGCCTGGTGCTGCCCCTGGATGAATTACCCATGCTGGCCGATACGCTGAAATGGATGTTCAGCGAGGCAGCGGGCTCGCATTGCGGCAGGGAGGCAGCGCTGGAGCGGTTGTTCGAGTTGCTGGTCATCCTGCTGTTTCGACATCTGCTTGATCACCACCAGTTGCATACCGGGATCATGGCGGGTCTGGCCGATCCGAGGTTGTCGCGCTCTCTTTTGCAGATTCACAACGCCCCTCATCTGGCGTGGTCCATTGCGGGGCTGGCGAGTGAGTCGAACATGTCCCGCGCGGCCTACGCAGTGCACTTCCGGGCAACCATCGGGCAGACGCCCGCCGATTATCTATTGAGCTGGCGTATCAGCCTGGCGCAGAAGCGTCTTCGAGAAGGCCGGTCCATCACTCTGATTGCTGCCGAGGTCGGTTATGAAAGTCCGTCTGCACTTGCTCGCGCGTTTCGACGCAAGACTGGCTACAGTCCTCGGGACTGGATCAACGGCGTGGCGGGCGTAAAAGATGGGGCGATGACCTGACAGCAATGAACCGCTTCAGGCCATCCCGGGGGCAATCATCGGCTCATCGGCGTTCCAGCGCCATCAGCGAATGGCCGGCCACGAAAACCGAGGCGGCAAGCAGGCCGATATCTTTGAGTAGAAACTGGCCTGGCGCGATAGAAATAGCGGGGAAGACAAGGCCGGGCTCGATCACGCCTGGGGTCGAGAACATGAAGCTCAAGGTGGTAAAAAACAGCCCGGCAGACAGCGCCCCCCCTATCAATGACAGCTTGGGTGACAGCAGGCGGCCCGCAATGAGTGCTCCGATGGACACCTCCAGAATGCCAAGCAGACTGGAGAAGGTGTCGACGCTGAAAATGCCATAAACCCAGCCCAGAAAAGGACTGTTGCTGACCAGCGGAACCAGCCCGACCGCTTCGTAGTGCGTGAACTTCATTCCGCCGAACCAGAAGTAAATGACGGCGAGCGCAAAATAGGCCCCATGGATACCAAGCGCCATGATCTTGAACCCAGGCGTTGAAGGGATTTGTGCGTTGTTGGTTTCGTGGTTCTCGATACTGTAGGTTTTCATGATCAATGCTTCCAGGAGTGTGAGGAGGAACGCTGACTAGCAGACCTGCGCGATGTGCGCCGGGAGTAGAAACAGTGTTGCCTTTGCCGGCACGCTCGTGGGGTTTGAACGTATTGCATTCGGTGCAGATCGTCTTGAGTCATCCAGGCTTAAGAGCCCGTTCAAGATGTTCAAGAAGTACGCGCACCCGGTTGGGTACGTACTGACGAGTAGGAAGCACGGCCGTTATGGAAAGTTGTTCAGGCACCACATCTTCCAGCTCGACGAGAACCAGACTGCCCTCCGCGAGCGCGGTGCGCACGTCCCAGTAAGTCAGCATGGCCAGACCCAGTCCCAGTTTGCTGGCCGCTCTGACGGACTCGACACTATTGGCCGAGAACGATGCCTCGGCACGGATGGAGACCTCTTCTCCCTGATGGACGAACGGCCAATACGGCATGCCATGCAGGCCAATGCATTGATGACGCTTAAGGTCTTCAAGGTGGCTAGGCGTACCCTGCCTGGCGAGATATTCAGGGCTTGCGCAGATGACCCGTGGGTTTGGAGCAAGCGCGCGGGCAACCAACCCGGAATCGCTGAGTGTCGCGATGCGGATAGCGACGTCGATACCCAGGCCCACGATGTCTACGATGCGATCGGAGAGTGTCAGGTCAACCTGCAGTGCCGGGTTTTCTGCGAGCAGCCGGGGAATCACCGGCATGATCATTTCCTGGCCGAATACGGTGGGAGCGGTGACCCTCAGTAGGCCGCTGGCCGCCCCGGCATTGGCTTTCAATGTGGCCCGCGCGGCCTCGTCAGCCTCCAGCATGCTTCTGGCGAACGGTAGCAGTACCTCTCCCTCGGGCGTGAGGGACGCAGAGCGGGTCGTTCTGTGAACAAGCCGCACCCCTAATTCCTTTTCCAGAGAGGCTAGTCGTCGGGACACAGTCATGGCTGACAGCCCAAGTCGTCTCGCCGCCCCTGACAGGCTGCTGGCGGTTGCCACGGCAGCGAACACTTCAACATCCTGAATCTGCATCGATTATATCTCTTAGCGTTACGCCGCCTTATCTCCCTGGCCGTCTTATACCTTCACGGGATCAGGGATATCGTCACCCACCATAAGGCCGTGGAAATGAATCTCTGGCCAACGAAGGTTTAATCAAATGAACACGCCCAGCAAGCAGATCCTGGACACTTTCGACATCGGCGAGCTGAAGTTAAAGAACCGGCTCGCTGTTGCACCGATGACTCGCGTCAGCGCAACTGAACATGGCAGTGCCTCGGAGGCGATGGGACGATACTACGAACGCTTCGCCAAAGGCGGTTTTGGGCTGGTGATCACTGAAGGGATTTACACCGACCAAAAATTCGCTCAAGGCTATCGGTTTCAACCTGGAATCACTGATGCTGAACAAGCCTTGGCCTGGCGAGCCGTTACCAATCGGATACATCGTCATCAAGGCCTGGTCATCGCGCAACTGATGCACGCAGGAGCCTTGAGTCAGGGAAACCGTTTCCTGAGCGAGACCGTCGGCCCTTCTGCCATACGTCCTGTTGGTGAGCAGATGAAGTTCTACTATGGCGAGGGCCAATACGCCGTGCCAAGGGTGATGACCGATGAAGACATCGCCGATGCGATTGAAGGGTTCGCCAATGCCGCGAGACTGGCAGTCGCAAGCGCAGGGTTCGACGGTGTGGAAATTCATGGCGCCAACGGCTATCTGCTCGATCAATTCCTCACTGACTATACGAACCAGCGAACAGACCGCTGGGGCGCAAGCGTGCGCAATCGCGTTGCCCTTACGCTGGAGGTGATCAAGGCCGTAAGAGCAGTTGTTGGGGAGGCTCCCGTGGGTGTTCGAATCTCACAGGGCAAGGTCAACGATTACGCCCACAAATGGGCTGAAGGCGAAGCCGCCGCCGAGACCATTTTTGGATCTCTGGAAGACGCAGGTATCCAGTACATTCATGTCACAGAACACAAAGCGTGGGAGCCTGCCTTCAGCGAGAGCGGCCCCAGCCTCGTCAGCCTGGCTCGTCGTTATGCTCCAGGGGTCGCCATCGTCGCCAATGGCGGGCTGGAGAACCCTCAGCATGCCGAGCAAGTTCTCATTGATGGCGCTGACATCGTTGCGCTGGGTAAAGGAGCGCTGGCTAATCCTGATTACCCGAACCGTCTGATGATGAATCAGCCTTTGAAGGAGTTTGACTTCTCACTGCTAGGGCCTATCGCAAACATCAAAGACAGTGAGCTGGCTTAGCAAAACCAACAATCCAGTGCGCTGGCGAGCACGTTTTCTGGATATCCACTCGGAGTCGCTCGTAACGGTACGATAGCTGCATAGAGCGTGCACAAGCCAATTTGATGACGCGCCCATGAAGCCGCTGTACCTAACCTCGACCAGGCTTGCCCCTTCAATGCTGACCAAAGCACTGATTGGTTTCATTGCTTTAGTGTGTCTGTCGTTGATTCTGGCTACCGCCTGGCAAATCAATCAGTCGCGCAATGAACGCATCGCTACTGCCAAAATTTCAGTTTCCAATATCGTCCTTGCTGCCGAGCAGCTCGCTCAAGACACAATACGACAAGCAGACAACACGCTGCGCGATCTGGTCGAGCGCGTAGAGCACGATGGCGTTGATGGTGATCAGCAAGTTCGACTCGAAAAGCTGATGGCTCGGGCTGTGGTGAACGTGGATGGCATCCAGGGGCTGTTCATCTACGACGCGCAAGGCAACTGGGTCGCCAATTCCTTGTCCCAGGGCACACCGCTGAACAACGGCGACCGCGCGTACTTCACCTATCACCGCGACAATCCCGATGCGTCCATCCACATTGGCTCCATTGTCGAGAGTCGCAGCACGGGGGACATGGTCATCCCTATCAGCCGTCGCATCAATGCCGCCGACGGTACATTTGCAGGTGTGGCGTTGGCGACGGTGCCGGTTGCCTATTTCCAGGCATTTTTCAAGCGTATGGACGTGGACGAAAAGGGCGTTATTTTCCTTGCCCTGAGCAATGGCGACCTACTGGCTCGACGACCGACGCTGACCGCGCTGATGACGACCAATGTGGCCAAAGGTGATCTTTTCACCCTTTATCTGCCTTACAGCGACAGCGGTAACGCTTTGATCAAGTCCGTCGTGGATGGAGTGGAAAGGATCTATGCCTACCGGCGTGTGGCCGGATTACCCATCGTCGCCGCCGCTGGCGTGTCATGCGAGCATGTGTTCGCGCCTTGGTGGGACTATGCGTACCGGTCAATGGCCGCGATCGCTCTGATCATCTTCGCGCTGGTTTTGCTGGGCTTCCTGTTGTATCGGCAAATCCAGCACCTCATCACGGCGGAAAACGACCTGAACACCGCCAGGACCGAGCTGGAGGTCATTGCCCAGACCGACAGCCTGACGCATCTGGCCAATCGCCGCTGTTTCGACGCGACCCTGCAACGGGAATGGGGCCGTGCCAATCGCAATAACTCATTCATCGCCATTATTTTGTTGGATATCGACTGGTTCAAACAATACAACGACCGCTACGGCCATATTCAGGGGGACGACTGCCTGAGCGAGGTGGCAGGCATTATCGGGGCCTGTATCAACAGGGCCGGCGATTTGGCGGCAAGGTATGGCGGTGAAGAGTTTGTGATCCTGCTGCCTGAAACACATTTAGCGGGTGCGCTAATCATTGCCGAAAAGGTCAGGTCGGCCATTGAAAACGCGCGCATAGCCCACGCCACCAGCCCGCTGGGCAACGTCACCATCAGCTCCGGTGTCGTGGCGATCAACACGCTTGGAAAAGAGGGTTATAAAGCCGCACTGGAAGAGGCAGACCGACTTCTGTATCGCGCTAAAACCAAAGGCCGAAATCGTGTTGAGGGGCAACTGCCAGTCAATGACAGCTTCCCTGTCAACTTGATCGCTTCCCGGCGGGATGCTTCAAGTTTCCAACCCTGAGTCGATAGCGTGTTGAATCTATAAGCCACTGACGAAAAGCAGGAATCTCGTATTCACCTTAAAACTCGCGGGCTATCGCTAGGGATTCACCGATCCGCTGGCGAACCGTGAGTCTTTTCCAGAGAGTGATGAAAAGCGCTCGCTTTATACGCCGGTAAAAAACAGTGCCGTTGTCTATTCCAATCACCTTGTTCTTCTCGAACCGTTGATGAGGCACGGTGACATAGCGGTTGCGGTCAGTCCTCTTGATCGCCACCGCCTCTGAGGAGCAGTCGCATGTCGCGCGCGAGGTTGATCGCAATCTGGCCAGTATTCGCGAGCTGGCAACGCAGAGCGCGGCGGGAGCCAGCCAGACGGCGAGTGCTCGCGGTGAAATGTCAAAACGGGCGGTTAACCTGAACCGGTTGGTAAACCGGTTTGTTGTGTGACTAAGGGCAGCGCCTATTTCAGCGCCTTCAAACGCACACTCGCCCTTTGCACCGCCGCCATTTTTTCAGGCCGCTTCATGCGTTTCCACTTTCTGATGTCGTCCTTGGTCCGGCCACAACTCACACACAGATCACCCCTGAGCTGGCACACAGAGATGCAGGGGTTTTCGATTTCTTTGGCCATCGTCAGTCCCCCTTAACCAGTCGCTTTTGCCAGTTGCCACTGTGAGTGCGCTGGCATTCCTCCTCAGAGTCGAGGCGGACATTGCGATCGGAGAGTTTCAGGTCGATGCCGGCGTCATTCAACGCGGTGGCCGTCAGCTCGAAAATGCGCGCCTTCGCTTCAACTTGAGCGAGCGTTCTGTCCGCGAGGGTTTCGAACACCCAGACCACCTTCAGGGTTTCAGCCAACGCGTCGAGGTCAGCCATGTGGGTCAGCCAGGTGAAGCCTTTGATTTCACCTTTCGCTGTTTCGCACGCTTCGGTCAGCGCGGCTATTAACCGGCGTTCGATTCGCGCCAGTTCACGTTTGCCGGGTGGCATCGCAATTTCCTTTGGAGTAGGGCTGGGGCGTTACATCAGGCCGGCCGAAATTCGACCGTCAGATGCCTGACTTCATGGACCGGCTGCAGACGTTCACGAATGCTGTCGGCGTTCGCAGTAGCTGCGCCAAGCACGCTGACGATGGCCGCATGGGCCTGGGGTCCAACCCGCCAGACGTGCAAATCGGTGATCGTGGCATCCCCCGGTTCTTCAACCAGTTGGCGGATTTCCTCGGCAACGTGTGCGTCAGTCTGATCCAGCAATACACCTGCGGTGACGCCCATCAAGGTCCAGGCCCAGCGCGCGATAACGATGGCGCCGACGATGCCCATGGCCGGATCCAGCCACACCCAGCCCAGATAGCGACCGGCGAGCAGTGCAGCGATGGCCAGCACCGAAGTCAGCGCATCTGCGATGACGTGGACATAGGCCGATCTTAAATTGTTGTCGTTGCCATGGTGGGCATGGTGATGGCCATGACCCTCCTGGTCCTGATCGTGGTCATGATCGTGTCCATGACTGTGCCCGTGGCCCAGCAACAGGGCGCTGACGATGTTGACAATCAACCCGGCAATCGCGATGAGCGTAGCGGTGCCGAACTGAACGTCGGTTGGCTGCAAGAGACGCATCACCGACTCAACGCCGATCCCCAGGGAAACCATACCGAGAATCAGCGCCGACGCGAATCCGCCCAGATCTCCTACCTTTCCTGTTCCAAAACTGTAGCGCTGACTGGATGCGTTGCGTTTGGCGTATCCATAGGCCGCCGCCGCGATGCCCAATGCGCCGGCATGGGTGGCCATGTGAAAACCATCGGCCAGTAACGCCATCGAGCCCGTGAGATACCCGGCGGTGATTTCAGCCACCATCATGACCACCGTCAGAGCCACTACCCAAAGCGTACGCCTGGCATTTTCATCGTGCGCCGAGCCAAGGAACACGTGATCGTGCAGGTAGTTAACGTGGGTGCTTTTCATCAGCGAGTGCCTGGATGTGTTCACTTGGAATAACGACGAATGGCTTCAAGCAGCTCTTCGACACCTTTGCTGCGCTCATCTTCGCTGAGACCAGGATCCGCAACATGCGCGCGCGCATGGTCTTCAATGATTTCCTCCATCAAGCCGTTGAGGGCCCCGCGCGTGGCGGCAACAAGGTGCAGCGTTTTGGCGCAGTCGAGATCCGACTCCAATGCACGTTCGACGGCCTGGAGTTGTCCGGCGATGCGTTTGACCCGCTTGAGAAGATCGTTTTTGTTTGCTGCGATATGGCCCATCGGATATGCCCCTGGCTAGACGAAGCGCAGCATAGGTGTACCCCCTATACCTATGCAAGGGTTGCCTGGCAACGGGCAACGGTTGGTTGATGCAGTTGTAAAGGCTCCTGCTCCAGCTGCAGGCCACCGTTATTCCCCAGAACCGCCTGTCAGCCATAAAAACGGTTGTGACTCTTTTCAAATTTGTGTGTAATCCGCGCACTTCTTCAGGGATGAAGGCCGACCAACGATTACATCGTGCTGACTCATTCCTGCATATCTCTCCTTAACTCCAGAGGACTGTGCGATGGGTTTGGCAAAAAAGACCACTGCCGCGTTGCTCGTTTTGAGCATTGGTTTTTCATCCGGTTGCGCCACGTCGGGTACCGACTGGGCTAACAAGGAAAACATTGGCACCGTACTCGGCGGCGCCGCTGGCGTACTGATTGGTAGCCGCATCGGCGCGGGAGGGGGGCGAACCGCAGCGATGTTGATCGGTGGCCTGGCCGGCGCCTTATTAGGCAAAACCATCGGCGCGAAGATGGATGAAACCGACCGTCTTGCCCTCGCTGCACAAACCCAGCAAGTACTCAATAGAAACCAGGACGGCCAGGCTGCTACCTGGCAGTCCAACCACAGCGGCAGCAGCGCGCAGATCACCCCGGTCAGTACCGAAACGCAGTCGCGGCAGGTCGCGGTAAAACGCCTGCCGAAGATCCAGCCGGTCACCGACATGACCGTGATCAATAAACCCTACCGCACCATCAAGTCGGCCAACTTGCGTAGCGCCCCGGACAGCAGCGCCGAAAAAGTGGGTGGGTTACCGCCGAGTTCGACGTTCACCGCCATGGGCCGCACCCACAATGACTGGATCATGGTTGGCCGCCGTGGCGTGACCGTTGGCTACGTGTATGCCCCACTGGTGGAAGCCGTTGCGCCCAAGCCCATGTCGGTTGCCAGCAGTGCTGCCACCCAAGGCTCCGGCGACAGCGCCACTGACCTGGACAACCTCGACACTGCCAGCGCGGCGAAACAAGGCGTCGACCTTGACGCCATCGATGCCAAACCGGTGGAAGACAAACTGACCGCGCAAACCACCTGTCGCACCATCACCTACGACGTGAAAGCCAAGGACAGTCAGGCCGAGAAGCAAACCGTCAAGGCCTGCCAGGCGGGTGACGGCGCTTGGGAACTGATTTGATGAAAAGCGTAAGCAAACTGTTGCCACTGACCCTATTGGCCCTTGCCGTGTGTCCGAATGCCCATGCTGCTGCCTACCGGCTGGCCTTTTCCAAGGGCGAGAACGTCGAGGTATTCGTGGACCATGCCGACAATCAGCCGTGGTGCACAAATCCCCTGGCGCTGCGTTTTGCCTTCGCAGGCAAACCGGACAACGAGGCGGTGGCGCGCCTGCTGCCCAAACTCGGCGGTCTGCTTGTCAGCCAGTGCCCGAGTGCTGCCACCGTGACCTGGAAAAGCTACAACGCCCAAGGCCAGCCGGCTGCCACTGGGGTGGCTGCCAAGGCGGAGGAATGGTCCAGCCATGTCGTCGTGGCCGACGTGCCGGCCGGGCCGGTAGCCGAGGTTGCCGCTGCGCCTGTCTCCGAGCCAAGGCCGGCACCTGTGCCGCCTGTTCCTGCACCGGCGGCGGATCCAGCCCCGCCGCCTGCTGCTGCTCCTGTCCCCGCTATGGCTGCAGATCCCGTACCACCGCCTGCTCCTGCACCCATTGTGGCTGCAGACCCAGTCCCGCCACCTGTTCCTGCACCCGTTGCTGCAGTTCCACAACCGCCTGAGTCGGCGCCCGTTGCGCAGTCCCCTGCGCCCAAAACGATCACTCCCGTGTCGCCGGCTTTTGCAGTATCTGGCTGGACACCGCCGAGCGAGGCCGATGCGATCAAGGCCGCGTCCTTTTTCTTCGAGCTCAAGGACCAGAACGGTTGCCTGTTTCGTACCACCTACAAGCCGGACGGTGACACTCGCTTCGTGAGTGCAAAATCCACCGGTGTAAGCTGCGGTTCCGACGGCTACGCTGCCGGTGAGGGGGGAGTGGTGTTGCTGCGCGCAGACGGCGTGAAACTGAAAGAATATGAGGGCAGTTTTCATCAAGGCATCCCGTTCAACAAACAAGCGCCGCAACTCCCGATCGTAGGATTTGATAACCAGAAAAACGCCCTGATGCTGCTCACCAGCGACCCGGCCAGCGGCATACATTACTTGCTGCGAGCGTCTTACAGCTGGAGTGGCTATTGGGATACTCGCAGCCCGGCGTTGGTGGCTCTGACCGAAAACCAAGAGCTTTTTCGCCAGCTTGAAACCATTAAAACCACTGTATTCACCGCCTTGGGCGCCCTGGACCAGATCCAGCCAAAAACCCAGAACGTCAGCTTCATCGGCGTTCGGGATGTACCCCAAGGCCTGTTGAAGAATGACCGCGACAGCTGGTTCTATGAGATCAACATAAGCCGCAACTGGAACACCAAAAGCTGGCAATTCAACCCACAAAACGCCAACAACTACCTGTTCAGGCATGAAGCGCAAGCCGCCGAAGAAAAGCGCATGGCCGACCTTCAGCGCCAGTACGAAGAGCAGAGAAAACTTGAGCAGGCCGGCTATCAGGCCCAGACCCAGCTTCAACAATTTGCCCAGTTGAAGAGCGAGAGCAGCGACGCTAACTACATCCGCTCTCGACTGCTGTCCGACGTCAGCTACGCGCCCACTTCCGGGGGAAGCTATGCGCGGCTGGTGGCCGGCGGCAAAGCCGCTTACAGCCAGATCGTGCACATAGTCGGCAAGACGGATGAGCGCTGGGAAACCGATTATCCCTACGAATCCCAACTGAATATTGTTGGCCACAACCTGAAGCCTGAGAAAGGCTGGTTCCTGGCCAAAGGCGAGGTCACTGTGGACCCGGTCAAGCGAGACAGCGAAGACCTGCCGTTGACACTCGTGGCAGTCACCTACCTCCAGGCCTGCACCGAAGACGGCTGCACAGATTTGCGTGATCCACTGAAAATAATGCGCATGCAATTGGGTGACGACAACTGGACGCCCGACGCGGCGCGCCAGGTATTCAAGCAGGCCTGGCCTGACCGGAACATTCAGGGGGATGTGCAATGATCCAGAAAAAACTGCTTATCCCCGCTGCGGCTGTGGCGATAATCGCCGCGGGCTACTTTGGCTTGTGCGCCTATGCCAGCAAACAGGCACAGAAGCGTCTGGATGACTTCGTGTATGACAACCATCTCAATGGCACCGTCAGCTGGGCGTCCGTAAGTTCCTCACCCTTTGGTGGCAAGGTCGTGATCAAAGGTGTCGAGTTTGGAGAGGGCAAGGCGGGCGGTCTGCGCGCCGATAAAGTCATCGTGACCGACCTGATCAACAATGATAGCCGCAGTCGTGTGCGCATCGAAGCCAGCGGCATACAGGCTTCCAACAGCTCTTTGCAAAGCTTGCAGGACCTGGGCGGAATGGCCGGCCTGATAGGGATGGGCGGTGGTTCAAGGGGCATGAATAATTTTGGCCCGTTATTAAGCAGCGGCCGCAACGAGCTCAAACCGTTCGACCTCATGCTGTTCCTGGACCTGGATGACGATGCCACTCTTGCCACGGGTGAAACCTTTGTGGACATGCCAGACCTGTTCACCTTCAGCGCCAGCTATCGCATGGATAACGTCAAGGACCTTCACCGTACGATCACCGACTTGCAGCGCGATGGTGAAATGGCCGTCTATGGATTGCTCGGCGGTGCAGCACAAGGCATGCAGGCCGCATTCGCCCGAGCTGAATTGAGCGAATTGAACGTCAGTTTCAAGGACAAGGGCATGGTCAAACGTAGCGCATTGCTCGAACAACGCTACGCCACGCCTTTGGACCCGACTGCCGGCAGCGCGGACAAACAGCGCCAGGCCTGGTTCGAGAAAAGCCTGGATAGCTGGCAGAAAAACTGTGAAAGCGGGATGCGGGTAAAAGCCCCGATGCTCAGTGATGGCTGCGAACTGATGGTTAAACTGTTCAAAGGCAAAAATGACGGCATCCAGCTGAGCGTCGACCCCAAAGACCCGGTCCGGGTCATGGACCTGATGAGTCTGTTCGGCGGCGGCAATAGCAGGCAGGTGCTTGAGCGGTTGAATCCGGAGGTGAGCTCGCTGTAGGTTCGGCGAGACTGGCACTGTTTTATTTGATCAGGACGACGTGCGTACTCGCTTGTAGAAGTTGTTGGCAACCGTTCGGGTGCTTCGCTTGGCATGTCGATGCTCTCCGAACCTCTGTCGACAAGTCACCCGCGCCCTGCACGGCGGACATAGCGGCGCACATCGTCCAGCGCAGGCACGACCGCCAGCACGCCAAGCACCAGGGAGAGGGGCACGGTAGCGGTGTACCCCACGTGCTTAAAGCCGTACGCACCCACTACACCGCCGGCGAAAAAGCTCAAGGCCAGCGCGGTCAATAGTTTCAGGCGCCCCCGATTCGCCAGCACGCGTGGTTGCCCGGGCGGTGTGGGGCCGTTCCAATAGAAGAGCTTGCCGAGTTCAATACCGATATCAGTGATGATGCCCGTGACGTGGGTCGTTCTGATTTCGGCCTTGGACACCTTGGTGATCAAGGCATTTTGCAGGCCCATGATGAAGCACAGCAGCATGACCGTGAGGGAGACGACCAGTCCGTCCACTGCCGCCAGCCTGGGACCCAGAAAACCGAAGCACAGGAGCAAAAACGCCTCGAACAACAGAGGCAGGGCGAAGGCGCTGTGCAGGCGTCTGCGGCGGGAGTAGTTGACCATGATGGCCGAACAGGCGGCGCCTGCCATGAAAGACAGCAGGGCGCTGGCCCCGCGAAGCAGCAGGTCGTATGCACCCAGCACTGCGTTGTCGGCCATTGAAGAGACGATGCCGGTCATGTGCGACGTGTACTGCTGAACCGCCAGAAAGCCCCCGGCGTTGATGGCGCCGGCCACAAACGCCAGGGCTAGTCCCAGCTGCCGGTTGGCGTCCGGGGTGCGTCTTCTGCCGGTCAGGCTGCGGATGTATCTGATCGCCATCAAACGTTCCCGTGGCTGTAGGTTTTCCTGGGGTCGTTGTCATCCGACCTGTGCAATGACTGCGTCGATTCGCCAGTACGCAACCCGCCCATAGTGCTCATACAGCGCCTCTTCGCGCTCGCGATTCAACTGCTGGGTGGATTCGTAATGAGGGGATTTCCTGACGGCGGCCTGTTCGAGGTCCACCGCGACGATCCTGTCCGGCCACGACACCTCGGCGATCCACTCTGGCGCGATCAGCACCTTGTGTCCATGCCACCAATGGCTGGTGTTGACCACCAGGTACTGAATCGCCCAGGTGTCTTCGTTGATCAGCACGTCATCGACATGGCCGATGTCACCGTCTGTGGCTTTGATGTGACAGCCGATCAGCGCCCGGCAACTGCGCAGGCTTTGATCGTCGGTTGGCTCCTGCGTCGGGGCCGCGATGGCCCAACTCTCGACCGCCGGCCGATGTTCAGCGGCTGCGATGGCGCGCCGATTATGTTCGGATTCAAGAATGTCCGTGCCCCCCTGCTTTTCAACGTTAATGGGCAACCGGCGTGATGCCCAATCAGGCAGTCCGATGGAAAACGGTGAAATCAGCACCTGGCCGCCGAATAGCCAGGACCCGGTCTCGACCACCAGGTACCTGATCACCCAGGCTTCGTTGTCGAAATAAAAGTCGCTGACATCACCGATGTCACCGTCGATCGCGACGAGGGTGAAACCTTCAAGGTCTCGCATGCTACGTAACATAAGGGTGTCCTTTGTTGTGCCGTTCGAGTGTTCGGCACAGGGGAAGGGTGCAAGCCAGCCGCTCGATAGGGCCACGGACACTCTGCGCGGTGCTGCACGTCGCGTCTGTTCGTCAGCGCACGGTGACAGCGATGCGTCGCCCGGCGCTCAGAACAGTCCCCTGCTCGGCGCCGCAGCAGCAACGGATATCACTCCCGTCGGCGGGCATAGCTCAGCAAGCGGTCGGACTCGGCCTTTACCACCGAGTAACATTCGCAGCTCAACCGTTCCAGCCGCGGTCGATCGAGGACCTTGATCTGGCCACAGGTGTATTCGATCACGCCCTGGCGCTGCAGCTTGCCCGCCGCCTCGGTAACGCCTTCTCTGCGAACGCCCAGCATGTTGGCCATCAACTCCTGGGTCATGGTCAGCTGATTGCCTTGCAGTCGATCCAGTGACAACAGCAACCACCGGCACAACTGCTGGTCGATCGAATGGTGACGATTGCACAGGCCGGTCTGCGACATTTGCGCAATCAAGGCCTGGGTGTAGCGCAGCATGAGCAGCAACAGGTCGCCATGACGATCGAACTCCTCCTTGAGTTTAGGCCCGGCCAGGCGGAAGGCGCCCCCGGCACTCTGCACGACCGCGCGGCTGGACGTGCTCTCGCCCCCCATGAACACCGCGATGCCGACAAGCCCCTCGTTGCCGACCACGGCGATCTCTGCCGAGGCGCCGCTTTCGGTGACTTGCAGCAGGGACACGATCGAGTCGGTGGGGAAGTACACCTGGCGCAAGGTATCCCCGGGTTCATACAGCACCTCACCCAATACCAGGTCCACCCACTCCATGTGCGGCGCCAGGCGCAAGAGTTCTGCATCCGCCAGCGCAGCGAGCAGGTGGTTATCGACGGGCTGCGGCGCGGTGCACATGGTGGCACTCCGGTAGTAAGGACGACGAACAGAGGGTACTCCAGCGCGGCGCTGGCACTGGAGGTCAATCATCGGCGGCCTTCGCGTATTCCACTGCCGCTGGCGCTGCTGGCTGTGAACCGCCGCACTGGATGCGCACCACCAGCGCAAGCGGGTCACTCATTAATGCGGCCAACCCGCACAATGCGAGCAGGGGCCCGATCCACATCTCGCGGTAGAGACCCGGCAGCGGGTTTTGCGTGTTGCGCTCCACTTCGCGGGAGGGTTGCCATTGCAATAACAGGCGACGGCTGAACAGGATCCGCCAGAGCGAACGTGCGATGGCGCCCACGCTGTAATACATCTCTAACGGCAACCATGCGACGCTGGCAGCGATCTGCGCGAGGTCTTTCCCCAGACTCCTGCACAGCGCGGCCAGGTATTGCCGGTAAGGCACGTTCAACGGTGGTTGCAGCCCGTCGGTCAGGGTCCTGAGCAGCGGTTGCATGACCAGCAAGCCGACCACCGCCAAGGTCCAGGCCAGCGGTTCACTGCTGGCGAACCAGCCCCAGGCCAGCATCAGCAACACCGCCGCCGGCTCAAGACTGCGGCGCAGGTTGTCGAGAATCTTCCAGCGGGCCATGACATCAAGGCGGTTGCGTGCCCGTTCGCCGCGCGTGTTCAGGGTCCAGGGCAGGATCCAGTGGATCAGCTGCCAGTCGCCGCGAATCCAGCGATGGCGTCGTTTGACGTCCACGCTGTAGCGGGACGGGTATTGCTCGTACAACTGCACGTCGCTGAGCAAGCCTGACCGGGCGTAACAGCCCTCGATCAAATCGTGACTGAGGACCTGGTTGTCCGGCAGACGGCCCTCCAGTGCGCAGGTGAAGGCGTCGACATCGTAGATGCCCTTGCCGATGAAAGAGCCCTGTTTGAATAAATCCTGGTAAATGTCCGAGACCGCCCGGGTGTAAGGATCGACGCCGCCGCCACTGCCGAACAGGCGCGAATAGATCGAGCGGGGGGTGCTGGTCAGGCTGATGCCGACCTGGGGTTGCAACAACGCATACCCGGAAATGACACACTCACGGTCCGCGTCGAAAACCGGGCGGTTCAGCGGGTGCATCATGGCGGCCACGCACTGGCGGGCCACCTCGCAAGGCAGGAGCGTGTCCGTATCAAGGGTCAGCACATAACGCACATCCTTCAGGACAGAGGTGTCGCCCACGATGGTGGTAAAACGATTGTCGCCCTCGCCACGCAGCCAGGCGTTGAGGTCGGTCAGCTTGCCGCGTTTGCGTTCGTGGCCCATCCAGGCCCTCCACCAACTCGTCGACGTCCGAATGCGAGCCGATCAGGGTCGGAATGGCCACCAGCGTGCGCGCCTCATCGGGAATCCCGTTGGCGTAGTCCATCTTCGGCAGCATGGCGGGCGTCAGGCTGAAGGTGACCAGCCAGTTGATGAGGCTGAAGGCCAGGCGACTGGTCATGACCAGACAAGGCACTGCCAGTGCGATGAGGGCGAGATCGGGCAGTCCGTCGCGGTGCCGAAGACAGCAGCGGCAGCGCAAAAATAATCGTCAGGGCTCCCGCAGGCGCCAGGTAGAACGTCAGCGGCGAGCTTTCCAGCAGGCGTTTCCAGCGTTCGTGAAAAGGCACACGGGCACCGAGTTTTTGCTCGAGAACGCCGATGCCGGGGCCGACCAGGAAAAAGCCGATATGGCGGGCGAGATCGTCTCCGTCTAGCGCGTCCCGATGTTCCGCTGACAGCGCCACAACGGTCTGGGCGACGAACATTTCAGTGTGTCGACTGCGCCTGGCCAGCCGTTCGATCACATGGCGATAGCTGTCGCGGGTGGCGAAATCCATGCGCGGATAGACCTCGGCGGGGTCCTGTTGAAGGGTCTGCTCGACATGGCTCATCCCCTCGACGAACTCACGCCAGGGGGTTGCTGACAGCAGGCGCAGGCTGGCGATGCTGTTGCTGATGGACATCTGATCCGCAGACTGCTGCTGCGCATCGAATTGCACCTGTCGCTCGATACTCGAACCGGTTTCGGCGAGCAACTGCTCGATCCAGTTGAGCGGCAGTGCCAGGGCAGCGCTTTGGCCCTGCAATCGGCGGGCGAATTCGGCGGCGAATGCAGCCGTCGTGGGCGGCGATGAATGCGCCATGTCGGCGACGCTCAACACCACGCTTTTCACGTCATGCTCGGACACCTCGATGAGCCGTTCTGCCCAGTCATCGGCAAGGTTGCGATCGTCCCAGTTGGCCATGACCCGCGAGGCCACACGCCGCAGGTTCTCGATCAACGCCAGGCGCAGCATGATCGGGATGGCCCACAACTCGCCCAGCGCCAGCGGCATGACCGTCTGATAAGAGACGACGAAGCGCGTGAGGCTCAGTTCGTCAAACCGGCCATCACCATGGGAAATCGTCTCCAGGGCAATGTCATACACCCTTGGCAAACCGCTGGAGGGCCCGTTGCTCAGGCGCGGCAACTCACGGCTGTAACCCTTGGGCAGGTGGGACCTTGCGGTGCGGATATGATCTTCAATCAGGAAAAAATTATCGAGTAGCCACTCGGCGGCAGGGGTGATGCGACGGTCGGAGGCCTGGGCTTCGGTCAACGCGCTGCAGCTTTGTTTGAGCAACGCTTCGTTGTCGTCCAGCCTGCCCAGCAGGAAATCCCGCGTGTTCACTGCACCGAGCTGATGCCGGGTGGCCAGGTCAATTCCGTGGCTGGCCATCTGGTCGGCGTTGAAGAGTTCGGCGCGCAGCAGCCGTTCGTAGGCGAACGCAAGCTTTGGATGGGGCCCGGCCCGACCCGCAAGCCTGACCCGGGAGATCGCCTGTTTGGTGCGTGTCCATGTGCTCGTCATTAGTTTCCCTGAAATGACTTGCACCCCGGCGGACGCACCGTATTGGGCAGTGTGCGCAGCGGAGCGCCGGCACTGATGTGCCCTGGTGAACGAAGCGTTCAGACCACGACAGTGTGAGTACGCTTTCTCAGGGCTGTCTGTTCGCTGGCGCACATAGTGTCGCGCGCAAGCCTTTCCCGGGACGGTTCTCCATGATGATTTCCCCGCCCAGGCGCCGTGCAATGGTTTGCACGATGGTCAGGCCCAGCCCGACGCCCTGATCGTTGCCGCGGCTGTAAAAGCGCTCGAACAGGCGCTCCCGCTCGGCCTCGTCGATGCCAGGCCCCTCGTCGGCAACGCTTAGTTCGAAATAGGGGTGTCTCAAGCCCAGGGTGACCATCACCTGACCGCCTGAAGGCGAGAAGTTGACCGCATTGGTCACCAGGTTTTGCAGGGCGATGTCGATGGCGGCGAAGTCGGTTCGTACCGTCAGAGAAGGCTCATCGCAGTCGAACACCAATTCCAGCCCCCGGCTCAGTACCCACGGCGTCATTTGCACCAGGCTGTCGCGCACGGCCGCAACGAGATCGGCATTGCGGGTCACAACGGGGCCTGCACCGGGTTCCATCCGCGCCACGGTCAGCAGCTGATTGACCAGCCGCGTCGTGCGGTCAACGCCGACGATGAGGTAACTCAGGGACTCGTTGCGCTGCGCCTCGTCGTGTGCCTCCAGCACGTTTTGCGCATGCACCCGCAGCACCGCCAGGGGCGTGCGCATTTCATGGGCGGCGTCGGCGATGAAGCGCCGCTCACGGCTCAGCACCTCCTGAATCTGTCCGAGCAGTCTGTTCAGGGCCGCTTGCATGGGCTCCAGCTCGCTGGGCAGCGGGGCCAGTTGCAAGGGTTCGAGGGAGCCCGGATGACGACCGCGCAGCGTGGCGGCCAGATCGGCCAGCGGCTTGAGTCCCCAGCCAATGGCCAGCCAGATCGCGCCCATCAGCAGCAGGCTGCCGATCAGGTTGGGGATCACGGTGTGACGGACGATGCGGTTGACCAGGTCCGAGCGCACGTCGTCGCGCTCGCCGACCCAGATCAGCAAGTCGTGCTGCTCATCCCTGAGCACAAAGGTGCGCCACTCATGTTTGCCGAGGTCATTGATGTCGCTGAAGCCGGTGTACTGGGGCGCACGGGTCAGGCTCGGCGCGCTGGGGGTATGCACCAGCAGCCGGCCTTGAAGGTCCCAGACCTGAAAGGCGATTTTGCTCTCGTAGGGGTGGCCGTCGACTCGCGGTTCGGCCTGAGCCAATGCCTGATTGAACGCCTGGTACAGCTGCGCGTGCTCTTGCCGCGCCAGGGGCATGCGCATGACGCCCTGCAGCAACCTGGCATTGGTGGCGAGTTGCGCGTCATAGACTTCGGCGATTTCGTGGTTGCTGTCATGGAGGTTGACCAGCGTCAGGATCAGCAGCCCGATCAACACCAGTCCGAGGATCAGGGTCAGGGTGCGGCGGCGGATCGACGTCACGGGCGATCCTCCACCAGGTAGCCGACGCCGCGCACCGTGCGGATCAGCTCGCTGGAAAACTTCTTGCGCAGGTGATGGATGTGCACTTCGAGGGTGTTGCTCTCTGCTTCTTCGTTCCAGCCGTACAACAACTGCATCAAGCGTTCGCGGGTCATCACCCGGCCCGGTGGCGAGAGCAGTTCGTACAACAGCTGGTATTCCTTGGGGGTGAGGGCGACGGGTTCAGCTTTGTAAGTGACTTGCTGGGTGGTCGGGTCCAGGCGGATGCCCGCGTGCTCGATCATGACCCGCGCGCGCCCGGCACTGCGCCGCAACAACGCCCGCAGGCGGGCCTTGAGTTCGGACAGGTCGAAGGGCTTTATCAGGTAATCGTCGGCCCCCGCATCGAGGCCGGCGATGCGGTCCTCGGTGGCGTCCCGTGCCGTCAGGATCAGCACCGGCAGGGCCGAGCCACTCTCACGCAGGCGCCGCAACACCGCCAGGCCGTCCAGCCTGGGCAATCCGAGATCGAGAATGGCCAGATCGAACACTTCGCTCAACAGCGCATGGAGGGCGCTGGCGCCATCTTTCACCCAGTCCACCGTGTAGCCTTCGCGAGTCAACGCCTGATGAATGCCCTCACCGAGGGCAACATCGTCTTCCACCAACAGCAAACGCATGAATGCTCCGTCATTTCAGTTTTTTGTTTACGTCCACCAGCAATAGCTGGATATCTTTGCGGCGTCCACTGTCTGCCACCTCACGCCCGGGCCGAGGTGCGGCGAGCAAGGCCTTGTCCAGCGCTTCCTTTGCCTGAGCATAGTGGCCCTGGCGGTAGAGATGATCGCCCCAGAAGTACAGCGGATCGATGCCGTCGGGATTGAGTTTCAGCGCCTGCTCCAGCAGACCTTGGGCCTTATCCGGATCGCCGAAACCGATCGGCCACCCGGGCACGCGGTCGTACAGCGCAGCCAGGCTGGCGTAGGCGGAGCCTTGCAAGGCATTGGGGTCCAGCGTCATGGCTTTTTCAAGATCGGCCTTCGCGGTTTTCACCTTGCTCAATGCACCGAGCCCGCCCTGAGCACCGGCCCAACTGCTGGTGACAATGCCCGACCATATCCAGGCCTCGGCGACGGCGGGACGCTGCTGCGTGAAGGCGGAGGACTTGGCGGCCAACTGTTCGAATGCCGCGACGCGCTGATCTTCCGGCAGCTGATATTGAATTCGCGCCCACTCCTGCTGAATCCCGGTCAGGCGTTGCTGGTCAGGTGCATCCAGAGCCCACACGGGCAAGGCGAGGGTGGCGAGCAGTACGACGAGTAGACGTTTCATGGCTTGGTGCTCTTTTCGTGAGTGGCGCTGCTGAATCGGCGAATGAGGGGCAGGTGTTTGCGCAGTCCACGGTCCACCACGGCGGGCAGCAGGCTGTTGAGGCGGACGAAGAATTGTTCAGGCCAGCCCATATAAAGCTCGCGCTGATTGCCGACAATGGCGCGGATAACCGCGGCGGCGACTGTTTGCGGATCGTCCTCGGCGGTTTTCAGGGCAGAGTTGAGGGCGCGCGCGGCGGGGCTGTTCATTGTGGTGCGGGTCGCGCGAGGGGCGACATACAGCACGCCGATCCGCGTATCCGCCAGCTCGCGGCGCAACGCTTCGGAAAACCCCCGCAGCGCAAACTTGCTCGCGCAGTACGTGGCATAGCCGGCATAACCGATCGAACCATAGGTCGAACCGACGTTCACCACCATGGCACGGCCGGGCTGGCGCAGCAGCGGCAACAGCAGGCCGGTGAGCTGGATGGGCGCATTCACGTTGATCTCGAGCATCGAATCGATCTCGTGCCCCGGCAGTTGCTCCAGCATGGCGAAATGATTGACGCCGGCGGCGTTGATCAGCAGGTTGACCCCTTCCATCGCCTGTGCCGTCATCAGCACATGCTGACGACCTTCGGCGGTCGTCAGATCGGCCTTTACCCAGTGCAAGAGATGCGGGTACTGCTGTTGCAACGGCAACAGCGGCTCCTGATGGCGGCAGACGGCGAGCACTTCAGCGCCATGGCTGCACAGCGCCTCGGCAATGGCCATGCCGATACCGCCACTGGCGCCGGTCAGCACCACTCGCGCTTCAGACAGACGCATGGTCGTGCTCCTTCACCGGTGCAGCCTGGGCGAGGGGCAACTGACGAAACATGTCGGTGTACAACCCGTAGACCACTTTCGAGGCCTTGATCACGGCCGCCTGATCCTCCGGATCTTCAAGACGGTCCATCAGCTTGCGATAGGTCTCCATGTGGCCGACATCGAGGCTGCCATGGGAGCTCAGGTAACTGAACGCAGTGGCCGGGAGTGCCAGGCGCTGCTGAATGCTGCCGGCGGCATGGGTCGCCAAGGCGATGCTGGTGCCTTCCAGCACGTTGACCATGCCGAACAGTCCCACCGGATTGCCCCGGGCGATGAGATCGTAGAGGTAGGCGACCATGAGCTCGATGGGCAGGCCGGGCGTACCGTTGCGCACGGCATCGGCATCGCCGCCACAGGCGCGCACGTCGTCGAGGATCCACTGCTCGTGGCCGTATTCGTCTTCGATGTACTCGCACACCGCGCCACGCAGCCATTCCAGCCGCGAAGGCAGCCGCGCGCCACAGGCCATCATCAACGGCACGGTATGGCGCACGTGGTAATACGCCTGAGTCAGGAAGGCGCGATAGCTCTCCAGCGAGACCTCACCGTGCAGCGCCTGATGGATAACAGGCAGATTGAACAAGGTCTCGCGCTCGGTGCGGGTGGCGTCTTGCAGGGTTTCGAAAAAACTCATGATTGAAGGTCCTTTGCTCGCGTGGGCTCAGTGAACAGATGTCGGTAATTCGCCAGGATGGCGTCGCGCCGGGGCCGGCCGTTGGCGGTGGCCATGCCATTGGCTGCGGTGAAAGGCTGGTCCAGACGCGTCCAGGTGTGGACGCGTGCGTAGTCCGGCAGCGCCTGATTGGCCTGCTCGACAGCGCTGTGCAGGTGCGAGTCGGTGGCGTCCGGGCGCAGTGGCCACAGCAGCGCATGGTTGCGCGGCAGGGCTTCGCCGTAGACGAATGCCTGAGCGATCAGACCGCGCTGGGTCAGTTCGGCCTCGACCCACTCAGGGTTGACGTTGCGACCGTAGCTGGTCACGAACTGATGCTTCTTGCGGCCGTGAAGATAGAGGTAGCCGTTGGCGTCAAACGCGCCGAGATCACCGCTCGGCCACCACTGCGGGGTGGGTTCCGCGTCGCCGAGATAGCCCAGCATCCGCGACCCGCCAATCAGGACTTCACCGTCCTCGGCCAGGCGTATCTGCACATGGGGCAGCGGTTTGCCAACGCTGCCGGGATGATGGGCGTCGGGGCGGTTGAGGGAGACGACCGACGCGCACTCGGACAGGCCGTAGCCTTCGTACACCGGAATGCCAAGGGTTTCGGCGCGCAGCAACAGTTCATGGCTGACTTTGGCGCCGCCCACCGCGATGAAGCGCAGCGATGACGGGTTGAAAGCGCCCATTTCGCAGGCGCTGACCAGCAACAGCAACAGCTGCGGGACGAGGATCATGCTGTGGGGCTGGCGCACCGCCAAGGTTGACAGCAGACGCGGCAACTCCACGCCGCTGGCCCCTTGAATGCCCAGGGTTCGCTGGCTTGGCAGGCTCAGCATCGCGCCGGCGTAAAGCGCGGCATAGCAGCCGACGTTTTCCAGCAGAATCGCCAGAGGCAGCAGTGAAAGGTGGTGGGCGGGCTGGCGGGACTGGCTGGCGCGCTGCACCTCCATGGCCACCGTCAACACGCTGGCAGCGTCCAGACAGACGCCTTTGGGCGTGCCGGTCGTGCCCGAGGTAAAGGTGAGCTTCGCCGTGCCCACCGGCAGGGGCGACGGCTGAGGGTTCACGCGCAACCAGAACCCCCCGTCATGACGGAACGCCGAGGTGGCGAGTTCACGGGCGTAGTCGTCATCGGCAATGACCACGTCGGCCTGGCTCTGCTCCAGGCAATGAAGGCGCTGCGCGGCGCTGAAAAACGGTGGCAGCGTCACACAGGCCAGGCCGGCGAACAGAATCGCCAGGTCCCAGATCAGCAGGTCCGGACCGTTGTCGAGGGCGAGGGCCACGACCCTGGCGTCGAGGTCCTTGAGCCTCTCCTGGCGCAGATTGATTTCTGCCTCCAGTTCGGCATAACTCAATTTCAGGTCATCGCCCCACAGTGCGCACGTATCGGGCTGCGCGGCGGCGAGATCAGCGATGCGTTGGCGGAAGCTGGTCAGTTCAGGCGACATGGCAGCTGTCCTCCAGAGTCAGGGGCAGCCCGAAGCGTTCAAACACGCCGCTGCTGCTCAGGTGCAGGAACCCGGAGCGAATGTCGCCGACGTGCACGCTGGGTTGGGAATCGTAGTAATTGCCCCAGGCGTGCCGGTCTTCGCCCAGGCGCAGAGGGTCGGCAACGCAAAGGGTAAGGGGGCGCAGGCCGAGGCGATTGAAACTGTTCACCAGCCCGGCGTTGCCGGTGAACGCCACCCATTCCAGACCGCTCATGGCGAGCAGCCAGGTCACGGTGATGATGCTCAGCCGCGCGCTGCCCAGGTTGCTGGCGGCGAGGTTGCCCACTTCGACGATGCCCTGACGGTCCACGGGCCTGCCGGCGCTGGCTTCGATCATCTGCTCGACAGGCTGATCCAGATAGTTCTCCAGGAACAGTGCGCCGGAGGTGGCGACACGCACGCCGGCCACGGCGCACAGCGTGCCGGTGTTGTCATGGAGTCCGAACAACTCCGGCATGAAGCTACGGATCTCGGCGTTGTGCGCCTGGCGAAAGCGCTGCTGGATGAACGTCTCGTAGGCGTCGCGCAGTGGCTCCTGAGACAGCGCACGATTGAGCGAGAGGGCCGGTGATTGCGCAGTGCCGAATCCCATAGGCAGGAAATCCAGGGGCAGCGCACCGGACGGCATTGAGTTCGGTGGTAATCGGTTATTCCAGTCCAGACCCTGCATGGGTGTGGCTCCTCCCCAGTGGTGATGGGGTGGAGTATCTGGGTCGATTCTTAACGAAGTCTGAAGGTGAGAAATTTGCCGCGCCCGGTTTTCCTGGCGATCTGCGCGACGTCTTCAGACTGCCTTAAGACAGGGGCCTCAAGGTGCGGGGCAATTGAGCAACATCCCCCCACTCAGCGAGCGCCCCACCATGATTTCCACCCCACACCGGTACGCCAGATTGTCGATGTCCCTGCACTGGCTGATGCTGGCGCTGTTCATCGGCGTTTACGCCTGTATCGAGCTTAAGGGCTTCGCGCCCCGGGGCAGCACACTGCGCTCGCTGTTGCTAGGGCTGCACGGCATGTTTGGTCTGTCGATATTTGCACTGGTCTGGCTGCGTCTGCTGGGCAGACTGATGTACAAGGCGCCGTCGATCACGCCGGCCCCTCGAACCTGGCAGCTCGGGATGGCCCACCTCGTTCATGGGCTGCTCTACGCACTGATGATCGCGACCCCGGTCCTGGCCTGGCTGATGCTGTCGGCGGGTGGCAAGCCGATGCCGTACTTCGGCTTCTTCCTCCCGTCACCCCTGGCCGTCGACCCCGATCTGGCCAAACAAATCAAAGGCTGGCACGAGTGGGCCGGCAACCTGGGCTACTGGCTGATCGGCGTGCACGCGGCAGCAGGGCTCTTTCATCATTATTTTGTCCGCGACAACACCCTGCGCCGCATGCTGCCGTGGACGGCGGAAAAGCGTTAACAAGCGGTCACTGCTTTTATCACTCCACCGCGACCCAGTGATCCGCCGCCACCGCTGAAAACCGCTGCACCGGCGCGACAAAATCCTTTGTCTTGATCGGGTCAGGCCGGTCCAGCTCTTTGAGCAGGCTCTTGAAATCCCGGCGCCGGCCCACTTCGGGCACCGGCACTGCGGCGAGCAGGCGGCGGGTATAGGGATGCTGCGGGTTGTGCAAGACCTGATCACGGGCGCCGATTTCGACGATGCGCCCGCCATACATCACCGCCACGCGATGGCAGATGCGCTCGACCACGGCCATGTCGTGGGAGATGAACAGGTAGCTCAGCCCATGCTCGGCGCGCAGCCGTTCCAGCAGCTCCAGCACTTGAGCCTGAACCGAGACGTCCAGCGCCGAGACCGATTCATCCGCGATGATCACTTTGGGGTTCAGCGCCAGCGCCCGGGCGATGCAGATCCGCTGGCGTTGCCCGCCGGAAAACTGATGGGGATAGCGCTCCAGGGTGTCCCGTGGCAGATCGACCTGCTGCAGCAATTGCGCCACACGCTCGCGCCGCCGGGCTTCGGGCATCTTGTCGTGAATCAGCAAGGGCTCGCCCACCAGATCGAACACGGTCTTGCGCGGATTGAGCGCCGCGTACGGGTCCTGAAACACCATCTGCACATCGCGGCGCACCCGCTGCAACGCATCACCCTGCAAACCGTTGAGTTCCTGCCCCAGCAATTTGACGCTGCCCTGGTAGCTGAGCATGTTCATCAAGGCTTTGCCGGTGGTGGACTTGCCGCACCCGCTTTCGCCGACCAGCCCCAGGGTTTCGCCCTGACGCAGCTCGAAACTCACGCCCTCGACCGCATGTACCGTGCGCGGGGTTTCGAACCAGCCGTGGCGCAAAGGGAAGCGCACGCTGAGGTCCTTGACGGCGAGCACCACCGGTTGTTCATTCAATGCGTCAGGCGGCGGCGCGCTGCCCAGTACCGGCACCGCGGCCAGCAATTTGCGCGTGTAGGGCGCTTGCGCATCGGTGAAGACCTGGTGCAACGAACCGCGCTCTTCCATGCGGCCCTGATTCATCACCACCACTTCATCGGCCATTTCCGCGACCACGCCCATGTCGTGGGTGATCAGCAACAGGCTGGTCGCGAACTGCTGCTGCAACTCGCGCATCAGCTCAAGGATCTGCGCCTGAATGGTCACGTCCAGCGCGGTGGTCGGCTCATCGGCGATGAGGATTTCCGGCTGGCAGAGCATCGCCATGGCGATCATCACCCGCTGGCGCATGCCGCCGGACAGCTCATGGGGGTACTGGGTCAGGCGCTTGTCCACCTGGGGCATGCGCACGGCATCAAGCATGGCTCGGCAGCGCTGGTGAATCTCGCCGCGACTCAACGCCTCATGCCGGCGCAGGGTTTCCGCCAGTTGCTGGCCGACAGTCAGCAGCGGGTTCAGCGACGTCATCGGCTCCTGAAAGATCATGCCGATGCGCTTGCCGCGCAGGCCTTGCAGCTCCCGTTCCGGCAGGCTCAGCAGGTCGCGGTTGTCGAACAGGATCGCGCCACCGGGAACACTGGCCGCCTTGGGCAACAGGCCCATGATCGCCAGGGACGAAAGGGATTTGCCGCTGCCGGATTCGCCGGCGATACACAGTGTGCGCCGCGGATACAGCGCGAAACTCAGCTCATCGACCACCCGACGCCGTGACGCGCCGCCACCGACGTCGATGCTCAGCCGCTCCACCGACAGACTCGGCTGCTCGTCCGGTTTCACTGGAACACCACTTTCGGAAAGTAGAACGACACCACCCAGTTCGGCAGGTCGACGATTTCGCTGATGCGCAGATCGCCGCACACCGAGCACAGCATGTACGCCTGTTCCGCCGGCATGCGGTGCTCGCGGCACAGCCAGTCGATGGTGTTGGCCACGGCCTGGCGGGCGGCCTCCATCAGGTCCGGACCGATGCCGGTGAAGGCTTCGTAGCCGGCGCTGTCCAGGTGCCCGGTGACCGGGCCGGGTGTGCTGAAACGCGGGGTGGCCAGGGGCGTTTTCTTGATCAGGTCAAGCTTGACCACCACGTCCATGGCGCTCTCGATGGCGGTGCCGCAGACCTCGCCATCGCCTTGGGCCGCGTGGGTGTCACCGATGGAAAACAGCGCGCCGGCGACTTCCACCGGCAGGTACAAGACGCTGCCCGCCGCCAGGTCGCGGATGTCCAGATTGCCGCCGACCCGACGGGGCGGCACGATGGAATGCAGCCCGGCTTCAGCGGGCGCCACGCCCACAGTGCCGGCGAACGGCTTGAGCGGCACCTTGGCGAAATCACCGAAGGCGGCGGGGGCGAGGGTCTGCGTGTCGTAATGCCACAGCGCCAAGGCAGGCGCCTGAAACTGGTCGGCGAGCAGGCCGAAGCCGGGAATGTTGGCGGTCCATCCGAAGCCCCCGGGCTTGAAACTGTCCAGGGTGATTTTCAGGATGTCGCCGGGTTCGGCACCCTCGACGTAGATCGGCCCGGTGACCGGATTGATCTGGTCGAATGGCATCACGCTGACGTCGGCCACTTGCGATTGCGCAGTGAAATAGCCGTTGGACGAATCCCTGCAGTTCATCTGCAAGGTGGTGCCGGGCGCCACGCGCTCGACCGGGGTAAAACTGTGGTCCCAGCCGAAGTGGCTGTTGACGCTGTGGATGGTCTTGACCAGGCAGTTCTGGCACATGGGTGCGGTCCTCGTTGCAAACAGGCGATGGGGGAGGGACGCCGTGGCCTGTGACCCGGCGCTTGCCGGGAACAGACCAGCGCGAGATCACTTCACCCAGATGTAGTCATAGTTGACCGGCACATGGACCGGGTCGACGTACAGCGCGTCGTCGCCGCCCATGCGCTTGGAGCGCACGGTAAAGCGTTGCTCGTTGAAGATCGGCACCCACGGCGCATCGGCCATGGCATCGGTGAAGATCTTCTTCCAGGCCTCGGTGCGTTCAGCCTGTTGTTCCGGGCGTGCCATGGCGTCGGCTTTGGCGGCGCGTTCATCCAGCGCCTTGTTGCAGTACAACGACCAGTTCCAGCCGCCTTCAACCGCGCCGGTGCAACCGAGAATCGGGCCGTAGAAGTTCGACGGATCCGGGAAGTCGGCGATCCAGGCCATGCCGCCGGACCACACCATCGGCGCCTGATCCTTGGAGCTGCCGGCGGCAATCACGTTGGCCTGGGCCAGGGATTTGATCTGCACGCGGATGCCGACCTTGGCCAGGTCCTGCTGGATCGACTGGGCAATGCGCGGCTGCGGGTCGGTGTTCATCACGTACAGCTCGGTGTCGAAACCCTTGGCGAGACCTGCGTCGGCGAGCAGCTTTTTCGCGCCTTCGACGTCGTAGGGCAAGCCCTTGTACTGCGTGTCATAACCGGGCATCGCCGGCGGCAGCGGCTGGTTCGCCGGGACCGCTCGCCCGTTGATGATGCGCACGATGCGTTCCTTGCTGATGGCCATATTGATGGCCTGGCGCACCTTGAGGTTATCGAACGGCGGCAACGTGGTTTTCAGCGTCACGTAGCCGGTCTGCAACTGGTTGCCGGTGACCAGCAACTGCTTGGACGCCGGGTCGTTCTTGAACTGCAGGAACTGCGCGGGCGGCACGCCGTCGCCGGCAATGTCCACCTCGCCCTTGTTCAGGCGCAGCAGCGCAACGGTCGGGTCTTGGCCGATTTCGAAGGTAATCTTGTCGACGTAAGGCAGGCCCTTCTGGAAGTAATTCGGGTTCTTCACCAGTTCCAGTTTTTGCCCCAGCTTCCACTCGGCCAGGCTGAAGGCGCCGCTGCCCACCGGGTGCTTGCCGAAGTCGGCGCCCCATTGCTCCACCGCTTCCTTGGGCACCACCGAGGCAAAGTTGATGGCCATGATGTGCAGGAAGGTCGCGTTTGGCGCGCTCAGCGTGATGGTCAGGTGTTGATCGTCGACCACCTTGACGCCGCTGAGGGTCGTGCTTTTGCCGCCGGTCACGTCTTCATAACCGACGATGGAGCTGAAGAAGCCGGCGCCCGGGCTCTGGGTTTTCGGGTTGACGGTGCGCTCAAGGGAATACTTGACGTCATTGGCGACCAGCTCACGGCCGTTCTGGAATTTCACGCCCTTGACCAGGGTGAAGCTGTACACCAGCCCGTCCGGGGAAATGCTGTAGTCCTCGGCCAGGCTTTTCACAAGCTCCGTGGTGCCGGGCTTGTAGTCCATCAGACGGCCGAACAGGCTTTTGATCATCGACCAGTTCTGCCAGTCGTAGCCGATGGCCGGGTCCAGGGTCGCGACATCGTTCTGGTAGGTCACCACCACATCGCCGCCGCTTTTCGGCGTGTCGGCCCACAGTGGCGTGGTAAACAGCGTGGCCGCCACGGCCAGGGTCAGCGCGTTGATCTTCATTGTTGTGCCCCGTTGTGTTGATGGATTCAGTGCTGCTTGATGTCGATGCGCGGGTCCACCAGGGGGATCACCAGATCCGCCAGCAGGTTGCCCAGAACGATGGCCACCGCCGACAGCGTGGTGACGCCGACGATGACCGGAATGTCGACTTGCTGGATCGACTGCCAGGCGAGCTGACCGATGCCCGGCCAGCCGAATACCGACTCGACCACCACCAGCCCGCCCATGAACACGCCGATGTCGATGCCGATCATCGGGATCACCGGCACGATCGCGTTGGGCAGCACGTGCACCAACACGATCCGCGCACGACTCAGGCCCTTGGCCCGTGCCGTGCGGATGAAATCCTGATGCAGCACTTCGATCATCGAAGAGCGGACCATGCGCGAATACCAGCCGCTGCCCAGCAGGCCGAGGGTCAGCGCCGGCAACATCAAATGGCTCGCGCCGCCATAGCCACCCAGGGGGAACCAGCCCAGTTGCACGGCGAAGAAGTACAGAAACAGCATGGCGGCGATGAACTGCGGCGCCGATACACCGACGAAGGAAAACGCCATGAGCAGCTTGTCGGCGAAGCTGTCGCGCTTGAGCGCCGCGAGCATGCCCAGGCTGATGCCGATCAACAGCTCGAAGCCGATGCCCGCCGCCATGAGTTCCAGCGAAGGCCGAAGTCGCGCGCCGATCAACTCGCTGACGGCGGTGCGCTGGATGTAGGAGCGGCCAAGGTCGCCATGGAGCAGGTTGCCCAGGTAACTCAGGTATTGCTGATAGAAGGGCAGGTCCAGCCCCAGCTGCGCACGAATCGCCGCGACCACTTCAGGGGTGGCGCTGCGCCCGGCGATTTGCCGCGCCGGATCGGCGGGCAGCAGGAACAGCAACAGGTAGGTGATGAAGGTCACGCCCAGCAGAATCAGCAGCGCGTAACCGACCCGTCGGCAAATGAACGGCAGCATCAGCGACGCCCCTTGAGTGTGGGGTCGAGTTCGTCGCGCAGGGCGTCGCCGACCAAGTTGAACGCCAGGGACAGGAGGATGATGGCCGCGCCCGGAATGAACACCAGCCAGGGCGCGGAAGTGAAATACGTCTGGCTCTCGAAAATGATGTTGCCCCAGCTTGGCGTCGGCGGTTGTACGCCCACACCCAGGTACGACAAGGTGGCTTCCAGCAACACCGTGGTGGAAATCCCCAGTGTCGCCCACACCAGAATGGTCGGCAGCAGATGGGGCAACAGGTGCGAGAACAGAATGCGCAGGGAACTGGCGCCGAGGGTGCGCTCCACAGCGACGAAATCCCGCGCACTGAGCGCCACGGTTTCGGCGTAGATCACCCGGGCGATCTGCACCCAGTTGACCATCGCGATGACCATCGCAACGATCCACACGCTGGGCTGAAAAATCGCCGACAGGGCAATCGCCAGCAGCAGGGCGGGGAAGGCCATCATCAGGTCGGTCAGGCGCATCAACACGCTGCCCAGCCAGCCGCGCACAAACCCTGCGGTCAGGCCTACCAGGGTACCGATCAGCACCGCCAGCCCGTTGGCCAGCACGCCGATGAACAGCGAGGTGCGCGCGCCGAAGATCAGCCGCGACAGCAGGTCACGGCCGAGCAGGTCGGTGCCCATCCAGTACGGCGTCGCTGGCGCCATGGGCGCGCCTTCCATCGTCAGCCCCTCGACGAATTGCTCGTCCGGGTCGAAGGGGCTTATCCACGGGGCCAGCGCCGCGAGCAGCACCACGGTGACGATAAACAGCAGCGAAATCGCCACGGCCGGTCGACGCAACAGGGCCTTGAGGGTGTTCATGCGCGGTCCTCGTCCCGCGCCGCGAGCAGGTCGACACACAGCGCTTCGATCGGCCGGTTGAGCTGCATCGACAGGCTGCGCAAGCGCTCGTACGCCGTCGCCTCGTTGACACGCTGGCTCACCATCAAGCGCGCCAGGGCCTGGGCGATGAGCGGACGCAGCGCCAAGCGCTGTTGCAGCTCATTGAGTTGTTCGGCATCGGCGCGCTGCCGGTCGCGCAATCCCACCGCCATCATCAGCGTGGTGTAGACCGAGCCCTGGCTGATGGGTTTGTTGAGCAGTGCCGTCGCGCCAAGCTGCAGCGCCCGCTGGATCTGCGACAGGGTTTCGTGGGCGGTCAGCGCGACGATGGGAATGCTGGTCGCATTCAGCGCCTGAACGGCGAGGGGGCTGGCGAAATGTTCGATCTCAAGGATCGCCGCGAAACAGCCCCGGGTGTCACAGGGCGCGTCGTGATCGAGCACCTGCGAGTGAATCCCCAGGCGTTGCAGGCTCTTGCCCAGGTTGGCCTGACTGCGTTCATCGCAGTCGATCAGCAGCAAGTGACCCTGGTCGAAAGCTGGAAAGGCGCGTGTGTTCATTTGACGATCCTCAAGCGCGGCGCCGGGGTGGCGTGTCGGTCCACCCCATCGGCGTGTACATCCGTAACAGTGAGATAGGGGTCGGCGGCGATCGGGTGGGGCGCCGATTGCACGACTTCGAAGCGTCCCCCGCGCAGTTCGGCAATATGACTGGCTAGCGCGCTGTGATGATTGCGCGCCGACAGGCTGACAGTGCCGAGCACGCTGGCGACCGGGTGGCCGTAAAGGTGCTCGCAAATCGCTTTTGGCGAGGCATCGTCGCTGGCGTGCAAGGCATCGGCGAATACCCTCAACGCCGTGTAGGCGCTGGTGTAATAGTGCGAACAGGTGCGCGGGCCATGACGCTGCTGGCCCTCACAAAACGCCGGGTTCAGGGTCTCGAAAAACGGCCCGCAGGACAGCAGCCGCAGCGCCTGCATCGGGCCCACCCCATCCAGCTCCGCTTCGGTGAGGTTGCAGCTGAGCACCGGCAGGCGCAGGCCTTGGCGCTCGCAGGCCCGATCCAGTTGTTGCAAAAAGGCGTAGGAAGACTCGCCCACCAGGTTGTTCAGCACGAACGCCGGCGGGTCCTGAATCAGCCCTTCGATCAGCGTGTCGAAGCCGGTCGCGCCCAGGTGCCAGTACTTTTCGCCGAGCACTTCAGCGCCGTTGGCTTCCAGCACTTCCCGGGCGATGCGGTTGCTTTCCCAGCCCCATACGTAGTTGGAACCGAGCAAAAAGGCCCGATTACCGAACTCGCGCAGCGCGTAGCGCAGCAGGGGCAGCAGCGTCTGGTTCGGGCATCCGCCAAGGTACAAGACGTTCTCGCTGCTTTCGTAACCTTCGTACGGGCTCGAATACCAGAGCAGCGCGCCGTGCTGGTCCAGGTCCGGGATGATTTCCTTGCGGCTCGCCGACAGCGTGGTGCCGAAGATGTGCCGGACGCCCGCACCCAGCAACTGCGCGACGCCGCTGCTGTAGGCGGCCGGATCGCCCTGGGGGTCGATGCAGATTGCCTCCAGTTGCACGCGACGTCGGGCGTCGGCGTTGATTTCAGCCAGCGCGTCCTGCAACCCGAGCAAGGCACTGCGGCCCATGCGGCGGTAAGTGCCTTCGGTCGAGAGCAGGAAGCCAACGTGAACAATGGGACGAGAGTCGTGCATGAACAGCATCCATAAAAAAAGCCCGATCAACCCGGTGGGGGTCGATCAGGCTTCGATACCTGGCGCATTCGAGGCGCGTATGTGGACGAGACTTAAGGACCGGGGTCCGGCTTGCCGTTTGTTTTAACCATGAAATAAGCGTGCCAAGTGAAAATCCCCGGCGTTACGAGCTTCATCGCCGATCGCCTCCCCGGGAATGCTCCGCCGTGGGGCGCTCGTGTATCGCCAAGCGCCGATGCGGAGCAGGGCGAGGATCACAAAGCCCCGGCCGGCAACACGCGGCGCTGCCGATAGAGCCTTTAATACTATCCTGCGCACAGTTCTTCACAGCGTCTTTGACATCGCACGCTCTAGCGCTTAGTTTTCGCAGCCTGGATCAGGACAACACGCAGGAGCGGTGAATGCCTTTCATAAAATGGATACCCAGCTGGCTTGATATTGAGGGGCAGGCCGACAGGCTCTTTGGCAGGAACAGGGTCGCGGAGCGCCCTACAGGCTTGAACCCTCTCAGCCCCCCGACTTCTCTCAATGCACCGAGTATGAACCTGATCTACCGACGCATACGTTGCGTGCGCACTGCGTGTCATCTTGCTGAAAGGGAGGCTGCCGATAGCCTCCTGAAACGCTTCGCTGATTTGGATATCCGCAGCATCCTCGATGAACTGATCAGCGTCGTTGCCGACATGGCGATGATCATCATTGGAAGTGCATTGACCGGCGCTGTGATAGGAGGCGGGGTAGGTTTATTAGCCGGCGGCATCGGTGCGTTCCCCGGCGCCGCCGCTGGCGCCTTGGTCGGTGTGGAGGCCGGAACCTGGATTCTCGGAATATTGGGGCTGGCCTCGATCGCCGAGTTTCTCGAAGACGGCTGGAAGCCTATTGTCAACGGCTACATTCAGGGTGTCTCCACCGCGTGGAATGGCCCGCAAGAGCGTACCGGCAATCCACTGGGTTCTTTCTCAAGCGACGGAATGGCTGCCCAACAGGGCTCATGGGATATCGCCCGGTCCCATGAGGCGGTCGTCATACTTTTACTAAGCGGTATGGTTGCTTACCTGACCCGTGGCCGTGGAAACGCAAGTGTGCTTGCTGGTGAGATGAGCCGCAGCAAGCGAGGAGCGGACCTTGGCCAGTGGATGGTCAAACATGAAGAGGCCATGAAACAGCACCCCGACCTGAAACCTCCGGAGCCCCGGCGAGGTGCGCTTGGACCGGAGGAGCCCGCGCCGACCAATCGCCCCGGTGGTAAAGACACAGAGCCGCCGAATGGCAAACCAAACAGAATGCCCCGGCATGAAGCTGAATGCTTTAAAGCGGACAAAATGCCAGCTTCGAAGATCGGGGAGTTCGAGCGGCAGCTGAAGGGACACGAGGAGGGGCTGAATAGGCTGACGGTTGATGAATATCTGCAGAATATTGCTAATCCGGTAAAAAGAAATCAGGCCACTGCCAGGCAGGCTAGAAAGGAAATGCAAGATGCCCTAACAGAGCGCTTTCAGAATGAGTTCTCCGAGTTAAATGCAGTGGAAGCTGAGCAAGCCGCACTTAAAAAAGCCAAGGAAACGATGGCAAATATTGCGGGGCTGCATAACCCTGAACTTACCTCAGGTGGCTGGGACATTATTAGTGATTTCGGGGACCGACAGGTCAACTCTAGCATTGGGGCTCAGTGGAGAACAAAAACTCCCGGCATTAAAGCAGCTGCTGAGAAGGTACCCGAAGAAAAGCGAGCTTCGACTTTAATTAACCTAAAACTACATAAGTGCTAATCAAAACTGGAGTTAACCATGGACCCAGCATTTGCAAGATTCCTAGAAAAGTTTGGTAACCCGGTTGATCGTCAGGAGGTGCCGGTTTCTAGCATCGAGCGTTATAAAGGCAAACTACCCAATCAACTGCTGGAATACTGGTCAGAACACGGCTGGTGCGGATATGGAAATGGAATTTTCTGGCTGGTGAATCCTCAAGAATATGAAGGAGTAGTGGCGTCTTGGATTGAGGGGACAGCAATCAACCAGCGTGATACCTACCATCTCATTGCACGGGGCGCTTTTGGTGATCTGTATTTTTGGGGGGAGGAAACTGGGTTCACTCTGAAGATAACGAGTATCTACTCTCGATGTGTCATTCATGACTTTCGGCCCACGCCAGAGCAACTAGACCGTAAGGTGCAAGACTTTATAGTATCAAGAAATGTAGACTCTAATAACTTCGAAGATTTGTTCGAGCCGGCAAGAAAAAAGCTCGGCACGCTTCGCCACGACGAAATGTACGGCTTCGTCCCTGCACTAATGCTCGGCGGTTCCGAAGCAGTAGACAACTTGGAGAAGGTAAAAGCGGTTGAGCACTTGATAATTCTTTCTCAGCTTGCTGAACTCGAGCCTCACAACTTCTAGTTTGCGGTCTGCGTAGGACTATCATCCTTACATTGCAGGGAGGTGCTGCATGGATGGAATATTTTCCATATTCCTGGAGGAGTTCGGTGGTCCGGTCGACCGTCAGCAAGTACCGGAATCAAGTATTGAGCGATACAGAGGAAAGTTGCCCGGCAAGCTGTTGGAGTACTGGGCAGAACATGGTTGGAGTGGCTATGGTAACGGGATTTTTTGGATTGTAAACCCACAGGAATATGAAGGGGTAGTGGCTTCTTGGTTGGAAGGCACCCCTTTTGAAAGTTGTGATAATTACCATCTTATTGCTCGTGGAGCTTTTGGTGATCTTTATCTTTGGGGTGAAGCCACCGGATATTCACTCAAAATAACTAGCCTATATTCACGTTGCGTAATAAACGATCCTGTCGCTTCAGCTGGCGAGATGGATGGAGAATTGCAAAGTTTTATATTGTCCAGAAATCCTGACTCCAACAACTTCGAAGATTTGTTCGGGTCCGCGAGAAAAAAGCTCGGCACGCTTCGCCATGATGAAATGTATGGTTTCGTACCGGCTTTGATGCTGGGTGGCTCCGAGACCCTTGCTAACCTGGAGAAGGTAAAAGCGGTTGAGCATTTGATGATTCTTTCTCAGCTCGCTGAACTTGAGCCTTACAACTTCTAGTTTGCAGCTTGCGCTGTGATGCCATTTCCAAATTACAGGGAGGTGTATGGATAAGGTATTTGCAAGGTTTCTGGAGAAATTTGGTGATCCTATTGATCGTCATGAGGTTCCGGTGACCAGTATTGAGCGCTACAGGGGCAAGCTGCCGGATCTACTCTTGGAATACTGGGCCGAGCACGGCTGGTGCGGATACGGAGACGGCATCTTCTGGATTGTCAATCCACAGGATTATGAAGGTGTAGTAGCGTCATGGATCGGGAATACGGAGTTAGAAAAGCATGACAGCTATCACGTTATTGCCCGTAGCGCCTTTGGAGACCTTTATTTGTGGGGCGAGAGGACGGGATTTTCCCTTAAGATAATTAGTTTTCTTTCTAGGTGTGTTGTCGACGACTTTGAACCGGCTCCTGAACAAATGGATCGCAAGGTTCAAGACTTTCTGTTGTCAATCGATGCAGAGTCCAACGACTACGATGACCTTTTTAATTCAGCAAGAAAAAAGCTTGGTCCGCTCCGACATGATGAATTGTACGGCTTCGTCCCTGCACTAATGTTCGGTGGTCCGGATACCCTCGACCACCTAGAAAAGCTAAAGGCTGTAGAACACCTGATATTTCTCTCTCAGCTCGCTGAACTTGAGCCTTATGAATTTTAGGTCAAAGCGTGCCATGGGATGACACTTGAAAAAAAACGCTTCGAGGTACCTATGGATAGGGTATTTGCTAGATTTCTGGAAAAGTTTGGTAACCCGGTTGATCGTCAGGACGTGCCGGTTTCTAGCATTGAGCCTTATAGAGGCAAACTACCCGATCAACTGCTGGGATACTGGGCTGAACACGGCTGGTGCGGATATGGTAATGGAATTTTCTGGTTAGTAAACCCTCAAGAATATGAAGGAGTGGTGGCTTCATGGCTTGAAGGTACGATTTTTGAGAAGCGTGATATCTACCATATAATTGCCCGCAGCGCGTTTGGCGACCTGTATTTTTGGGGTGAAACAACCGGGTGCGCGCTGAACATCACAAGCATTTTTTCTCGCTGTGTAATAAACGATCCCCCAACAATGCCGCTGGACATGGACAAAGCATTTCAAAACTTTCTGATATCCAGAAAAGTTTCCTCCAACGATTTTGAAGATTTGTTCGAGCCGGCACGAAAAAAGCTTGGTACGCTTCGCCACGATGAAATGTATGGCTTCGTACCCGCACTAATGCTCGGGGGTTCCGAAACAGTAGATAACCTGGAGAAGGTAAAGGCGGTTGAGCATTTGATGATCCTCTCTCAGCTTGCTGAACTTGAGCCTTACAATTTCTAGTTTGCAGCTAGCGCTGTGATGCCATTTCCAAATTACAGGGAGGTGTATGGATAAGGTATTTGCAAGGTTTTTGGAAAAGTTTGGTGATCCTATTGATCGTCATGAGGTTCCGGTGACCAGTATTGAGCGCTACAGGGGCAAGCTGCCCAATCAGCTCTTGGATTACTGGGCGATTCAGAGCATGGCTGGAGCGGATATGGTAATGGTATTTTCTGGCTCGTGAACCCTCAAGAGTATGATGGCGTGGTGGCGTCCTGGATTGAGGGCACGAAAATTGAAAGGCGTGACGTCTATCACCTTATAGCGCGCAGCGCCTTTGGTGACCTGTATATATGGGGTGAAAAAACAGGATTTGCGTTGAAGATAACAAGCGTCCTTTCGCGGTGCGTTATTTTTGATTTTCAACCCACCCCCGAGCAGATGGATCGCAAGTTGCAAGATTTTTTACTTTCCACAGATGTGGAGTCCAATGACTATGGCGACTTGTTCGACCGAGCGAAGAAAAAACTCGGCACGCCAAATCATGACGAGATGTACGGCTTCCTCCCTGCACTAATGCTGGGCGGTCCGGATACTCTTGACCACCTAGAAAAGCTTAAGGCCGTAGAGCACCTGATATTCCTCTCGCAGCTCGCTGAACTTGAGCCTTATGACTTTTAAACTAAAAACCTTTCTTGGGATGGCACTAGCCAAACTCGGTGGAGGCATCAATGGATAGTGTATTTGCAAGATTCCTAGAAAAGTTTGGTAACCCGGTTGATCGTCAGGAGGTGCCGGTTTCTAGCATCGGGCGTTATAAAGGCAAACTACCCAATCAACTGCTGGAATACTGGTCGGAACACGGCTGGTGCGGATATGGAAATGGAATTTTCTGGCTGGTGAATCCTCAAGAATATGAGGGAGTAGTTGCGTCTTGGATTGAGGGGGCAGAAATTGACCAGCGTGATACCTACCATCTTATTGCACGGGGTGCTTTTGGTGACCTGTATTTTTGGGGGGAGGAAACTGGGTTCACTCTGAAGATAACGAGTATTTACTCTCGATGTGTCATTCATGACTTTCGGCCCGCACCAGAGCAACTAGATCGTAAAGTGCAAGACTTCATAGTCTCAAGAAATGTCGACTCTAATAACTTCGAAGATTTGTTCGAGCCGGCAAGAAAAAAGCTCGGCACGCTTCGCCACGATGAAATGTATGGCTTCGTCCCTGCACTGATGCTCGGCGGTTCCGAAACACTAGATAACCTGGAAAAGGTAAAAGCGGTTGAGCATTTGATCATTCTTTCTCAGTTAGCTGAGCTTGAGCCTTACAACTTTTAGAATTCATAGCCGGCCCACATTCGAGTTCACGCTCGATCTCACGGGAGCCATGGGATACGCCGGTAGGGCCACACTCAGTGCCGTGTAAAGTGCACGCAGCCTGCTCAGCCGTCCAGCCGCGCTTTCATGAAATCAATGAACACGCGCAGTTTCTGTGGCACGTGGGTACGGCTCGGGTAATACAGATAGAACGGCGAAACTTCGGGCCAGAAGGGCTTGAGCAGCGCTACCAGCTGTCCGCTGTCGATCTCGTCTTTCACCTGGGCTTCGAATGCGCCACCGATGCCCACGCCCGCGCGAATGGCCTGCATCAAGGTGTCGCCATCATTGGTGATCAGCACGCTGGGCGGAAGAATCTCCATGGCAACGCCTTCGTGAATGTACTCCCATCGGTACACACCGCTGGCCAGGCGAATGTTGAGGCAGCGATGCAGATGCAGGTCTTGCGGGGTGCTCGGGTGTTCGCGGCCCCGCAAGTAGCCGGGCGTTGCAACGGTGGCGATGCGGTGAGCGCCGCCCATGGGAATTGCGACGACATCCTGAGCCAGGTAGTCGCCAACCCGGATGCCGGCATCAAAGCCGCCGGCCACCAGATCCAGCAATGCGTTGTCGCAGTGGACCTCCAGGGTGATGTCCGGATAGGCGTCCATGAACGCCGCCAGGTGCGGCATCAGGACGATGTCCGCAGTGGTACGAGACAGGTTGAGGCGCAACACGCCGGTGGGCTTGTCCCGCAATTCATTGACGTCCTCGACGGCGGAGGCCAGTGCGGCCAGACCCGGCTGCGCGTATCCCAGAAAACGTTGCCCCAGCTCAGTCACGCCAACCTTTCGGGTGGAGCGGTCGAGCAGCCGCACGCCGAGCCTGCCTTCCAGCGTCCGCAGGGTTTGCGACAGGGCAGAGGGCGACATACCCATGACCGCCGCCGCTTTGGTGAAGCTCCCGTGCTGGGCGATCTGCACGAAAGCCGCAATGCCGGGCAGCAGGTCCGGCCGGATGACGCCGTTTTGAAGCAACGCTTCATACTGCATGCCGATTGCACCTCTAAATAAACGGGATCGCCGAGCCTACCATGCGCCCTCACATTCATTCACAGGAGCGGCAAACATGGGTCAGTTAGCAGGCAAGGTGGCGATCGTCACAGGGTCTTCAAAAGGCATCGGCGCAGGCATCGCCGAGCGATTGGCGGCAGAGGGTGTAAAGGTCATCGTCAACTATTCACGAAGCGTCGAAGACGCAGAGCGTGTCGTTGCCCGCATTGTGGCGGGCGGTGGCGAAGCGATTGCGCACAAGGCGGACCTTTCACGGCCGTCCGAGATCGGTCCTTTGATCGATACAGCGGTTCGGGTGTTTGGCCGGCTGGATATTCTGGTGAATAACGCCGGCATCTATAAACCCGATTCCCTGGACGAGTTGAGCGCTGAAAGCTTCGATGAGCATTTCAACCTCAACGTACGCGGCCTGTTGCTCACCACACAGGCCGCCGCTCGGGTCATGCAGGCGGGCTCGGTCATTATCAATATCAGCTCGGGTCTGGCCCACAGCCCTTTTCCCCAAGTGCATGTTTATTGCGCCACCAAAGGCGCGGTCAATACGCTGACCCGCTCCCTGGGCATGGAACTGGGTCCTCGGGGCATTCGAGTGGTCGGCATCGCGCCAGGCTTTGTGCATACCGAAGGCAACGCTGAATCCGCCCAGGGCATGGACGAGTTCTTTATCGCCAAAACGCCATTGGGACGCGTCGGCAAGCCGAGGGACATCGCTGCGGCAGTCGCGTATGCCGTGTCAGAAGACGCCGCCTGGGTGACGGGTACGACGCTTGATGTCTCAGGCGGTATGGTTTTTTGAGGTTGCGTTACGCCACGTCAGCGTCGAAGGCCAATGACGTAGCTCTCTAGACAGTCATGCAGCACAAAACCAAGTACCAGCAGACTTATCACCGCAACAATATCCAGGACGCGACTGCCTCCTGCCTGGGGCGTGCGTGCGCGCAATCTGAAATACCAGGGGCTAAAGCAGACCCATCCATAGCCGAACAGAAGCAGCGCGCCCGCGAAGCTCACGGGCCCCTGAATCTGCACACTATGGCCCGCGGCGGCTGCTCGCAAGGGTTCAACCACCAGGTAGTAGAGGCACGCGAGTGCGGGCACCACCAGCGCCAGTCCGATGGGCCAGGCCGGAAAACCTTTGGGTTCGATCGGCCCCGACTCGTCGGAATCCTTTCCCTCAAGCAGATCCACGATACGCGGCCAGCCGGCAACGCTCGCCAGCGCCAACGAAGTCTGGCCGTTGCAGTTGGGTGTGAGTGGATCTGCACCGTGGCGCAGCAGCGCACGAACCACCGTGTAATTGCCCGCCAGCACTTCGCGGTGCAGGAGCAGCCACCCCTCGGCGTCCAGGTCGTGGATCGCTTCGGGATGCTGGGCCAACTCTTCTTCGACTTTGCCCCGCATGTTCAGCGCCATCGGGTGCTCGGTACGTTCCAGGGCGGCCAGCGTCTTCTGGTCCTGCGGGAGATCCAGACTTCGAGAGAGCAGCCGTGGCGTCTGGCCTTCTTCAGCAGGCACCACTTCAACGCTGCCGGCTTTTCCGAAATCCAGGCCCCAGGCGCGGTCATGGGCTTCGCGGGCGTCCGTGGACATTCCGCTGCGCAGCGCATCGACGGTGAAGCCCCCGTAGACATGCCCGTCACGGACAAACATCCAGTCATTGAGGGCTTCCAGCGGCAGCGTCACCGGGTCCGACGCATTCAGTGAGGAGAGCCATCGAGGTGAGTTCATGAGCACACCGCTGATGGACTCCCCGTCAAACTCGATGTCAGTGACCCACATGTTTTCGACGGCGGGAATGTCGGGGTCGTCGGCATCCAGCACAAAAGACATTTTGACCGCCGCCATGTCCAGACTTTTGACGATTCTGCGTGCCTCCCAGGACAGCTCACGCCAGAAGAACTTGAAAGTGGCCTGGGCGCTGGCGACCGCCGCCTTGAGTTCGTCGCTTTCGCCTTTCACGCTGTAGATGATCTGCCCGGTCATAAGAAAGTCGTTCCCTCTTTCAATCTGAATAATGTTCTACCATGAGCCGTCATTCATGGCGTGAGCCGCTGCGTTAATGCCCCTAGAGGCCCGATGTTATGAGAGACCTGCCACCCACCGCCACCTTGCGCGCCTTCGAAGTTGCCACCCGTCACGGGACGTTCACCTCCGCGTCCGAGGAGCTGCACGTTACCCAAAGTGCGGTGAGTCACCAATTAAAAAATCTTGAAGACATCTGGGGCGTGCAGCTGTTCCAGCGCGGCAAGACGTTGAGCCTGACACCGGCGGGTGCCGCCCTGGCGCCGATTGTGCGGACGTTTTTCATGAACCTGGAGGCGACGCTTGCGGACCTCCGGGAAGAGAACGGCCGGGTCAGGCTCAAGGTCAGTACGACCTATTCCTACGCACTCAAATGGCTGTTGCCGCGCTTGCCCAATCTGGCCGAGCTTCACCCGGAAATCCTCGTCACGCTGGACAGCACAGACACCGCCATCAACTTCGCCAGCGGCGAGGCGGACGTCGCGATCCGTCTGGGTGGCGGCAACTACCCGGCGCTGCACTCGGAATTCATGTTCAGGGAACACATTTTCCCCGTGGCGAGCCCTGACTTGCTCAAACGCTTCGGCATGCCCCGGGAGCCCGCCGAATTGTTGCGCTATCCGCTGTTGGCCCGGGACGGTTCGGATCTGGTGCCGAAGTGGGAGGTGTGGTTTCAGAACATCGGCCTGGGCGTGACCTCGCTCAAGGAAAGCGTACGTTTTCCCGACACCAACATGACCGTGGAGGCGGCCTTGTTAGGGCAGGGCATCGCCCTCGTTCGAAGTGGACACGTGGAAAAAGAAATGCGCGACGGCAGTTTGATCAGGTTGTTCGATGTGCCGTTTCCCTCGCCTGTGGCCTATTACTTCGTCTGCCCGAAGGGGATCGAAACCCGGACCCACGTGGTGAGCTTTCGCAACTGGCTGCTCAGGGAGTCGACCGCTGCGGGCCTGAGTTACGACTGAAGCATGAGGAATTGCTCATGATTAAATGAGCAGACTTCGCTTCCGTTTTCTGGGTCGGCCTGACTAAGATCCGCCCCATGCCTACTCATATCATCCTGTTAATCCTCTTCGCCGCCTTGCTGCATGCTGGCTGGAATGCCTTGCTGCGCGGCGGTGGCGACAAGCTCTGGTCGATGACCATTATGTGCGTGGCAGTGGCCATCGTCAGCATTGCAGGGGCACTGTACATCGACGCCCCGGCGCCGGAAAGCTGGCCCTACGCGGTGCTCTCGGCGCTGCTGCATGTCGGCTACAACCTGTTTCTGGTGCGTACTTACCGCAGCGGCGACCTCGGGCAAACCTATCCGATCTCCCGAGGTTCATCGCCGGTGCTGATCACGTTATGTGCGTCGATATTTGCGGGGGAGGTGGTGGAAACCGGCGCGATGGTCGGCATTGCACTGGTGTCAGCGGGGATCATTTCTCTGGCGCTCAAGGGCCGGAAACTGGACATGACCAGTCTTCCTTATGCGCTGGGCACCGGTTGCTTCATTGCGGCCTATAGCGTGACGGACGGCATCGGCGGGCGTCTGTCCGGCGCGCCGATGGCTTACACCGTCTGGATGTGCGCGATGTGGGGCGTACTGATGCCGATCACTTATATCTGTCTGCGGGACGCGCGCAGTCTGTTTACGGTCCGGCCCGGCTTGCTCGCCTCGTTGGGCGGAGGTGTGGTGTCCTTGCTGGCTTACGGCATCGTCATCTACGCCATGACCCTCGCGCCCATGGGCGCAGTGTCCGCCCTGCGTGAAACCAGCGTGCTGTTTGCCGCGTTGCTCGGGTATCTGTTTTTGGGCGAGTCGCTGACCGTGCGCAAGATCCTCGCGTGCGTGGTCATTGCGGCCGGCACGATCATCATTGGCTGAGCGGCGGGTGCTCACCTGCGCAGCTTCGGTTTCACCGCCTTCAACCGCGCAATAGCCAAGTTATGGAGGTATTGGCGTACGGCATCGTGGTGCTCGACGCTCACGTGATAGCTGTCCAGCAGTCCCAACAAATAGCCCTCGGCCATGGCGTGGTATCGCGACACGCTTTCCCGCGTGTCACTGGTATTGAGCCTGGCAATCAGCTCGTCGATCCGGGCGTGGTGCTCGGGTGAGAACCAGTCCTGCTGAGGCGCAGAGCCGGCGTCATCGGTCAGGGGCGTGTGCAGAATCATCGGGTCTCCAGGCAATCACATGGGTCGTAGTCTGAACAGGCGCGGGACGCTTTTGAGGGGTTGATCCTGCGACCCTGGCGTTGGACAGCGGATCAACCGCAAAATCCTGTACTACGCTGAGCGCGGGATCCACCCACTGAGATGTCTCAAGTTTGAAAAAAGAGGCCGGCATGGGCGACGCGGGTGTGCGCTTTCGCGCGTTCGCCGCCCCGGCTAAAACCGGTCCTGCCTTCACATTCACCCCCTGACGGAGTTGCCCCATGGCGTTTGACTGGCACAGCGAGCCCCTTTCCAGAGACACCGCTGTCACGCAGGATTACCGCAACACCCAAAACGTCCGCCGCTTCCTGACCGAGCAGTGCGGCCCGGCGTTCAAATTTGACCGGGACTTCATGGCCTGGATACGCAACGACACCCGCAAGACATTGGGTGATGTTGCGGATGAATGGCAACGGCGACAGGGCAACAACGGATAACCCATGGAGGGCGGCGAGATGTTCACGTTATTCGGTGCAAACCGATCCGGCTCGGCAGCCATCGAGATCGCGCTCACATTGTGCGGGGCCGATTATCAACTGGTCGCTGCCAGCGCCTGGGAAGAGGGCGCGGGGCAGAACGAGCTGAAACACCTGAACCCGTTGATGCAAGTGCCTACCCTGGTCGTCCCTGACGGCGCCGTGCTCACCGAAAGCGCGGCCATCCTCATCCACCTGGGTCTGGAGTTTCCGTCGTCGCGCCTCATGTCTCACGAAGCCCTTGAACGCACTCAACAACTCCGAGCATTGGCGTACATCACCACCAACTGCTACGCGTCCATCGGGCTGATCGACTACCCGGAACGCTGGCTGCCAGACGCAGATCCTGATCAATTAGACCGATTGGTCGCAGGCGCCCGGAGAAAACTCCGCAGCCAGTGGGACGTTTTTAGCGATGTGTTTTACAACCCGGTTGCCTGGCATCCCCATGCGCCCGGCGCTGTCGAAATCCTTGCCAGCGTGGTCAGCCAGTGGAGTGGGGCGCGGGAACATCTGGGACGATCGCGCCCCGAGTTTTACGCCTCTCTCGGGATTATTGATCGTCATCCCGTCATCAAGGCGGTACTGCAACGACACGGTTGGTGACGCGTGACGCGTTAGGCGTGAGGCGTTACGGCGACAACTGACTGCGCAGCTTCGCCGGGCTGATGCCCATGCGCAGCCGAAAGGCCGTCGCCATATGGGCCTGGGAGCTGAAGCCGCAGCAGAGGGCGATCTCGGCCAGTCCTGCCGCAGGCTCACGCATCAGGGTTCGGGCCTTGGCCAGGCGTCGGTCGATCAGATAACTGTGGGGGCTTTTACCCGTGGTGTTTTTGAAGGCCCGCATGAAATAACCCTCTGACAACCCCAGCATTTGCGCCATCGCCTGAACCCCCAACGACCCGTCGATGCCGGCGTCGATGAACTCATCCAGCCTGCGCATCCGGCTGCCGTTTATCGTGCCTGGCAGCGGCGCTTCGAAGGTGTTTCTGCCCTCGATCCGGTCGGCCAAAGCCAGCGCCCAGCCCTCCCAGTCATCCGCCGCCGAGGCCTGCAACAACCCCGCGCGCATCCTCATGGCGAGGGCGATCGCCTGGGCATCAATGCGGTTGTTGAAAGCGTGGTTGCCTGTCAGCGCCAGCCCGTCCGTGCGCAGCAGCCGCAGGTATTCGCCGCCCGTGGGCGACTCCGACAACACGTCGCAACCGGCAGGCACGAACGCCAGGCCGTTAGGCACTGCGTCGAAGGGCTGCACCCGGTCGCTGCCGATGGCGTGAACGCCGCGCTGGCTTTCGAAAGCAAAGCCGATCGCCGCCTGCGTCGCCACGTAGCGGGTTTCGTAGCGGGCGGCGGGGAGCAATTCGATCATCCACGGGCCCGCCTCGACACGGCGAACCGGTTCAGACGGGAGCGGGTGAGGTGGGCGTTTTGTCGGGCTCATGGCAGTCATAGTAATGAAGCGAGCGGGCAAAAGTCAGGTCAGTTTTTTGAAAGCCGGCGCGGCGAGCCTCTGCCTAGACTGGGCCACATTTCCGAGGAGATCCCCCATGCACGGACTGACCCGCGACGATATCGAACAGGCTGCGCGCCAGGTGTACGCGGTCATGCCGCCGACCGCTCAATACGCCTGGCCGTTGCTGGCCGAGCGGCTGAACAGCGCGGTGTGGGTCAAACATGAAAACCACACGCCCACCGGTGCGTTCAAGGTGCGCGGGGGGATTACCTTCATGCACTGGCTAAAACGCACGTACCCGAGCGTCAACGGCATCGTCACCGCCACCCGGGGCAATCATGGCCAAAGCCTGGCCCTGGCCGCCACTGCCTTGGGCTTGAGTGCGTTGATCGTGGTGCCTGAAGGCAATTCGCCGGAAAAGAACAACGCCATGCGCGCCCTCGGCGGTACCGTGATCGAATGTGGCCGGGATTTCGACGAGGCCCGGGAAGAGGCGGCGCGGCTGGCGGATCTGCATGGGCACTACCTGGTTCCGCCCTTTCACATCGAGTTGCTCAAGGGCGTGGCCACGTATGCGCTGGAGTTGTTCATGGCCGCGCCGGATCTGGACACCGTTTATGTGCCCATCGGCTGTGGCTCCGGGATTTGCGGCGTGATTGCCGCCCGCGACGCGCTGGGCCTGAAGACGAAGGTGGTTGGCGTGGTCTCCACCGAGGCGGCGGCCGCCAAGTGGTCGTTCGAGGAAGGCACCATTTTGCAAACCCCATCGGCGAACACCTTTGCCGACGGCCTCGCCGTGCGCAGACCCATTCCTGCGGCCTTTGCCATCTATCGATCAGGGGCGCAGCGCATCGTCGCCGTCAGCGAAGAAGAAATCGCCGAGGCCATGCGCGTTTATTACACCGACACCCACAACCTCGCGGAGGGTGCGGGCGCCGCGGCACTGGCGGCGCTCATTCAGGAGCGCCGGGCCATGGCAGGGAAAACGGTCGGGGTGATTCTGTCCGGCGGCAATGTGGATCGGTCGGTGTATGCGCGGGTTATAGGCTGAAGCGGCAAGCGTTTCAGCAGGGAGGCGGTCAGCGCGCCATTGGGTGGAAGATGTAAGCGTCGCTCGGTGAGTCGGCCAGTGACAGGGACTGCGCGTGCAGATACGCCCTCAATGCCGGGTCTTCTGCCTTGATCTGCCAGGGCTGAGCCGCCGGGCTGGGGCTGACTTCGGACCTTTCGCAGGCGGCAAGCAGCGTTTCGACCGAGGGCTGGTGAATGACCAGGCCGTTGCCTTTCCAGCCGGCAACGGTCAGGCCCAGGCTTTCGCACAACGCGACTTTGTCATGGGCATCCTCGCGATCGGTCTGGCGTGATTGCTGGACCAGCATCGCCAGCCCCACATCCGACGCCAACAGGCTGCCCTGCTGCCAGCTTTCGGGCGGACAGTCCTTGGCCTGGGGTTTTAGCTCAATGAAAGGGCTGATCTCCATCGGGTAGATCCGGCACACCATCGGGCGCTCCAGGTACACCGAGCAGAGCCCGTCCTTTTGAAGGTTCGGGCATTCAGGGATCGCGTTGGCCGCCAGAATCACCGTCACTCGCAGCGTGCCAGACCCGCCAGCCACCGGCGCGGATCGCCCGGCGTTGTAGGCATACTCGGGCGAGTCGACAGGCCAGAGTGATTCGTCGAACGCCTCCAGCAATATCCCCACGGAATGCCCGCGTTTGAGCCAGGTTACGGCTTCGGCGAGGGTCAAAGGGACGAAGCGGCCACGACAGCATGCGCCGCACCCGACGCATTCGAATTGCACGTCGGGGTCCACGGCAAGGCCATGGGCGGTGGAGGGCGCTTCTGATTCGTTGATGTCCATGTGACCTGCATCCCTGTTCGTTGATCGGTGAATCATAACTGGATGTACGCGATCAGTCAGTGGGATCGGCTTCAACCGGGAAGAGGCCCGTTTCGGCACCTTCGATTCCACTGCGTCGCGTAAGGCCGTTACAAAAACAACGCACCGATGTCCTGCAGGTCACGCCTCGGTCTCAACTCATCCAGTTGCCGCCGTCAACGTTGTAGGTCTGGGCGACGACGTAATCGCTCTCGGTGGACGCGAGAAAGATGGCCATGCCGGTCAGGTCTTCGGCGGTGCCCATGCGGCCGAAGGGCACTTCCTCGCCGACGAGGCGTTTCTTCTCGCCCAGCGGCCGGCCCTCGTGTCTGGCGAACAGCGCGTCCACGCCATCCCAGTGCTCGCCGTCAACGACGCCCGGAGCGATCGCATTGACGTTGATCCGGTGCTTGATCAGGTTCAGTCCGGCGGATTGGGTCAGGCTGATGACGGCGGCCTTGGTCGCGCAGTAGACGCCCACCAGTGCCTCGCCGCGGCGCCCGGCCTGGCTCGCCATGTTGATGATCTTGCCGCCATGACCCTGGGCGATCATCTGTTTCGCTGCCGCCTGAAGGGTGAACAACGTGCCGGCCACATTGATGGAGAACAGCCGCTCGTAACTCTCGCGAGTGATCTCGGTGATGGGCGCCAGATCAAACAACGCGGCGTTGTTGATCAGGATATCCAGCTTGCCGGTGGTGGTGACGACCGCCGCAATGGCGGCGTCGATGGACGATTGATCGGTCACATCCATCCTTACCGCGTAGGCACTGGCGCCCAGTTCGCTGGCCGTTTGGGTCGCGCGCTCCAGGTTGATGTCGGCGATGGCCACCGTCGCGCCTTCGCGAATGTAGGCTTCGGCATAGGCCCGTCCGATGCCCCGGGCCGAGCCTGTGATCAGTGCGCTTTTACCTTCGAGTCGTTTCATTGAAAGAGTCATCCGTCATGCAGAGAGAGGCGGCAGAGGCCTGCCGGCAGGGCGTTTATTGCTTCGGGTAACCGGCGCGCTTCATTTCCCGCTCGGTCGTCGACTGCGCGGCCGCGAGGGCTTGATCGACGGAGGTCTGGCCGGTGAGCGCGGCCGAGAGGAGCTTGCCGACGGACGTGCCGATGGCCTGAAATTCCGGGATGGTCACGTACTGGATGCCGACATAGGGCACCGGCTTGGCCGAAGGATGCGCCGGATCGGCGTGCTTCATCATCTCCAAAGTCACTTTGGCGAACGGCGCAGCCTTGAGATAGGCGTCGCTGTAGGTGGAAGTGCGGGTGCCAGGCGGCACGTTGGTGATGCCATCCTTCTGCGCGACCAGCTGGATGTATTCTTTGGAGGTGGCCCACGTGGTGAAGGCCTTGGCGGCGTCTTTGTGTTTGGAGGTCGCCGGGATCGCCAGGGACCAGGCGTACAGCCAGGACGACCCTTTGTCGGTCACTTCAACCGGTGCCGGGGCGAAACCCACGCTGTCCACGACCCGGCTCTGTTCCTTGTCGGTGGTGAACGAGCCTGCCACGCTGGCATCGACCCAGATCGCGCATTTGCCGCTGTTGAACAGCGCCAGGGTTTCATTGAAGCCGTTACTGGAGACGCCGGGTGGCCCGTAGTTTTTGAGGGTGTTGACGTAGAAGTTGGCGGCGGCTTTCCACTCGGGGCTGGTCAACTCGGGTTGCCACTGTTCGTCAAACCAGCGGGCGCCAAAGGCGTTGGCCATGGTGGTCAGCAAGGCCATGTTCTCGCCCCAGCCGGCTTTGCCCCGCAGGCACATGCCGTACTGGCCCTGGTCCGGGTGATGCAGTTTGGCGGCAAACTCGCCGAGCTGGGTCCAGGTTGGGTGCTCGGGCATGCTCAGCCCGGCTTGCTTGAACAGGTCGGTGCGGTAGTAGGTCACCGTGCTCTCGCCATAGAAAGGCAAGGCATACAGGGTGTCGTTGACCGACAGGCCCTGGCGCACGGAAGGAATGATGTCGTCGAGGTCGTAGCTGGCGGGCAGGTCCTTCATCGGTTCGAGCCAGCCTTTTGCCCCCCATAACGGCGTCTCGTAGGTGCCGATGGTCAATACATCGAACTGGCCGCCCTGGGTCGCGATGTCGGTGGTCAGTCGCTGGCGCAGAACGTTTTCTTCGAGCACCACCCAGTTGAGCTTGATGTCCGGATGCTGCTCTTCGAATACCTTGGAGAGCCGCTGCATGCGGATCATGTCGTTGTTATTGACGGTGGCGATGGTGATCGTCTCGGCGGCGTGACTGATGCCAACCAGGGACAGACCGGCAGACAGCAGCAGCGCGTGATGCGTGATCTTCATGGTGATCTCCACTCCACGCCGGTGGCGCGGAATCGTTATTGTTGTTTTTGAGCACTGCCGGGCGATCTGAAGTAACACTTCGGGGCAGTAGCGTGTCGATTACAGCAGCTTGCACGCCCTGCAAACAAACACACCGAGGACGTGCCACTGATGCTTTTTTAACCGTGCAGACCTGGCGTGGAGCCGGCTAAAAAAGTATCAGCCCGCAGTGACAGGCGAGGTGGAGCAGGGGAATGCACTGCGCGTATGGTGGGGTGATGCATGCGCCAACAATGACAAAAAAGGGCCAGACCATGCCTGCAAGCCGAACCGCCTTATTCGAGCAGTTGCCTGCCGAGCTGGAAATCATCCTGCCGGCGCCCCAGCAGAGTTTTCGCTGGTACGAGCACGACTATCCCTATGCGCTCGCGCGCTGGAACCATCATCCCGAATACGAGATTCATCTGATCCGCAAAGGCAGCGGCAAACTGGTCGCGGGCGATTACATCGGCGCCTTCGGCCCTGGCCATGTCGCGTTGATCGGCCCTGATTTACCCCATGACTGGATGGGCGATCTGACGCCGGGGGAGCACCTGCAAGGCCGTGACGTTGTGCTTCAATTCGACGGCGCTACGTTGCTGGCGCTGCGCGAGACGCTGCCTGAACTGGGTGAATTGCAGGGGTTGTTTGACCGTGCCCGCCGCGGGCTGGAATTTACCGGAGAGACCGCCGTGCAGGCGGCGGAGCTGCTTGAACGCATCGGCATGGCGCAGGGATTGCCACGCCTGCTGCTGTTTCTTGAACTGCTCAACACCCTAAGCACGGCGCCCGCCCGTGAAGCTCGCACCCTGGCGAGTTCGTGTTACGCGCCGGCACTGGATGCCAGAAGCGCCGAGCGCGTTCACCGCGCGTTCGATTATCTGCAACGTGAGCTCACGGGTGATATCAGGCTGTCGGTGATCGCCGAGCGGCTGCACATGAGCGAACCCGGGTTTTCACGGTTCTTCAAGCGCGCCACAGGCCACGGTTTCATCGACCTGATGCGCAAGCTGCGCATTCAGAAAGCCTGCCGGCTGTTGCTGCAGACGCAGATGTCCATCGCCGATGTCTGTTTTGAAGTGGGCTACATCAACCTGTCGAACTTCAATCGACACTTCCGTTACGAGATGAACCAGACGCCGTCGGACTACCGAAGAGGGACGGCGGCGACGCGGTTCCACTTGAACACGTCGAAGGCGTCCTAGCCGTTCTTCCCCGGCATCGTTACCGCGCTGACCTCATCGCAGGTCCAGGCCCGAACCGGCGGATCCCGGTATGTCGGTTGTCTCAGTCAGCCATGAACCACTTGGGATGCAGGGCCGGGAAGTGTTCACGCAATGGCGCGCGGCCGCTTGGCAAGGCGGTCATCAAGGTCGGTTGATGCCGGAAGTGCGTGCAACGAGCGGCTCATCGTGTGATCGCAGAAACAATTTGACATCTGATATTTGTGATCACATATTTGCGCTACAAAAACAACTTCAGGCTTCACCCCATGACTGACCGTCCTATCCCGTTGCCGACTCTCCGTCACGTATCTCGTGACACCTTGCAGGATCAGGTCTACCGCCAGATTCGCGAAGCGTTGATGAGTGGTCGCTTCCAGCCAGGCCAGAAGCTGACCATCCGTGGCCTCGCCGAGGCGCTGGGTTCCAGCCCCATGCCAGTGCGCGAGGCGCTGCATCGGCTCAGCGCTGAAAACGCATTTGAAGTCACCGAAACCGCTCGACTGCGCGTTCCGGTCATGACGCCCACGCGGCTTCGCGAGATTCGTGATGCACGCGTCGCCCTTGAGGGTTTGCTGGCGGAGAAGGCAGTGGCGCTGATTCAGGACGCTGATCTGGTTGACATCAATGACCTCTGCCAACAAATGCAGCAGGCCGCCGACACCGTCGATGTGTCCCGCTATCTCTGGACCAACTTCGCCTTCCATCGCCGCATTTATGCCGTCGCTCAGGCCGGGCTTACCGTCGCAGCCGTTGAGAACTTCTGGCTGCACATGGGCCCCTGTTTTGCTTTGGTCGCGCCTGATAAAGGGCACCTTCAGCGCTCGATGGAAGCCCATGACCGCATCGTTGCCGCGTTGACCGCCCGGGATGGCGCCGCCGCGCGGGCTGCGGTCACCGACGACATCATGCAGGCCGCCGATTCGTTGATCCGCTTGCTCGTCAACAGCGGCCGTTCCCGGTCGACGTCATCAGGAGTGAAGAAAGCATGAGCGTTCTCGATCGTTTGATCCCCTACAGCGGTTTACGCGTGCTCATCTCGGGAGGGGCCGCCGGTATAGGTGAGGTCCTCGCTGCGGCCTACCTCGAGGCGGGCGCCCAGGTGCATGTCTGCGATGTGAGCGAGCCTGCGCTGGCGGCATTTCGTGACCGCTACCCGGGCAGCGTGGCCACCCGTGCCGATGTCAGTGATCCCGCGCAGATCGAAGCTGTGTTCAAGGTGCAGCGCGAGCAGTTCGGGGGCCTTGATGTGCTGGTCAATAACGCGGGAATCGCCGGGCCAACGGCGGGTATCGACGCCGTCACCGACGAGGACTGGCAGCGGACGATCGACATCAACCTGACTGCCCAGTATCGCTTCGCGCACCATGCGGTACCGCTGCTGAAGGACTCGCCCAACGGACACCTGATCCACATCGCCTCGGTGGCTGGCCGTCTGGGTTACGCCTGGCGCACACCCTACGCCGCGACCAAATGGGCAATTGTCGGGCTGATGAAGTCGCTGGCCTCGGAGCTTGGCGAAAGCGACATCCGTGTCAACGCCCTGTTGCCCGGAATCGTCGAGGGCCCGCGCATGGATGGAGTGATCCGCGCCCGCGCCGAGCAGATGAACGTGCCGGAATCCGAGATGCGTGAGGAATACCTGAAGAAGATCTCCCTCAAGCGCATGGTCACTGCCGAAGATGTCGCTGCCATGGCGCTCTTTCTGTGTTCGCCAGCCGCGCGCAACATCACCGGGCAGGCCATCAGCGTGGATGGCAACGTCGAGTACCTGTAAGCGTCGTACGTCGCGCGCACCCAGCGGCCGGAGCCAATCGCCGAGCCGGATTTGACCCGAAGATTCTCGCCAAGAACAAGAACGGAGAACACTCATGTCCGAAAAACGTCCCGTCATCATCACCTGTGCGGTCACCGGCGCCATTCACACGCCATCGATGTCGCCGTACTTGCCGGTCACACCCCAGGAAATTGCTGAAGCCGCCATCGGCGCGGCCCAGGCAGGCGCCGCTATCGTCCACTTGCATGCCCGTGACCCTGTCGATGGTCGGCCCAGCCAGGATGTCGACCTGTTCCGCCAGTTCCTGCCGCAGGTCAAGGCCAGCAGTGATGTGGTCATCAACATCACCACGGGCGGCGCACCAACGATGGGCGTTGAGGAACGGCTGCAACCGGTGGCGCAGCTGCAGCCTGAGCTGGCGTCTCTGAACATGGGCTCGATGAACTTCGGGCTGTACGAAATGCTCGACCGGTTCACCGAATTCAAACACGACTGGGAGCGCCCGTATCTCGCCGAAAGCGATGACCGAATCTTCCGCAACACCTTCCGGGACATTGCCCACATCCTCAACGTATGCGCTGAAAACCGGACGCGGTTCGAGATCGAGTGCTACGACATCGGCCATCTGTACACCGCCGCCCACTTCCTGCAGCGGGGTCTGCTTAAAGCGCCGATTTTCATTCAGTCCGTATTTGGTTTGCGCGGCGGTATCGGTGGTCACCCGGAAGACCTGGCCCATATGCGCCGCACCGCCGACAGGTTGTTCGGCGATGCCTACGAGTGGTCGATTCTGGGTGCAGGACGCAATCAGATTCCGCTGGGCACGATGGGACTGGCGATGGGCAGCAATGTTCGCGTGGGCCTGGAGGACTCACTCTGGGACGGGCCGGGCAAGCTGGCGGCCTCCAATGCCGATCAGGTCAAAAGGATACGCACTGTGATCGAGGCCCTCGGAGGCCGTGTGGCCACGCCGGATGAAGCCCGGGAAATGCTCAGCCTGAAGGGTAAGAACGAAGTCAATTTCTGAATGCGGCCAGCCACTGCCAGTGAACACAGGCCGTCTGCGCCGGTGCACAACGCAGTCATCTCCCATGAAAAACAAGACAGGGGTGAATCCATGCGTATCGAAATCGTCGCTGATGTGAAAACCACGCTGGGCGAAGGCCCGGTGTGGGACGTTGAGCACCAGCGCCTGTACTGGATCGACAGCTTCGACGGGCGAGTCCTGCGGTGCACCGAGGATGGACGCGAGCTCCGCGCCTGGGACGTGGGCGAGAAAATCGGCTCCATGGCACTGCGCCGAAACGGAGACGCGGCGATTGTGGCCTTGCAGAGCGGACTGCACACGCTGGATCTCGCAACCGGTGAACTCGGGTTAATCATTGATCCCGAACCAGGGCTGCCAGATAACCGGCTCAACGACGGCAAGGTCGACCGTCAGGGGCGGTTTGTTTTCGGCTCAATGGACACTCGGGAAGAGCAGGCCAGCGCAAAGCTGTATCGCCTCGATCCAGACCTGAGCCTGCACACACTGGACGAGGGCATCATCTGCTCCAACGGGCCGTGCTGGAGTCCTGACGGGGAGACGTTGTATTTCGCCGATACCTGGTCCGGGGACATCTGGGCCTACGACTACGACACCAAAACAGGCGCGGCAAGCCACCGACGGACCTTTGCCAGGGTCGACACGTCAGGGGGTGGCGCGGCCGATGGCTGTACCGTGGATGCCGAAGGCTGCCTCTGGCAGGCACTCGTGTACGCCGGAAAAATCGTGCGCTACACACCAGACGGGCAGGTCGATCGGGTGATCGATATGCCTGTAAAGAAGGTCACCAGCGTGGCGTTCGGCGGGCCGAATCTTGACACCCTGTTTGTGTCGTCGATGGCAAAACCGCCACTCCCGCGTTTCCCCTCTGACGGCCAGCAGCGCGGTGCGCTCTTTGCCGTTACCGGGCTGGGCGTGAAAGGTATTGCCGAGCGGCGCTTCGCTTCCTGATCCATTGATTAGCCGGAACTGACGGTCACGGACGATTGAATCCTCTCGTGAAGGCGTGTGCGTCACGCCTGGAGAAACCCATGAACAATAATAAAAAAGCATCGCTAGGCCAGATTCATCGTTATTCCTGGGTGTCGTTGCTGGTCTGTTGGTTGATCTGGATCCTCAACGCTTACGATCGCGAAATCGTCTTGCGACTGGGACCGACCATTTCCAAGCATTTCGATCTGTCAGCCGATCAGTGGGGCACGACCGCGACGGTGGTCATGCTGGCCCTTGCGGTGCTGGATATTCCCGGTTCGGTCTGGAGCGACCGCTACGGCGGCGGCTGGAAACGGGCGCGGTTTCAGGTGCCCCTGGTCCTGGGCTACACCTTCATTTCGTTTGTGTCCGGCTTCAAGTTTCTCAGCGGCCATCTCGCGTCGTTCATCGCGTTGCGGGTGGGCGTAAACCTGGGCGCTGGCTGGGGCGAACCCGTGGGCGTCAGTAACACCGCCGAGTGGTGGCCCGTCGAGCGACGTGGCTTTGCCCTTGGCGCCCACCACACCGGATACCCGATCGGCGCATTGCTGAGCGGCCTGGTTGCCAGTTTCGTGATTACCACGTTCGGTGAGGACAATTGGCGCTACGTGTTTTTCTTCGCATTTGTGGTGGCATTGCCGCTGATGATTTTCTGGTCGCGCTACTCGACAGCCGAACGCATCACGGCGCTCTACGTCGACATTGCCGCCAAAGGCATGACGGCGCCCGACAGCACGCCGTCGCCCAATATCAAAGGCCAGGCCTGGAAAATGTTCAAGGCCACAATCAGCGACCGAAACATTGCGCTGACTGCCGGCAACACGATGCTGACGCAAGTGGTGTACATGGGCGTGAACATCGTGCTGCCGGCGTACCTGTACAACATTCTTCATCTGTCGCTGGCCGAGTCGGCCGCCATGAGCGTCGTGTTTGCCCTGACCGGTATTCTCGGGCAACTGATCTGGCCGTCGCTGTCGGACATCATCGGTCGGCGCATCACGCTCATTATCTGCGGGCTATGGATGGCGGCCAGTGTGGGGGCTTTCTACTTTGCCAACACCACCACGATCATCGTCGTCGTGCAGTTGCTGTTCGGCCTGGTGGCGAACGCCGTGTGGCCAATCTACTACGCGGTGGCTTCTGACGCGGCGCAACCCTCCGCTACCTCCACTGCCAACGGCATCATCACCACGGCGATGTTTATCGGCGGTGGCGTTGCGCCGGTGCTGATGGGGATGTTGATCAGCGCGGGCGGAGGCTGGACGAGCCTGGGCGGGTACACCGTGTGCTTCTTCGTCATGGCAGGTTGTGCAGTGGGCGGTGCGGTGCTGCAAATGTTCTCCCATCGTCCGCAGGCGCTCGTCGTTCAGCCCGGGCTCTGACTGTCTCACCTGCGGCGCTCAGTGCGCCGCCCCGACCCGTACCACGAGCAAGAGGATTCGTATCATGACAATGACAAGAACGCTTGATCCCCATGCTCCTCCCCGTGACGCGGCAACGCTGAACAGGTTGCTTTTCACCAAACTCATGCCGCTGCTGATAGCGGCGTATGTGCTGAGTTTCCTGGACCGCACCAACATCGCCCTGGCCAAGCATCACCTTGACGTTGATCTGGGCATTTCGGCGGCGGCCTACGGCCTGGGGGCCGGTCTGTTTTTCCTGACGTATGCGCTGTCCGAGATACCCAGCAACCTCATCATGCACAGGGTCGGCGCGCGTTTCTGGATTGCCCGCATCATGATCACCTGGGGGCTGATTTCGGCGGCCATGGCTTTCGTCCAGGGCGAGACGTCCTTCTACCTCCTGCGCCTGCTTCTGGGTATCGCCGAGGCGGGCCTGTTCCCCGGCGTCATGCTCTACCTCACCTACTGGTTCGGGAGGGAGCAGCGTGCCCGTGCCACGGGGTATTTTCTGTTGGGTGTGTGCCTGGCCAACATCATCGGCGGCCCCTTGGGCGCAGCATTGATGCAACTGGACGGCGTATTCGGTTGGCGCGGATGGCAGTGGATGTTCATGCTTGAGGGGCTGCCGGCGGTGTTCTTTGCCTTCGTGGTCTGGAAGAAACTTCCGGATCGGCCAAGCAAGGCGCCATGGTTGAGTGCTGCCGAAGCGCAGCAGATCGAGCGCCAACTGGCGACCGAGGCAGAGGAGGGCACGGGTTACGGCGGTCATGGGCTGAAGCAGTGCCTGACGCCGCAGATTCTATTGGCGATCTTCGTTTACTTCTGCCATCAGATCACTGTGTACACCGTGATCTTTTTTCTCCCCGGCATCATCGGTAAATATGGGGAGATGAGCGCTCTTCAAATTGGCTTGCTGACGTCCCTGCCGTGGCTCGCCGCAGCGATTGGCGCCATTGCCCTGCCTAAATTTGCCAGCACCCCTCGGCGGGCGCGGCACATGCTGGTGGCAGGATTGCTGACGATGGCCCTCGGACTGGCCATTGCGTCGCTCGCCGGGCCTGTTATTAGCCTGACGGGCTTCTGCCTCTCGGCAGTGATGTTTTTCGTCGTGCAGTCGATCATCTTTCTTTATCCGGCGTCACGCCTGAAAGGGGCTGCACTGGCGGGAGGGCTGGGTTTTGTGAACAGTTGCGGACTGCTGGGCGGGTTTGTCGGGCCTTCGGTGATGGGACTGATCGAGCAAAGCACGGGCAACGCCATGAACGGGATGAAGGTGATTGCGGTGGTGCTGGTCGTGGCCGCACTTGCCGCCACGCGGTTGCGACAGGGTCAGGAACAACGCGCCGTTCAAGCGGTACCGGGCCGGCGTCAGCGAGCATGATCTTGTCTCTCGCTCTCTGAATCACGGGCATGAGCAGACTGGCCCCTGTCCGGTTCAAACCGCAGAAAGAACCCGCAGGCACCGACCGCGCCGAGGGTTTCAAGAGGCGGTGGCGGGCTTTATCCCTGATCCAGAACAACGGGCTGAAAACACAAACGCAGAGACAGGCCAAACGCCTGTCTCTGCGTCATGCTCAGGGCCGAATCAGACCGTGATCGGGTCGACCTTCTCGACGTCAATCTGCATCTCGGCCAGCGCGCTGGCGACAACCTGGCGGTCAATCACCCCTTCATCGGCCAAGGCCTTCAGGGCAGCCAGTACGACAAACTGACGGTCCACTTCGAAGTGCCGGCGCAGCGCTTCGCGAGTGTCCGACTGGCCGAATCCATCGGTGCCCAGTGCGACGAAGCGGCGATTGCCAATCCAGGGACGGATCTGGTCGGCGTGGATTTTCATGTAATCCGTTGCGACCACGACCGGGCCAGGATGCCCTCCGAGCACCTCGCTCAGATACGGCACTTTCGGCTCCTCAAGCGGATGCAGCAGGTTCCAGCGCTCGATCTGCTGCGCCTCGCGGCGGACCTCGGTAAGGCTGGTGGCGCTCCAGACGTCGCTGCTGACTTGATATTCGCTGGCAAGAATCTCCGCCGCAGCGATGACTTCCGGAAGGATCGAGCCACTGCCCATCAGTTGAACGTGGCGATCAGACTGCCTTTCGCGTTCGATCGGCAGTCGATACAGGCCCTTGAGAATGCCTTGCTCGGCGCCTTCGGGCAGCTCGGGGTGCGGGTAGTTCTCGTTGAGCAGGGTGATGTAGTAGTAAATGTCCTCCTGATCGACGTACATCCGACGCATGCCGTCGTGGACGATGACCGCCAGCTCGTAGGCATAGGTCGGGTCGTAGGACACGCAGCACGGCACGGTGGCCGACATCACGTGGCTGTGGCCATCGTCATGCTGCAGGCCTTCCCCCATCAGGGTGGTACGGCCAGAAGTCGCGCCCAGCAAAAAGCCCCGGGCCCGTGCGTCGCCTGCTGCCCAGAGCAAATCGCCGACGCGCTGGAAGCCGAACATCGAATAGAAGATGTAGAACGGCAGGGTCATCACGCCATGGTTGGCGTAGGAGGTACTTGCCGCGATCCAGGATGACGTCGCCCCGGACTCATTCAGGCCTTCCTGCATGATTTGCCCGTCAACGCTTTCCTTGTAGTAGGACAGCGTGCCGGCATCCTGCGGCGTGTAGAGCTGGCCGACGTGGGAATGAATGCCGATCTGGCGGAACAGGTTTTCCATGCCGAAGGTGCGCGACTCGTCAGGCACGATAGGGACGATCAGCTTGCCGATGTTCGGGTCTTTCAACAGCGTGGCAAGGATGCGCACGAAGGCCATGGTGGTGGAGATCGATCGATCACCCGTGCTTTTCAGCTGCACCTCGAGCGCCGACAACGGCGGGATCTGCAACGGCTCGACCTGGGCGTGCCGGGCGGGGATCTGGCCTCCGAGGCTTGTGCGGCGCGCCTTGAGATAGCGGGCTTCGACGCTGTCTTCGGCGGGACGCAGGTAGGGCATTTCCCCCAACTGATCATCGGCCAACTCCAGCCCGAAGCGGTCGCGGAATGCCTTGACCGCATCGCCACCCATCTTCTTGAGCTGGTGGTTGATGTTCTGGCCTTCGCCAGCCTCACCCATGCCAAAACCCTTAACGGTTTTCGCCAGGATCACCGTGGGCCGTCCGGTCTTGCGGGACGCCGCAGCGTAGGCGTTGTAGACCTTGACCGGGTCGTGGCCACCGCGGGTCAGCTTCCAGATCTGGTCGTCGGTCATGTCGCTGACCAGCTCCAGCAATTCCGGATATTTGCCGAAGAAGTGCTCGCGCACGTAAGCGCCGTCCTGGGATTTGTAGGTCTGGTACTCGCCGTCGACGCATTCCATCATGCGCTGACGCAGCAGGCCGGACTTGTCTTTGGCCAACAGTTCGTCCCAACCACCGCCCCAGATCACCTTGATCACGTTCCAGCCGGCTGCCCGGTACAGGCTTTCGAATTCCTGGATGACTTTGCTGTTCCCGCGCACCGGCCCGTCGAGACGTTGCAGGTTGCAGTTGACGACGAAAATGATGTTGTCGAGCTTCTCGCGCCCGGCAAGGGAAATGGCGGCCAGGGATTCCGGCTGGTCCATTTCGCCGTCGCCCAGGAACGCCCAGACCTTGCGGCCCTGATGCTCCTTGAGGCCACGGTTTTCCAGATAACGCATAAAGCGCGCCTGGTAAGCCGCCGTGATCGGGCCCAGTCCCATGGACACCGTCGGGAATTGCCAGAAATCGGGCATCAGGCGGGGGTGAGGGTAGGACGACACACCGTCGCGATCGGTTTCCCGGCGGAAGTTATCCAGTTGCGCTTCGGTGAGACGGCCCTCGGTGTAAGCCCGGCCGTATATGCCCGGCGCCGAGTGACCCTGGATGTACACCAGATCGCCGGCGAAGGTGTCTGTCCGGCCGCGGAAAAAATGGTCGAAACCCACGTCGTAGAGAACTGCCGCCGAGGCATACGTGGCGATGTGGCCACCGACGCCTGAATGTTTCCCGGCCCGCAGGACCATGGTCAGGGCGTTCCAGCGGATGAAGGCGTTGAGGCGTTTTTCGATGCCAAGGTCGCCCGGATAAGGCAGCTCGCGCTCGGGGGGAATGGTGTTCACGTACGGGGTGGTGACGCGTCCGTGGAAGTCACCGTGGACGGAAACGTCGAAATCGAGCAGTTGGTCGATCAGGAAGTGGGCCCTGGGGCGGCCTTCTGCCTCGACGACCGATGCAATGGAGTCAATCCATTCGCGGGTTTCTTGTGGATCCTCGTCGCGAAGCAGGTAGCTCTGTTCCATCATTACATCTCCTGAAAATGGCATCAGCGAGTCGTTGTTCAACCCGCTCATCGTTGCAATTGCAATTGAATCTAGCGTCATTGCCGCTATGATTGCAACTGCAATCAACCCTAGGATTTGGAGATACCATGGCCACCCCATCGCCAGACCTCTGGTACAACTTCATTCGGGCGCATCGCTGTCTGATCAAGGAAATCGAGCGGCGACTGGCCGAAGAACAGCTGCCGCCGTACGACTGGTACGACGCACTCTGGGGTATCGAAAGCGGGCAGGACGGCGCCCGTAGAATGCACGAGCTCGCTGACGTCATGGCCATTGAACGCTACAACCTTACGCGGCTGGTTGACCGCCTGGAGAAGGAGGGGCTGGTCACCCGGGAGAAGTCCCTCGACGACGGGCGCGGCGCCATCGCCCGGATTACCGACGCCGGGCGGGGGCTGCGCAAGCAGATCTGGCAGGTCTACAAGCAGGCCGTCGAAGAACTGTTTCTGGTGGAGTTCGACGAGGATCAGAAGCGCCTGTTTGCGGACGCGCTCGAAAATGCCAGCCGCAACGCCCGCCAGTCCCGCAAAACCTCTCAGACCAGCCGGTAGCGGTTCAGCGCCTGGCTGACCATCGAGGTGCTGATCTGCTCAAGGTTCGCCAGTTCGCGCAAGGCCGTCATCGCGATCCAGTGGCGGTCCAGGCGTTGATGGGGTTCCAGGCTATCGGCGCCGAGCGCGGCGAACGGCCCCCGGACATGCGCCGCCAGTTGTGCTGCGACGAACTCTGCATACCCGGTGACGGCGACCACCGGGGTCTGCGAATTGCCGAGGCAGTCGTGCAGATGACTGGACCTCGGGGCCTTGCCGCGCAACAGGCGTTTGTGTCGGGACTGGCGCTCAGCGCCCCGCGCCAGCTTGGTGTAACTGGGGCAGCTCCACACTTCGGCGGCGATGCCCCAATCATCGTGGAGGATCCTGGCGGCAGCTTGCACCTCCCGCAGCATCAGTCCCGCGCCCAGTAACCGGATATGCGGCGCGCCCGGGGGCTGCGGGTTCAACCGGTACATTCCCAGAAACGCCTGGGCAGGGTCACACACCAGCCCGTCGCCGGTTTCATCGTGCAGCGTCATGTAGCAGAAACCGGGCGATCCTTGCACATAGAGTTCATCGAGTGCACCGGCGAGAATGGCCCGGGCCTCATCGCCCGTGGCGGGGTCAAAAGGGATGCAGTGCCGGTTTGAGGCCAGCCACAGCGGCAACCAGGGGTGAGCACCTTTTGCCCATCGCGAGGGTGTCGACTCGATGTCGTTGAGGATGATGCCCCGTTGCCCGGTCTGGGACGTGAGCATCGAGAGGTGCGCGGAAGTGGCTGACTGGGTCATGTAGAACAGCGGCCGCTCATCGTTGCGCGCCGGCTCGCTGAACCGCAGCGGCCATGTACTGATCGCAGTGCCGGTGGAAAGCTCGGACGCACGGTCGTTGATCTTCCAGAATTGCCCGCGGCTGCGCGGATCGCTCTCCAGGCGCTTGATCAGATCGACAACGGTAAAGAGGGGAGAACTCTGAGTGACCGCCTCGGTAAGGTGGCTCTGATCAATGCATTCGATGCATGCCCGGGCCGCGGATCCGGTCTTGGCGGTGTGCTGTAAACGAAGGCTATCCATGAAGATGAAACTCCTGTGACTGTCTTGCGGGTTGCTAAAGGAATAATGCAGACTCATTGCAAATGCAACCACAAGGACGGAACCTTCGATGAACACTGCCTCGCTGCACCTCTACACGGCCGATACCCCCAACGGCCAGAAAATCCCCATCGCCCTTGAAGAACTCGGTCTCGATTACACCCTGACCCACGTCGACCTCAACAAGGGCGAGCAGAAAGCCCCTGACTTCGTTGCGCTCAATCCAAACGGAAAAATCCCGGTCCTGATTGATCGCGGTAGCGGCGTGACGCTGTTTGAGTCGGCGGTGATTCTCACTTATCTGGCTGATCAGCACGACTCACTCGGGGGCCAGGGCCGGGACGAAAAGCTGCGCGTCCAGCAATGGCTGAGTTTCCAGATCGCAAGCGTGGGGCCGATGCTCGGCCAGCTCTGGTGGTTCCGCCATGCCAGCAGCATCGCAAACGATCAGGCGCTGGATCGCTACCGTAACGAGTCGCTGCGGCTTTACGAGGTGGTGAACGGCCAACTTGCCAATCGCGAGTACATCGCCGGCGGCTGCTACACCATCGCCGACATCGCGCTGTTTACCTGGCTGCGGACCTACGAAGAACTGAACCTGGATATCTCGCCCTTTGCGGCGGTGCGCACGTGGTTGCAGAGTATCGAGCAGCGACCGGCCGTCAAGCGAGGGCTGGCAACATCCCGCCAGGAAACCTGAACCCCACCCGCCTGATGCCCATAAAAAGAAGATGCTGATCATGCATTTCAACGCTCCGCTTCTCGTCAGGCCGGGCCAGGATCCTAACCTGGCCACTCTGATCGAGCATTTGCCCTGCGAAATCGACTGCCCCTTCACCTATGCCACGATCGACAAACGCACCTTTGGCCTGTCGAACTTCCTGTCGAGCTTCCCCATTGCCTGGCAGCGCAAGTACTGCAGCGAGGCGCTGCACCGGTTCGACCCGATCATTTTCCACGGTGTGCAAAGAGTCGCGCCTTTCCACTGGAACGAGGCCTACCGGCGCAACCCGGTGCAGGGGCAGGGCGCATTCGAGCAGCTCACCCGGGAGTTCTCGATGCAGGACGGCTACACCTTCGTCGTCCACGACCCGCAACAACGCATGGGGCTGTTGAGTCTGTTCAACCGCGAGCAGAACCCGCACTTCCATCACCAGATCCAGCACATCAAAGGGACACTGCAGCTGGCGTTGGTGGCGTTCCACAGCGGCATGAATCCGGACTCGATGGCGCAGGACACCGCAGAGCCGCCACTCACGGTCCGCGAGCACGCGATTCTCGGCTGGGTGTCGCTCGGCAAGTCCTACAGCGAGATCGCCTGCATCTGTGATATCCGCGTGCGCACGGTCAAGTTCCACATGGCCAACATCGTGCGCAAGCTCCAGGTTGACACCGCCAAGCAAGCGGTCTTCGCGGCTGCACGGCTGGGCATCGCTTGAGTAAACGCCCGCTGCGCCTTTTGCACAGGCGCTGCGGGCAAATCTGCGGGAGGAACGGGTCCTGTACCTAGGTACAGTTTCGGGGCGAAAAAGAAAACAGAATCATTGTGGGGCAACCTCGATAACAACCCACAATGAGAGGGATTCCTCATGACGTTCTCTGCCCAGCCCGTCAGTACGCTTGAAGCACGTGTCCTGGAAGACATTACTCAGCATGAAATTTCTGCTCTGAAAACCCGGCACAATCTTGCCGACGCCCATACCCACCAAAACCAGAGCTGCACCCAGGCCGAAATCGTCCGAAAGCTGCCCCAGCTGTGGCAACGCGCGCAGACGCTGACCCAATACGAGAGCGAGCAAGCGTTCATCAAGGCGTTCTACCAGTTTCACGGTCAGCACCACGCGCTGCAGCGCAGCGATGAGATCTACCTGGTGTACGCCGCCTCCGTCGCGATGCACATCACGGCCACCTTCCTGCGCAAGCACGACATGAGCGTCGCGCTGATCGAGCCGTGCTTCGACAATCTTCACGATTTGCTCAAGCACATGGAAGTGCCGATGACGCCGCTGCCGGAAGCCATTCTTGCCGATCCCACGCAGGTCTACCGCCTGCTGCAGGAAACCGCATCGGCGGTTGACGCGATTTTCCTGGTGGACCCGAACAACCCGACTGGCACGTCCATGTTCGCCGAGGGCCCGGAAACCTTTATCGAAGTCGCGAAATACTGCCGCGATCACGACAAGATCCTGATTCTGGACTTCTGCTTCGCCTCCTTTCTGAAGGTGGCTGGCGGTCAACGTGTCGATGCCTACGCGATTCTCGACGAAATCGGCACCGACTACCTGGTGATGGAGGACACGGGCAAAACCTGGCCACTGCAAGACACCAAGTGCGCCACCTTGATGAGCAGCCGTCGGCTGAACCCCGAGATCTACAGCATCGTGACCAGCGTGCTGCTCAACGTCTCGCCCTTCATTCTTCAGGTCGTCACCGAATACATCAACGACAGCGAGGCCGATGGCTTTGCCTCGGTTCGCGACGTGCTGCAGACCAACCGAAGGGTGGCACGGGAATACCTTGATGGCACGATGCTGCGTTACGTCGAGCCGGCCATTGAGACCAGCGTTGCGTGGTTTGAAATCCAGCGCGATGACCTCTCGGGCGATGACCTGCAAGCCTACCTGCTGACCCATCAGGCCTACGTTCTTCCCGGTCGCTATTTCTTCTGGAGCCATCCGGAGCAGGGCCGCTCTTTCGTGCGCCTGGCCCTGGCCCGTGACCCTGACGCTTTTGAAGGGGCCCTGCAGGTTATTCGCCAGGCGCTGGAGGCTTACGATGTTTAAGGAGGCGCCGATGATCGATGCGACCGTGTTCATGGGCATGCACCATCAAAACCAAGGCATTCGCGACAGCTCGCTGGCGTTCTTCACCCAGCGATATCACAGCGAAGTGCGCATGAGCTTCAGCCAGATTGGCGTCTGCGATGCAATCATCTGGAAGAAAGCCCGCGAGCTTCAGGACGTTTACTACCCGTTCATGGATGTGCTGCATTCCGACATGAACATCCAGCGAGCAGGGTATAGCAACGCGGCGCTGACCCGGGCGGCCAACAGTGCGGCCTTGTCCGGGCTGTCTGCCGAAAAGCGCCTGCAAGCGGCGCAGGTCCTTGAGGCCAATTGCCTGTTTTACACCCATGACCGCGATTACCAGAACTGCCCGGCGCTGAAACCGCACCTGGCTTCATTCGAGGCAGAGCACACTGGCCATACGTTTCCGGAGGGTTTGCATCGGCTGTATCGCGCGTCCCTTGAGCTGATCATTACCGAGGAGGATTACCGGCATGTCTAAACGTCAGGTGCTGGTCCCGCTGGTGACGCCGCTCGACGCACACGCGAACGTCTGCCGTCACAGCGTGCAGCAGCTCGTCCGTGCCTGCGGGCCGCTGGTTGACGGATTTATCCCGTGTCTGACCTCCGGCGAAGGCTGGAATCTTTCGGTTGCGCAGTGGACCGACATGCTCAGGTACACCCTGGAGTTTGCCGGTCACACCCACCGCGTAGTGGTCGGTATCGAGCTTCCCACCACTGAGGAGGTGATTGAACGGGCCGAACTCGCGGGGGAGCTTGGCGCCAGGGAAATCATCGTGACGTCACCCTTTGCCGAAGGCATCAGTCAGGAGCACATTCTGGCCCACTACCAGGCCATTCACAGCCGCGCGCCGCTGGACCTGCTGATCTACAACGAGTCGGCGCTGTCGGGTAACGAAAAGAGCTTCGACACGTTGCTGGAGATTGCACGGCTGGAGCGCGTAACAGGCCTCAAGGACTCGCCGAGCCAGGCGCGCACCCAGGCGCAGATCGCGCGGATTCGGCAGGAGGGCGTGGACTACTTCATCGGCTGGGAACACGACCTGGCCGGCGAACTGCTCAGCGATGGAAACATTGTCTCCCTGGCCAACCTCGAACCGGCCCTGTGCCGGGTGGCCTGCCTGGGGCCGCAGCCTGAAGTCGCGGCCATCGTGGCCCGGCTGAATGAAACATTCTGCCTGGACGAGGATGACTGGTACGCACACGTAAAGCGCGAACTGGCGGCCCGCGGTGTCTTGCGCTCGTCGCTTACGACTCAGGAGCAGGGCGCACACGAGCACGCCGCACTTGAGCACTTCAGTCGGGAGTACGCCAGATGATCGCTTCCCACAAATCGCTGTTTCGCGCCAACCGGGCGCTCATCGAACAGCTTCAGCCGATCCCCGCCGAGCTGCTGCACTTCGAGCAGCAATGGCTTGACGCGGCGATCCGCGACAGCATGACCGAGCATCAGCCCACCGACCTGAACGAATTACGCGCCATGCTCGCGGCGCTGGTAGAGCAGGACAAGGCAGAGGAACCCGAGACGGCGCGCTACGTGGCCGAACACATGACCCTGGACGAATTCAAGATCCTCGTGCAGGAGTTCGCCCTCGACGGCCTTACCGAAGCCCAAGTGTTTTATCACCTCATGCCGCGTCTGAGCCTTGAAGCCCAGATGCCCATGCTGCGGATGATGATCGACGAGTTCGGTTCGGGGAACATCAGGCGTTCGCACACCACGCTCTATAAGGTGCTGCTGGATGAACTGGGCATGCCGACGGATCTGGAAAGCAATATCCAGGCGAACGCCGAGGCCGGCTGCTCGTTTCCCAACATGTTCTGCTGGTTGACCATGCGCGCCCATGATCCGTCGTATTTCGCGGGAGTGATCACCTACTTCGAGACCGTGGTGCCGTTTTTCTTCGGTTGCTATACGACGCTGTGCGACAGGCTCGGGATAAAAGCCCACACCTATTACAGCGAACACGTGCACATTGACGTCTTCCACGCGCTGGAAGGTCAACGGCTGCTGAAGGCGATGGACAATGACCGGCAGTTGAATCACGCCAACGCGTGGAAGGGAATCTGCATGGGGCGGTTGATCACCAACCACGCATTCGATCAGGCGGTGTATAAGGCTCAAGGGAGCAAGGTCGGTGAGGGGGTCGCCCATGCTTGATGAAGGTGACGTAGCACTCAGGCCCGCAACCTTCGTGATTCAGGCCGGGCAGGACCGATACGAAGTGCCGAGTCTGTGCCCGCACCGTGAGGGCTGGCTGGAGCACGGTACCGTCAATCACAGCCGGCGGACCATCACCTGTCCGCTGCATTTCTCGGTGTTCAGTCTGGAAACGGGCGAGCAACTGGGCGGGCCTGCATGCGGTGGGCTGGTGTGCCGTAAATTGACGTGAATGTCAGGGGAAACCCTGCACGGTCGTGCGGGTGTCATAGCTGTGGATAGAGCGGCTGCTGACGTCAGTCAGCGCCGCTAAACCGCGATCTCAAGCCTGTTTCAACGCCTGATTCACGCCTGTTCGTCTTGCTCGGTCGCATCATCGTCGTGCTTGAGCGCAGGCTTCATGCCTGGCTGCGGCGCGTGCACGGCATCCGGCGCGACTTCTTCGCCGTGGTTCTTCTTCTCTTGCTGCACTTTTTTGTCGTGGGCGACGTTACGTGGATCGGTCATGGCAATTCCTTGATCTGGCAGATGATTCGAGTGCCCGCCGACGCAACACGTTGGTCGTGAGTGTGGGGGCAAGCTTTGGAGTCAGCGCCGGGTTCAGCGTTCAGTGCATTTCATACCGCGATGGCTGACCCGCCATGACAGCCTCGCGAAGGCCGTGAAGCAGGCGCCGAACAATGTTCGCAGCGCCACGGCCCGCGAACCATCAGCCTGCCTGCTGCGCAAACGACGAATGGGTGTAGCAGAACAGGCTGGACGCCGGCTTCGGACGGCCATACAGGTAGCCCTGGGCGTAATTGCATCCACTGTTGGCCAGCCAGGACGGGAGATGGGGCAGGTGACATTCCTCGACGCCTTCAGCCGTCACTTGCATCTTCAGGCTGCGCGCCATGCCCAGAATCGCCTCGACCATGGGCAGGTGATCGGTCTGTCCCGGCTCAAAGAACGACCGGTCTATTTTGATCTTGTCGATGGACAGGCGGGTCAGGTGATACAGGCTTGAGTAACCGATGCCGAAGTCATCCAGCGCCACCGTGATGCCGTGCTCGTGCAATTTCCTCAGGTTTTGCCGCGCCACGTCCAGATTGCCGACGAGGGCCTCCTCGGTGATTTCAACTTCGAAGCGATGAAACGCGAATTGCTCTTGCCGCAGTTGCTCCAGCAACTGATCGGGAAACAGCACGTCGGTCACCATGCCGGCGCTGACGTTCATGGACAAGCGCAGGCGATCGTCCCAGCGATTGGCGGCACGACAGGCCTGCTTGATCAGCGACCGGGTCATGGCGGGGATCAATCCCAGGCGCCCAAGCACCGGAATAAAGTCCGCCGGCGTCGCGGTGCTGCCGTCGGGCCTGAGCCAGCGTGCGAGGACTTCGAAGCCCACAACCTCCTGAGAAGGCAGCGCCACGATCGGCTGAAAGTAGGGCACGATTTCGTCTGCTTCAACCGCCCGTTTCAGTGCCAGTTCAAGGTCGGCCTGGGCCCGGCGTTGCTTTTCGTAGTCCTTGTCATAAAAATTGTAGGTCGAACGCCCGTCTTCCTTGCCCCGGTACATTGCGGTGTCGGCACAGTGCAGCAATGCCGAAGCATCTTGAGCGTCTGTCCATGACCGTGCGATGCCAATGGTGGCGCCCAACGCCGAAGGCTCGACGGCGCCGGACAATGGCGCACTGAGCTGAAACACTGCCGCCTCGGCGATCTGGCACAGCTCGGTCTGGTGTTTGAAATTGAGGAACAGCAGGCAAAACTCATCACCACCCAGACGCGCCGCAATGCCTCCGTTGTCGTCGGCAATGGCCTCGAGCCTGCGCGCGATCTCCACCAGCACAATGTCGCCGGCGGCGTGGCCGTGCTGATCATTGACTGCCTTGAAGTGGTCCAGATCGATCAGCATGACCGCTGCTGGACGCCTCAAGCCCAACTGGTTTCTAATCATTTCCATCAAAATGCGTCGGTTGATCAAACCGCTCAGCGAGTCATAAGTGGCCAGGGATTCAGTCTGCGCCTGAGCCTGCTTCAGTCGACGGTAGCTCAATCGCGTGTTGGCGATCAGACGTTTGAGAAGAATGGTGGGGATGATCAGCGAAATAAGCGAAAATCCCGTGACGGTCATGACGAACCGCCATCTTTCGGCGTCTTCAAAGTCCGCGTCATAGGGCAGGGCGAGCCAGTGCATCACCCAGGCTTCGAGCCTGAATTCCCACACGATGGAAAGTCCAATCACGGTGGACAGCGTGATTATCAGCAGTACAGGCAGGCGACAAGGGTTGCGGCGGTGCAGGTCATTCATGTCAGGCCTCACTGGGCCAGAAAAGTGATTGTGATGTCAGACTGCCATCTTCTCATATAGGTTCGTACCGTTGATCGAAGAATCTTGCCTGGACGCCGAACGGTCTTCTGCGCGTAATCAAAAAAGGGTAAGGGTCGCACTGTGATCATCCCTGGGGTGCCACTGCCTTGGGACTAAAGCGGAAATCATGACTGAATCATTGGCCGCATGCTTTAAGGTGTCCCTGCAGTCCGCCCACTGATGGTCCATCACAGACACCTCATCCCGGCGATAGCCAACCCGGTAAAAAAGGAGCCACACATGACCGATTCTCTGTACGACATTCCCCTCAAGCAAATCGATGGCACGCCAACCAGCCTGGGCCAGTACAAGGGCAAAGTGCTGCTGGTGGTGAACGTGGCCTCCAAATGCGGGCTGACGCCGCAATACGAAGGGCTTGAAAGCCTTTACCAGGGCAAGAAGGAAGCCGGACTTGAAGTGCTGGGCTTTCCGGCCAATAACTTCAAAGAGCAGGAGCCGGGCAGCGACAGTGACATCCAGTCGTTTTGCTCGACCACCTATGACGTGCACTTCCCGCTGTTCTCGAAAATCTCGGTCGCCGGCGACGACACCCACGCGCTCTACCGCGAACTGACTGCCGCCCAGCCCGCTGCCACAGGCGACGGACCGTTCCGTGAACGCCTCAAGGGCTACGGCATCGAAAGCGGCGCGGGCACTGACGTGCTGTGGAATTTCGAGAAATTCCTGATCGGGCGAGACGGCAAGGTGATTGGTCGCTTTGCGCCAGATGTGACCGCCGACGATCCACGCCTGATTGCGGCCATCGACGAAGCCCTGAGCGCCGCCTGAGCGCCTGAGCGGGCAGGGCAAACAAGGCTGTCTATCGAATTGTTGTGTGAAGCATGAACCCTGCGCTTTTTGTATCTCTGGATGGGCCCAAGGGCGTCGGGAAAACCACGCTGCTGGAGGCCGTCACGAAATCGCTGAGGGCCGATGGCAAGAAGGTGATCCGGCTAAGCGAGAGCAAAAGTGATCCCCACCGGGGTGAAATAATGGCCCTCGTCAACCAACTCGCCAGGCATCCCAACCGCGATCTGGAGTTTGAGGTGTGTGAGCGCCTCGCCGACAGCCGTGCCTGGATCTCCCGGCACGTCCTGACCAAGCAGCCCGCCGACAGCATCATCCTGATCGATCGCTGGTACCCGTCGGACGCCGCGTTTCGCCGGCTCGTCCCGTTTGCCGAGATCCTGCAGTTGAACATTGACAGGAACGTGCGCGTGCCGGACCTCCATGTCGGGGTTGTCACTGCGGCCGAAATTTCATGGGGGCGGGCAGCGGCACGCCGGCGTGGCTTGAGCAGTACGGTGGTGCATACGCTGGAAGAACACGCCGCTTGTACCGAGGCGTTCGAGCGGGCGGTTTCAGCTAACGGGTGGGTTTTGTGTCGCAATGAAGGGCGGCTGGAAGACGCGACGGTGCAGGTGGTTTCCGAGGTATGCAACGCGCAAGCCACTAGAGGCTTTCGCTGCCCCGAGGGGGGAAGCTTGGATCTCTATTGATTGTTTAACGAAGGCGAGGTGCCAATGGCCGACAGCAATGAATACGTGGCGGACAGCATACGGACGTGGGTGTGGTCGGGCTTCTACACGCCTGAAGAGATGGATGAGATGGTCGATGACATCATTGACGATGACTGTGATGTACCAGCGCTGAAGGCGTTGATCCTGCCAGAGTGGCAACGCAAGCTCGACGCAGAGCGTGACTGGCCAGAGGTGACTGCCTGCGAGCGGCTCGATGCAGTGTTCTACGATCTCCATGAAGAGGGGATCTGTGCCCTGTCCAATGCGGGTTATACCTTGTCGGACGGATTCACGGAGGTGGCCGAAGCGATTCACCAAGCGCCGAACGAGCATTACCACGGTTTTTGTTTTTATCACGGACAAGACGTGGAACGCGCTGTAGAGGGAGAAGCCCTGCTCATCGCTTTTGGCGCAATCGATGATGATCCTGCACAGAGTCTCAAGGTAGGGCACCGGTTGTGCAGCGTGTTGAAAGCCGCTGGCTTTGAAGTCTTCTGGAATGAAACCGTCGAGCAGCGTGTGGAAATTCACAACTTCAACTGGCAGCGCAGAGCGCCCCGCGACTGAACGGCGATCAATATCAGGAGATGCCCTTGAGCAAGAAACTGTTAAAGGCGGCCGCCCGAGGCCAGAACGAGACGTTGCTGAGCCTGCTGGACGGTGGCGCCGATATCGATTTTATCGACAAGATGCCCGGTCGTACGGCATTGATCGAAGCGGCCATTGCCGGCCATGTACACACCCTCAACCTGTTGATCGCCCGAGGCGCGAGCCTGGACAAGGCCGATAAGACCCTCGGGTTCACGGCCCTCGGCTGGGCCGCCGACAGAGGTGATCTTCACGCAGTGGACGCGTTACTGGTGGCTCAGGCGTCCGTCGATCTGACAGCCCACACCTATCAACAGACGCCTTTGATGCTCTCCGCCCGTGAGGGGCACGCTGGTGTCGTGGCTGCCTTGCTGGCGGCCGGGGCCGATGTGCATTTACAAACCGGCAACGGCCACAATGCGCTGTCGATGGCTGATGCGCGAAACCACGCGGAAATCGTGGCGCTGTTGCAGCAGCACGGTGCGCTGGCGCCTGTCCCGCCTGATGAGTATTCGATGCCTTGGCCCGCCGTGGCAGCGGACGGGTCAGATGTTGATGACAGCAACCCTGCAAGCGTCCTGCGTGGCTTCATCCTGGCCATGTATGCCTGGGAAACCGACTGCTACAGCCAAAAGCAACGCATCGATGATGGCGAGCTTGCCTGGTCGGTTATTCAGGCGGCGCAGAATCAAATAATCGAGCGTTTTTGTACGTCCAAGCCCCGTATTTACGGGAGCCTCGGCAGCTTCGGGTTTCCACCGGAGTATTCGCCCAAAGATGCACTGGTGAGTGTCGAGCGTGAGGCTCGCCGGGCGGTGATCATTACGCGGCAGGCGCCCAGTACGAGGCTGCGGTATGAGGTGCTGTTCGGCCTGACCCGCAAAGGTGATATCTGGCGCATTGATACAAAGAAGCGGCGCGGTTGGGGCGAAGCCGCTGATTGGGAAAGGTCGATACTGTGAGAGGAGCCTTGAAGCTGCCATGTTGATGGGAGTGATCCACACCAAAGCGAGCGCTTCGGCACGGATCACCCATTAACATCGTTCAGGCGCAACCGTCACAACAGCTCAACGGAGTGCGCCAGAGGCTTACGCCGAAGGCTTGAGCACCACTTTGGTCCAGCCGTCGGCGCGCTGATCAAAATGCTTGTAGGCGTCCGGACCTTCGGACAGCTTCAGGCTGTGGGAGATGATCTGCGACGGCTTGGCACGGTCATGGTGAATCAGCTCGGCGAGGCGACGGTTGTACGCCTTGACGTTGGCCTGGCCGGTGCGGATCTGCTGACCCTTGAACCAGAAGGAGCCGAAGTCGAAGGCCATTTTGCCTTCTTTCGCCAGATCGCTCGCAGCGTTCGGGTCCTGCGGCACGAAGACACCCACGACACCGATGCCACCAGTGGGCTTGGTGGAGGCCACCAGGTTGTTCATGGTTTCGTGATTGGCTTCATGGCCGTGCTTGTCGCAGCACTGATAGCCCACGCATTCGCAGCCACGGTCCGTGCCTTTGCCGTTGGTCAGGTTCATGATTTGCTCCACGGCCTGGGTCTGTGCCGTGTTGATCGGCGTCGCGCCCAGCTTGGCGGCCAGGGCCAGACGGTCTGGATGGTTGTCGACCACGAAGACTTGCGAGGCGCCTTTGATCATCGCGGAATGGGCAGCCATCAGGCCGACCGGGCCCGCGCCGTAAATGGCGATGCTTTCACCCGGCAGCAGGCCGGACAATTCAGTCGCGTGCCAGCCGGTTGGAAGGATGTCCGACAGCATGACGTAGTCGTCTTCTTTTTCCTTGGCATCTTCAGGCAGCACCAGGCAGTTGAAGTCGCCATACGGCACGCGCAGCAGTTCGGCCTGGCCGCCCTCGTAAGGCCCCATTTCGGCAAAACCATAGGCGCCACCGGCACTGCCAGGGTTGACGGTCAGGCAGTAACCGGTCAGGCCGCGCTCGCAGTTATCGCAGAAGCCGCAGCCGATGTTGAACGGCAGGCAGACCATATCGCCCACTTTCACGCGATCGACTGCAGCGCCCACTTCGATGACTTCGCCCATGTTCTCGTGACCCAGAATCCGGCCCGTTTCGAAGCTGGTGCGGCCTTCGTACATGTGCAGGTCGGAACCACAAATGTTGGTCGTGGTGATGCGGACCAGGACATCGGTTGCTTTTTCGATTTTTGCATCGGGGACGTTCTGAACGCTGACGTCGTAAGGACCGTTGTAAATAATGGCTTTCATGGGTTCTCCAGAACAATGAGATGCAGATACGGATAGTTCGCCAGTTTTAGTACGACCGTACTGACCTGTCGTTCAAAGAGATTCGCCGCGAGTGACGAACGGTAAATGCTGGCAAAAGGCTCTGGAACGCGGCTTGCGGCCAGCCCGAGACGAAAGCCACCCTCGCGTCTATGCAAGCGGTAGAAGCTCCACTAGGGTGAATTCAGTCCTGCCCCGCAACCCAATGTGAAGGAGTGGAAATGAACATTCAGCTGAATAACAAACGCGCGCTGGTCACTGCGTCCACCGGCGGCATCGGTTTTGCAATTGCCAAAGGTCTCGCCGAGGCGGGTGCCGAGGTGGTCATCAATGGCCGCAGCGAAGGGTCGGTGAAGGAAGCCATCGCCCGACTGGTCAGCGCCGTGCCCGCTGCCACCATCACCGGTGTAGCCGCAGATCTCAGCGATGCCAGTGGTGTTGAAACCCTGCTCAAGGGTGCAGGGCATATCGACGTTCTAGTGAACAACGCCGGGATCTATGGCCCGCAGGATTTCTTTGAAACGGAAGATGAGGTGTGGGACAGCTACTGGCAGACCAACGTGATGTCAGGGGTGCGCCTGAGCCGCGCGCTGCTGCCGGCAATGGTGGCGGGGAAGTGGGGCCGGGTGGTATTCGTGTCGTCCGAGTCTGCACGCAACATTCCGGCCGACATGATTCACTACGGCGTCTCGAAGACCGCGCAGCTGGCACTGGCACGGGGCCTGGCGAAGCGCGTTGCCGGCAGCGGCGTGACCGTCAACAGCGTTCTGCCGGGGCCTACCTTGTCCGATGGTGTGGCCACCATGATGCAGAGTGAAGTGGAGCGCACGGGCAAATCCCTGGAGGAAGTGACCCAGGCATTTGTGGCCGAACACCGCCCGAGCTCGATCATTCAGCGTGCAGCCACCGTCGAAGAAGTCGCCAACATGATCGTCTACGTGTGCTCGCCCCAGGCATCCGCCACCACCGGCGCCGCGCTGCGAGTTGACGGCGGTGTGGTCGACGATATCGTTTGAGCCGGGCGATTTCCCGGCTGAAGCCGCTCCAGCGGAAACCGGCCGCGCGCGTTCAGTCAACTATGAACGCGAGCGGCTCGTCATCGCCTGCTCGCAACCAGCAATGCCAGAACATCCTCGGCCAGCACTGGTGGGCTGAGCAGAAAACCTTGCGCATATGGGCAGCCCAACTCCCTGAGCTGGTCGAGTTGGCCAAGGGTTTCGACGCCCTCGGCAACAATGGCCAGGTCCAGCGCCTCGCCCAGGGACAGGATACTTTTGACGATGGCAACGCTGCGCTCGTGCTTCATCATGCGCGTGACGAATGACCGATCGATCTTGATGGCGTCGATGGGGTAGCGGTCGATGTAGCCCAGGGAGCTGTAGCCGGTGCCGAAATCGTCCAGCGCAATCCGGATGCCCTGCGCGCGAAGGTCTTCGAGGGTCTTGGCAACAATCTCCGGTTCATGCAGGAACACTGACTCGGTGATCTCGATCTGCAAGGCACGGGCATCGAATCCGGTCTCTGCAATAATCTCGGCGACCTGAAGGGCGAAGTCTTTGCGGTTGAGCTCTACCCCGGACACATTCACGTTCAGCTTGATGCCGCACGGCCCGCCTGCGTCTCTCCATTTGCTGACTTCGCGACAGGCCTTGCGCATGACCCACTGGCCAAGGTCGCAAATGACGCCAATGTCCTCGGCCACGCCGATGAACACGTCAGGGGCGATAATGCCCAGGCTCGAATGGCGCCATCTCACCAGTGCTTCAACGCCCACAATCGTTTCAGTGGTGATGGAAAAGATCGGCTGGTACACCAGATAGAACTCGTCGCGGGTAATCGCATGCTTGAGCGCGTTCTGCATCACCAGCATGTCGATTGAGGCCTGGCGCATCGAGAGGTCGAAAACGGCCCAACTGCCACGGCCCTTTTTCTTGGCGGCGTACATGGCCACGTCTGCATCACGGATCAGGTCTTCGGCGGTACGGTGCTGAGCATCCAGCGTCGCGATGCCGATGCTGCAGGAGATGAAGAGTTGTTGGCCGTCGATGGCAGTTGGCAAGCTGAGGGCATGGGTCACACGCTTGGCGGTCTCGATCGCCTGTTCCTGATGGCCCTTGTCGGTCAGCAGTATGGCGAACTCGTCGCCGCCGATGCGGGCAATCACCGCGGTGGGATCGATGCACTCGCTCAGGCGCTCGGCAACGCTTTTGAGCAGCGTGTCGCCAGCATGATGACCCATGCCGTCGTTGACGTATTTGAATCGATCCAGGTCCAGGTACAACACCGTCGCCGCGCCGGGCTCATCGGTGGTTCCCTTGCTCAAGGCTGAATGGATGCGAGCCATGAAGTAGCCGCGGTTCTTGAGCCTCGTCAGTTCGTCATGGAAGGCCGCGTAGGACAACTCGTCCTGAATACGCTCACGCTCGATCAGCCGCGACTCAAGCGCGACACGTTCCTCGCGGTCGAGCTGGGCTTGCCGAAAATGCTGCTCTGCGTCTTTACGCTCGGTGATGTCGCGTTGTACGGAAACCCAATGGGTGAACCAGCCTTTTTCGTTCGCGACCGGCACGATGCTGAGCTGCACCCAGAACCGGGTGCCGTCCCGGCGCGTGTTGATGAGCTCGACTTCCACGGGGTCCCAGCGTTGCAACGCGTCCCTTATTTTCTGGAGCGTTGGGCGGTCTGTCTCCTCGCATTGCAGAATCCGCGGCGTCTTGCCCATGACTTCGTCGAGGCTGAACCCGGTGGTGGTCAGAAAGGCCGGGTTGCAATACACGATGCGTGGCCCCGGCAAATCGATGGGTTCCGCCTCGGTAATCAGAATGGCGTCCTTGGCGTTGACTACCACCGACTCCAGCAAGCGCAAGCGCTCGATGACCGCAGATCCGCCAGACGGATGGGTGGGGTTCATCTTGAGTGCGTCGTACAGATCGGCTGCATGGGTTTGCAGGCCATAGATGTGCGCGGCGCTGAGACGTTTGTGGGAAAGCGGAATCGTCATCAACACCGCACCGGTCAGGACGGCGTCGCCATCCCGGATAGCAACGCAGATCAGCGATTCGTCGACCACTTGATCCAGCCCGGCAGGCAGCGCAGCGTCAGCGGGCATGGCCTCGCCAACGTCGACGACATCCCCGTAGGACAACATCATCTTTAACCAGCCGCCGGTGATTTCGTTCGTGCGCACCTCCGGCGCGTTGCCGCAGGTGGCTACCGTGCGCCACTGCTCCTCGTCCCGCAATATCAGGATGGCGCCCGCCGCCCCGGTCAGGTGGGAAGCCGCGTCCAGAAACTGACCCAGAACTTCATGATTCTTCAAACCAACGTGAGCCTTGACGGCCATGTGCATTACCTGAAAAGGGGACGGAGTGGCAGGCGGTCATTCGATACGAGTAGAAATCAAAAAAACCAGCAACAACCGGGTGCGATATCTGCGGCCACTGGCGAGGTGGTTGGCAGCTTCGGTATCGGCAGGTCGACGAAGTTCAATAAGACGACTTGGCAATGGCTGGCGCTAACCAAGTGAAGGAGTGCGGGCGATCCATCATTTGAACCTTACAGCGTAGTGCTTTCGAGTGATGGGAAATGTCCCTCAACCGCACTGGTTCCAAGTGTTGCAGGCCCTCGAAACCGGAGAGTGGAAAGGTTCAAAGTTATACATGAATAAATAAATGTACAACCCTGCCTAAAGTTCATCCCACCCTCTGCCGATGCGAATAGGCCAGCACATGCGCTTCGTCTGGCCGGGTCACTTGGAAATGGCTCTCAACCTCGCCCTGGATGACGACACCTTCTCTTCGAAGGCAACTGTGGTTGCCCGAACTATTTTTCGCCTGCGGATTGATTACGCGATGGCGTTTGAGGCTTGAAATGGCAGTGGCAACGAGATTTTTGGACAACATCAAGGTTTCCCGAAAGCTGGGGATCGGCTTTGGCATCCTGCTGCTGGCCGTACTGGCGGTGGCGTTTGTCGGTTACACCAGCAATAACCTCCTCGTTGATCGCCTGAACACCACACGCTTGACCGGTACGCTCAACGATGCCGCGCAGGATATGCGTCTCTCCGAAAAGCAGTATGAAGCCTCAGCCGATCAAAACGCGCTTGAGGCTTACCACACACAGCTCAGTGCGCTGCAGGCGCTGACAGCCCAGGCACTGCTTGCAATGAAACGGGCCGAGAGCCAGCAAGCGCTGGCGCAACTGCAAGCCAGTACCGCGTCCTATGATCAAAAGGTCAATCGCCTCGTTGATACCGACAAGTCCACCAGTGGTGCCCTGAAGCCGCTGGGTGCGCTGTCTGACAAATTCGTCGACACATTCTCCAGAATGCTTGAGGCCACCACGGCCAGCGCTTTGGAGCAACCCGGGGTCGAGCGTGTAACCGAGCTGCGCACGGTCGCCGACCTGCGAAATGGCATGACGATGTTTCGTCTCGTGCTGCGCCGTTACATCGCCGTTCCGGACGCCACCAACAAAAAGCTGCTTCTGGACACGACCGACTCGTTCCTGAACAACATCACTAAAGCCCGCACCAGCCTGCCCGCCGAACTGTCCAGCCAACTGGACGAAGCCTTTGCCGGGATGCGGCAGTACCGCGACGTGCTGGTGCAAGTCTCGGCTCTTTTTGAGCAGAAGCAGAGCCTGCGCCAGCAGGTGGATCAAGAAAGCGAGGCCATGGATAAAATCCTGACCGGCTTGAAGGACACCCAGCAGCGGCTGGCCCTTGCCGATCAGCACGATGCATTGATTCAGGTGGTCGTTCTGACCTTGTTTGCCGTGGTGGTGGGGCTGCTGGCTTCTGTGATCATCTCCCGTCAGATCACCCTGCCGCTGGCGCTCACGGTCGACCTGGCTCGCCGGATTGCCAAAGGTGACCTTACTGTTCAGTCCAGATCCACGCGCCGAGACGAGGTGGGCGACCTTCAGAATGCCATGCAAGAGATGGCGCAAAGCCTCAACACGCTGGTGCAGGGCATCGGTGGTGGCGTGACGCAAATCTCCAACTCTGCCCAAAAGCTGTCCGCCATGAGCGAGCAGACCAGCGCCGGTGTTCGTCAGCAAAAAGTCGAAGTGGATCAGGTCGCCACTGCCATGCACGAGATGGCCTCCACTGTTCAGGAGGTCGCGCGCAACACCGCCGACGCCTCGGCCGCCGCCACCCTGGCCGAAGAGCAGGCGCGTCACGGCAGCGCCGTGGTCAAGCAGGCCACGACGCAGATCAGCGAGCTGTCCCAGGCAATAGAGGCGCTGGGAGAGGCCATGAATGTGCTGACGCAGGACAGCGGGCAAATCGGCAAAGTCATTGACGTGATTAAGGCGGTTGCCGAACAGACCAACTTGCTGGCACTCAATGCCGCCATCGAAGCCGCAAGGGCCGGGGAGCAGGGTCGCGGGTTCGCCGTGGTCGCTGACGAAGTCCGTTCGCTGGCACAGCGCACGCAAGACTCGACTCAGGAAATCGAAACACTGATCCTCGCTCTGCAGCAGGGCACTCAATCCGCCGCCAGCCTGATGGTGTCCAGCCGGGAACGCACGCTGGACACAGTCGAACTGGCGCAAAAAGCTGAGCAGGCGATCAACCAGATCAACCACTCCATCGGCACTATCCAGGAAATGAGCCTGCAGATATCCGCAGCCGTCGAGCAGCAAAGTGCGGTGGCCGAAGAAATCAACCGCAGTGTGCTGAGTGTTCGTGACGTCGCCGATCAGTCCGCGACAGCGAGCGAGGAGAGCGCAAGGGCAACCGTCGAGCTGGCGTCTTTGGGCAGCGGTTTGCAAAAAATGACGTCGCATTTCAAAACGTAAGACGTTTCACCCGGTTGCCTGCCGAGCAAACAACGGGAAGCAGGGCTTTTCCAGAGCCCTGCCTCCTGCGGCGCCATCGAAGGTTGGACAGTGAACAGCGGTTGCTTATCGCTTTCAGGGACGGAGCCCCGCCCACTCAACATCATTTAGCGGATCTGCCCCATGAATAATAAATCCAACCCAACCGCCGAACTTGCCCAGGCCGGCGCCGACCTGAATTCTCTGCTAAGCGCGATCGACCGCTCCCAAGCCGTCATCGAATTCGATCTGCAGGGCAATGTGCTGTACGCCAACCAGAATTTTCTCGATTGCATGGGCTACGACCTCGAAGAAATTCGTGGGCGCCATCACCGGCTGTTTTGCATGCCCGACTATGCGACCAGCAAGGAATACCTGATGTTCTGGGAGAAGCTGGGGACCGGCAAGTTTGACGCCGGCCAGTACCAGCGTCAGGCCAAGGACGGGCGCCAGATCTGGCTGCAGGCCACCTACAACCCGGTGATGGACAACAACGGCAAGCCATTCAAAATCGTCAAATTTGCCAGCGATGTCACCGAAGTACGCAATCGCAATGCCGAATGGGAAAGCAAAATCGAGGCGATCGAGCGCTCCCAGGCGTTGATCGAGTTCACCCCTGAAGGCTATGTATTGAACGCCAACAGGAAGTTTCTTTCGGCCATGGGTTACACGCTGGACGAAGTCGTCGGCCAACATCACCGCATGTTTTGTGAACCCGAATACGCGGCTTCCCTGGCGTACCGCGAGTTCTGGGAGAAACTCGGCAAGGGCGAATACGACTCCAGCGAGTACAAGCGCCTGAGCAAGGACGGTCGGGATGTCTGGATTCAAGCGTCCTACAACCCGATTCTTGATACCCAGGGCCAGACGTACAAGATCGTGAAGTTCGCCACCGACGTGACCGAGACCAAACTTCGCACCATGGAGCACGAAGGCAAGGTCAACGCGATCAACCGCGCCCAAGGCGTGATCGAGTTCGACCTGAGCGGCAATATTCTCTCGGCCAACGCTAACTTCCTGGATCTGGTGGGCTACCGGATGGAGGAATTGAAGGACCGGCACCATTCGCTGTTTTGCGAACCGGAGTATGTCAAGACCACGCCTTATCGTGAATTCTGGAGCGCGCTGAGCAGCGGAAAATTCTTCACCGGGCGCTTCATGCGCATCAGCAAGTACGGACAGAAAATCTGGATTCAAGCGACCTATAACCCGGTGTTCAACGCGACGGGGCAACCCTACAAGGTGGTCAAGTTCGCCACCGACATTACCGCTCAGGTCGAGCTTGAAGAGGCCATTGAAGCCAAGACCCAGGCGATGGATGAGTCGGTCACGCGCCTGATGGAGGCCATTGCCGAAGTGGTCAAAACCACTGGCGACGCCAACGATCAGGCACGCATTACCCAGGATGAAGCCCAGCGCGGTTCCCAGACCCTCAACGAGGCGTCCGCGGCGATGGACACCATCGGCAAATCGGCAGAAGACATTCAGGAAATCATCGAGGTGATCAGCACGATCGCCGGTCAGACCAACATGCTCGCCTTCAACGCCGCCATTGAAGCGGCGAGGGCGGGTGAGCATGGGCTGGGCTTCTCTGTGGTGGCCGATGAGGTGCGCAAGCTGGCGGAGAAGTCCTCCCAAGCCACCACCAAAATCAACAAATTGATTCAGGAAACGGTCCGCCGCATCAACTCCGGCAGCGAGATCTCCCGCAGCGCAGGCAGTGCGTTCGAGCGCATCGTAGCCGGGGTCGAAAAGACCAATGGCGCGATGACCACCATCGGCGCGGCGACGCAAGAACAGCATCACCTGGCTGAGCGTGTCGCTGAACTGATCGACGAGCTCAACCGTATCAAGCTCGCCACCGGGTTGGGCAAAGGCTTGAGCGCCCCAGGTCAGGTTGAAACCCTATGAGCGAGGCCCTCGCGTTTGGGATAGTCAAACTAGGCGCGCTGGAAGTCGCGATTGACGCCCAGGCCCTGGAGCAGGTGATCAACTGGCCCGCCCGGCTGCAGCCCCATCCGCTGCAAGGCGGGGCATTGCTCGGCATGTTCAGCCTGCGCGGCAAGGCGCTGCCACTGATTGAGCTCCGGTCGTTGCTGGGTGAGCACGACGTCGCCCAACACGACCCACTGGAAATGGTTGCCATCGTCAACCATCAAGGCCGACGCCTGGGCATTGCGGTCAGCGGCGTCAGCGATGTCATGAAAGTCGAGGCGCGGAACCTTTGTCGTCTCGGCGGGGAGGGCACCGCGGTCGCGCTGCTGCCAGAACTCGTGCTGGTCGAAAATGAGCGAATGATTTACCGGCTCGACCTCGACGCGCTGTGCGGCTCGCCCCAAGTGTTGACTGCGCAGTCCAGAGAAGTTGCCGACACCATGCAGGTTCAGGACCCGTCCCGGGAGCTGCATCATTTGCTGTTGTTCGAGTGCGAAGGAAAGCGCTACGCAGTAGACGCCAAAGCAATTACCGAGCTGGTGGACCGCCCGGACATGCTGCCCAGCAAATTGGGCGGCGACTTCTGCCTGGGCGTCGTGAACCGCCGCGGCGTTGATGTACCTGCCTTGAGCCTGAACCGGATCCTGGGTATTGAATGTCCGGCGACGGCCCAGCCCCAGAATCAACTGCTGGTGTTGACCTCGCGAGAAGGCTATCGCATCGGTCTGGTCTACGACCGAATGATTTCGATTGTGCGCAAGCGTGCTCACGAAATTCTCCCATTGCCCCGCTATGGATTGCGGGAGCCCGGGCTGTTTGCCGGCGTTGTCGGGCTGGAGAACGGAGAGCAAGCGCTGTTGCTTGATTACCGCGAGTTGCTGGAGCGCAAAGAGACACTGAGTTTCGCCAGGATCTACCAGACCAGCGCGCCCAACCAGGATGCGCTGGGCTCGCGTCTTGCGCAGATGAACCAGACGTGTCTGGTGTTCCAGGCGTCCCAGCCGTTCGTGGTGCCCCTTGATCAAGTGTTGGAAATCCTTGATATGCCCGAGCACTACGTACGGTTTGCCCAACAGCAGTCCCATTTGTTGGGCAGTTACAACCTGCGTGGCGAGCAGATTCCGCTGGTCTGCCTGAGCAGCCTGATAGAGGGCACAACGCCTCCCGGCAATACGCTGGAGCGGGTGCTGTTGGTCAAAGGCGAACTTCATAGCTTCGGGCTGGTGGTCAACCGCACCGACTCCATTGAAACCTTTACCCACCCGGCCTCCGAGCATCCCGAGGGTTGGGAGCACAGCGTGAGGGTCAAGGGCTCGGTCAATGACCGCATGCGCAGCCTGGTGAGTATCGGCAAGGGTGATCAGGTCCGCTGGATGACGCTGATCAATCTGAGCAACATCGTCAGGGGACTGGAGATGGCCGTGACGGAGGCGCAGACCCGGCGCCTCGCGGGTTAAGCCAGGGACATTTGCCTCGCTGACGCTTCACCCGTCAGTGAGCTGGAACCGATAGCCGACGCCATACAACGATTCAATGGGCGTCTCCCCAGGGCATGCCTGCTCCAGCTTGCGCCGCAGGTTGCGGATATGGCTGTCCACTGTCCGGTCAGTCACCACGCGGTGGTCGGAGTAGAGCTTGTCCAGCAGTTGATCTCGGGAAAAGACCCGGCCGGCCGAACGCGCAAACGTGCTGAGCAACCGCAGTTCAAGGCGTGTCAGGTCCAGCTCGACACCATTGAGTGACGCGCGGTGCTGTGCGTCATCAATGATCAGCCGCGGTGCAACGCCGGTCAGCAGTTGGGGGCCGCGGCGCAGGATGGCCTTGACCCGGGCCACCACCTCGCGGGGGCTGAAAGGCTTGCAGATATAGTCGTCAGCGCCCAGATCGAGGCCCCGAAGGCGGTCCATTTCTTCAACACGGGCGGTGATCATGATGATCGGCACGGCGCTGAAACCGCGCAGGTCCTGGCAGACCTGCATACCGCGAGGCGGTCAAGGCCAAGCTTCAGGAGATGGAGCCGTTCTATCCGGCAGAAATGCAGCTCAAAAACGTGATTGCCTACGACACCACGCCCTTTGTGAGCCTGTCCATCGAGGAAGTGGTCAAGGCCCTCGGCGAGGCGATCGTGCTGGTGGTGTTGATCATGTTCCTGTTCCTGCAGAACCTGCGCGCGACGCTGATCCCGGCGATTACCGTGCCGGTGGTGCTGTTGGGCACGTTCGGCGTGTTGTCGCTGTTCGGCTACTCGATCAACACCCTGACCATGTTCGCCATGGTCCTGGCGATCGGCTTGCTGGTGGACGATGCCATCGTTGTAGTGGAAAACGTCGAGCGGTTGATGGGCGAGGGCCTGTCGCCCATGGCGGCCACGCGACAATCGATGAGTGAAATCAGCAGTGCACTGGTCGGCATTACCCTGGTGCTGAGTGCGGTGTTCATTCCGATGGCGTTTTTCGGCGGCTCCACCGGGATTATCTATCGGCAGTTTTCCGTGACCATCGTCTCGGCCATGGTCCTCTCGGTGTTGGTGGCCATGACCCTGACACCCGCGCTCTGCGCTTCGCTGCTCAAAGCGCATAACGGCCAGACGCCAAGTGCTCAGCGTGGGTTCTTCGGCTGGTTCAACCGCACCTTTGAACGGGCCAGTGCCGGTTATGAGCGCTGGGTGGGTGCGGTGTTGCGGCGGTGGGGACGGAGCCTGCTGCTTTATGGGCTGGTGCTGGTGGTCATGGCGGTGGGCTACATGAGTCTGGCGACCTCGTTCCTGCCGGACGAAGACCAGGGAATTCTGCTGGCACAGATCCAGTTGCCGGTGGGGGCGACGGACAGCCGCACGCAGGCCGTGATCAAGCAGTTCGAGGATTACATTCTCCAACAGCCTGACCCCCCACATTCTTCAGGACGGGATTCACAATGCGCTGAGCAATCTGGGGGAGGTGAAAAATGTAGCCAACCATTTACTTCAAGCCAGGTTTCACAGCGCCGGCGTTGATACGAGTCGCTTTTTGTTCAACAGCACGATTGGCCTGGCGGGTTTGATCGACGTCGCCACGCCGATGGGCTTGCCGCGCAGTGATGAGGACTTTGGCCAAACGCTCGGTCGCTGGGGTGTCGCGAGCGGTCCGTACCTGGTACTGCCGCTGCTGGGGCCGAGCACATTGCGCGATGCGCCGGCGATCCTTCCCGATGCATACGCCAACCCGATTCGCTACATCGGCGACGTCCCTACGCGTAACAGTCTGTATGGCGCGAGCATCATCGACGGACGTGCTCAATACCTGAAGTCTGAAAAACTCATCACGGGCGACAAGTACAACTTCATCCGAAGTGTCTATCTGCAGACCCGAGCGTTCAAAATCAACGGGGGAGAGGTGCAGGATGACTTTTGATCCGCTTGACGACCCGCAAAGCGTCGCGTGCCAACATGAGGCACCGCGACGGGCTTGCCAGATTCAAGGCCAGGAATCGAAATCTTCGGCTGTAAGCAACGCTTTCAACTGGCCTTCGGCTCTCCCTGCCCGATTTGCCAGACATAGGGTGGCTCGGTGCCGTTGATACTCCAGTCACCGACGATCTTCGCCTTGTAGATAAGCGGGTTATGGGACGCGACGGTCCGCGCATTACGCCAGTGGCGATCCAGAGCTTTATTGACGCTAATGCCTGAGGCGCCGAGCGCATTGAACAGGTCGGTGGCGGCTCGCAGAACAAGATCGGAGACGACGACCTGTGCTTGTGCCGTTTCGATTTCCGCTGCAATGTTTGCCGTTCGCTCTGCCTCGGGGTTCCCCGAAAACCGCGCTTCATAGGCTCGCTGCAAGGGCGTTGCAGAGCGAAGGGTGGTGGCCTGTGCAGCGTAGACCTGCGCGGAAATCTGGCCGACCACTTGCTGGATCTGAACATCGGCGCTCACGCGGGTGGCATTGCCGTGGCTGTAAACACGTGTGCGCTCGCGGATCTGCTGGGTAATGTCGCGTTCTATCGCCCGACCTGTGCCCGCCAATACGGCGAGCAACACCAGTTGGTAGAACGCGGTTTGATAGTTGAAACGGTTTTGGAAGGGGATGATATGTGTCGCGGGAACAGGGACGTTATTGAATACCGAGGTCCCGCTGCCTGTCGTGCGTTGTCCGAAACCGTCCCAATCATCACTTTGCTGTACCCCGGCGTGACGGGCATTGACCACTGCAATAATGTCCGCACCCGTGTCTGATCGCTGGGCGTACACATCGATCCAGTCAGAAAATAGACTGCCGGTGCTGTAGTATTTTTTTCCGTTCAAAAGAAACTGCGCTCCGTCCGGAGTCGCTTTGGTGATGACTTCACCGAGCTTTACATCGCCTGTTTCTGTCCACGCGTTACCCACTAAATCGCCTTCAACGAAGCGCCGGAACCATGTGTCGCGTTCGGCCGTCGCGGGCGAGTTCAGTTGATCTTCTACGAAGGCAAAATGGCCGCGCAGGGACTGCGGAATATTGGAGTCGGCTTCGGCCAGCTCGATCAGCAACTCACACAGTTGCTCAACAGAAGCGCCGGCGCCGCCATATTCTTTGGGCACTCGGACAGCACCGAACCCGGCCTGCTTGAGCCATTTGATGGGCTCGTCGGGAAGTGCACGAGAGTGTTCTCGCTCAACGGTGCCCGCTGCAATGTGCTGGAACAGCGGCCGAAAACGATTAGCCAGTGCTTCGTAGTCGGTACCCAGAGAAAGCGGATTGTTCGTCGCGTCAGGCATAGGGGAACTCCCGTGATGATGAAAGCCGTCCGGTGCTGGCGGCTTCAATACACCCGCTTTGCATGCTCCATGCCTAACCATAAAGGGCCGATTGATCCGGGTTATCCGTTGAATCCAAGGGCACAACTGTTGATGCATCAACAGTTGTGCTGTGTTGCTGGCTCTCTCGTAACAGCGTCTCGCGGCGTGCAGGCAATACAACTGTTTGCCGGCGAACACCTGTTCAGCAAAACGTTGTTAGCGAGAAAACCAAAACATGTGATCCGGTCGTTAACCTGTTGAAATGTCGTTAAATAAACAACTGGCACAGTTGCTGCTATTTCCACATCAGGCAGGTGGGGCACACCGTACTTGGCGACCACGCCGGGCGGCTCCCTTGCTCTACTTGGAGATCGGCATATGAGTCAGAGCGCAATCAAATTCGCATACTGGGTACCCAACGTCAGCGGCGGGTTGGTCGTTAGTAAAATCGAGCAGCGCACCCACTGGGGCATCGAATACAACCGCAAGTTGGCACAAATTGCCGAGCAGTCGGGCTTTGAGTATGGGCTCACGCAAATCCGTTTCACCGCCGGGTACGGCGCAGATAACCAACACGAATCCGTTGCGTTCAGCCATGCGCTGTTGGCGGCGACCGAGAAACTCAAGGTGATCGCGGCCATCCTCCCCGGGCCCTGGACACCCGCCGTGGTTGCCAAGCAACTGGCGACGATTGATCAACTGACGGCCGGCCGTGTGGCGATCAACCTTGTCAGTGGCTGGTTCAAAGGTGAATTCCAGGCCATCGGGGAGCCATGGCTGGAGCATGACGAGCGCTACCGTCGTTCCGAAGAGTTCATCCGGGCGTTGAAAGGCATTTGGACAACCGACAACTTCACCTTCAAAGGCGATTTCTATCGCTTCCACAATTACACACTGCGTCCGAAACCGATTCAGCAACCCCACCCTGAAATTTTTCAGGGCGGCAGCTCCCGTGCTGCCCGCGACATGGCTGCACGCGTGTCCGACTGGTACTTCACCAATGGCAACACGGTAGAAGGTATCAAGGCGCAGGTGGATGATATTCGCGCTAAAGCAGCGGCGAACGGGCATTCGGTGAAAATCGGGGTCAACGCGTTCATTATCGCTCGCGAAACCGAAGAGGAAGCTCGCGCGGTGCTTCAGGAAATCATCGACCAGGCGGATCCTGAAGCCGTGAATGCATTCGGCGATGCGGCAAAACAGGCCGGCAAGGCCAGTCCTGAAGGCGAGGGTAATTGGGCCAAGTCCACCTTTGAAGACCTGGTTCAATACAACGACGGGTTTAAAACGAATCTGATTGGAACGCCGAAACAAATTGCCGAGCGCATTGTGGCGTTGAAAGCCGTGGGCGTGGATCTGGTGCTCTCGGCATTTCTGCACTTTCAGGAGGAAGTGGCGTATTTCGGTGAACACGTATTGCCGCTTGTACGCGCGCTGGAAGCTTCAGATCAGACGGTTTCTGTGGCTCAAAGCGCCTGAGGTGTTGCGGAGAAAATTTGCTGGCCGGGGAGGGGGCTGAGTCATTTGCCGAGCAGGATTTCCTGCAACCCCTCGCGCCCGACGACCAGCCCATACGGACATTAGATGCAAGCCCCGCTCGCAGAGACGAGCTCTTGGGCGATGGTGGTTTTTCCGGTGCCAGGAAGGCCGCTGAATACGATAAGCATTGTCTGTCCTTGGACGTGGGTTGATTCACTATACGTCGTGGCGTGGAAGCGACCCATCCGTATGTTGTCCATCAACCAGCCGCTGAATCCCTGGTCTGGGCATGTACACCATCAAGACGGAACGCTCGAGAGGGCCTGACCAGACACTCAGGGTAAAATCAGGCGTACCGCGCTTCTCGCGCCGGCAGCGGTGTGACGCTATCGCTTTGTATTGAATAGCATGGCAACAGTTCTCTGACTGTCTCAGCAGAGTTAAACATCACTACATCAATGATCGAAAGATTGCCAACGAAGGTCGACCGGTACTGGGGATAGGCAATGTCGTCCATTTTAAGGAACTCAAGCGCTAATCCGTGCTGCGCAAAGTACCCGGAGTCGTAAAGCGCGGTGCCGCCTACAGAATTAATACAGGTGCTCGCACCAAACAATTTCGCTGTCTTGATGACCCGGTCTTGCTTGTCGATTGAGCCCGCCATCTCCAGGTCAGAAGCTTTATAAATCGGTGTTCGAATATCCAGATAATGACACAGCTCTTTGATCGAGTGCTCGATGTACAGCGCCAGGTTCCGCTGCGGCGAGCGAATCAAGTGCTGTAGCAGTGGCATGACTTTTCCGTAACAAGGCGCTTTGGAGTAGCAATGAGTGATTAATTTGATCAAGCGCTCTGCTTCTTCGTCGAAGTTATCGCAAAGCCGGCGCTGATTGATGCCCAAGTCGAATCGATCACGTTTGAGTGGAAAAGTGACCATCCTGGGCTCGTTCTTATCGAGTATCCTGTTGCGATTGACCCAGCCAGCCTTCATGTATTGCAAGTCATCGCCCAGAACAAACACATCGGCTGCCGCAATAAGTTGGAAATACCCGAGGTAGGGGAAAAGGTAGGGCTGCATCATTGCGATGGTTTTCATCAGGTTAATCTCCATATTTTAGTTACGCCAATAACTACCTTGATTGGTTGCTTTTGTATCGATATAGCATGACGATGCACTGCTAATAGCTGATGACTAAAAGGGATGACGAGTCGCGGTGGGGCGCTGTCAAGGCTTTTAGTCCAATGCGTGAACGCTTTCTTCTGTTAACCTCTGGCGCCCTGCAAGGGTGATGCAATGCCCAGCCTTGTTTTTCAACTTTTTCTGCGCGCTATTGAACATGTCGTTCACTGCGAGACGGAATGAGCCTTTTGCCCAAATTTATGCTGACGTTTCGAGCGACCAGACCCAGTGCGCAGAGTTTCTGAAAAGGCGAGATGGCCGACAGGCACATGCCAAACAGCTGAGTCAAGAAGTACTCATATAACGGCTGATTGCCCATGCGATGGTAGTAGTTTGCGAGTGCGGAGTACGTTTGCAAATTCATATGTAACTTGCGTCTGTGGGAACGCATGGAAAATATTCCACCTGGGTGAACCCGGTAAGCGGCAGGCTTTATGCGGCCGAGAAACTTCCCCTTGCCGTGAGCGCCCAGCAGAGACCACCAGCACATGTCGCCTAGAGGGGCGTGGAGTAACTCCTGGGGTAATTCATGAAGAACGTTGCGAAAACATACCGTCAACGTGGAAATCGGTCGCCCTTGTTGCAGTTCCACAGCGCTTGCATCTCGGCGCCACTTGCCCAAGAGCTGAATACCTCTTTCGCCATTGACGTCGAAGGCCATTGCATCGTGGTAGGTCAACACGTAGTCGTGATTGGCCTCCAGAAAATCAACCTGAATCTGGAGTTTCTGTGGGTCAGTCCAATAGTCGTCTCCTTCGCAATAGGCGATGTAACGTCCGCGGGCTTCCTTGAATATTCCCGGTGTGCAGGTCTTACCCTGCTGGTACTGATTCTCCTCTTGATAAAATGGCCGGATGATTTTCGGGTAAAGCGCGGCATATTTAGCCAGGACCAGCGCTGTGCCATCAGTTGAAGCGTCATCGTTCACCAAAATCTCGAAAGGGAAGGTCGTCTGTTGTGACAGAAAGCCATCCAGTGCTCGAGCGAGAAACGCCGCCTGGTTAAAGGTTGGGCACACGATGCTAAGAAGTGGGTTCATAGTGATACATTCGCTGACAGGTGTGAGTGAAATAGCAAACAGCGTTCAATAACTCCGCCTGATGTACTTCAAGCAACTTCGAGGTTTTGAATGCACACGCAGCGGATCGCGCTTGGGGCAGCTCGTCAGAAACGTTTGCCAAGAACTGTCAACATCTTCGACAACGTGCGTTATAACGACCAGTTTAGAGCTGTGGCCGACGCAAAGAGCAGGCGTCCAGGATCAACGCCGTTGTTCTCCATCCGTGATGTAAAAGCTTCGCGAGCCCTGGCATGCCGACAAGACCATCCGACCCCTATATGTATCGACTTTGTACACATTCTTGTCCAATCGTTTACCTGATCAGGCACCCCGAGAGGCGACATTATTTCGGCGCTGGAAAGCGAGCCTGAATCGGCTGCCTGTTGTGGGAAATCTATAGCTGGGCGCGAGGTATCTAAGCTCATTCAGCCCTGGGGCTTCCGCGATTTGTCATCGCTGGTCTTTGCGATGGATAAGCTACGACACATCCTCCAGCGATTATTTGGCGTCGTTTATCCGCCTGTTGAAAGGGCAGATCTAAGAAGCTCACTATCAACAACCAGTCTTTACAGCGGCAGCCTTGATTTTTATATCGTGCAGCGCAGCAGTCGCTCGGCGCAGTGTTGACGAGAACAAGGCGAATGACTGATCTCCGGCGTTCGGCTAATATCGCTCACATCAAGACGACCCTGGAGATCTACATGTCCCGCCTCGCAGAATTCCGCAAACTTGAACAACAGCTCGCCGCCCAGCTCGCCGAGCTTGAAACGCTGAAAAATGATACCGGTTTGAAGAAAGAAATCGAATTTGAAACCAAACTGCGTGGCCTGCTCGGAGAGTACGGCTTCAGCTTGAGGGAGATCGTTGGCATTCTGGATCCGCAGGCAGCCAGCGGCCGGAAGTCTGCTCCAGTGACTGCCGAGAAAAAGACACGCAAGGCCCGAGAAATGAAGGTGTATAAAAACCCGTTGACGGGTGAGGTCGTAGAAACCAAGGGCGGCAACCACAAGCTTCTGAAAGCCTGGAAGGGTCAGTTCGGGGAAGAGGTTGAGAATTGGTTGGTTAAATGACCTTTTGAAGCTGAAACAGCCGTCGTGAGACGGCTTTTTAATGGGTGCGACTCCGCTCTAAGCTCACATGCAGGTCCGTTGCCACGCCGTGCCGCGTGTGTGGGCTGTGTCGTACACGCCCTTAGAGCCCTGCATCGCCTTGGTCGTACTCAGCCCGCGAACGTGTACTCACCGCCTTTTTCTATTGCACTGATATAGGCCGGCCGCGCCTGGAACCGGTCGATCCACGCGGCAAGGGAAGGGTAGTCTTGCAGCATGCCTTGGGACTTCGCTAATTCGCCGATAAAGCTCATCTGGATATCCGCGCCGCTGATTTCTTCACCCAACAAATACGGGGTGAGTTTCACAGCGGCGTCCAGATAACCTAGATAGTTGGCCAGCTCGGATTCGATTCGCGGCTGGAGCGGCTTGCCAGCGTCCCCAAGTCGCCCGACATAAAGGTTGAGCATGAGCGGCAGCATGGCCGACCCTTCTGCGAAATGTAGCCATTGCACATATTCGTCGTAGGTCGCGGTGGCTGGATCAGGCTGCAAGCGGCCGTCGCCGTGGCGGCGGATCAGATAATCGACGATAGCCCCGGATTCGATCAGCACATGAGGTCCATCCTGAATAACCGGTGATTTGCCCAGCGGGTTTATGGCTTTCAATTCAGGCGGCGCCAGGTTGGTCTTGGCGTCTCTTTGGTAGTGCTTGATCTCGTAGGGCAGGGCGAGCTCTTCCAGTAGCCAGAGGATGCGCTGCGAACGGGAATTGTTGAGATGGTGAACGATGATCATGGGGTTCCCTATGAGATGCAAAGGTGTGTAAGGACAGACTGTCGTGTCGCCCTGTGGTTCTAAATGGTTGCGAAATCAGCAGTCCCTGGCATCTTCTCAAAGGCGGCGCCCCGGACATGATGCAAAACCTGATTCGCGATACGTTCGGCGCCCATTGGCATTGACGTGATCTCCTGCAGTGACGCGCAGGATGGCGACGGGTAGGGGGGCATACGGAGGAATCCCTCGGCTCATCCTCGCTGAACTAATCACTTCGCCTGTCCCCTAATTCTGCGCACGTTGCGTCAATCCCAGGCTGATCCTGGGTCACTCACACACGAAGGTTTGGTGAATCATGAAAAGCGAACAGGTAGAAGGCGTTGTAGAGCAGGTTGCCGGCAAAGCACAGAGCGCAGTAGGGAAACTGTTTGGTGATTCGACGCTGGAGGCGGAGGGTACCGGTCGCCAGGCTTCTGGTCAGTTGACCCAAGCCTATGGCGATGCCATGAACAGCGTATCTGCGTTTGTTAAAGAGAAACCAGTCGCTGCAGTTGCAATTGGTGGCATTGCTTTGCTGATTCTGGACCGTCTTCTCCGCCGCTGAGTGAGGAGCAAGGGAGGCTCCGCCAGGGGCGTCCCTTAGCGCGTACCGGAGCATCAGACAGCCGTTCGGTGGGCTATCGAATCCGACGCGATACTACGAAATCATGGACTGATCGATGCAAAAATTTCAAAAATACAGTTGGTTCTTCGTGCTGGCAGGGGCGGTGGGAAATTGCAACCCATTTGACCAGCCATTTGCATTCGACTTGACCAGTCGTTTGCATCGGAAGTGACCAGGCATTTGCATTGGACTTGACCACTCGCCTAGCGAGTCATTTGAAAGGCTAAAGCAGCGGTACTGGTGGCACTGTCTGTGGCGCGCCATCGATGATGCACATCCATCCCCAAGTTCTCAGTGCCGACGTCTTCTTAAACTCCTCGACCAGCTCGGCCGCAATTTCCCCTATGTCCGTCCGCAACTCGAACTGAGGGCGCATTGCGTGCAAAACGTCAATTCCCATGTCCCCGGCAAGCAGCTTGCACATCAGCTTATTACGAAGCTTCCAAGGTAGGGCTTTTCCGCGCCTTTCCGGATGCTGGTAAACCATGGTGTTCAAATGCGCCGACGCGTGGATGTAGTCAGCGCTGCTCATCCAGATATGCAGATGGGCAGGCACTCCAAGGGGTAGGACGTTGAACACGAGCCAATCGATTAGGCCAACGGCAACACCGCGCGCTTGAAGCTCCATTGCCAGCATCAGAAGTACTTTGTGCAAGGTGCCTGCTGCCTTGATAGCAACGGTTTTTCGACCTAGGAGATCTGCTTCGACCACTATCGCGATCAACGCAGCGAGGGCATCCAAGCTTGCCCTGCGTTCGAGTTTTTCGAGTAGAACTTGAGTGATTGGTTCGCGCTGAACACTGTCCCAAATCATGTTGCTGGTGCTGCGATAAAGCACCAGTTGGACATCGGTATTTAACGCACGGAAGTAGCTGTCGAAGCTGATTTTCTGTTGCCGGGAGATCAGCTTCATCAAAGTCCATATGGGATGATTCAGGTCGCGGGACGATCCAGGTGCTAGCAGTTCCACCCTACTCAAGGTCTTGGCCTTGGGGGAGATCATTTTCTGTTCGTACCTAGACCACTTGCTTCGGTAATGCCGGATCGTGCCATTCGTATTTCTTCGAAATGACTCTTTTTCGAAATACAGCTCAAGGGCATAGGCAGTTTTGAGGCCTGTCCGCTGCCTCAGTCCTTCGAACCAGTAGCCCACTGCGAGCATTTCCACTGTGTTGCTTCGGGGGCGGCTATTTTCCGGAATTTGTTCGCGCAAGCTGCCTGCGAACTCCGAATAAATGTTTGCAATTCTCTTAAAATCAGACACTTAAAAATCCCCGAACGATCTTTGTACCGTAAAAAATGTAGAAGTCTTACGGCTGGAGCGCAAGGGGGCGGTTTATTACTATCAACTGTGACCAAACCGGACATTAAGTGCGATGCGCGAGCCCCTTGAAATCCAATTTCTGTCATTCGAATTAGAGCTCGACCTCAAACAGCGATATGGCCTGATGGTGGGTGGCAGCGCGCTGTGGAGAGAGTTGGGTTACACATCGTACGACGCGTTTCGTAAAGCTAAACAGCGAGGGACAATTGAGGTGCCGCTATTTGAAGTGCCTAATCGTCGGGGGTTCTTTGCTCTGTCCAAAGAGGTCGCTTGGTGGATTGCTACGCAGCGCTGCGCACGGCAGCAGGCCGTATGAACTAAGCATATGAGGAGTATCACAATGAGATCAGGATAGGAGCTAGCCGGTGGATTTGGAGCACAAAAAAGCCCAGGGGTGGAGCCCTAGGCTTTTTTGATGGTGTTAGGTTTCAGCCCTACGCGCCGTCATTCTGTGTTCCCTCGCGTTCGGCGTCAAGTCGATCACATTCCGTTTGTCTGCAATTTTCACACGGCGCGACCTGTGAGGTGTTCACACACCTGTCGCGAGGAGAACATATGAGGCTGCCAATAAGTACGCAGCGCGAGGTGCTACGCCTTACGAGCGACCCCAAGCTGTCGAATAGGGCTATTGGCCTATTAGCCAAAGTGTCCCATAACACTGTTCGCACCATTCGGGATCAGTTGGCACAGTGTGGACAAAGCTGGGAAGAACTGAAGCACCTTGACGACAAAGCGCTGGCGGAGCGTCTGCATACCCAGCCAAAAGTCTCATCTCAAAGGAAGGCTTACCCGTCATGGCCTGCCATCCATGAACAGCTAAAACTTCCTGACATCACCTTGGAACTCCTATGGCAAGAGTTTCGTACAAGCGAGCCAGAAGGCGTGTCTTATGCTCAGTTCACACGGATTTATCGTGAATGGGTCAATAGGCAAAAGCTGAGCATGCGACAGACTCACCTCCCCGGAGACAAGTGCTTCGTGGACTTTTGTGGCAGGACAATGCCTGTGACCAACCCGGATACTGGAGCAATCAGCCAAGCTCAGGTGTTCGTGGCAACGCTAGGTGCCTCGGGATACATTTTTGCCACCGCCGTGAGAAGTCAAACGATCCCAGACTGGCTCAGATGCAACATTCTGGCCCTGGAGTTCTTCGACGGGGTTCCACGGTTCGTTGTGCCTGATAATTTGAAGTCAGCAGTGACGAAAAACACGAGAGATGTGGTGACCCTAAATCGTGCCTACGCCGAGTTTTCTGAGCACTACGGATTTCAAATTTACCCCGCCAGACCGCGTAAACCGCAAGACAAGTCGCTAGGTGAGATTGCTGTTCAACTGGTACAAAGATTCGTTCTCGCAAGGCTGAGAGCGAGCACCTTTTTTTCCTTAGAAGAGCTCAACGAGAAAATCAGCTACTGGGTTGATGAGCTAAACAGTCGAATCACTCGAACGTACCCTAAGAGCCGAACCAGCCGCTTCCTTGAGCTTGACTATCCAGCCCTCAAGCCGCTCCCAGAACATAAGTACAGCTACAGCAAGTGGGTGTATCAGGTTAGGGTAGGCAGCGACTACCACGTACAATTTGAAGAGCACAGCTACTCGGTTCCTTACCACTTCGCGAATCTTCTTGTCGATTTGCGCGTGCGAGACGATTGGCTCGAAATCATTCATCAGCGCCGTCTCATCGGCTCGCACAAGCTCAATCGTCAGCGGGGCACTAGCACTCTCAAAGAGCACTTGGCCCCGAATCACAGATATTTCCAGGACTCCCAGCCGGAAGCTCTGATTGTCTGGGCTGAGACTATTGGGCCGGAAACGCTCCGTTTCGTGAAGGACAACCTCAACCTGCGGAAAGATTTCTCGACCGGTTTGAAGGTCGTTGTTGGCCTGAAACGTGACGTTCGCAAAGGGGCAATCACACCGTCACGCCTTGAGTCCGCGTGCGGCTATGCGAATAGCTTGAACATCCTAAGTTCTGAGCGGCTGCGTTCGATCCTTCGGAACGAATCTGACCTGCGCCCCAACTACCGAAGATCCGCCCCCTTGGTCGAACACGCCAACATACGTGGTGCTGAATACTACGCCTCACAGGGAGATGAGCCGCTATGAAGTCAATCCTCGATACTGCCCAAAACCTTATGTCTCTTGGTCTGCACGGGATGGCAGCAGCCTACGAGCGTCAGCTTGAAACACCGGCGCTGCTGAAAGAACCATTCGAAACAAGGCTTGGTTTAATGATGGATGCCGAAAATAGCGAGCGTGAGAGCAGAAAGGTTGGACGTTTGCTAAAGAACGCAAGGCTTCGTGAGAATGAAGCCACAATAGACAGCATTGAATTCAAGGCGTCTCGAGGCATAGACCGCAATACGGTCATGTCCCTTGGTGAGTGCGAGTGGTTAGCGCGACGTCAGAATGTGATCATCACGGGCGCTACGGGCACTGGCAAAACCTGGCTCGCTTGCGCACTCGGAAACCAAGCCTGCCGCCTTGGGCGAGCGACGCTGTATCGCACTGCCACGAAGCTTTTTGAAGAAATCTCACTTTCTTACGCTGACCACACCACGCCTAAACTACGTCGGCATTTGATCCGCGCAGAATTATTAGTCATAGATGATTTGGGCATCGGTGGCATTGACGCCCAGTTGGGCCCGTTCCTCCTGGACGTTATCGACGAGCAGTCACAGAACGGCTCATTGTTGATTACAAGTCAGTACCCTAAAGAAAAATGGTATGACCTGTTCTCCGACCCCACGATTGCCGATGCAATTCTTGACCGTATCGTTCACAAGTCCCACGTTATAGAACTGAAAGGCGAATCAATGCGAAGGATCAAAAGTCGCAAACGGTTGCAATAGGATCCGGTGTTTATCCAGGTGGGCAATACGAATGCAATTGGTCAAATTGAATGCAAGCAGTTGGTCAAATGCAACGCAATCACCTGTTTTTTCAATAATGTATAATTGGCGGGATTAAGATTTTTGCTATGCTCTTTGAATCATCCTACCTTAATCAGATCTGAGGGTTGAAACCTTTAGTAAGTCCCAGCCCCAGTGCTAGCCCTATTTAAATTTAACAGTCCAGAGGTGATCCAGCTGGGTTGTGCAAATGGGGCTTAGCATCTGGCGCTTCATACCCCAGTATGGCGTTATGGGAACATCTCAAGAGCGTACGGTGCCTCGGCCCCATTTTACGTTGATCTGATCCATCATGCTTTGTGAGGCGCAGCGGCCGCACGTTGGCGGAACTATCAGGTAGTTAAACTTCTAGTTTGCGCCACTGACAAAGCCAGGGCGCATGCTAGCCTGTTAATTAATGAGGTTACGGTTTAGCAACGTGCCAGACTTGGTTGACACCGTCGCCGGTTGTATCCCCTGGCTTGGTATCTTTGACCCAGCTGTAAAGTGGCATGCCTTTGTAAGCCCATTGTTTTGTGCCATCGTCTCGAGTGACGACAGAATAATCATGATCCGCTTTGGCGTTTGCCGACACTGCCAGAGGTGGCCAGTTTGCAGCGCATGGCCCAGTGCAGACCGACTTGCCCGAGGTGTCCTTACCGAACGTGTACAGAGTCATTCCTTTCGCGTCTACGAGTACTTTTCCCTTGTCTGTTTCAGCAACCTTGACTGGCGCGTCGGCGAACGCAAAACCAGATATGCAGCAGACGGCAACAGCAGCGGTGAGGATCATTTTTTTGAACATACGTATTCCTTTGGTTTTTGTGAATTTTTGTAGGCTCGCCTGCTATTTGAAATAGTACGCGACCAGACAGTAGACGAACGCCAGACAGTTCTATTCCAGTTCCGTAAAAAACTTCCCAATATTATGTTTTACCGGAACCCTGATCTTTCCCCCCCTGTTGATCCAATGGCGTTCTTATTTGAGCAAAACGACGTTCACGCTCAAGCATCACGAGCTTGGGCGCCTCACTCCACAGCCGAAGTTCAGGGCTGACCCACCAAGCTACAACGAATGCAGAAACGATCAGGGTCATCACAATTACCATTGAAGCAAACATGATTCACTCCTGCTCGGTAGGTTGGTATAGCGTACGCAAATAGGTAACTACAGCAGTTCGTTGTTCGTCCGAGAGCACTGCTTTCCAGGGAGGCATTGCCGTACCTGGTATGCCTTCACGCAAGACGTTCTCCAGATACGCCGTGTTGCCTTTCTTCTCCCAGAAGTTCGCGGGGCGTGGGGAGAGCCCGCGAGATGCAGGCCCATTGCCCTGGCCACTGGCACCGTGGCAGCTAGCACAATTGGTGGAAAATAGAGACTGCCCAAGCGCTACGTCGCTAGACGGCAAGGCGCGCTCGTCCGCTGTATGCAGGCTTTGCACATAAAGCGTGAGTGCCACCAGCGTTGAGTTATCAAGGTCTCTCCAAGCGGGCATTGCTGTCCCGGGCCTGCCGTTCCACAAAACATCGGCTAAATGCCGGGTTGTAAATTGTGCATCGCGCAGGTTAGCCGGACGTGGCAGCAACGTCGGCGCCGCTAAGCCATCACCTGTTCCACTCGGACCATGGCACCCGGCGCAGTTCTCCGCGAAAGCCGCTTGTCCCAGACGTAATGCGATCGAGCGGTCATTTGCGTTAGTAGGTATCACAAAGCCAGGCACTGGCCCATCCAAGCGAGGTCGCGCGGCGATTGCATCTTGGCTTACATTGAGTGACGCCGACATTTCTTCATCTGCCATGCTGTCGTGCGACATCGCGTTACTGCTCTTCTGGGTTGATTGTTGAGCGTCAACCTGCGCCTGAAGCGGATCGTCATAACCCGAAACTTTTCTAGCTCTACCAAGCGTCTGTAAGTAGGCAACGAGGTCAATTCCATCCGATGTCGGTTTGTTGGCATCACCTTTAAACAACCAGGGATAGCCAGGCATTACAGAGTCACGAACGACATATCGAGGATTGAATAGGTGGGTCAGATGCCAATCATTACTTCGTACCTCGGTTTCCCGAGCTAAATCAGGACCAATGCGGCGAGTCCCCCAGAGTTGTGGGTAGTCGTATTTCGTTTCCCATGCTTCAGTGGGCGCCCCCCAGCGACTGACGTCCTGAGCTACGAATCGTACTTGTTGAGTATGACAATAACCGCACCCTTCGCGGGCATATACAATGCGCCCTCGTTCTTCTTTCGCGGAATACTGTTGCATGTTGGCAGGTGCACGGGCCTCGATTTCCTTTTGCAGTTGCTTCCCAGGCAATATCCCGAGCAGCATAAACGACAAGATAAAGAAGCCGATACCGGCTACAAATATGATCAGATAGGCGCTATTGAACAGGCGATGCTTGGTAACCGTTTGCATACCTTAAACTCCCGCTAACGTAGGGTGAATGACGGGAGAGGTACTTACGGCAGCACCGTTGTTTCGGGCTCCTGTAGTTAGGCCCAGGAAAAACGCGATGAAGCCTGCCAGAATCGGCAATCCGCTTAGGTCTCTGATCCACCAGTACGCCAGAGATGCGCGTACAGAGTCCATCCACGGCGCGGTGGTTTCCCATATTTGTGCCTGTACCAAACCGCCGGCCGTTAGTGTGGTGAACATGGCCAGTAGGCCGATAGTTATCAGCCAGTAAGCCCAATTCATCGCCGCTGCGCTGTAGCGGTTGTTTGGTATACGCTGCCAGGCATGGGCAATCCCGCCAGCGGCAACGAAGGTTGCAAAACCCAGCATCGCGAGATGCGAATGGCCAATTACCCAATCGGAAAAGTGAGTCAATCGGTTGACCGGCATCAGAGCCTGGAACGCGCCCTGCAAACTGACGATTAAATAGAACACCGTGCCCGTCCAGACAAACCTCAGAGGGACATCGCTTGCGACTGTCGAAGCTTGGCCTCGCAGTGACATCAGTTGGTTGAATACAACTAGTATCACGTCCATGCCCAAATACACGGAGGCGATAATGGCCGCCTTCTGCGCGTCCATGGGGATAGCCGAATAGACGTAATGGTGAGTGCCATTGAGCGGATAAAAAAAGAATAGAAACCAGAAACCGATCATTGACAAAAAGTGGCTATAGATAGGTCGATTGGTGGCGGCCGGAATAATGTAGTAAGAGATCGCAAGTACAAATGGCGTAACGAACAAACCCACTGCGTCGTGAATCCAAAGCCCGCTGAATGCAGCACCTTGCGCGCCGGGGATAAATGCAGGCGCGAAATTTCCTACTGGATATGCAAGCAGCGTAAATACGGCTCCGCCGATCAGGTACCAAGCCGAAATATACAAGCCTCCTCGTTGCCGCTTAAGCAAGAAAGGCCCCGCGAATTGGGCACATACCAAAATCAGACCGAGTACTACCACTAGGTCCACGATCATTGGGAACTCCGCCCATTCTAAAGACTGTATTGCGAACCATGGGCTATCGAGCCCGAGGGAAATAAGTAACCATCCGGGCAAAAGGACACCAAGATTCCAAATATAGAAAATGACCCAGCCCAATCTGCGACTGAACACCGGGCGATCAGCCAGGCGCGGGACCATGTGGTAACAGAACGCAAAGAAAGCATTGGCAAGCCAACCAAAAAAAATACCTTGTGTGTGATCGAACCTCAGGCGACCCCAGGTCAGCGCTGCGTGGCTACTCAGCAGATCGGGCATTGTCAGCTTCAGAGCAACAAGCAGGCCCGCAAGAGCTGATAGAAACAGTGTGATCACTGCTGCATAACCGTGGGCTTTGATAAGATCGTAATCAATGCGCGGCAAAATATCCGAGGGTTGATTCGCGTCTAGAGCATGCTCTGTTCCAGCTATCAGTCTACTCATGGCTTAGCTCCTTCAACGAAACGGTTTTGGAGCGGCTTAGAATCCATGCTGCCGTTCCTGATCGCTCCTCCGGCGTCAGTGTTATGTCCGTAGGCCCTGCAGAATAACCATCCCATCCTGGTTGGGGATGGGAAATGGCAGCGACCATGACAGCCAATGCTTCGTGATTAAGCGGCTTCGTCCCAATTACAGATTTATATCGTGCAAGGACTGCATTCCAGCTAGGACCTACCGAACGTTGAGTCGCGTCATGACACCCTGCGCAACGCTGTTGGACCACAATTGCGCCTGCGCCGACCAATGCAGTGGTCAACTCGACCTTATCTGTTGAGTCCACTCGCGACGGGAGAGCATCTCCTCGTCGGGTGATATCCGAGGCGCCGTGGGTGCCGATGACCTTCCAAGATATCAACGTGCCGAGCGCCAATACACCAATCAACATAGCCAATGCAGTTCGGGAAATCCCATGGGCCGATGTGTCGCGAACAGGATCACTCATGGTGTCTCCTTGCCATTGAAGAACATCAGATAATCGATGATTGGTTGTACGGCTTCGTCGGGGATGGGCGCTCCATATTCGTCGCGCATTTTGGCGACCTCAGCCGCCCAGGTTTTACGCGGAAATGCAGGTTGGTTGGTAACGTAACGAGGAGAATGGCAGATCACGCATTGTGCCAGAAATTCGCTGCGCCCCGGACCGTCCGGCAAGTAGGGCTCGTCGTGGGGAACAGTGATTGAGTGCACGGGAGCACCAAAATCGACCTTCGGTTCCTCGGCCGCAAAGGCGCTTGGTATCCAAATAGGTAGGCTACACATCAAGGCAAAAAAGAGCATTCTAGGCTGGAGAAATGTCGTCATCTCACACCACCATTCCAGTGGTTTGTTCGATAACCCGGCGCGCATAGCCTCCCCGATTCCACTGGGTGGTCAGTTGACCTTGCCCGGCGCGGTTGGTGGCGCGGACCTTGAACGTGTATCGGCCTTTGTCAAGGGGGGTCCATACGAAGCGCCACCGACGCCAAGAGAACCGGCCGATCTCGGGGTCGAGCGTCGCATCTGCCCAAGTACGCCCGCCGTCAACTGAAACCTCAACCCGAGCGATACCATCGCCGCCATCATTGGCTAAGCCCTCTAGCATGTATGGATGATTTACAAGCAATAGTTCTTCGGGTTCTGGACGTACGAATACGGAGTGAGTGACAAAGCGGTTGATGGGTACCGTTTTCTTGGAGAGGTTTCCTGGCTCCTCGTTGATCTCTGGATTATCAGGAATTCGGTAGGCTTGGTTCATCCAAATATTGCTTAAAGGTTTATCTAGCACCTCAATGTGAGCCAATGATTTAATCCAGTAAGTCGCGTACCAACCGGGTACCACTAAGCGCAATGGAAAGCCATTGAGCATCGGCAGTGGTGCGCCATTCATTGCGTATGCAACCATCACATCACCATCATTGGCATGGTCAAACTTCAATGACTTCACGATCTTTGGCAAGCCTGGCATTGGCGACTCATCCAGCCCAGAAATTGCCACCTCGACTGCTCCTGCTTTAACACCTGCACGATCAAGGAGGTCCTTGAGGCGAACGCCTGTCCACTGTGCATTTCCCATCGCGCCAAATTGCCATTGCCCACCAGGAGGTTTAGGACCAAACAAGCTTCTGGCATTGCCTGAACATTGGTTCATGGCCACCAGTGTCACGGGCTCGAACTCGTTGACCAAGGCATCAAGAGAAAAAGACTGAGGATTGGCAACCTGGCCATCGAGACGCAGTCGAAAGGTTCGCGTATCGACCTGAGTTGGATACCCCGACAGATGCCACCGAACAAAATAGGCTTCGTTAGGCGTCAGGTCCTGGCGAAAATAATGCAGCGGCGTTTCCAACTGCGGCGGACGATCAGTAATCAGAATCAGTCCCGTTTTCTCTGGAAAACGTACAAGGCGTCGTTCGGACTCTGCGGATTCGATCCTATCTAGTTGCGCCAAGTCCGTTCCAGAAAGGGCTTGGCGCGGAAGCAGGCTAGCGAGACCAGCGCTAGTGGCCAACCCGAGTAAACGACGGCGATTCATCATCCAGAACTCATCACTTCCATTCATTATTATTCACCAGGTCGTGGAGTATCAGCAGGCCCTCGAGAAGGCCTGCGTTGTTTCGATCAGTCAGCCTTGAGCGTCGATACCACCTTGTTGCTGGCGAGATCGACGGTGGAGATGCTCAGGTCCTCGTTGAGGACATAAGCCTTCGACTTGTCTTTGGTGAAGACAATGGCCTGGCGGGGTGCCTTCAAACCGGTCACAGTGGTCGTCACTTTCAGCGTTTTGGTGTCTATCACTGACAGGGTGTTGTCACCCAGGTTACCCGAGTAGACGTGCAGTCCGTCTGGAGTCAGGGCTGCACCGTAGGGGTCTTTGCCCACCATAACGGTGGTTGTGATAGCGCGTTTTTGAGTGTCGACAACTGCGATGCTGTTACTGCCGCTGTTAGCCGCGTACAGCGTATTGCCGTCGGCCGATATGGAGATGGCGCGCAACTTGTTGAAGCCAGTGATCTCACCTTCGATCTTATTGGTCTTGCTGTCGACCAGGGTGATTTTGTCGCCAAGAAAGTTGGTGACATAGACGGTTTTGCCGTCAGGGCTTACTCGGATGCCTTGGCGCGGTTGGGAGAAGCCAGGTACCACAGCTACTGGTCGTTGGTGATCAAGGTCAATAACCGACAAGGTGCTGGCGGCCTCGTTGTTGACGTAGAGCAGGCTCCCATCCTTGCTGAGCGTGGTACCAAAAGCACCTGCACCTAACGGAAGATCTGCGATGACTTTTAATGTTTTGGTGTCGATCTTACGAACGACCCCTAAGCTGCTGTCGGAAAGGTAGAACACATCGCCGTTTGGAGAAAAGACAATGTTGCGTGGCGTGATATAGCCGGTGAGAACCTGACGAACCTTGCCGGTTTTCAAGTCGTAGACCACCACGTCAGGACGCTGACTGTAGGAGACTACGGCTGTCGATTCGTCAGGGCTGACAGCCAGTGAGTTGTTATGAATATCACCATCGAAGGTCCAGCGATCTTCCGCTGCCGACGCACTCATTGATGCGGCGAGCGCGATACCCAACGCCAGTGCAGTCACTGTTTTCTTGATCACATTCATCAGAGGTTCCTCACAAGGGGCAGCCAGGCGTGAGATTGCGCCTTGGCAAATGCAGCTCGCTGATTGCTGCTAGACAATGAGTTGACCTTAAGCGCTTGGGATAAATTCCGAAAACAAGTTGTTGTGGTAGTAGTTACCTACTTTTCAAATAGATTTCGTTAGCTTTGGCTCGCAAACTGAGTGCAACTTTGCCAGAACCGTTCAAGTCCGGACGAGATGAATTTTTCCCGGTGGCGGATCAGAAAAAAGCGCCGGCTCAGCCCAGGCAACGCATGCGGCAGTTCAATCAGGTCTTGAGAAGTCAGCAGATCCCGAACGACCCTGCTCGACAGGCAACTGATGCCGATGCCTTGTGCAAGGACGTGTTTGATGGCTTCTGAGCTGCCGATCTGGCGGGTTTCAGCGAGGTCGTGCAGGTGACGCAACAGCAACTGTTCGACTTCCTCCCGAGTGCCCGAGCCAGGTTCGCGGAGAAGCCACTCAGCAGTACGCAGGTCATCAAGGGTGACCTGCGACTTGAGTGCTAAAGGGTGACGTTGGCCCGCTACAATGAGCAGTTCATCTACAAGCCAAGGTTCGGCACTCAGTTCGGGCAAGTGGCACGGTCCCTCAATCAGTCCCATATCAATCTCGAAATCTGCGACCTTCCGGGCGATAGCCATGCTGTTGGCCATATCAACATCGACCCGCAGGTGCGGAGCCGATTGGCGTAACTCGCCAAGTATCAATGGCAAAACATAGTTGCCTATAGTGGTACTACAGCCTACCCGCAAGCGAGTCTTCAGCTCTGCATGCCCTGGAAGGAAGCTGTTTTCTATCTGCAACGCGTTCTCAAGCATGCTTCTGGCCTGGGGCAGTAATGCTTGGCCGTTATTGTTTAACACCAAGCGTTTGCCTACGCGATCGAAAAGCCGGGTATCCAAGGCGCTTTCCAACTCGTTGAGTGCGGCGCTGGTGGCCGATTGCGAAAGTGACACAGCGATGGCCGCGCTGGTGGTGCTGCCCTGTTGCGCAATGGCGCAGAAGATTTGCAATTGACGTAGGCTTAACTTCAATTTTCTACCTCTTTAACAGGTAACGTAAACCTATACTATCCGTTTAGCCGCTAACCTCATCAAGCTATACTTCAGGCAAGTCACATTGAATGAACACTGAAGCGGGAGCGCGAAAATGAGTGATACACGACTCGCAGCGATTATGGGCGGCAGCCATCCACTGGCAGCATTGTCCAATCCACGAGAAGCGATCCGGCAGTTCACACCTAACTGGTTCGCCGCCACGATGGGCACCGGGATTCTGGCTCTGGCTTTGGGCCAACTGCCATTTGCCGCGCAGTGGCCCAAAGTGTTAGGTGAAGCCTTGTGGTTTTTCAATATCGCGTTGTTTTGCCTCTTTACGGTGTTGTACGCAAGCCGCTGGGCCCTGTTCTTTAATGAAGCCAAACAGATCTTCGGTCACTCCACCGTGTCGATGTTTTTTGGAACCATCCCCATGGGGCTGGCGACAATCATCAACGGATTTCTCCTTTATGGCTTGCCACGCTGGGGGGATGGGGTTGTCGCTTTAGCTGAAGTCCTGTGGTGGATCGATGTCGCCATGGCGTTGGCGTGCGGGGTTCTGATCCCGTTCATGATGTTTACCCGCCAGCAGCACAGTATCGACCAGATGACAGCAGTATGGCTGCTACCTGTGGTTGCGGCCGAGGTAGCCGCCGCCAGTGGTGGGCTACTGGCGCCGCACCTTGCTGATGCGAGTGCACAGTTCACCCTGTTGATCACCAGCTACGTGCTATGGGCATACTCAGTGCCCGTTGCCTTGAGTATTCTGGTGATTCTGCTGCTGCGCATGGCATTGCATAAATTGCCTCATGAGAGCATGGCGGCATCGAGCTGGCTTTCATTAGGGCCCATTGGTACTGGTGCGTTGGGGATGCTGGTACTCGGCAGCGACGCTCCGGCGATCTTCGCCGCTCATGGAATGGCCGGCATCGGAGGCGTTGCCGAGGGCATTGGCTTGATCGGTGGTGTGCTGTTTTGGGGGCTTGGATTGTGGTGGATGGTTTTGGCGCTGCTGATTACCGGTCGCTACTTCAGGGAGGGTATTCCTTTCAACCTCGGCTGGTGGGGTTTCACCTTTCCGCTAGGCGTGTATGCGGTGACTACCCTTAAATTGGGCTCCATGTTGCACCTCGCGTTCTTCAATTTTGTGGGCGTGGTACTGGTATTGCTGCTTGCGATCATGTGGATCATCGTCGCGGCCAAAACTTTGGTAGGCGCGTATCGCGGCAACTTGTTCATCTCGCCCTGCATCGCCTCGCTGAACAAGATGAGCAAACCCTGAACCTTTGGCTACTCAATCGACTGTTTGGCGTCACGCAGCGTGGATAGGATGCGTTGCCGAACACTCGGGTGAGTGCAAACAGAAAGCGGGCTGGGGTGTGGCATCTCGAGCAATGAGATATCGGGAAAGGCGTGTCGAACCCGCAGCATCGCCTGCTGAGCGACACGTCCGGCAAATACGACAGTCGCGAGATCAGGAAAATGCGGAAGCAGCGTGATTAGCTTCTCAATTCCCTCCTCAATTTGCGCCCTGCGGAGCGACGCCTTGGGCTTTTCAAGATCGGGCAGCCAAGGATATAGATTCCAGATAACGGTCTCTCGGCGTTCCAACCCAACCTGTTCCATGAAACTTTTGAGGTTGCGTTGTGCAGGCCCCGGATTGTCTCGTGAGACATACCGTGCACGACTGACCGTTCGCGCGGGTGACTCTAGCAATATCAATATTTTGGCGTAGACGCCGCCATCCAACGGATCGAAATACGGCAAGGTTTTGTCGCCCGTGGACTGGGAAATCACCCAGCGCGTCAGTTGCGCAACGTTCGGCATCAGCAGAAAAATTTCTCGCGCTTCAAGCGAAATCCCGAGGGGGGCGGTGCCTTGGTGAGTCGACACTGACAAGACGCTTCCTCTATTGATACGAAATTGCCATTAGGAGGCCACGATATGTTCGATCTTCAAGCTCTTGACCTCGCGCGAATGCAGTTCGCTTTCACCGTTTCATTCCACATCCTGTTCCCGGCAGTTACCGTCGGGCTGGCTGCTTATCTAGCAGTGTTGGAAGGTCTTTGGTTGAGGACGCATGACAATACCTATCGGACCTTATACCACTTTTGGATCAAAATCTTCGCAGTCAACTTCGGTATGGGTGTGGTGTCAGGATTGGTCATGGCGTATGAGTTCGGTACCAATTGGAGCAGATTTTCGTATTTCGCCGGCCCTATAACGGGGACCCTACTGACCTACGAGGTACTGACGGCTTTCTTTCTTGAAGCTGGATTCTTGGGTGTGATGCTTTTTGGTTGGAGTAGAGTCGGCCGTGGCCTACATTTCTTTTCTACCGTGATGGTGGCCGTTGGCACCTTGGTTTCCTCGTTCTGGATTCTCGCCTCTAATAGCTGGATGCAAACCCCACAGGGCTTCAAAATTGATCATGGTCAAGTGATTCCGATGGACTGGCTGAAGATTATCTTCAATCCGTCTTTTCCTTACCGCCTGGTGCACATGTCGATTGCTGCCTTCGTGGCAACGGCGTTCTTTGTCGGCGCTTCAGCAGCCTGGCACCTGTTGGGAGGTCGCGATAACCCGGCCGTCCGTCGAATGTTATCAATGGCGATGTGGATGGCGTTGATTGTGGCGCCGATACAAGCCGTGGTGGGCGATGCTCACGGGTTGAACACTTTGGAGCATCAGCCGGCAAAAATTGCGGCAATAGAGGGCCACTGGGAAAACGTGGGCAATGAGCCGACGCCGTTGATCCTGTTTGGCTGGCCCGATATGAAGGCTGAGAAGACCCGGTTTTCCGTCGAGATTCCCTACTTGGGCAGTTTGATCCTTACCCACAGCCTGGATCGTCAGATTCCTGCCTTGGCATCCTTTGCGCCGGAGGATCGCCCCAACTCGACTATCGTGTTCTGGTCGTTCCGTATCATGGTTGGCTTGGGAATGCTGATGATTTTCACTGGACTGTGGAGTCTATGGTTGCGAAAGCGCGGCACGCTCTACCGGTGCCGCTCGTTCTTATACTTCCTGATGCTTATGGGGCCGTCAGGGCTGATCGCCCTATTGGCCGGCTGGTTTACCACTGAAATCGGTCGTCAGCCTTGGGTAGTGTATGGACTGCTGCGCACTGCCGATGCTTCGTCGAACCATAGCGTGGCGCAGATGAGCATTACCTTAGTGCTGTTTGTCCTGGTTTATTTCGCGCTTTTCGGAACCGGCTTGGGCTACATGATGCGCCTGGTACGTAAAGGACCCCAAAATCACGAAGGCGACGCGCTTAGCCACGGTGGGCCTGGCCATCTGCGAACACCTGCCCGTCCTCTATCTGCCGCCCACGGTGGCGATGCTGATAGCCATCACAAGGGGCATTGACTCATGGGCATTGATCTTCCGCTGATTTGGGCCGTGATCATCATCTTCGGCATCATGATGTACGTAATTATGGACGGCTTTGACCTAGGGATTGGCATTCTTTTTCCTTTCATGAAGGGCTCGGGCGATCGCGACGTAATGATGAACACGGTCGCGCCTGTCTGGGACGGCAACGAAACCTGGCTCGTGCTTGGCGGCGCGGCGTTGTTCGGCGCCTTCCCGCTGGCCTATTCGGTGGTCCTGTCGGCCCTGTACCTGCCGCTGATTTTCATGCTGTTCGGGCTGATTTTCCGCGGCGTGGCCTTCGAGTTCCGTTTCAAGGCCACTGACGAGAAGCGCCACATCTGGGACAAGGCCTTTATCGGCGGCTCCCTGGTGGCGACCTTCTTCCAGGGCGTGGCGTTGGGCGCCTACATCGACGGCCTCCCGGTGGTCGATCGCCAGTACGCCGGGGGCGGCCTAGACTGGCTGACGCCGTTCAGTCTGTTCTGCGGCGCTGCGCTGATAGTTGCGTATGCCTTGCTTGGCTGCACCTGGCTGATCATGAAAACTGAAGGCGTGCTGCAAAAAGCCATGCATAACCTGGCCCGTCCTTTGACGTTGGCACTGCTGGCTGTGATCGCCGTGGTCAGCTTATGGACGCCGCTCGCCCATGGCGATATCGCTGCACGCTGGTTCTGCCTACCGAACCTGTTCTGGTTCCTGCCGGTGCCAGTCCTAGTGTTGGTGACTATGTGGGGGTTGTTCAGGGCCGTGGCGAGCAGTGCTCACTACGCGCCTTTTATCTTGACCCTGGTATTGATCTTTCTGGGTTACAGCGGCCTCGGCATCAGCCTGTGGCCGAACATCGTCCCACCGTTGACGTCGATCTGGGATGCCGCAGCCCCCCCGCAAAGCCAAGGTTTTATGCTTGTAGGTGCTCTGCTCATTATCCCGATCATTCTGGGCTACACCATTTGGAGCTACTCCGTGTTCCGAGGAAAGGTTAACGATCAGGCAGGCTATCATTGAGTGAACTGACACCCTTTAAATGCCTCGGGAATCTCTAGTCCGTTCAGGAATGCAGTCCTTGGGTTACTTCGCCATCAGTGACATTATTGCAGTGCTTGGAGCGTAGCTCGGTACACAGGTGGCCACATCCTTTAATGTGGCGAGTGGTCCCCCTTTTTTGGTTTATACGTAGCTACCGATTTGCGAATCTCTTCTCGGGCCTCATCTGCGCTCCCCCAACGGCCCATCTTTACCCACTTACCCGGCTCCAATGCCTTGTAGCTTTCGAAGAAGTGCTGGATCTGTGCGAGGAGTAATGCAGGGAGGTCAGAGAATTCCTTTATGTTGCTGTACACAGAGCTTAGTTTTTCATGAGGCACCGCGATCACCTTGGCATCCGCTCCAGCTTCGTCCGTCATGTACATCACGCCAACCGGGCGACTACGAATGACAACGCCAGGCGATACCGGGTAAGGGCAAATCACCAAGACGTCCAACGGGTCTCCGTCATCGCTCAACGTATTTGGAATGAACCCGTAGTTGGCCGGATAGAACATGGGCGTGCTGAGGAAGCGGTCTACGAAAATTTGTCCACTCGGCTTGTCCACCTCGTACTTGATCGGCGAGTGGTTTGCAGGAATCTCGATAACGGTGAAGAAGTCATCGGGGATCGCGTTACCAGCTGGAATATCCGTGTAGCTCATGCTCATATCTCCAAGCGTCTAGGAAAGGCCAATGCCACTGACGTTTTTGCCAACAGCGATATGTGGTTCGTTTTTTACGGTAACCAGTACAACAGGTTTACCGGCTATAGGCCGTCAGCGCACGAATGCATCATGTCCTGCATAAAACGCATGGCTGCCAAGATGCTCTTCTATTCTCAGAAACTGATTGTATTTCTCGACCCGCTCCCCTCGACATGGAGCGCCCGTCTTGAGATGGCCAGTACCCATGGCAACAGTCAGATCTGCGATGAAGCTGTCTACAGTCTCCCCGCTACGATGAGAAACCATAGCTCCCCAATTTGCCCCGTAAGCCATTACGATGGCGGCTTTGGTCTCAGTCAGGGTTCCGATTTGATTGGGTTTAATCAGTACAGCATTGGCGACGTTTTCTTTGATGCCTCGTTGAATCCGTTCGACGTTGGTGACAAACAGGTCATCTCCAACCAACTCGATCCGGTTACCCAGCGCAGCATTCAATTGCTTCCAGCCCGACCAATCGTCTTCCGCGAGGCCATCTTCCAGTACCGCAATCGGGTACTTGTCGACCCAGGAGGAATAGAGACTAATCAGCTCTTGAGCATCGACCTTACGACCTTCAGAGCGCAGATGGTAAAGACCGTTCTCATAGAAACCGCTGGATGCTGGGTCGATAGCGATCTCGATCTGAGATCCAGGGGTATAACCGGCCCTTTCAATTGCCTTAATGATCAGCTCAATGGCATCTGAGTTTTTCTTGAGCGTCGGCGCAAAGCCGCCTTCATCTCCGACCGCTGTTGAGTAGCCGGCGTCCTTAAGCACCGCTTTCAGCTCGTGGTACACCTCAGCGCCCCAACGCAAGGCTTCCTTGAAACTGCCAGCCCCTGTAGGTGCAATCATAAATTCTTGGAAGTCAGGGCCTTGCCAGTTTGCGTGAACACCGCCATTGAGAATATTGAACATTGGGACGGGCATTCTTGCTGCTTGCTCGCCGCCCAGATATTGGAACAAGGGCACTTTCATCGCAGAAGCCGACGCTCTGGCTACGGCGAGGCTGACGCCCAAGATGGCGTTTCCTCCAAGCCTAGACTTATCAGGTGTTCCATCCAGCTTAATCATCAGATGATCAATCTGTTCCTGGTCAACTGCATCCTGGCCTCTCAGAGACTCAAGTATTTCGGTATTCACATTGCTAACGGCCTTTAACACTCCTCTGCCGGAATACCTCTTTGGATCATGGTCACGCAACTCAACAGCTTCGTGAGCGCCTGTAGAGGCACCGGACGGGACTGAAGCCCGGCCCAGTGTTCCGCACTCCAAGGTGACGTCGACTTCAACGGTAGGGTTACCGCGTGAATCGAGAATTTCACGTGCATGAATAGCCTGGATTTGCGTTTTCATTGATTTTCTCCAAGGGACGATTCGGGAACGTCATTAACCATGTGAATAAGTCGAGAGGCCTCGATTTCGGAAGTCAGCTCTCCATGAGTATTCTGAACAGCTGCACTGCCGACACCGCAATTGCGGGAACCAAGAAGCCTCCAATAATTAGCTCAGGAATCTCTCCCACCAAGGGCATGAATTGCCCTCCCTTTGCCATCTGGAAAAGCTCCAGCATTTGGTTTGACGCAACCATCACAGAACAGCAGTACGCAGTCTGGGCTTGTAGCATGGCCCGCCTTTGATCTAGCAGATGAAACGTCAGCAACGACACTCCAATGCTTACGATGAAAAGCGCGACGAATTCATAGACGGATCCTGTAAAAAGCCTGCCCATCACAAGCCCGAATACGATGCTCAGCATCACTGCGCTCATGTGGTATCCCATTTCTCTAAAGTGGTTTTGATGAGCCGACGTCGGTGAGTTCCATTTCGCAATCTCATCTTTGGATTGCCCACCACCATCGCGCTCGTAACGTTCAACGTTGCTGTGCTCTCAGCTCGTAGCCAGGTACGCAGGTGATGGTCACGTCTGCCTTGCAGGATTTCTCACTGGGCATGCGCATCGTGACCAAGGCGCCTTCGAGCGAGGTGACGATGTACCAACCCTCGCTCGATACCTTTTGGCTGCCTGCAATGCCCGCCAAAAAAAGCGCCCAAAAAACCAGTCCTACGAGGAGCGGCCTGTTGTCACGAGCCCAGTTGACGGGGGCTGGCTGTGGACGCAGGTTATAAATTCGGTACATGGCGTTTATCCTTTTTACTGGTTGTCCAACAAACCGTGGTTTTCAGCTTTTCGCCTGGCCCACTCGACCGTACTCGATGGGCAATTTGATAAAGCTCAGCGAAAACGCCTCCTTGGCCAATGCTTCCAGCAACTTCTCGCACCCGGGCTCATCAGTGGATATCGTCACTGTGACCGGATGATCAGCACCGCTGAGGAAATGCGCGGTATGCAAATGTCCTAAATGATCCAGGCCTTCCGTACCGCTCACCAGCGTCGCTCCCAACATGCCCTCTCGTTTGGCGAACTCAACCAGCCACTCCCCGAGTGGAAGATGCTGGTAGTTGGTACTCTGTTCAGTGAAAAACGTCAGTTGAAAGCCATTCATGGCAACATCCTCTAATGTGGCGAGAGCGACCAACGGTTAGTCGGCTATGCCTCTTCATTTGCGAACTGTTTCTTTGAACTGAATTACAAGGCTTCACTGAGCGGTAACTCGCATAAGAGAAGAACTGCTCGCACCTTGCGCAACTCGTCAGCGTGGTCGCGCAGGAAGGTGCGCAGCTTGACCTCTGTATCCAGCAATTCCAGACACTGCGGATGACGCATATCACCAAGCTCCGGGTGATGATGGGAAATGCGATGGCCCGTCAAATAGCCCGCAGAAATCGGTTTGAGCATGACCTGATCAATCTTGGCTTTCTGCGCGACTTTAAGAAGGTGTTGGGCAAGTGCGGGCGCACTCAGGTGATGCCAGAAATTTGTAACTCGAGCCCGACTAGCGCCAGGGAAATAGAGCTGCAAAGCTGTCAGGCGATCTTGGCGATGTTCGGTCATTTCTCTTCCCCAATAAAAGTCACTTTGCGCTCGCTGGCGGATTCACTTTGAGCATGAAATTGCTTGATATCGGAGAGCCGGATTTCCTTCGGCAGAGGACGGTGATGCTTGCTGTGACCGACGCGCTGGGCGTGATAGATCCCGGTATGCCCGGATACGAGGTAACTTGCGATACAGGCAATGGCTGCAAGCGGAGCAATTTCAGGCCCGAAGAGCTCCATGGCCATGACAATGGTTGCCAGTGGCGTATTAGCTGCACCAGCGAAGACAGCGACAAAACCGATACCAGCCAGCATGCCGAAGGGAAGATGTAAGAGGGGCGCTAGCGCGTTCCCCAAGGTGGCTCCAATGTAAAACAGCGGAGTGACTTCGCCGCCCTTGAATCCAGTCCCCAGGGAGACAACGGTGAACAACATCTTTCCAAGCCAGTCCCAAGGAGCCATTGGCATTTGAAAGGATTGGACGATGCTCGGAATCCCCAGTCCGATGTACTTATCGACATCGGTGTAATGGTTGCTACCAAGCGCCCACACTGCCACTGCGATCAGAAGGCCGCCGGCGAATGGTCGTAATGGCGAATAGGAGATAAGTCGTTTAACGAAAGCCCCTAGCTTATGGGTGGTCGTCGCGAATAGCAGGCCAGTGAGGCCGAAGATAATCCCAGCGGCGACCACAGCCATGACGCTCCAGAGCTGCACGGGAACCACTTCGCCAATGACGTAATGCGTATGAACCACTCCCCAGGCTTTCCCCACCTGGTCAGCAACGATTGCCGCAACCACGCAAGGGAAAAGCGCGTCGTAACGCATGCGTCCGATGGCCAACACTTCAAGTCCGAACAAAGCCCCGGCAAGAGGGGTGCCGAAGACGGACGCAAAGCCAGCACTGATACCGGCCATGAGAATCACCCGGCGATCTTCGCGGCGTAGCCGAAAGACATGCGTCAATTGATCCGCAAGAGCGCCGCCCATCTGCACCGCCGTTCCCTCACGTCCCACAGATGCACCGAAGAGGTGGGAAACCACGGTTCCGATTAGCACCATCGGCACCATGCGCAAGGGAATAGTCTTTTTAGGATCGTGGATCTCATCGATGATCAGGTTGTTTCCGGCATCAACTGGTTTGCCTATCAGGTGATACGCAAGTCCCACGGCAAAGCCAGCAACTGGCAGGAGCCAGAGCACCCAGGGATGGGCTTCTCGCCACTGGGTGGCATGATCCAAAGAAAGGAGGAATAACGCAGAGGCAGAGCCTGCCAAAAGAGCTACAAGACCAGCAAGCGCAAGCCATTTCGCAATATAGGGCAGTAAGTCGAGTTGTTCAGGTCGTCGAAATTTAGACATTTGGCCAGCCACAAAAATGTAAGTGGGCCTGACCAAAAAGGGGATTCTGGGCGCGAACGCCTACAGACCTGGTTGATCAGGTTTCTGTAGGCATCATCAGCTGCTACGGGCACAGCGGTTGGTTAATGGAGGAATGCCATCTCCAATGAGCCGATCTTAGCGAGCTCTGTCCAAAATGTAAAATCGTGTTTCGGAGCACGAGGCAAGCGTAGGCGTCTTCGAGTCACCGCTTATGAAAGCAGGCCAGACTAGGTGACTTCTGTTCCGGCGAAGCCCATCTCAACTGGGGTTTTTATGTAAAATAACGAGATATCTTCAAGCTCCAATCGCTTGAATAACTGCACAGATTCGTCCTCGGTAATGGCCATACGAATTTCGGTAGGCTGATCCGCTAGTTCAAAAAAATGCGAGGAATGCAGCCGGCCGGTATGCCCAAAGCCTTCGATACCTGTGGACAGAGTCGCACCCCGCAGTCCCATTTCTTTCGCCAAATCAACGATCCAGTCGCCGAGCATCTTTCCCTGATAGCGACGATTCTGTTGAGTAAAGAAAGTGACCAGAAAACCTTTCATGTTCCTCTCCTAAGCGCGTGCTGATTATTTGATAGGACAGAAGCCCGGCAGCCGTCATTGCCACCCGGGCAGGATTCACACTGGCATCATGCGCACTGGTCAAGTCGGATGCAAACGACTGGTCAAGTCGAATGCAAATGGCTGGTCAAGTTCATGCAATTGCCCAGGTGGCTCTTACAAGTGGCTGCAACTCAATCATGTACGGCAAGCAGTATGCTGTTCCTCAGCCTGGTCAACCCTCAGCGACGGTGCGTATGAAATACGATCACGGCGCCAGGCTGGATCTGATGACGTTCAACGAAAAAGGGTGTTACGCGGGTTACACAACGCTGCTTGCCACTGGTGACTTCGTCGAGTCTCCAGTGGCCGTGGATAAAGAGCTGATTTTGACTTATCGCAGTGAAGTCGGAGGCATGCAATGCCAGGTTCCGTTCTCTTTCACGCCTGAAGAGGGCGCTACGTATACCGTGGCGAAGAGGTTTTGGAGCGAGCCAAGGAAAGGCGTCTTATCCGTTGTCAGCCCAGACCAGTATTTCTGCGCCGTAGACGTAGTCAAGAAAGTTGGCGATCAGGAAAGCGTTGAACCTGTTCAGCCGCTTCGGATTGATACGGGATTTGCATGTCTCAAGTGGGTGAAATAAAGGAAGTTCTGTGACTGCCAGTCAGGCTTAAAGTGACAGGCTGTCGAAGATTCGCGTACTGGCTTCGATCGCCAGGCTGATTGTCGAAGCGTCTCTCCACAGCGAGTCAGAAACCGAGTCTGAGAAGATCTCCAGAACATAGTCACCCTTGTAGCCACACTCCAATAGTCTGCGCAGTATGGGTGAAAAGGATATCTGACCATCCCCGAGGGCACGTCGGTCATGCAGTGACCTTGGGCGACGCCAGTCAGCTAGCTGCACCAGAAATAGCTTCTCTGATGTGATTGATTCGATAAGGGCCGGATCCTGCCAGCTGTTGTAAATATCGAGGCAGACGCCAAAGCTTTTTTTGTCCACCGATGCGGCCATCTCTTGAGCTTGGCTGTAGGCGAAAAGAATGGAGTTGGCGTTCATAAGAGATGGGCCGAGAGCCTCCAGAGCGATCTTCATCCCCTGATCTTCGGCATGGTTGGCCAGAGTCTGGTAACGCTGCACGCAGCCTTCCCAAACTTTGTACTCGTTGCCATCGGGATCAGCTCCAGTGTTTGTCACCAAAGGCAGACCTTTCCAGTATTTGCTAAACAGATCCACCGAGCCAATGAGATTTTCCAGCCGGGCCTCCGGAGACTCTGGCTGCGGTGCTGAAGCGGATGGAAAGACTGTAAGCGTCTTAGGTTGGATGGACGTGATCCGAACACCGCTTTCTTTGATATACGCCAACTGGTCATGAGCCTCGCTACGATCAACCGAGAGCTTTTTCTCATCTATCTCCAGTCCGCAGTCCAGTGTTTTGCAGAGGGCCAAGTCCTGCTCCAACGTTAGTGGCTTGGTGGTGATCTGGCTGATAGCTAAGCGTTGCATAGTGCTTCCTGTGAACTTGGCTCGGATGAATTGCGCCATTTGCGCAAGCAGCCATTGGCTGCCTCGACTGATAGGACGGTATCCACATCTACAACTCATTCATGATGATGTACGTTGCTTCGTTCGATTTTCCATCGAACAGACAGCGCCAAAAAAATGAAGCATGCGCCAACCCAACCTATGGTGCTAACGCCCGCGCGATCTATCAGCAACCCAGTAATGACTGCACCAATGCCGATGCCTAGATTTATCATTGATACGTTTATGGCATTGATCAACTGACCAGCGTTCCCAGCCCTTTTTAATACGTCTATTCCGACAAGCAGGCTGACACCAGCGTGGCTGCTGGCAACAATGATGATGGCGAGTGGTACAGCCCATGTGAGATTGCCAAAAACTGACAGGGCGCACATGCCCAAGGCCATGGTCATCAAGACCCGTCTGAACAGTGGCTCCAGATCATCTTTTACACGTCTGGACAGGATCAAATTGCTCACGATGTCTGCGACGCCGTAGAGACATAGGATCAGCGTGACGTTCATCTCACCGAAGCCGGTTTCCTTTTCCAGGAAGGTAGCCAAGAAGTTGAATACCGAGGCAACGCCAGCAAATATTAAGCACGAACTGACCAAGGTCATTGAGACGTCAGGCTTGAAGGCTACACGCAGGGTGTCGCGCAGATTTTCTTTCTGCCGCGATTCTTCTGCAGGCCTCACCCAAATCCACACGGTTAGCAAAGCCACACTGCTCAGCGCTGTCATCATCCACATTGCCATCCGCCAATTGGTGGCGTCTGCGATGAGTTTGCCGACTGGGACGCCTACGACCGATGCGATCGAGATTCCCACCAAGACTCTACCAATCGCCATGCTTTCATTGCGGCCTTGCGACAGTGACTTCGCGGCCAGAGCGGCGTTTGTCCAGAAAACAGCAACGCCGATTCCTCCTAGTACGCGACCAATGAGGATGATGGAGTAGTCGCTAAAGACTGCGGAAATCCCATTCCCGAGAACGAGTGCCACGCACGCGGCGATGAGGAGGGATCGTTTCGAGGCCCGGTGTGCTAGAACACCAATGATTGGCGCGCTGATGCCCATGCCTAAAGCAAAAGCCGTCACCAGCCCACTCGCGGCGCCAATAGTGATGGCCAGCGAAGTTGCAATTTCAGGCAGTAAACCTGCGACGATAAATTCAGAAGAGAGCATTACAAATGCAGTGAAGGTCAGCGCATAGACCCTTGGGTTGATCGTGCTGCGGGCTGGTGTCATCGGAAAAACCATCTTCTGAGTTCAGTGGACACGGCCTGCCAAGCAGGGGCGTTAGGTGAAATATTAGGGGGTTGGGCAGGGCGCTTGCTCAGGCTCTCGGCATAGCCTGATGAAGCTTTTATAGAAACGGGATGAGCAAAACCGCGACAGCCACAAAGCTATCGCGGTTGTCCTTCGTTTTAGCGGTTAGCGTCGGCCAAGCCAGCCTCGATGAACCGAGCGGAACTCTCCATAGCCTGCTGACCTTCCGGCAGCATGGCGGCGTAGAAGTGCCAGGCGTGGAACATCGCAGGCCATACTTCCAGGTTCACGCGAACTCGGTTATCAGCCAGGTGAGTTGCAAGGCGCATTGCATCACTCAACATCAGCTCGTTCTCGCCGATCTGCACCAAGATTGGTGGAAGACCGGTGACGTCCGCGAACACAGGTGAGGCCAGAGGATGATTGGCCAATGTGTCGCCCAGGAATGCTCTGGCGAGGATGTCCAAGACAGGCTTGGAGTTCAGAGGATCCAGCCCTTCACGGTTGCTCATGGAAGTACCGGTGTGTTCAAGGTTTGCCCATGGCGAGATGGACGAACCCACTGCAGGCAGTGGAAGCCCTTTGGATTTAGCAGCCACCATCACGCTGACAACCATCGCGCCGCCAGCTGACTCGCCAGAGAATGCGATCTTGTTAGCCGGGATTTTCTGCTCAAGCAGCCACTCGTAGGCGCGCAGTGTGTCGTCAATAGAGGCTGGGAACTTGTGCTCAGGGGCAAGGCGATAATCCGGCATGTAGACACGAGCGCCGAGCATTTTTGCGTAGTTGCCGCCGATACCGTGGTAACCGTCTGGACGACCAACAATGTATGCGCCGCCATGGATGTACATCACTACTGCGTCGGTCTTGATCTCATCAGGGGTAACGAGTGTGCCCGGTACGCCGCCCATGTCGACCGCTTCGAATTTGACGCCAGCAGGCGCAGGATTCTGTGCGAGCATTTTTGCGTAAGAGTCGCGGATGTCGCTCATTTTTGTGGTGGTATCGATTCCTTTAAGAACGGGTACCAGATCGCTCAGGCTGTTGGCCCAGGTTTGGACGGCTGCTTGGACTTTAGTGTTCATAATGACCTCAATTGATCGTTGGGCAATGGAGTAGCTAATTGAGATACTATGCTTCTTATTGGGGAATAGGGTTCCCCATATCAGGTGCTAAATCGCCCTAACGTTGACGGCCAGAGGTCTCCATGGAACTCCACAACCTGAACGACATTGCCGCTTTTGTAAGCTCCGTAAACGCTGGCAGCTTCACTGCGGCGGCGAAGCAGCTGGGGCTCACTCGCTCGGCGGTGGGGAAGTCGATAGTCAGGCTTGAGGCTCGTTTGCAAGTACGCCTGCTCAATCGCACTACTCGTAGCTTGAGCATGACGGACGACGGGCAGGTTCTTTATGAGCGGTGTGTGGGTGTTCTCCAGGATCTGGACGATGTGGAGGACGCCTTGGCGTTTCGTCGCGCGACACCCAGTGGACGGCTGCGGATGAGCCTGCCGGTTGCATTGGGGAGGCTTCACGTTCTCCAGCACATCGAATGCTGCCTGAAAGATTGGCCCTCCTTGAGCGTGGATATCACCTTTTCTGACAGGCTGGTGGATCTGATTGATGAGGGATTTGATCTGGCCATGCGCATCGGGCCACCGAAGGAAGATTCTCGGTTGTTAACGCGCACTGTGGCCTACCAACAAATGATTACCTGCGCTTCCCCCAAATATTTGGCTGAGCATGCCGAGCCTAAAACGCCGGACGCTTTATCCGAGCACCAGTGCCTGCATTTTGTGAGCGGTGGGAGATTGCTTCCCTGGAATTTTCGCGTGAATGGTAGCTCTGTGTCCGTTACTCATGGCGGAAGGCTGCAGATGGACAGTGCCGAGTCGTTGCACCAGTCGGCTGTCGCTGGCCTGGGGATAGCGACTCTGCCTTCCTACGTGGTCAACGACGATTTGCGCAGTGGCAAGCTCGTTCAACTGCTCGCGGAGTACGCCGAGGCGGCGGAGCCTATTCGGGTGATCTACCCTAGCAAGCGGCACCTCTCTCCAAAAATTCGACTCTTCATCGATAAGCTCGTGGAGGCTTGGTCACCATGCCCCCCATGGGAGCAACATTCTGCGGAAGGCATTCACTCTGGCTGACCTGTGAGCGAAGCCCGGCAACAGCGTTGCGCTGATCGAGGGGCGCCCACTTGCACGCCGCGAGCGCATACAAATCGAACTCGTCGTCCGAGACAGTACGGCGCCACGGCCCTAGAGCGTTTCCAGGAAGGGACTAAACTCTTGGTGCTTCATGGGCATTGAACCAGCCTGGGCGGTACTCGCTCCAGGTCAGTTGCCAGAAGCCCTCATGCTTGCGACGAAGCCGCATCCGGTAATGCGCGCCATAGAGGGGCGTGCCATCTTGCGTGTGTGAGTTTCCAGGAATGACTCTGCCGACAATCATTTCAGCTACCCCCTTTTCCTCGTCGGACTTGATCTCCAGCACGTCCGCGAAATGCTGCATCCACGGCCAGGGCCTGCGAAACTCTTTGAAGGAGCCGATGATCGCGTGGCGCCCTTCAATAAGGCCCATCGGTTGGAAATCACCAGCGGCGTCGTTGGTAAAGCAATGAGCAAGCAGCTGCATGTCAGCCTGATCCAGCGCCCATGAGTAACGAGCGTAGGTTTCAGCAATACACTCCTCGCTGGGTACCAAAGGCGTTGAGCTTGGGAAAGCAAGCCATGGCGCGTTCAGTTCGCTCACGAGGGTCGGAGCGGGATCGCCAATCCTCCATCCGTCGTCACCTGGTGGAAGTTGCCAGTGAGTTGCAAGCGAGTGGTCCCCGGTTACCCAATTCAAGGCAATCAGCACGCTGTCGAGGTGCCAAGTGTCTGCTGTCTTTTTCAGAGAGCCCGTGACCGTCATGCCAAATCCGAGCGTGGCCGACTTTGCGGCTTTGCGGATATGGCCATAGGCGTAAAAGCTGAAAGTGGCATCGGTTTCTCCACCTCCTACATAGTGATTGGTTGCCTTCACTGAAAAGCCAACAGCCTTGGCACGGTCTTGCTGGAAAGCTCTGACAATCTTGCGTCCACCCTCATGAGCGGACATGTGGCTTGTCACCAACTGGCAATTGTCAGTGAATATATCCCCAGCAGATTCCCAATTACCGCTCTCCCAGGCTTTCAGAAAGGTGGCTATAACGCCCTTAATGTCGGTGCGGTCACTTGAGCCGGTCACTGGGTAACCTGCGAGGCAGGTTGGCCTATGGGGAAGTGTGGCAGGACATACTCAGCCATCTCATCCAGGACATCAGCGGCTGGTCGCTGCAGAGGTTTGATATTCAGCGCGACGTGTGAAACACCTTCATCCTGTTGCCGTTTCCAGAGCTCCACGAGAGCATTACGCCCGATTCTTATTCCGTTGTAGCCGCGTTCCAGCGGTGTGTTCGGATCCTTCGCCAGATCGAAAAATGTCGCGTAGCCGTATGGTTTTGCATTGCCGGTCTGGCTGGCAGAACGGAACTCGCGGATGAGGCCGGGCAAACGATTGAAGTCGCTTAGATGCCAAATCCAGGCATCGGCATTATTGGCTATCCACTCAAGCGTCTGACGCGCCCGGCCCACGACGATCATCGGGAGTCGAGGGCCAACTGGCTTGGGTACCATGTCTAGCAAGCCTTCCAGCTGGCCGAAAAGTTTGGTTGAGACGGTTGGGAAGCTGTTTTCAGTGACTGTCTTAATCAGCTCGAAGCCCTCCCGGTATCGTTCTTCTCTCGCTTCGAAATCAATCCCGAATGCGGGATATTCAATCGGGCGATCTCCGCTGGAGAGCCCTAGCAAGAAACGACCGCCGGTTAGCTGGTCGACCGAAACGGACTGCTTGGCGACAATCAGTGGTTCACGTAACGGAAGAACGATGCCCGTTGTGCCCAAAGCAATGTTTTTGGTAACAGCAGCCAGATATCCCAGATAGACAAACGGGTCGATCATTTGACCAGTGTCACCAAAGCTCGGGTCATAGAAGGGCACATCTCTCATCCACAGACTTGCGAATCCAGCCTCGTCCGCAATGCGAGCAAGGCGTTGATGATCCTGGAGCGTCGGAAACGGTGAATTCGGATAGCCCTCCAGGGGCATGATGTATCCGAAGGTGAGGCCTTCGGGCTGGAATACACGCGAATAGGCCGGGTGAGATGCAAGCTCGGGACTGAGCTCAAGGGAAGGGCTGAGAGAAGTCATTGCTAAACCTCATTGTTTCAAGCCGATTACTACTGCGTAAGCGGCTTTCAGATGAACAGGTCTGCATGGTAATGAAGGTATTGGGGAAAATGTGTCCCGTCTGATGGGGCGCGAGCAACTGTTGGCCGCTATTAACTCAATGAAACGTCTGCTGGGTCAGTCGCTTAAACTCGTCCGCTATAGGCGCCTTAGAGGGGATGAGTATTCTGGTGATTCGAGGCAGACCACGGTTTTTGCCCGCTGGTGAGACAAGTGATTCGACATTCAGACACATAATTTAACATAATATACATTATGCGTAACACCATGTTACGCATTTGGCCCAGTGCCCCAGGCAATCGAACGTGGCGCTTCCGCATTTCATGAACCTCTGTCCCAGGCATCTAGGTTCACCCCAAACCCAACGCTCACTTTCGATGATCACAGCTCACAGCTCACAGCTCACAGATCACAGCTCGCCGTTCACGCTGAGCTCGGTGATCCAACAAGCTCAATCGCCGCTTACCTAACGCGCACCCTTGAATCCAGCGCAGCCTCCGAAGCCACAGCAAACATCTCGTAAGCCATGCCAACATCCACATCAGCATCAGCATCGATACCTGATCCCCAAGTCACGAGGATGTCGATACCTGACCAGCGCCAGTGATATGCAAGACAGATGATCCGCCACAGACGCAGATCCGGAGATTTACGGCAGTTCAGCTCGCAGACATCCAGCTGACCGCGAGCGCCTGACCGCCGTGAGCTTGAACGGCGACTTCATGAGGCCCAGGCTTCGAAGCCGATCCTCCGACACAGCCGGCTCAAGTCAGCGCAAGGACGCCCCAATGAACCGTCACTCCAGCCGCGTAACAGGCAGCTGCCCAACGCCGATCACCCGGGCGTGCGATTGCCTGAACACCCCGAAAGCCCAGTAAATCAAGGCCTGTAGAGTATCAATGCGCCCGCAAAAGCCCCTGGATAGCCCAACAAATCGCTGCTCCTGGGTGTCGAAACTGGCCCAAAAGTCGCGAAAGACACCTACCTGCACACGCAAACGGCACTTGAATTGCCCGAAAGGCCTAAACGAGTCCACAAACCCTAGGGTGACCAGAGAACCCCGCTAACACACCCCGACGCAAATATGCAATATCCGATAACTGTCAGACCCGGATATTGCATCTATGCCCATCCTGCACGATCATGCCGGCATCTTCCGCATCTCCAGCCAGCGAATTCAAATGCCCGCGCCTTCGTCCCCTCATCCGCTGTTCGAAACCTACGCGAAGTTCGGCGAGCTCAACTTCAGCTCCTTAAAGGAAGAGCTTCCGGCGATCCGGGGTTATCTCGAGCAATTCCCCGCTGAGACCCAGGCCATCGAAGGCTACCGCGCCGTGCGCAGCTTTCTCAAGTCCTACGCCGGCAACGAGTCCACGTTCAATTCCTACCGCACTCACGTCGAGCGACTGCTGCTCTGGACCCTGCTCAAATCCAGAACACCCCTCCTCGCCATGCGCCGCACCCAGGCCGAGAGCTTCATGGAGTTCTGTCTGGCGCCCGATCCTTCATGGGTCGGTCCTGTGGTGAAATCTCGCTTCACCCGCCTGGGTGCCCGCAAGAAAACCGCGACGGACACTTACGTGCTCAACCCCGACTGGCGGCCGTTCAGCCAGACCGTCGCCAAGGAAGAACGCAAGCGCGCCGAGGAGGAAAACCGGCCCGCCCTTCAGGACACTTACCGGCTGGCCCAGGGCTCTATTGCGCAGATCTTCGCGGTATGCGGGAGCTTTTTCCAGCACGCGATCGATGAGGGTTTCTGTGAGCAAAACCCGTTTCGCGCGGTGAAGCAAAAGAGCAAATACAAAGAGCGCAACACCGACAACCAGGACACGCGCATCCTGACCTCGCTGCAGTGGGATTTCGTGCTGGAGACTGCCGAACTGCTGGCCGCCGAGGACACCAAGTACGAGCGCACGCTGTTTATTGTGGCGACGATCTTTGCCATGTACCTGCGAGTTTCCGATCTGGTCGGTCGCGATAACTGGAAGCCGACCATGGGCGATCTGCGCAAAGACAGCGCCGGGAACTGGTGGTATCACGTGGTGGGCAAAGGCAATAAAGCCGGCAAGATCAGCGTGCGTGACGACTACGTCGAGAACTACCTCAAGCGCTGGCGCCTGCACCAAGGCCTGTCCCCCCTGCCCGGCTTCCGTGAAAGCACGCCGCTGATTGCCACTCAACGCGGTCGCGCCGGTTTGTCGGACCGGCATATCCGCGTGTTGCTGCAGGAAGTGTTCGATCGCGCGCTGCAGCGTATGCAGGCCGAGCACTGGCCGGACGAAGACGTCGGTCGCCTGCGCGCGGCGTCCTTGCACTGGCTGCGGCACACCTCGGCCACCTTCGATGCGCCGCACCGCGACATGAAAGACCTGCAGGTCGATCTGCGTCACAACAGCCTTAGCACGACGCAGAACGTCTACTACAACTCCGAGGATGAAAAACGGGCTTACTCGGTCAAGCGTCTCCCCATGAAAGAGCGATCATGATCTAAACGCTTGGGCGGAAGCTGCATGTCACGGGCCGGTTAGCCGTTGAGGATTGCCTGATGAATATGCTCCAGCGGCATGACCCGCTGGGCAGCGTTGAGTTTGATGGCCTCCTTGGGCATGCCGAACACCACGCAGCTCGCCTCATCCTGTGCAACCGTGGCAGCGCCGGCGTCGAGCATCTCCTTGAGGCCGCGCGCGCCGTCGTCGCCCATTCCGGTCATGATGATGCCGGTTGCGTTCTTGCCGGCGAACTTGGCCACCGAACGAAACAGCACATCCACTGATGGCCGATGGCGGTTGACCTGGGGCCCGTCGATCACCTGGGCGTGATAATAGGCGCCACTGCGCGTGACTATCAGATGCTTGCCGCCGGGGGCGATCAGCGCCAGACCTGGAAGGATTCGGTCGTTGTTGCGTGCCTCGCGTACTTCGATCGCACAGATGCTGTTGAGGCGTTCGGCAAACGAGGCGGTGAACTTCTCTGGCATGTGCTGCACGATCACAATGCCCGGGCACACCCTCGGCAATGCCTTGAGCACTGCTTCCAGCGCCTGCGTTCCCCCGGTGGACGTGCCGATGGCGACGATCCGTTCAGTGGTCTGCGCCATGGCGTGGCCACTGGCGGCAGGCAAGATGGCGTCCGCAGTCAACTTCCCGGCCGGGGCTGGCAGCGGCGCCGGGCTGGCACTGCGCTTTCCCAGGTTTCTAACGTTGGAGTTGGCCGCAGCCCGTATCGCCGCCACCAATTCGGCCGCCGATTCGATCAGGAAATTTTTCAACCCGGTCGTGGGCTTGGTGATGATTTCAACAGCGCCTGCGGACAGCGCCTGCAACGAGGTTTCGGCGCCTTTTTGAGTCAGCGAGGAACAGATCACCACCGGCGTCGGCCGCTCGCTCATGATTTTCTTGAGAAAGGTGATCCCGTCCATCCGTGGCATTTCCACGTCCAGCACGATCACATCGGGCCATTCCCGGGCGAGCTTGTCCATGGCGAAAATCGGATCGGAGGCGGCGCCCATGACATGGATATCCGGCGTGTCGCTGAGAATGGCCATCAGCACCTGACGCACCACGGCCGAGTCATCGACCAGCAGTACGCTGATTTTTTTGGTAGGCATCTTGTTGAAGTGTTCCCATTGGTTGGTGCCGAACCCAGACGTTGCCGTTCCACACGTCGAACATGATCGTGCGGTGACCGGTGCTGCCCATGTCCTGGGCGGTCAGGTGCAGGTGGTAACGCTCGGCCAGGGCCAGCGCTGCGCGAATATTCAGGCTGGCCACGTCCTCCGTGCGCAGGTCGCGCGGCTGATCGGGAAACATCCTGCCGCCGCCGAACAGCTTGATCTGGTAATCCTCAACCTGCGTCCCGTTGATGAGGACGTGTCGAAGCAGCAACTCCAGCGCCTCGTCGCCATATCGGCCGTCCAGCGGCTGATCGTGACGCAGGCGTCCTGGCAGCATGAAGTGACACATCCCGCCGATCAGCCGTTGCGGGTGCCAGAACGTGATGGCCACGCAGGAACCCAGCAGCGTGCGCAAGCGTGTCGGACGCGTCGCGAAACTGACCTGGCCAGGGGCCAATACCACTTCGGCCGCGCCGACGGGCATTTTCATGGCTTGCGGTAAATCGATGGCGCGACGAGCTTCAAGGTGTCATTAACACCGTTGAGGCTTTCCGAGTGACTGATGATCAAGTAGCCGCCTGGTTTAAGCAGCGGCAGCATGCGTGCGACCACCTGGGCCTTGGTCGGCTGGTCGAAATAAATCATCACATTGCGCAGGAAGATCACCTCGAATTCACCGAGGGCGGGCAGCGTTTCGTTGAGGTTGACCTGGACAAAATTGACGCGGCTGCGCAATGCCTTGTCGATCAGGAACGTGCCCTCCTGGCGGCCGATGCCTTTCAGGCAATATTTGACCAGCAACGGCTGAGGCAAGGTCTCGGCACGGCCCATGGCGTAATGGCCGCTGCGCGCCTTGGCCAGCACTTGCGTACTGATGTCCGAGCCGACCACTTCCCAGGGCGTGGTGCCCAAGCCCTCGGCGAGGGTCATCGCCAGGCTATAGGGTTCTTCGCCCGAGGAACTGGCCGCGCTCCATACCCGAAACACCTTGCCCGGCGCCGCCTTGGGCAGCACCTGCTGGCGCAGGAAGTCGAAGTGCTTGGGCTCGCGAAAGAAATAGGTCTCGTTGGTGGTCAGCAAGTCCAGAGCAACCTGCAGCTCGCCCTTGCGCTCGTCCTTCATGATCAGCTTGAAATACTCGCCGTAGCTCTGCAGCTCGTAATGCTTGAGACGCTTGAACAGGCGCCCTGCTACCAGCGCCTTCTTGGCGGGAGACAGGTTGATGCCGGCCGCGCGGTAGAGCCAGCTCTGAAACTGGCCGAATTCGCGATCATCAATGGTAGCGGTGTCTGCCATGTTCGGGCCTCAACGCGGATCGATATCAAGGGCCGGTGCCTGGCCGGCTTCGGCAATGCTGGACATCTCATCAATGGACAGCACCTTGTCCACATCCAGCACAATCACGAACTTGCCATCGACCTTGGCCATGCCGTTGATGAAATCGGAGCGAATCCGTGCGCCGAAACTCGGTGGCGGCTCGATCTGCGCGGCCGCAATCTCCTGCACCGCAGAGACGGTGTCGACCAGCAAACCGATGTCCTGCGCCTGCCCCTCTTCGGTGCTCGCTTCAATGATGATGACGCAAGAGCGCCGGGTGATCGCAGAGTTGGCTCGCCCGAAACGCGCCGACAGGTCGACCACCGGCACCACCGCACCGCGCAGGTTGATCACCCCGCGCACGAAGGCGGGCATCATTGGCACAACGGTCAGGCTGCCGTATTCGATAATTTCCTTGATCCCCAGAATGCCGATGGCAAACATTTCGCCGCCGAGCATAAAGGTCAGGTACTGCGCATCCTCATCCACCGCGACGGCGGTATGCCGAGTAGTCATCACTGCGCCCATGTCGTTCTCCCTGTAAGCCCGCATCGATTCTTGTGATCAGAAACGGGTGAATTCGGATTCGTCCGGGGCACTGGCCATGCTGTACGCAAATGCTTTGCGTGGCGGCTGCGGTTTCATCCGTGGCGGCTGATGGCCTGGCTTGCTGCCGGGGCTGTCCACGCTGCTGCTTTGAACGGCGGGCCTGGGCGTTGAGTCAAGCACGAAGAAACTCATGGCTTGTTGCAGCTGTTCGGCCTGACTGCTCATTTCTTCGGCTGTGGCGGCGAGTTCTTCGCTGCTCGACGCATTCTGCTGGGTCACCTGGTTGAGCTGGGTCATTGCTGTGTTGATCTGCGCGACGCCTGCGGCCTGCTCTTCGGATGCCGCGCTGATTTCCTGCACGAGATCGGATGTTTTGTTGATGGACGGCACCATTTCGCCGAGCAACTTGCCGGCCTTCTCGGCCATGTCCACGCTGCTGGAAGACAGCTCGCCGATTTCCTGGGCGGCGACCTGACTGCGTTCGGCCAGTTTGCGCACCTCGGCCGCTACCACCGCGAAACCCTTGCCATGCTCACCGGCCCGAGCGGCCTCGATGGCTGCGTTGAGGGCCAGCAGGTTGGTCTGATACGCGATGTCATCAATGATGCTGATGCGCTGGGCGATTTTTTTCATCGCCACGACGGTCTGCTGCACCGAATCGCCGCCCTCGGTGGCTTCCTTGGCGGCTTTGCTGGCCATGCCATCGGTCACTTTGGCGTTTTCGGTGTTCTGGTTGATGCTGGCGCTCATCTGCTCGATCGAGGCACTGGTTTCCTCGACGCTGGCCGCCTGTTCACTGGTGGCCTGGCTCATCGATTGCGCGGTGGCGCTGACCTGCTCGGAGGCACTGGCCAGGTTATCAGCGGCGTTGCGGACTTCGCCGATGATGTGTCCCAGCTTGCCGACCATGTTGCGCATGGCGTTGAGTACCATGCCGGTTTCATCTTTCGTGCCCGGTGCGATAGGTGCACTGAGGTTGCCTTCAGCCAATTGCTCGGCGGCGGAGGCGGCTTGTCTCAGCGGACGAGAAATGATCCGCGCGATGAACACGGCCAGGCCCAGACCGATCAACAACGCAGCGACCAATGCCGCGATGATCGCCAGGCGGGCACTTTCGTACAGCGCCGAACCCTTGTCACCGGCAGCCGTTGCGCCGGCGTCGTTGAGCTCGACCATTTTCTGCAAGCGGTTGGTCAAGTCTTCGAAACGCACCTTCGACTCACCCCTGAGCAGGCTGCGGGCCTGGTCCTCCTGGTTCTGCCGGGAAAGCTCGAGCACTTGACTGCTGGTTGCCTGGTAGGACGCCCAGGCGCTTTTCGCACCCGCCAGAAGCTGACGATCTTCCTCGTTCGACACCAACTGCTCATAGGTGCCCATGCGGGTTTCGAACTGTTGGCGGGCTTCGACGGCTTCTCGCCCTGCCTGGGCCTTTTCCTCGGCGATATCGGTGCTGATGTAGCGGTTCTCTTTCAAGCGATAGTTGGCGGCAAAAAAGCGCATGCCTGCCGCTGCCCGCATGGAAGGCATCCAGTTGCCACGGATGTCCTGAGCAGCCTGATTGACGGCCCCCAGCTGATGAATGGCGAACACGCCCATCGCCGCAGTGAGGGCCAGCACCACCAGGAATGAGCTGATCAACTTGGTGGAAATTTTAAGATCGTAGAACCATTTCATCGTGGAGCCTCCAGGGTGTTGCAAATACGTCAGCGAGCGACGACGGTTGGCGAATAAGGCGCCTGGGTCGTGCGGGCTTCCAGTTGTACGATTTGGTTGAGCAATGCCGGTATGTCGAGGATCAGCGCCACCGCGCCACTGCCTAATATGGTCGAGCCGCTGATGCCCCGCAGGGCGCCGAACAACTTGCCCAACGGTTTGATCACGGTCTGGAACTCACCGAGCAGATCATCGACGACCAGCCCGGCCTTGTGCTCGGCGTAACGCACCACCACTACATTCTGGCGTCGGCCGGCGCTGCCTTCGTGGCTGAAGTGGTTGCGCAGGTCCACCAGCGGCAACACCTCGCCACGCAGGTCCAGGTAACCCTTGTCGCAGCTCGACTGGCGCTGGTGCTCGTCCAGCTCGATGCACTCCTGAACCATGTCCAGCGGAATCACGTAGGTGGATTTGTCGATGCCGACCAAGAATCCGTTGATGATCGCCAGGGTCAGCGGCAAGCGAATACGCACCACGGTGCCCTGGCCGGGACGACTGTCGAGATCGACGGTGCCGCGCAGCAGCGTGATATTGCGCTTGACCACGTCCATGCCGACGCCACGGCCCGACAGATTGGTCACCGCCTCGGCGGTAGAGAAGCCCGGTTCGAAGATCAGGTTGTAGATCTCCTGATCAGAGAGCACCGCACCGCTGGCCACCAAACCGCGCTCTTGAGCCTTCTCCAGGATCCGTTCGCGGTTGAGTCCGTTGCCGTCGTCGGCGATTTCGATGACGATGCTTCCCGAGTCGTGGTAGGCATTGAGGCTCAGATGGCCCTTCCCCGCCTTGCCGGCAGCGCGCCGGGCATCGGCGCTTTCGATGCCGTGATCCATGGCGTTGCGCAGCAGGTGCATCAGTGGGTCGCCGATTTTTTCGACGACGGTCTTGTCCAGTTCGGTTTCTGCACCGCTGATGGTCAGCTCGATGTCCTTGCCCAGCTCCTGGCTGATATCGCGCACTACGCGGCGGAAGCGATTGAACGTGTCGCCGATGGGAATCATGCGCAGGTGCAGTGCGCCATCAAGAATCTCCTCCACCAGTCCTGATACCGTCGAGGTCGCCTCTTGCAGCGGGTCGTTCTGGCAGGAACGTGCCAACAGGCTGGCACCGGCGCTCGCGATCACGAGTTCGCCGACCAGGTTAATCAGCTCGTCAAGCTTGTCCGCATTGACGCGCACGTAGTTGCCGTCCCGGTTTTTTGGCTCGCTGGTCGCCGGTAGCCGCTGCGCCGACGCCGTCAATGGCCCCTGCTCCGCCTGAGCAACCAGCTCGCTGCCGATGGACACAGCCTTGTGGGACGTTTCGTCGACGGCCTCGATGCGCACTTCACAGTCGTCACGCACAAAGTCGAAGACTTCGTTGAGGGTGGCGTGGCTGGCCGTCGAGCGCAGGTCGATCTCGAAACCCAGATAGCAGCTTTCCGGGTCCCAGCTGTCCAGTACCGGAATAGTGTCGGTGAGGGTCGTGACTTGCGTTATCTGCCCCAAAGTCTCCAGGTAGCGCAGGAACGACAGCGGGTCCATGCCATTGCGAAACACGTCCACACCAAAGCGCAGGGAAATATGCCAGAGCACCTCGGCTGATGTGTCGCCAGCGCCGGTTTCGGTGTTTTGAACGCCGGTGTCGGGGGTACTGTGCGGGGCCTGATAGGTGCTCAACGCCTCGCGCAACGCCGCTTCACGCTCCAGGGCGGCAGGCTGGAGCGTCTCGCCACGACTGGCGACGACGTTAATCAGCTCCAGCATATGATCGCCGGACTTGAGCAGCACCGCGATGAGCGCGGTGTCGACTGCCACACTGCCGTCGCGCAGTCGGTCGAGTACGTCCTCGACAATGTGCGTGAAGCTGACGACCGGGTTCAGGCCGAACAGGCCGGCGGAACCCTTGATGGTGTGGGCGGCACGGAAAATCGCGCCGATGGCATCCTGGTCGGCGGGCTCGTTTTCCAGCTGCAGCAGGGATTGCTCCATGACCTGCAACAGTTCGTGCGCCTCGACGATGAATGTCTGTAGTGCCTGGTCGAGATTGATGCTCACCCGGACCTTCCTTGTCTATCAATGAACGTGCAATGAACGGGTTGGGACTGGCGCGGCGGTCGGTTTATGAAGCCGCTTTGCGACACAACTCAAGTGCCTGCGTGACCGCCAGGCTCTGGCCGGTGACGCTTAACGCCGTGCCAGCGTTCTCGGCTTCACGCTGGATGACCGCGAGCAACTGCAGCCCGGCTCCATCCATTTCCGTGACCGGCGAGAGGTCCAGCATCAAGCGTGGCGCGGCCCCCATCTGCGGCAACAGCGCGCCCGCCAGCTCGGCGACGGTGTAGATCGTCAGCTCTCCGTCAATACTGACGCAGGTGCTGTCGTCGAGTGTTTCGATGGTGATCGGCATCGCAGCCTCCCTCGCAAGGATTCAGGGCAGGATCAGTTTCGAAACCGCAGCCAGCATCTGCGCGGGCTGAAACGGCTTGACCACCCACGCCTTGGCACCCGCCGCCTGGCCCTCGGCCTTCTTCGACTCCTGGGATTCGGTGGTCAGCATGATGATCGGCGTGAACTTGTAGCTGGGCAGCTTCTTGACCTCCTTGACGAAGGTGATGCCATCCATGTTGGGCATGTTCACGTCACTGATGATCAGGTGCACTTTCTGCCCGGTGAGCTTGCGCAGCGCATCCTTGCCATCGCACGCCTCGATCACGTCGTAGCCGGCGCTTTTCAAGGCAATGCCTACCACTTGCCGCACGCTGCTGGAGTCGTCGACCACTAATACATTCTTCGCCATGAGAGAGTCCTAAAAGAAGGTGATGTCTTGAGAGTTCTGCTGCACAGGCGTCTCGCCACGATGGGTGCGCCGCTGCTCGTCGGTGGCGTAGGTCGCGTCCATTCGTGCCAGCCACTGGCGGGCATCAATGGACGTCGCCTGATCCGGGGCCTCGCTGGCCTGGAGCAGGTGGCCATGCAAGTCGTCCATGTTGTCTCGCACATGGCTGAGGATCTGGCTGACACGGTCCTGGAATTGCAGGTCGACCAGCACCTCGGTCATCTCCTCACCAATGCCGCGACTTTCCTGTTTGAGCAGGTCCGCGGATTCGGCCAGGCGGCCGGTGATGTTGTGAAACCGCTCGAGGACGACTTGAATACTGTTTTCTGACGCAGCCACCGATTGACTGTCCTGATCGGCGCTGCTGGAGGCGGCGTGCACCAATTGGGTGATGCCGTTATTGATGATGTCGACCTTGGCCGACATCTGCTGGCCGGTCTCACTGGATTTGCTCGACAGGCTGCGTACCGCGTCAGCCACGACGGCAAAGCCGCGACCGGCTTCACCGGCACGGGCCGCTTCAATGGCCGCGTTGAGCGCCAGCAGGTTGGTCTGCGCGGCAATGGCCGCCACGTCGGCGGCCATGGTGCGCAGTTCACCGGTATACGCGGTAAGGCCGCGCACCTGGGCCAAGGTCTGGTCACGGCTGGCTTGCGCGGCCTTGAGCGAGTTGATCACCTGGCTTAAATCGCTTTCGCTGAGGGACAGCACTTCAACCGCTCCGTCCGAGGTTTGCCCGTCGAGTTCGCCGGCCGCACGCTGGGACGCCTGAACCGTTTCCTGCAATCGCGCGGCAATCCCGATGAATCGATTGGTCAGATTCACAATCGCTTCTTCGGTCTGATGGCGTGAACTCTCCACCTGCCGGGCCCAGATCGGCATGGCGCCCAGCAGCACCTCATTGAGTTGTACCTGCGAGGTCATGCTGTTGCTGGCCGCGTGCGCCGCTGACTGATCCCCTTGCTCCAGCGCAATGGCTCGCAGCACCGCGTCACGCCGGGAAACAGCACTCCATGCGCCTGCGCCGAGGCCGGTCAGCATCAGTGCCGCGCACGCAATGAGGTTAGGGAGAGAGGTTGACTGGAACAGTGTCCATGCAACGGCGGGCACGACCGGAATGAAAGCGAACCAGAGAAAACGCGGCTGAGCGGAGCGGGGAATGCGGATGGATTGACGCTGGGTCATGGGTTCGATCCTTGAACAATGCTGCTGATGTAACTGACATCACGGTTATCTGCCCAGTGCGTCACAACTTGAGTCACCCCCGCTGCCTTCCGTCTGGTTTATGACTGTCGCGTGACCGCCGAGGATGCCTGCCCTCCTCTTGCCGCCGGCCACGACCCGGCGATTCCCGGTGATGCCGGACTGCAAAACCGGGGACTTTTTTTGTGCGGTGCGGTGCGGTGCGATGTGATGCGGAACGTGCCTGAACCTTCCTGCTAGCGCATGTGCAGGATGACGGGATCAGGGCTCGTCAGAGAGCGACCATCATCAACATCCCGATTGACACTTATATAAAGAACTGGCGATTGAAAGGGTCTTCCAGGGAAAACGGGAACGCTATGCACAGCAACTTTCCGGCATTGGTGAAGTTTGTTCACAGAAGCATGCTGGAGACCGGCCTAGTTCGGACTCTTCTCCGGGGGTAGATTGCCGTGACATCAGGCGTCCAACGTAAGTTATTAAAGGCGAAACGTTGAAATCGCCGATCGCTTTAATCACTGATCCCTGACTCACTCGCCCGTGAATCATTCCACTGCATAAGGTGCCCCACAGTATGCGCGACCATAAGTTCGGCCTCCTCACTCACGCTCATGCCGGGGGCACACGAGGGCTGACGCGGGCCTTCGGACTTCTGTTCGGCCTGGCCGCCGTAAGCGAAGCCAATGCGTCGCCGCTGAGCAGCGCGCGCGCTGCCCCAGAGTCCTCGTCAATCACGGCGCAGCAAGCCGCGTCGCGCATCTGGATGACCGTTCGCGACACGCGCTTTGAGATCACCCTCGCCAATACCCAGGCAGCCCGGGACTTTGCCGCCCTGCTGCCACTCTCCCTTGACATGCCCGACCTCAACAACAACGAGAAACACGCCGAGCTCCCCAAGGCGCTTACTACGAATGTCACCCGGCCAGGCACGATCCACAGCGGTGACCTGATGTTGTACGGGTCGCAAACCCTAGTCGCTTTTTACGTCACCTTCCCTTCGTCTTATTCCTACACCCGCCTGGGCCGCGTGGATGACCCTGCCGCACTGGCGCGCCTGGTTGGCAGCGATGACGTACGGATCAGCTTCTCAAAACAATAACGTCCGATCACTTATTCCAGACGTCTACGCGTCGCAACGGCCGACGTCTGAATAACGCTTTTATAACGAGCGCACCCACGTGGCGATTTGAATATGGCGGCGCCTGTCGTCATGTTCAGCCGTCGCTGACGAACGGGGGTTTGCTTTAAATACTTAATACTCTTAGTTAACAGGTAACCCATGAAACTACAGACACTTGCCGCCTTTATGACGGTCTCGGTGCTCGGCGGTTGTGCCACTGGAACAACAAGTCCTGAACCTGGAAAGTCCATCGTCAACATAGAGGCCCACGCGGGAGACGACATGATCGCAAGGCGTCTCGACGGAAATCAGGCCCAACATTTGAATCACTTCATTGTTTCACCGGGCAGGCATTCGATGGAACTGGGGATTGTGATGATCGGTTATCAGAATAGCCATCGTCGTTGCACGGCGACACTTGACTACGCCAACTTCGCGGCCGATCAGCGCTATACATTGGTACAGAGCCGAGCAGACGGCGAGCTCAAGGTGTCGCTGATGGACAGTGGTGGCGTTGAAGTGGCTCAAGCCGGCACGGTGCCTTGCCTTTAATCAGCCAATCAGTCCTCTACGCATTGCAAACCGAATCGAGGGTGGCATCCAGCGAATGTCGGGATGCCACCCCTGAGGCACTGCCTGCGAGGGCGCAAGCGCTTAAAACCGGCTTAGCCGCGCAAGCGACTGCCATTCCCCACGATCAACGCGCCCAATACCAGCAACGCGGCAGCGCCCATGAACGTCGCGGCAATGGAGACGTGATCCAGCAGCAAGCCACCCAAAGCGCCACCGACCATGATCGACAGCTGGATCGCCGCAACCAGCAAGCCGCCGCCACTTTCCGGGTCATCACTGACGCTTCTGCTAAGCCAGGTTGACCACGCCACCGGAATGGCCGCGTTCAGCCCGCCCCAGCAAATCATCGCCACGGCGACGCCTGGCTTGAGGTGGCCGAACAGCAGCATCAACAGCGTCACCGTTGCCAGCAGCAATGGCAGCCAGCGCAACAGCGCATACATTCGGTCACTCACCAGCGCCGTCCCCGCATAGGTGCCGGCAAAACCTGCGACGCCGAGCCCCAGCAAGAACAGCGACAGCTGCGGGGTCGTCGCCTGCGTATAGGTTTCAAGGAAGGGTCGAAAGTAGGTGAAGGCCGAAAACGCGCCGGCGAAGGTCAACATCACCGCCATCATGCCGAACGCCACGTGACGACGACGCAGCAGCGCGAACAATTGACGGACCGAGCCCGCCGACTTGGGCGGCATGGACGGAAGGCTGATCCATTGCCACAGCAGGTTGATCAGCACCAGCGGGACCAGTCCCCAGAACACGCCTCTCCAGCCGATGATGCCGCCCAGGTAGCTGCCGATAGGTGCCGCAAATGCCGTGGCGATGGCATTGCCGGTGAAAATGATGCCGAGGGCTCTGGGCACGGTGTCGGATGGCACGAGCCGCATAACGGTCGCCGTGGACAGTGCCCAGAACCCGCCGATGGCAATCCCCAGCACGGCGCGCGCAATCATCAGGACCAGAAAGCTAGGCGCCTCGGCAATCAGGATCAACGAGGCCAGCATCAGACTGGTCAAGCCGATCAACACGTAGCGACGATCAATGCGCCCGGCGATGACCGACATGAACAGGCTGGTGACGACGGCAAACAGTCCCGAAATCGAGATCGCCTGGCCGGCCATCCCTTGGGTCGCTCCGAGGTCGGAGGCAATCGGTGTCAGCAGGCTGACCGGCATGAATTCGGATGAAATGAGCATGGCCACGCACATGGCCATGGCACCCACGGCGCTCCATACACCTCGATCAGGCCTGGCTATTTCAGGCTCGACTCTTTGTAGCTCAGCAGTACGCATTCATGCCCTCGACACGTGTCCGGCCCGTGCAATCGCCTCACGCCAGGGTGATGTGCGACGAGCGCCGGTTTTGATGGATTGAGTGGCGTCACGGTACAGGCGACGTCAGCCCTCGCCTATCGGGGTGCGTGTGATGCGGTGATGAGCATTGCTCATTAATGACGGGAAGCGGGAGCACCCTGTGGGACAGGCTTTAGCCGGGAAAGCGTCAGACCTCCCGGTTTGAGCCGTTGCGGATCACCCCAGCGGGGCAATGTCCCGGATCATGTCGATCAGGAGGCGCAGGCCCAGCGGTTGCTGGCGATAGCTGGAATAGTAAATGTGGAAACCCGGACTCACACTCGCCCAGTCCTCAAGCACCAACTCAAGGGAACCGCTTTTCACGTAAGGCGCGAGGATCGGTTCAGCCGCGTATATCAGTCCACTGCCCGCGCAGGCCAGTGCAATCGCCATCCGCGTCTCATCGAGAATCACGCCACCGAAGACCGGGACCGCGAGCTGCACGCCTTCTTTTTCGAACTCCCAGTCGTATATCTTGCCGGTGCCGACCTTGAACTTCAGGCAGCGGTGTTGCTTCAGGTCCTCAGGGTGAACGGGGGTGCCCCATTTGCGCAGATAGTCGGGCGTGCCGGCGACCAACCAGCGCACGTCCGGGGACAGACGGTGCGCGATCATCCCTTCGGGCACCGTCGCGCCAAAGCGCATGCCGGCATCGAAGCCGCCCTCCACGACATCGACCATGCTGTTGGAGATCGAAATATCCACTTCGATGTCCGGGTAACGCTCACCGAACAGCGGTAATACCGGCGCCAGCAGCAACAGCGCGGCATCGCTGAACACATTCAGCCTGATCCTCCCCGTGGGCTCGTCCCGGTAACGGTTGAGCACTTCCATGGCCTGGTCGATGCGGTCGATGGGCTCACGAATCGACGCCAGCAACTCCTGACCGGCAGCGGTCAAGGTGACATTGCGGGTGGTCCGGTTCAGCAAGCGCACGCCAAGCCTGGCTTCCAGCGCCTTGATCGCATGGCTGAGGGCCGACGGGCTGATGCCGACTTCCAATCCCGCACGGCTGAAACTCAAATGCCGGGCGACGGCCAGGAAGTACATGAAATCGGCGAGGTTGGCACGGGTGAGCTGCATCATCTACCTACGCAAGGGCGTCTCGAACGGCGAGGGACGGGTTGATCACGAACACGCGGATTGGGCGGAGTATATCCGGGTTCGCCACTGGCCTTAGATGAGCGTGGTTCATAAGTGAGCTGAGCGTGACTCAGCAGTTAGTGCGGTTATGCCACGTGCCTGGCCCCTACCCGGCCCTGCTGGCAAACACCTTCTTTAACACCGGGACCGCTGAAAACACGTTCGGCCATCCGGCATAGAACGCCAATTGGGTGAGCATTTCCGAGGCCTGAGGTTGGGTCTGGCCGTTATCCATCGCGCGATTGAGGTGAAATCCCACGGGATCCCGAGGATCGAGGATTGCGAGCCGTTCGGGACGAGGGTCATGGAGGGTGCGCTATCCTCCGCCTGAGCGTTGGCGACCATCAGCATCATCGCCAGCGTCGAGAGTGCTGCAACTGCGTTCATGGGCGAGCTCCTGAGTGAATGAGGTTTGGGCTTCAACCTCATTCACGCGGTAGCGATGTACTACAGGGCCCTGTGACAAACAGCAGTGAGCGATGCTCATGAATTCAGGCTGATCACCCCTTTCCCCAATTGCTGACCACGGCGAAGGTGTTCAACGCCACGACAGCGCCGTTAGCCCTGGTCAGGGGTGAATAAATCAGACCGTTTCAAGTAGTCGGCAATCGCCGCTAATGCCTGCGCCGGGGAATTGAGCGCGGTGTCTACGGTGAAGGGTTCGGTGTCCCAAGGCTCATAGTCATGGTTCATAACGGATTGCCAAGAGGGAGGCGTCAGCCCCGGGATATCGACCTGCCGGCTCTCCACCCTGCGTCGATGCTCCGTCATGTCGGAACAGATGACCTGAATATTCACCAATGGCGCGCCAGAGCGAGAGGATATGGCGCTCCACGCTCTACGGCTTTCCACCACGGGATTCACACAGTCGACAACCACCGTGCCGCCCAAACCAAGGTTGCCGGCCGCCAACCCGTAGGCGATCAGATAACCCGTGCGGCCCACATCCCGCGCAAAATCCGCCGAATCACGAAGGGCTTGTTCAATCGTATCGATGCGCACATAAACGGCACCCAGCTTCGCGGCCAGACCCTTGGCGATGGTCGTCTTCCCGGTACCGGGCAGACCACTGAAGACGATGAGCATTTCAAACTCCCCATAGGATGTGCTGCTAAAGGAGGCTAATTTACTCCTGTAAGGGATGCCAACGCCGCCGGTGGCGTTCAAGATCAAATAAATAGACCCTTTGAATACAACATGCTGAGTTGACCCATCCATGCAGATCCGAGCCGTTTTGATACTGGCGAGCTCTACTCACCTCACGGGCTGAATGAGCTTGAACAGGGGCTTTTGCGCATGAACCCAAACTTCCCGCAACCCGTGCTGTTTCGCAAAAAGGCGCAGAGCTATCAGGCACGCTGGGACTGGTTGCGCGTTATTGAGCCCAAGCCCGATTGCGGTCTCCAGGAAGGTTTCAAAAGCCCCCGCCAGCCCGCTTAAGTGACGCCAGACTTAAGTAAATTGACCCGATTTAAAAAACGTGACGTCAATTTACCGACTGCAAATTTACCCTCTAATCCCTAGAAAACCTAAAACCGTCATATTCCCGACGAAACGCACTTTCACCGCATTGCCTTCTGCCATCACCTCCCCTCAGAATCACGTCACACCCGCTGTCCGCGCCGTGATTTGCCAAAAAGGAATGAGAGCAATGAAGAGCATTTTTGTGGTTGTGATGAGTATGTGTTCCGGCGCGGAAGGATGTCTGGACGAGAACCAGCCGACAGCGTATTCGACCCGCGCGGAATGCATGGAAAGCGTTGCCTTGATGCCGACCCGAAAGGGGATCAAGTACCACTGCTCCTCAGTGCCTCAGGTGCTGATCACCCAGCAGCGACGTACAACCAAGAACCACCTCGTGACCAACTCCGTCGAAGCATCTGTTGGCCCTTGACCGGCAACGCCGGGCTGCGGATAAACCGCGCCCGGCGCACCTCATTCATACAGCCTGCCGATTCAGCTCGCTGCCACTACCGTGATCTCCACCAGCAAATCAGGCGCTGCCAGGCGTGATTCCACGGTGGCGCGTGCAGGTGCGTGCCCTTCCGGTGCCCAGGCGTCCCAGACTTCGTTCATACCCGCGAAATTCGCCGCGATGTCCGACAGCCAGACCTGTGCGGTGAGAATTCGCGTCTTGTCCAGGCCCGCCTTGGCCAGGTAGTTGTCGATCTTTTCCAGCACTTGCGCGGTCTGTCCCTTGATATCGAGGGTGCGATCCGTCGCGGTCTGGCCGCCGAGGAAGGTAAAGCCATTGCACTGCACGACACGGCTCATGCGTTGGTTGGTTTCGATACGGTTGATTTCCAGCATGTGAACTCCTGATGGGTTGCGAGGGTGGAACGAATTAACGGGCAACTGACGGTACATTGATTGGAATGTGGGAGCCGGGTGAAGGTGCCTCATCACATCGGGCGGTATCAAAACGTCCTATGTCGAACGCCTCCAGCGAAATGTCCGAGTGCTCGCCAAGGATCTGCTGGGCCAGGCGCTTGCCGGTGCCGGGTCCCATCTGGAAGCCGCTGCCGCAGAAGCCGAACGAATAGCTGAGATGACTGGCCTTGCGGCTGGCCCCGATCACCGGCAAGTCGTCAGCGGTAAACGCTTCGACGCCGGCCCAGACCCGATTGACGCCCAAGTGCTTGAGGTGGGGAAACAGGTCGGTGACGGTCCTCGCGCTGATGCCCAGCCGCGCCAGATCGACCTCACCATGGCGCGCCGGGAAATCCACGCTGCCAATCAGCTTGCCGCCAATCACCACCGTGCCGTTGGCGAATTGCTTGAACGACAGCGAGCGGCCGGTAGCTCCCAGCACTGGCGCGCAGAACGGCGCGACGCGGTGGGTCACCATCAGCATCAGACCTTCCGGGTGCGCCGGCACCGATTCGCCGACTTGCTCCGCCAGTTCCCGCGCCCAGGCTCCGGCGGTGATCACCAGATGCCCGGCGCTGAACACACCGGCGGGCGTGGTGACCTGCCACTCACTGCCGCGTTGCTCGATGCGTTGGGCCGGTGTCGTTTCGTGCACTTTCACGCCGTTTTTTTCAGCGGCCAACCGAAAGCTCGTCACGGTTTTGTAGGGGATGGCGTAGCCGTCATCCTTGACCCAGATGCCGCCCACCACATGCCGGGCGACGGTGGGAATGATCTCGAACACTTGCTGAGCGTCGATCAGCACTTCATGGGTGAAACCCAGGCGCTGCAAGTGGTTCACGCGCTGTCGGCATTCGTCGAGCTCCGCAGCGGATTCCGCGAGTTTGAGCTGGCCGCTGGGGACGAAGCCGCCGTCATCGCCCAGCATCTGCGCCAGGTCATGCCAGAGTTCGCGAGACGACAGCGCCAGCGGAATTTCTGCGTCGTGACGGCCCAGTGTGCGCACACCGCCGGCGTTGACCCCGGACGCGTGGCGACCGCAGTAATCAGCCTCCAGTACCGTGACTTCGACGCCGCGCCGGGCCAGATGCAACGCGGTGCTCAAGCCATGGATGCCGCCGCCAATCACCAGCACGTCGCTGTGCCTTGCCCGCACCTCACTCACCGGCCAGTTCTCCCAGGGTGATGGGCTTGATCGGGGGTCGAATGCGGTAGTAACCGACTTCTGCCGCCGACACGCCGCGGGCCTTGGCAATCACTTCGGTGACCGTCAGCCCGCACATCCTCCCCTGACAGGGCCCCATGCCGCAGCGGCCGAAGGATTTGGCTTGGTTGGGGCCGGCGCAGCCCAGTGCGACGAACGTGCGCAGGTCCCCCGCCGTCACTTCCTCACAGCGGCAGACGATGACCTCATCGGCAGGGATGCGATTCGCTTCCTTGGGCTGATAAAGAGCATCGAGAAACGGCCTGATCCGCAGATTCAACGCCAGCTGTTCACGCAGCGGCCCTGCCCGTTCATCTCGCTGACCGGCATTGACCCGGCCCAGCCGTTGCGCAATGCCCAGCGCCGCCAACTCGCCCTGCAGCGCCGCGGCCTGGGCACCGCCAATACCGGCGCCGTCACCGGCGACGAACATCCCCGGCACGTCCAGCTCACTCCACGGGTCGACCACCGGGCTGAAGCACAACTGATCGACGTCCCAGACATGGCGCGCGCGCAGCGACTGACTGAATTGGATGTTGGGCACCACGCCCTGGTGCAGCAGCACGCAGCGCGCAGCAATACGGTGAGCTTTGCCGGCCACGGTGAAGGTCAACGCGGTGGCGGCCTCCTCACCCTCGATCGCCAGCTGCTCGGCGCCGGTGTGGTGCGGGATGCGCGCGCTGCGCAGGCTGCGCATCAACTCCAGGCCCTTGCGCAAATACGGCCAGGCACGCAACGCCGCGAACAGATGACGCCTTGCGCGCCAGTAGTCCTCCGGCCGCGTGGTGTCGACCAAGGCCTTGATCGGCACGCCGGCGCGCAGGTACTGCCAGCCCAGCAGGTACAGCAGCGGGCCGCAGCCGGCCAGTACCACCGGCTCGGTCGGCGCAAGACCTGCACTTTTCAGCAGAATCTGCGCGGCGCCCGCGCTCATGACGCCGGGCAAGGTCCAGCCCGGGATCGGAAACGGCCGTTCCATGGCGCCAGTGGCGAGCAATACGGCCTTGGCCTGCAGGGTGCGCAATCGCCCGTCGCGCAGGTAGCTGACCTGATGATCCCGGGTGACTTGCCAGACCGCCGCGCCCTTTTCATAGCGCACCGATGAGGACGCCAGGGCCTGTGCCAGTACGTTGCCGTGGGCGTATTCCGCGCCGAGCAGGTCTCTTCGGGACAGTGGCGCGAGGGTGATGCCGCGGTAAATCTGCCCGCCCGGACTGCCCTGCTCGTCCAGCAACACCACCTGCAAACCCAGCCCGGCCAGGGCCACGGCGCCTGCCATGCCGGCGGCACCTGCACCCACGACGACCACGTCCACCGCTTCCACGACACCGCCAAAATGATCATTCATGACTGCACCTCGACGGTCTGCTCAATGGCGGTCTGCACATTGTCGGCCTGAATAATCAGGTCCCGGGCGCCTTCCTGGGAACGGATGCGCATGCCCTCCGCCACCTCGATCAGGCAGCTCTGGCGATTGGGCACGCCGTCGATGTCCACCAGGCACTCGAAGCACACGCCCATCATGCAATACGGCGCCCGGGGCGATTCGCTCACCGGCGTCGCGCGAAAGCGGTTAATGCCCGACATGAGCAGCGCCGCCGCGACACTGATGCCCGCCGGCACCTCAAGGGCTTGGTCGTTGAAGCTGAGGCTGACGGTCCGCGTCGACCTGACTTCACTCGTGACCGTTTGGAACAGCGGATCAGTGCGCATGGGAAAACACCTTGTCAGTCAGGAAACGCTCACCGGCGAACGCGCCGAGCTCGTTAGGCATGGCGCCGCCCATCACCCACGGCGCGATGCGCAGGGCGTGGGCAGCGGCCAGGGTCACGCCGCTGTGGCAGGTGACCACGAAGGCGCCGGGGTGGCTGGCCGATTGCTGATAAATGGGGAAGCCATCGGGGCTAAGGACGCGCAGCGCCGCCCAGGCCCGAATCAGTCGCACTTCACGCAGCAGCGGAAAGGTCGCGACACCGCGCCGTGCAATGGCCTCGAGTACGTGGGTGGAGGTGCTGTCGTCGAAACCCACCTCTTCCATCGAATCGCCGAGCTGAACCGTGCCTTCGTCGGTCTGCCGGACATGGACCGTCGGGTGATCGAGAAACGGCCGGACCCGCTCGCTGACCAGGACCTGCCCGCGATTCGGCGCCACCGGCGCATGCAGGCCTACTTGGCGGGCCAGTCCCGGATTGCCCAGCCCGGCCGCCAGCACCACCCGTGCGGCGATGAAGCGTTGGCCGCCGGCGGTCACGCAAAACTCACCGGCTGCGCCGTCGATGCGATCAACCTGAATGCCGCCGTGAAACCGCGCGCCCTTGGCCTGAGCCGAGCTGTGCAGCGCGCGCAGCAGTTTCAGCGGATTGACGTGGCCGTCCTGGGGCGTGTAGCTGGCACCGACTACCGACGGGCCGATCAAAGGCAGGCGCGCCTTCAGGTCGGCGGCGTCGAGCATCTGAAAAGGATAATCGCCGAGGGCGTCCTGCAGGGTTTGCAGGCGTGACTGTCGCTCGATCAGCTCCTCGTCGTTGAAGCACATATGGAAACCACCGGGCTGACGGAGCTGCACGTCCACCCCGCTGTCGGCCATCAGCGCCCGCGCGAAGTCCGGCCAGCGGCTCCCCGACGACTGCGTCCAGCGCGAATAGTCCGGCAGGTCGTGGCCTTTGCCCTGGACCCAGACCAGCCCGAAATTGCCCCGCGAGGCACGAAACGCATCATCGCCCTGGTCCAGTACCACGGTGTCGGCGCCGCTGCGGGCCAGACCGTAAGCCACTGCCGTGCCCACCAGCCCGCCGCCGATGACGATCACCTCCACCTGAATGACGCTCTGTGTGCCCTGGCTCATTTGCCTTCTCCAATCAACACCCGGTCCAATCCGACCATTCGGTCCAATATCAGCATGAGCAGCAAAGTACCGACGATAAGCACCGTCGACACCGCCGTGATTAGGGGGTCGATGGTCTGGGAAATCTGGTTGTACATCGCCACCGGCAGGGTGGTGGTGCCCGGCGTTGCGACGAACACGGTCATGGTCAGTTCGTCGAAGCTCTGAATGAACGCGAGCATCCAGCCGCCGACCACGCCGGTGCGAATCCGCGGCAGGACCACCCGGTAAAACGCCGTCCAGCGGCTTGCACCCAGAGACAACGCGGCGTGCTCGATGTCACGTTCAAGGCCGATGGTAGAGGCCAGCGTCAGGCGCAGTGCGTAGGGCAGCACGACAATCACGTGGGTCAGGGTCAGCGCCCAGAACGAGCCGCCGATCTGCGCAAGGGAAAAGAAGCGCAGGAAGGCGATGCCGAGCACCACCGACGGAATCATCAGCGGCGACAGCAGAAACCCGGTCACCGCGCCCCGGCCCGGAAAGTCATAACGGCTGATGGCCAATGCCGCCGGTATCGCCAGCAGCGCGGCAATGGTCGCCGAGGCCAGGCCCAGCTTGATCGACAGCCCGAAGGCGTCGAGCATTTCATGGTTGTCCGCCAGCGCCCGAAACCAGCGCAGCGACAGGCCGTCGGTGGGCAGTGACAGGTAGCCCTTGCTGGTGAACGCCATGGCCATCACCACCACCAGCGGCGCGACGATGAAGATGACGAACAACGCATGGAACAGCAGCGAGAAAAATCCGTTCTTGTGCATGGTCGGCTACTCGAAGACTTGCTTGAACCGGCGCTCGGCCAGTTTGCTGCAACCCAGAATGATGATTAGATTCGCCAGTAGCAGAAGCATCGCGATGGCCGCGCCAAGGGGCCAGTTGAGGGTGCCGAGGAATTCGTCGTACGCCGCCGTGGCAACGACTTTCAGACGCCGACCGCCGATGATCGCCGGGGTGGCGAAGGCCGACGCGGCCAGGGCGAAGACGATGATCGAGCCGGACAGCACGCCGGGCATGATCTGCGGCAGGATGATCCGGCGGAACACCGTCAGCCGCGACGCACCGAGGGACAGGCCCGCCCACTCCACTTGCAGGTCCAGCCGTTGCAGGGTGGCCCAGACCGCAATGACCATGAACGGCACCAGCACATGGGTCAGGGCTATCACCACACCGACTTGGGTAAACAGCATTTTTACCGGTTGCTCAGTGATGCCCAGGGCTTGCAGGGCATCGTTGATCAGGCCGTTGTTGCCCAGCAGAATCGCCCAGCCCAGGGTCCGCACCACCACGGAAATCAGCAGCGGCCCCAGCACCACCAGCAGGAACAGCGAACGCCAGCGCGGCGCCATGCGCGCAATGATGATGGTTTCCGGAATACCCAGCAGCACACACAACACCGTGACCGCCAGGGCCATGCCGCCGGTGCGCAGGAAAATCTCGTGGAAGTAATCGTCCCTGAACACCTCCAGGTAATTGCCAAGGCTGTAGCTCGGCACCACGCCGTCGGTGTCGCTGAACAGGTTCAGTGACAGCACGGCGGTCAGCAGCAAGGGCGCCAGCAGCAACGCGATGAACACCAGCAACGCCGGGCCGCTCAGCAGCCACGGCGCCACGCCTACCCGTTCGGCGTCATACCTGGCCATGGGCGACCTCCCGATCGAGCAGGCGCAGGTCGTCGTCCGACCAGTCCAGCCCGACTTCGCTGCCCTCCTCCGGCGGCGGCGTGCCGAGGTTTGGCAGCGTCATGTGAACCAGCCCCAGGCGGCTTTCCACCGCCATCAACCATAGATTGCCGAGGAACACCCGCAGCCGGACGCGCCCGGAAAACCGACCGCTGCCCAGCGCCACCAGCCGGATTTTCTCCGGGCGGATGTAGACGTTGACGTCATTGCCCAGCGCGCGGTCTTCGTGGGGCACGTGCATCAGGGTGTCGTGGACCTGCACGTGGCAGCAGCGGTCGTTACGCAGTTGCACGGCGCCGGCAAACGCATTGGTCTTGCCGAGGAACGCCGACGCGAATGGAGAATGCGGCCGCTCATAGGCTTCGAACGGCGTGTCGATCTGCACGATGCGGCCCTTCTGCATCACTGCGATGCGGTCGCTCATGGTCATGGCTTCGACCTGATCGTGGGTGACCAGGATGGTGGTGATGCCCAGCTCGCGCTGAATCGCCCGCAATTCGATGTGCATCTCTTCGCGCAGCTTGGCGTCCAGGTTGGACATTGGCTCGTCGAGCAACAGCAGGTTTGGGCGGATGGCCAGTGCGCGGGCAATTGCCACCCGCTGGCGCTGACCGCCCGACAGGGCTTTCGGGTAACGCTCACCGAGGCCGGCGAGGCGCACCAGATCCAGCGCTTCATCGACGCGCTTGCCGCGCTCGGCCCTGGGCACGCCGCGCATCTCCAGGCCGAAGCTGATGTTCTGCGCCACCGTCATATGTGGAAACAGCGCATAGCTCTGAAAGACGATGCCCAGCCCGCGCTGTTCAGGGCGCACGTGGGTGATGTCGCGTCCGTCCAGAACGATGCGGCCTTCCGTGGGCTGTACGAAACCGGCGATGGATTGCAACGTGGTGGTCTTGCCGCACCCGGACGGGCCGAGCAAGGCGATGAACTCGCCGTGCCTGACCTCCAGGTTCAAACCGTCAATGGCCCTGAACGTGCCGTAAGTCTTGACGATGCCTTCGAGGGTGAGAAATGCCATGGGCGTGCCACGCAGGCGGACCTGCGTCTCCAGAAGAGTGCTCGGGAAGATCGGCGCGTGCGTCGATCAGCGACTGTCGATCGCGACAGGGATCGGTAGATCGACCGCTAGCGCTCGACGGTGCGGTTCCAGCGAGTGGTCCACTCGCTGCGCTGCTGGTTGATGGTTTCCCAATCGACCTTGATCAGCGCGTTGACCTTCTCCGGCCCGTACGGCATACGCGCGGCGACATCATCCGGCAACTTGACACTCTGGTTCACCGGCGCGAAGCCGTTCTCCCGGGCCTGGATTTCCTGCACTTCTGGTGACAGCACGTACTGAATGAACGCCTGGGCCAGTTCGGATTGCGCGTTGGGGGTCACGCTGCACGCGGCGACCTGCAAGGCGATGCCGCCTTCCTTCGGGTAGATGAATTTGAGCGGAAAACCGGTTCCCTGCAGGGCCACGGCCCGACCGCTGCCGTACACCGCCATGACGATGTCGCCGTTCTGCATCATGCCGTCCATCTCGCCCGGGGCCGAAACCCACGCCAGCACGTTAGGGCCGATTTCATCCTTCAACGCCTTGAAACCGGGATCGATATTCTTCTCGCCGCCCCCCCTCAGCCGGGCCATTTCCACCAGCGTGTGCAGGCCATAGGTGTTGGTCACCGGCGGCATACCGAGCAGTTGTTTGAAGCGTGGGTCGGTGAGGTTCTCCCAGGAATCCGGTGCCGCCCAGCCGCGCTTCTTGAAGGCCTCTTCGTTGTAGCCTATGCCGGTGGCCACCACACCAATCCCCGTGGCTTCAGGGCTCAGCCGCGCCAGCGGGTAAAGATCCTTGTAGATCGGCGCGTCGGTGAGTTTTTCGCACAGGCCCATCTGCAACGCCTGGTACATCGGGCCATCGTCCATCATCGCGACGTTGATCTGCTGACGGCCTTTCTGCGCTTGCAGCTTGGCCAGGGTCTCCGTGGAGTTGCCGGCGACGTAGACGACTTTGACGTTGTGCTGTTTTTCGAAGGCGGGAATGACGCGGTTCTTGTACATCTGCTCGGTGGAGCCGCCGACGCCGGCCACGTACAGCGTGGTTTCGGCGAAGACGGGGGTGCTGCCGATCGCGGCAAGCGTCAGGCCAATGGCCACGGCACTGCGATGGAAGGTACGAAACGGTCGTGCTGCTGAGGGAAGGTCAAGGCTATTCACAGACTATCTCCGAAGTGCGTGGGGCAGATCGAACAATGCGTCAGTCGCTTCGGCGTGAACCGGAGCCATGCATGCAGCGTGCATGCTCCCGGCGAATCCATCGCGGGGTGGCGCATCTTCATGTGCGCTATGGGTGGCTGGGTTCGAGTATTGCGACCTCCCCTCCATATGGTCAAATACGGATATCCGCCTTAGTTATTCATAATTGATATGGAGCGCGACATGAACCTGAGACAGATCGAAGCCTTCCGCAGCGTGATGCGTCTGGGTTCCATGACCGCTGCCGCTGAGGTGCTGTTCACCTCGCAGCCCAACATCAGCCGGTTGATTGCTCAACTGGAGCTCAGCACCGGACTGACCCTGTTCAAGCGCGCCGGCGTCAGGCTGATTCCGACACAGGAGGGCCAGGCTTTTTTTCAAGAGGTCGAGCGCGCTTATGTGGGGCTGGACAGCCTGAAGCTGTCGGCCAAGAACATCCGCAATCTCGGCACGGGGCGCCTGCGGGTGGCGGCCGTGCCTTCCACCGGGCTGAGCATGATTCCCCGGGTGCTGAAGGCGTTCACCGAGACGCGCCCGGAGCTGACCGTTTCCCTGCACGTGAACTCCTCGCCCACCGTCGAGCAGTGGGTGAAGTCGCAGTTCTGTGATGTGGGGCTTGTGGTGCACCCCGGCGATGTCGACAGCCAGCAAATCGAGCTGCTCAGCGAAGTGGCCGCGGTGTGCGTGTTGCCGGCGTCCCATCCCTTGGCAAGCCGAGCGCAGATCACCTTCACCGACCTGGAAGGCGAAACCTTTGTTTCCCTGTGCCACGGCGATGGCACCCGGGCGCTGGTCGACGGCCTGTTCGAGCAGGCCGGCGTTGAGCGGGTCATGACCGTTGAAGCGCAGTACAGCGCGATCAATTGCGAGATGGTCGCGCTGGGCATGGGCATCACCCTCGCCCATCCGCTGGTGGCCCGGGATTATCGCCACCGCGATATTGTCATCCGCCCCTTCGTGCCGCAGATCCTCTTCCCCACCTACGTCATGTGGGCACCGGCCCAGGCGCGGACAAAATTGTCCGAAGAGTTCGTTGATACGCTGAAAGCGTTCTACCGCGACATCGTTTTTTAGGAGCACGCCGCGGCAGCGCCCCCCTTCAGACACCGATCGACTGTAGGAGCGTGGCTTGTCCCGCGATCTGGCGCGCAGCGGCAGCATTCCAGGCGCCGCATTCCGTCAGGCGAAGCGGGTCCAAAGGTTTCACAACCGGTCCCCGGCCGATCGCGGGACAAGCCACACTCCTACAGAACGTGCGTGCGCCGCGTGCTTAGGGTTCCATAGATTCATTGGAGGACGGCGGGAGCAGCGTTCAATGCCCGGCGTAAAAAAAGGCCGTCACGCACCACTGCGTCACGGCCTTTTTACACATCAGCCCATCAATCCAGACGAAACGCGATCACGCTGTCGCCCAGCGTGGTGCCGAGCGAGCCGTGCCCGCCGGCCGAGATGACGACGTACTGCTTGCCGTCGCTGCCCAGGTAGGTCGAAGGCGTCGCCTGGCCGCCCGCCGGCAGCTCCTTCTCCCAGAGCACGTCACCGGTGTTGATGTCGTAGGCGCGGATGAAGTTATCCGCCGTGGCGCCATGGAACACCACGCCGCCCGCCGTCACCAGCGGACCGCCGTGGGCGACCATGCCCATCGGGAAGCCGATCGGGAAGCGGCCCGGCAGGAAAGAGGTCTTGAGGTTTTGGGTGGTGCCGGTGCGGCGCATCCACTCGGTTTTGCCGGTGGTCAGGTCAACGCCGACCATGCGGCCCCACGGCGGCGCAATGCAAGGCACGCCCAGCGCCGAGGCGAACTGCTTGATGCGAATCGCGTAGTCGCCGTTGAAGTTCTCGTTCCAGTACGGCGTACCGTCCTGAGTGAACAACCGTTTCTCGGCGGTTTCCGGCGTGCGCTTGATCAGGTGGTAGGTGTAGGCCAGACGCACCGGCGCGGCGATGAGAATCTGCCGGTCCGGATCGACCGCCACCGAGCCCCAGTTAAATACCCCGATGTTCCCCGGGAAGATCAGCGAGCCCTGCTCGGTGCTCGGCGTCCAAGGGTTGGCGTCGTAGCGCAACTTGTTGTACGTCGTGCGACAGGACATCTGATCGAAAGGCGTCAGCCCCCACATCGATTTCTCGCTCAGCGGTTCCGGGATGAAGTTGATCTTCGACACCGGCTGCGTCGGCGCGAAGTGTTCGCCCGGCACGCCGCCCTGGGTCGATACATTGACCTGAACGACCGGAATGATCGGCTCGCCAGTCAGCCGGTTCAGCACAAAGATGTTGCCCACTTTGGTTGGCAACAGCAGCGCCGGTTGCTGGCTGCCCTCCTTGCCCACGTCCATCAAGGTCGGCTGCGACGGGTTATCCCGGTCCCAGAGGTCGTTGTTCGAGGACTGGAATTTCCATTTGAACGCGCCAGTGTTCAGGTCCAGCGCCACCAGCGTGTCACGGAATTTTTCCGTGTTGCTGTTCGGGTCGCGGTTGATGCCCAGCTCGTCTGGCGAGGCGTTGCCGAACGGCACAAACACCAGGCCGTTTTTCATGTCGGCGCTCAGGGTGCCCCACGCCACGGGTGTGTCCTGCGGGTAGGTCTGGTCGGCGGCGATGGGCCGGGTCATCTCAGGATTGGCCGGGTCGAAATTCCACACCAGTGCGCCGGTCACGGCGTTGTAGGCGCGGATCACACCCGAGGGGTTGCCGTCGTTGTAGCCGTTGTCCATCACTGAACTGCCAACGATGACCAAGTCACCGGCGATCAGCGGCGCAGCCGTCTGCATCAACGCGTGGGGACGAATCTCGCCCATGTTGGCGCTCAGATCGACCACGCCTTTGTTACCGAAATCGCTGCACAGCGTGCCGGTGTCAGCGTCGAGGGCCACCAGTTTTGCGTCTGCGGTGGCGGTGATAATACGCTTGGCGCATTGGCTCGGTGAGGCATCGGCCGCAGCCGTTGCGGCCGGCGCGTAATAGCTGACGCCACGACAGGTCTGGTGCTGCTGCAGGTAAGAGCGGTTCTTCTCCGGCACCCACTTCCAGTCCAGCTTGCCGGTTTCAGGGTTCAGGGCGTGCACTTCGTTGTGCGCGGTGCAGACGTAAACCCGGTTGTTGACCTTCAGCGGCGTCGCTTCAAACGTGTACTCGCCGGCGTCTTTTGCGGCATCGCGCAGATCGCCGGTGTGGTATTCCCACGCCACGGTCAGCTTCTTCACGTTACCCGCATTGATCTTGTCGAGGCTGGAGAAACGCTGACCGTTGTTCGTGCCGCCGTAGGCCACCCAGTCATTGCCGGCTTCGCCCGTGCTGCGCGTCGCCAGCGGGGTGTCGATCTTGCCCGCCACCGGGTAAGGGTCGTAGAACATCACCGCCAGCACGATCAGCATCATCACGCCGACGGTGCCACCCAGAAACGGATGGAAGCGGCGGGTATCGCCCGGGTTATGCGCCTTGTACAGCGGGCGCACCACCCAAGGCAGCGCCAGCCACAGACCCAGCAGCGCGAACAGGTCACCGCGCGGAATCCACTGCCATTTGTCGAAGCCGACCTCGTAGACGATCCAGATCAGAATCGCCCACATCAGCAGCGCATACACCGTCAGCGCCGACCGCTTTTTCAGGACCAGCAGCACCGCCGAGGCCAATACCGCGAGGGCGATCATCGAGTACGCCGCCGAGCCGCCGGCGGCCACCAATTGCGCACCCATGTACAGCAGGGCAATGGCGAAAATCGCCATCACTGCCCCAGTCAATCTCAAGATCATCGTTGGTCGTCCGTGTTGGGGCCGGTGATGGCGCCCGTGTGGGAAGTGGGCGAAAGCGGACTGTTCGAGCCGTCCGTTCGCACGCGTCCTGTCCATATTAGCGCCCACACCTCCCACCCCGGAAAACTTTGTTACTCGCTCGCGAGCCTCTAGCGCAGGGCTTGTGGCGCGCCGGCGCCGTTCAACAACTGCATCTGCTGACGATAATCGTCGGTGACCTGACGCGCCTGGCTGCTGCTGTTGATGACCCGCGGCGTGATCAGCACCAGCAACTCGGTGCGGTCCCTGGATTTGCTGCGATTGCCGAACAGCCAGCCCAGCCCAGGCACCCGGCCGAGATACGGCACGGCGCTGACGCTCTCGCTGTTGTCCTGCTTGATCAGCCCGCCGAGCAACACGGTCTGTCCGCTTTGCGCGGCGACCTGGGTCGACACCGAGCGCGTCGAAATGCGCGGGTTGCCGTTCACCGTCACCGTGCCGTCGGCGTCGCTGACCTGCTGCTGAATGTCCATATACACCAGCCCGCCCGGATTAATGCGCGGCACGACATTGAGGATCACGCCGGTCTGCAGGTACTCGACGCTGCTGAGGGTGGTGTTCGAGACACCGGTGTTGACCGTCGTCTGACTGATGGGGATGTTGTCGCCGACCTGAATCTGCGCGTTTTCGTTGTTCATCACCACCAGCGACGGCGCCGACAGCACCTGGGTGCGGCCGTTGGTTTCCAGGGCATGAATGGCCACTTGCAGGTTGGTGCTGACGAAGGAGTAGAACAGCGAATCTGTCGCGCCCAGACCCGCCCCGCCGCCACCCAGCGCACCTTGACTGCCTGCAGTGTTGGCGACGGTGGTGCTCGTGGAGTTGCCGGCCAGGCGGCCGAGGTACCACTGAACCCCCTGATCCAGCTCGCCGGTCAGCTTGACCTCGAGAATCCGCGTCTCGATCTGCACTTGCAGCGGCGCATTGTCCAGGCGCTTGATCGCTGCTTCGATCTCCTTCCACTGCGCCGGGCGCGTGCGCACCAGCAGCTGGTTGCTGCTTTTCTGCGCCGAGATGCGGGTGGTCGAATCAAGGCCTCTCTGCCCATTACCCGAGGCAGAAGTAGCCGATGATGTGCTGTCGTCGGAACCGCCGTCACTGCGGGTGTCCGCGTCTTGCTCCTGCTCGTCGTCCGAGGTCGCCGTGTTCTGAGTCCCGCTCTGGGACAGGCCGCCTTGGCCGCTACTGTTCAGACCCGTACCGGAACTCATCCCCGTGCCGGAGCCGAGACCGCTCGATGTGCCGCCAGACGTGCCCCCGGTCAACGACGACATCGAGCGCGTGCGCAATCCTGGCGCAACCTTCGCAGCACTCTCCTCTTGTACCGCGCCCGTGCCGTAGATCTGCTTGAGGTATTTCGCCAGGTCGGTGGCCTTCATGTTGCGCACGTCGTACACGTACAGCTGCGGCTCGTTGCCGCCGCCTTCGTCAATGGTGCGAATCCACGTGCCCACCTCGTTCAGGTATTCGGGTTGGGAAGAAAACGCCACCACCGAGTTGGTCCGCTCGATGGGCAGGAACCGCACCATACCGGCCAACGGCATGCCACTGTCCGGTCCGAACAGCTTCTGCAGCTCCGGCATCAGCTCGCTGACCGAGGCCCGTTGCAAACCGAACACGCCCACCGACATGCCCTTGAGCCAGTCGACGTCAAAGGTGTCGATGGTCTGCTGATAGTTCGCCAGCTCCTCAGTAGTGCCCGCCAGGCTCAGCACATTGCGGGCCGGGTCGACCAGCAGGAACGCGTTCTCCCGGGCAAACGGCTTGAGCAGTTTCTGCATTTCCGTGGCCGAGATATAACGCAGCGGAAACAACCGCGCCGACAACCCGGCAGAGGGCTGGGCCACGGCCATTTCCGGCACCAGCTTGCCGGCAATTGCCTGGCTGGCCGGGAGGATGACGTAGCGATTGCCCTGACGAATCATCGCGTTGTCGGTCCATGACAGCAGTGTCTCCAGAATCGACAGTGCCTGCTGCTGGTTGACTCGCCGGGACGTGGAGAAACTCACCTCGCCCTTCACCCCTTGGGCAATGGTGTAGCTCTCGTGAAGCATGTCGCCGAGGATGCTGTTGACCACCGCTTCGATGGGCTGGTTGGCGAAATTGAAGACGATGTCGCCTTCCGGCGCCCGGGGCGTTGCGGCTGTCGGCGCCGGTGTTTTCACGAAGCGCTGGGTGCCCCGGATGATCTGCCGGGTGCCGGTAGTCGCCGTCGAGCTGTCCGCGGCACTGGCTTGTGCCTGGACCGGCAGTTGCTCGCTACGCGGGTCGACCGGCCGCCGCTGGGTGCCGGTTCCATCCAGCGCCTCGCGCAGCATGCCGTTGTCCGGCTCAAGGGTCGTCGGCGCGGTGGTGCAGCCGCTCAAGGTGACGGCGGCGGCCAGGCACAGCAAGGGCGAACGCAGCGTGGCGACGGGTTTCGTGCTAGAGGCACGGCGCAGGTAAGGATTACGGGGCAGGTTCATGGAGGTCTTCACGGGAAAAGGAAAGCGGTGGTGGGGTCGACAGCGCAGGCAATCGCAGACGCCGGACAGTCAGGGTTTCGGTGCGGTCGCCGAGGCCAAACGTGGCACTCGTCGGGCTGATGGCGCGCAGGGTCCAGCCGTTGGGCAACTGCCCGTTAAGGCGGACTTTCAGCGCCGGGCCGGTGGCCGGTTTGATGAATGCCAGCTGCACCGTGCCGTCGAGCAGCACACCGGTCAGGGTCAACCCGCTGAGACTCGACGCTGCCTGCTGAGCTGCTTGTTGCAGGTCCGGACGGCGGTCGACGCTGAACAGCGGGGTCTGCCAGGCGCTGGCCAGGCTGGGCAATTCCACGCGCGGTAATGTCGGCGTTCTTGCCACGACGGCCGGGCGATGATTCGGTTCGGCAGGCAGCCAGTCCGCCGACTGCCAAGTGCCGGTGAGCACCAGGGCGATCAGCGCCAGCAGTACGAGGGCGACGGCCATCAGCACGCGCTCGAGTGGGAGCGGGAAGCGCGTCATGGGGCGGCCTGCGCGGGGTCGGTTTGATCGGTAGATGCCTTGACGGCAACCGGCTGCAGATAGCCGCGAATCAGCAGTTGCACAGTCAGTCGTCCTGCCCCGCCTTTGCCCGGCGCATTGCTCGCGCGACGCACGCTCATGTGATCGATGAACAGCAACGGTCGCTGATATTCCAGCCCGTGCAACACCGCCATCAACGGCTCGATGGCGCACTCCAGGGTGACGCTGACCTTGACCTGGCGGAACGGCTCGTTGCCATCCTGCTCCGGGGTGATCGGCATGCGTTGAGTGAGCGTGCAACCGGGGCCTTTCGCGCCTTGGGCCGTGATGACGTCCGCGACGTGCTGCATGAGATCGGCGGCAACCGCACTCGGGTCTTCGCCGGTCAACAGGCTCGCGCTGCTGGCCGGGTCCTGCTCGGCGCTTGCCAGCGCTGCGCTCAGGCTTTCGCGCTGTTGCACAAGGCCAGCGTAGCGCTGTTGTTGAGACCTGAGCTGCTCGACCTCTTCACCCATGTCCCGCAGCGGGCCGGCGAACCAGCTGTCGAAGAGCAGCCAGTAGCCTGCGCTGATCACCAGGGCGAGGACGATCAATGCCGCGCCGCGACGTTCACGGGGTGTCAGGGCTCGTGTTGTCAGCTCACGGGGCATTCGGCGCATCGGCGACCTCCCGATGCAAGCGTGCGTGCAGGGAAAAGCGCTCTTTGCCGCTGTCGGCGTCGGGCTGGATGACGCCCTGAAACTGCGGATTTTCCAGGCTGGGGCAGTCTTTCAAGTGGTTGATCAGGGCACTGGCGCGCACGCTCTGCCCGGAAAACGACACGTCGTCAGCGTCGATTTCCAGTTGCTCCAGCCAGGTGTCGTCGGGCAGGCAGGCGGTCAGTTGACTCATCAGCGCAGCCATGGTCGGGCGCGCTGCCTTGTGACGGGTCAGGTAGTCGGCGGCGCCGAGGGTGTTGGTCAGTTGCTGACGCAGGTGATGAACCTGCGCCACCTCGCCTCTCTGCGATTGCACCGTGACGCGCATGCCTTCCAGCCGTTGCTGACGATCGTGTAGCCACAGGCCCATCAACGTGACGAGCAACACGGCGCATGACCCGACCAGCACACGACGCCGGTCCACGGCACCACGCGGGCTCACCGGACGCGCGGATTCGGGCAGCAGATCGATCCCCAACGGCGTGCCGTCCGCTGCGCAGACGTCCACCCGTTGCGGCGTCAGGCCCTGGGCGGCGCACTCAGCCAGAATCGCGTGCATGCGCTCGCGGAGGATGGCGATCAGGGTGATCTGCAACCTGCCCGCGCTGCGTCCGCCCTGGCGCACGACGTAAAGCAATTGATCGCGGGGATACGGGGTGTACTTGTCCAGTTCATAGCCGACCACAGCGGTCAGATCCCGCGCGGCTGCGGTCGGCAAGTGCAGCCGATGAATCATCACCAGAGTGGTCGGCAGCATCAGCACCTGGCGGGCGCCGGCCTGCACTACGGGGCCGGACATCGTGATCGGCCAGCGGTGGGTCTGCACGGTTATCGGGGTGCTGAAGCGGTGACGCAAACGCGCCGGTACGCAACCGTGCAATTCCGCCAGCCAGAGCTGCCAGAACCGTTGCGCAGCGCTGCCCTGCCAGCGCCGTTCAACGTTAGCCAGGTACGCCTGAAGCGGCGCAGGGACTGATAGGAGTGAATTCATTCTTGCCAACGCAGCACCCGATACGGCTGAGCGTTACCCTCCGATGGGGACAGTAGAACGGTGGTCTGAAGCCGGGCGATGACGCCACCCCGCAGTTGTGCCTGGCTGTCGATGCTCAGCACGCTGCCAGGGTCGGTGCCCGTGGCTGTCTGTTGCGGCAGGTTCAAGGCGCTGCGCAGCAATGGCGAGGCGAATGCAGCGTCCGGCCGCGACAGCCCGCTCCACAGCGTCACTTCCGGCGCCATGCGCCGGTACAGGCGCTGGGTCATGCCTGGCACCTGGCGCAGCTCTTCGATGACCCGCAACGGCGCAGCGCTGCCATTACGACGGGCCTGCAGGGCTTGGCCCAGGCGCGTCGCCTCGTCGCGATCGGCGCCGCAGGCCTGGGCGACGCGGGTGATGTCCTCATTGCTGGCCGCATTCAGATCTAGCTTGCCGCGTTCGCTGGTGACGCTGACCACCATTCGCGCGTCGTCGAATGCCAGCGGGACCGCGCGGCCGTCGGCGATCCAGCGCTGTCTGTGATCAGTGTCCTGCAATGCCTGCAACGCCAGATTCATGCCGGCCTGGGCCGCCAGCAGCGCCTGGGTATGCTGCCGCTGCCATGACGCCTGGCGAGTTTCCAACTGCACCCAGCCAGCCAGACCGCCAAGCAACAGGCTCAGCGTCGCCACTGCCCACAGCACCAACAACAGCGCCACGCCGCGCTGTCGATTCATTCCGCGCCTCCCGCAGCTGGCGCAGCACCGGAGGCCCCGCCGGACAGATCAAGGCGCAGGGCGATGACTTCGCCGGGCCAGTTCACCGGGCCGTTCATCTGCACCTCGACGCGCACGGCGCGGGGCAAACGGTTGGGCCACGGCCACTCAGTCAGCCAGCCGGTCGCCTCACCTTTTGGGGTCACGCCGCGATAGCTCAGCGACAAGCCATCCACGCCGTGAAGCAGCACCTGAGGCTCACCCCACGCGCGTAATACGTTGTCCTGGACTTGGGCGAAAGCGATCTGCAAACGCCGGTCCGTTGTCGGGCCGGAGACTTCCAGAGTGTGCAGCTGAATGCCGCCGCCCAGGTTGCCCGGCAAGGTCGCGGCAAACTGCATGCGTTGCGCCGAACCTACGAAGAGCCCGGCACCGGAGTGGTCGTTTTCCGCCAGATCCAGCGGCAGCGCCTGACTGATGGCCTGGCGCAAAAAGCCTTGGGCGGCCCGCCGTTCATCCAGGCGTGAGGTGTAGTGATCGGCCTTGACCACCGCGCGGTTGGCGCCCACAAGCGCGCCGCCGATCAGTGTCAGCAGCACCGCCAACAGGCTCAGCACGATCATGATTTCCAGCAGGGTGAAGCCGCGTTGTTGATTGTTCACTGGGCGCCCGCCTTCGCCGGATTGACCAGCCGCAGGGTGCTGAACCGCGCCTGATGCCGGCCTTCGCTGACGATCACATTCACCCGCAACATTCGCGGCTGCCCGGCGTCGGTGGGCAACGCCCAGACGTTCATGGCCCACTCAATGCCATCGTCCATCACGCCGTTGCTCAGCCCCGCCTGCAAGGCGCCGACCGCCTGATCATCCAGCACCGAGCGCGCCGCCTGGCTGAGCCGGTCCGCGCGATCGACCTGCTGCAACGAGCGCGCGCTTTGCCCGAACCCCATCAGCAGCACGCCACTGCACAGGGCCATGACCACCAGCGCGGCGAGCATTTCCAGCAGCGTGAAACCGGACTGACCGATGCGGGCACTCATGGCAAGGCGCGGCTCTTGACGCTGCCGGTCAGCCAGCCAACATCAATGCGCCAACGCCGATCGCCCTGGAACACCAGCAGATTGCCGCCGCTGGAACTGCCATCCGGGTAGAACGCGAACGCTGCGCCCCCGCCCTCCCCTAGATCCGCAGCCGTGTTCAGCTGCACGCCGACCTCGGCGGGCCATTGTTCCGGCCGTTTGCCGGGGGCCTTGAAGGTGCGGCGGTCGAGATCGAATGAGGTCTCGCGAGTCTGGCCGCTGATGATCGCCGCGCTGCGGGTCGTGCGCAGGGCCTGAACCATTTGCCCAAGCAACTGGCGATCCGCGGCCTGCTGCAAACCCTTGTGCAAGCCGAACCCGACCACGCCGATGCCGATGCTCATCAAGACGATGACCACCAGCATCTCCAGCAGGGTAAAACCACGGCTTGCCTCAGGCGCGTTCATGCTCGCCGATTACTCCCAGTTGCCCAGGTCAGCGTTATAGCCTTCGCCGCCGGGCTGGCCGTCCTGACCGTAGAAAATCAGGTCGAACGCACCGTGCTCACCAGGGGAACGGAAGCCGAAGGCGTGACCGAAGGGGTCCTTGAGGTCCGACGGCTTGGCGTACGGCCCGGCCCAGCCTGAAGCGTTGGTCGGCCTTTCGACCAGTTGCTGCAGGGTTTTCGGCGGCGAACCCAGGTCCAGGCCGTAGCTTTCGATCTTCATGCTCAGGCTCGCCAACTGCGCCTTGCCGGCGCCGTACTTGCCCTTGTCGACGTTGCCGCCGACCTGGCGCACGACAATGGTCGCCACGATGCCCAGCAGCACGATGACCGCGAGCATCTCCAGCAGGGTGAAGCCGCGCTGGCGGCGGGTTGCAGCGGTATACGGAGTACGACGCATCGGTCTGGTTCTCTGATTGAAAGGGTTCGGGCTTCAGATATTGCTGGTCAAGCTCATCAGCGGCAGCATGATGGCCAGCATGATCACCGCCACCAGCACCGCCATGACCACGGTCAAGGTCGGCACCAGCGCGGCGAGCATGCGGTCGATGCCGCGTTTGGCCTCGACATCGAACACGTCGGCCACCTTCAGCAACATGGTGTCCAGTTCGCCGGCCTGTTCGCCGACCTCGATCATTTGCAGGGCCAGGTCCGGCAGTAGCGGTTGCTCGCCGAACGCGCTGGCCAGCGTGCCGCCGCCTTTAACCGACTCACTGGCCTGCTCGACCTGCTGCTGCAGCGCCCGGTTGCTGCACACTTGCCGGGCGATGACCAGCGCCTGCAACAACGCCACGCCATTACTCAACAAGGTCCCGAGGGTTCGCGACAGCCGTGCTGCTTCGATGCGCTGCAGCAACGGGCCAATCACGCGCATGCGCAACAGGCGCCGGTCACGTCGCAACCGGCGTTGGGGATCGCGAGAGCGCAAGGCGATGACCCAGATCAACGCAATGCTGCCGGCCAGCAGCATCAACCCGTAGTCACTGAGGAACTGCCCGAGCCAGAGAATCGCCTGGGTGATGAAGGGAATCGGCACGCCGAGGTCGCGGAAGATCGGCACGAACTGCGGCACCACGTAAGCCAGCAGCAGCGCCAGGGAACCGAGCACGCCGACCACCAGAAACGCCGGGTAGATCAGCGCGTTGATCACCTCGCCGCGCAGCAGTTGGCTGCGCTCCAGGTAGTCGCTGAGCTGACGCAGGGTGTTTTCCAGCGCGCCGCCGGCTTCGCCTGCGCGGACCATGCTGATGTACAGCGGCGAAAACTGCCGGCCCTCTTCTTCCAGGGCCACGGACAGCGGCTTGCCGGCCTTGACCTGTTCGCGAATGCGCTCGATCAGCGCACGGGTCTGAATCTGGTTCCGGGACTGGCCGGGTTGGCGCAGCAGAATGGTCAGCGAGCGTTCCAGGGGCTGGCCGGCGCCGAGCAGGGTCGCCAGTTGCTGGGTAAAACTCATCAGCGCAGCGCCGCTCAAGGTGCCGCGACCGAGGGCCTGACGCAGCCCGCCCAGGCTCGACGGCTCGACCTGCAAGACCATCCAGCCGCGCTTGTGCAGCAAGGCGATGGCCACGTCACGGTCGGCGGCGTCAAGCAAACCATTTTGCTCAGCGCCCTGTCCGTCCAGCGCGCGGTATTTGAACGGGGTCATGTCATTCGCCTCGGGTGACGCGCAGGACTTCTTCGAGCGAGGTAATCCCCGCCACCGCCTGCCGCAAACCCTCCTCATGCAAGGTGCGCAAACCCGCACGGCGCGCGGCGTGCTCCAGCGTCGAGGCATCGGCGCGGCTCATCAGCAGGCTGCGCAGTTCCTCGTTCATCACCAGCAATTCAGTGATTGCACTGCGGCCCCGATACCCGCCGCCGGGTGCATCGGTGCGCGGGCGGTAGAGAAGAATCGGGCGCTCGTCGGTGAAGCGCTCCAGCTCGTGTTCGTCTATCAGCGCCTGAGGGGCTTCGAAGGCTTCGCGGGTGAGCGGATCGAGGCGGCGCACCAGGCGCTGGGCGAGAATGCCGTTGACCGTCGAGGCGATGAGGTAGCTCTCGACACCCATGTCCAGCAAGCGCGTGATACTTGCCGCCGCGCTGTTGGTGTGCAGCGTCGACAGCACCAGGTGCCCGGTCAGCGAAGACTGAATGGCGATGCGGCAGGTTTCCAGATCGCGCATTTCACCGATCATGATCACGTCCGGGTCTTGCCGGACGATGGAGCGCAGCGCCCCGGCGAAGTCGAGGCCGATGGCCGGCTTGACCTGAATCTGGTTGATCCCTTCGAGCTGGTATTCCACCGGGTCTTCGACGGTGATGATCTTGCGCTCGGCCGTGTTGAGCCGCGACAGCGCGGTGTAGAGCGTGGTGGTCTTGCCCGAACCGGTCGGCCCGGTCACCAGCAGAATGCCGTGGGGCCGTTCGAGCACCGCCAGAAAGGCATCAAGGCGCTCGCCGTCGAAACCCAGGCTGGGGAAGTCGAAATTGATGGTCTGCCGATCCAGCAGACGCATGACCACCGACTCGCCGAAACTGGTGGGCACGGTGCTCACCCGCAGGTCCAGCTCCTTGCCCTGAATACGCAGCATGATCCGGCCATCCTGGGGCAAGCGCCGCTCGGCGATGTCGAGGCGCGCCATGATTTTCAGGCGGGAGATCACCGCTGCCGAAGAACTGGACGGCGGCGCTTCGGCTTCGTGGAGCACGCCGTCGATGCGATAACGCACTTTCAGCTGGCTCTCGAAGGGCTCGATGTGAATGTCCGAGGCGCGCTGCTCGACGGCCCGCTGCAGGATCAGGTTGACCAGGCGTATCACCGGCGCTTCAGAGGCAAGGTCCTTGAGGTGTTCGATGTCTTCCGGCGAGCCGTTGTGGTCGTCGAGGGATTCGATCAGCGTGCCGATGGCGCTACGGCCCTGGCCGTAATAGCGCTCGATCAGCGTGTCGACGTCATTGCGCGAACCGATCGACAGCCACACCAGTACCTGACAGCAATAGGCAATGGCTTCAAACGCATAGGGCTCGCAGGGGTTGGCCGACACCACGTGCAGACCGTCTTCACGCCACGCCAGGGGCACGACCTGGAAATGCCGCATGAAGCGCTCGGTCAAGGCCGGCAACGGATCAAGCATGTCGGCCGCGGCGTCAAGTGTCAGAAGCGGCGTCTGCAGCAGCGCTGCCCAGGCCCGAGCCATCTCCGTTTCCGAGACCAGCCCCAGGCGGGTCAGCAAGGCCAGCAGCCCGGCGCCTTCGGATTCGGCCATCAAGCGCCGCGCCCGCTCCAGGTCAGCAGCCTTCAGCCCGGCGTTCGCCGACAGCCACGCGCAGACCTGCTCGGCGTCCGGAATCTTCAGTTGTCTGGCGTCGAGCGGGTTTAGGGGCATGGTGGTTTAAGGTCTGGATGGATAACGGCGTGAGGCACTTTATTAACTAATAAACGGTTAACTCGTTTAATCGCGCCCACGGGTTATAAGCCGCGGACAATTCATCCAGCGGCTGACAATCAATTCGGCTTTAACTTTAATGCTGTAAACGGCTTGCTCATCAACAAGCAATTGCTAATAACCGCCAAAGCTGGCGACTGTGTACCGGCAACTAAGGCGGCTATGCAGTCGTCTGATTTGTCGAGGATTACTCAGCGCCGGGAGAGCTTACCAGCAAGCTAAACCTAATAGCAATTAGGTTTTCTACATAGCAATTCGTAACCATTCTTAGCGATAATTACGCCTGCTTACTGACTTTTAAGCGATTATATTGGCGTTTTATTGCGCAGAAATCCGGTTTTTCATCTCGACCCCAGCGCCGGACCCTGCTCAGAAACCGAGATCAAGGTGCCTTTTCACTCACCGCTCGTCTAATTAAAAAATAATCTTGCAAACCCTGAACTAATCAGTAGATTCCCCGGACTTAACGTTCGTCCTGTTCCCCTCTGGACGGGTTTGCACGTTTATTTAATTTCCACCCCCCATCAATCGAGAAACAATCGATGAATAGACCCCTGCTGTCTGTTTGCAGCGTCGTGCTTTTCGGCGCCTGCAGTTTTGCTGCTGTTGCGGCGGACTCTACGTCCAGTCAAAACGCAACTTCTGCAGAAACCGTTCGCGCCCAAGTTGAAAAACAGCGCGACCAGCTCTCTGGCGTCGACAAGGTAGCCGTGCCGACCACCAAGACCTCCTCTGCGGTGCTTGATGCTCCCGTCGACACCGGTGATGCGCCGGTACTGGTGCAAAAGCCATGACCGACCGCCACGACATCACGAACTGCCACCCGCCCACGAGGACGTTGCCCTTGTCAGCTTTCAAACAGACTATGGCGTTGAGCCTGCTGGCCATCAGCGTCGCCCAGGCCACCCTCGTTCACGCCGCCACGCCGATGACCGGCAACGAGGTTGAAGCCCGCGTTGGCGCGGTGCTCGACAACATGAACATCTCGGAGAAGATCAACTTCACCCGGGTTGACGACGGCCACATGATCCCCCGACTGCCCAAGTGGGGCATGGAAGGCACCATCGCCTACGACTCGTCGATGGGTGTGCACGTCAACAACGCCACGTTCGGCGCGCAATACCCGGCGCAGTCTGCCCTGGCCGCGACCTGGAGCATCAACCGCGCCAAGGAATTCGGTCTGGCGATCGGTTACGAAACGCGGATCTCCGGCGGTCAGCAAATGCTCTCCCCGGGTGTCAACCTGTACCGCACACCGTTTGGCGGTCGCTCCGCCGAATACGTCAGTGGCGAGGACCCGTTCCTCGGCGCCGTCATGGGCCCGGCCATCGCCAACGGCATCCAGGCCCAGGGCATTCAGGCAGCGGGCAAGCATTTCCTGGCCAACGAGCAGGAAGCCAACCGTCACTACGTGAACATCAAGGCCGACGAGCGCACCTTGCGCGAGCTGTATCTGCCGGGTTTCGAATCGCTGGTGAAGAACGCCAACGTCGCGTCGATCATGTGCGGCTATAACAAGATCAACGGCGATTACGCCTGTGAAAACCATCATTTCCTGACCGAAGTGCTCAAGGGTGAATGGGGCTATCAAGGCAACGTAATGAGCGACTTCAACTCGGTGCAGGATGCGTTCAAAGGCGCCTGGGCCGGGACTGACATCGACATGCCGTCAGGCCTGCAATTCACCGAAGCCAAGCTGCTGCCTTACCTCTGGAGCGGTCAGCTGACCCAGAACGTCATCGACGACAAGGTCAAGCGCAACCTGCGCGCGCTGGTGAGCTACGGCTTCGACAAGCAACTGAACAAGGCGCAAACCCTTGATCACCCTGAATACGGCCAACGCGCAGCGCTGAACATGGCGCGGGAATCCATTGTCCTGCTGCGCAACGAGAAGACCTCGGCGGGCAAGCCCCTGCTGCCGCTGGCACGCGATGCGAAGATTGCTGTGATTGGCGACTTGGCCCTGCAGCCGCCGACTTCACCATTCGGCACGCCTAACTCGCCGCCGAACACCTACGTCACCGAACTCAGCGGTCTGCAGCAGCTGGCTTCGAACGGCGCGAACGTCGAATACCTGCGAGAGATGAGCCTCAATCCCAAGGCGTCCGTCTGGTATCAGCCGAGCACCGGGCAGAACGGCATCAGCAACACGGGTGTGAAGGCCGAGTACTTCTCCAACACCGAGCTGGCCGGTTCTCCTGCCACGACCCGCGTCGAACCGGGCGTCAATCTGAGCTGGACCACCAACACCAACACCACCGATAGCGGCGTCACTGCGGTGTCTGGCTTCAACACCACGCCAGGCGCGTTCTCCGCACGCTTCACTTCGAAAATCAAGCCAACCATTTCCGGTGAGCAGGTCTTCAAAGTGCGTGCCGACGGTGCGTTCAAGTTGTGGGTCAACGACGAGCTGGTGCTGGAAAACGACGGCACCGAGAAGTCCTTCGACCTGATCAACGCACTGGTCACTTCCGGCAAAACCGCGAAGTTGCAAGCCGGAAAGGAATACACGGTCAAGCTGGAATACCGTCGCCTGCAAGGCAACTTCACTCCAGTACTGGGCGGCATGGCAGGCGTTCAGATGAGCTGGGCGTCCTTGCGTCCGCCGAAGGATCTCTCGAAGTACGATGCCGTGGTCATCGCCGCCGGTACCAATTTCGAGTACGAAGGCGAGTCCAACGACCACGACTACGCACTGCCCGAGTATCAGTCCGACCTGATCACCTACGCCACCAAGGCCAACCCCAACACCGTGGTGGTCTTGCACAGCGGCGGCGCGCTGGACATGCAGCCGTGGGCGAACAAGGTAGGCGCCAGCCTGCACGCCTGGTTCCCGGGTCAGCAAGGCGGTCAAGCCCTGGCCGAGATTCTCTACGGCAAGGTCAACCCGTCGGGCAAATTGCCGATCACCATCGACAAGAAGATCGAGGACAACCCGAGCTACCCGTCGTACTCCGATCCCAAGCAGTACCTGGGTGACAACGCGCTGACCGAAATGAACTACAGCGAAGGCATCTACCTGGGCTATCGCGGTTATGACAAGAAGCACGCCAAGCCGCTGTATCCGTTCGGCTATGGCCTGTCCTACACCACGTTCGACTACAGCGACCTGAAGCTGTCGACCAACGTGATGGCGCCGGGCAGCACGGTTGACGTGAAATTCACCGTCACCAACAGCGGCTCCCAGGCCGGTTTCGAGGTCGCGCAGCTGTACGTTCACCCTGCAAACCCTGCGGTTGACCGTCCTGAGAAGGAGTTGAAGGGCTTCACCAAGGTTTACCTGCAACCGGGCGAAAGCAAGACCGTGAGCATCCCGATCGATTCGCGCTCCCTGGCGTACTACGTCGAGAAAACCGACAGCTGGGATGTGGACGCCGGCAAGTTCAAGATCCTCGTAGGGCCTGATTCCGAAGACCTGCCGCTGGATCGCACCTTGATCACGCTCTTCCCGGAACACCTGACCACCCGCGACAGCAACCCGCTGCCGTCTCCACTGCGCAAAGCAGTACAGGTCAGCGCCGCACAGACCTACTAAGCCGCAGGATTCAAGCTCAGGGACGAGCTTGAATATCCGCCTTCAGCCGCTGTAGATAAACATCGAATACCGCCATCACATCGACTTCATCGGGTGCCCGCAGCCACTGGATCTGCAAGCCATCCATCACCGAAAAGATCTCCTGAGCCAACGCACTCGTCTGAATGTCCTCACGAATCTCCTTCGCCTCAATCAGCGCTTTCAGGTGGCCCTGGGCGTGATGATGGGTGATGTGAAAGCGCTCCTTGTACCAATTGAACGCCGGATGCAGATTCGAAAGACTCTCCGTGTTCAGCACCATCGCCGCCTGGCACTCCCCAGCACTTTCTACACTGAAGCTCATGCTCTGCTTCAAGAAACGCACGAACCCCTCCAGCGTCATCTCCATGGTCAGTTCACTGAACCGCGACACCACCCGCTGATCCCGGCGCTCCAGCAGCGCATTGAGCAGCGCTTCCTTGTTCGGAAAGTGATGCAGCAGGCCAACCGTGGTGATGCCGGCGAGCTGCGCGACGTCCTTCATCGACGCACTGGAGTAACCATTGCGGGCGAAGATCACTGTTGCCGCATCAAGCAAGGCGGCACGACGCATTTCCCCTTTCGGTGCACGCCGCCGTTTCGGCGATCCCGCGTCGGGCGAGTCATTCCCTGATTCGTCGTCTGTCATAAACCCTTGTCTCGTTGATTCGAATGAAGCCTGACCGAGCACGGCCACGGCCTGCTCAAGCAAGCGCCTGCGCATCGCTGCGGCGCTGAAAAAACCGCCGGGCCGTGAGGGAAGCGATTGTAATCGAAGTCACGGCAATCAATGCGTTACCCGTCAGCATGGCCGGGAACGCACCGGCCGCACCGAACAGGTGAATCCCGCCCAGCACGAACGGCACGGTCCCCAGCGTTGCCCGCAACCAGGCGAACAGCGCCACCAGCCAGGGTCGGCCCAGGGTGACGAACATCGCGATGGCGACGAAATCCAGCCCGATCAGTGCCCACAGCCCGCCGCCGACGTGACAAAACGCCAAAAAGATCGCTCGCCCGGTGCCTTCAAGCTCGTAAGTGTCGGCCAGCGACGTGGCCACCAGCAGCAGCACGGCCCACACCAGCAGCCCATAAACGATCACCAGTTTGCGGCTGAACACGATGGCTGAGGCGACGCGGGCGTGGCGATGGGCGCCGATGTTCTGCCCCAGCACCGGCGCGAGGGCGCTGGGCAGGGAAAAGAACACGCAGTAGGCAAACTGCATCACGCGGTCCATCACCGCCATGGCCGCCAGCGCCGACGTGCCATAGGCGCCGATCGACGAGACCAGATAGGTCAGGCCCACCGGCGTCGCCAGGTTGCCGACCATGGCGGGCAAGCCGACCTGCATGACCTTGCGCGTGTGCAGGCGCAGCAGTCGCCAACGGATGGAAAACGGCATCGCCAGCCGCACCCGCAGCCAGTAAATGCCCAGACCCAGGGACACCAGCGCCGACAGCGCATATGAAATCCCTGCACCCTCAAGGCCGAGGCCAAAAGCGAAGATGAACAGCGGATCGGCCAGCGCCAGGGTCGCCGCACCTGAAAGTACAACCCACAGGGCGCGGCGGCTGTCGCCGGCGGTTCTCAGGATCTGCGCCGCCATCTGCATGGCCGATTGCAGCACGCTGAACGGCAGGGTCAGCCAGATGAAAATTCGCGCGGCTTCGTAGGTGCTGGCGTCCGCGCCGAGCCAATGGGTGAGCGGTACTAGCAGCGCCAGTTGCAACGCCGCCGCCGCACCCGATGCGACCATCACCATTAACATCAGGTGCGTGACCAGACGGGATGACGCCTTCGAGGCGCGGTGGCCGATCCGCTCGGACAGCACCGTTGCGGCGGCAATGATCAGCCCGCTGGAGACGGCGCTGTTGAGGAAGATCAGCACCTTCGCCACCCCGGTCGCGGCGAGCAGTAACGGATCATGGAGCATCGAGACGTAGATCAGCGTGAAGATGTCCACAAGAAACACCGCGAGCAGGCTCAACGCGCTGGTGCTCGACATCACCAATACGTGCCGGGCCACCGAGCCTTCGGTGAAAACAGCGCGCGGGTGATTCATGAACACTCCAGATATAAACAGTGGCCGGGTGCGGCAGCAGGTGTGATGGAAAAAGCGCTGCCGGGACAGCGCGCGCACTTTATACGTTTGTGCCCAGCACCGCCGTATTTCTCGCCGCCAACAGCGCGTGAAAGTCCGAGGTGGTGAGCGGAAGACTCAAGAAATAGCCCTGCCCCTCATCGCACTGCACTGACTTGAGCAATTGCAGATGCTCGGCGGTTTCAATGCCCTCAGCCGTGACCGTGAGTGACAGCGCCCGGCCCAGACCGACGATGGCCTGGACGATGGAGCGGTCGCCTTCGCTTTCGGTGAGGCGGGTCAGGAAGCTGCGGTCGATCTTCAGCCCGTCGAAGGGGAAGGTGCGCAAGTAGCTCAACGACGAATAGCCGGTGCCGAAGTCGTCCATGGCGATGCGCACCCCCAACTGCTTCAGGGTCTGCATGACATCGAGTGCCCCCACGGCGTCTTCAATCATCACGCCTTCGGTGATTTCCAGTTCGACCCGCGACGGCTCGATCCCCGTGGCCGTGAGGGCGAACTGAATGCGCGCCGGCAGGTTGCCGCGCTTGAATTCAGCAGGCGACAGGTTGATGGAAATGAACAGGTGTTTCGGCCAGCGCACGGCTTCACTGCACGCCTGGGCCATAACCCAGTCGCTGAGGGGAATGATCAGCCCGCTTTCTTCGGCGATGGGAATGAAGGTGTCCGGCGGAATCAGCCCACGCTGGGGATGCTGCCAACGCACCAGCGCTTCGGCCCCGACCATTGCGCCGTCGGAAATACGAAAACGCGGCTGGAAATGCAAGCGCAGTTCATCGTGTTTGATGGCGTAGCGCAGGTCACTCTCCAGCCGACGGCGTTCGATGATTTTGGCGTTCATGTCCCCTGCGTAAAACCGCCAGGTGCCGCGACCACTGGCCTTGGCTTCGTACAGCGCGATGTCGGCGTACCGCAGCAGCTCGGCGGCCTCGCGCGCATCGGTAGGCGCCATGGCGATACCGATACTGGCGCTGACGAATATTTCCTGGTCGTCGATCAGCACCGGGCGTTCGATGGACTCGATCAGCCGCCGACACAACGCCTCGACTTCGTCCTGGGTCTGGGTGTCGCTGAGGATCAGCACGAATTCGTCGCCGCCCACCCGCGCAACGAGGTCACCATGGCGCACGCAATCGGACAGCCGACTGGACACGTCATTGAGCACACGGTCGCCGGCAGCGTGGCCGAGCAGGTCATTCACCGGCTTGAAGCGGTCCAGGTCGATGCTCAGCATCACCAGTGGCTGGTCGAGGGTTGGCAGCGCTTTGAGTTTGCCATCCAGAAACTCCTGCAACCGGACCCGATTGGGCAGCCCGGTCAGGGCATCGTGCTGGGAGAGAAACTCGATGCGCCGACGCGCTTCCACTTCTTCGGTCACATCCGTGGCCGTGCCGCGGAATCCGCCGACCACCATCGACCGCGCTGACAGCCGACTGATGCGCTCGCGACCGCAGGTCTCCAGGTAGCGGCACTGAATAGTGATGTCGGGGCGACGGTTGGGGATCGCCAGCCACTGCGACACTTGGCCGAGCTCGGTCTGCAGCAGGTCGTCCATCAAGGCGCCGATCCACTGCGCGCGGTCCAGGCCGGTCACGATCTCGAAGCGGTCGGAAAGGTACGTGAACCGCCCTGCGCTGTCGATTTCCCAGACCCAGTCCGAGCTGGCTTCCACCACATCGCGAAAGCGCGCCTCACTGGTGGCCAATGCGCTTTCGCTTTTCTGCAGGGACGCGTAGCTGTCATCGAGGGAGCGTGCGGCGGCGGTGGCGCGACGCAGGATGGCCCAGGTCATCAGGCACACCAGCAGGGCGGCGAGCCCGATCAGCGGCAGACCCAGCGCGATCAAACGCTGTCCGGGTCTGGGTGGCGACCAATGCAAGGCCCCGGCGGCACCGCCCTCACCCAGCGGAAAGATCGACACCTGTTCGCGCTCGTCCGGCGTGGCGACGTGCAGCCCGTCCACACCATACTCCTTGCCCAGGACCGCCAGTTTGGCATCATCGAGCACATCGACGAAGATCAATACTGAGGGCGTCCGGCCATCAGGAACGACGCTTGGATCGGTGCCGGGGGTGATGGCAGCCGCAGCGACCAACGCAGGTGTGCCGTTCAGGTCGATGAAGGCAGTGAACGGGGTTTCTGTCTCGGCGCCCTCCCGTGCCCTGGCCAGTAGCGCGTCCTTGGCAGGACCCAGCCATGGCTCGGCATCGACCTTTTCCAGTTGTCCTTCAACAACCGCATACACCGTACGACCAGCGTCATTGATGACAAACACGCCTTGAAACCCGAAATCGCTGTACAGCGTAGGCCCTATATTCTGGCGGACAAATGCCCAGTCGGGATCAACACTCAAGTGCAGGTAGCGGTAGGCATCGCCCCAGAACGCATAGTCCCTGACCGTGACGGTCAGCGATTTTTGAAGGGAGTGGATCGCCTTCTCGGTGTAGAAAGCGCTTTCGATCTCCTCGTTGTGATCGAGGTCATGGGCGAGGAACGCCAACAAGTAAGCGGCCAGCAGAAACACGCCTGCCAGCAGGAACACGAACTTGAACAACGAACCCCGCGCCAGCTCCACGGTCGAGGGGCTCGCGGGGAGGATGGCTGGCGTCGCGGGTGGTGTAGTGGTTTGTTTTGGCATGGCTTTCTGCAGAACTGAAGACGGGTGGGTCGCTTACGTCTGTATCGGCGGCGCCGCGGCAATAATGAGCTGCACCTGAGCGCGCAGGCGGTCGTTGTCCTCGCTCAACACAGTCACACGCTGATTGGCCTGCGCCAATTGTTCGCTGGCCAGTGCCAGCGCTGTCGCCAGAGTTTTACTTTCCGCTTTTATAGCCGTCAGTTGCTCTTGAAGCTGCTCACGGGCGCCGTCGGCTTTGGCGGTGGTCATCTGCGCGTCGCGAAGTTCTGTAGCCAGGCGCTGCGTCTGGTCTTGCTGATCGGCCAATGACCGGGCCTGCTGACGCATCTCGCCGAGCAGGCGCTCGTTATCGCGGTTCAGGCGCGTGGATTCATCCTGCTTGACGACCAGCGTCTCCTGAAGTTTTCGCTGCTCGACCTGGATCTGCTGAAGCTGGGCGTCGTGGCGACGCTGATCCTGCTCGCGCTGCTCCTTGATGGCCTCGCGGTAATGCTCCAGCGCGGCGCGGGCGTGCACATGCTTTTCTTCGAGGGACTGGATTTGCACGTCCTTGTCCTGCACGCGCCGCTCAAGGTCCTGACACTGCTGGCTCAGACCGGCGTTGCGCGTAAGTTCCGACTGCCAGGACGAGTGCGTGGTGTGCAGCTGGGCGCCCTGCTCGGTCAACGCGGCGTGCTGCGATTCGCACTGCTGGCGGGCTGACTTCAGCTCCGACTCAAGGGTTTCCAGTCGAGCTTCCCAGGCCTCCCGCTTGCGCTCGAAGTCCGCCTGTGCCTGGGCAACGACCTCCGCGCCCTCCTCCGTCAAGCGATCAAGCAGACTTTCAACCAACGCTTTGAGCTCGTCGCCCATGCGCTCCCGGGAAGACGCCTGCGCCGGCGCCTGGGCGTCCAGCTCTTTTAGGTAGCGGGCAATGGTGGTCTTCGAACCCGTGTTACCCAGCTCCACTCGCACCGCATCGATGCTGGGGTAAGCGCCCTTGCTCAACAGCGCCTGCCGTGCCCTCTCTACCACCGCCTTGTTGATGCCTCCGCGTGCCATGTCGCCCCCTACGATTTCATACTGTGTTACGTAACACGTTATTACGGGGCACGTTATCATCTAAAACCTTGTATGGAAATGTTTCTTCCAGCAACCGATAATAGTGCTTTATCGCTTTTCAGACGCTCATTTCACGACTTGCGTCAGTAAAGCGCCCGTGTCACGCCCATCGAGGGATGTATGGAAAAGGCAGATCGATACCTGTCAGCAGGCACCCGCGCCAATACGCGCCGGAGCTATCGGGCCGCGATCGAGCATTTCGAAGTGGTCTGGGGCGGCTACCTGCCCACGACGGGCGATGGCATCGTGCGCTACCTCGCCGAGTACGCCGACAAACACGCCATCAGTACGCTGAAGCAGCGCTTGGCGGCGCTCGCCCAGTGGCACGTCACCCAAGGGTTTCCGGACCCGACCAAAACGCCCACCGTGCGGCAACTGCTCAAGGGCATTCGCGTTGTCCATCCGGCACAGGCCAAACAGGCGGCGCCGCTGCTGTTGCGTCATCTTGAGCAAGCGGTGGCGTGGCTGGAGAACGAGGCCGATGGCGCCTGGCAGCGGGGCGACCACAAGACTTTGATGCGGCACCGACGCTCTATCGCGCTGGTGCTGATCGGCTTCTGGCGAGGGTTTCGTGGCGACGAGCTGGCCAGGCTGGACATTGGCAACACCCAGGCGCAGGCGGGCGAAGGCATCAGCTTCTATCTGCCTTACACCAAAGGCGACCGCCAGCATGAGGGCACGACGTTTCGCACCCCGGCACTGAAGACGCTGTGCCCGGTCAACGCCTACATCAACTGGATCACCGTGGCCGGCCTGACCCAAGGGCCGGTATTTCGGCGGATTGACCGCTGGGGCAATCTGTCCCTGGAAGCCATCAATTCCCACAGCCTGGTGCCGATGTTGCGGCGTATCTTTAAAGACGCCGGGTTGCCTGATGACCTCTACAGCAGTCACTCAATGCGCAGGGGATTTGCAACTTGGGCGTCCGGCAACGGCTGGGACATTAAAAGCCTGATGAATTACGTCGGCTGGAAAGACATTAAATCGGCCCTGCGTTATGTAGACCCGACCACCTCGTTTGGCGGGCTGGCATTGAAGCCCGCGTTGAACCCGGCCATGCAGCCTGCAGCGCTCGAGAAAACCTGACCGCCGTGCAAGTTTTAAAGCGGCAGCGGCGGATGAACTGTCTGCCTTGCAGTCAAGGCAGAAAAGTTTGCTGTAAGTACTGGCATCCATGCACCCACTCGCACTACAGTGTCCACGGTTACACCAGTAATCACCGTGCGCTCCAATGTTCGCCAGTGCTAACGCCGCACGTCAGTATCAACAAACCGAAACATGGAGTTCCAATGTCTAAACTTGCTGAATACCGCCAACTCGAACGTCACCTTGCCGACCAGCTCGCTGCCCTCGAGGCCATGAAAGGCGATAAAGGCCTGGAACAGGAAATCGAATTCGAAGGCAAATTGCGTACGCTGCTCGGCGAATACAATAAGAGCCTTAAAGATATTATTTCGATTCTGGATCACCCTACCGGATCCAAACAGGGCAAGAACACCAGCGCCCCCGAGAAGACCACTCGCAAAGCCCGCGCTGTCAAAGTCTACAAAAACCCGCACACCGGTGAAGTCGTAGAAACCAAAGGCGGCAATCACAAAACCTTGAAAGAATGGAAAGCCGAACACGGTTCCGACACCGTCGAATCCTGGGTTTCCTGATCGGCCTGTCAACGGGGACGTCTTATTGATCAGCGCCCCGTTGCCGATCTCCCGATGCACGCGCCCGCGGCGCTGCATCGGTGATTTGACCGCTGCCTGTATCGCGCTCGCGATCGTTGCTCCCTCTCTGGTTTGCAACTGCCCGCCCCATACTTCAATCGTTTAAAAGCACTACCGCCACACTTCAGCCCGGTATTTCTCAGGGCTTCGCTTCTACTTGTCTGTCGGAGTCATCCCGTGAAGAACATAGTTGCCGGCGTGCTGAATGTTTCGTACCGCGACATAGGCCCGGACGGGGGCCCGGTGGTCGTATTGCTGCACGGATTTCCCTATGACATCCACGCCTACGACGAGGTGTCGGCGCGCCTGGTCCAGGCCGGCTGGCGCTGCATCGTGCCTTACCTGAGGGGATACGGCCCTACCCGTTTTCTCGATTCAGCCACGCCTCGCTCCGGCGAACAGGCAGCACTGGGCGCCGACCTGCTGGCACTGCTGGATGCATTGCATATCCCGCAAGCCACTCTCGCGGGTTACGACTGGGGCGGACGCGCCGCCTGTGTGGTGGCTGCGCTGTGGCCGGAACGCGTGGCGGGGCTGGTCAGTTGCGACCCCGGCTACAACATTCAGGACATCGCTGCTGCAGAGTTCGCTGATACAGCGCAGGCATTCGAGAACCCGGACTTCGTCGACGTGGTGGTGCACTCTTACCGCCATCGCTTCGGGCTGGTGGCGGGCGCCCCCCGCTACGCCTTTATCCAGCAGAAACTCGCGCAGCAGCCAATGATCAGTGTGCCCACGGTGATTCTGGCCGGAGCAGACGACGGCGTGGCTTCAACACGCGACAGCAGCGCGGCGATACGTGGATTTGCAGGGGCAGTGCGTCGACAGGTAATCGAGGGAGTGGGCCATAATGTACCCCAGGAAGCACCGGCAGAATTTGTCGATGCGATAACAAGCCTGCTGAAGAACCAGTAAGTACAGGTAAGCCGGCCGCTGATTATTCAGGAATGCTCGGCATCGCTCAGTTCAACGGCCGACTTGGCCGCTTCAACTTCATCTTCGAAATACAACACGGCGCCCTCTTCGTTCTTGACACGGAACACGGCGGTGACACCCGACTGCCGATGTTCGAGGGGGATATCTTCACCTTCCAGTCTGACGACGGCCACGGCCATTTGATTCTCCTTGGGATAACACTGACAGCACTGGTCCCGCTCACGCGGCCACTCACTAGAGTTGCTAATCAGCTTCGAAATTCAAGCACACCGATATGTTCCGGGGCATTAAGCGTACAAACGGGGCTCGGTGCGGATACGTGGAGAGCTGAACATCTGCGAACTTTGTGCACTCACGGGAAGCGGGCGGTATTCAAGATCGATGAGGCGAACCCCATTGATGTTGGGCTGCCCACAAGGCATTGCACCGAAGGCGGAGGCCAGGACAATCTGCCTGGGATCAAACAATACGATGGTCTCCGCGCTGACGGCGTCCATATAAAGCGAATAGGGACAAGGGGCGTCGGGACACATTTGATGACGAAGTTCGTTCAGTGCACGCAGGCGGCTATACACCACGGTGCCTTCACCCAAAGATTTGCTGTACCAGGTATTCATCGCACTGCCCGACTCGTAAGCGTTATCAGTATCGACCCGGGGCTGAATCGATTCGTTCAACGACAATGACGGTCGAACTGGAAAACCTTACAGCCGGGCTTGAAACAGAGCGTGAATTTTGCCGATGACCTGGTCGATATCGAAGGGCTTATCAATCACCTCATCAAAAAGGTCCGGCCGCTCGGCCCCCATGTAGGCCTGGGCGCCACTCATGAGCATGATCGGCGTCGACATGTGCTTCTCGCGGGACTTGATTGTCTCTGCGAGTTCCAGACCGGTCATGCCGGGCATCATGAAATCAGTGATGATCAGGTCGGGGCGCTCGCGATCGAGAATCTCCAGCGCCTTGCGCCCGCTGCCAGCCACCACTGTCTGAAAACCCTCATCCTCCAGCGCGAAACTGAGAATATCGGCAATCAGGTATTCGTCATCGATGATCAGAATCGTCGGCATCAGATGGCCACTTCCCACGATGTCGCGAGGGCCGTGCACCTGATCCAGCAACTCACTCGTTCTGGCCGCCCCCACGTTGCGAATCGCATATATCAGACCTTTTGCATGGTGATTCCAGCGTTGCTCATCACGACTTCAAGTGGCGAGGGATCGTACGCATTGTCTCTGATCTTAAGAATCGAAACCTGACGTTGAAGTTCAGTCCGATGCTGAACGAACTGGACGAGCAGCAGGTTATCAACCACACCGGAGACATCCGGGGCCGGGACGCTCGGTTGATCGTCGAACAACCGATGCGCTTCCCAGGATGCCATCACCGTCACTCCACGGGCGCGAAGCTCGCCGAGCAAGGTGTCGAGGACGTCCGGTACCCGACTCTGATCGGCAGTCGCGCGGCTCAGGGCGTTGAGACTGTCAATGAACACACGTTTGATCTGCAGCCGCTCTACCCGGTCGAGCAAGTCGTAACAGACACGATCAATCAGACCTGCCGAGGCCGGTGTCCAGACGGTGTGCAGCGCGCCCGCCGCTTCGAGCGCTGCGAAATCCTTGCCGAGGGAACGCGCTTTGGCCCTCGCCCGTTGCGGCGACTCATGAAAGCCGAAGTACAGCCCGGGCTCTTGCGCAGAGCAGCCGCTTAAAAACTGGATGCCAAGCGAAGTCTTGCCGGCGCCTGAAGGGCCCATGATCAGGGTCACCGATGAACGGACCAGACCACCACCGATGTGGGCGTCCAGCCCGTCGATGCCGCTGCTCAGGATTGTGTAGGGGTGTTCGGGCATGGCACCGGTTCGGGTCAGCATGCATTCCAGGCGCGGATAAATGGCAATGCCCTGGTCGTTGATCTCGAATTCGTGGGCGCCGGGTATGGCGCCGCTGCCCCGGGTCTTGCGCATCTTGATCCGGCGCACCGCGCGCGAACCGACCATGTCTTCGCCCATTTCGATCACGCCATCGACCATGGTGTGCTCAGGACTGCCATCGTCGAGTTGCGAGCTGGTGAGGAATAGCACCGTGCAACCGGCGAATGCGGCATGACCCTGCAGTTCGGCAATGAACTGTTTGGTGTCCAGCGGCGTTTCCGCCCTGGAGCGCGCGTTGAGCAGGCCGTCCAGAATCAGCATGCTGGAGCGTTGTCGGGTGATCTCGCGGCGCAGCAACTTGACCACTTCGTGCAGACCGTCGTTCTCAAGGGTGTCGAAGGCACTGACGAACTGGATGCTCTGGCCCACGGCACCGCGATCAAAAAAGCTCAGGGTCGACAGGAAATGAAACAACCGGTCGTGGGGTTCGGCGAGCAGCGTTGCGAACAGCACGCGGCCGTTCTGCCGGACATGATTGAACCCTAGCTGGTTGGCGAGGATCGTCTTGCCCGACCCTGGCCGTCCTTGAATGATGTATGAGGCGCCCGCAACAAGGCCTCCTTTTAGCAGCGCGTCGAAGCCCTTGATCCCGCTTTCAAGGCGTTTTAGCTGATTCAAATCCGCTCCCTCTCCTGATAGGCATCAGGCCTGAAAATACGCATTGCGCACGCGCGAAGGCCAATACAGTGGCGGGTAATCACAGTTCCGTCCAGCGCCTCGCAACGTTTCGGATTACGGGTGATGTGGCCGCTTTGGCGGGATCCAATTCCGCGCCCTCGGCAGAGACAAAAAAGCCCGCTTTCGCGGGCAAAATCGATGGGCTAGTAGCGGGATGAAACGGGCTAGCCAGCGGATATTTTCAGGCAATCGTCCACAGAAGCTCCACGCCCTAGTGGAGTCTCTCAACTCCTTTTACCGATTTGGGCAGCAGTCCGGCTTTGAATTGCTGAACAAACAAGGCCGTTCTGAAACCGCGACCGAGCGTCGCTGCTTCTGCTTCGAAACGCGTTACACAAGAAGAGAAGTCCAGCTGAGCGTTGTCGTTGAACAACTCGCTGTCTTCATCGAGCGTCGAATCTTCCAATAACGTGTTCATTAGAAACCTCCCTGCTTTACGGGGCAGTGATCAGTTCGTCGGCAGGGCCGGCCAAATGCCGGCCCTGCCCTTATCGGTTTACTCGGCTTTGCCCTGAGCCATGCCCGACCCGAGGTCGGCACCGGTCATGGGGTCGGCTGTCAGATCAGACTTCAACCGCTCTTTCATCATGGTCAACGTGACCGACTCGTCCTCGCTCAACGTGACCGAAGCGGTTCCGTCGCCCCCGTCTACTGCCGGCTTTGGATTCTCGACGTATTCGAAGTCGTCGTCGTTATTCCATGGCCCACGCACATTAGGCTCGCCGTTTGACATGCTGAAGTACGTCCGGGAGAACTCTGGCATGCCTGGCAACTTGCCTTGGGGGAAGTTCGGCTGAATCGAGTGGAGCGCTTTTTCGAAGGAAATCTGGTGCGCGATTTCACGGGTCATCAGGAAGCCCAACGCGTCCTTGATGCCTGGATCGGTGGTCACGTTCATCAGGCGCTCATAGACGATCTTGGCCCGCGCTTCGGCAGCGATGTTGGAACGGAAGTCCGCCGTCGGCTCACCAATGGTGTCGATGTAAGCCGCCGTCCATGGAACGCCGGCCGAGTTGACCAGCGGAGCACCACCGCCGTAGAGCAGACTGGTGATGTGTGAATCATTGCCGGCGCCGTTGATGTCACGGTACAGCTCGCCTTCGGCTTGCACGCCTTCGGCCAGTTTGCCTTTGGCGCCTTTGTTGAGCATCACGATGATCGAGCCGATGATTTCCAGGTGGCTCAGCTCCTCGGTGGCGATGTCCAGCAACAGATCCTTGCGACCTGGATCTTCTTCCGCCAGTGCTTGGGTGAAGTAGCGAGTGGCTGCGGCCAGCTCACCCTGAGCGCCGCCAAACTGCTCCAGGAGCAGATTGGCCAGACCCGGATTAGGCTCGGCAACGCGAACCGTGTATTGAAGACGTTTATTGTGCAGGAACATAGTGTTACTCCCTTCTCAGGCTAATGTGATATCAGGATTTATTAACGACAAGTTCAGCTTTTCTATTGCGCCGATCGGTCAACTCAGCAGAACGCACAGATATAAGGAGAGATCGCTGGAGATGGAATTCAGGGAAGCGAACTTGGAACCGACCAATGGTTTACCGCTGGAAGTTTAGTTAGATAGGTGAGCGTACCGACGGGCGGTCTGTTGTTTCACAAACAGTCGAACGGATTAAATTCCTCGACCGTAGGGTATCTAAACGAAGCGTTTTCGGGACCAGAATCGACGGCATTGCGCCGTCGATTGGCACCGAGATGTTTCGCAGATCGTCAGCGGGCCGGCGCAAGTGTGATCAGCTTGTGACGGCGCCCATCGGCCCGCTGGCAATAAGGGCTGCACCACAGGCGGTCTTCATGCCGTTCAACGCAACCGGCACTCCGTCCACAGCGTATGTGCTGCTGCCTTCGACGATGGGGAAAACACCTTTGCATAAAGGGCAGCTGACGTTGTGCCCCACCCCCGCGATGGGCTTGCCGTTGAGGTCGGTCTGCGGAAAAGCCTGAAGCACGACGCCGCCGTGGGTGGTGAGGTCGCCTAGGCGTATGATGTCTTTCATAGTGGTGAAAACTCTCGATCAGTTTGATTGATTAATTATCTATTTACGGTGCGGGGTTATAAGAAACTCAGCACTGCTAATTATTTCCAAGTACTCCTGACTGCAACCGCTTGCTGGCGAACGCGTTGTACCAGCCAACGCGATCCTGCGGCGTCAAGCGGCACGGACGATTTAAATCGCAAGCGGCACCCTTGGAACGTTGCCAATCGAATTACCAACTTCCATAAGGAATGCCGTGTCGGTCTATCCAGGCTTGTGCCGCCGGATTGGGGGCTCGGTAAAACAAGCCTTTTCCGTCCTGGTTGGGTCCGAGGGGACCGACTTCGGCTTGGTAGCGGCCAACTTCTTTGAAGCCCAGGCACGATCCGCCTAACCACACTTTTACAATTCCCCCTGGCGCCATTCCAAGGGTAATTGCGGCGCGATAGTCCTCCTCCTTTTTGCGTGTCCATAAGCAAAATGCTTGCTCTGGCTTGATCATCTGGTCGCGCACCCATTGCGGTATCTGAATACTAAGCTTGTAGGCTTGCGGCTCGACCAGAGATTGCCAGCGCAGAAAGATTCGCTCAGGAAGATCGACGTTGTTGATGGGTTTCGACTTGCCCGCGCCATTTCCCCAGCCCTCTGGCTGACCGGTGTAACTCGCGACTCCACCATGCACACAAAAAAAAGCCAGACCTCGCTCATCGATCACATCAACCGTCTCCACCCACACCTCCTCTGCTTGGGCCCACACGGCATGGGTCTCAACTCTTTGACCGGTTGGAACGCTGGCTTTAAAGGGCTGCGTCATCCACAAATTTTCTCGTGCTCGTGGGAGATAGCCCCCGCCCACATCGGAATGAGCGGCGCACTGGATTCTGAGACGTTCATTTGTGCGGTGGCGCGATGGGTTCGAGGCCGCAGCAGCATTACCAACTGCCATAGGGAATGCCGTGCTGTTCTACGTAAGCTTTGTTCTCCGGTTCGAGCGGGATGTACTTGCCCCTGCTTGCGCCACGGTAGGGGCCGAGCGGTTCGATTTTAGCTTGGTAACGACCGACTTCCTTGAAACCCAGACATGGCCCACCGGCCCAAACTTTCACGATACCTCCCGGAGCCATTCCCAACGTAATCGCGAAACGGTAGTCGTCTATCCATTCTTTTGAGCCACGGCAGTAGACGCGCTCTGGCCTAACCATCTCATCGCGTACCCACTGCGGTATTCGGATGCTGATTTTGTAAGCCTGAGGCTCCACGAGTGACTGCCAGCGCAGAAGTAGTTGGTCTGGTAAGTCGACGTTGTTGATGGGTTTGCCACCAGATGTGCCCTTGTGCCAGCCCTCGGGCTTACGTGTGTAACCGGCGACTCCAGCATGCACGTTGAAGAAAACATATCCCCGCTGATCAAGCACATCGACGCTTTCCACCCACACTTCCATGTGTTTGGGCGCGGCGAAGCCGATGTACCATGCCGGATAAGGCAGCTTGACAGGTGGGGGTACTGAGCCACCCGTGGCACAGGCACTCAGGCTGAGTAGCAATCCGACTGCAAAACCCATGCGCCTCATTCCGGATAACCTTCTTGCGGACGGTTGAGGTGCACGTTTCTACGATTCAGCGGCGCCGGTTTGCTAAGTAAGAAGGGACCTTCAGGGGTCCAGTGCGCGGATATGTGGATGTAACGCGCTCGTAGCAATGCCTCTTGCGCAGGTTCCAAGCTTACGAGCCGGTCCGTCATTACCTGCTGCAAGATTCGCTTAGCGATAGGCATAAGCTCCTCTGGCACTGCGAGTTCAGGCCGCGCTTCCAGACCCTTGAAGGGAACGGCGTGACGTATCCCAAGTTCACGCATGACACGCAGTGCAATCAGGCTAAGTTCGCCATGCACCGGGCGTTCAAGGAGTACGGTTATCCAGTAGTGCTCCATGGCCGACGCAGCTTTGCCGCGAGGGTTGGTTGCTGCAGGCCAGGCTTTCACCGCAACGTAGCCATCGCGGGCCACGCCTGATTCGCGCAATACCTTGGCGTGCGCCTCTGCACGGGCCCATGCGGCATGGGATTCAACCTTTTGACCGGTCGGAACGCTGGCCTTGCAGGGCTGCGTCATCCACAACTTTTCTCGTGCTCGTGGCAGATAGCCCCCGCCGACATCGGAGTGGGCGCCCGGCAGTCCGATCTGGAGGTGCGTGTGGTGGACGTTATTAAGAGAAAAGTCGGCTCGATATTCGTCGAGCGCCTGAAGCTGAATGACCTGCCGCGCGCAGTCGGGTGGCAGATAGAGATTGACGCCACGATTTACGTCGTCGCCAGGACTGAAGTCCCCATGTGCAGGGTCTGAGATGGCTGCAACGGTATCGAACAGGCCGATCAAGTTGATGGATACGTCCGTCGATGCGTCGAAGCTCTGTTGCAGACCATGACTTCTGGCGGTGAGGATTTCTCTAAATACGCCGCACTGGGGTTTGAGAAACTCATTTGCGCAGTGACGCGCGGCCGCTGCACCGCGACTGAAGCCGAAGATATCGATCTCGATCTTTTTAATCGAAATGCCGGGGTTGGTTTGTTCAAAAAAGCTTAGCTGTGTTTTTACTAAGGCTGGCGCCTGCTTCACCCGCGCTACTACCCCCGTCTCACCCTGGCCAAGACCCTGCCCAATGACCGTTGCATCCTTGCCACCGCTGCGAGTACCGATACCTTCTACGTACGCCTTGATATATGCGGTTTTGGCTTCAGCCGAAATACCATCAACCGCGTTGTCCGGATACAGCTGAAACAAATAAGCCACATTGCTCGGCGCATTCCCGTAACTGTTATTCGGCGCGCTGTTGAACGCGCTCCCGTCAAACTCACCAAACCCATACTGCTTGCACGTTGCGGCAATGCTCTCCAGCTCTTCACTGCTAAAGGTCTCCAGATCCTGCCGTCGGCAACGCTCCGTCGCCGCCGCATTGCTCTGGTTATTCCCCGTCCCGTCAAAGAACAACCCGATGCGCAGCGTGATGCCTTCGGTGATTTCCTCTTCCTCTTCTTCCTCCTCCAGTTCAGGTGTGGGACGCGGCTTCAGTCTTTCTTCGGACTGCGGAAAGTCGATCGCCACATGTCCGGGCAGCATCGTGTGGACGGGCATGGTCTTCCCGTCCTTGTCGGTCACGCCGTTGAACACTTCGCCGTTCTGCGTAGTGATCCGGTAACGGACGAAACGGGCAGCGGCCTGTTGCGCGTCGACCAGGGTGTACCCCGCCCCATAGCCATAAGGTATTGGCGTCACCGGCGTTGTCAGCGTGGTAGCACCGGCCTTCAGCACATAAGCGGCCCGGTGATAGATATTCCCCGGCGCGCCCAGCTCGATTTCGCCATCCTTGATACGGATGAATGCGCCGCCGCAGCTGAGGACGAGTTCCTTCGGGGCGCTGATTTCGATCCGGCCGGCCAGGCTTTCGATCTTGATGTCGTCTTGTGCGAGCGCATGCAGTGCGGCACTTTGGGCGTGAAGCTGAACGTCGCCCTGAACCGCTTTAACTTGCAAACCCTTGGTCACAGCACACAGGCTGATCGCACCTTCGGCGGTGCCGGTGATGTTGCGTCCGGCGCTGAGGTCGGTTGAGCGTGACGAGGTGATGGCGACGCTCTCGCGACCGGAGGAAACGCAGATCGCTTCAGGGGTGACGATGCCGATGCCGGCCGGCGCGTGCAGCAGAAGACCGGGCTCGGTGAGGTGAGTCAGCGCGTTGTTCAGTTGCGTATGGCCACTCGTATCGGCGGGAATGGCGCCCGCACTCTTTGCAGCCTGAGCCATGGTACGGGCCAGGGAGAGCGCGGTTTCGAGCTGGTCGATTGCAGCGTCCATATCCAGCTGCATCCCGTGGGCCTTGCTCTGTTCATCCGCACTGATAAACAGCCCGCTTCCCGCCCGAATCGCGCCCCAGCCATCGGTGCGCAATTCAAACCCTTCGCCGCGCTTGTCCTTCTCGTTGTCGACCAGATGCCCAAGGTTCAGCTGGCTTTTGCCGCTGTGCTCGGTGCTGAGTTTGATGTGTTCTTTGCCGCGATCATCTTCCATGCGCAGCTTATTGTTCGCCGGCGTGCGCAGTACGTTGCGTTTGTAGTCACTGCGCGTCAACGTCACATGGTCGGGATGTCTACTGTCATGCAGGGCATGGGCGATGTAGGGCCGGTCCGGATCGCCTTGCCCGAAGGCAATCGCCACTTCGGTCCCGCAGATCAGCGGCAGGTGCAGGCCGTGGGTATCGCCCGCATAAGGTCGGGCAAGGCGCAACCAATGGCTTTCCTGACCCAGCTTCCAGCTGTCGCGGTCGAACAGAAAGCTGACCTTGTAACGACCTTCGCTGTCGATGTGGCTGTAGGGATCGTTGGCCAGCGAGCTGGTGACACGGGCCGGAACAGTGCCGGCTATCGCAGGCTTGGCCAGCAAAGGCGGCCGAAAACACACGCTCTCCGAATACGGAATTGCCTCAAAGCTCAGCTCGAAACTGCGGTCCCGCGCAGCATGCAACCGCAATCGAGTGATCACCGCCCCGGGCTCAAACGCCTGCGGTGCCCCACCGGAAATTCCCAGCACCTGCGCCAATCCCAAAGACGCACTGCTGCTAATCCCGGTCAGGCGAGTTTGGTCATTCAGATACCGCTCATGCCGCAACCGGGCGTAGAAAAACCCGCTTTCGCCTTCTAAATCCTCGTCCAGATCGAGCTTGTCACCCAGCGCTTTGTACGGCTCGGCGTAGTGATACGCCTCGCCATAAGTTGTGGTGTCACCCCGGGTCTGATCCACAGTCCCATCCAGCCAGGCACTCGCATCCCGATGGTGGTAAGCCCGAAAGTGAACGTTCTTCTCCACCACCTCATGACTGACCTGCAGCCCCCAAACCCCATCCTGCCCGCTGCTGCCCAACCCTGACTGAGGCCTGAACGGCAAACTGATCCGAGGGCGAACGTAATGCCGCTGATCGTCATGAAACTCGACCACCGCAATCCCCAACCTTTCGTCATTGGTGAAGCGATACCAGATCCCCACCTCGGCCAACAACCGCGCAATAAACGAAAGATCGCTCTCGCCGTACTGCATCACCTGCTCGCGCTTGGGATATTCCCGCACCAGCGGGAACAGAAAATCCTGCCCTTCGAAATCATGCCGAGTGCGCAAGATGCTTTCGACAATCTGCGGCACGGATTGGTGCTGATAGATCCGGAACTGCCGCCCACGGCCCAGCAACGCCAGCCGCGGCTGCAAAGTAATCTCGTATCTGGCCTCGTCAGCAGAACCGGAAAGCCGCTTAAAACCCGTGACCACCCCATGCAACGTCCGCAGCGCTTCAACCCGAGGCACCGGCAAGCCACGAATCGCAACAGGCAACGTATGTGCCGCAGCATGCAGGCTGAACTGAGCGGTCTTGCCCAGCATCCGATCAGCCCCGATGTCCTGCTCAACACAAGTAAATTCAACGCGATAAAGAAACGGCTGACTCAGCTGTTCTTCACCCTCGAAGGCCAAGACGTCGAGCGCAAAGGGCAAACGATGAACAACAAGCTTGTGGCGACTGTGATCGAAGAAAGGCGGCAATACGGTGAGCATGAATGAGCGTCCGTGTCAGAAGAAACGCCCCCGACCGGTCTGCAGAAAACCGGATCAACTCGTCCATGAGAGAGGGCTGAGGCGAGCGAAGATGAGGCATTTCAAAGTGTGACTCCAGACGAGGAGACACGAAGGAGACGGTTCCAGCGGCATTTGCGGATTAATCCTACAAACAGAAAACCGACAGCAAACCCAGCCACGCTTTCTCTGGCACAATCCCCTTTTTTTTCGAGCAGGACAGGCCAGGACATGGATCTGAACAACGTTTTTCAGCGTTTGAACACCGGCAGCAAAAAGTGGAGCCAGTACCCCGAAGACGTGCTGCCGATGTGGGTGGCGGACATGGATTTTCCGGTGGCCGCGCCCATTGTGCAGGCGCTGAAGAACCGTCTGGAACATCCGCTGCTGGGCTATTCCGTGCCCCAGCAGGCGTTGCGGGAAACGCTGGTCAAGCACCTCGCCGAGCGCTACGGCTGGCAGATCGAAGCGCAGGACCTGGTCTTTCTGCCGGGGGTCGAGCCCGGCGTGAATATGGCGCTCCATGCACTGGTCTCGCCGTCCAGCGCGGTGCTGGTGCAGACCCCCAATTACTCGCCGCTTCTGCACGCACCGGCCAACTGGCAACTGCCGCGCATCGATCTGCCCTTCCATGCCAACGCCCAGGGTGAATACCCCACCGACATCGCGGCGCTGGAACGCGCCCTGCCCGACTGCGGCGCGCTATTGCTGAGCAACCCCCACAACCCGCTGGGCAAAGTCTTTGAGCGTGACGAATTGCTGGCCATCGGTGAGGCCTGTGTACGGCGCGATGCGCTGATCATTTCCGATGAAATTCACGCTGACCTGCTGTTCGACGGCCGACAGCACACGCCGATCGCGTCCCTGAGCCCGGAGATCGCGGCGCGCAGCGTGACGCTGATGTCAGCGAGCAAAGCCTGGAACATTGCCGGCCTGAAAACCGCGTTCGCCGTGGTGCAGAACGCCGAGCTGCGCCAGCGTTTCAATGCCGGGCGGCTGGGGCTGGTGGACAGCGTCAACGCCTTGGGCCTGGAGGCCACCGAAGTGGCCTATCGTGAAGGTGGCGCTTGGCTGGAACAGGTCGTGGCGTATCTGCAGGACAATCGCGATTACCTGGCCGAGGCCATCAAAAGCCGTTTCCCGGGGATCACGATGCACCTGCCCCAGAGCACCTATCTGGCGTGGCTGGATTGCTCCGGCCTGGGGCTGGACAGCCCGCAGCAGTTCTTCCTCGAACACGCGAAAGTCGCGCTCAGCGACGGCCTGGAATTCGGCGACGACTGCGGCCAGTTCGTGCGCCTGAACTTCGGCTGCCCACGGCCGATGCTGGAAGAAGGCCTGGCGCGCATGGAACGCAGCCTGCGTGACATTTGACACATTCCGGGCTAAAGCAGGTCCTACATGGCCGTTCTCAGAAGTACTTGAGCCAGGCAATGTCCCGGCGACTCGCCTTGAGCGCGGCGAACCAGTTCACCGCCGGCCATAGCACGACGGTGAGCACCGCGGCGCAACCCCACAGGCCCAGTACCGAAGTGAACCCAAAGTACTGGCCTTGGGTGGTGCCCCAGATCGCTACCGCGCCGACATACAGCAGCTTCAGCACGTAGAGGTGCAGCAGGTAGAAAAACATCGGCGCCGCGCCAAAGGTCACCAGCGGTCGCAGCCATGCCCGCCCCTGTTGCCGCTCAAGCCAGGCCAGCACCAGTAAACCGACGCCCAGGGTCAAGCTGATGAACAGCAACGACGGCGGGTACTTGGTGACGTTGAGGACGCTCATCAGCGTCTGCGCTGTGGTGTCACCTTCCACCCACGGCTTCTCGCCATAGCCGTTGATCCCGCGCAGGGCAAGAAACAGCGTCAGTGAGCCAAATCCCCAGGCAATCAGGTTTATCTCGCGCTTTTCTGCATTTGCGTGGCGGCCAAACCACGGCCCGGCGGCGTAGCCGACGGCAATCACGCCGATCCACGGCAGCAGCGGGTACGAGGTGCGCAAGCGCAAACTGTCGCCGACCTCGATCCAGCCGCGGTCATGGAGAATCGCCCACGGAATGTGCATCGCCGAGCCCACGGCGAAGTGCACGTCATCCAGCAGGTTATGCCCGGCGATGATCGCCAGTCCCAGCGCCGCCAGGACCCCACGCGGCAATACCACCATCGCTGACAGCGCGATCATGCTCAAGCCAATCGCCCAGATGACCTGTAAATAGATCACCGTCGGCGGAAACTGGAACGTCCAGGCGAAGTTCACCAGCGTCAGTTCCAGCGCGATCAATACCAGCCCGCGCTTGAACAGAAATCCCGCCACCGCGCCCTTGCCCGCGTGTCGTTCGCCATACAGCCAGGCCGAAAGCCCGGTAAGAAACACGAACAGCGGCGCGCAGAAATGCGCGAGCGTGCGGCTGATGAACAGATCGACGCTGGTGTGGGCGACGTCCATCGGATCGCTGACCTGATGGTGCAGAAAGAAGGTCTCGCGCACGTGATCCAGCAGCATGAACACGATGATCAGGCCACGCAGGGCATCGATCGATTGCAGGCGGCCGGGATGGGCGATAGACGTGGCGGGAGATTGCAAGGGGACAGACAGGGTTTGCATACGCGGTGGACTCTCGAAGCGCGATAACCGACAGGCCTGTGAACGACCTGTAAAAGCGAGTTATAACATAACACTTCGAAGCCTCCTGCGCGCAACCAAAATTGCCCGCAGGGTCTTGGTTGGGGAGAACCGGCGCACCCGTCACCGGACAGGAACACCCTGCCCCATCCGGTGAATCGTTTCCCGTCTGGGTTAATAGCCCAGCGACAACCCCGTGCTGCGACGTGGATCGTTGGCACCGTAGAAACGGTTATTACCCACTGGCTTGCCACCCAGGGACGGCGCGCCGACGAGGATCGCGGCCAGGTGGTTGGCGTCCTGGGGACCTGCAAACTTATGGCCCCAGCTTTCGAGGATCTTCTGGGTGTCAGGGCTGACGGCGAAGGCTTCCAGGTTGGTGGTTTCCGGCATCCACTGTTGGTGGAAACGAGGCGCATCGACCGCTTCCTGGATGTTCATGCCGTAGTCGATGACGTTGAGCATGGTCAGCAGGGTGGCAGTAATGATCCGGCTGCCGCCCGGGGTACCCACCACCATCACCGCCTTGCCGTCCTTGGTGACGATGGTCGGGCTCATCGATGACAGCGGCGACTTGCCCGGCGCGATGGCGTTGGCTTCGCCCTGAATCAGGCCGTACATGTTCGGCACGCCCACCTTGGAGGTGAAGTCGTCCATCTCGTCATTGAGGATTACACCGGTACTGCTCGCCATCACGCCTGCGCCGAACCAGTCGTTGAGGGTGTAGGTGACAGACACCGCGTTGCCCCATTTGTCGACGATGGAATAGTGCGTGGTGTTGTTGCCTTCGTGGGGCGCAACGCCGGGTTTGATGTTCTGGGAGATCCCGGCTTTCTGCGGTTCGATGGCGGCGCGCAGCTTGGCGGCGTAGTCGCGGTCGAGCAGATGGCTGATCGGATTCTTGACGAAGTCCGGGTCACCCAGGTAGCTGTTACGGTCGACGTAGGCATGACGCATGGCCTCGATCTGATAATGCAGCCCCTGGGCGGAGTGATAGCCCAGCTCCTGCATCGGATAGCCTTCGAGGATGTTCATGATCTCGCAGATGACCACGCCACCGGAGCTCGGTGGTGGCGCCGACACGACGTGGTAGCCGCGGTAATCACACTCGATCGGCGCCAGTTCGCGGGTCGCGTATTTGTCCAGATCGGCCTGGGTGATGATGCCCTTCCCCGCCTGGCTGGAATCGACGATCGCCTTGGCCACCCAGCCCTTGTAGAAACCGTCGCTGCCTTTTGCGGAGATTTCCTTGAGGGTTTTGGCGAGGTCTTTCTGCACGAGGGTGTCGCCAACCTGCAGTGGCTGGCCCTTGTTCAGGAATATCGTGCCCAGGTCCTTGGCGTCGGCCTTGAATTCGTCGGTGGCGGTGCCAAGCAGATCGACATCGCCTTGCTCCAGGGCGAAGCCGTTTTCAGCGAGCTTGATCGCCGGCGCAATGACTTCCGCGCGCTTTTTGGTGCCGTATTTGCTGAGCGCCATTTCCATCCCGGACACGGTGCCGGGGACGCCGACGGCCAGGTGCCCCTTGGAACTCAAGTCCGGTACGACATTGCCGTCCTTGTCCAAGTACATGTTGGCAGTCGCCGCCAGCGGGGCTTTTTCGCGGAAGTCGAGGAAGGTCTTGCGCCCGTCGGCCAGCTGGATGGTCATGAAACCGCCCCCGCCCAGGTTGCCGGCAGCCGGATAGACCACGGCCAGCGCGTAGCCCACGGCAACGGCCGCATCCACCGCGTTACCGCCGGACTTGAGCACGTCCACGCCGACGTGGGTGGCCAGGTGCTGGGCGGTCACGACCATGCCGTTTTCAGCGGCGGCCGGCGCCACGGAAGCGGCGTGAGCGCAGGACAAGCCAAGGGTGAGCACCGTCGCAACGAGCGACTGGGCGAAGGGTTCGAACTTCATGGGCGGAATTCTCTTTTTCTTGTGATGGGGAAAACGGTGGGCAGAAGGTGCCCGCACTAAAATAGCGCATGCGGGGAAAGTTGCCAGTGATTGCCGGGAATCCCGGTCAGATGAACACCGGGCCCAAGGTGCGTTTCCCCGAGATTTAGCAGTGCAGATATCGGCTTGCCGGCGAATGCGGTGGGTCATCCTGCGCTGCGTCATCTGGAAGATCGCGTTCGCGGGCAAGCGCGCTCCTACAGGTTTGCGGGGATACGGGATGGGTTGGGTGTCAGGTTGAGATTTGGATTCTGCCCGGAGGGCGTAGGAGCGCGCTTGCCCGCGAAGGCGGTGTGCCATTTTGCACACCTTGATCTGAAAGAATGCATTCGCCAGCAAGCCGGCTCCTACAGTGGGCGCGGTGTTTCAGGCGACAACATACTGAATGCAACTTCGTCTTCGCGGGTAAGCGCGCTCCTACTGTAGAAGCCTTTTCAGCCCGCAACTGGCACGGGCGGTTTGCTTCAGAACCAGCGATCGTTGCGCTTGCGGCCCTTGGTCAGCGACGGAAGGATCAGGCCCAGCAGCAGGCCAGCCCCGGCGATGCTGCCGCCGTAGACCATGTAGCGCATCAGCACTTGATTGTTCTCGTCACCCAGTTTCGCCTGGGTCGTGCGCAAGTCCGACTGGGCGCTGGCCAGCTGTGCGTTCAGGTCCTTGGTCCGCGCTTCGAGCTCGTCGACCAGCTTCTTGCGCGACTCCAGGGTTTCCTGCATGCCCTGAACCTTGGTCTTCCAGTCATCGTCGATGGTCTTCAGCTGCGCGCTGAGGTCCGCGGCTTTCTGCGTCAATTGCGGCAAGCGCTCGGCCTGGCCTGGCACTTCCTGCAGGTCAGCGGTGGGAATCCACACGTTGTCGCCGGCGCTGCCGCGCACCTGGCTGTAATCGCCCTGGGTGTTGATCAGCTCCACTTTCTGCCCGGACTTCAGGGTGCCGACGATGCGGTAGCCGTCGGTGGGGCCACTGCGCACGTAGGTGCTGAGGGTGTCGCTGACCCAGCGATCCTTGCTCGTGGTTTCGGCCAGTGCCAAGGGGCTGGCAAAGCCTGCGGTCAACAAGGTGGTCAGCACGCCGGCGTTGAGCAAACGGCGTCGAACGCCCGACACGGTGGAAAAGCGAAGGGAAGCATCGGAGGGAGAAATAGGCATGGTTAATCTTCGACAAATTGAAAAGAAGGCCGGTGGGCGGGCCGCATGCAAGGGAATCACGCCTGGTCGGACAGCACGAACAACGCACTGCAACTGCTGGAAAAGGCATCTGGCGCGGGCGAAATTCAGCCGGACACCCAAAGTCGTGACCCGGGCGTACTGCGCGCGCAGTGGTCAACAGACCATTGAAAAGATGTCAGGTTCAGTAGCGAGGGATGACATTCGTCCGGGAAACGTCCCACACGCTTGTCGGAATGGCTGAAACGACAGTGGGAGCGAGTCTGCTGGCGAATGCCCCGACCCGCCGACAGAGCCGGCGGGTAAAGACGATTCGCGAGCAAGCTCGCTCCCACAAGGTTCACAACAGTCTGGCGGGGGGAATCACCCCTCCTGTTGCAGTTGCTCCACCGTCGGTTTGAGGATCACCACGCCCAACGGCGGCAGGTTCAAGGACAGCGAGAACGCCTGGCCATGACTCTTGAGGTCGTCGGTGCGCACACCGCCGCCGTTACCGAAGTTGGAACCGGCGTAGATATCGGCGTCGCTGTTGAACAGCTCGGCCCACTTGCCGCTGAACGGAACGCCCACGCGATAGGCCTCACGCGGCACCGGCGTCAGGTTGGCGACCACCAGCAATGGTTCGCCCTCCTTGCTCCAACGCAGGTAGGCATAGACGCTGTTGCCGGCGTCGTCACCAATGACCCACTGGAAACCCTGGGGCTGGCAGTCCTGCTCGTGCAGCGCCTTTTCAGTGCGATACAACCGGTTGAGGTCGCTGACCAGCGTGTGCACGCCCTTGTGGTCGGCGTACTGGAGGAAATGCCAGTCCAGCTCGGTGTCGTGGTTCCACTCTCGCCATTGACCGAACTCGCAGCCCATGAACAGCAGCTTCTTGCCCGGGTGCGTCCACATGAACGACAGGTAAGCGCGCAGGTTGGCGAATTTCTGCCAGCGGTCGCCGGGCATCTTGTCGATCAGCGAGTGCTTGCCGTGGACCACTTCGTCGTGGGAAATCGGCAGCACGAAGCGCTCGGACCATGCGTAAACCAGGCCGAAGCTGAGCTGAGAATGATGATGCTGGCGATGGATCGGGTCCTGCTCGACGTACTTGAGCGTGTCGTGCATCCAGCCCATGTTCCATTTGTACGAGAAGCCCAGGCCGCCCTGTTGAGTCGGCTGCGAAACGCCCGGCCACGAGGTCGACTCCTCGGCGATGACCAGCGCGCCCGGCGCTTCGATCGCCACTACGTCATTGAGGTGACGCAGGAAGTCGATGGCTTCCAGGTTTTCGCGGCCGCCGTAACGGTTCGGCACCCACTCCCCGGCGTTGCGCGAATAGTCGCGATACAGCATCGAGGCCACCGCATCCACGCGCAACGCATCGACGTGGAAGTGCTTCAGCCAATGCAAGCCGGACGCGATCATGAAACCGTGGACTTCGGTGCGGCCAAGGTTGTAGATCAGCGTGTTCCAGTCCTGATGGAAGCCCTCATGGGGGTTGGCGTATTCGTACAGCGCAGTGCCGTCGAATTGGGCCAGACCGTGTGCATCCGTCGGAAAGTGCGCAGGCACCCAGTCAAGAATCACACCGATGTCGTTGCGGTGACAGGCATCGACGAATGCGGCGAAGTCTTCCGGCTTGCCATAACGGGCACTCGGTGCGAACTGCGACAGCACCTGATAACCCCACGAACCGCCGAAAGGGTGTTCCATGATCGGCATCAGCTCGATGTGGGTGAAGCCCATATCTTTGATGTAAGGGATCAGGTTATCGGCCAGCTCGCGCCAGTTATACGGGCGATCGGGCTCGTCATCGCCGCCGTGATGCCACTTCCACGAGCCTGCGTGCAGCTCGTAGATCGACAGCGGCTGGTGGATGTCGTGCTTGTCGCCACGGGACTGCATCCAGTCACTGTCCTGCCAGTCAAAGTCCAGCGGCGCAGCGACTTTCGACGCCGTAGCCGGCGGCAGTTGGGTGGCCAGGGCCATAGGGTCGGCTTTCAGCGGCAGAACGCCGTGCTGGCCGAGGATCTCGTACTTGTACGCCTCTCCCGGGCCAATACGCGGAATGAAGATTTCCCACACGCCCGTCGGGTGACGCAGGCGCATTGGATGACGACGGCCGTCCCAGCTGTTGAAATCGCCCACCACCGAGACACGGCGGGCATTCGGAGCCCACACGGAGAAACGTACGCCATCGACACCGTCGACGTTCTTCACCTGTGCGCCCAACGCGCTGCTCAGGTCACGATGGTTGCCCTCGGCGAACAGGTACAAATCCATCTCGCCGAGCTGCTCGCCGAAGCTGAACGGGTCTTCGGTGATTTGCTCGCCGGTGGCCCAGGAGATCTTCAGCAGGTAGGGCTCGCGCACCGCAAAGTGGCCGGCAAAGAACCCCGGCTTGTCGGTCATGCTCAGCTCGCCCAAGTCACGTTCGCCATCGCGAGCAAGCACGCGCACGGCCAGTGCATTGGGCAGATAGGCGCGGATTACCTGGCCTTCAGCGCCATCGCTGTGAGGGCCGAGCATCGAGAACGGGTCGCGGTGCTCCGCGCGGATCAGCGCATCCAGGTCGACGGCGCTGGGCAATATTGCGTGGTTGCCGTTACCGAATTGGTCAGAGGCACTCATTTTCATTCTCCATCAGACAGGTCTAGAAGCCCGCGCAAGCCTTGAAGCGGAACCGACAACCAAGTCGGCCGATTCTCGGCCTCGTAGGCCACTTCATAAGCGGCTTTTTCCAGGGTGAACAGCGCCAGCGCGGCCGCCTCACCTTTGGCATCTTTCCAGTCGTGACCCACTTCCACGGTGGCCTTGCGGTAGCCGTCGAGGAAGGCTTCCCGCGCCTGCAGCAAATACGTCTCGGCCACTTGCTGGCGTGCCGTCTCAGCCTGCAACGAGGTGTCGGCACTTTGCGCGTTGCGCATGGCCATCGCCGCAGCGTAGTCGAACGAGCGCAGCACGCCGCTGACATCTTTGAACGGGCTGTATTTGGCGCGACGTTCCTGCAGCGGACGCGCCGGCTCGCCCTCGAAGTCGATCAGGTAGGCATCGCCCTTGACCACCAGCATCTGCCCGAGGTGCAAGTCGCCGTGCACGCGCATTCTCAAGCCGCCAACCGACTGCTTCGCCAGGGTTTTGACCTGAGCCAGCAGCGCTTTGCGTTTGCCCAGCAGTTCAGTGATGAGCTGCTGGTCCTGGGCTTCCAGGGAGTCACGGTGCTGTTCAAGCAGCTGCAAGGCGCGCTCGATCTGCGCCGAAACGCTCTTCGCCGAGGCCTCGCTGTCCTTGACACTGGTGACTTCGGTTTTGAAGTCCGGGTTATCCGTTGGCGCGCCGAGGATCACGTGCATCTCGCCCAGACGCTGGCCCAGCAGGCCGGCGAAGTCTTTCAGTTCGATCAGCGCGTTGGCTTGCTGCTCCAGCGACGATTGACCGTGGGCCATGTGATCGCGCACGGCGCGTTCGAGATTGTTCTGCGTCCATTCCCACGCATCGCCCTGATTGCTCAGGTAACCCTGAGCGATCATCAGCAGGTTTTTCTCGCCCTGCCCGTCGACGCGCACGACCGCGCCCAACAGCGGCGAGATGTGCGGGTAGCCGGCTTCGGTGAGGTACGCACCCATTTCCAGTTCCGGGTGGGTGCCTGCCGCCACACGGCGAATCATCTTCAGCACCAGCTTCTTGCCGACCACCACCGAGCTGTTGGACTGCTCGGCCGAGAGGTAACGCACCTCGGCATCTTCGTTCAGGCCCAGCGGCGCCAGTTGCGATGTGCTCTGGAATTGCAGCTCACCGTCCGGCGTCGCCAGCACGGTATTGTCCTGCATGCCTTTTATGACGTTGCGAATGAACGGCTCAAGGGTGAATGCATCAGTGATCAAGCCGACCTGACGGCCACGACGCACGCGGGACAGGGCCAACTGTTGCGGCAAGGCGCTGCTGATGTCGTCTTCCGGCAACAGGCCAAACGGCAACTGGTAGCGCACCGTTTCGCCGCCAGAGGTGACTTCGATTTCGCTCAGCAACGCCGGCCGCACCGTGGAGCCGAAGCGCACGGCGTAGGCGATGTGAATGCTGTCGATGGCCGTGCCTTTACCCGCGAACCAGCGGCGTTTCGGCAGATACACCGACAGCGACTGCTGCTCCATGGTCTGGCGCAGGGGTTCTTCGAGCAATTCTTCCAGACGCTGCTTGAGCACCAGAGTCGGGAAGTCCGGCATGCTCTGAGCCGGTTCAACGTGCCAGCTGGGCATTTGATTCTCCGCGGCCAGCAAGAACCAGTAGAAGCCATAGGGTGGCAACGTCAGCAGGTAATTGAGCTGGCCAATAGGTGGAAAGGCGCTGCCGCCGAGCATTTCGACCGGCACTGTCCCGGCGTACGGCGCCAGTTCGAGTTCGGCGGCCTGGGAGGCGGCCGAGACGTTGGCAACGCAGAGGATGATTTCGGTCTTGCCGTCCGGGCCGGTGTATTCGCGGGTGTAGGCCAGGATGCGGCGATTGCTCGGCGAGAGCATTTTCAGGGTGCCGCGGCCGAAGGCTTTCTGCTGCCGGCGCACCGCGAGCATGCGCCGGGTCCAGTTCAGCAGCGAGTGCGGATCGTGATCCTGCGCCTCGACGTTGACCGACTGGTAACCGTACAGCGGGTCCATGATCGGCGGCAGCACCAGGCTCGCCGGGTTGGCGCGGGAAAAGCCGCCGTTACGATCGATCGACCACTGCATCGGCGTGCGCACACCGTCCCGGTCACCGAGATAGATGTTGTCGCCCATGCCGATTTCGTCGCCGTAATACAGGGTCGGAGTGCCAGGCATGGACAGCAGCATGCTGTTCAGCAGCTCGACACGTCGGCGGTCACGTTCCAGCAACGGCGCGAGGCGACGACGAATGCCCAGGTTGATCCGCGCGCGGCGGTCCGAGGCGTAGTAGTTCCACAGGTAATCACGCTCGCGGTCGGTGACCATTTCCAGCGTCAGTTCATCGTGGTTGCGCAGGAAGATCGCCCACTGGCAGTTCTCCGGGATTTCCGGGGTCTGGCGCAGGATGTCGGTGATCGGGAAACGGTCTTCCTGAGCCACCGCCATGTACATGCGCGGCATCAGCGGGAAGTGGAACGCCATGTGGCATTCGTCGCCGTCCTTGCCCTTGCGGTCACCGAAGTACAGCTGGGTGTCTTCCGGCCATTGGTTCGCCTCGGCCAGCAACATGCGGTCGGGGTAGTTGGCGTCGATCTCGGCGCGGATCTGTTTGAGGACCTGGTGGGTCTCCGGCAGGTTTTCGTTGTTGGTACCGTCACGCTCGATCAGGTACGGGATCGCGTCCAGACGCAAGCCGTCGATGCCCATGTCCAGCCAGTAACGCATGACCTCGATCACCGCTTTCATGACTTGCGGATTGTCGAAGTTCAAGTCCGGCTGGTGGGAATAAAAACGGTGCCAGAAATACTGCTCGGCGACCGGGTCCCAGGTCCAGTTGGACTTCTCGGTGTCGAGAAAGATGATCCGGGTGCCGTCGTATTTCTGCGGGTCATCGGACCAGACGTAGAAATCCCGCGCCTTGGAGCCTTTTTTGGCATGCCGCGCGCGCTGAAACCACGCGTGCTGGTCCGAGGTGTGGTTGATGACCAGTTCGGTGATCACCCGCAAGCCGCGGTTGTGCGCCTCTGCGATAAACTTCTTGGCATCGGCCATGGTGCCGTAATCGCTGTGCACGCCCCGGTATTCGGAGATGTCATAGCCATCATCGCGGCGCGGCGACGGGTAGAACGGCAGCAGCCAGATGGTGTTGACGCCCAGCGCGGCAATGTAGTCGAGCTTGGCGATCAGGCCGGGGAAGTCACCGATGCCATCGTCGTTGGAGTCGAAAAACGATTTCACGTGGACCTGGTAAATCACCGCATCTTTGTACCAGAGCGGGTCTTCGATAAAGGCAGCGTTGCGGGGTTTCTTTGCCATGACCACATCCTTTGAATTATTGGTTTGTGGCCTTGATGCGCCAGATGCCGAACGGCTGGTAAGACGGGTCCAGGCGCATGAACTGGGTCTTGCCGTACCAGGTCCAGGAATGCCCGGTCATCAAGTCTTCGCCCAACGTAGCGGCGTCGTCCGGCAGGCCCATTTCCCACAGCGGCAGTTCGAAATGCGCTTCCTGCGCGTTGCGCGGATCAAGGTTCACAGCAACCAGAATGAAGTTGCTGCCGTCCGCCGTGCGCTTGCCGAAGTACAGGATGTTGTCGTTGTACGCGGTGTAGACCTTCAGGCCCAGATGGGTCTGCAGCGCCGGGTTCTGGCGACGGATGCGGTTGAGCTGGGCGATCTCGGCAATGATGTTGCCGGGTGCGGTGAAGTCACGAGGACGAATCTCGTACTTCTCCGAATCCAAATATTCCTCTTTGCCCGGCACCGGCGCGGCTTCACACAGCTCGAAGCCCGAATACATGCCCCACAAACCCGAACCCATGGTCGCCAGCGCCGCGCGGATCAGAAAGCCCGGGCGACCCGAATCGTGCAGGAACGGCGGGTTGATGTCCGGCGTATTGACGAAGAAGTTCGGCCGGTAGCACTCGCGCCACGGCGACTCATTGAGCTGGGTGAAATACTCACTCAACTCCGCCTTGGTGTTGCGCCAGGTGAAGTAGGTGTAGCTCTGGGAATAACCGACCTTGCCCAGGCGCGCCATCATTGCCGGCTTGGTGAAGGCTTCAGCGAGGAACATGACTTCCGGGTGCTTGCTGCGCACGTCGGCAATCATCCACTGCCAGAACGGCAACGGCTTGGTGTGCGGGTTGTCGACGCGGAAGATCTTCACGCCCTCGTTCACCCAGCCGAGGATCACGTCACGCAGCTCGGTCCACAGGCCTGGAATCGCGTCTGGCGCATAAAAATCGACGTTGACGATGTCCTGGTATTTCTTCGGCGGGTTTTCCGCGTAACGGATAGTGCCGTCCGGACGCCACGAGAACCAGCCCGGGTGCTCCTTGAGCCACAGGTGGTCCTGGGAGCACTGAATGGCGAAATCCAGGGCGATTTCCAGGCCATGCTCGGCTGCAGCGGCCACCAGCTCGCGGAAGTCTTCACGGGTGCCCAATTGCGGGTGAATGGCGTCATGCCCGCCTTCAGCGCTGCCGATGGCGTAGGGGCTGCCGACGTCATCCGGCCCTGCGGTGAGGGAGTTGTTAGGCCCTTTGCGGTGGGCGCGGCCGATCGGGTGGATCGGCGGGAAATACAGCACGTCGAAGCCCATGTCGCGGATCATCGGCAGGCGCGTGTGAACGTCCTTGAAGGTACCGTGGCGCTTTTTATCATCGGTGATGGAGCGTGGAAACAGCTCGTACCAGCTGGCGAACTGGGCCAGTTCACGCTCGACGTCCAGCGGGAATTCCAGGCTGCGGCTGAGGAACGCGTGGTTGTCCGCCTTGGCCATGACGGTGGCGGTTTCGCTGTTCAACAACAGTGCGACTTTGGCCTCGTTGTCCGCAGCCTCGCCGAAGCGCTTGATCAGGCTGTCGAGCTGGCCGCGCAATTCGAGGGTGCTGCGCTCGGCGGCGTGCACCAGGTGCAGGCGCCCTTCTTCCAGCTCCAGATCGATGGTCACGCCGGCGGCGTACTTCTTTTCCAGCTCGTAGCGGTAGCTGCCGAACTGATCGATCCAGGCTTCAAGGCGATAAATGTAGCGGGTGAAGGTCGGCGGGGTGAATTCGCCAATCCAGCTGTCGTTGCCCAGCTCGCGCATGGGCACGGACTGCCATTCTTCCTGGTCGACGGCGCGATAAACGATGCGCACCGCCATCTTGTCGTGGCCGTCCGCGTAGATTTTGCTGGTGACCGTGACCGGCTGACCGACAACGGCCTTGGCGGCCAGCTGACCGTTATCGATCACCGGTTGGGTGTCCTCGATCACGATGCGCGGCAACTGCAGGGCTTGGGTCAGGGGTATAGGGTGGATAGAGTGGAGAACATCGTTGGCCAGGGAATCCGGGCCGTACGGCTGATCAGCAGTATCATTCATCGAGCATCACTCCTCACGCCCAGGGACGCCCGCTGTGGGGCGCCCATTGCTTCAGCGTCTTTGTCCATAACATAAGAGAGAGCCACGGGATCAACTCATCCGGACGTGGCAGCATAGGTTCCGAACGCCAGCCTCGGGCAAAAGTTCAAACAGCTTGCGTGACGTTTGACCAAGTCACCGCGCGGATAATGGCAGGCCAGGGGCTGCGCCGTAACGCGGTCTCCAAGCCGATTGAGTGAATCATTGTCAGGGCGATGGGGTCGACATGCTTGCGTGATGGCGGGTGTGATGCAACGTCACCTGACACGCCCCTCTCGACGAACCCAAGGAAGCGAAGACCATGAGCATTCCCGTTCCCGCAGAAACGCCCGATCCGAACATAGACGATCCTGAATTGCCGGTGCCAAAGCCCGAGGAGCCACCTTCCCCGCTCATGCCGCCGGTCATCGAACCACCCGTGGGTGATCCGCCGAGCGGTGAGCCCCCGGCTATTCTGGATGATAAGTTTCCAGAGTGATTCACTGACCCGACGCGGTGATGTAGGACCGGCTTCAGCCGGGCAGCTTTGAGACAGCATGCCGGGATGCTGAGGGTGCGCCAACTGGCCCCTTCCCGGCTAAAGCCGGTCCCACTCACAAACGCTTCGCGTCAGTGGGATCGACACTAGAATCACTGACCCAACGCTGGCTCTTGGTGGGACCGGCTTCAGCCGGGAAAGCGTCAGCCGTCGCACCCTCAAATGACCGCTGGTTCAAGGCTCCTGGGCGTCGCCACCGGTGCTCCGGGCCGGATCCTTTGCCCGTTCTTCTGGCGATTCAAAGCGTCTGACAATCCGTGGCATCAGGCTGAAGATGCCCAGGGCCAACACTGTACTCAGCACCGCCGTCATCTCCCTGCCCATTCCCGCCGCAATGCCAATGGCCGCGGTCATCCACAATCCCGCCGCGGTGGTCAGGCCTTTCACCTGAGTGGCATTGAGCGCGTCGCCCTTGAGGATGGTCCCTGCGCCAAGAAAGCCGATCCCCGCCACAATGCCCTGCACCACCCGGCTGAGTGCTGCGTCGTCGGCACCGGCCATGCGCGGGACCAGCACAAACAGCGCAGCGCCCATGCACACCAGCATGTGCGTTCGAACCCCGGCTGCCTTGCCCTTGTGCTCCCGCTCGAAACCCAGAATCCCGCCCAGCAGCGCCGCAATAACCAGGCGTATGGTCACGCGGGTGATCTGCCCGGCATCGGTGATATCAGAGAACTCGGCCTGCAGCGTCTCCACGACTTCTTCCCACCAGGCATTCATCAGCGCATTCCCCTCATTGTGCGTAAGTGCGGTATGGACCGCAGCAGCGGCCGAGAGTGCGGGAGGCACACATCGTGACTCAGCGGTTGATCCGGTTGTTGTGCGCGAATCTGCATCTGTACTAATCCGCAGGCAGCGGGCATATTCCGCCCCTGCCCCCGGCCCAACCTCCTTTCCCGCCGGCCGGCACTGCATGGCTGCTGCGCCACAGAAGCCACTCAGCACGAGCCCATCATGAAGCGTTATGAAAAGTTTGCCGATGACATTGCCGAGCTGATTCGCACCGGGGTGCTGGCTGCGGGTCAGCGCGTGCCGTCGGTGCGCTACGCCAGCCAGACCCATGGGATCAGTCCGTCGACGGTGTTCCAGGCCTACTACTTGCTGGAACGTCGAGGCCTGATCCGGGCGCGGCCGCGTTCCGGCTATTTCGTCAACGACAGCGTCCGCCTGCAAGGCCTGAGTGACGACGTCACAGAGCAGGATGTGCGTCCCGCGCCGGCGCTGAGCGAATCCACCGAAGTCGACGTCAGCGAACTGGTGTTCTCGGTGCTGGAATCCATCAAGGACCCGAACACCGTGCCGTTCGGCTCCGCCTTCCCCAGCGCCGGGCTGTTCCCCTTGCAGCGCCTGGCCCGCTCCCTGGCCAGTGCCACCCGCGACATGGACCCGCGCATGGTGGTCAGCGACCTGTCGCCCGGCAATCCGGCCCTGCGCCGGCAGATCGCGCTGCGCTACATGGTCGCCGGGCAGATGTTGCCCATGGACGAACTGCTGATCACCAACGGCGCCCTTGAGGCCTTGAATCTGTGCCTGCAAGCAGTGACCGAGCCCGGTGATCTGGTGGCCATCGAGGCGCCGGCGTTCTACGCCTGCCTGCAAGTGCTCGAGCGGCTGAAGCTCAAGGCGGTGGAAATCCCGGTGCACCCGCAACAGGGCATTGATCTGGCAGTGCTTGAGCAGGCGCTCGAGCGATACCCGATCAAGGCCTGCTGGAGCATGACCAGCTTTCAGAATCCCACCGGCGCAACCGTGCCTGAGGCGCGCAAACGGGCGCTGGTGGAGTTGCTGCGCGAGCACGAGGTGCCGCTGATCGAGGATGACGTGTACGCCGAGTTGTATTACGGCCAGCACGCGCCGAAACCGGCAAAGGCGTTCGACACTGAAGGTCTGGTCCTGCATTGCGGCTCGTTCGCCAAGAGCCTGGCGCCCGGGTATCGGGTGGGCTGGGTCGCTGCCGGGCGTTATGCGCAGAAAGTCGAGCGGCTGAAGATCATGACTTCGCTGTGCGCCTCGATGCCGGCACAGGCCGCCATCGCCGATTACTTGCAGCACGGCGGTTATGACCGGCACCTGCGCAAGTTGCGCCACAGCCTGGAAGACCAGCAGCGGGCCATGCTTGGCGCCATCGCCCGGTACTTCCCCGCGCAGACCCGTGTCAGCCAGCCCACTGGCGGATACTTCCTGTGGGTTGAGCTGCCGGCACAGATCGACTCGCTGAAGGTATTCCAGGCCGCCCTCGCCCAGGGCATCAGCATCGCCCCCGGCCCGATGTTTTCGCCAACGCGGCGCTTCCAGCCCTTCATCCGCCTGAACTACGGCAGCCCGTGGGGCGAAACCCCTGAACGGGCGATGGAGACCCTGGGGAAGATCATTCGCTCGATGATGGCGGGTTAGGACATTGCTATCAGGATCGCGACAGTATCAGGCCAGGAACGTGGTGGCGCCGCGGTGATGGTTTTTGATTCTGGCCGAAGGCCGTAGGAGCGCGCTTGCCCGCGAAGGCGTCAGTACGGACCCGAGAAAGGTGGCGGATGTACCTGCCCTTTCGCGGGCAAGCGCGCTCCTACAGGGGATTACGTTTCAGCAGGGAGGTCGCGTGCAGTCAGCAAGGTCCCACGACAGTCGGATGACCTCCCTACCTCGCAGCATCAGCGGTATCGCTATCGTCCCCCGCCCAGATCAATGAACGAACCGGTCGAATATGACGCCTTGTCCGACAGCAGCCACAGAATCGCTTCTGCCACTTCAGCGGCCAGACCGCCACGGCCCATGGGGATGGTCGGTTCCAGTTTGCTGACGCGATGGGGATCGCCGCTCAGGGCGTGGAATTCGGTAAAGATGTAACCGGGGCGCACGGCGTTGACTCGCACCCCCTCGCCTGCCACTTCCTTGGCCAGCCCGACGGTGAAAGTGTCCAGCGCGCCCTTGGACGCCGCGTAGTCGACGTACTCGCCAGGTGATCCGAGCCGGGCGGCCACGGACGAGACGTTGACAATGCTGCCGCCGCGCCCGCCGTGGCGGGGCAACATGCGCAGCAGTGCGTGCTTGCTGCAGAGCATGGGCCCGACGACGTTGCTCATCATGATCTTCAACAGGCGAAACTCGGACATCGTGTCGAGCCGCGAGGCTTCGCCCACCGTGCCGGCGTTGTTGACCAGCGCGGTGATCGGGCCCATTTCGGAATCGACCCGGGCAAACAGACGAATGATCTCGTCCTCGTTGCTGACGTCGGCCTGCACCGCGATGGCATAACCGCCCGCCTCGCGAATCTGCCCGCACAGCCGTTCCGCCGAGGCGTGATCGGACAGATAGTTGATGCACACGCGATAAGCCTGCGCCGCTGCCAGAACTGCCGTGGCGGCACCGATACCCCGGGAGCCGCCGGTAATGAGCAGATTTTTATCCATAAATGTTCCCAGTCGATCAATGCGTGGAGGTGGGATTGGCGTTGACACTCAATCGGTGATTTCGCTGAGACGTCGGGCGGCTTCGATGTCCGCCATGAACCGCTCCGCCGGCAGCGGATAACCCAGCAGGTTACCCTGCAAGGCGTCGCAGCCCAGCCGCGTCAGCAAACTCTGTTGGCTGGCGGTTTCGACACCTTCGGCGACGATGCGCAGGTTCAGCGCCTGACCCAGCGCAACGATGGCCGACACAATGGCCGCATCGTCGCCGTCGTGCTCCAGATCGCGCACGAAACCGCGATCGATCTTCAATTCGTTGGCCGGCAGGCGTTTGAGGTACATCAGGCTGGAGTAGCCAGTGCCGAAGTCGTCAATGGACAGGTCCACGTCCATGTCCGAGAGCTTCCGCAGCACGGTCATGCTCGCGTCGGCATCGCTCATGGCCGTGGTTTCGGTGATTTCCAGGGTCAGGCAGTTGGCCGGCAGCCCGTGGGTCGCCAACGCGTCCGCGACCGTCTCGACCAGCCCGACATGGCTGAATTGCAACGCCGACAGGTTCACCGCCATGCGCCAGTCGGTGTTGCCGGCGTCGTACCAGCGCTTCATCTGCTGGCAGGCCTCGCTCATCACCCACTCGCCGATAGGAATGATCAACCCGGTTTTTTCCGCCAAGCCGATGAATTGCTCCGGCATCAGCAGTCCGAGCTGCGGATGATTCCAGCGCACCAGCGCTTCGGCGCCCACCGGCCGGTGTGAGCTTGCGCAGAACTTGGGCTGATAATGCAGGCAGAATTGCCCGTCGCGCAGCGCAAGCCGCAGGTCCTGCAACAGCTGCAGCTTATTGCGCGCGTTGGTGTTCATCGAGGCATCGAAAAAGCTGTAGCCGTTCTTGCCGGCGTTCTTGGCGTGGTACATGGCGGCGTCGGCGTTCATCAGCAATTCCTGCTGGGTACGGCCGTTGCCCGGATACAGGCTGATACCGACGCTCACCGTCACCTGCAGATTATGTTCCTGCACGCTGTACGGCTGACTTACCAGCGAGACCTGCCGCGAGGCCACGCTGACCGCTTCTTCGGCATCGTCGAGTTCCACGAGCAACACGAATTCATCACCGCCGATGCGCGCCAGGGTGTCGTGGCGGTGGAAGTTCTCGCGCAATCGCATGGCCACTGCGCGCAAGAGCTGATCGCCGACGTGATGGCCGAAGGCATCGTTCACCGGTTTGAAGCCGTCCAGATCCAGAAACATCAGGGCGAACATACCGCCCTGGGCGTCCACCTTGCGCATGGCCTGATCGATACGATCGGCCAGCAGAATGCGGTTGGGAAGCCCGGTCAGATTGTCGTGCTGGGCCAGTTGCGTGAGCTCGCGATTGGCTTCTTTCAACGACAACGACAGTTGGGCGGTGCGCGCCGCCATGCGCGCGTCAAGCACCGACGTGACCAGGGTGATACCCAGTACCGTCAGGCTGGTGACCAGTACCAGCTTGTCCAGACCGTCGGTGTGCAGGCCGGTGGGAAGCGCGCCACAGAAACTGCCCGGTGGAAAATTGGCGGCAGTCATGGCGGTGTAATGCATGCCAAGGATCGCGAACCCCATGACGACCGCCGCGCCGCCGCGGGCCAGGCGTACGTAGGGGGTTTCCTTGCGCAGCCGCACGGCGATGGCCAGCGCTGCGGCGGACGCGGTGACGGCAATCAGCACCGACAGGCCGACCAGGTTGGGGTCGTAGTCAATGCCCGGCTGCATGCGCATCGCCGCCATGCCGGTGTAATGCATGGCACTGCTGCCCAGGCCCATGACCAATGCGCCGACCAGAATATTCGACAACGGGACGTGGTCGTGGCTGACCAGCCACAGCGCAAAACCCGAGGAAAGGATAGTGATCAGCAGCGAGAGCAGTGTCAGCGGGATGTCGTACGCCAGCTGGATAGGCAGTGTGAACGCAAGCATGCCGATGAAGTGCATGGACCAGATGCCGACGCCCATGGACAGCGCGCCGCCACACACCCACAGCATTCGCGCGCGACCACTGGCAGAGGCAATGCGCCCGGCCAGATCAAGGGTCGTGTAAGACGCGAGAATCGCCACAAGGACTGAAATCAGAACCAGCGGATAGGTGTAATGGCCGATCAACATGGGCTGGCCCTTGGCTCAACGGAGTGCGGCCTTTCAGACCTGATGAATTCGGCGGCGATTGTACCGAAATTCCACTGAAAGTCCCGTCACTCCGTCGCAAAGGTGGCACATCGCTAGTTAACCGGGTTAACGATCGGACACCTCAGGGCCCGGTGTCAGGCCGGTCGCTGCATCCCAACCGCCGCCCAACGCGGCAATCAACTGGGCGCTGGCGACCAACCGGCTTTCCAGCACATTCAGCACACTGCGTTCGTTGCTCAGCGCGGTGGTCTGTACGTTCACCACGTCCAGGTAGCCAATCAGCCCGGCTTTGTACTGGTTGTTGGTCAGGCGCAGGGAGTCACGCGCCGATTGCAGCGCTTCATCGCGCACCCCGGACTCCTGCTCATACACGCGCAGCTGGGCCATGTAATCCTCGACTTCCTTGAAGCCGTCGAGCACGGTCTGGCGGTACTGGGCGACAGTCTGGTCATAGACCGCTTCGGTGCGGTCCACTTCGGCAGCGCGCTGGCCACCATCGAACAGGGTCATCGCCAGTTGCGGGCCGACCGACCAGAAGCGGTTGGGCAAGGAGATCCAGTTGCTGACGGTGCTGCTGCTGTAACCGCCGCTCATGCTCAGGGTCAGGTCCGGGTAATACGCGGCCTTTGCCACGCCGATATTGGCATTGGCGGTCATCACCGAACGCTCGGCGGCGGCGATGTCCGGGCGGCGTTCGAGCAATTGCGACGGCAGCTGCGCCGGGATCTGCGGCACGGCCGGAATCGACGTGGTCGGCGCGAGGCTGAAGTCCGCCGGGGCCTGGCCCATCAGCACGGCAATGGCGTTTTCGAACTGGGCGCGCTGCCATTGCAGATCGATCAGGTCAGCCTGGGTGCTCTTGAGTTGCGTCTGCGCCTGGGCCGTTGCATCGCGGCCGGAAATCCCGGCGCGGTACTGGTTCTGGGTCATGGTCAGCGAGCGCTGATAGGCATCGACGGTCGCTTCCAGCAAACGCTTTTGCTCATCGATCACCCGCAGTTGCAGGTAGTTCTGCACCAGTTGCGATTGCAGGCTCAGGCGCATCGACGCCAGATCGGCGAGGCTCGCCTGGGCGCTGGCCTTGTCGGCTTCCAGCCCGCGGCGCAACTTGCCCCACACGTCGGCTTCCCAACTGACGCCCAATTGCGCGTTGTAGGTGTCACGGATGCCGCTGCTGGAACTGCTCAGGCTGGAACTGCTGCTGCCGGTGCCCTGGCTCGAGCGGTTTTTGCTGGTGGTCAGGTCCAGCGTCGGGAAGAACGCGCCCCGCGCACTGCGCACCAGGGCGGCAGCCTGCCGGTACTGCGCCTCGTACTGCGCCACGGTCTGGTTGGACGTATTGAGTTTTTCCACCAGCGCGTTGAGCTGGGCGTCGCCGTAGATTTCCCACCACGCGCCGCGCGCCATCGCATCGCTCGGGTTGGCCTGGGTCCAGCCTTCGGCCTGCTTGAAGTGCGCCGGCGTCGGCATGTCCGGCGTCTTGTAATCCGGGCCGACGGCGCAGGCACTGAGCAGCAGCGCGCACAAGGCAACGCCGAAGGTCCTGTGAAACGGCAACGTCCGCTGTGGGCCAGGGGCTTTCATCGAGTCGTTCATAGCGGAGTGTCCAGGGCAGCATCCGTCTGCACACCGCGCCATGTGTTGAAACGATGGCGCAGACGGTCGAGATAAAGGTAAACCACGGGGGTGGTGTACAGCGTGAGGATCTGACTGAGGATCAGGCCGCCGATGATGGTCAGGCCCAGCGGCCGACGCATTTCGGCACCTTCGGCGCTGCTGAGCAGCAACGGCACGGCGCCGAGGATCGCCGCCAGCGTGGTCATCAGAATCGGCCGCAGCCGTTGCAGGCAGGCATTGCGAATGGATTCCACCGGGGTCATGCCGCCCTGACGTTCGAGCTGCAAGGCGAGGTCGATCATCAGAATCGCGTTCTTCTTCACCACGCCGATCAGCAGGAACAGCCCCAGCAACGAGATCAGGCTGAACTGCCCGCCGGTTAGGTAGATGCTCAACAGCGCGCCGACTCCTGCCGATGGCAGCGTCGAGAGAATGGTCAGCGGGTGGATGTAGCTTTCGTAGAGGATGCCCAGCACCAGGTACACCGCTACCAGCGCGCCGAGGATCATCCACGGCTGGCTCTTCTGGGTGGCGGCGAAGGCGTCGGAGGTCCCGGCCATCTTGGCGATCACGTCCTCGGGCAGGCCCACCGCCGCGACGGCGCGCTCAATGGCGGCGTTGGCCTGGTCGAGGGTGACGCCGTCGGACAGGTCAAAGGAGATGTTTTCCGAGGCGAACTGGCCGTCGTGGCTGACCCGGTCGTCTTCCAGACTGCGCTCGTAACGGGCAATGGTCGACAGCGGCACCCGCGCGCCATCGGCAGTGATCACCTGGACCTGCTCCAGGGTGGTCGGGTCGAGGGCGTATTTCGGGTTGACCTCCATGACCACCTGGTACTGGTTCAGCGGGTCATAAATGGTCGACACCTGACGCTGGCTGTAGGCGTTGTTCAGCACGGTGGTGACCATGTTCATGTCGATGCCCAGGCGCTTGGCCGCGTCGCGATCGACAATCAACGTCACCTGCTGGGTGCCGCCGCCATCGTTGGCATCGATGGCGGTCAGCTCCTTGAGGGACTTCAGTGCAGCGACCACCTTCGGGTACCACAGGCGCAGGGTTTCCAGGTCGCCGCTTTGCAGGATGTACTGGTATTGCGAGGTGGTCTGCTCGCGGCCGCCGCCCAGTTGCAGGTCCTGGTCGGGCTGCAGGAACAGGCGCCCGCCGGGGACCAGCGGCATTTCCTTGCGCAGCCGCTCGACCACTTCCATGGCGCCGATGTTGCGCTCCTTGATCGGCTTCAGGCGCACGATGATGAACGCATTGCCGGTGCCGCCGTTGCCGCCGATGAAGCCCGCGACACTCTCCACGGCCGGGTCCTTGAGAATCGCTGCGCGGAACGTGTCCATCTTCGGCTGCATGACCGAGAACGACAGGCCGTCATCGCCCCGCACAAACCCCATCAACTGGCCGGTGTCCTGCTGCGGCAGAAAAGTCTTTGGCACCACGACGTACAGCGCGATGTTGCCGACGATGGTCAACAGCAGCGTCAGCAGGGTCAGGCGCCGATGACGCAGCACCCAGCGCAGGCTGCGGTCGTAACCGGCGACCATGCGGTCATTGACCCGCTGGCTCCAGCGCTGCAGACGGTTTTCCGAGCCCGGCACGTGGGGCTTGAGCCAGCGCGCGCAGAGCATCGGCGTCAAGGTCAGTGAGACCACCAGCGAAACGACAATGGACACCGACAACGTGATGGAAAACTCGCGGAACAGGCTCTCCACCAGCCCGCCCATGAACAGAATCGAGACGAACACCGCCACCAGCGACACGTTCATCGACAGCAGCGTGAAGCCGACTTCCCTGGCGCCCAGATAAGCCGCCTCCATCGGCGGCACGCCCTTGTCGATGTGCCGGGAAATGTTCTCCAGCACCACAATGGCATCGTCGACCACTAGTCCGGTGGCGAGAATCAACGCCATCAGCGACAGGTTGTTCAGGGAAAACCCGTACAGGTACATGATCGCGAAGGTGCCCACCAGCGACACCGGCACGGCCAGGGTCGGGATCAGCGAAGCGCGGAAATTCCCGAGAAACAGGAACACCACCAGAATCACCAGCACCACCGCAATCAGCAGCGTCATCTCGGCCTCGTGCAGGGTGGCCTTGATCACCGGCGAGCGGTCCATCGCCAGGTCGAGCTTGACGCTGGCCGGAAGCACCGCCTGTAACGCCGGCAACTGCGCCTTGATCGCCGCCACGGTTTCGATGATGTTGGCGCCCGCCTGACGGTTGATTACCAGTAGCACCGCTGCCTTGTCATTGAAGAAGCCGCTGTTGTAGCGGTCTTCCACCGAATCCTTGACCCTGGCCACGTCTTTGAGCCGCAACGCCGCGCCGTTGGCGTAATGGATGATCAGCGATTCGTAATCCTTGGCCTTCTCCAACTGATCGTTGGCCTGCACCTGCCAGTTGTGCTCGCTGTTCTCCACCGAGCCTTTCGGCCGGCGCACGTTGGCATTGGAAATGGTGGTACGCACTTCATCCAGCGACACGCCGTACTGGGACAGCAGCTTGGGCTCCAGTTCCACGCGCACGGCAGGCAGCGAACTGCCACCGATCTGCACCTCGCCGACGCCGTTCACCTGGGACAGGCTCTGGGACAGAATTGTCGACGCCATGTCGTACAGCTCGCCCTTCTCCAGCACGTCGGAGGTCAGCGACAGCACCATGATCGGCGCCTGGGACGGGTTGACCTTCTTGTAGGTCGGCATGCTGCGCATTCCGCTGGGCAGCAGGCTGCGCGATGCGTTGATGGCTGCCTGCACTTCTCGCGCAGCACCGTTGATGTCGCGGTCCATGTCGAACTGCAGAATGATCCGGGTCGAGCCCTGATTCGAACGGCTGCTCATGGTGTTGACCCCGGCGATCACCCCGAGGGAGCGCTCCAGCGGCGTCGCCACGCTCGACGCCATGATTTCCGGGCTGGCGCCAGGCAACGAGGCGCTGACCACGATCACCGGAAAATCCATGTTCGGCAGCGGCGACACCGGCAGCAGACCGAAGCTCATCCCGCCCAGCAGCATGATTGCCAGGCTCAGGAGCATGGTCGCTACGGGGCGTTTGATGAAGGGCCCGGACAGATTCATGGGCGGGAGCTCCAGGCGGCAAGCTTCAAGCGGCAATTGAACGCACCCGCCCCGACCTGCGGGGTGCTGCTTCTAGCTTGAGGCTTAACGCTTGAAGCTTGCAGCTGGCCGGTCATACCGCCACCTCGGTGTTCTCTTTGCGCTGAAACCGGCGCCCCAATCGATCGAAATACAGATAGATGACCGGCGTGGTGAACAGCGTCAGGACCTGGCTGACCAGCAAGCCGCCGACCATCACCAAGCCCAATGGCTGGCGCAGTTCGGCGCCGGAGCCTGACGCGAACATCAGCGGGATCGCGCCGAACAGCGCCGCCAGGGTGGTCATGAGAATGGGTCGGAAGCGCAGCAGCGCCGCTTCGTAGATAGCGGTCTCAGGGGCGATGCCGCGGTTGCGCTCAGCGTCGAGAGCGAAGTCGATCATCATGATCGCGTTTTTCTTGACGATACCGATCAGCAGGATGATGCCGATGATGGCGATCATGCCCAGATCGTTGCCGCTGATGATCAGCGCCAGCAGCGCACCGATGGCAGCCGATGGCAGGGTCGACAAAATGGTAATCGGGTGGATGTAGCTCTCGTAGAGCACGCCCAGCACGATGTACATGGTGATCACCGCCGCCAGCACCAGCAACAGCGTGCTGGACAGCGAGGCCTGGAAGGCTTCGGCCGCGCCCTGGAATTGCGTCTGCACGCCGATCGGCATGCCGATGTCTTTCTGCACCTGCTCGATGACTTCCACCGCCTTGCCCAGCGCAACGCCGGGGGCCAGGTTGAACGACATCATTACCGCCGGGAACTGCCCGATATGGGCAATCGCCAGCTGCGCCTGCCGCTGTTCGACCCGGCCCAGGCTCGACAACTTGACCTGCCCGCCATCGGTGGTCTTGACGTGAATCTGCTCCAGCGCTTCGGGCCCCAGCTCACTGCGGGAGTCGGCCTGCAATACCACACGGTATTGACTGGCCTGGGTGTAGATGGTGGAAATCTGCCGCTGGCCGAAAGCGTCATACAGCGCATCGGTGATGTTGGCGACGGTCACGCCCAGCCGACTGGCAGCGTCGCGGTCGATGTTGAGGAACACCTGCAGACCCTTGTCCTGCAGGTCGCTGGCGACATCGGTCAGCTCCGGTCGCTGAGCCAGCGCCTCCACCAGTTTGCCGCTCCACAGATTGAGCAGGTCGGCGTCCGGCGATGACATGCTGAACTGGTACTGGGTGCGGCTGACCCGGTCTTCGATGGTCAGGTCCTGCACCGGCTGCATGAACAGGCGGATGTCCGACAGCTGATCGACCTCGGGCTGCAGACGCTGAATCACTTCGGACGCCGTGACATCACGTTCGCTGTGGGGTTTGAGGTTGATCAGCATGCGCCCGCTGTTGAGGGTCGCGTTGTCGCCGTCGACGCCGATGTAGGACGAGAGACTGGCAACCGCAGGGTCCTTGAGGATGATTTTCGCCAGGGCCTGCTGACGCTGGCTCATGGAGGCGAACGACACCGACTGCGGCGCTTCGGAAATGCCCTGAATCACGCCGGTGTCCTGCACCGGAAAGAAGCCCTTGGGCACGGCCAGGTAAAGCAGCACGGTAATCCCGAGGGTGGCGATGGCGACCAGCAGGGTCAGCGGCTGATGCTTGAGCACCCACTGCAATTTGCGCCCGTAGGCGGCCACCAGCCAGTCGATCCACGCGCCGCTGGCCCGGTAAAAACGGCCCTGCTCTTCTTCCCTTGGTTCACGCTTGAGCAAGCGCGCGCACATCATCGGCGTCAGGGTGAGGGACACCACGAGGGAAATCAGGATCGCCACCGCGAGGGTAATGGCGAACTCGCGGAACAACCGCCCGACCACGTCGGCCATGAACAACAGCGGAATGAGCACGGCAATCAGCGAAATGGTCAGTGAGATCAGTGTGAAACCAATCTGCCGCGCCCCCTTGAGCGCCGCCTGCAACGGCGTCTCGCCCTCCTCCAGGTGCCGGGAAATGTTCTCCAGCATGACGATGGCGTCATCGACCACGAAACCGGTGGCAATGGTCATCGCCATCAAGGTCAGGTTGTTGACCGAAAAACCGGCGAGGTACATCACGCCGAAGGTGCCGATCAGCGACAGCGGCACGGCCACCGAGGGAATGATCGTCGCGCTGAAGCGCCGCAGAAACAGGAAGGTCACCAGCACCACCAGCACGATGGAAATCATCAGCTCGTGCTGCACGTCGCTGACCGAGGCGCGGATGGTCTGGGTGCGGTCGGTGAGTACAGTGACGTCGAGCCCGGCGGGCAGGTTCTGGGTGATGCTGGGCAGCAGCGCCTTGATCCGGTCGACCACGTCGATCACGTTGGCGCCCGGCTGACGCTGGATGTTCAGCAGCACGGCCTGGTTTTCATTGGCCCAGGCCGCAAGGCGATCGTTTTCGGCGCCGTCGACGATCTCGGCGACATCCTTGAGCCGCAGCGGGCCGCCGTTTTTGTACGCCAGAATCAGGTTGGCGTATTCCTCGGGGGATTTGAGCTGGTCGTTGGCGTCAAGCATCGACACCCGCGTCGGGCCGTCGAAATTACCCTTGGGCGTGTTTACGTTGGAAGCGCTGACCAGCGTGCGCACGTCGGCCAGATTCAGGCCGTTGGCCGCCAGTGCGTCGGCATTGACCTTGATCCGCACCGCCTGACGCTGGCCGCCGGCGATGGTGACCATGCCCACTCCGCTGATCTGCGCGATCTTCTGCGCCATGCGTGTGTCGACCAGATCATTGAGTTTGGGCAGCAGCATGGTTTTGGACGTAATCGCCAGCGTCAGCACCGGTGTGTCGGCCGGGTTGACCTTGTTATACGTCGGGGGCGCCGGCAGGTCGCTCGGCAGCAGGTTGGTGGCGCCGTTGATCGCCGCCTGCACTTCCTGCTCGGCGACGTCCATGTTGAGGTCGAGGCTGAAACGCAGGGTGATGACCGAGGCCCCGCCGGAGCTGGTCGAGGCCATCTGGGTCAGGCCCGGCATCTGCCCGAACTGGCGCTCGAGGGGCGCGGTCACGGCACTGGTCATCACTTGCGGACTCGCGCCCGGGTAAAGCGTCATCACCCGAATGGTCGGGTAATCCACCTGAGGCAACGCCGACACCGGCAGCAGCGTGTACGCGATCAGGCCGGCCAGCACGATGGCCAGCATGCTCAGCGTGGTGGCGACCGGCCTGAGGATGAACAGGCGTGACAGGTTCATACGTTGCCTTTCTTCGCGGTCTCGGCACCCGCTGACTCACCGGGTTCCTTCGATGGCTTGCCCTGCAATTGCTGGCCGGGCGTGGCCGGAACGTCTTTGCTGTCGTTGACCACGTCCACCGCGCTGCCGTCTTTCAGGCGGTCGGTGCCTTCGAGCACCACGCGGTCGCCGGCCGCGAGACCTTCGGTAATCACCGTCGAGTTCTCGTCGCTTGGCCCGGTTTTAAGCTGGCGAATACGCACGGTCTTGTCGCCGTCCATCACGTACACGAACGTGCCGTTGACGCCGAACTGCACCGAGGCCGACGGCACCAGCACCACGTTTTTCAGGGTGTTGGCGAGCAGGCGCGCATTGACGAACTGATTGGGGAACAGCGCTTCGTTGTCGTTATCGAACCGCGCCTTGAATTTCAGCGTGCCGGTGGTGATATCGATCTGGTTGTCGATGCTGGCGAGCACGCCGGTGGCCTGCAGCTTCAAGTCCCCGCGGTCCCACGCCTCAACCGGCAGCTTGCTGCCGCTGCGGTAGCGGGCAAGCACCTCGGCGAGGTCCTTTTCCGGCAGCGTGAAGTTGACGGTGATTGGCTTGGTCTGGGTGATCACCACCAACGGGTTGGTGTCATTGGCGGCCACGAGATTGCCGACATCCAGCTGGCGCAGGCCGATGCGGCCGGAAATCGGCGCACGGATCTGCGAGAACTCCAGGTTGAGCTTTGCGTCGCCCACTGCGGCCTGATTGGTCTTGATGGTGCCCTGGTACTGACCGACCAGGGATTCTGCGGTGTCCAGGGTTTGCTTGGCGATGCTGTCTTCTTTGTACAGGCCCCGATAACGCTGTACGTCGAGTTGAGCATTCTTGAGCAGCGCCTGGTTCTGCATCAGCGTGCCTTCAGCCTGTTGCAGGGCGATCTGGTAGCTGCGCGGGTCGATCACCGCCAGCAGATCGCCGGCCTTGACCTGCTGGCCTTCCTGGAAATTGATCTTCATCAACTCCCCCGCTACACGGCTGCGCACGTTGATCGTGTTCAGCGCGGTCACGGTGCCGAGGGCTTTGTAGTAGATGGGGAAGTCGCCGGTATTCGCTACGGCGACCCGCACCGGTACCGGGGCGGTTGAGCCGCCGAATCCGGGACGCTTGGCCACCGCCTTGCCGTTGCCACCGCTGCGGCCTGCACTGGCCTGGGCCTGATCACCTTTCTGCGCCGTGGTGCTCGGCTGCGACGCGGATCCCGGCCAGAAGCGCCAGCACAGGCCAGCGACGATCAACAGAACCAACAGGCTTATCAGCCAGCGACGGGAATTACGGGGGCCAGACGATTGCATGAATAAATCAACCAGTGTGCGCGTGAGCGTCTTCGGGAGGCTGAACAATAAGCATAGATACCGGCCAAGCAAAGGGCCTTTACCGGCAATTTACCTAGTGCTTACTTTGGATAAGGTGCTGACATACAAATAAAAAACGGCCTGAGGGAGTCAGGCCGCCTGGATGTTGCCGGGTAATGCCGTCGACTGATGGCAATACGCCGTTTGCGAGCTTACTTCAATACGGCCAGCGCCGCGTCGTAGTTCGGCTCTTGACCGATCTCCGGTACCAGTTCGCTGTGCAGCACCGTGTCGTTTTCGTCCAGCACGACCACGGCACGGGTGGTCAGACCCACCATCGACCCGTCCGCGATGGCAACGCCGTAGTCCTGCATGAACTGCGCGCCGCGCATGGTCGACAGGTTCTTCACGTTTTCCAGACCTTCGGCACCGCAGAAGCGCGCCTGGGCGAACGGCAGGTCGGCGGAGATACACAGCACCACGGCGTTGTTCAGCTCGTTGGCCTGGGCGTTGAATTTACGGATGGAGGTGGCGCAGGTCGGGGTATCGACGCTCGGGAAAATGTTCAGCACCTTGCGCTTGCCGGCGAAGGTTTCAAGGGTGGCGTCGGACAGATCGGCCGCCACCAGCTTGAAGGCCGGCGCCTTGCTGCCGACGGTTGGCAGTTCGCCGCTGATCTGTACCGGGGAGCCTTTACGAGTCACTTGTGGCATGAGCTGAGTCCTTGTTTGAGTGGCATGAAAGCTCGGAAGTTAACCATGAAAAAGCGTGGCAACCTACCGCCAGAAACGATTTTGTTGTCAGGAAACGGGGTGCATTACCGGTTTGTCCATCAGCCCCGGACGCGAGCATACGTCCACCACCCAATCGACGAATACCCTCACCCGCCGTGACGTCTGATGGTGTGCCGGGTACAGCGCGGTCAAAGGCAATAGCGGTTGCTCGACATCGCCCAGCACTTCGATCAGCTCGCGTCGACGCAATAACTCGGCGACGTGGTAGTACGGCGTCTGTACCAGTCCGTATCCCGCGCAGCACGCGGCGAGGTAGCCATCGGCGCTGTTGGTCGCCAGGGCTTTGGGCAGGTCCGGCGCCTGGGTCCGACCATCGATGACGAACTCGATCCCATAGCGCTTGTTCGTGGTCGAGGAAAAGTATTCGATGATCCGGTGGTGCTGCAGATCGGCCAGACACTGCGGCGTGCCCCTGCGTTGCAGATAACCCGGACTGGCGCACACCACCTGGCGCATCTGAGCGAGCGGTCGCGCCACCAGCGAATGATCGAGGGGCTGCCCGCCACGGATCACGCAGTCGTAGCCCTCCCGGATCAAGTCCACGGGCCGGTCATTCATGCCCACTTCCATTTCCAGCCGGGGAAACCGGTCGGTGAACTCCGGCAGCAGCGGCATAATGATCAGCCGACCGATGCCCGACGGCATGTCGATGCGCAGCAACCCTTCCGGGTCTCTGGCCACCGAGGAAAACACCGATTCGGCCGCTGCCAGTTCGTTCAGCACGTTGACGCAACGGTGGTAATAGGCTTGACCGTCCGCCGTTGGGGTCACCTGCCGCGTGGTGCGCATCAACAATTGCACACCGAGCTGAGCCTCCAGCTGCTTGATCAAAATGGTCACCGACGCCCGGGGCATGTGCAGGCTGTCGGCGGCCCTGGCGAAACCGCCCAGCTCGACGATGCGCGTGAAGGCGCGCATCGCATTGAATTTATCCATGGTCAGTCACGGTTCCGCTGAAAGATTGTTTAGAAATAACCAATAGTGAAAGCACTTTTAGCCGGTTTATCCCGACGCTGTCGAGGCGCAAGAATGGTGATCCTCTTGATCGACAAGGCATCCATCATGCAAACGCGTCAACTTGGCAAAAATGGACCGCAGGTCTCGGCTATGGGCCTGGGCTGCATGGGCATGACTGACTTCTACACGACGGGCAACAACGCCGACGAAGCCATCGCCACCCTTCACCGGGCGCTGGAGCTGGGCGTCACCCTGCTCGACACCGCTGATATGTACGGGCCCCACACCAACGAAGAACTGCTGGGCAAGGCGCTGGCCGGCAAGCGTGACCAGGTGTTCATCGCCAGCAAGTTCGGCATCGTGCGCACACCAGGTGACGCCGGCGCACGCGGGGTCAATGGCAGTCCCGAATACATCCGCGCCGCGATCGATGGCACGTTGCAGCGTCTGAAAATCGACACCCTGGACCTTTACTACCAACACCGCATCGATCCGGGCGTAGCGATCGAAGAGTCGGTTGGCGCCATGGCCGAGCTGGTCAAGGCGGGCAAGGTGCGTTTTCTCGGTTTGAGTGAAGCGTCGGCCATTACCCTCGAACGGGCGCACAAGGTGCATCCCATTGCCGCCTTGCAGACCGAATACTCCCTGTGGAGCCGCGACCCGGAAGAAAACGGCGTGCTCGACACCTGCCGCCGTCTGGGCATCGCGTTCGTGCCGTACAGCCCGTTGGGACGCGGTTTTCTGACTGGCGCACTGAAAAGCCCGGACGACTTCGCTGCCGATGACTATCGCCGCAGCAGCCCAAGGTTCCAGGGCGAGAACTTCGCCAAAAACCTGCTGCTGGTGCAGAAGGTGGAACAACTGGCGGCCGCTAAAGGCATCACTGCCGGCCAACTGGCGTTGGCCTGGGTGCTCGCTCAGGGCAATGACGTCATTCCGATTCCTGGCACCAAGCAACGCAAATACCTGGAGGAGAACGTCGCTGCCCTGGACGTAACCCTCGAAGCGGCGGAATTACAGGCGCTGAAAGACCTGTTTCCGGTAAACGCTGTCGCAGGTGGCCGTTATCCCGATGCGGCGATGAAGCTGGTCAACGGGTGAGGCGGGTTTCTCGACAGCCGCTCAAATGGCGGCTGTTGAGTGGCTTCCTGGAACCGGCTGGTTGGCGGATACGCTTTCCCGCGAGCAAGCCGGCTTCCCACGACTCAGGTCGGCCGCGTGGGATCAAAAATCCCGCTTGTAGAAGATATCCAGCGAACTCGCCACACCGCCCGCGACCTCCAGGTACACCTTTTTGCTCAGCAGATAGCGCAAGGTCAGCGTATTGGCCGGTTCGAACACCCCCACGCCGTAACGCAGGCTGAGCTTGTCGGTGATCTTGCCGCTGGCGACCACGGCGGTCTTGTCCCCGCTGCCCGAGGTGTCCAGATCGAAATCCTGAATCCCCAGCCCGGACGCCAGCTTGCCCGCCGTCGATGAACCGCCGGCCAGGCCCAGTGCCAGCGCCGCTTGGGCGACCATGTTGCTGTCTTCGCCGTTGGTGCTCAGCGGGCGACCCAGCACCAGATAGGACAGCGCCTGTTCCTGACTCATGGCCGGTTCGGAGAACACCGTGGTGGTCGGTTGCTCGGCGCTGCCGCTCAGGCGAATGCCGGCAATCACGTCGTCGGTCTGGCGAATGGCTTCGATGTCCAGATACGGCTGATCGACCGGCCCGGCGAACAACAGGCGAGCCTTGCGAATGGTCAGGCGCTGGCCGTAAGCGCGGTAGCGGCCGTCGTTGAGATTCAGCTCGCCGCGCGTGTCCATGTTGTCGCCGATGTGCACGTGCCCGACGAGATTGGCGGTCAAGCCAAAGCCGCTGAAACTCAAGGTTTCCTGGCCCACTTCGACGTTCACGTCCATGGCGATGGCCAGCGGGGTTTTGCCCTGTTTGGTCTGCTGGCCGACGATCACCGTGTCATCAGAGACTTTCACGGTAGAGGGCGGTAGCTGGCGCACGGTGATCTCGCCTTTCGGGATCAAGACCTTGCCCGACACCGCGAGCCGGTCGCCCTGCAGTGTGATCTTCAGGTCCGGCGCGGCCTCAAGCTTGGCGTAAGGCTCAACGGTGATCGGCAGGTGCGTGCCCTTCAGGGCAACGTCGACATCCAGCGCATCGGCCCAGGCCACATGCCCGCCAATGCTGCCCTGGCCCGCCGGGCCGCTGCGCCAGTTGCCGGTCAGATCAACGCGCTCGCCGGCGATCAGTGCCTGCACGTTGAGTTTCTCAAGACTCACCGGCAATTCGGGACCGGACACTTCAGCATCGTTGAGCGTGACAGTGCCGTTGACCTGGGGCGCCAGCAGGCTGCCGGAGATCCGCCCGCTGCCGTTGAGCTTGCCGTTGAGCTTTTCCACCATTGGGACGAAGGGCCGTGCGACCGACACGTCCAGGCCGCGCAGAGTAAAGTCGCCGGTTACAGGCTTGCTCCTGGCGATGGGGTCGATGCTCAACCGGGCCAGCAACTCGCCGAGCTTGCCGCCCCGAAAATCGAGGCTGGTGTCGACTTTCTTCGGGGTCAGGCTGCTGGTCAGCTTCAGCGTGTCGTAAGGGAAGTCCAGCCACTGGTTCTTGTCCTTGACCCGCAGTGTTCCGCCACTGGCGTCGATGACCACCTGACCATTGGGGCCGGCAGCAGGTAAGTCCAGCTGGATGTCCGCATTCAATGCGCCCTTCCAGGCGAAATCCTTGGGCAGCCATTGCGCCAGACTGTCCAGCGGGAAGCGCTTGAGGTGATAGCGCAGCCGCGGCTCCGGCAGCAGACGCTGGTCTTCGCCGCACAGGCTCGCAGGCCCCGATACCCAGCAATGGGCACCGAAGTTGACCTTGCCGTCAGCCAGGCGCTCCAGCTTTGCCGGCTGTTGCAGCTTCCAGTCCTGCCCGCCGCTCTGGATGTCGCCGCTGGCCAGACGCCCGCGCCAGTTGCCTTGGTCCAGATTGCCATCCAGCGCGAGGGCCAGTTTCAGCAGCGGCCCCTGTAGGTCGAGTTTCACCTGCTGGCGTTTGATGTCGCCCTGGCCGTTGACGCTCAGCGCGCCCAGTGCGGTGTCGCCGGCTCGAATGCCCGTGGTCTTCAGGTCAACCGTCGCGCGCTGGGCGTTGTCGAGTTTCGCCGCCAGGGAGAGGGTTTGCAGCGTGTTTGCCTGAAAAGCCAGTTGGGTTCCCGTCAAGGCCAGTTGGCCTTGGGGCGCCTGGACCGTGCCGGCAACGTCGACGCGTCCTTTCATCTGGCCTTGCAAACCGGGCCACAGTTGACCCAGTCGCGCAAGATTGATGTCCAGTTGTCCGGCGATTTTCTGCTGGAGGCTGCCGGTGCCTTGAATCCGGTTGTCGCCCAGACGAATGTCCAGAGCGTTGAGACTCCATTTGTTGTCGGCGCCATCGGCCTTGGCCTGCAACACCGCAGGCTGGCCGCGCAGGCGCCCCTTCAAATCCAGATCGGCGTTCAGCGTCAGTTGTTCATCGCGCATCGAGCCCTTGCTGCGCAGCGGACCGGCCAGGGAGCCCGGCAATTCCGCCACCCAGTAAGCAGGATCGATGGCGCTGAGATCCAGTGCCGTGTCCCAGGCGATGCCATCGGCAAATTGCAGGTTGAGGTGACCGCTTGCCTTGCCCTGCCCGGCTGCCAGCTCAAGTTGAGGCAGGAAGAGCTCCTGCAGATCACCGCTGAACGGGCTTTGAAGAGTGAACGGGCCGGCCGGGCCTTTGAAGTCGCCGGCGAAATGGCCGAGGTACTTGCCGTCGGTGTAGGACACCTCGCCGGTGAACGTATGCACGCTGGCCTGCGGCTCGTCGATCAAGGGGTACAAGCGATGCCAGGGGAAGTCGAGCCAGTCAATCTTCGCGTCGGCGCGCAGGCCCTGCTGCCAGTCCAGCTTGCCACTTGCCTTGAGGCGCTGGTTGTCACTCGCCGTCAGGTCCAGGGCCGCAATGTCCGCGCCCTTGGCATCGACCCGGCCTTGTAATGCCAGCGCCACCGGGCCTTTTTCAGCGGGGAGGCTGGCGCTGCCGGTGATGGCGTAGCCCTGGGCGAGATCGCCCTTCGCGTTGAGAATCAGCTGATTGAGCTGCAGCGTGTCCGGCAGATCAGCGCTCGGCTTGAAGTTGTCGCTGGTGATGGCGATGTCTGCCGGCAGGTTCTCCACCAGCGGTTGCAACTGCCCCACGAGGCTCGCGTCGAGGTAGCCCTTGCTCTGCGCGTTCAGCTTCAATGTCTTGAGCAGGTCCCCTTGAATGTTCAGCGCCATGGACAGCGGCTGACCACTGACGTCCGGCAGCTTCAACTGCCCCTCGGCGGTCAGCGGCCAGTCACCCTCGGGTTTGAGCAGGCCCGACAGATCAAGCGCGATGTCATCGCGACCGGCGTGGAGCGAGTCAATCTTCAGCCCGTCAGCGGTCCAGTGGGCTGCCAGCTGCAGGTCGCGAACCTGTTCGGTGCCGTCCAGGTGCAGGCTGCCGATCTGTACGCGACCCAGCTGCAACGCCAGCGGCAGCTTGAGGTCCGGCAGCGTGATCGGGCCGCTGGCAGCCGCGTCGCTGGAGGGTGCAAATTGCAGCCTGATGTCGCCTGTCTGCAGGTTGTCGATGCACAGCGTCATGCGCGCCAGGCACGCCGGTGACCAGTCGAATATCGGTGCGTCCACTTCGACCTTGCTCTGGCCTTGCTGCCAGATCAGGTGATCCGCCTGCCATGCGCCGCCAAGGCGACCGGAAAACCCTTCGACCGAGAGGCCCGGAACAAGACCGAGGGCCCAACGGCTGCCGCTTTGCGTGCCGAGAAGAATGCTCGCCGTCAGCACCAGCAAAATGATCAGCGACAGCAGCGTAATCGCCGTTATGGCCGCTGCACGTTTCAACAAAGCCACATTCGTCACAGTTCAGGTCCCATCGAGAAGTGCAGACGAATGCCGCCGTCTTCATCCAGTGCGTGGGCGAGGTCAAGGCGCAGCGGCCCGACCGGCGATACCCAGCGCACGCCAATGCCGACGCCGGTCTTCAGGCTGGGCAAGTCCAGCGAATTGAACGAGTTGCCCTGATCGACAAACGCGGCCACGCGCCATTTTTCGGCGATGGAGTATTGGTACTCGGCGCTGCCGGCGATCATGTAACGGCCGCCGATCTTGTCGCCTTCGGAGTTTTCCGGAGACAGCGATTGATAGTCATACCCGCGCACACTCTGGTCGCCACCGGCGAAAAAGCGCAGCGATGGCGGGATCGATTTGTAGCCGTTGGTGGCACTGCCACCGACCTGCACCCGCCCAAGGAAACGGTGATTCTGCGCCACGGTGGTCAGCCCTTTGAGCATCACCGTGCCGTGCACGAGGTTGGCGTCCGAGCCCAGCCCTTCCTTGGCGACCTGGGTGTCGAACTGCAGACGGTAGCCATTGTGCGGGTCGATGCGGTTATCGCTGCGCAGGTACGAATAGCTGACGCCGGGCATGAGCAAGGTGCTGAGGCCTGCGTCGTTGCCCAGCCGGTATTCTTCGCGCTGCCATTTCAACGAAATCACCCGCTCCCAGCCGCTGGGCAGTTTGCTGTGCCATTCGGGCCCGACGGTCAGCAGTTTGCTGAGGCTGTCGGTGTCGGCGATTTCTTCGTATTGATAGCCGCCGGCGAAGCGCAGTTTGTCGGTCAGCGGCGGGTCCAGCGGGATGTCGTAGAACAGGCCGACGTTTTGCCGAGGGGCGGAGATCTCGGCTTCAGCGCCATAACTGTGGCCCTGGGGATTGACCCAGTGCCGCGTCCAGTTGGCTTTTACTCGCGGGCCGACGTCGGTCGAGTAGCCGACGCCCAGCCCCATGGTCCGCGGTTTTCGGGTCTGCAACTGCACGTCGACCGGAATGACCTGGGCCTGGGCGTCGGTGGGCGATGCATTGACCCTCACGCCTTCGAAATAGCCGCTCGACTGCATGGCCTGGTTGAGCTCGGCGATCAGTTCGGAGTCGTAGGGCGTGTTCTGTTTGAACGGCACCATGCGCCGCAGCAGGTCTTCATCGAATGGCGCGTCGCCGCTGAAGGTCACTTTGCCAAGGGAGAAGCGCGGCCCGCTGTCGTAGACCAGTTCGATGTCGGCGACACCGGCGCGCGGATCAACGGACAGGCGCTGGGTCACGAACCGGCCATTAAAGAAGCCGTAGCGGGCGGCCTGGGTTTCGATGAGGTGCTTGGCGTCCTCATAGACGCCATGATTGAGCACCGCCCCGGGTTTCAGGGCGTCGCCCTTAGGCACCCGGAATCGTTTGAGCTGGGTCGCCTGCCCGGTCACACGAATGGACACATTGCGCAGGTGCACAGGCTCGCCGGCCTTGACCTTGAGCAGCAGTTGCAGGTTGTTGTCGATGTGGCGGACTTCGCTGTCAATCTGCGCCTGATAGTACCCAAGGGCCTGAGCGGCCTTTTGCGCCTGCTCGACGGCCCCCACGCTGAAGCGTTCGAGCGCTGGCTCGTCGCGCTCGCCGAGGCTGCCCACATACCCTTCGATGTTGGATTTGAGCGCGGCATTGGACGGCTTGATCCGGACTTCCAGCTGCGCATCGGCAAACGCCGTGCAGCTGGACAACATCAGGAGAAAGCCACTGGTGTATCGATGGGGAAACTTCATAGGCGCGAATGCTACACGAGCGACGCGGGCTGCTGAAACCCGCTCAAATTGGAAAGCTTGCGTAGCTCAAGCCACAGAGCCCAATGAAACCTGGGGGTTTGGGCGGAAAAATATGCGTTCTCGGACGGGTCCTACTTCCACTTCGCCGATTTCTTGATAACCGTGTCGATTGTAGAAATCCAGATAATGGCCATTTCCCGTGTCGAGGACGATGCCTTCCGAGTTTCTATCCTGACCGCACCAGTCATGCAACGCCAGAAGCAACTGCTCACCAAAATGCTGGCCCTGAAAATCAGGATGGACGCCGAGCAGCGGAAGCACATGAACCGCTTCCGACGGTGCACAGGCCAGCACGTCATGGTAATACTCCAGGTAGCGCTGGGTCCCGCGCAGGCCGGTGCTTATCAACATGCGAATCCGCCAGGCCCAGCTCTCGGTAATGCCCAGCCGCCGCTGGGGAGGCGCAATCAGCGCAACGCCGACCAGACGGTCCGCCACGAACAGCCCCAACGCCGGCAAGTCCTGAAGAAAGTGCTGTTTGACCAGCGCACGGATGGTCGCCTTGACCCGGTGCTCGTAGCCGGAGCGGCCGGATTCGAACAGGTACGCGAAACTCGGCTCCTGACGGTAGGCGAGGTACAGCAGCGAGCGGGTTTCGCGGGAGTAGCCGCTGTCGAGCTGACGGATCTGCGCCGTTTCGCTAGGCAGTTCAGGCATGGTGTTCGTCCTTTTGATGAGCCCCGGGGCGGCCCCTCGGGTGCGCTCTGGGTGGTGGTCTTCAAGGCTTCGAGTCGCCGCCCGCCAGCGCAGTTCCCACGACTTGGCCGCCGACTCCAAATGCGCGCAGCCCAACCGCTGTCTCACAGAGCGCCTCTGACGCTGGCCGTCGCCGGACAGGTCGGCTAGCATCGCCGTTTGTGTTTGCCAGGACCGCCGCCCATGAAAATTGTGTCTTTTAATATCAACGGCCTTCGCGCCCGACCCCATCAACTGGCGGCGTTGATCGAGAAGCATCAGCCCGACGTCATTGGCCTGCAGGAAACCAAGGTCTCCGACGAGCAGTTTCCCCAGGCCGATATCGAAGCGCTGGGTTACCACGTGCACTTCCACGGCCAGAAAGGTCACTACGGCGTTGCCCTGCTCTCGCGTCAGCCGCCGCTGTCGATTCACAAGGGCTTCGACAACGACGATGAAGACGCCCAGCGCCGTTTCATCTGGGGCACCTTCGCCGATCGCAACGGCAATCCGGTGACGGTCATGAATGGCTATTTCCCACAGGGCGAGAGCCGCGATCACCCGACCAAATTCCCGGCCAAGCTGCGCTTCTACGCGGACTTGCAGAATCTGCTGGAAACGAAATTCAGTAATGACCAGCCGCTGGTGGTGATGGGCGACGTCAACATTTCCCCGGAGGACAGCGACATCGGCATTGGCGCCGACAACGCCAAGCGCTGGCTGAAAACCGGCAAGTGCAGCTTCCTCCCGGAAGAGCGCGAATGGCTCGGCAAGCTCAAGAACTGGGGCCTGGTGGACAGCTTTCGCCATCTGTACCCGGAAGTGGTCGATCAGTTCAGCTGGTTCGACTACCGCAGTCGCGGTTTTGAAGACGAGCCCAAGCGTGGCCTGCGCATCGACCTGATCCTCGCGTCCCACGGCCTGCAACCGCGCATCAAGGCAGCGGGCGTGGATTACCATTTGCGGTCGATGGACAAGCCTTCCGACCACGCGCCGATCTGGCTTGAGCTGGAATAACCGATCCATTGAATGATGAGCCGCACGGCGCCCTGCCTGCGGCTTGCTCCTCCCACGCGCACAAACCCGCGATCTGTCATCTGGCCGTCATCGGCCTGTCTTACTCTCCGGCCACCTCACCTCCTATAAAGATGCCGCACATGCTGCGCACCCTCGCTTACCTACTGCTGTCTTCAGTGCTCGCGGTGGCCACATCCGCGAACGCGGCTGCCCTGCCCGCGCCCACTGACGGCTCGCCGGCCTTGCGCATTCAGGGCTCGAATACGATTGGCGCACAGCTGGGGCCAGCCTTGGTCAGAGGCTTGCTGATGCAGCAAGGCGCACTGGCGATTCAGGAACAACCCGGCGCGCACCCAAACGAGCTGCGTATGACCGCCCAGTTGCCGTCGGGCCAGAACGTCAGCATCGACATCGCGGCCCACGGATCGAGCACCGGGTTCGTGGCTTTAAAGGAAGGCTTGGCGGATGTAGCGGCCTCCTCCCGTCCCATCAAAAAGACCGAAGCCACCGAACTGGCGGCCTTGGGTGACCTGCGCAGTCATGAGGCCGAGCAGGTCATCGCCATCGACGGTGTTGCAGTGATTCTTCACCCCGGCAACCCGCTGCGGGAGCTGAGCACGGTCCAACTGGCGAAGATCTTTTCCGGAGAGGTCCGCGACTGGGAGCAACTGGGCGGTACTGCCGGGGCCATACATTTATATGCGCGGGATCAGCAGTCCGGCACCTTCGACACCTTCAACGAGCTGGTGCTGGCCAAGTCCGGCAAAACCTTGTCAAAGGAGGCCAGGCGGTTCGAGTCCAGCGAAGAGCTGTCCGATCAGGTCAGCCAGGACCGCCAGGGCATCGGTTTTATCGGCCTGCCCTACGTCCGGCAGGCCAAGGCCGTGGCGATCATCGATGGAGATTCCAAACCGATGCTGCCCACGGTCAGCCTGATCGCCACCGAAGATTATCCGCTGTCACGCCGCCTGTATTTTTACCTGCCGCCCGATTCAAGACAGCGCTGGGCCAAGGCGCTGGTGCGATTCGCCCAGAGTCCACAGGGCCAGTCCATCGTGGCGCAGAACGGGTTCGTGGCGCAGACGGTTCAGGCGGTGAAAGTGCGGACGACGACGCAGATGCCACTGGCGTACCAGGATCTGGCCCGTGAGGCGGAGCGGCTGTCGGTGAATTTCCGTTTCGCCCAAGGCAGCGCGACCCTCGACACCAAGGCGATGGTCGATCTCAAGCGGGTGGTCGAGTACCTGAAGGCCCATGAAAAACTGGATAAGAAGGTCACGCTGGTGGGGTTTGGCGATGCCAAGAGCGACCCGGCGCGAGCGCAATTGCTGTCCAAACTGCGCGCCATGGCGGTACGCCGGGAATTGCTGAAACATCAGGTGGTACTGCGTGACGTGCGCGGGTTTGGCGACGAAATGCCGGTGGCGACCAATGACGGCGATGAAGGCCGGATCAAGAACCGCCGGGTAGAAGTCTGGGTCGACTGAGGCGGTTCAGCCCTCCAGCAATGTACGGCTTACCGGCGACGTCGTGGTCGGTCACCGATGTTCGCTGCGCATCATCTCTTTCGGCACGTACTTGCCGATTTCGAACTTGCCGATCGCCGCGCGGTGGACTTCGTCCGGACCGTCGGCCAGGCGCAGGGTGCGCTGCATGGCGTACATGTAGGCCAGCGGGAAATCGCCGGACACTCCCGCGCCGCCGTGCATCTGAATCGCCCGGTCGATCACCCGCAGGGCGACGTTCGGCGCGACCACTTTGATCTGCGCGATCTCGCTTCTCGCCACCTTGTTGCCCACGGTGTCCATCATGTAAGCGGCCTTTAGGGTCAACAGGCGGGCCATGTCGATTTCCATGCGCGAGTCGGCAATCTTGTCGATGTTGCCGCCCAGTCGTGCCAAAGGCCGGCCAAACGCGGTGCGCTGCACGGAGCGTTTGCACATCAATTCCAGCGCGCGCTCCGCCATGCCGACCGAGCGCATGCAGTGGTGAATCCTTCCCGGGCCAAGGCGTCCCTGGGCAATCTCGAAGCCGCGCCCTTCACCCAACAGGACGTTTTCGTACGGCACGCGCACGTTCTCGAACAGCACTTCGGCATGACCGTGGGGCGCATCGTCGTAGCCGAACACCGGCAGCGGTCGTACGATTTTCACGCCGGCCGCGTCAGTCGGCACCAGAATCATCGAATGCTGCTGGTGACGGGGGCCGTCCGGGTTGCTCAGGCCCATGAAGACCATGATCTTGCAGCGCGGGTCACAGGCGCCGGAGGTCCACCATTTGCGGCCATTGATGACCCACTCATCGCCATCGCGCACCGCTGTCGCGGCCATGTTGGTGGCATCCGAAGAGGCGACATCGGGTTCGGTCATGGCGAAGGCCGAGCGAATCTCGCCGCGCAGCAAGGGTTCCAGCCACTGTTCCTTCTGCGCTTCACTGGCGTAGCGCACCAGCACTTCCATGTTGCCGGTGTCCGGGGCGGAACAGTTGAAGGGCTCCGGGCCCAGCAGCGAGCGACCCATGATCTCCGCCAGCGGCGCGTATTCGAGGTTCGACAGCCCTGCCCCGCGTTCGGATTCCGGCAGGAAGAGGTTCCACAGCCCCTCGGCCTTTGCCTTCGCCTTGAGCTCCTCCATGATCGCCGTCGGTTGCCAGCGGTCGCCTTCGGCCACCTGGCGCTCGAACACCGGCTCTGCCGGGTACACGTAGGTGTCCATGAAGGCAGTCACGCGCTCGCGCAGTTCCTGAACCTTGGGGGAGTAAGCGAAATCCATGGGCTGCTGCCTTCTGTGAGGTGTTATCAGGTCGTGATCCGATGCTAGAACAGCGCCCCCCATTTATCTAACCTATTCTCTGCGTGTATAAACATTCATAACCGATATATGATTCGGCGCATTCCAAACAACAAGAACTGCACGAGGCGCACAGCAATGAACCTGAGCAAGGTCGATCTCAATCTCTTTATTGTGTTTGACGCCATCTACACCGAAGCCAATCTAACCCGCGCCGGTCAGATCGTCGGCATCACCCAGCCTGCCGTGTCCAACGCCCTTGCACGCCTGCGCGAAACCTTCAACGATCCGCTGTTCGTGCGCACCGCTCAGGGCATGGTGCCCACGCCGATGGCGCAGAACATCATCGGCCCGGTGCGCAACGCCCTGTCGCTGCTGCGGGTGTCTGTGCAGGAGAGCAGGATTTTCAATCCGCTGCAGGCCAACAAGAATTACCGGATCAGCATGACCGACCTCACCGAAGCGGTGATTCTGCCGGCGCTGTTCCAGCGGCTGCGGCGTCTGGCGCCCACCGTGACCATCGAAAGCTTTCTGTCCAAGCGCCGGGAGACCACCAAGGAACTCGCGGCGGGCCGCCTGGATTTCGCCGTCGACGCGCCGCTCAATACTGATCCCCAGGTACGCCACGTCAAGCTGATGGAAGACCGCTATGTCTGCGCCATGCGCCGCGGCCACCCGCTGGCGAACAAGGAGGCCATCAGCCTGGATGACTACCTCGGCGTGGCGCACATTCACATTTCCAGCCGGCGCAGTGGCTTGGGCTATGTGGATCTCGCGCTGGGGAAAATGGGGATCCAGCGCAAGGTCGCGTTGCGTTCGCAGCATTACCTGATGGCCTCGCAAGTGCTGCAGCAGACCGACATGGTGATGACCGTTCCCGAGCGCTTCGCCCGCCGCAACGACCTGCATTTCGTGTACTTGCCGGTGAACGACGTGCCGACCGTGGAAACCCACCTCTACTGGCACGAAAGCACCGATCAGGACCCGGCGAACCGCTGGATGCGTGAGCAGATCATTGAGCTTTGTCAGTTGGTGACGGCGCAGGAACGCAAGTTGGGCAAGACCCTTGAAGCAGCGGTGAAGTAGGTCTTGTGTTCCAGCCAGTACATCGGGTGCATGCGGTCCTGCGATTTGATGCTCCATCCATCGCCATCGGTTGCACGCGGGCTTTTAGTGGGACCGGCTTTAGCCGGGAAGAGGCTGGTCTGAACACCATCAGTTTTGATGCGTGGCTGCAGACGCGGCTTTTGTAGGACCGGCTTCAGCCGGGATGAGGCCCCTGTGGACACCATCAATTGTGCGGCGTGGCTGCTGGCCCTTTCCCGGCTGAAGCCGGTCCTGCATTCAAAACGCGGTCCTGCGATTGGCAAAAGCTGTCCAGTGCTTGATAACGCCACTTGACGTTAACGTAAAGCCCCACTTACGTTACGCCCAGGCCTTCCGTATCGAGCACTGCCATGACCGCCACCACGTACAGCATTTCCGACCTCGCCCGCGAGCTGGACATCACTACCCGGACCATCCGCTTCTACGAAGAGCAAGGCATGCTCACCCCCGAACGGCGCGGGCTGGAGCGTGTTTATTCGGCCCGTGACAAAGTCACCCTCAAGCTGATTCTGCGCGGCAAGCGCATCGGCTTCTCCCTCGCCGAGTGCCGCGATCTTATCGATCTGTACGACCCCGCCGGCGGCAACCACAAGCAACTGAGCACCATGCTGGAGAAGATCGCCGAGCGTCGCGCCCAGCTGGATCAGCAGCTCCTGGACATCCAGCAGATGCAGCTGGAGCTCGACACAGCCGAAGAACGCTGCAAGGCAGCACTGAAAATATCCAGCTGATTCAGTCCCATAGAACAACAACCTAAAGCCAAATCTTTCAGGAACGATGCCGCTATGTCTCTCCCTCAACGTGTGCGTCTGGTCGAAGTAGGCCCCCGGGATGGCCTGCAGAACGAATCCCGCCCCGTCAGCGTCAGCGACAAACTGCAATTGGTGCATGACCTCGCCGACGCCGGCGTCAGCTACATCGAAGCGGGCAGTTTCGTTTCGCCGAAATGGGTGCCGCAGATGGCCGGCTCCGCTGAACTGTTCGCCGGCATTCAGCGCAAGGACGGCGTGACCTACGCCGCGCTGGCGCCCAACCTGCGCGGGTTCGAAGACGCGCTGGCCGCTGGCGTGAAGGAAATCGCCGTGTTCGCCGCCGCGTCGGAGTCGTTCTCCCAGCGCAACATCAACTGCTCGATCAGCGAGAGCCTGGACCGGTTTCTGCCGATCATGGAGGCCGCACGCCTGCACGGCATCAGCGTTCGCGGCTATGTGTCCTGCGTGCTGGGTTGCCCCTATGAAGGTGACATTGCGCCGAGGCAAGTGGCGGCAGTCGCCAACGAGCTGTATGCCATGGGCTGCTACGAGGTTTCCTTGGGCGACACCATCGGCACCGGCACGCCGGGCGCCACCCGCACCCTGTTCGACGTGGTGGCCGGGCAGATCCCGCGCGGCAAACTGGCCGGGCATTTCCACGACACCTATGGCCAGGCGCTGGCAAACATCTATGCCAGCCTGCTGGAAGGTATTCAGGTGTTCGACAGCTCCGTGGCTGGCCTCGGCGGATGCCCCTACGCCAAAGGCGCTTCGGGCAACGTGGCCAGTGAGGACGTGGTTTACCTGCTGAACGGCCTCGGCATCGAGACCGGCATCGACCTGGACAAGTTGATCGCAGCCGGTCAGCGCATCAGCGACACCCTCGGTCGGGCAAACGGCTCACGGGTGGCGAAGGCACGTCTGTCGGCCTGATGTGCGACAAGTTGTCACACAGTGTTACCCTGCCCGCCATCGCGTTCAGGGAAACGGGTAACACGGAAACACCTGGCGACAGATTCAGCTCTGAATCCACGCGGGTGAAACCCGCAAAGCCCCGGAATCCGGGAATTTTGAAAAGTTGGCATGGCTTCTGCTATCTCTTACGCACAACAAAAATAACAAATGCAATAACCCAATAAAAACAAGACGTATCGGCTCTGACATAACAAGAACAACACGGACAGAGACGCAGCTAACTGATTTTTTTGGAGTGGATCGCTCTACTTGAGGCCTTGGCCTCATGACCGGACTGAGAACAATAAAACTGCGTTCAGGCAGCTACCAGACCAGTCGGATCGAAAGATCGAAGCGGATCAGCGCTCAAAAAAATACGTTTGCTCTTGGTCCCCATTGGGGGTCGCTCAGAAAAGCAAAAAAAGCTGGCTGCCAAAAACAACAATAGGCCACTTACTAATAAAAACGAGCATGCAATCGAACTTGAAGGGGAGCCCAGGCTCCCCTTCGTGCTATCCGGCATTTGTAAACCTCTCCCCCTTCCGTAACTCCCTGCCCTACGCGTTGTTCCCGTTGACATCACCACGACTGCAGGCTTACGTTAACGTAAAGGTGACACACATTTTTACCCCTGACAGCCCTCCAATAACAATACGGGATGCAGTCCATGAATTACCCCACGCTTAATTTCGGCCTCGGCGAAACCCTCGACATGCTGCGCGACCAGGTGCGCGCCTTCGTTGCTGCCGAGTTGGCTCCGCGCGCTGCACAGATCGACAAGGACAACCTCTTCCCCGCCGACATGTGGCGCAAGTTCGGCGACATGGGCCTGCTGGGCATTACCGTGGATGAGGAATATGGCGGCGCGGGCCTCGGTTACCTCGCCCACGTGATCGCCATGGAAGAGATCAGCCGGGGCTCTGCTTCTGCGGCGCTGTCCTACGGCGCCCATTCAAATCTCTGCGTCAACCAGATCAACCGCAACGGCACGGCCGAACAGAAGGCACGCTACCTGCCCAAACTGATCAGCGGCGAGCACGTGGGCGCCTTGGCCATGAGCGAGCCCAACGCCGGCTCCGACGTGGTCTCGATGAAGCTGCGCGCCGACCGACGCGGCGACCGCTTCGTCCTCAACGGCAGCAAGACCTGGATCACCAACGGCCCTGACGCCAATACTTACGTGATCTACGCCAAGACCGACCTGGATAAAGGCGCCCACGGCATCAGCGCCTTCATCGTCGAGCGCGACTGGCACGGCTTCTCTCGCGGCAACAAGTTCGACAAGCTCGGCATGCGCGGCTCCAATACCTGCGAGCTGTTCTTCGATGACGTCGAAGTGCCGGAAGAAAACCTGCTCGGTGCGCTCAACGGTGGCGTGAAGGTGCTGATGAGCGGCCTGGATTACGAACGCGTCGTGCTCTCGGGCGGGCCGGTCGGGATCATGCAGGCGTGCATGGACGTCGTCCTGCCGTACATCCATGACCGCAAACAGTTCGGCCAGAGCATCGGCGAGTTCCAGCTGATTCAGGGCAAGGTTGCCGACATGTACACCCAGCTCAACGCCAGCCGCGCCTACCTGTACGCCGTGGCCCAAGCCTGCGAGCGCGGCGAGACCACGCGCAAGGACGCCGCCGGGGTGATCCTCTACACCGCCGAACGGGCGACCCAGTTCGGCCTGGACACCATCCAGATTCTCGGCGGCAACGGCTACATCAACGAATTCCCGGCCGGACGACTGCTGCGCGACGCCAAGCTCTACGAGATCGGCGCCGGCACCAGCGAGATTCGCCGCATGCTGATCGGGCGCGAGCTGTTCAACGAAACCCGCTGACAGCGCCGGAGGCTCCATGACCACTCTGCACACCCTGATCAACCCGCGCTCGCCGGAATTCGCCACCAACAGCCAGGCCATGCGCAAGCAACTTGACGCGCTGCACGGCCTGCTCGACCACGTCCAGCGCGGTGGCGGTGCCAAGGCGCAGGAACGCCACACCTCCCGGGGCAAGCTGCTGCCGCGGGAGCGAATCAATCGCCTGCTGGACCTGGGTTCGCCTTTCCTCGAACTCAGCCAGCTCGCCGCCCATGACGTGTACGGCGAAGACGTCCCGGCCGCCGGGTTGATCGCCGGCATTGGTCGGGTTGAAGGCGTCGAATGCATGATCATCGCCAACGACGCCACGGTGAAAGGCGGCACCTACTACCCGCTCACCGTGAAAAAACACCTGCGCGCCCAGACCATCGCCCAGCAAAACCGCCTGCCGTGCATCTACCTGGTGGACTCCGGCGGCGCCAACCTGCCCCGTCAGGATGAAGTGTTCCCGGACCGCGAGCACTTCGGCAGGATCTTCTTCAATCAGGCCAACATGAGCGCCGAGGGCATTGCGCAGATCGCGGTGGTCATGGGTTCCTGCACCGCTGGCGGCGCCTATGTGCCGGCCATGGCCGACGAAACCATCATGGTCCGCGAACAAGCGACCATCTTTCTCGCCGGACCGCCGTTGGTGAAAGCCGCCACGGGCGAAGTGGTCAGCGCCGAAGACCTTGGCGGGGCCGATGTGCACTGCAGGGTTTCCGGGGTCGCCGATCACTACGCCGACAGCGATGATCACGCACTGGCGCTGGCACGGCGCTGCGTGGCCAACCTGAACTGGCGCAAGCTCGGCCAGTTGCAGACCCGCCCGCCCCAGGCGCCTTTGTATGGCGATGACGAGCTGTACGGCGTGATCCCGGCGGACGCCAAGCAGCCGTTCGATGTGCGCGAAGTCATCGCGCGGCTGGTGGACGGTTCGGTGTTCGATGAATTCAAGGCGCTGTTCGGCACCACGCTGGTCTGCGGCTTCGCCCATCTGCATGGCTACCCGATCGCTATCCTCGCCAACAACGGCATCCTCTTCGCTGAAGCCGCGCAAAAAGGCGCGCACTTCATCGAACTGGCCTGCCAGCGCGGCATTCCGCTGTTGTTCCTGCAGAACATCACCGGCTTCATGGTCGGCCAGAAGTACGAGGCCGGAGGCATCGCCAAGCACGGCGCCAAGCTGGTGACTGCCGTGGCCTGTGCGAACGTACCGAAATTCACGGTGATCATTGGCGGCAGCTTTGGCGCGGGCAACTACGGCATGTGTGGCCGCGCCTACGACCCGCGCTTTCTGTGGATGTGGCCCAACGCGCGCATTGGCGTCATGGGCGGCGAACAGGCCGCCGGCGTGCTGGTGCAGGTCAAGCGTGAACAGGCCGAACGCAGCGGCCAGACCTTCAGTGCCGAGGAAGAAGCGGCACTGCGCCAGCCGATCCTCGATCAGTACGAGCATCAGGGCCACCCCTGGTACTCGAGCGCCCGGCTGTGGGACGACGGCGTCATCGACCCCGCCCAGACCCGCGACATTCTCGGCCTGGCCATCAGCGCCTCGCTCAACGCCGCCATCGAACCGACCCGCTTCGGCGTGTTCCGGATGTGACCCGAGAGAATCGCCCCATGAATGATTTCGCCACACTCGACATCGTCCTCGACCCTCGTGGGTTCGCCACGCTCTGGCTCAATCGGCCGGAGAAAAACAACGCCTTCAACGCGCAGATGATTCGCGAGCTGATCATCGCCCTGGATCAGCTACAGAAGGACGACAGCCTGCGTTTTCTGCTGTTGCGCGGCCGCGGCCGGCACTTCAGCGCTGGCGCCGATCTGGCCTGGATGCAGGAGTCGGCCAACCTCGACTACAACACCAACCTGGGCGACGCCCGCGAGCTGGGCGAGTTGATGTACAACCTCGCCAAGTTCAAGGCGCCGACCCTCGCCGTGGTGCAAGGCGCTGCCTATGGCGGCGCACTGGGCCTGATCAGTTGCTGCGACATGGCCATCGGTGCCGATGACGCGCAGTTCTGTCTGTCGGAAGTGAAGATCGGCCTCGCCCCGGCAGTGATCAGCCCGTTCGTGGTGCAAGCCATCGGCGAACGTCACGCGCGACGCTATGCGTTGACCGCTGAACGTTTCGACGGCAACCGGGCGCGGGAAATCGGCCTGCTGGCCGAGTGTTACCCGGCCGCCGAGCTTGAACAGCAACTGGAACACTGGATCGCCAACCTGCTGCTTAACAGCCCCCAGGCCATGCGCGTCAGCAAAGACCTGCTGCGCGAAGTCGCCGACGGTGAGCTGACCCCTGCCCTGCGCCGCTATTGCGAGAACGCCATTGCCCGCATCCGCGTCAGCGCCGAAGGCCAGGAAGGTCTGCGCGCGTTTCTGCAGAAGCGCGAACCTGCCTGGCGCGGCGAGCCCCGCACGCTATGCCAACCGCTGCAAGACCCGCGCAGCCCACAAGGAGAGTCGCACTGATGAGCGTTCCGCACACACAACCGCTGAATTCGGTGCTGATCGCCAACCGCGGCGAAATCGCTTGCCGGGTCATGCGCACGGCCAAGGCCATGGGCCTCACCACCGTCGCCGTGCACAGCGCCACCGACAGCGATGCGCGGCACGTTCGAGAGGCGGACATCGCGGTGAACCTCGGGGGCAGCAAGGCCAGCGAAAGCTATCTGCAAATCGACAAGCTGATAGAGGCTGCCAAGGCCAGTGGCGCCCAGGCCATCCACCCCGGTTATGGGTTTCTCTCGGAAAACGCAGGCTTTGCCCGCGCGGTGGAACAGGCCGGACTGATATTCCTCGGCCCACCCGCCTCGGCCATTGACGCCATGGGCAGCAAATCGGCGGCCAAGTCGCTGATGGAAACCGCTGGTGTGCCGTTGGTGCCCGGCTATCACGGTGATGCCCAGGACGCCGCGACCTTCCGCGAAGCGTCCGCCCGTATCGGCTACCCGGTGCTACTCAAGGCCACCGCCGGCGGTGGCGGCAAGGGCATGAAGGTGGTCGAGCGCGACGAGGATCTGGCCGAAGCGCTGGCCTCGGCGCAACGGGAGGCTCAGTCGTCGTTCGGCGATTCCCGCATGCTTGTCGAAAAGTACGTGCTCAAGCCGCGCCATGTGGAGATTCAGGTGTTTGCCGATCAGCACGGCCACTGCTTGTACCTCAACGAGCGCGACTGCTCGATTCAGCGCCGTCACCAGAAGGTCGTCGAAGAAGCCCCGGCGCCGGGGCTGACACCGCACATGCGTCAGGCCATGGGCGAAGCGGCCGTGCGTGCGGCGCAGGCGATTGGCTACGTCGGCGCGGGGACGGTGGAGTTTCTGCTGGACGCGCGAGGCGAGTTCTTTTTCATGGAAATGAACACGCGGTTGCAGGTCGAGCACCCGGTGACTGAGGCGATTACCGGGCTGGACCTGGTGGCCTGGCAGATTCGCGTGGCCCAGGGCGAGCCGCTGCCGATCACCCAGGCCGAAGTGCCGCTGAACGGCCATGCGATTGAAGTGCGGCTGTATGCGGAAGATCCGGCCAACGACTTTTTGCCCGCCACCGGCACGCTGACGCTGTATCGCGAATCATCTGCGGGGCCGGGGCGCCGTGTTGACAGCGGCGTGGCAGAAGGCGACGAGGTCTCGCCCTTCTACGACCCGATGCTCGGCAAACTGATCGCCTGGGGCCAGACCCGTGAAGAAGCGCGCTTGCGGCTGCTGGCGATGCTGGATGAATTTGCCATCGGCGGTTTGCGCACCAACCTCGCGTTCTTGCGTCGCATCATCGCCCACCCGGCCTTCGCCGACGCCGAGCTGGATACCGGTTTTATCCCTCGCTATCAGGATGAACTGCTGCCAGCGGCCGAGGGTTTGACGGCGGACTTCTGGCAGTTGGCGGCCCAGGCTTACCTGAGCACTGCACCGGTGACGGCCAGAACGGACGATGCCCATTCGCCCTGGTCGACCCGCTACGGCCTGCGCCTAGGCGGCCCTTGCGAAGTGACGTTGCGCCTGGCGTGTGGCGCAGAGTCTCGAAGCATTGTGCTGCCGAGTGACTCCCGGCAGGGGGTTCGGCTGAACGGCGAGCATTTGCTGATCGAGCAGGACGGCGTGCGTCACCAGACGATTGCGATCCGTCGGGCCGACACTTTGTACCTGCGCTGGCAGGGCGACGTGCACGCGGTCCGCGCGGTTGACCCGATTGCTGAGGTGGATTCGAGCCACTGCCATCAAGGCGGCCTCACCGCCCCCATGAACGGCAGCATCGTTCGAGTGTTGGTCAGCGTGGGCGAACAGGTGCAAGTCGGCACACCGCTGGTGGTGCTGGAAGCCATGAAAATGGAACACAGCATCCGCGCGAACACCGCCGGCACCGTTGCAGCGCTGTATTGCGCCGAAGGCGAGATGGTCAAGGAAGGGATGGTGCTGGTGGAGCTGGAAGCTATGGTACAGGCCGAATGATCGACTGCTGGCTGGCTGCAATCTAATGTGGGACCGGCTTTAGCCGGGAAAGCGTCAGTGGTCACACCGGAATTGAGGGTGTTAA
>NZ_FOHW01000001.1:96624-113031 GCF_900111735.1 Pseudomonas graminis | reverse complement strand
GGCCTCTTCCCGGCTGAAGCCGGTCCCACTAAAAGCATCGCGCGCAGTCAGTGAGATCGGGTGTGAACTCAAATTGTGGGACCGGCTTTAGCCGGGAAGACGTCGGTCATGACACCGCTAAATTGAGGGTGTTAACACTGGCCTCTTCCCGGCTGAAGCCGGTCCTACCAAGATATCGCGTGCAGCCAGTGAGATTGGGCGTGAACTCGAATTGTGGGACCGGCTTTAGCCGGGAAAGCGTCAGTGGTCATACCGCAAAACCAAGGGTGTTAACACGGGCCTCTTCCCGGCTGAAGCCGGTCCCACTAAAAGCATCTCGTGCAGTCAGTGAAATGAGGAGGCCTGAACGACCTCCTCCTGGTTTTTACGCCGCTACTTCATACAACTTCAGCACTTCCACCTCGCCACTGACCAGACTCTGGCGCATCCGCGCCGCCTGCAGTGCCGCCGCTTTCATCGCGCTTTCCTTGACGTGACCATAACCCCGAATGCGTTCCGGTAGCCGCGCCAGGTTCAACGCGGTGTGCCGGTTGCTCGCGCTCAAGTGGCCAAGGATCAACTCGATGTCGCCCACGTAAGCATCAATCAACTCGCGTTCCTGCCGACGCTCGACGCTGCGGCCGAACGGATCGAGCACCGTGCCGCGCAGGAATTTGAATCGCGCCAGGACATCAAACGCCTTCAGCATCCACGGCCCGAAACTGCGTTTGCGCGGCACGCCACTCTTCGGATCACGCTTGGCCAGCCAGGACGGTGCCAAGTGAAACTCGATGCGGTAATCGCCTTCGAACTGCGCTTCCAGCTGACGGGTGAAGTCGCCATTGCTGTACAGACGCGCCACTTCGTACTCGTCCTTGTAGGCCAGCAGCTTGAAGTAGTTGAACGCCACCGCCTCGGTCAACGCCGGTGGCTGGCCCGGGAACAGCCGCGCTTCGGCATCCCGCACACGATTGACCAGCGTCAGGTAACGCTCGCTCAACGCGCCATTCTGATAAGCGATCAAGCCGTGGACGTTGCGCGTGACGCGCTCTTCCAGGGTCAGGTGTTCAGGGTCCGGCGTGGGCTGGCTCTGCGGATTGGCCGCCGCTTGCACCGCCGGCAGGTCAAACGCCGCACGACGCCCCCACAGGAACGCCTGCTGATTCAGATTGACCGCCACCCCGTTAAGCTCGATGGCTTTTTCGATGGCCGCAGAAGTCAACGGAATCAGCCCCAACTGAAAGGCATAACCCAGCATGAAGAGGTTGCTGGCAATGCTGTCGCCCATCAGTTTGGTCGCCAGATCCGTCGCCTGCACAAAGTGGGTTTTTTCAGCGCCGACGGCTTCGCGGATGGTTTGCATCATCGCTTCGGCCGGGAACTCGGCGTCGGGATTGCGGGTGAATTCAGCGGTCGGCGTCTGCTGGCTGTTGATCACCGCATGGGTCTTCGCGCTGTTTAGCTTGGCGATGGCATCGGGGCCTGACGCCACCAACAGGTCACAACCCAGCAGCAGATGCGCCTCACCGGCGGCAATGCGCACGGCGAACAGATCTTCCTGCCGCGCGGCGATACGAATGTGACTGACCACTGGCCCAAACTTCTGCGCCAGACCGGCCTGGTCAAGCACGCTGCAGCCCTTGCCTTCCAGATTGGCCGCGTAACCGAGCATCGCACCGACGGTGGTCACGCCCGTACCGCCCACGCCCGGCAACAGAATGTTGTACGGCTGAGCGAGGCTCGGCAGTGTCGGCTGCGGCAGTTCAGCGAACGCCTGGGCCTGCTTGGGCAGCTGCGGCTTGCGCAGCTTGCCGCCATGCACGGTCACGAAACTCGGGCAGAAGCCCTCGACGCAACTGAAGTCCTTGTTGCACGCGCTCTGATCGATCTCGCGCTTGCGCCCTTCCGGGGTTTCCTTCGGCAGCACCGACAGGCAACCCGACTTGACGCCGCAATCGCCGCAGCCTTCGCACACGGCCGGGTTGATGATGGCACGCTTGTCCAGATCAACCATCGTGCCGCGCTTGCGGCGACGGCGTTTTTCCGTGGCGCAGGTCTGGTCGTAGATGATCACCGACACGCCCTTGAACTCACGCAGCTCGCGCTGCACCGCGTCCAGGTCGCTGCGGTGGTGGAACGTAGTGATTGGCGCGAACTGCTCGCGGCTCGGGTATTTCTCCGGTTCGTCCGAGACCAGCGCGATGCGCTGAACACCCTCGTTGAACACCTGCCGGCTGAGCTGATCGACGCGCAGGACGCCGTCGATGGGCTGGCCGCCGGTCATGGCGACGGCGTCGTTGTAGAGAATCTTGTAAGTGATGTTGACCTTGGAGGCGACCGCCGCCCGCAGCGCCAGGTGCCCGGAGTGGAAGTACGTGCCGTCACCAAGGTTCTGGAACACGTGGGGCGTTTCGGTGAAAGGCGCCTGGCCGATCCAGGTCACGCCTTCGCCGCCCATTTGGGTGAAGGTCTCGGTTTCCCGGTCCATCCAGATGGTCATGTAATGACAGCCGATGCCGGCCAGGGCGCGACTGCCTTCCGGTACGCGGGTCGAGGTGTTGTGCGGGCAGCCCGAGCAGAAATGCGGTGTGCGCAGGGTGCTGAACAACGGCGCAGCAAGGGCTTTTTCCTTGTCGGCCAGAAACTGCAGGCGTGCCTCGATTTTCGGACTGCTGTAGATCGGCGCAAGGCGTTTGGCGATGACCCGGGCGATCATCGCCGGCGTCAGTTCAGCCAGATTGGGCAACAGCGAACGGCCCTCTTCATCGAATTCACCGACGACGCGAGGGCGCTGATCCACCGGCCAGTTGTACAGCTGACCGGTGAGCTGATCCTCGATCACGCTGCGTTTTTCCTCAACCACGAGGATTTCGTCCAATCCCTCAGCAAAGCCATGCACCGACACCGGCTCCAGCGGCCAGCTCATGCCGACCTTGAGCACGCGAATGCCCACCGAAGCGCACAGGTCTTCGTCGATGCCAAGCTCTTCCAGGGCCTGACGCACGTCGAGGTACGACTTGCCGGTGGTGATGATGCCCAGGCGCGGCTGTGGCGAATCGATCACCACTTTGTTGAGATTGTTGGCCCGGGCGAATGCGCGGGCGGCGTAGATTTTGTAGGTATTAAGCCGGGCTTCCTGAGCCAGGGGCGGATCGGGCCAGCGAATGTGCAGGCCGCCTTCGGGAATCTGGAAGTCTTCCGGGATATGCGTCTGGATGCGCAACGGATCGACTTCGACCACGGCCGAGGAATCGACGTTTTCGGCGATGGTTTTCATTGCCACCCAGCACCCGCTGTAGCGCGAAAGCTCCCAGCCGATGATGCCGTAATCGAGGATTTCCTGGACGTTGCTCGGGTTGAGCACCGGGATCATCGAGGCGATGAAGGCGTGCTCGCTCTGGTGCGCGATGGTCGAAGATTTGCAGCCATGGTCGTCGCCAGCGAGGATCAGTACGCCGCCATTTTCGGCGACGCCGGCGGAGTTGCCGTGCTTGAACACGTCGCCGCAACGATCAACGCCCGGGCCTTTGCCGTACCAGAGGGCGAAGACGCCGTCGTATTTGCCGTGAGGGAACAGATTGACTTGCTGACTGCCCCAGACCGCCGTCGCGGCGAGCTCTTCGTTGACGCCGGGCTGGAAATGAATGGCGTTCTGCTGGAGATAATCCTTGGCGTCCCAGAGGCTCTTGTCGAGGTTGCCCAACGGCGAGCCGCGATAGCCCGAGATGAACCCGGCAGTGTTGAGCCCGCGGGCTTCGTCGCGCTGCTTCTGCAGCATCGGCAGGCGGGTCAGCGCCTGGGTTCCGGTCAGGTACAGATTGCCGGTTGCGAGTCGGTACTTATCGTCCAGACGAATATCAGCCAGGGACATTCAGGCACTCCTTTGTTTTTATTAGTGCGTTTTGAATGCGGCGCCAGCGGCGTTTGCAGCCTTGCCGGCGCCTCGCCGTCAGGACGGTTCAGCCCGACGGTCACAGACAAAATACTGCCTGCCCGGCACAGGCTTTTTCTTCCTAAATCGGCGCGAATCTGCTCATATCGTGCATGGCCGTTCCCGTTCAAGAATAAAAAAGGGTCAATTCATGCAGGTCAAGCTCAGCCCCATCGATCGCAAGATCCTTCGTCTGTTGCAGCACGACGCCGATCTCTCCGCCGCCGAGATCGCCGAGCGCGTCGAACTCTCGCAATCGCCCTGCTGGCGGCGCATCAATCGTCTGGAAGAGGAAGGCGTTATCGAGCGCAAGGTCGCCCTGCTCAACCCGGCCAAGCTCGGGCTGACCATGACCGTGTTCGTCGACGTCAAGCTGTCCGGGCACGGGCGCAAGTACCTGACGGAGTTCGAGGAAGCGATCACCGGATTTCGCGAAGTGCTGGAGTGCTACACCATGGCCGGCGACATGGATTTCCTGCTCAAGGTGGTGGTGCAGGACATCGCCAGCTACGAGCGTTTTCTGCGCGACCACCTGCTGCAAAGCCCCCATGTGCAGGAGGCGCATTCGAATATCGCGATGAGTGTGGTGAAGCGCACGACAGAATTGCCGATTGACTAGGCTGCCAATGGGTGGCTGAGAGGCGAAGGCAAAAACCGCCCACCGGAATAACTCTTTTCACAGGGGCGCGAAAAAAGGATTGACTCTCAAATGGGAATGATTATTATTGAGCGCAACCGGTCGCGAGACTGGTTGGTAACCCAGAAGCCTTAGGTCGGCTTCCGGATTATCTCCTCATCAGGCTAATCACGGTTTTTGACCCGGCTTATAGCCGGGTCTTTTTTTTATGCCCTTTTCGGGTCTGGGTTCGGTCGGGTGCTGCGTCTTCAGGCTAATGAAGAGGATTCGACAGTGATCTGTCTTTCGATGGCGCGCATCATAGCAAATGGATCGAGCGATGGGCCGATGCAGCTGTCAAAAACTGACACATTCAGTAAAAAATTCCGAATTCACGACGTTGTTTTCCGCGACCGCCGCTATTCAAACAGTGAGCAAGACGCCATGACTCAGCTCCTCGACTCGTTGATAACCAACTCTCCCGTGTCGCCCGCCCTGGGCGCGAGCGCCGAAACCGACCTGTACCGACGCCGTCTGCAGCGGCTGCCGCGCAGGGTTCTGCAGGTCTTTCTGCTGAGCCGCCTCGACGATTTTTCCTACACCGATATCGCCCAGTTGCTTGACGTGGACGCTGCCACCGTCGAGCGCTGCATGACCGCAGCGCTTGAACGTTGCGTCAGCGAATCCGCCGAACATGACCCTGCCCGAGCCATTTTGCTTCAGGCCCTGCGCTGGTACGTGCACCTGCAAAGCCCCCAGGCCACCGCCAGTCAGCGCATCGAGTTCCGTCACTGGCTCGACGCCGATCCCCGGCACCTGGCGGCGTTTCAGAACAGCGAGCAGTTCTGGCGCACGTTGCAGGGTCCGGCCGAAATTCTGGGCGCCAGCGGCTGGCATCGACGCAAACCCCGTGTCTATTTCGGCTGGGTGCTGGTGACGATGCTGCTGTGCGGCCTGCTGGTCACCGCCGAGGCTTACAGCTGAGTCCTCACCCTGACTCTTTGGCGAACTATTCTGTCGCTGTCGTTCAACCTGATGCGTGTAAAGTAATTGTCATAACAGCCCAGTGGGGCGATCAGGCCCGGTCTGGATTGCCTCCCGATGGCCTCGTAATGGCAGATCATGCAATCAGGACGCTCCCGTGACTCAAACCGCCCTTAATATCTCCGCCGATTTCGACAGCGGCAACATCGTCGTTCTGGACGCCAGCAACCCGAAAGCGGTGCAACTGGCGATTCGCCCCGACACCCGCAGCGCGCATTTCCAGTGGTTCCACTTCAAGGTCGACGGCCTGCAGATCGGCGAGACCCACGGCTTCAGCCTGACCAACGCGGGCCAGTCGAGCTACAACCGTGCCTGGACCGGCTACAACGCAGTGGCCTCCTACGATCAGAAAACCTGGTTCCGCGTGCCGAGCCAGTTCGACGGCAAGGCGTTGAACTTCGAGCTGACGCCCAGCGAATCCCAGGTATGGTTCGCCTACTTCGAACCCTACAGCCGCGAGCGCCACGACTGGCTGGTGAACGAAGCGTTGAACAAGGCCGGCACCGAGCTGCTGGCCACCGGCAAGAGCGTCGAGGGCCGGGACATTCCGCTGCTGCGCAAGGGCGACGGCGCTGCGGGCAAGCGCAACATCTGGATTATCGCGCAACAGCACCCCGGCGAGCACATGGCCGAGTGGTTCATGGAAGGCGTCATCGAACGGCTTCAGGAAGACGACCCCGAGCTGCAGGCCTTGCTGGCCTCGGCGGACCTGTATCTGGTGCCGCACATGAACCCTGACGGTTCGTTTCACGGCCATCTGCGCACCAACGCTCAAGGCAAGGACCTCAACCGTGCCTGGCAGGACACGACACCCGAGCTCAGCCCGGAAGTGTTCTTCGTCAAAGCGCAGATGGAAAAATACGGCGTGGACATGTTCCTCGACGTCCACGGCGATGAGGAAATCCCCTACGTCTTCACCGCTGCCTGCGAAGGCAATCCGGGGTACACCGACAAGCAGGCGCAACTGGAAGCGGATTTCCGCGCGCGGCTGAGCGGCTTGACCCGGGACTTCCAAAGCAAATACGGCTATCCGCTGTCGGCGCCGGGCCAAGCCAACATGAACCTGGCGTGCAACAGCGTCGGTGAGCGTTACAAGTGTCTGTCGCTGACCCTGGAAATGCCGTTCAAGGACAACGATGACGCCCCCGATGTCGTCACCGGCTGGTCGGGCCAGCGCTCCAAACAGCTGGCCCGGGATGTGCTGACCACCCTGGGGCAGATGGTGTCCGCCTTGCGCTGAGCCGTGAGCTGACCTTTATCAGCGTCCATAAACGCCATCGCCAGCGGGTGTATGCCCGATGGCGATGGCGTCAGTTGCGGTGACAACAGATATCAATCCCGCGATTTCCCCCGCAGCATGCTGTCCAGCACTTCATCCCTCCTCACCCAGCCGTGAAACAGCGCGGCGGCCAGATGCGCCAGAATCGTCAGGAAGAACAGGTACGCCAGGTAGGCGTGGGCCTTGCGCAGCAGCGCGAAGGTGTCCGGGTTCGCCGTGACGATGGAGGGCAGCCGCACTGAGCTGCCGAGCATGACCGGATCTCCGGCGGCGGAAATCATCGCCCAGCCAATCAGCGGCATCGCCAGCATCAACCCATACAGCACGTAATGGGACAGCTTGGCGGCGAGCGCCTGAACGGCGGGCAAGTCGGCCGGTAGCGGCGGCGTTCGAGTGGTGACACGCACGATGATCCTGACGATGACCAGCAGCAGAATCGCAATGCCCAAGGGCTTGTGCAGGTTCAGCAGCCACTCGTGCCGCTCCGACACCGAGGCCACCATGCCGGCGCCGATGAACAGCATGGCGATGACCATCAGCGCCATCAGCCAGTGCAGCAGGCGCGCCAACGGGGCGAAATGCTTGACGGGCGTACTCATGGCTGTTTCTCCTGGGCGGGCTCGGCTTTCAACTGATCCACTTCACTGGTGCGGCGCATATAAGACGCGGCATAGGCGGCTGACCGTGCGGCGAGCAACGGGTCATCCGAGCCCTCGATGCCACTGGGCAGGATCAGCGGATCGTAATTGATGTCGCGGCAGTCGCCATTCAGTTGCGGGCTGTCGGCGTTGACCACCAGGGTCCCGGCGTCCACGGTCTTGTGTTCACCGGACCAGGCTTTGGATGCGTCGTTGGTCGGGTCCTGGGGGTTGGCCAGGGTCAGAATCAACTTCCAGCGCTGGGGACCGCTGGCCAGTCTTTCGGTGAGGTCCTTGTCCAGATAGTCCTTGGCGTCGGGCGCAGGTGCGGCATCGCTCGCTTCCGGCACCAGACTCCAGCGCACGGGTTGACGCTTGCCGTTTGCATCCACCAGCACGAACGCGTTGACGCTGTTGTAGGTCTCGGTGACGAAACTGGCCGAAGGCTTGGCCGTTTTGACCCAGGCCAGAAACGGCTGGGCTTCCGGGTGCGCGGCAAAGAACGCCGGGGGTTTCGCCGGGTCGGGCTTGCCGGTCCTGGGGTCAGGCCCCGTAGCGATTTGCAGATCAATGAAAGCCTCGGGCGTCCCGACCGGAAACACCGGCATGCTGTTCATGCCGGTGCGCCACTGCTGGCCGTTGGGCTGGGTGAACTGGACGGCAAAACTGCGCAGGGGCGCGGCGCTGTCGGGGGAATACGGATTGCCGGTCGGCACGGCCAGACGACCGATCACCGGGGTGCGGCCGCTGGCGAAGACTTCGGCTTTGGACAAACTGGCAGCAGCACCGTTGCTCTCGAACACCCCGGCGACGCAGATGCCTTTCGGGTGATTGCGGCGATAGCCGGGATGCACACCGTTGTTGCGTTCGAACACGTCAACCACCCGCGCGGGTGTCAGTCGCTGCGGGTCCAGGCTGCCATTGACGTAGGCGAAGGCGCCAGCGGCGACCAGTACGACCAGGCCAATGCCGGCCAGGCGCACCATTTTTTCGGAATTACTGAGCGGGGGTTTACGGGGATACGGTGGCTCACGGTCAATCATCGATAACACTCCGGGCTTCTAGCCTCTGGGAACAGCAACGTGCTTGGCACGTTTGTGTATAGCCGGATGCTTGAGGTTTGTCAGGTTCAGGACGGGGAGCGGTGAGCCGCCGGAGCACGGCCAGAATCTGCGGCTGATCACGCTGGCCCCTTCCCGGCTGAAGCCGGTCCCACTAAAAGCATCGTGCGCGGCCAATGGTTCTGGCAGTGTCCCAATGTGAGGAACGGCGCGCCCTTGGTGGGACCGGCTTCAGCCGGGAAGGCGTCGGACGGCGCGCTGTAAAACTGAGGCTATACCGCTATCAGCCGTTCAGCTTCGACGGCTCGCTCTGCAGCAACACCTTGGCGTGAATGCCGGCCAGCGTGTCTTTCAGGGTCGACGTGCCACGGCCCTGCTTCGCCTCTTTGTCCTGTTGCAAGGCCTGCTGCAGTACGCTGAGGAAACTCTGGGTCCTGGAGGTGGACACCGGCGTGTGGGTGTCTTTTTCCAGGCGACCCATCACGTACTTGGCAATGCGCGTCGACTGGCTGGCGGACTGGCTCAGCGTCGCATCGACCAGTTCGCCTTTTTTATAGCCGATGGTCGCTTTGCTGCTCGCCTGGTCGCTGATCTGGTAATACAGGTAATTCTGCGTGGTGGAGTCGGTGCTCAACGCCAGCTTCTGCCCGCCTGGCAGCGGTTTGTGATAGCTGGCAGTCAGCTGGGATTGCTGATCCTGGACGATGGTCCGGTTCATCTGGTCGCGGCCTTTGGACTGGGTGCTCTGCGACAAGGTGTAGGCAAAGGAATCAAGCTCGCCGGGGCGTCCCGGGTTGCCTTCGACGCTCTTCTCGCTGACCGACGCGCTGAAGTCACCCAGCCCGGTCAACAGGCCGTGATCGGTGTCCGTCAGTTCGATCGAGCTCACCGTCTGCGCCGCCGTGGAGACGCGGGTGTCCGGGTAATTGGAGTGCAGCGTTTTGAACGCGTCCTCGAACATCGACAGCAACTGTGAGTCGCCGTCGCCACGCTTGCGCGCCGCCTCGATCTGGCTGACATAGCCGTCCAGCGCTTTCGCCTGCTGAGCACTGTCACCCCGAATGGCCGCGTTTTTCAGGTCCACCGAAAGGTCGAGATTACCCAGCGCGCCACTCATGCGCACCGAACGCTGGTCGGCGTCGGCGTGCAGTTCAAGGGTCTGGGCGCTGCCGTCTTCGAGTTTAAAACTGCTTTTCAAATCAACGGAAGCGAAGGCCTTGGCGTCGAAATGGGTCAGGGCGTCGAGTTTCAGGGTCGGCGGTTTGGAGGTCAGGCCGTCGATGGCTGACTGAAAACCGTCCGCCATGGCATTCAGCGCGTTGAGCTCGTCGTCGCTGAGGTCGCCGCCGCTCACTTGGGCCTGCACCGCCAGGCCGTCGTCCTGACTCGAGAGGCTCAGCTCGATGGTTTTGCCGCTGGCGGTTTTCAGGGTCAGGCTGATGCTGTTGGCCGGATTGCTGTGCAGACGGTCCTGGGCGGCAGCAAGCTCTGCAGGCTCCAATGCTTTGCCGGTCGTCGAGCGCAGCACCGATTGGGAAATATTCTGGCCGGTCTGGGCCAACTGACTGAGCAGCGTCGCGCCCAGGCCCTGGAAGCGACCCGCTGTGGAGGAGGTGCCGAAATTACCCATCATCGCCAGGGAGACTTTGTCCTGGCGGGTGTACTCCCAGGCGGGCGGTACGCTGGCGTCTGGCATCAGCCCACGGACGTTGTAGATCAACGGGGCGCTGACCTTGTCGTCCTGGCCGAGCATCACGACGGACGACGGCGTGGCGGTGGTGATGCCAGCAGCGGCATTGTCATTGAGCGCGACGGTGGCCGCCGGTTTGATCACCGGCATCAACTGCGCAGCTGAGCTGACCGAAGAAATCGCTGACATGGCACTTCCCTGTTCAAGTGAGTAATAGACTTCCTGAACAGGGTGTCGGCGGACACTTTTGTAACTTGAGCGATACAAACCCGAGGCATTCGCACTACCAAGCGATAAAAATCAATCGCCTTTGGTGACGCTGTTGAACGCAGCATGGGTTAAAAGCGACAAGGACAAGGCGTGCCATTTCACTATTTTGTTTCCGCTGGTGGGATCTGCGCCGTAACTCGGCCACAATACGCCCCGATCACAGGCTCCAGGGCTTTATGCCTTTCGGTTCGCCGCATAACCCGACACCCCCCCAGGACTGAGCAATGCCCCAAGAGCGAATCGCTGCACTTCGGCTTCCCAAACCCATTCAAGGTGCGATCGACGATCTGGTGCGTGCGTTGAACGCCGCCACCACCAAGGAGGACCTCGAACGGGAGGCCGCCATGGAGATCAGTTTCATTCTTAGCCTGGAGACGAGCAGACGTCTGCGCCCGGCCGATGTTGAAACCCTGTACATGATCTTCGACGACGCCGTGCAAGAACGGCTCAGCCAATTGGCCAACTGATCCTGACCCGACTGCTCGCCGACTCCCTCACTCGAACCTCACGCGGGTGCTCCGTCATACCGTCGGCGCGCCGCTGTAAAACCTTCCGCCTGCTCGACCACCCAGGTCCATAACGGGATCATCTGCACCAGCAAGCCCATGCCCAGCTCCGTCAGTGCATATTCCACCCGCAGCGGCTTCTCGCCGAAGTCATGGCGACTGATCAGCCCGTCGCGCTCCAGCTGGCGCAGGGTGTGGGTGAGCATGCGCTGGGTAACGCCGTGCAGCTGGCGACGCAGCTCGGCGTGGCGCAACGGGCTGGTCACGCCCAGCGCATGCACCACACCCAGTGACCATCGGTTGCCGGAGTGGCCGAGAATATCGCGCTTGAGGCCGTCCTCATCGTCGCTGAGTGCCCGACAGGCGCTCTGCGAACGCCGCACGATTTCCTGCGCATCCAGCCCGCTCGGTATCACCGCTGTGCCTACTTTTTGCCCGCCGATGTCCATGACAAGATCCCCAGCCTCAGGTTAAGTGCGTCAAACAGGGGTTCACCATGCAGGCTGATATTTCAAACGTCAAACAACACATTCTGGTCCTTGGCGCCGGCGAACTGGGGCTCGCGGTGCTGCGCGGCCTCGCGGCCCGGTCTGCCGAATCGGCGGGCGTGGGCGTGCTGTTGCGTCAGGCCAGCGTCGAAAATGGCTCCCCGGAAAAGCAAAAGGAAATAGCTGCGATCAAGTCCCTCGGTGTGGCCATTGAGGTGGCCGACATCGCCGTGGCGTCGGCGGCGGAACTTGCCGCGGTACTCAGCCGCTACGACACGGTGATCAGTTGCGTGGGCTTTGGCGCCGGCCGAGGTACCCAGCGCAAGCTGACGCAGGCCGCCCTCGCCTCAGGTGTGAAACGCTACATTCCCTGGCAGTTCGGCGTCGACTACGACGTGATCGGGCGTGGCAGCCCCCAGGACCTGTTCGACGAGCAACTGGATGTGCGCGACCTGCTGCGCACTCAGTCCCGAACCGAATGGCTGATCATTTCCACCGGCATGTTCACCAGCTTCCTGTTCGATCCGGCGTTCGGAGTCGTTGATCTGCCTGGTGGGCGGGTCAATGCACCGGGCAGCCTGGACACGGCGGTCACGGTGACAACGCCGGAAGACATCGGCAACCTCACCGCCGCCATCGTCCTGCACAGCCCGCGCTTCATCAATCAGGTGGTGTATACCGCCGGCGATACCCTCACCTACGGCGAGCTGGCTGACCTGCTTGAGCGCGTCACCGGGCGGACATTCGAGCGCCGAGCCTCCAGCGTGCAGCAGTTACGGGCGGCCCTCGAGGAAATGCCCGACGACAACCTGCGCAAGTACCGGGCGGTGTTCGCCCTGGGGCAAGGCGTGGCGTGGAACGTGGCGCAGACCTTCAATGGCCAGCAGGCTATCGCGGTCACTGATGCCGAGGGTTGGGCACGCGCGCACCTGCCGCGAAGTTAATCTGTGCACACAGGCAGGATTTTTCCGGCGCATAAGCATCCAATGCCGAGACGGCCCCACGGCCCGCACTTCACTGGTTTCAGCAAAGGACCCCACATGACCTTCTATATTTTTCTTATCGCCTGCTGCGCGGCGGCCAGCACCGGCATCATTTTCAAACCCGGCAGCTGGTACGAGTCGCTGCAAAAGCCTCGCTTCACCCCGCCCAACTGGCTGTTTCCGGTGGCCTGGACAACGATTTATCTGCTGCTGGCCTGGGCCGGTTATCGCCTGACTCTGATCCCTGGCAGCCAGACCGTGCTGGCGTTGTGGGCCGCGCAGATTGCCCTGAACACCCTGTGGACGCCCGTATTCTTCGGCGCTCGCCGTCTGATGGCGGGCATGATCATCATCTCGCTGCTGTGGCTGGTGGTGGCCGCCATGGTCGTGCTGGGGATCCAGCTGGACCTCATCACCGGGCTGATCCTGTTTCCGTATCTGGTCTGGCTGACCGTGGCGGCGGCCCTGAACTTCTCGATCCTGCGTCATAACCGGTAAGGCGAATCAGCCAGCCCTGGCCCGGCCGGCTTGCTGAATCAGCAGACCGGCCAGCGCCGACACCGCCAGCAGGACCACCACTCCACCGTAGACATTGGTGGTGGTCACCAGCCCAGCCGTCTTGATCGACACACCCGCGAGCAGCGCCGGAATGCAGAACGCCAGATAACTCAGGGCCAGGAAGGCAGCCATCAACGCGCCCCGCTCGTGGGCGTGGGCCAGCGGCAGCAACAGCCGCAAGGCGCCGAGGAAACTCGCACCGAAGCCGATCCCCGCCACCACCGCGCCGGTAAAGAACAGCCACAACCAGCCCAGATTCACCGCCGCCAGAATCACTGAAACCCCGACCGCGAGAAAACTGCAGCCCACCAACAAGGCCAGACGGGGCGCGCGCAGACGCAGGTTATGGATCGAAATCGCGCCACTGAGGGTCAGCGCTGCCACGGCAAAACCACCGTTGAGGACTGAGGTCGACCCGGTCGCGGCCGTCAACAGCGACGGTGCCAGCGACAGGAAGAATCCGCCCAGCGCCCAGGCGGCGATGTCGGCCGGCAGCACCAGCAACAATGTGCCCCTCGCCTGCGCAGGTACGCCGAGCCGCGGCCGCAGGGTTTTCAGCACGCCCGGCTGCGGTGTGACCGTCTCAGCGATCCGCAACAGATACATGGCCTGACCCACAAACGCCGCGAGAAGCAAGCCATAGGCGAGGCCCATGGGCAGCGGCGCGTACTCCACCAGTGCGCTGGTGCCGAGGGCGCCCAGTGCCATGCCGAACATCGGTGTGATGCTGTTAAGCAGCGGACCCTGCTGCGCATCGCTGTCGAGCATTGCAGCACCCAGCGCGCTGGTTGCAATGCCCGTCGCCACCCCTTGCAGCACTCGCGCGATGATCAGCCAGCTGACGTCGGTGGCGGCGATGAACAGCAGCATCGAGACGATCTCCAGCAGCAGCCCGATAAAGATCACCGGGCGGCGGCCGAGATAATCGGACAGCGAGCCGAACACCAGCAGCGTCGCCAGCAGGCTCAGGGCATACACCGCGAAAATCACCGTCAACAGGGCCGAGGAAAAACCCCACGCTTGTTGATAGAGGTGGTAAAGCGGCGTGGGCGCACTGGACGCGGCGAAGAAACACAGCAGCACAAAAGCCAGAAAACCCAAGTGGCTCCGCCCCCGACCATCGACTTGCGGGTTCTGCAAAGAATCAGACACGAGTACACTCTCCCGAAAAAGCACACCACAAAAGCTATTAATTAGCTTTAGCAGTGTGCGAGCAGCGTCTGCTTAAAGCAAATACTTTGTGTTAGGGTCCGCAGCATGGCTATCAAAGAAGGCATTCGCACCGGCGGCCGCAGTGCCCGGGTGCAGACATCGATTCACGCGGCGGTTCGCGATCTGCTTCAGGAGCAGGAGCGTTCGGCCCTCAGCGTGCCCATGATTGCGGCCCGGGCCGGTGTGACGCCGTCCACCATTTACCGGCGCTGGGGCGACCTGACTTCCCTGCTGGCCGACGCCGCTGTCGAGCGTCTGCGCCCCGACGAGCCGGTGGATTGCGGCAACCTGCGCGACGATCTGCGCACTTGGGTCGAGGTCTATCTCGAAGAAACCAATTCGGCGCCCGGCCGCGAGATGATGCGCGACGTGGTTTCCAGTAGCGCGACCCTTTGCTCGGGCAAGTGCCTGAACATGGTCCGCGATCAACTGCAGATCATCATCGACCGCGCCCGGGACCGCGGTGAACAGAGTCCTTCGGCGGATGAACTGGTCGATGCCGTTGTCGCGCCCATGGTCTATCGCATTCTGTACGCCGAATCGGCACCGTCCCTTGAGCGCATGCACCAGTTGCTGGATCGCTGCCTGAGCTGATCCTTCGCCACTTGTGCTCGCGGCCGAACGAGCATCGGCCGCGACGACTGGGTATCATGGACGGCCATCGATCACAGGCGCCCTTCCCCCCATGCACACCCTTGCAGACCTGCGTGCCGGCAAACTGGCAGGCATCACGCGGCTCAACCTCAGCGCCGACCTTGTCGAATTCCCCAAGGAGATATTCAGCCTCGCCGATTCGCTGGAAGTGCTGGACCTCAGCGGCAACCGGCTGACCGAATTGCCCGCCGACCTGCACCGTCTCAAGCGCCTGAAGATCCTCTTCTGCTCCAACAACCCGTTTACCCGCCTGCCGGAATGCCTCGGCCTGTGCGAGCAGCTGTTCTTCGTCGGCTTCAAGGCCTGTGAAATCACTGATGTGCCCGCCAGCGCGTTGCCACCCTCGCTGCGCTCGCTGGTGCTGACCGACAACTGCATCGAGAACCTGCCTGAAGCCATCGGCGACTGTGCGCACTTGCAGAAGGTCATGCTTGCGGGCAACCGGCTGCGGCAACTGCCGGAATCACTGGCTCGCTGCCAGCGCCTGGAATTGGTGCGGATCGCGGTCAACGACCTCCATGAACTACCGCGCTGGTTGCTGGAAATGCCGGCGCTCGCGTGGCTGGCTTTTGCCGGCAATCCGCTGAACGACATTCACACCGAAGCGCCGATCCGGCAGATTCCGTGGCCGCAACTGGCGCTGCAACAGGTGCTGGGCGAAGGGGCTTCCGGAGTGATTCAGCAAGCGCAGTGGCGCCCGAATGCCGACGTATCGGCGCTGGACGTTGCCGTGAAGCTGTACAAAGGCGACGTCACCAGCGACGGCTCGCCGTTGAATGAGATGCAGGCCTGCATTGCGGCGGGCCGTCATGCTCATCTGATTCCGGTGCTCGGGCAGATTCAGGACCATCCGCAGGGCGCTCGCGGCCTGGTGATGGAGCTGATTTCGCGTTCTTTCGTGACACTCGCACGCCCGCCGACCCTGGAATCCTGCACACGGGACACTTACGTCGGCACTCGGCTGAGCGTTTCGACCGTGAAGCGAATGGCTGCCGGAATTGCAGCGGCGTGCGCCCATTTGCACGCCCATGGCATCAACCACGGCGACCTGTACGGTCACAACATCCTCTGGAACGAGGATGGGGATAGCCTGCTGGGGGATTTCGGCGCGGCGGCGTTTTACCCGGATGAAGAAACCGGACGAAGGCTGGAACGCATTGAAGTCCGGGCGTTCGGGGTATTGCTGGGAGAATTGCTGGATTGCTGCCCGGAGAGCGATTCGCAGACGGCGGCGCTACGGGCGCTGGAGCAGCGTTGCGTGCAGGCGCAGGTGATGCAGCGACCCGGGTTCGCGGAGATAGACAGGCATTTTTAAACCATGAAGACTTGGGTGTGACGACCGGCCCCTTCCCGGCTAAAGCCGGTCCCACTAAAAGCCCGCGGTGTGCCAGTCAGACCCGCGCAACGCACGTGGCGTGTCTGCGGCACACAATCCAGAGGACGCCGCACAACCTGTGGGACCGGCTTCAGCCGGGAAGAGGCCAGCATCGACGCCCTG
>NZ_FOHW01000001.1:77758-96211 GCF_900111735.1 Pseudomonas graminis | reverse complement strand
ATTCCCGGCTAAAGCCGGTCCCACTAAAAGCCCGCGGTGTGCCAGTCAGCCACATACAACGCACCCGGTGTGCCAGTCAGAACCGCGCAACGCACAGGCCGTGTCTGCGGCACACAATCCAGAGGACGCCGTGCAACCTGTGGGACCGGGGTAGTCAGCCTTATCCGGCCAGACCGACGTACACGTTTTGCACGTCATCGTGGCTGTCGATCGCTTCGAGGAAGGCTTCGACCTCGGCCATCTGCTCTTCGCTCAGGCCTTCAACCGGGTTTTTCGGGCGATAGCCAATCTTGGCGGATTCAACGGTGAAACCAAACTCAGGCAGTGCCTTGCATACGGCGTCGAGGTCGGTGGTGTCGGTGTAAAACGTCGCAACGCCCTCTTCGCCTGGTTCAACGTCCTGGGCGCCGGCTTCGATGGCGGCTTCCTCGGCGTCCGCTTCGGGTGATGCGGCAGCCGCATCGATCATGCCCAGATGATCGAAATCCCAGGTAATCGAACCTTCGGCGCCCAGTTGGCCCTTGCGGAACAGCACGCGGATTTCGGACACGGTACGGTTGATGTTGTCAGTCAGGCACTCAACGATGACTGGCACTTTGTGCGGCGCGAAGCCTTCGTAGGTGAGTTTTTCGAAGTGAACGTGCTCGCCGAGCAAACCGGCGCCTTTCTTGATGGCGCGTTCAAGGGTTTCGCGGGGCATCGAGGCTTTCTTGGCCTGCTCGACCACCAGACGCAGGCGCGCGTTCATGTCGGGGTCAGCGCCGGAGCGTGCGGCAATCATGATCTCTTTGGACAGCTTGCCGAAAATACGCCCCTTGGCGTTGGCTGCCGCTTCTTTGTGTTTGACCTTCCACTGTGCGCCCATGATTGCTCTCTTGTTCCGGTGGCGATAAATCGCTCGGATCCGACGCGTCTTGCACGCCGGGCCGATGGCGATAAATGCTGAAAATAGGGTGTTCGATAATGACAGGCCGGGGGTGAACCGCGGCGACCGGCGCATTTTATACACGCTGGCGTAAGAAGACACCCCTGAGACGCGCCACCGCCCTGACCTGAATCAGCGATGCTTGAACGCCGGCTCGCGCTTCTCGATGAACGCCGCCATGCCTTCCTTCTGGTCCTCGCTGGCAAACGCCGCATGGAACACCCGTCGCTCGAAGCGAATCCCCTCGGCCAGGCTGACTTCAAAGGCGCGATTCACGCTTTCCTTGACCATCATGGCCACCGGCAACGACTTCGCCGCAATGCCGGCTGCCACTTTAAGCGCCTCATCCAGCAACTGCTCTTGCGGCACGATGCGCGCCACCAGCCCGGCACGCTCTGCTTCGACGGCGTCGATCAGGCGCCCGGTCAGGCACATTTCCATGGCCTTGGCCTTGCCGACCGCGTGGGTCAGGCGCTGCGTCCCGCCCATGCCCGGCAGCACGCCCAGCTTGATTTCCGGCTGACCGAAGCGCGCGTTGTCCGCCGCCAGAATAAAGTCGCACATCAGCGCCAGCTCGCAGCCGCCGCCCAAGGCAAATCCCGAAACGGCAGCAATGATCGGCTTGCGGCGATTGGCCACCCGATCGCTGTCGCTGAACAGGTCGTCCAGATAAATCTGCGGATACTTCAGCTCGGCCATTTCTTTGATGTCAGCCCCGGCAGCAAAAGCTTTCGCCGAGCCGGTCAGGACGATGCAGCCGATGCCGTGATCGCGTTCCAGTTCATCAAGGGCGTGGTTGAGTTCGCTGATGAGCTGCGCATTCAGGGCGTTGAGCGCCTCTGGGCGATTGAGGGTCAGGAGCGCAACACGACCTCTGACTTCTTTTAGGATTGTCATGTAATTCATTGTTTTATAAACCTTTTCTATTTCGTGAGCCAAACAGCCGCATTCACAGAATCGAGATGTAAAACATGGCTTAAGGCATTGATATCAAACGACAAGTTCAACGGCCATCGCAGTCGCTTCGCCGCCACCGATGCAGATCGCCGCAACCCCTCGCTTCAGTCCACGCTGCTTCAACGCCGACAGCAACGTCACCAGAATCCTTGCCCCCGATGCGCCAATGGGATGGCCCAATGCGCAGGCGCCGCCATGGACGTTGACCTTGTGATGGGGCAGCTCCAGGCGGGCCATGGTGACCAGTGCAACGACCGCGAACGCTTCGTTGATCTCGAACAGGTCCACGTCAGCCACGGACCAGCCGGTCTTGCTCATCAGTTTGTCGATGGCGCCTACCGGTGCGGTCGGAAACAGCCCGGGCTCATTGGCATAAGCAGCGTGGCCATGGATGACCGCCAGCGGCGTGAGTCCGCGTCGCCGGGCTTCGGACTGGCGCATCAGGGTCAGGGCTGCAGCGCCGTCGGAGATCGAACTCGAGTTGGCGGCCGTCACCGTGCCGCCCTCGCGGAACGCCGGTTTCAGCTGAGGAATCTTGTCCAGCTTCGCCTTGGGCGGCTGTTCGTCCTGGCGAATGGTCTTGCGCTCCTTGCCCACCGTGACTTCCACCGGGACGATTTCAGCGTCGAACCAGCCGCGGGCCATGGCTTCCTGCGCCCGGGTCAGCGAGGCGACCGCAAAACCGTCCTGGGCTTCCCGGCTGAAATTTTCCAGCCCGGCGCACGTCTCGGCGAAGGTGCCCATCAAGCGACCTCGGTCGTAGGCGTCTTCGAGGCCGTCGAGAAACATGTGATCGATGATCTGGCCGTGGCCCATGCGGTAACCGCTGCGGGCTTTCTCCAGCAAATACGGTGCGTTGGACATGCTCTCCATGCCGCCGGCGATCACCACGTCGGCGCTGCCGGCCAGCAGCATGTCGTGGCCGAGGATCGCCGCCTGCATGCCCGACCCGCACATCTTGTTCAGCGTGGTGCAGGTCGTGGCGTCGCTGAGCCCGGCGCCCAATGCCGCCTGACGCGCCGGCGCCTGACCCAGTCCGGCCGGCAGCACACAACCGAACAGCACTTCATCGACCTGCGCTGCATCGATCCCTGCGCGCTCAACCGCAGCGCGGATGGCGGCGGCGCCGAGTTGCGGCGCGGTCAGGCTTTTGAGATCGCCCTGAAAGGCGCCCATGGGCGTGCGCGCAGCGCTCACGATCACCACAGGGTCGTCGTTCAACGTCTGGCGTTTGTTCAAAGACATGATGGAGTTTCCTCGATTAGCGAGCGGCCATGCGCAAGGCGCCATCCAGTCGGATCACTTCGCCGTTGAGCATGCTGTTTTCGATAATGTGGCGCGCCAACGCGGCGTACTCTTCGGGCTTGCCAAGGCGTGGCGGGAATGGCACGCCGGCGGACAGGCTTTCGCGCACCTGGGGGGTCATGCCGGCCATCATCGGGGTTTCGAAAATGCCCGGGGCGATGGTCATGACGCGAATGCCGTACCGAGCGAGTTCACGGGCGGCGGGCAAGGTCAGGCTGACAATGGCGCCCTTGGAGGCTGCATACGCCGCCTGGCCGATCTGGCCGTCATAGGCCGCGACCGACGCCGTGTTGATGATGACCCCGCGCTCACCATCGGCATCGGCCGTGCTTTCGGCGATGGCCACGGCGGCGAGGCGCAGCAGGTTAAAGCTGCCGATGAGGTTGACGTTGATCACCCGGCTGAAACTGTCGAGGCCATGGGGGCCTTCTTTGCCGAGGACTTTCTCGGCGCCGACGATACCTGCGCAGTTGATGACGCCGTTGATCTGGCCGAACGCACTCAGCGCCGCGTCCACAGCGGCCTGAACGGCGCTCTCCTGGGTGATGTCGCTGACGCTGGCGCGGGCCTTGTTGCCCAGCTTTGCTACCTGGGCCGCGAGCGCCTCGGCGTTGACGTCCACCAGCATCACGCTGGCCCCGGCGTCGATGAGCATCTGTGCGCTGGCCGCACCCAGCCCGGACGCGCCGCCACTGACCAGAAATACCTTGCCGTCGATCTGCATGATTGTGTCGTCCTTACACTTTTCTTGTTGGAGTGGCGAAATACTCCGCTCTGCCGCGCCGATGGGCAATGGTCAAAGCGCGCAGAACGCCTGGCGGTTTTGGCCAGTGGCGATCCGCGCGGTTGGGCGTTGCGACATCGTTGGGTCCTAAGGCAAGCGTGGCGTTGGACTCGGCCGGTCAGGGCAGCAGGTAACGCATGACCGCCTCACAGATCATCGCTTTCTGCCGCGCCTTGACGGCTCCGTCCTCCAGGTCGATCTGGAAAATTTCGGAAAACGTATGGCGGTTGGACACGCGATAGAAGCAGAACGAGCTCATCAGCATGTGCAGGTCAACAGCCTGTACGCCTGACCGGAACACGCCGGCCTCCTCGCCGCGCCGCAAGGTGTGGTCCAGCGCCTGCAAGACATTCCGGCTCAGCTCGCGGATGGCCGGGGACTGTTTGACGTTGACGCCGTTGTGGATGTTTTCGATGCAGACGATGCGCACGAAATCGACGTTGCGGTCGTGGTGATCGAAGGTGAACTCCACCAGCCGCCTGATGGCTTCGTCGGGCGCAAGCACATCCAGGTCAAGGCTGCTTTCCGTGGTGCGAATGTCGCCGTAAAGCTTCTCCAGCACTTCGGTGTACAGCTGCTCCTTGCTGTTGAAATAGTAATAGATCATCCGCTTGGAGGTTTGCGTGCGCTCGGCGATCGCATCGACGCGGGCGCCAGAGAGCCCCTGGGCGACGAACTCGGCGACGGCGGCCTGAAGGATGTCGTCGCGGGTTTTTTCCGGATTGTTCTTGCGGGACTTGCGCGGCTGCTCGGGACTTTCATCAGCGGGCGCTTCAGCGAGACTGTCGTCAACGGTTTTCATGCGGGGCTCACGACCACGGTGGGATCGCGGGATTATGGGCTGCACCCGTGGGTTTCACCAGACCGCAAAGGTCGGGCAGCAACACGTCGGCACCCGCTTCGAACCGATGAGGCTCGAACCTGGCGGGTGTTCGTGGGATTATTCGCGCCGCTGGACGCGACATCAGATGAAATGAACCGTCCGGTTGGCTTCATGACGCTTTGCGGGCCCAATCCAGGCCCTGACAGGGCAGACACCACCATAACAATTCCAAAACAGGCTTGATGCTTATGCGTTCCCCTCCTGCTTCGCCTGCCCCGACCACCTCCCGCCCCGCGCATCCCCATGCCGGCATGAACGAGAAGATCCGCAGCGCCCTGGCCGTCGGCAAAACCCGTTGGGGCATGCTGGCACTGGTGTTTTTCGCCACCACCCTGAACTACATCGACCGCGCCGCGCTAGGCGTGATGCAGCCGATCCTGGCGGCGCAGATGAGCTGGACGGCGATGGATTACGCCAACATCAATTTCTGGTTTCAGGTCGGTTACGCCATCGGTTTTCTGCTGCAAGGGCGTTTCATTGATCGGGTCGGCGTCAAGCGCGCGTTCTTTCTCGCGGTGCTGCTGTGGAGCGTCGCCACCGGCGCCCACGGTCTGGCGACTTCAGCCGCGGGCTTTATGGTCTGTCGGTTCATTCTCGGCCTGACCGAAGCGGCCAATTACCCGGCCTGCGTCAAGGTCACCCGGCTATGGTTCCCGGCCGGCGAACGCGCCGTGGCCACGGGCTTTTTCAATGCTGGCACCAACGTCGGCGCAATGGTCACACCTGCGTTGTTGCCGCTGATCCTGACCGTATGGGGCTGGCAGGCGGCGTTCATCTGCATGGGTTCGCTGGGTCTGGTCTGGGTCATCACCTGGGGGCTGACGTATTTCAACCCCCACGAACATCCGACGGTGCGCGCCAGTGAGCGGGCCTACATCAACGGCGATGCCGAGCCTGCAACGGAGTCTGAAGCGGAAAAGATACCGCTCTCGCGCATCCTGAAGATGCGCGGCACCTGGGCCTTCGCCATCGCCTACGCCCTCACCGCACCGGTGTTCTGGTTTTACCTGTACTGGCTGCCGCCGTTTCTGAACCAGCAATACAACCTGGGCATCAGCGTGACGCAGATGGGCATCCCGCTGATGCTGATCTGGCTGACCGCCGATTTCGGCAGTGTCGGTGGCGGCATTCTGTCTTCGTGGCTGATCGGCCGGGGCATGCGCCCGATGACCGCGCGCCTGCTGTCGATGCTGGTGTTCGCGCTGACGATCATTGGCGTGGTGTTCGCCGCCAACGCCAGCGGTCTGTGGGTTGCCGTGGCGGCCATCGCCCTGGCGGTGGGCGCGCATCAGGCCTGGACCGCGAACATCTGGAGCCTGGTCATGGATTACACGCCCCGGCACATGATCAGCACGGTGTTCGGGTTCGGCGGTATGTGCGCGGCCATCGGCGGCATGTTCATGACGCAGATCGTCGGCGCCGTCCTGACCGCGACGCACAACAACTACAGCGTGCTGTTTACCCTGATCCCGGTGATGTACTTCATTGCGCTGATCTGGATGTATTTCATGGCGCCGCGCGAGGTGGCGGCGTAAAGCCGCAGAATGGACTCGATTTTGTAGACGCCGGCTTGCTGGCGAACCGGTTTCTACATCACCCCTCAGGGGCCTGACCTGCCCTGTATCGCGAGCAGGCTCACGCCCACAGGGGCATGGCGGGGGGCAATACTTCCTCAGCCACCCTTCTTGCGCTGTTGCCACGCCGCCGCCAGACCGCTGAGACAGATGATCGCGATGCCGGCCTGTGCGACGAGGGATGGCGAGTGGTTGAACACGATGTAACCCCACAGCCCGGCAAAGACGATCTGGCAGTAACCAAACGGCGCCAGCATGGCCGGCGCGGCGAAGCGGAAGGCCTGGGTCAGCATCAAGTGCGCGACCATCCCGCAGGTGCCCAGCGCCAGCATGAACGGGATGTGCTTCCACTCCGGCGACTGCCAGAAGAACGGCACGATGGCGCTCATCAACAGGGTGTTAAACAGCCCGGCGAAAAAGTTGCTGGTGGTCGGGCTGTCGTGGGCCGCCACCAGACGGGTGAGCAATTGGTAGCAGGCGAAACAGAATGCCGAGCCCAGCGGCAGTAACACCGCCGGCCGGAACAGCTCGCCCCCGGGATGCACGATCACCAGCACACCGCTGAAGCCCACCAGCACGGCGATCCATTGACCGCGGCTGACCGTCTCCTTGAGCAGCGGCACCGACAAGGCCGTGACCAGCAGCGGCGCAAGAAAGTTGACCGCCGTCGCTTCGGCGATGGGGATGAACATCAGGCCGCTGGTAAACAACAAGCTTGTGCCCAGCAGACACACCGCGCGTAACGCCTGCAAGCCCGGGCGCTTGGTACGCAGCACGCGCAGGCCCGCCGAGGGCATGAAAATGCACGCCATCAGCCCCGTGTGCACCACATAGCGCACCCAGACCACCATCATGATCGGGTAGATGCCGGAGAGGTATTTGGACAGCGTGTCATGACTGGAGAACAGAAAGGTCGCAAACAGGATCAGTGCGATGCCTTTCAAGGGCTGGTTGACGCCGGAGAGCGGCGTGCTGGTGGTGCTCATCTGCGTTCCTTTGGCCGTGCGTGAATGCGGGTCTGTCCCTTGCCGTGTCGAGCGCCGGCTTTCGTTCAAGGCGTCCAGCGTCAGCAAGAATATAGAAGGCGTCGCCGGAGCACCAAGCAAACATGACCGTCCGGGTGTTTTTCTGACCGTCTGGATCAGACCTTTCCGCTCGCCCGGATTTGCCGCAGACTGCGGCTCTCGTTGGCTCGGAACGGACGCTCAGTGGACCGAATTCAGGAAATGACCCTTTTCGCCGCGGTTGCCGAAGGCCCCAGCTTCGCGGCGGTGTCGCGCAACCTGAACGTGTCCACGGCCACCGTCACTCGCGCCGTTGCGCAACTGGAAGCGCGGCTCGGCACCTTGCTGATCGTGCGCACCACCCGGCAGTTGCGCCTGACCGAAGCCGGCGTGCGCTTCGCCGACGATTGCCGACGCTTGCTGGCCGATCTGCACGAGGCCGAAAGCGCCGCCGCCGGCATTCATGCGGCGCCGCGCGGGTTGCTGACCATTACTGCGCCGCAAGTGTTCGGCGACCTGCACGTCACGCCGGTCATGACGGAATACCTGAGTCAGCATCCCGAGGTTCAGATCCGGGGCCTGTTGATGGACCGGATTGCCGGACAGCTGGAAGAAGGTATCGACGTCTCGGTGCGCATCGGCGACTTGCCCGACTCCTCCATGACCGCCATTCAGGTCGGCACCGTCCGGCGCATGGTCTGCGCCTCCCCTGCTTATCTCGCCGCCCATGGCACTCCCCGGCACCCCCACGAACTCATCGAGCGCGAGACCGTGTCAGTAATGATCACCGGCCGCAGCCCCGCGTGGACCTTCCGCATCGACGGCCAGCACCAGGAAGTGAAGGTGCAGTCGCGCCTGTCGATGACGTCGTTCACTGCCTCCATCCACGCCGCCATTGATGGCTGGGGCCTGACCCAGGTGCCTTCGTATCAGATTCGCCGACACCTGCAGGCGGGCACCTTGTGCGCCGTGCTCGAAGACTTCGAGGTCACGCCGATGCCGGTTTACGTGGTTTATGTCGAGGGGCGACGGGGCTCGTCCAAAGTGCGCTCGTTCGTTGATTTCTGCGTTCAGCGTTTGCGCGCGGACCTGGCGTACACCGCCGGGCGAGTTTGAGCGCGGGCACGGGTCCGCAGCCCAGCCTCTGCCGAGCGGTTGAAATAGGGTTAGAGTAGTCACGCTGGCTCCGCCGTCCCCCGCCTGATCGGCAACGGAACCGGGGCGCTTTCCATCAATTGTCTGAAGGAAGATCCGCGTGAATCCATCGTCTCACCCAGCGAACACTGCCGAATTGATCGTTGCCGCCATGGGCGCCGGTCAGAAAATCACTGACATCCGTCCTGAATACGTGCCCGCCGATGCGGCCAGTGCCTACGCGCTGCAACGCGAGATTCTGCGCCTGCGCGAAACGTCTGTGGGCGGCTGGAAGGTCGGCGCCAAGTCGCCGACCGGGCCAATCAATGGCGCGCTGCTGCCGGACGACGGTATTTTCGCCAGCGGCAGTCAAGTTGAATGCGTCGACTACCCCTCGCCAATCCTGGAGCTGGAGATCGCCTTTCGTCTCGGTCGCGAGTTCACCCCTCGCGATCAGGCGTATTCGGATGAAGAAGTGTTGAGCAGCATCAAGACCATGGGCGCGACCATCGAAGTGGTGTCGAGCCGCTTTGCCGCCTGGCCGAAGATCGAGCCGCTGCTCGCCTTGGGCGACCTGCTCAACCATGGGGCGCTGATTGTTGGCGAATTCGTTGATTACGACGCCACCTTTCCCTTCGTCGAGCCTGCGCTGAGCTTTACCTATGGTGACGAAGACATCGTGCCGGGGGATGGTGCCAATCCGGCCGGCGACCCTCGGCGTCTGCTGCCGTGGCTGGTCAATCACCACACGCAGAACGGGCTGAGCGTGACGCCGGAGATGGTGATCACCACCGGGTCCTATACCGGGATGTACAAGACCCGCGGGCCGGGTCTGGCGGTCGGCGAGATACGCGGGCTGCCACCGGTGTCGGTGGAGCTGATTTAACCGCCTCGCTCGCCATTGGTGGGACCGGCTTTAGCCGGGAAGACGTCGGTGCATCCGGCGTATCTTTAGCGGCAGTTACGGCCCCTTCCCGGCTAAAGCCGGTCCCACTAAAAGCATCGTGCGTCCTGCTGAAAGCATCGTATGCTTTCTGACCTGTTCCCGGCCGGAGCCGGTCCTACCGACCGCGCACGACCTGTGGGACCGGCTTTAGCCGGGAAGCTTTTGATTTGGGTGACTAGGGGATGACAGCTCATCCCTGCCGCCAATACCCCGGGCGGTTGTACACCTCCTTCAGAAACGCGATGAAAAACCGCACTTTCGCCGGCAGGTAATGCTGCTGCGGGTACACGCCCTGGATGTCGTAGCCGGGCAAGGCGAATTCATCCAGCACGGTGACCAGCGCGCCGCTTTCAACTTCGTTCTGAATCTCCCACGTCGAGCGCCAGCTCAGGCCCAGCCCGCGCTTGGCCCAGTCATACAACAGCTCGCCATCGTTGCAATACAGATTGCCCGCGACCTTGATTGCCACCGGCTTGCCCTCGCGCTGGAAGGTCCAGCCCCGGTGCTGCCCGCCTTGCAGGTTGAACGACAGGCAATTGTGCTGCGCCAGATCCTCAAGGGCCTGTGGAAAGCCGTGCTCGGCGAAATATGCCGGCGAGCCACAGACCACGCGCTTATTGGCGTACAGCTTGATGGCGACGTAGTTCGGGTCCAGCACCTCGCCGATGCGGATGCTCATGTCATAACCCTCACGCACCAGATCCACCACGTTGTCAGTCAGGTTGAATGAGAGCTGCAAATCCGGGAACCGCGCCTGAAATTCCGGCGCGTGGGGCGCGACGTGCTGACGGCCAAACCCTGCCGGCGCCGAGACCACCAGATGCCCCCGCACGCTGCTTTCGTTCTCGCTGATGCTGGCGTCCAGTTCCTCGAACGACTGCAATACCAGCTTGGCGTTCTCCAGATACGACTCGCCGGCATCGGTCAGGGTCAGGCCCCGCGTCGAGCGATGAATCAGCTTTACGCCCAGGCGGTCCTCCAGCGCGCTGAGCCGCCGGCCCATGATCACCGGTGTCACGCCCTCCACCAGCGCAGCTCCGGCGAAACTGCCACGGGTGGCTACCAAGACGTAGCTACGCAATTCCCTATAGCGATCCATTCGATACTCCAGATACCGATAGAACGGATAAAAACAGCCATTCACAAAGCATCGCATTCAAATCAGGCTGTTTACGTACAAAAACTATCGAGTTCGGGAGACTAACAAATGACCGTCATGAGAGCCATCGAAGCCGCCGTTCTGGTGATGCGTCGCGAAGGCGTTGACACCGCCTTCGGCATTCCGGGCGCCGCGATCAACCCGCTGTACGCCGCCTTCAAGAAACTCGGCGGCATTGACCACGTGCTGGCGCGCCACGTCGAAGGCGCTTCGCACATGGCCGAGGGTTACACCCGCGCCATCGCCGGCAACATTGGCGTGTGCATCGGCACGTCGGGCCCGGCCGGCACCGACATGATCACCGGTCTGTATTCAGCCTCCGCCGACTCGATTCCGATTCTGTGCATCACCGGCCAGGCGCCCCGTGCACGTATGCACAAGGAAGACTTCCAGGCCGTGGACATCGCCAGCATCGCCGCACCGGTCGCCAAATGGGCCACCACGGTCATGGAACCCGGCCAGGTGCCCTACGTGTTCCAGAAAGCCTTTCAGTTGATGCGCAGCGGTCGGCCCGGTCCGGTATTGATCGACCTGCCCTTCGATGTGCAGATGGCCGAGATCGAATTCGACATCGACGCCTACGAACCGCTGCCGGTGGTCAAGCCCCAGGCCAGCCGCAAGCAGATCGAGAAAGCCCTGGCGATGCTCAACGCTTCCGAGCGTCCGCTGATCGTGGCCGGCGGCGGCATCATCAACGCCGATGCGTCAGAGGCGCTGGTGGAATTCGCCGAGCTGACCGGCATTCCGGTGATCCCGACGCTGATGGGCTGGGGCACGATCCCCGACGATCACCCACAGATGGCCGGCATGGTCGGGCTGCAGACCTCGCACCGCTACGGCAACGCGACCATGCTGGCGTCCGATCTGGTACTGGGCATCGGCAATCGCTGGGCCAACCGCCACACCGGCACCGTGTCGGTGTACAGCGAAGGGCGCACATTCATCCACGTGGACATTGAGCCGACGCAGATCGGCCGCGTGCTGACGCCCGACCTGGGCATCGTTTCAGACGCCGGTGCAGCGCTGGCGATGTTCATCGAAGTGGCCCGCGAGTGGCACACCGCCGGCAAGCTGAAAAACCGCAGCCACTGGCTTGCGAGCTGCCAAGAACGCAAGCGCACGCTGCAGCGCAAGACCCATTACGAGAACATCCCGGTCAAGCCGCAGCGGGTGTACGAGGAGATGAATCAGTATTTTGGCAAGGACACCTGCTACATCAGCACCATCGGCCTGTCGCAGATTGCCGGCGCGCAATTCCTCCACGTCTACAAGCCGCGTCACTGGATCAATTGCGGACAGGCCGGACCGCTGGGCTGGACCATTCCGGCGGCGCTGGGCGTGGTCAAGGCCGACCCGGGTCGCAACGTCGTCGCGCTGTCCGGGGATTACGACTTCCAGTTCATGATCGAAGAACTGGCCGTCGGTGCGCAGTTCAAGCTGCCGTACATCCACGTGGTGGTGAACAACTCGTACCTGGGCCTCATCCGTCAGGCCCAGCGCAACTTCGACATCGACTACTGCGTGCAGCTGGCGTTCGACAACATCAATGCGCCTGAGCTGGAAGGCTATGGCGTCGATCACGTCGCGGTCGCCGAAGGCCTGGGCTGCAAGGCGATTCGCGTGCGGGACCCGGCGCACCTGCAGGCCGCTTTCGCCGAAGCCACCCGCCTGATGCAGCAGCACCGCGTGCCGGTGGTGGTGGAGATCATCCTGGAGCGCGTCACCAATATTGCGATGGGCACCGAGATCAACGCGATCAACGAATACGAGTCACTGGCCGAGAGCCGCGCCGACGCCCCCACTGCCATCAGCCTGCTGGATTGATCGCGCCGGTTGCCAATAAGAATTCCGAAAAAGAGCTCAGAACACGAACAAGGAGTACGTCATGCCACGTTTATGCGCCAACCTGTCGATGCTGTTCACCGAAGTGGAGTTTCTGCAACGCTTCGAAGCCGCCGCCAACGCCGGTTTCAGCGGCGTGGAGTACCTGTTTCCCTATGACTTCAGTTCCGCCCAGATCAAGGCCGAGCTGGACCGCAACCGGCTGACTCAAGTGCTGTTCAACCTGCCGGCAGGCGACTGGGCCAACGGTGAGCGCGGCATCGCCTGTCACCCCGATCGGGTCGAGGCGTTCTATGCCGGCGTTGACCTGGCCATCGCCTACGCCAAGGTCTTGGGCAACACCCGGATCAATTGCCTGGCGGGGATCAAGCCCGAGGGGTTCGACGACGGGCTGATCGAGAAGACCTTCGTCGACAACCTCAAGTACGCCGCCGACCGCCTGCAAGCCCAAGGCATCGATCTGGTCATGGAAATGATCAACACCCGGGACATTCCGGGGTTCTACCTCAACACCACGGCCCAGGCGCTGGCGATTCGCGAGAAGGTCGGCAGCCGCAATCTGTCCCTGCAATACGACATCTACCACATGCAAATCATGGAAGGCGACCTGGCCCGTACCCTCGAAAACCACCTGCCGGCGATCCGCCACGTGCAACTGGCGGACAACCCCGGCCGGCACGAGCCCGGCACCGGCGAAATCAACTACGGCTTTCTGTTCAAGCACCTGGACCGGCTGGGTTATCGCGGCTGGATCGGTTGTGAATACACGCCGCTGACCACCACCGAAGCGGGGCTTGGGTGGCTGAAAACCCATAATTTCATCTGATAAAGATTCTTGTAGGAGTGAGCTTGCTCGCGATTGCGGTGGGCTGTTGACGATGCGTTGGCTGATAAATCGCAATCGCGAGCAAGCTCACTCCTACAGGGAGAAATATTGAGGCATGTACGCAACCCATCTGCCTCCTCCAAACAAGGGAAACATCTCATGGCTAACATCGGCTTTATCGGCACCGGCATCATGGGCTTGCCCATGGCAGAAAACCTGCAGAAAGCAGGTCATCAATTGATCCTTTCCCGGCATTTCGCTGCCCCGCCCGCGTCACTGGTGGACGGCGGCGCGACGGTGCTGGCCAACCCGCGGGAGGTGGCGCAAGAGGCGGAATTCGTTATCGTCATGCTGCCCGACACGCCGCAGGTCAACGAGGTGCTGTTCGGCGTAAACGGTCTGAGCGAAGGCACCGGGGCCGACAAGGTGGTCATCGACATGAGCTCGATCTCGCCTTCGGCGACCAAAGGCTTCGCCGAGAAAATCAACGCGACCGGCGCGCAGTACCTCGACGCGCCGGTGTCGGGTGGCGAAGTCGGCGCCAGGGCCGCCACGCTGAGCATCATGGTCGGCGGCGAGCAGGCCACTTTCGAACGCGCCCTGCCCCTGTTTCAGGCCATGGGCAAGAACATCACCCTGGTCGGCGGCAATGGTGACGGCCAGACCGCCAAGGTCGCCAACCAGATCATCGTCGCGCTGAACATCCAGGCCGTGGCCGAAGCCCTGCTTTTTGCGTCGAAAAACGGCGCTGATCCGGCCAAGGTGCGAGCGGCATTGATGGGCGGGTTTGCCTCATCGAAGATTCTGGAGGTGCATGGCGAGCGGATGATCAAAGGGACGTTCAACCCGGGCTTCCGGATCGCGCTGCATCAGAAAGATCTGAACCTGGCCCTCGAAGGCGCGCGGGACCTGGGGCTGAATCTGCCCAACACCGCCAACGCCCAGCAAGTGTTCAGCACCTGCGCGGCGTTGGGTGGGAGTGGCTGGGATCACTCGGGGCTGATCAAGGGGCTGGAGCACATGGCGAGTTTTTCGATTCGCGGGGATCACAGGCCTGACTGACTGGCATCGAGAGATGTGTCGTCCATACCGGCCTCTTCCCGGCTAAAGCCGGTCCCACTAAAAGCAGAGGCATGCACTTTGTGGGACCGGCTTTAGCCGGGAAGAGGCCCGTCCTGCTGACACATCCGGCGCGGCAAACACGGCAATAAAAAAAGCCAGGCCTCCTCGCGGACAGCCTGGCTTTCTTCTACAGCGGAGTTTCTAAATCACCCCGCCACCCGATCAGAAAATATTGATCGGGTAGTCCGCAATCAAACGAAACTCCTTCACGTCACCATCAGGCTGATCGCCGTTGGCGGTGTGCCAGGCCTGACGCATGCGCAAGGACAAATCCTTCGCCGGACCGGACTGCACGACATACTTTGCTTCGAGGTTGGTTTCGTGGTGATCGCCGTCATCGCCATACCCGGTGTAGGTGCTGTTCGACGGAATATGGGACCCGTCGATGTCATCACCGTGGATATAACGAACCATGAAACTCAGCCCTGGCGCGCCGTAACTTGCCATGTTCAGGTCGTAGCGCGCCTGCCATGACTTTTCACCTGGCCCGTTGAAGTCGGAGTACTGCACGGAGTTGGCCAACAGTATCGAATCGCCAGTGTCGCCGCCGCCGTTATTACCAAAGGCCACATAATCGAACGGCGTGTCGCCGTGCACTTTCTGATACGCCAGGGTCACGGTATGAGCAGTCAGGAATGAATACGCAGCGGCCAGCGACCAGGTCGTGTTGCTGATATCACCGGCCTTGGCGGCACCGCTGTCATTGGTGCGGTAAATATTGAAATCGAAGTTCAGCGACTGCTGATCAGTGATCGGCACGGTGTAGTTGGCATTGGCGTAGTACTGATGCCAGACGTCCTTGAGGTCCGAACCATAAAGGCTGACCGAAAGGTTATCGCTGAGCGCATATTTACCGCCCGCGTAATCAATGCTGCTGGCTTCAACGTTGGCATACGCCGCCCAGATGCCGTGATCATTGTTGGTCGTGACCGGGCCGTTGCTGCTGGTGAAATGACCGGCATCAAGGTCCAGGTTGGCGATATCACTGCTCAGCAGGTTAAAACCGGTCGCGGTTTGCGGGAACAGGCGCGAGCCACCTGCGGCAAACACCGGCGCCTGGGGCTGCAGATTGCCGTAACGCAATTCTGTTTTCGAGATGCGCATCTTCAGCGCCCCGCCGGCCGTGCCGAATTCATCCTGGGGATTGCCATGGCTGTCCACGGGCAGGTTGCCAGTGCCGGTGGTCCCGCCGCCGCCATCAAGCTTCAAGCCCCAATAACCGTAGGCATCGACGCCAAAACCCACAGTGCCCTGGGTAAAGCCGGAACTGAAATTGCCCAGCACGCCCTGGGTCCAGTCCTTGCTGTCATCCTTGGTGTTCTTGTTGTCCCGATTGAAATAATAATTCTTCAGGTGAACAGTCAGACTGCTGTCCTCGACGAAGCCCTTGGCCTCCGATTGATCACTGACAACCGCGGCCGTTGCCAATTGACTGACACCCAGCGAAACCGCCAGCGTCATCAGATTCCATTTTACGAAAGTCATTGTTATCCCCTGTCTCGATTAAAGCCCAGCGCGTGCGCGCCCCTGAAGGTGGGGCACTGTTTCACATTCACACGATTCAGCGCTGGAGCGGGCGTTGCGGCAGATGGAAACGAAACACACATGCCATTGACTGGACGGCGGTTCCAGCCAAAGGAGCACATTGATTATTGTTGATGCCCATACTGCCTGCGGTAATTCACACACGCAAAGGGCGAAAATCTTGTAGCACTGTCCGACCGGCGCGGTTCCCAACCAGTCTTGATAGTCACTATCAATGTTCGTAATGGTCGAAATCTTCGAACGGGTGTTACCGTCGTCGGCGATGAAGAACACGACTCGATTGCCGGATGACTCCGCAGCATCAGGCAGTTGAATCATGCTCCGCTTCATCATTCCTTTGGTAAGACTTTTAGCCACCTCACGTCAGTGCGGTGGCTTTTTTTATGCCTTCAGGTCAAGCGTTGGAGCCACTTGCCGGGAGCTCGAAACGTTAGAAAAATTCCCTCAGTAAGTACCAACGGACGCTATTACCTCCATAGGTAAATTCTCTAGGCAAGGCCCTGAAAACTCCGATATAAAGCGCACCAAGTAATAGCGTTCCAATATCATGGACGCCTCCATTTCAGGTGCATCTTATGTTCAGAGATCTTTCGATTGCCAAGCGCCTGGGGTTGGGCTTCGGGATTGTCCTTGCGCTGATGATCCTCGTGACGCTAGTAGGCGTTAACAGGGTAGGTTTGATGGAATCCGCCCTGACCGACGTCAGTGAGGACGCTAGCGTCAAACAGCGTTACGCGATCAACTTCCGCGGCAGCGTCCACGACCGCGCCATTGCCCTGCGCGATGCAGTGCTGGTGCGCAACGACGCCGGGCTCGCCACGCACTTGCGTGACATCGAGCGCCTGGACGGGCTTTACCAAGCCTCCGCCGCGCCCATGGACCGCATTTATCAAACCAAGGGCGCTTCGCCCCGTGAGCAAGAGCTGCTGGCCAACATCAAGACGGCCGAACGCACAGCGCTGAGCGTGACCGAAAAACTGTTGAAGCTGCGCCAGCAAGGCGAGATCGATCAGGCCCAGACGCTGCTGATGGAGCAAGTGTCCGGCGCCTACAAGGACTGGCTGGCCCGCATCAACGCACTGATCGACCTCGAAGAAGCGTCCATTGGCGGGCACATCACGTCGGTTCGGGCCACGGCCTCGCAATTCGCTTCACTAATGCTGCTGTCCACCGGCATCGCCGTGGTGCTGGGCATCATTGCCTCGCTGCTGATCATCCGCAGCCTCAAGTCGACCCTCGGCGCTGAACCCCACCAAGTTGCAGCGTCCATCCGTCGCCTGGCGGCCGGCGAGCTGACCGACAAGATCGAAACGTCCTACCCCGACAGCGTGATGGGTGCGCTTAAGGCGACCAACTCGCACTTGTCGGCCACCATCACCGAAGTACGCTCGGCCGCAGCAGCATTGACCCACTCCTCCGCCCAGCTGCTGTCCAGTTCCGACAGCAACAGCGAGCAGATGCGCCTGCAGGCCAGCGAAACCCAACAGATGGCGACCGCGATCAATCAGATGGCCACCACCGTAAAAGAAGTGGCGAGTTACGCCAACCAGGCCGCGAATGCCACCCAGAATGCCGATCAGGAAGTCGAGAACGGCAAGCGCGTGGTCGAAGGGACCGCGCAGGCAATGGATCAACTGGCGCGCAAGCTGGAAAGCGCCGCGGATTCGGTGGGCCAGGTGTCCAGCGACAGCCGCGCCATCGAAAACGTAGTGGCGGTAATCAACTCCATCGCCGAACGCACTAACCTTCTCGCCCTTAACGCCGCCATCGAGGCCGCCCGCGCCGGTGAAGCGGGCCGCGGTTTCGCCGTGGTCGCGGACGAGGTTCGCTCCCTGGCCAACCGCACCCAGGAGTCGACCCAGGAAATCCGCGACATGGTCGGTCAGTTGCAAACGGGGGCGGTGAAGACCGCCGACCTGATGCGCGAAAGCCGCGAGATGGCCCAACGGACGGTCGAGCAGACCCACGAAGCGCAAACCGCGCTGGTGAAGATTCGCCACGAAGTCGGTGCTCTCAACGACATGAATGCGCAGATCGCCAGCGCCGCCGCGCAGCAAAGGGCGGTGGCCGATGACGTCAGCGTCAACATCAACCGCATCCACGATTCGGCACTGGAAACCGCCACCGGCTCCAATCAAGTGGCCCGCTCCAGCCGCGAGCTGTCGACCCTGGCCGACGTGCTGACCGACCGCGTAAGCTTCTTCAAGGTCTGACCGCCCAAGGCTGCGTCGCACACGCGGCGCAGCCTTTCATCGCATCATCACTGCATCACCCCGCCCCCTTGCCTGCCCCTCTGACAGCGTCTCGATCCTGACGGCGCACACCGACCGCGTACACCCAGTGGGATTGGCAAGCCTAGACTGTGGGACCGGCTCTAGCCGGGAAGGCGTCGGCAGTCACACTACAGAATTTATGGTGTTCACACTGGCCTCTTCCCGGCTGAAGCC
>NZ_FOHW01000001.1:0-77538 GCF_900111735.1 Pseudomonas graminis | reverse complement strand
GTCCCACTAATCGACCGCGTACCCCCAGTGGGACCGGCTTTAGCCGGGAAGGCGTCGGCAGTCGCGCTGCAGAGTTTATGGTGTTCATACTGGCCTCTGACCGGCTGAAGCCGGTCCCACTAAAAACCAGTCAGTCTCTGGGCCTAAGCGCCGCCACCGCTTCGATCTCGATCAGCATGCCGTCCAGCGCCAGGCGAGGGACGGGGATGAGTGTGCATACCGGCTTCATAGTGCCAGCCCATACGAGATCAGCCTGCTCGACCCATAGACGCAACCGCTCTTCCGAGTGATCAACCATCAGCAGCGTCAGTTCGAAGATATAGTGCCGGCTTAATCGCTGGAGTCCCTCTGCACTTTCTGGTCTAGTAGCGATCCGATCATCCCGAGTCGACCGTCGTCGATTCCGTCATCCATTCGCTGCAACTGCCGCCCTAGCAAAGGTCCCGCCGATGTCTGCCCAACGTTTCAAGCACGCCCTCTCCTGCCTGTCCCTGCTGGCCTGTCTGACCTCCACTGCTGCCTTTGCCCACGCCCATCTGGAAAGCCAGCAACCCGCTGCCGACAGCGAAGTGAGCGCGCCAAAAGAGTTGCGCCTGACTTTCTCCGAAGGCGTCGAAGATAAATTCACCAAGGTGGTGATCAGCCTGGACGCGCCCGACACGCCGACGGAAATCATCCAGACGCGCACTGTCGAAACCGATCCCAACAACCAGAAAGTCCTGATCGTGACCCCGGCCGTGCCGATGGTCCCGGGCAAATACAAGGTGGAATGGCACGCCGTATCGGTGGACACCCACAAGAGCGAAGGCACCTACCGCTTTCAGGTGACGCCATAACCTCATGCACGAAGGACTGATCCTGTGCCGCCTCATCCACTTTGGCGCAGTGCTGTTGCTGTTCGGGGTCGGCGCGTTCCGCAGCCTGTTGTTTGCCCGGCACCTGCAACCTTTTGAAGCCAGCCCGGCAGCAACTCGCCTGAGTCGGCTGACCGGCTGGCTTGCCGCCATTGCCCTCGCGAGCGCGGTGGCCTGGCTGATGCTGACGGCTGCTTATCTGAGCAGCGACTGGAGCAGCGCAATCGACCCCTCCACCGTCGGGCTGGTGCTGGGCAATACCTGGTTCGGTCACGTGTGGGTCGTTCATCTGCTGCTGAACGCGCTGGTTGTCATCCTCAATCGCCGGGTGAGACCGAGCGCGCTGCTGGCCCTCAACACCCTGTTGCTGATCACACTGGCGCCGGTGGGTCACGGCGCGATGTTCGACGGGCTGAAAGGCCAGCTGTTGATCCTCAACCAGATGCTGCACCTGCTCGGCGTCGGCACCTGGCTCGGCGGCTTGCTGATGCTGGCCCTGCTGCTGAGGGCTGATCAGGGTGTCGAACTCGCAACCGTGTTGCGGCGTTTCAGCGGCATCGGCTACGGGCTGGTGGCGCTCATCATTGCTACGGGCCTGATCAACGTTCGTGCACTCAGCGGCGGGTTCTGGCCTGAGCCGGCCTTTGCCGGGTTCGGCCTGGTACTGGCCGTCAAGGTCGTGATGGTCCTGGGCATGCTGGTGCTGGCCGCGCTGAACCGGCAATTGGCCCGAGCGGCTGATTTGCCGATGGCGCGCCTGAGGCTGAGCGTATTGCTGGAAGGCCTGTTTGGCGCGGGTGCGCTGGCGGCGGTGTCGTTGCTCGGCACCTTGCCGCCGATGCTGGGCTGATCGAACAGACTGACATGAAGGCAAAAGTTTGAGCGCAAGACTCGGAGTGTCGCCTTCCATCACAGCAGCTAACGTACAGGCCAGTGAACCGTCAGAGAGCCGCCCAATGAGCCGCCAACCGAGCAATCAGTCCTCCGAAAGCGTCGAGCTCGATCCGCGCTGGAACGCCGTGGTGTCCCGGGATGCCAGCGCCGACGGGCTGTTCGTCTACGGCGTACGCACCACCGGCGTCTACTGCCGCCCCGGCAGCAGCGCACGCTTGCCACGCCCGGAAAACGTGGTGTTCTTTCACACTGCCGCCGAGGCCGAAGCCGCCGGGTTTCGCCCGAGCAAACGTGCCGCCGCCGAGCGCACCGGTCTGGCTGAGCAGCATGCCGCCGTGGTCGCCGGGGCGTGCCGACTTATCGCCGAAGCGGAATGGCTGCCGACCCTCGCCGAACTGGCCGCCCACGCGTCCATGAGCCCGTGGCATTTTCACCGCGTCTTCAAAGCCGTTACCGGCCTCACGCCCAAGGGCTACGCCAACGCCCACCGCGCCGACAAGGTGCGCAGCAAACTGACCGGCAGCGGGCGCATCACCGACGCCCTGTACGACGCTGGTTTCAATTCCAACAGCCGCTTTTACGAAGCCAGCGCAGGATTGCTGGGCATGCGCCCCACCGACTACCGCAAGGGCGGCGTCGCGCTAGAGATTCGTTTTGCCGTCGGCGAGTGCTTTCTCGGCGCGATTCTGGTGGCTCAGAGTGCGCGCGGCGTGTGCGCCATTCTGCTGGGCGATGACCCGAACCGATTGGTGCAAGACCTGCAGGACCAGTTTCACAGCGCCACGCTGATCGGCGGCGATGCCGACTTCGAGCAGCTGATGGCGGAGGTGGTGGGGTTTATCGAGGCGCCGAAGCTGGGCCTGAACCTGCCGCTGGATTTGCAGGGCACGGCGTTTCAGCAGCGGGTCTGGCAGGCCCTGGCGCAGATCCCGCCGGGCACCACCGCGAGCTACGCGCAAATCGCCCAGCGTATCGGCGCGCCGACCGCCAGTCGCGCGGTCGCCTTGGCCTGCGCGGCGAATCACATCGCCGTGGCGATTCCCTGTCACCGCGTGGTGCGCAGCGATGGCGCGTTGTCGGGTTATCGCTGGGGTGTCGAGCGCAAACGTGCGCTTCTTGATCGCGAGGGTCGAGCAGCGGAGCAAGCATCCGGTCCGGCAGCGAACGTCGCAAAGACCCGCTAGAAGCTTCCCGGCTAAAGCCGGTCCTACAAAAGAAGTCAGGCATACAAAAGAAGTCAGACATACAAAAGAAGCCGGCCCTACAAAAAGCCGCGAAGCATGCAAACGCCGGTAACAGCTTCGCGCTTGAGAAACCCTGACAGCGGCGTAAGGTCGCTGCACCGGATCTCACAAGGAGCATGGACGTGCCTTCGACTCTTCAAGCAGCGATAACCGACACCGCCCCCTCATTCTGGTTGATCGCCGACCAGCTCAACGCACGCAACGAAACCGAACGGCTGGACTACATCCGCTCGGGCTTCCCGCCCGGCTGGGTCAAGGTGCTGCGCAATGCATTCCGGTTGAGCAACAGCCAGTTGGAAGCCTTGCTGGCCACCTCGGTCTCCACCCTGGAACGCCGCCAGCGTCAGCAACGGCCGCTGGACATCGTCGGCTCCGAGCGCCTCGACCGGGTTGCCGCCCTCGCCACCCACGCCGCCGAGCTCTTCGAAGACCAGAACACCGCCCGCCGCTGGATGGTGGCCTCCAACCGCGCACTCAACGGGCAAACGCCCATCGCCCTGTGCGAAACCGAAATCGGCGCGCGCCAGGCACGCCGGGTGCTCAGCGCCTTGCAGCATGGCGGGGTCGTCTAATGCGGGCCTGGAAAATCAGCAAGGACAGTGCCGCGAACGATCTGTCGGGCACGGGCGCCGCGCAGTTCGGCGGGCGCTGGAATCATGCCGACCAGCCGGCGGTCTACCTGGCGCTGAGCGCGTCAGGCTGCGCGCTGGACACGCTGATTCAATGCGCGAGCCTGCCGCAGCCAGGTTTCCAGCTCGTTCACTTGCAGTTGCCGGATGACCCCGGGCTGTATTGGCAGCCTGCTCTCGCCCAACTGCCGCCCGGCTGGGACGTCACGCCGGCGGATCGACCCAGCATGGATTTCGGCACTGCCTGGCTGGAGCGGCGCGAGCAACTCGGGTTGATCGTGCCGTCGGCGACCATCACCCACACGCGCAACCTGCTGCTCAATCCCCGTCACCCTGCCATGGCGCAGGTCAGGGTGCTCGACGTGCGCCCCTTCACCTGCGGCTGATCAGCGCCGGGTATCGACCACGATGCGCCCGCGTATCTGCCCGTCCATGAGCAGGTGCGCGGTTTCAACCACTTCACTGAAGCCGATCTCCCGGCTGATCAACAGCAACAGCGACACATCGAGATCCCGGGCCAGACGCGCCCAGGCGTCGATGCGGTCCTGGCGCGGGCGCATGACGCTGTCGATACCGGCCAGGGTCACGCCGCGCAGAATGAACGGCGCGACCGACGCCGGAAAGTCCATGCCCTGGGCCAGACCGCAGGTGGCGACCGTGCCCCAATACCGAGTGCTGGCGCAAATGTTGGCCAGGGTGTGACTGCCCACCGAATCGATCGCCCCGGCCCAGCGCTCTTTCGCCAATGGCCTGCCCGGTTCGGCCAGCGTGGCACGATCGATGATTTCCGCTGCGCCGAGGGACGTCAGGTAGTCGCTCTCGCCCAAGCGGCCGGTGGAGGCCACAACGCGGTAGCCGAGCTTCGCCAGCAGTGCGATGGCGAAGCTGCCGACACCGCCATTGGCCCCAGTCACCAGCACATCACCCTTGTCCGGGGTCACGCCGTTTTTCTCCAGCGCCATGATCGCGAGCATTGCGGTGTAGCCCGCCGTGCCGATGGCCATAGCCTGCGCCGGCGTGAATGCGCTCGGCAGCGGTATCAGCCATTTGCCCTGCAACCGCGCCCTCTGCGCCAGCCCGCCCCAGTGCCCTTCGCCGACGCCCCAGCCATTGAGCAGCACTTGATCGCCGGGTTTGAAGTCCGGGTCGCTGCTGTCCTCGACCGTGCCGGCCAGATCCACGCCGGGCACCATCGGAAACTGCCGCACGATCGGGCCTTTGCCGGTGATCGCCAGGCCGTCCTTGTAATTCAATGTGCTGTGGCTGACGCGAACAGTGACGTCGCCTTCGGGCAACTGACTGTCATCGATGTCTGTCACCTCGGCTCGGTAGCCGTGGTTGTCTTTGTTGATCAGGATGCCTTTAAACATTGCCCTTCTCCTATTTAGACCGCTCGTCTATAACCAGACCTGAAAACATCAGCGCGGCAATCCGCGCAGAAATCCGATGATGAAGGTATTGAGCGGCTGCTCGTTCTGCACCAGTCGAGCCCGCAGCACGGCACCCTCCCAGCCGATCCAGAAATACGCCGCCAGCTCTGAGCAGTCGGTGCGTGACGGCAGTTCGCCCGCAGCGATCGCCGCCTTGAAGCACACCGTCAGGCGCACCTGCCAGTCGAGGAAAACTTTTTCCAGCGCCTCACGAAAGCCCGCTGGCAGGACGCTCACCTCTTGGCCCATGTTGCCCACCAGGCAGCCGCGCCGAAAATCGTGGCGGGCGATGTTGACCTTCGATTCCTGAACGAACCCGGCCAGCCGTTCCAGCGGCGACAGCGTTTCATCCAGCAGCCAGCGATCCAGGCGCCGGGCGAAGTAGCTGGCGTAGCTGTCGAGCACCGCGAGGCCGAACACCTCTTTGCTGGCGAAGTAGTGATAGAAGGAGCCTTTGGGCACGCCGACGCGTTTAAGGATGCCGTCGATGCCCGTGGCCATGAAGCCCTGTTCGGTCAGTATCTCCACGCCGCAGCGGATCAGCGCCTCGCGGGTGTCGAAGTCATCGGGGCGTGCCACTTTGGGTGGGCGGCCGGGGCGTCGGGGTTTTGCAATGATATCGTTCATGGGGTTGCATATTAGACCGAGCGTCTATTAAATCAACCGCATCTTTGCTCTTGCTCTTTTCGCTTTGGAGACTCTGCCAATGATCGCCTGGCCCGATACCCGCCTGCTCAAACTGCTGGACATCGAACTGCCCATCCTGCAAGCGCCCATGGCCGGGGCGTCCGGGTCGGCGATGGCCGTCGCGGTCGGCAAAGCCGGTGGCCTGCCCTCGCTGCCCTGCGCCATGCTGACCCGGGCGCAGATTCGCGAAGAAGTGGCGCGGATCCGCGCGGGCACCCATGCGCCGCTGAACCTGAATTTTTTCTGCCACCAGAATCCTCTGCCCGATACACAGGCCGACGCCGACTGGAAAGACCTGCTCAAGCCCTACTACAACGAACTGGGCGCCGACTTCGATGCCCCCACTCCCACATCCAATCGCGCGCCCTTTGATGAGGCGGCCTGCGCCTTGATCGAAGAGCTGAAGCCGGAAGTGGTCAGCTTCCATTTCGGTCTGCCCGAGGCTGCACTGCTGGCGCGGGTAAAGGCCACCGGTGCGAAGGTGCTTTCTTCCGCGACCACTGTGGAAGAAGCTGTGTGGCTCGAAGCGCGGGGTTGCGATGCGATCATCGCCATGGGCTACGAGGCTGGCGGCCATCGCGGCATGTTCCTCAGCGATCAATTGCACACCCAGGTCGGCACAATGGCGCTGGTGCCGCAGATCGTCGATGCGGTGACGGTGCCGGTCATCGCCGCCGGCGGCATTGCCGACAGTCGCGGGATCGCCGCCGTGTTCATGCTCGGCGCGTCAGCGGTTCAGCTCGGCACGGCCTACCTGTTCACCCCTGAAGCCAAGACGTCGGCGCTGCATCAGGCGGCACTGAGCCGTGCCCAGGACAGCCAGACGGCTATCACCAACATCTTCACCGGTCGCCCGGCCCGGGGCATCGTCAATCGCATCATGGGTGAGATCGGGCCCATGGCCGCTGCCGCGCCGGCCTTCCCCACCGCGGGCGGCGCATTGATGCCCCTGCGCAGCAAGGCTGAACCCCGGGGCGACGACGGTTTCATGAATCTCTGGGCAGGTCAGGCAGTGGGCATCAAGCACTCGCTGTCCGCAGAAGAGCTCACCCGGACCCTGGCCATCGGCGCCCTTGAGCGGCTGGCCGGGCGTTAAGCCGGTGATTTAAAACCGCCGATTTAAAACAGGAGCGAGGCAAGATCCGGCTTCCGCGCAGAGAGGAGTCGCTATATATTTCGCTGCATAGCGTTGGGCCGGCGTCCGGTTGGCGCTTTTCCTTATTCCGTTCGCTAGCCCGGAGCCCTTCCATGCGCGCAGTTTCAAATCGCTTCACCCTCACTTCGCTGGTTATCGCCTGTGCCGCGCTGTCGTCGGGCACAGCGTTCGCCGATGAGGTCCAGGTGGCCGTCGCCGCCAATTTCACCGCGCCGATCCAGGCCATCGCAAAGGACTTCGAAAAAGAAACCGGCCATAAAGTCGTGGCCTCGTTCGGCGCAACGGGCCAGTTCTACACCCAGATTAAAAATGGCGCGCCGTTCGAAGTGTTCCTCGCCGCCGATGACACCACCCCGGCCAAACTGGAGAGCGAAAACGAGACGGTGAAAGGCTCGCGCTTTACGTACGCGGTGGGCACTTTGGCGCTGTGGTCGGCCAAAGACGGCTATGTCGACGACAAGGGCCAGGTGCTCAAGGACGGCAAATTCGAACACCTGTCCATCGCCAACCCGAAAGCCGCCCCCTACGGCCTCGCCGCCACCCAGACCCTGGAGAAACTGGGCCTGACCGACGCGACCAAAAGCGAGATCGTCGAAGGCCAGAGCATCGCCCAGGCCTATCAATTCGTGCAGACCGGCAACGCGGAACTGGGTTTCGTCGCCCTCTCCCAGGTGTTCAAGGACGGCAAGCTGACCGGTGGTTCGGCGTGGATCGTGCCCGCCAACCTGCATGAGCCGATCAAGCAGGACGCGGTGATCCTCAACAAGGGCAAAGACAACGCCGCCGCCAAGGCGCTGATGGATTACCTCAAAGGCCCGAAAGCTGCGGCGATCATCAAATCCTACGGGTATCAGCTGTAAATGCTGCTGGGCAGTGCCGACCTTGCGGCCATATGCCTGACGCTGAAACTGGCGTCCCTGACCACCGTGATTCTGCTGATCGTCGGCACGCCCATCGCGCTGTGGCTGTCGCGCACCCGCTCATGGCTCAAAGGCCCGATCGGCGCGGTGGTGGCGCTGCCTCTCGTGCTGCCGCCCACGGTGATCGGCTTTTATCTGTTGCTGTTGCTCGGGCCGAATGGCGCGATCGGGCAGCTGACCCAGAGCCTGGGGCTCGGCACGCTGACCTTCAGTTTCACCGGGCTGGTGATCGGCTCGGTGCTGTATTCCCTGCCGTTCGTGGTGCAGCCCTTGCAGAACGCCTTCGTTGCCATCGGCCCACGCCCCCTTGAAGTGGCGGCTACGTTGCGAGCAGGCCCCTGGGACACGTTCTTCTCCGTGATCCTGCCGCTGGCGCGCCCTGGTTTCATCACCGGGGCGATTCTGGGGTTCGCCCACACCGTGGGTGAGTTCGGCGTGGTACTGATGATCGGCGGCAATATCCCGGAGAGAACCCGGGTCGTGTCCACGCAAATCTACAACCATGTCGAAGCCATGGAATACGCCCAGGCCCATTGGCTGGCAGGGGCGATGCTGGTCTTCTCCTTTGTCGTGCTGCTGGCGCTGTACTCCAGCGGCAAGGCCCGGTCGGCGTGGAGCGGCGCATGAGTTCGACGATTGATGTTCGATTGAAGCTGGCGTTTGCCGGGTTCGCCCTGGACGTCGACCTCAACCTGCCCGGTCGCGGCGTCTCGGCGCTGTATGGCCATTCCGGTTCCGGCAAAACCACCTGCCTGCGTTGCATGGCGGGGCTGGAAAAGGCGGCCGACGGCTATATCCGCGTCAACGGCGAGGTCTGGCAGGACAGCGCCAACAACGTCTTTCTGCCCCCACACAAACGCTCCCTGGGATACGTGTTCCAGGAAGCGAGCCTGTTTCCGCACCTCGACGTCGAGGGCAATCTGCGCTTTGGCCTCAAGCGCATTCCCGAGCGCGACAGGCGTATCACGTTGCAGCAGGCGACCTCGCTGCTGGGCATCGATCATTTGCTCAGCCGCACCCCCGACAAACTGTCGGGCGGTGAACGTCAGCGGGTCGGGATCGCCCGCGCGTTGCTGACCAGCCCGCGCCTGCTGTTGATGGACGAACCCCTGGCGGCGTTGGACGCGCAGCGCAAAAGCGAAATCCTGCCCTACCTCGAACGCCTCCACGACGAGCTGGATATTCCGTTGATTTACGTGAGCCACGCCCAGGATGAAGTCGCGCGACTGGCCGACCATATTGTCCTGCTCAGCGACGGCAAAGCGCTGGCCAGCGGCCCTATCGGCGAAACACTGGCGCGGCTGGATCTGCCGCTGGCGATGGGCGATGACGCCGGCGTGGTAATCGAAGGCAGCGTGCTGGCCTACGACGCTGCCTATCAACTCATCACCGTCCAGCTGCCACGCAGCGAACTGAGTATTCGCGTCGCCCATTCCGCCTTGCTGCCCGGCAAGCCGCTGCGCCTCAAAGTGCAGGCACGGGACGTGAGCCTGAGCCTGCAACCCGACGCTCAAAGCAGCATCCTCAATCGCCTGCCGGTCACGGTCATCGAAGAGATCGCCGCTGACAACACTGCCCACGTGCTGGTCCGCGTTGATGCTGGCGGCTCGCCACTGTTGGCGCGGATCACCCGCTACTCCAGGGATCAGCTGCAGCTGGCACCCGGGCAGACGCTCTGGGCGCAGATCAAATCAGTCGCGCTGCTGGCGTAGGCGAGCAATCACCCGTCCGATTCATCAGGTATGCAATTAGTCGGCACGACTGCGCAGCGCCACGGTCAATGCAAAAAGACCCGCATTCAGGACTGCCTTTCATGCCGGACACAATCCACAGCGAAGACCTGCCCAAAGATCTGCACTACGTCGACGACGGCCAGCCCGGATTTATCCGCAAGATCCTGCGCGGCAAGTTCGCCTACTTCGACACCGACGGCGAGCGCATCCGCGACGAGGACGTGATCAAACGCATCAACGCGCTGGTGATCCCACCGGCGTACACCGACGTGTGGATCTGTGCCGACCGCCAGGGCCATCTGCAAGCCACCGGCCGTGACGCTCGCGGACGCAAGCAGTACCGCTACCACCCGCGCTGGCGCGAGATTCGTGACGAGAACAAGTACTCGCGGATGATCGCCTTCGGCCAGGCGCTGCCCAAAGTGCGCAAGCAGCTGGAAGCGCAGCTGGCAAAACCCGGCATGGGCCGCGAGAAAGTCATGGCGGCGGTGCTGTCGCTGCTGGACCAGACGCTGATCCGCATCGGCAACAGCCAGTACGCCCGGGACAATCGCTCCTACGGACTGACCACGTTGCGCAACAAACACGTCGACGTGAAGGGCAGCAAGATCTACTTCGAATTTCGCGGCAAGAGCGGCGTCGAGCACCGGCTCAGCGTCACTGACCGGCGTTTGGCGAACATCATCAAGCGCTGCATGGAATTGCCTGGTCAGAACCTCTTCCAGTACCTGGATGACGACGGCCAGCGGCATACCGTTTCCTCCCACGACATTAACCAGTACTTGCACACCCTCACCGGTGCCGATTTCACCGCCAAGGATTACCGCACCTGGGCCGGCAGCGCGATGGCACTGGCCACCCTACGCAAGCTGCACTGGGAACCGGAAGCGGATGCGAAGAAACACGTCGTGTCCATGGTCAAGGAAGTCGCGCGGCTGCTGGGCAACACCCCGGCGGTCTGCCGCAAGTGCTACATCCATCCGGCGGTGCTGGAGGCCTTCGCGATGGGTGAACTGTCCAAGCTGCCGCGTATCCGCCAGCGCAAAGGCCTGCGCCTTGAAGAAGTGGCGCTGGCTGGGTTCCTCCAGGGCCTGCAGGCCGCCGAGGTCATTCGTGAAGCATCCGAAGAACTGACAGGAGAAACCGCATGACAACCCGCAACGCTCATATCCCCGGCGAAAAACTCAACGACCCCGACGCGCGCCCAGCCGACGTGGCCGATGATCGCGATCGCACCGACGACGTGCGTGAAGACGAGCCGCTGACCGGCGGCGATCACGACGACGCCGGGCACACGCCCAAAGTGCCCCTCGCCGAGTAAACCCGTTCTTGTATTTCAGGATTCAAAGGCCTCACCCATGACCACACCGCCGCACCTGCCAGACGACGCCCGCCCTTCTTCCTTCACCGTCGATGCCAACCGCCCCGGATTCGTCCGGGTGCGCGGTGCCCGTGAGCACAACCTCAAAAACGTGGACATCGACATCCCCCGCGACTCGCTGGTGGTGTTCACCGGCGTGTCGGGCTCCGGCAAATCCTCGCTGGCGTTCTCCACCCTGTACGCCGAAGCCCAACGCCGCTACTTCGAATCCGTTGCGCCCTATGCCCGACGCCTCATCGATCAAGTGGGCGTGCCCGACGTCGACTCCATCGAAGGCCTGCCGCCAGCCGTCGCGCTGCAGCAGCAACGAGGGACGCCGAGCACCCGCTCTTCGGTCGGCAGCGTGACGACCCTGTCCAGTCTGATTCGCATGCTCTATTCCCGCGCCGGCACTTACCCGCCGGGCCAGCCCATGCTTTACGCCGAAGACTTCTCGCCGAATCTGCCCCAAGGCGCTTGCCCCGAGTGCCACGGCCTGGGCCGGGTCTATGAAATTCCGGAAGAACTGATGGTGCCGGACGATTCGCTGACCATCCGCCAGCGCGCCATCGCCGCGTGGCCCCTGGCGTGGGGTGGTCAGAACCAGCGCGACATCCTCGTGACCCTGGGTTACGACGTCGACACCCCGTGGCGTGACCTGCCGAAAAAGGACCGTGACTGGATTCTGTTCACCGACGAACAGCCCAACGTGCCGGTATATGGAGGCCTGACCCCGGAAGAAACCCGTCTGGCACTCAAGCGCAAACTCGAACCCAGTTATCACGGCACCTTCACCGGCGCCCGGCGCTACGTGCAACACACCTTCGCGACCACGCAGAGCGCGCTGATGAAAAAGCGCGTTTCGCGGTTCATGCGTGGCAGCCCGTGCCCGTTGTGCGATGGCAAACGCCTGAAGCGCGAAGCCCTGTCGGTGACCTTTGCCGGCCTCGATATCGGCGAATTGGCGCAAATGCCGCTGCTGCGGCTGGCCGAGGTCTTGCGTCCAGTGGCGGCGGGCGTTTTTGAAAAAGAAGAGCGCGGGAGCGCGGTGCTTGATCGCAAGCAGATGGCCGAGGCGAAAAAGAAGCGCGTCACTACAGGTGGCGCGGCCCACGACGCAGCACCCGATGTGCGTGCGACACCCAACTTGTCTGTCGAAAAACGTCTCGCCGCCCAGCGCATCGCTCAGGATTTGCTGGCGCGGGTCAGCACCCTCACCGAGCTGGGGCTCGGTTATCTAGCGCTGGACCGCAGCACGCCTTCGCTGTCGTCCGGTGAGTTGCAGCGCCTGCGCCTGGCGACGCAACTGGGGTCGCAACTGTTCGGCGTGATCTACGTGCTGGACGAGCCTTCTGCGGGCCTGCACCCGGCGGACAGTGAATCCCTGTTCACCGCGTTGCAACAGCTGAAGGCGTCGGGCAACTCACTGTTCGTCGTCGAGCACGATCTGGAAACCATGCGCCGCGCCGACTGGTTGATCGACGTCGGCCCCGCCGCCGGTGAGCATGGCGGCCACGTGCTGTACAGCGGCCCTCCCGAAGGCCTGGCCGAGATTGAAGCCTCCCAAACGCGCCGGCATTTGTTCGCTGAGCACGTCGAGGTGCGCGCCGCAAGACGGCAGCCGACCGACTGGCTGCGCCTGGAAGGGATTACCCGCAACAACCTCAATTCACTGAGCGCGGAGTTTCCGCTGGGCTGCTTTACCTCGGTGACGGGCATCTCGGGTTCCGGTAAATCCAGTCTGGTCAGCCAGGCATTGCTGGAGCTGGTGGCCGCGGAACTGGGACGCCCGGTTGCGGAGGTGGACGCAGAAGAGTCCAGCCTGGAAGACGATGCGCCGCAACCCACCGGCGGCCATATTGCGGGCGGAATGGGCGCTATCAAGCGTCTGGTGCAGGTTGACCAGAAACCGATCGGCCGTACCCCGCGTTCCAATCTTGCGACCTACACCGGGCTGTTCGACAGCGTGCGCAAACTGTTCGCCGCGACGCCCGACGCGCAGAAAGCCGGCTACGACGCCGGACAGTTCTCGTTCAACGTCGCCAAAGGCCGCTGCCCGGTGTGCGAAGGCGAAGGGTTTGTCAGCGTTGAATTGCTGTTCATGCCCAGCGTCTACGCGCCCTGCCCGACCTGCCATGGTGCGCGCTACAACCCGGACACCCTGGCCATTCGCTGGAACGAGCTGAGCATCGCCGACGTGTTGCAACTGACGGTTGAGCAAGCGGTGGATGTATTCGCCGAGCAGCCCGCCGTGCTGCGCTCGCTGACAGTACTGCGTGATATTGGTCTGGGGTACCTGCGTCTGGGTCAGCCTGCAACTGAGTTGTCCGGCGGTGAAGCCCAGCGCATCAAGTTGGCGACGGAGCTACAGCGCAGCCAGCGCGGCGCCACCCTGTATGTGCTCGACGAACCGACCACAGGCCTGCACCCCACCGATGTGGATCGGCTGCTGACGCAGCTGAATGCGTTGGTGGATGCGGGGCATAGCGTGGTGGTGGTCGAGCATGAAATGCGCGTGGTTGCGCAGAGTGACTGGGTGATCGACATCGGGCCGGGGGCTGGGGACAAGGGGGGGAATGTTGTGGCGTGTGGTACGCCTGAGGAGATTGCCGACGTGGAAGAGAGCCGGACGGCGCCGTTTTTGCGGAAAGTGTTGCGGGGGTAAAGACGAAAAAGGCACTTGAGGTTGCCCTCAAGTGCCTTTTTTCTGAATGGTGCCCCGAGCCGGAGTCGAACCGGCACATCCTTTCGGACGACGGATTTTAAGTCCGGTGTGTCTACCAATTTCACCATCAGGGCGGTAGCACATATCAACCTCGACCTTCGCGAGCCATGTCGCGAGGCCAGCTGACAAGAGTGGGGAATATATACATCCCCAGCCTTGGAGGCAAGTTCAAAGCTTTCGGATTCAATTGGTTACGTTTGTTTACCGTCGCAGGCTCGATACCTGTCTATGCTTTCTCGCAGCTTAGGGTGACTCGTTGTCGTAGCTGTGCTGCCCCTTTCTTTTGACGAACCAAATGAGGTGTCTATGAAATCCGCTTTGTGGCTGAGCCTGATTGGAGCATTTACGGTGAGCGCTCAGGCGGCATCGCTGAATGTCCCGATGAACCTGGTGAGCGCTGATGGCGCCCCACAGCCTGTTGGCGAGGTGACCATCAGCGAGACCGCTTACGGGCTGGTGTTCACCCCCGAGCTGAAGTCTCTACCCGCCGGGATTCACGGTTTTCATGTTCACGAAAAGGCGAGTTGCGATTCGGGCATGAAAGACGGCAAAAAAGTCGCGGCACTCGCAGCAGGCGGCCACTTCGACCCAGCGAAAACTGGCAAGCATCTGGGGCCCTATGGCGAAGGCCACTTGGGAGACCTGCCAGCGGTCTACGTCAACGCCGATGGGGTGGCCAATTACCCTGTGCTCGCACCACGCCTGAAGAAGATTTCCGACGTCAAAGGTCACGCGCTCATGATCCATGTCGGCGGCGACAACCATTCGGATATGCCCATGCCATTGGGCGGTGGCGGTGATCGGATGGCGTGTGGTGTTATCTGATCGAACTCGAGCGCGCTTGATTTCAGTTGAACCGGTAACGGAGAAGAGTGGCTTGGGATCTGCGCTATCGCTTCATCGCGTGTTGCGGAAGCGATAGCCAGAATTGCGGAAGTGATTCACTAAAAGCCACCCACAAAAAAGCCCGTAAGACGTTGATCTTACGGGCTTTAAATGTGGAGGCCGAGGTCGGAATCGAACCGGCGTAAGCGGATTTGCAATCCGCGGCATAACCATTTTGCTACTCGGCCTCAAACGTTCAACGATCCAACCACTACCGCTAAACGCATACAAACTGGAGCGGGAAACGAGACTCGAACTCGCGACCCCGACCTTGGCAAGGTCGTGCTCTACCAACTGAGCTATTCCCGCTTTGTGTGGGCGCCATTCTATACACTCAAATGACCCCGTCAACCCCTTGATTTAAAAATACTTATTTTTCATCTGTGGTCGTGCGCAGATGCGGCCATGCGGCGCGAAGGTATTGCACCATTGACCACAACGTAAGGCCCGCGGCGATCATCAGCAGCACATAACCCAACACCACCCAGAAGGTAAACGCAGGCGGGTTGGCCAGCAGGATGACCAGCGCAAGCATTTGCGCAGCGGTTTTCCATTTGCCCAGGTTCGACACGGCCACTTGCGCCCGCGCGCCCAACTCGGCCATCCACTCGCGAAGCGCCGAGATGACAATCTCGCGGCCGATGATCACTGCGGCCGGCAGGGTCAACCAGAGATTGGCATGGGCTTGCACCAGCAAGACCAGCGCGACGGCCACCATCAGTTTGTCCGCCACCGGGTCGAGAAAGGCCCCGAACGGTGTGCTTTGCTCCAGCCGTCTTGCGAGATATCCGTCCAGCCAGTCGGTCGCGGCTGCCAAGGCGAATACCGAGCTGGCCGCCATGTAGCTCCAGTGGTACGGCAGATAGAACAACAAAATGAAGATCGGAATCAGCAGGACACGTAATACGGTGATCAGATTAGGGATATTCATCGGCACAACTGGCTACGAGGTGAGCGAGCATTCTACTCGCTGTGCAGGTTTGCATAAATCGACTCTGCGAGCTTTTTGCTGATTCCCGGCGCCTTGGCAATTTCTTCGATGCTGGCCCGGGACAATTCCTGAAGCCCGCCGAAGTGCTTGAGCAGGTCGCGACGCCGAGTCGGCCCCACGCCTGCCACCCCCTCCAGGGTTGAGGTTCGACGGGTTTTACCGCGTCGCGCACGGTGCCCGGTGATGGCAAACCGGTGAGCTTCGTCACGGATTTGCTGGATCAGGTGCAGCGCGGGGGAATCGCCCTTGAGGGTGAACTCATGGGCGGCATCGTTCAAGTACAACGTCTCGAAACCGGCTTTGCGCGTAGCGCCCTTGGCGACACCCAAGAGGATCAGGTCGGGGATGGCCAGTTCGTTCATCACGTCGCGGGCCATGCTCAACTGACCCTTGCCGCCGTCCACCAGCAAGATGTCGGGCAATTTACCCTCGCCGTCCTTGATTCGGCTGAAGCGACGGGTGAGTGCCTGGTGCATGGCAGCGTAATCATCCCCCGCCGTGATGCCTTCAATGTTATAGCGGCGGTAATCCGACTTGATCGGGCCTTCGGGACCGAACACCACGCACGACGCCACGGTCGCTTCGCCGCTGGAATGGCTGATGTCGTAGCATTCCAGACGCTGCGGCGGCTCCTCGAGTTTGAGCACCTGAGCCAACGCTTCAAAGCGCGCTGTGACGTGCTGACGATTGGCAAGCCGCGCCATCAACGCCTGCTCGGCATTGGTCACCGCCAGTTGCTGCCAGCGCGCGCGGGTGCCACGCACACGGTGACTGATGATGATTTCTCGGCCGCGGGAAGCATCGATCGCGTCGATCAGCGCGGGGAAATCCTCACCCACCACGTTGACGATGACCTCGCCCGGCAATTCGCGCTCGCCGCCGCCCAGGAAATACTGGGCCAGGAAGGCGGACATGACCTCGCCCACCTCCTCCTCGATGCCGACCTGGGGGAAGAAGTTTTTGCTGCCCAACACCCGCCCGCCGCGCACGCTGATCAGGTGCACACAGGCGCCGCCCGGATTGACGAACGCCGCCACGACATCGACGTCGCCGGTACCGCCGTCCATGCTCTGCTGGTCCTGGACGCGACGCAGTAAGCCGATCTGATCACGCAGCTCGGCGGCGTGCTCGAAATCGAGGCTCATCGCCGACTTTTCCATCAGCGCATTGAGTTCGTCGGTGAGGGCATTGCTGCGGCCTTCGAGGAACATCACCGAGTGACGCACGTCCTCGTTGTAGATTTGCGGCTCGACAAGGTTCACGCACGGCGCTTTGCAGCGCTTGATCTGATACTGCAGGCAAGGCCGGGTGCGGTTCTTGTAGAAGCTGTCTTCGCACTGACGAACGTGGAAGGTCTTCTGCAGAATGCTCAGGCTTTCGCGAATCGCGCCGGCGCTGGGATAAGGTCCGAAGTAGCGGCCCTTGGCCTTTTTGGCACCACGATGGATGCTCAGCCGCGGAAATTCGCTATCGGACAGGTGCACGTAGGGGTAAGACTTGTCGTCGCGCAACAGGATGTTGTACGGCGGGCGCGACTCCTTGATCAGGGTTTGTTCCAGCAACAGCGCCTCGGTTTCATTGGCGGTGATGGTGGTTTCAACCTGAGCGATCCGCGCGACCAACGCACCGGTTTTCGGGGCATGACCGGTCTTGCGGAAATAGCTGGCGAGGCGCTTCTTTAAATTCTTGGCCTTGCCGACGTACAGCAGCTTGCCGTCGATATCGAACATCCGATATACGCCGGGGCGGCCACTGCAGGTGGACAGAAAAGCACTGGGATCAAACGGTTGGGTCATTTATGCGCTGGCGTCGACCATGCCGTGACGGACGGCCAGCAAGGCCAGCTCCACGTCACTGCTAATCGACAGCTTCTCGAATATGCGGTACCGGTAGGTATTCACGGTTTTGGGGGACAGGCAAAGCTTGTCGGAAATAGTCTGCACTTTCTGGCAGCCGACAATCATAAGGGCAATCTGGATTTCCCGCTCGGACAAGAGATCGAACGGCGAATTGCTGGTCTGCGGCTGGAATGACTTGAGCGCCAGTTGCTGGGCGATCTGCGGGCTGATGTAACGCTGCCCTGCAAACACCAGCCGAATGGCCTGGACCATCTCGGTCAGCCCGGCGCCTTTGGTCATGTACCCCGCCGCGCCCGCTTGCAACAGGCGTGTAGGGAAAGGGTCTTCTTCGCATACCGTGACCGCCACCACCTTCATGTCGGGATGGCTGCGGATAAGCTTGCGCGTGGCTTCCAGCCCGCCGATGCCGGGCATCTTGACGTCCATCAGCACGACGTCGGGTTTCAGCTCGCGGGCCTTCTGCAACGACTCTTCGCCGGACTCGGCCTGCCCCACCACCTGCAAGCCTTCTATGTCGGCCAACATGCGCGTGATACCTGTCCGAACCAGATCATGGTCATCGACAACCAGCACCCTAATCAAGCAGACACCTCACCGAACGATTCATGACGATTAACCGCCACGTAAGCAAAAAGAAAGTAAGCGATCTGCTCTGGAGCCCTGAGCGGGCATGTGTACCAGATGATCTACAACGATGCTGACAAACTATCATCATCGGTCGTGAAACTTGAAAAAAACTTCAAACGCACGACTTTTACATTCGCAAGCCTCAGAGCTTTTTGTCCGACGTATAGGTGCTCTGGTACTCCGCCAGGGTGGTGGTCAACCGACAGATGGCATCTTGCTCTTCCTTCCCCAGATTGCGATAACTGCCCACCATCCACTCCTCGTTTTCGCTCAGGCCGACGATGGGCACCGGGGTGCGGGAACCCGTCAACACGTACAGTACGTCTACACCGCGATGGGCGACGCGGGCCAGATAGTCGGCCTTGGGGGTGCGTTCGCCGTTTTCGTACTTGCCCTGCGCGTTGGCTTCCACGCCACCGATTTCACCGAATGCGCGTTGTGAAAGCCCCAAGCGCTCGCGCTCTTCCCTAATTCGGGCACTTATTCCACTCATTTGAATGCATAGCCTTGTTGACATCACTCTTTCGAGTGATAGAATCGAAATAATTTGAACGAACTTGAACGGTTTTGAACTATGCCCGGAATCCGCACCGCCGCACAAGCCAAGGCTTGGCTGGAACAGCAGGGCAAATCGGTTCAAGAGTTTGCCAGGGAGCACAACGTGGACCCGGCAACGACCTATCAAGTGTTGTCCGGGCGCAAGAAAGGGCGCCGGGGTGAGTCGCACAAAGTTGCGGTACTGCTGGGGATGAAGATCGGCGTGATACCGCCCGCTTCCGCTACTTTGGAAGTGCCAGAGGACTGAACGACGTTTTGCAGTTTTAACCGTTGCTAATCACCACGCGTTCCCCAATCAGCCCCATTGTAATTTCCAATTGAAGAACCCGCGGGGTCTGAAGTAAGCTCGGCGGCATTCCACGGAGACAGACCATGTTGCCTTCCCTTCCCTCTCAGTTGTTCTGCGCCGCCGACGGTTCACGTCTGGCCGGGCGTGCGGCTGCCTGGAATGCAACGGCGTGTTCGACTCCCGCATCTTATTTTTATGGGTATTGGTTTAGCCACTGGCGCGCCTGATACCCACACGGCGCCCTGAACCTCGGGACGCCCACCAGAGATAACTCTCACCCCCGGTCGGCTTCCCGACCGGGGGTTTTGTTTTTCTGGGCCACCTACTTTTGATTGTTGATTCGAGGAAATGCACATGAACCAAACAAACTATTACCGCAACGACAGCACCTTCGCCTGGCGATTTAGCAACCTCCGATCGGGACAGCCTGCCGCCTCCGATCGGTCACTGACAGGTGGCATCGCCCTACTCATAGCCAATCCGGCCGATTGTCGAACACCCCAGTAGGTCCGCGCGGGAATACCCGCCGACCAGGAAGCCAGCACATGAATTCGCCCGTCGTCAGCAACACCCTCATCGATCTGCCCTCCAGCGCCGTCACCCTGAGTGACAACCGCCCTGTCCCGAAACGCCTGCCCACGCCGTTCGCGCTGAAACATCAGCTGCCGCTGGACGCTGCCATGACCTTACAGGTTGCCGCCCAACGCCAGTCGATTCGCGCCATTCTCAACGGAGAAGATTCGCGCCTGCTGGTGGTCGTCGGCCCGTGCTCGATCCACGATCCCCACGCCGCCCTCGAATACGCCGAGCGCCTGGCCCGTCTGGCTGCCGAGGTCAGCGACCAGATGCTCCTGGTGATGCGCGCCTATGTCGAGAAGCCGCGCACCACGGTTGGCTGGAAAGGCCTGGCTTACGATCCCGCGCTGGACGGCAGTGACGACATGGCCGAGGGCCTCGCCCTGTCGCGGCAGTTGATGCGTGAGATGGTCCGCCTCGGCTTGCCGGTGGCCACGGAGTTGTTGCAACCGATGGCGGCAGGCTACTTCGATGACGTCTTGAGCTGGGTCGCCATTGGCGCAAGAACCACCGAATCGCAGATCCACCGGGAAACGGCCAGCGGCCTCGGTGTACCAACGGGCTTCAAGAACGGCACCGACGGCGGCATCTCCGTGGCCTGCGACGCGATCCGCTCGGCGGCCCACGCCCACCGCCATTTCGGCATGGATCCCCAAGGGCATCCCGCGATTATCGAGACGTCGGGCAATCCCGATACCCACATCGTGCTGCGCGGCGGTCACAGCGGGCCCAACTATGATGGCGTCAGCGTTGCAGCAGTGAATGCCAGTCTGGCGAAGCACCGCATGGCCGCGCGCATCATGGTCGATTGCAGTCACGCCAATAGCGGCAAGGATCCGCTGCGCCAGCCGGCGGTCTTCAACGACGTGCTGCAGCAACGACTGGCCGGTGACCGGACGCTGATCGGCATGATGCTGGAAAGCCACCTGTTCGAGGGCTGCCAGCCGTTGAGTGCTTCCCTCAAATATGGCGTGTCGGTGACGGACGCTTGCCTGGGCTGGGAGTCCACCGAGCGCCTTCTGGGCGAGGCCGTGAACAAACTGCGCTACAGGTAGCCTCTGCAGTCACTCTTGCAGAAGCGTCAGCAGTAACGTTTGCACACAGGAAGCCGGCGCCGGCCGTGTCGTCGGCTTCCCTCAGAATCGTCGTCGTTGTCAGCCACGGTCCGTCACCGCGAAGACGCCGATCGTGGGAAATCGTCCCGCGCCCCCTGCGCATTTGCAGCGCAACGCCAGCGTCTTTTCCAGCCTCCCCGTCACACAAGGCCTGTAGCGGTTTAACGCTTTCCACAACCTGCACCTACCGGCCCGTTGCCGCACTCCTGCGCGCCCTCCCCGCCGTATTGCCCCTGGTTAAGCTCGATCCTTCATTTTCATCGAAGGAATGACCGACATGTACAAGGAAGTCACCACCAAGTACCCCATTTTGCTGGTCCACGGCTTGTTCGGCTTTGACCGGATCGGCGCGGTTGAAATGTTCCATGCCGTACCCGAGGCGCTGGAGAGAGCCGGATGCAGGGTCCACGTGCCGGCGCTGTCCGGGGTCCACGACAACGAAACCCGCGGGAAGCAATTGATTGATCAGATCGAGCGCTTTCTGCGCCGCACCGGTTACCTGAAGGTCAACCTGATCGGACACAGCCAGGGCGCGCTGACCTCCCGCTATGCCGCTGCGATGCGTCCGGATATCGTGGCGTCGGTCACTTCCGTGAGCGGGCCCAATCACGGCTCGGAGGTGGCCGACCGGGTGCGTCGGGCGCTGACGCCCGGGCAGATGCCTGAAGCGGTGGCATCGCGGCTGACCGCAGGTTTTGCCCACTTCCTGGCGCTGCTGAGTGGTAATCCGGCGCTGCCTCAAGACCTGATTCAGGCACTCGATGCGCTGACGACCGAAGGCGTAGCGGCATTTAACCGCACGTATTCCCAGGGACTGCCATCGACGTGGGGCGGCGAAGGCGCAGAACGGGTTAACGGCGTCCACTATTACTCGTGGAGCGGCTGCATCGACGGCTCGTTGTTGTCCGAAGGCCGCAATGCCCTGGATCCATTGCACCTGGCGTTGCGCAGTTACGCGCGGCTGTTCGAGAAGGAGGCCGGGTTCAATGACGGCCTGGTCGGCCGCTTCAGCTCCCATCTGGGCAAGGTGATCCGCTCCGACTACCCGATGGACCACGTCGACTCGATCAATCAGAGTGCCGGTCTGGTGCGAAAGCAGGTCGATCCGGTGAAGCTGTATGTGGACCACGCTGCCCTCCTGTTCAGCAAAGGTCTTTAACCGACGATGTCATCGGTCACGACCAGACAAAGGCGCCTGAACTTTCTCAGGAAACGCGGCCCTTATTCCGGTACGCTCGTTTCTTTTTTTCACAGGAGTCATCCAAATGGCCAAAGCCACTGCCCGCCACATCCTCGTGTCCAGCGAAGAGAAGTGCAACGAACTCAAAGCACAGATCGAAGGCGGCGCTGATTTTGCCGAAGTCGCAAAATCCAACTCCAGCTGCCCGTCCAGCCGTCAAGGCGGCGACCTCGGTTCCTTCGGCCCGGGTCAAATGGTCAAGGAATTCGACACCGTGGTGTTCAGCGCTCCGGTGAACGTTGTCCAGGGCCCGGTGAAAACCCAGTTTGGTTATCACCTGCTGGAAGTGACCAGCCGTCAGGACTGATCCTTCGCGCTGCTGCACCAACGGCCCGCCCTTGAAAGCGGGCCGTTTGTTTATCGGATGCTTGCTCCAGAGCAGTATTGTCCGGTTACAAAGACTCAGGCTTTGCGGTACCTTGCCTGCGGGGTAATCAATAAAAAAACCAGACCGGCCACCCGCGCCGTCATGACCTTCAACCCTGATGTTGCTCGCCAATGTCAGTCAGGATTCGTGCAATGCGTTTTGTTTTGTCATCGCTGATGGTCGCAACATTCGTCTTCGTTTCAGGTTTTCAGGTCTTGTCCGCCGCCCCTCAACACGCGTTGACTGTTTACGGTGAGGCGCCGCGCTATCCGGCGAATTTCGGGCATTTCGATTACGTGAATGCCGATGCCCCGAAAGGCGGCAGCATGCGCCGCTCGGCGCAGGAAATCGGTCAGTTCGATCACATCATGCCGTACCTCGACAAAGGCACGGGCGTCGCCCAGGTCAATGGCTTGCTGTACGCGCCGCTGGCGGTCAGGTCGCTGGACGAGCCGTACACCGTGTATGGACTGATCGCAGAGAAAATGGAGCGCGCCCCCGACGGCCTTTCATTGCGTTTCTACCTGAGCCCTAAAGCCAAATTCTCGGACGGCTCGGCCATCACCGCCGAAGACGTGCGCTATACCTATAATCTGCTGATGACCCAGGGCAGCCTGTCCTACCGCACCGAGTTCCAGGACGTTAAAGGCGTCGAAGTCGAGTCGCCGACGCAGATCCGCTTTGATTTCAAAAGCAGTGAGAGCCGCACATTGCCGCTGGACCTGGCCTCGCTGCCGGTGTTCCCAGAGCACTGGTGGAAAGACCGCGACTTCGCCAACGGTGGCGGCTTCGAGATTCCGGTGGGCAGCGGGCCGTATCGCATCGGCAAGGTCGACCCGGGGCGCAGCATCACCTTCGAACGCAACCTGGACTGGTGGGGCAAGGACCTGCCGGTCAATCGTGGCCTGTACAACTTCGATCACTTCAGCGTCGAGTATTTCGGCGACACCGACGTCGCCCGTCAGGTGCTGCGTGGTGGCGGCTATGACTACAACCGCGAATATTCTGCCACCGGTTATTCCATTGGCTATGACAGCCCGGCCTTGAGCGAGGGCCGTCTGCAACGGGCACACCTGGCCAAGGGCGCCGTGCAGAGTTCTCAAGGCTTCGTCTTCAATCTGGACCGTCCGAAATTTCAGGACCGCCGCGTGCGTCAGGCGCTGGCGCTGCTGTGGGATTTCGAATGGACCAACAAGCAGATGATGCGCAACGTTTATGTGCGCCAGAACAGCTACTTCTCCAACAGTGACCTGGCGGCAACGGCGCTGCCCACCGCATCCGAGTTGAAGATTCTCGAACCGTTGCGCGGTCAGGTGCCGCCGGAAGTATTCACCACGGTATTCCACACCCCGAAAACCGATGGCAGCGGCTTCATTCGCGACAAACAACTGCAAGCCCTGGCGCTACTCGAAGAGGCCGGATGGATGCCCCAGGGTGACAAGCTGGTCAACGCCCAGGGCGAGCCGTTGAGCTTTACCTTTCTCAACGGTCAGAGCGGCTTTGAGAAAATCCTGTTGCCGTACAAGCGCAACCTGGCGCAGATCGGCATCGATTTCGAAATCCGCCGCATCGATTCGGCGCAGTACCTGAACCGGGTCATGGCCCGGGATTACGACATGATCGTCACCGGCTACGGCGTTTCGACCTCCCCGGGCATGGAGCTGTACAACAACTTCGGCTCGAAGGTCGCCACCGATCCCGGCTCCAGCAACTACATGGTCTTGCGCGACCCGGCCGTTGACACCCTGATTGAAGGTTTGGCCAAAGCCGATAGCAAGCCGGCGATGGTCGATTACGCCCATGCCCTGGACCGTGTTCTGCAGTGGGGCTTCTACTGGATTCCCAACTATTACCCGCCCGGCTCGTCCACCGTCTGGTGGAACCGCTTCGGCATTCCCAAGGTGCAGGCCAGCAACAGTGAGGCCATCGACACCTGGTGGGAAGTCAGCCCCCAGGCACTGACCAACGAAGAGTTCGCCCAACAACGAGGCGCTTCGGCCATTCCCTCGGAGGTCAAGTAATGCTCGGCTACCTGATGAGGCGCCTGCTGCTGATCATTCCGACGCTGCTGTGCATTCTGCTGGTCAACTTTTTCATCGTGCAGGCCGCGCCCGGCGGCCCCGTTGAGCAGGCCATTGCCAAGCTTCAGGGCGTGGCCGGCGGCACCATTGGCGCCGGCCACACCGAAACCATGAACGCCGGTCAATCCCGGGCCAGTCGCGGGCTCGATCCCAAGCTGATCAAGGAAATCGAACACCAGTACGGGTTCGACAAGCCCTTGCATGAGCGTTTGTGGCTGATGCTGAAGAACTACGCGCAACTGGATTTCGGCAACAGCTTCTTTCGCGGCGCCAAGGTCACGGACCTGATCCTGCAGAAGATGCCGGTGTCCATTTCGCTGGGGTTATGGGCCACGTTGATTACCTACCTTGTGTCGATCCCCCTGGGCATCCGCAAGGCGGTCAAGCACGGCAGTCACTTTGATATCTGGAGCAGCACGGCAATCATCATCGGCTACGCAATGCCGGCCTTTCTGTTCGCCATGCTGCTGGTGGTGGTTTTCGCCGGGGGCACGTCGCTGAGCTGGTTCCCGGTGCGCGGGCTGGTGTCCGAGAACTTTGATCAACTGAGCACCCTGGGGAAGATCGCCGACTACCTCTGGCACCTGGTGTTGCCGGTGACGTCACTGGTAATCGGCGGCTTCGCGACGCTGACCATCCTGACCAAAAACTCTTTCTTGAACGAAGTCACCCGCCAGTACGTGGTCACCGCCCGCGCCAAAGGCCTGAGCGAGCGGCGGGTCCTGTACGGCCATGTGTTCCGCAACGCCATGCTGCTGATCGTTGCCGGCATTCCCCAGGCGTTCATCAGTGTGTTCTTTGCCGGTTCGTTGATGATCGAAGTGATCTTCTCCCTCGATGGCCTCGGTCGCATGAGTTACGAAGCCGCGGTGTCCCGGGATTACCCGGTGGTGTTCGGTTCGCTGTTCATCTTCACGCTGTTCGGGTTGCTGATAAAGCTGGTCGGGGACATCTGCTACACCTTGGTCGACCCCCGAATCGACTTCAGCGCGAGGAATGCGTGATGCGCAGACTGTCCCCGGTGGCTCGCCGTCGCTTCGAGCGCTTTCGCAATAACCGCCGCGGCTGGTGGTCGCTGTGGCTGTTCTGCGGGCTGTTTGTGCTCAGCCTGTGCGGCGAGCTGATTGCCAACGACAAACCCTTGGTGCTGAGTTATCAGCACCATCTGTACTTCCCCGCCTTCAAGCGTCACACCGAACAGGAATTCGGCGGCCAGCTGCCGTTTCAGCCGGACTACCGCAGCGATTACGTGCGCCAGCTGATAAGCAAGGGCGATGGCTGGATGCTGTTTCCGCCGATCCCGTTCAGCGATGACACACCCAACTATGACCTGAACAAGCCGGCGCCGAGCCCGCCCTCCTCGGTCAACTGGCTGGGTACCGACGATCAGGCCCGGGACGTGCTGGCCCGGGTCATCTTCGGCGCGCGGGTGTCGATTCTGTTTGCCCTGGCGTTGACGTTTATCAGTGCGCTGATCGGCATCGCTGCCGGCGCATTGCAGGGCTATTACGGCGGCTGGGTGGATTTGCTCGGCCAGCGCCTGCTGGAAGTCTGGTCCGGTCTGCCGGTGCTGTACCTGCTGATTATTCTGTCGGGCTTCGTCGAACCGAATTTCTGGTGGCTGCTGGGAATCATGGCGCTGTTTTCATGGCTGGCGCTGGTGGACGTGGTGCGCGCCGAATTCCTGCGCGGGCGCAACCTGGAGTACGTCAAAGCGGCGCGGGCGCTGGGACTGAGTGATCGCAAGGTGATCCTGCGGCACATTCTGCCCAACGCAATGAACGCGACCCTGAGCTATCTGCCTTTCATCCTGACTGGGGCGATCTCTACGCTGACTGCGCTGGATTTCCTTGGCTTCGGCATGCCCGCCGGCAGCGCGTCACTGGGCGAACTGATCGCCCAGGGCAAACAGAACCTGCAGGCGCCATGGCTGGGCTTCACGGCATTTTTCACACTGGCGCTGATACTGTCGCTGCTGGTGTTCATTGGCGAGGCCCTGCGGGATGCCTTCGACCCGAGGTCCTGAGATGTCCGAAAACCTGATCGAAATCCGTGACCTCTCGGTGTCCTTCAAGGGCCACGCTGTGGTCAAGCACCTCAGCCTGGACATTCCGGCCGGCGAGTGCCTGGCACTGGTCGGCGAGTCGGGCTCGGGCAAATCGGTGACCGCCCACTCGATCCTCCAGTTGCTGCCCCAGGCCGGCACACTGAGCACCGGCAGCATTCGCTATCGCGGCAAAGAGCTGCTCGGCGCCGACGGCAACGTCATCCGAGAGCTGCGGGGCAATCAGATCGCGATGATCTTCCAGGAGCCGATGACCTCACTGAACCCGCTGCACACGGTGTCCCGGCAAATCGGCGAGACCTTGCTGCTGCACAAGGGCCTGGCAGGCAAGGCGGCCCAGGCGCGGATCATTGAGCTGCTGGAGCTGGTCGGCATTCAGCACCCGAAAAAGCGACTGAAGGCCTACCCCCATGAGTTGTCCGGCGGCCAGCGCCAGCGGGTGATGATCGCCATGGCGCTGGCCTGCGAGCCGGAACTGCTGATTGCCGATGAGCCCACCACGGCGCTGGATGTGACCGTGCAGCGCAAGATCCTCCTGCTGCTCAAACAGTTGCAGCAACGGCTGAACATGTCGCTGTTGCTGATCAGCCACGACCTGAATCTGGTGCACAGCATCGCCCAGCGGGTGTGCGTGATGCGCGCCGGGGAAATCGTTGAGCAGTCCAATTGCCAGTCGCTGTTCAAGAACCCCCAACATCCTTACAGCCGCTTGCTGCTGGACGCGGAGCCGGCGGGCGAGCCGTTGCCCCGGGACACCCGCGAGAAGGTGCTGGAGGTCGATAACCTGCGCGTCTGGTTCTCCCTCGGCGGCGGGATTTTCAACCGGCACCATGAATACCTGAAAGCCGTCGATGACATCAGCCTGAGCATCGAGCGCGGCAAAACCCTGGGCATCGTTGGCGAATCCGGCTCGGGCAAGTCGACACTTGGTCAGGCCATCCTGCGCTTGCTGGAATCCCGTGGCAGTATCCGCTTCAAGGGCCATGGGCTGGACAGCCTGAACCAGAAGCAGATGCGTCCATGGCGCAAGCAGATGCAGGTGGTGTTCCAGGACCCTTACGGCAGCCTCAGCCCGCGCATGTCGGTGGCACAGATCATCAGCGAGGGCCTGGAAGTGCACAGTGACCTGGACAAGGCCAGCTGTGAGGCCGAAGTGATTCGCGCGCTGGAAGAAGTCGGCATCGACCCGTCGAGCCGGCACCGTTACCCCCATGAATTTTCCGGCGGGCAGCGGCAACGTATCGCCATTGCCCGCGCCCTTGTGCTCAAACCTGCCTTGATGTTGCTCGACGAACCGACCTCCGCGCTGGATCGTACCGTGCAGAAACAGGTCGTCGCGTTGTTGCGTCAATTGCAGGAGCGGCACGGCCTGACCTACCTGTTCATCAGCCACGACCTGGCCGTGGTCAAGGCGCTGGCCCATGACCTGATCGTGGTCAAGGACGGCAAAGTGGTCGAGCGCGGCGCGAGCCACGACGTGTTCGATGCGCCGCAGCACCCTTACACCCGGGAATTGCTGGCGGCGGCCCACCCCGGTTTCAATTGAAGCTCGTCCCAAACAGTAGTCTGTGCGGCCAGATGCCGAGGAACAGGAAGGATGGAACCGCACATGAACAACAATGAAAGCCTGAAGGATTACCGGCGCGTTCGGCGACTGGCAATCCGTTCGCTATTCGAGATCATCGAGCAGTCCAGTGAAGGCACGGTCATCGTTGACCGCGACGCCCGCATTGTCTGGATCAATGAACGCTACGCGCGCCGCTTTGGCCTGGAAGACCCCAGTCGCGCGGTCGGTCAACCCTGTGAGCAGGTGATTCCGGGCAGCCTGCTGCGGCAGGTAGCGAGTAACGGCCAGCCGATTTTGCTGGACATGATGGACACGGCGAAGGACCCGCTGGTGGTCATGCGCCTGCCGATCCACGACGATGGCGGCGCGGTGATCGGTGCCATCGGTTTCGCGCTGTTCGACGAGCTTCAGGCCTTGTCGCCGCTGCTCAAGCGCTATTCCAGCATGCAGCAGGAACTGGCTTCGACCCGCTCGCTGCTGCGCGCACGCCAGGCCAAATACAGCTTCGCCCACTTCATCGGCACCAGTGCCGCCAGCCTGGAAGTCAAACGCCGCGCACGGCGTAGCGCCAGTACCGATTCCCCGGTGTTGCTGCTCGGTGAAACCGGCACTGGCAAGGAACTGCTCGCCCATGCCGTGCACAACAGCTCGCCGCGGGCACATAAACCCTTTATCAGCATCAACAGCGCGGCGATTCCCGAGGCGTTGCTGGAGGCGGAGTTCTTCGGCACGGCCCCGGGTGCGTTCACCGGTGCCGACCGCAAGGGGCGCAACGGCAAATTGCACCTGGCCGAGGGCGGCACGCTGTTTCTCGACGAAATCGGCGACATGCCGCTGCCGCTGCAGAGCAAGCTGCTGCGCGTGCTGCAGGAAAAAGAGTACGAGCCGGTGGGCTCCAACGTGATGATCAAAAGCGATGTGCGGGTGATCGCCGCGACTTCCACCGACCTTGAAGCGGCCATCAAGCGTGGCGAGTTTCGCGCCGACCTGTATTACCGGCTGAGCGTGCTGCCCATAAAAGTGCCGCCGTTGCGCGAACGACTGGATGACATTCCTGCGCTGGCCGAAGCGATTCTCGAGGACCTCCACAGCCATCACGAACTGGCGCCCGCTGCCGTGGTGGCCCTCGCTCAACACGCCTGGCCGGGCAATATCCGCGAGCTGCGCAACGTGCTGGAGCGTGCCGCGCTGCTCAGCGACGATTTGCAGCTCAGCCCCGCCGACATCCTTGCCGCCATCGGCACGCTGGTGCCGGTCGCCAGCCCGCCGGTGGCGGCGTGGTCAGCGTCCAATGACCAGACCTACAGCGAGGCGCGGCGCCATTTCGATCGGGAGCTGATCCAGGCGAAGCTGGCGCACTGTGCAGGCAACGTGATTCTCGCGGCGCAGCAGCTGGGGTTGGGGCGTTCGACGTTGTACAAGAAGATGGCCGCGCTGGGCATTGTCGAGTCTCAATAAAGAGACGGCCTGTCTACGTTCCGGGAGAACGGGAAAAATGCCCGTTCCAGAGCGGTTGCGATCACAGACCGTTCACTGTTGTGAGCCAGTGTCCCCGCCATAACAGTCTCATAACCGGGACATACAAGATTTCGACCCAAAACATCTCAGCCTAAAGCGCTTTAAAATCAGCCACTTAGCGTAATGGCATGAAAGTAGCTATACCTCCTGTTGCGCGGCCTTGCCGCACCCAAAACAAAAACAACAGGAGACACTCGATGAGTGTGATCATCGCTTTAGCGGCGCTTACGCTGCTGATGCTGGCTGCCTACCGGGGTTACAGCGTCATCCTCTTTGCCCCCATCGCGGCCCTCGGCGCGGTACTGCTCACCGATCCCTCTGCCGTAGCGCCCGCCTTCACCGGCGTGTTCATGGACAAGATGGTCGGCTTCGTCAAACTCTACTTCCCGGTGTTTCTGCTCGGCGCCGTGTTCGGCAAGCTGATCGAGCTGTCGGGATTCTCGCGCTCCATCGTCGCGGCTGCCATTCGCCTGCTGGGTACACGCCAGGCGATGCTGGTGATCGTGCTGGTCTGCGCGCTGCTGACCTACGGCGGCGTGTCGTTGTTCGTGGTGGTGTTTGCGGTCTACCCGTTCGCCGCCGAGATGTTCCGCCAGAGCAACATTCCCAAGCGTCTTATTCCGGCGACCATCGCCCTGGGTGCATTCTCGTTCACCATGGACGCCCTGCCCGGCACGCCGCAAATTCAGAACATCATCCCGTCGACCTTCTTCAACACCACGGCGTGGGCTGCGCCGTGGCTGGGTCTGATCGGCACGGCGTTCGTCTTCAGCGCCGGCATGCTGTTTCTGCAGCGCCAGCGCAACCGGGCTCAACGCGCCGGCGAAGGCTACGGCACCGAATTGCGCAATGAGCCGGACACTCCGAACGACATCGCGCTGCCCAACCCGTGGATTGCATTGGCGCCGCTGTTGCTGGTGGGGATCATGAACCTGCTGTTCACACAGTGGATTCCCCAGTGGTACGGCAAGACACACACACTGGCGCTGCCGGGCATGGCCACGCCGGTGCAGACCGACATCGCCAAGATCACCGCGATCTGGGCGGTGGAAGCGGCGTTGCTGGTGGGGATTGTGTTTGTGCTGTTGTTCGCCTTCAGCACGGTGAAATCCAAGCTGGCCGAAGGCAGCAAGGGTGCAGTCAGCGGTGCACTGCTGGCGGCGATGAATACGGCGTCGGAATACGGTTTTGGTGCGGTGATCGCTTCGTTGCCCGGATTCCTGGTGCTGGCCGACGGGCTCAAAAGCATTCCCAATCCCTTGGTCAACGAAGCGATTACCGTGACCTTGCTGGCCGGTATCACCGGGTCGGCGTCCGGGGGCATGAGCATCGCCCTGGCGGCGATGTCCGACAGCTTTATCGCGGCGGCCCACGGGGCGAACATTCCGCTGGAGGTGTTGCACCGCGTCGCGGCCATGGCCAGTGGCGGCATGGACACGCTGCCGCACAATGGCGCGGTCATTACCCTGCTGGCGGTCACCGGCCTGACCCACCGCGAGGCCTATAAGGACATCTTCGGCATCACCATCATCAAGACCCTGGCGGTGTTTGTGGTGATCGGCGTTTTCTATGCAACCGGCATCGTATGAGGAATTGAACATGAGTCTGCAAGGCAAAACCGCACTGGTCACCGGCTCCACCAGCGGCATCGGCCTGGGCATCGCGCTGACGCTGGCCAAGGCCGGAGCAAACCTGGTGCTCAACGGCTTCGGCGATGCGTCGGCAGTGATCGAACAGGTCAAACAGTACGGCGGGAAGGTCGGCCATCATCCCGCGGACGTCAGTGATGTGGCGCAGATCGCCGACCTGATTGCCTATGCCGAACGCGAATTCGGCGGCGTCGACATTCTGGTCAACAACGCGGGAATTCAGCACGTCGACGCGGTGGAGGATTTTCCGGTGGAGCGCTGGGACCAGATCATCGCCATCAACCTGTCGTCGGTGTTTCACAGCACGCGGTTGTGCCTGCCGGGCATGCGTGCCAGGGACTGGGGGCGAATCGTGAACGTTGCCTCGGTGCACGGCCTGGTGGGTTCGACGGGCAAGGCGGCGTATGTGGCCGCCAAGCACGGCGTCATCGGGTTGACCAAGGTGGTCGGCCTGGAAACCGCTGCCAGCAATGTCACCTGCAACGCTATCTGCCCGGGCTGGGTGCTGACGCCGCTGGTGCAGAAGCAGATCGATGATCGCGCCGCTGTGACGGGCGACCTGGAACAGGCGAAGCATGACTTGCTGGCGGAGAAGCAGCCGTCGCTGGAATTCGTGACCCCTTCGCAGCTGGGTGAGCTGACGTTGTTTCTGTGCAGTGAAGCCGGGGCGCAGGTGCGGGGCGCGGCGTGGAATATCGATGGCGGATGGCTGGCGCGATAAGAGCGGCAAGCCCTGTAGGACTGGCTTTAGCCGGGAAAGCGTCGGTGGCTTCACTTCTAAATGTGTGTTGCTCAAACCGGCCTCTTCCCGGCTGAAGCCGGTCCCACTAAAAAGGCATGCGTGCAGCCGTCGAAATGGCTGCAGGCTCGCGATTCGTCCCTTTGAAGCCGGTCCCACCAGGGCACGCGGACATTTGTGGGACCGGCTTTAGCCGGGACGGCGTCGGTGATGACACCGCAAAATCATCGACGAGAAAACCTCAATTCCCCGGCTCGTCCCGCTCGTCTACCAGCCCCCAATCCTTCACGTTAACCTGCGCGGCAGGTTGAGGCGCGCGAGGCGCAGTGGCGATCGTGGATGGTCCGTCTTCGCTGTGCAATTTCAACCGCAGGCGCACGTTGTTGGCCGAATCCGCATTCTTCAGAGCTTCGTCTTCGGTGATCGCGCCCTCCACGGCCAGGTCATACAGCGCGTTGTCAAAGGTCTGCATGCCCAGATTGGTGGACTTTTCCATGATGCCCTTGAGTTCGGTCAATTCGTTGCGGTGGATCAGGTCGCGAATGGTGGGCGTCCCCAGCATCACCTCCACCGCCGCGCGGCGCTTGCCATCGGTGGTCTTGACCAGCCGCTGGGAGACGAACGCCTTGAGGTTGTTGCCCAGGTCATGCAATAGCTGAGGACGGCGCTCTTCCGGGAAGAAATTGATGATGCGGTCCAGCGCCTGGTTGGCGTTGTTGGCATGCAGGGTCGAGATCGCCAGGTGGCCGGTGTCGGCAAACGCCAGGGCGTGCTCCATGGTCTCGCGGTCGCGGATTTCGCCGATCAGGATCACGTCCGGCGCCTGACGCAGGGTGTTTTTCAGCGCCGCGTGGAAGCTTCGCGTATCGACGCCCACTTCGCGCTGATTGATGATCGAGCGCTTGTGTTTGTGGATGAACTCCACCGGGTCTTCGATGGTAATAATGTGGCCGCTGGCGTGACGGTTGCGGTGGTCGATCAGCGCGGCCAGCGACGTCGATTTACCCGAACCGGTGGCGCCGACGAACAGCACCAGACCGTGCTTCTCCATGATCACATCGAGCAGGATCGGTGGCAGGTGCAGGTCTTCGAATTTGGGGATGTCGAGCTTGATGTTGCGCGCCACGATCGACACTTCGTTGCGCTGCTTGAAGATGTTGATCCGGAATCGCCCTACACCGGACAGCGAAAACGCCAGGTTCATTTCCAGATCGCGTTCGAAATCCACGCGCTGCTCGGCGTCCATGATGCCGTTGGCAATCACCGCGACGTCACCGGGCTTGAACGCTTCAGTACCCAGCGGCTTGAGTACGCCGTTGAACTTGGCGCAGGGGGGCGCGCCGGTGGACAGATAGAGGTCCGATCCATCCTGGGTGGCAAGCACTTTCAACAACGCCGGGAAATCCATAAGGCAACACCACACAAGAGATTTGAGGAGACAGCAGGCCTACAGTGTGTCGACCGTCGACCGGTTTCAACGTTCGGGCTGTTTAACTGGCCCTGGCAGGCCTGTCCTGGCGCCGAGACACACATTTGTCCGGTCAAGGTGTGGGAAATTACCCGAAATCGTGCAGCAAAGGCATAATGCGCGGCTTTTTTATCGAGACTTCCGGTGCATCATGAAAGCCCAAGCCCGCCACATCCTGGTCAAGACCGCTGAAGAAGCCGAGCAACTGAAGCAGCGCATTGCCAAGGGCGAAGCCTTTGACGTGCTGGCGAAGAAGTATTCGACGTGCCCGAGCGGCAAGCGCGGCGGCGACCTGGGTGAGGTACGGCCGGGTCAGATGGTCGGCGCGATTGACCAGGTGATCTTCAAAAAGCCGTTGCGGACCGTGCATGGTCCGGTCAAAAGCAAGTTCGGGTATCACTTGGTGCAGGTGTTTTATCGGGATTGAGGGGTACAGCCGCAACCCTTGCAGCGATCTCACGGTCCCCTTCCCGGCTGAAGCCGGTCCCACTACAGCATGGCGTGCATTCAGTGGGATGGGTGGTGAGGGCCAACTGAAGAAACGCGGCCCCCTTGTGGGACCGGCTTTAGCCGGGAAGAGGCCCGAATGCACACCCTCGATTTCGCGGTGTGACACATGACGCCTTCCCGGCTAAAGCCGGTCCCACAGAGTACGCGTGGGCACAATGAGCTGCTTCAGACCGGCATCACACTCCTCGGTATCAACGCCCCCGGGTGCTGAATCACCAGGCTTGCCAACTGATGTCCGGCGTTGGCCGCATCTTTCGGACCGCCGCCGCGCAGACGCCGGGCCAGATAGGCCGCGCTAAACGAATCCCCCGCTGCCGTGGTGTCGATGACTTTCTGCACGGTATGGGCAGGCACTTCATAACGTCGGTCGTCGACACTGACCAGACTGCTCTGCGCACCGCGCTTGACCACCACCTCGCTGACGCCCAGGTCCCGATAGGTCTGCAAAATCTGCTCGCCGTCGGTGTAGTCGAACAGCGCCTGCTCGTCCTCCTCGGTCAGCAGCGCCAGATCGACTTCGTGCATGACAGCACGATAAGCCTGCCGCGCTTGCTCAACGCTGCGCCACAAGCGCGGACGGTAATTGTTGTCGAACACCACCCGCGCCCCTCGGTCCCGGGCCTCGCCAAGGGTCGACAACAGCCGCGCCCTGCCGGTTTCACCCAGCACCGCCAGGGTGATGCCACTGAAATACAGCACGTCGTACTCCGGCAGCGCGGCCAGCACCGGTTCGGCCGCCGGGGTGGTAAAGCATTCGCGCACCGCCGCCTCGTTGCGCCAGTAGAGAAAACGCCGCTCGCCATTGGCGTCGGTCTGAATGCAATACAGACCCGGCAAACGCCCCGGCAGACGCTGTACCCGACTCAGGCCAATGCCCTCATCCGTCCAGACCTGGCACATCGCGTCGCTGAAACTGTCGTCGCCCAGCGCTGTGACGTAATCCACCTGCGCCGCCGAGCCGAGCAGGCGCGAAAGGTACACCGCAGTATTCAGCGTGTCGCCGCCGAAGCTCTGCTTGAGCGTGCCGTTGGCGTGCTGTTGCAACTCGATCATGCATTCGCCGATCAGGGCAACGCGGGGATAGCTGTGACTGACCATTTCACTCATTGCAAACTCCTGTCAGAAGCAGGTATCGAAGGATTCGATGACGCGCAGGTCATCGCCGACCAGGCACCCCGTGCGCCATTTGTCGAAGGTCAGGCACGGGTGCGAAGTGCCAAACGAAATGATATCGCCAACCTTCAACTCGCAGCCCGGCGCAACCGTCATGAACGCGTGCTGGTCCATCACTGCCGTCACTGTGCACGCGCTGACATCCTCGCCACTGGCTGACAGGACGCCCGGGGCCGCGTCTGGGGAATACCGTTTGATCGGGTTGGGCATACCGGCGTCAAACGCCACGTCGCGCTTGCCCATGGCAATCACCGCAAAGCCCGGCTCGGGCATCGACTGCACGTGTGCCCAGACTTCCATCGCCGGGCGCAAGCCCTCGCTCAGGTCGTGCCGTCGGTCGAGCACGCAGCACTGCGCGTCTTTGTAGATGCCGTGGTCGTGAACCACGTAACTGCCGGGCCGCAGCACGCTGAGGAAACGCTCGCGCACCTGCTGCTTGTCGAATTCCTCGGCAATCAGGTCGTACCAGGCCGAACCCGAGGCTGTGACAATCGGGCGTTCCAGCGCAAACGCGCCCTTGTCCTGCAGCGTGACGGCCAGCCGTACCAGCGACGTGGCGAACGCGCGAATGCCGCTCACGGCCTGTTCGCCATGGATCACGCCTTCGTAGCCCTCAATACCGGTCAGCTTCAGCGCCGGCTGTGCAGCAATCGCGTCGGCCAGGGACATGACTTCGGCTTCACTGCGGCAGCCGCAACGTCCGCCGACCACACCGTACTCGATCATCACATTCAGGTTCAGGCCCTTGGCGGCGAAGAACTCGCCCAGCGCCTTGACGTTGTCCGGGTGATCGACCATGCAGTGAAAGTCGAACATCCCGTCAGTGAGCATCTCGGCGATGATTGCCATGTTCGGCGCGCCGACCAGTTGATTGGCCATCAGCACTCGACGCACGCCATGGGCGTAGGCCGCGCGGGTCTGCACCGCCGTGGCAAGGGTCATGCCCCACGCGCCGTGCTGCAATTGCCGGAGAAACAGCGCCGGGACCATGCTGGTCTTGCCATGGGGTGCCAGTTCGGCGCCGCTGTCGCTGACGAACTTCTGCATCCAGCGCAGGTTGTGCTCCAGCGCCGTGTCGTGGATGACCAGCGCGGGCAGGCTGACGTCGCGCACCAGGTGGTCGCCGGGTTGCGTGGCGCCCTTTTCAATCGCGGCAATGCTCATCTCTGTTCTCCTGAATTTTTTGTTCGTGTGTACGGCAACGCTATTCGATGACGCGCCGCGCCAGGCCGTTGGCGCTGTCGATCAACACGCGGCGGTAATGATCGTAGTGGGCCGTGGCATCGGCCCGCGGGGCGACGATGCACAGGGTCGCGATGCAGATGCCCTGTTTGTCCCGCACGGGTGCGGCGAAGCAATGGGTGAAGGTGTCGGCGATGCTGTCGAAGGAAAAGAAGCCTTCGTCATGGGCCTTGCGGATCTCGGCCAAGAACGTCCCGATGGGCAGGCGTTTGCCGTCCGGCAGGATGAAATCCTCGTCGTCGATCAGGTTGACGATCGCCTGATCGGTGAGGTGCCCGAGCAGCAGACGGCCCGAAGCGGTCCACGGGATCGGCGCGTCCTCGCCGATGTCCGACGAAATACGGAAATGCCGCGCGCCCTCTTTCATCAAGGCGACGGTGTATTTGCGGCCATTGAGCAGACACATCTGCGCGGTTTCCCGGGTCTGCTCGACGATTTCACCCAGGCTGACTTCGGCCTCGCGGGTGAAGTCGAAATGGCGCAGATGCGCCTGCCCAAGGAAGTACAACTGCCGGCCCAGGTACACGTGGCCGTCCTTGCCGACGGTCTCGAGGATGCGCCGTTCCAGCAGCGAACTGACCAGCTCATACACCGTCGATTTCGGGCTGCCGATGCCGCTGGCGATCTCGTTGGGCCGCAACGGCGTGCCGGTTTCCTTGAGAAAATCCAGAATATCGAACGCCCGGTCTAAACCACGGGCCCGGCGTTTGATGGTGTCTTCGGTCATAGAGCAGCTCCAGGCTAAAAGGAAGTTTCAAGCTGCAAGCTTCAAGCGGCAAGTGTTGCATCAGCGCTCTGCCGACTTGCAGCTTAAAGCTTGCCGCTGCTCCCTACTTCTTCTTGTAGGCAATGCAGTCGATCTCGACTTTGCAGTCGACCATCATGTTGGCCTGCACGCAGGCACGGGCCGGTGCGTGTTCCGGGGAGAAGTACTCGCCGAAGACCTTGTTGAAGCTCCAGAAATCACGCGGGTCTTCCAGCCACACGCCGACGCGCACAACATCTTCCAGGCCATAACCGGCCTCGGTCAGAATCGCCACCAGGTTCTGCATGGTCTTGTGGGTTTGCTCGACGATCCCGCCGTTGATGATCTCACCGTTTTCGGCCGGCACCTGACCCGACACATGCAGCCAGCCATCGGCTTCGACGGCGCGGGCGAATGGACGTGGCTGGCCGCCACCTGCGGTACTGCCGGCGCCGTAACGAGTAATGCTCATGAAAATCTCCTTTGATCGAGCGTCTTAAAAACGAATGTTCTTGAGGAATTCAGCCAGACGTGCTGACTTGGGTTGTTCGAATAATGCCTTGGGCGGCCCCTGCTCTTCGATGCGGCCCTGGTTCATGAACACGATCTGATCGGACACCTCATAGGCGAAGCGCATCTCATGGGTCACCAGCAGCATGGTCATGCCCTCTTCTGCCAGGCCCTTGATCACGCTGAGCACCTCACCGACCAGCTCCGGGTCCAGTGCTGACGTCACTTCATCGAACAGCATCAGGCTCGGGTTCATCGCAATGGCCCGGGCAATCGCCACCCGCTGCTGCTGGCCGCCGGACAACTGACCGGGAAAGTGATTGCGCCGCGCCAGCAGGCCGACGCGCTCCAGCCACTTTTCGGCCAGCGCGATGGCTTGATCCTTGGGCAGCTTCTTCACTTTGAGCAGGCCGAGGGTGACGTTCTGCAGGGCGGTCAGGTGCGGGAACAGGTTGAACTGCTGAAACGCCATCCCGGTCATCGCCCGGTGCTGCGCAATCAGCTTCTCCGGATGGCGCACACGCTTGCCGCTGACGTCGCTGTAGCCGATGTCCTGGCCTTCGAGACGAATGTGGCCGCCCTGAAACTCTTCCAGCAGATTGACGCACCGCAGCAGCGTGGTTTTGCCCGAGCCGCTGGAGCCGATCAACGTGACCACGTTGCCTTTGTTCATCTTCAGGTCGACGCCCTTGAGCACTTCGACCGGGCCATAGGATTTGTGCAGCCCTTCGATGCTCAACAGAGCCGGGGCGGCAGGTGCGGTTTGAGTCTGTGTCATGGCAAGGCCACCCGTTTTTCGATTTGCCGCCCAAGAAGCTCGATGGCGTAGTTGATGACGAAGAAGAGAAAGCCGGCGAACAGGTAAAACTCAAGGGTCATGAAGTTACGCGCGATGACCTGCTGAGTGCTGAGCAGCAGCTCGGCCACGCCGATCACCGAGAGCAGTGTCGAGGCCTTGACGATCTCCGTCGACGAATTGACCCAGGTCGGCAATATCTGCCGCAGCGCTTGAGGCAACAGCACATAACTGAGGGACTGGGGAAACGTCAGGCCGATGGCCTTGCCCGCCTCCAGTTGCCCGCGCGGGATGGCCTGCAACGCGCCGCGCACGATCTCTGCCACGTGGGAGCCGCAAAACAGCGTCAGCCCCAGCGCACCGGCCTGGAACGCGCCGATCTGCCAGCCCAGCGCCGGTGCCATGTAAAAGCAGGCCAGCACCAGGACAAACACGGGCGTGCCGCGAATCAGATCGACGTAGGCGCGAAACGGCAGGCGCGCCCACCATTTGCCGTAGGTCAGGATCAGCCCGGCAAACACGCCAATCACTGTCCCGAACACGATCGCCAGGCCCGCGCACTGCACGCTGGTGAGAAACCCCGCCCACAGCGCCTCCCGGGCGATCCACAATTCATGCAACCAACTGGGTTGTTCGTACATGCTCCGGGCCTCCTAGCGGCGAATCGCCAGACGCTGCTCGAGGTAACGCAGCAGCATGGCAATCAGGTAACAAGCCGCGACGTACAGCGCCGTGGTCACCAGCCAGGTTTCAATCACCCGGTAGCTCTCGACGTTGATCTTGCGCGCGTAATAGGTCAGTTCCGGCACGGCAATGGCGGCGGCCAGGGACGTGTCTTTGAACAGCGAAATGAAGTTGTTCGACAGCGCCGGCAGCACGTTGCGCAACATCACCGGAACGACGATGTACGCGCGCACCTGCCATTCGCCGAGGCCGATCGCCAGCCCCGCTTCGCGCTGGCCTTTGTGAATGCTCAGCAGCCCTGCGCGGAACACTTCGGTCAGGTACGCCCCGGCATACAGCGAGAGGGTGACGATAAACGACGGGATCTTGTCCAGACGAATGCCCAGGCTGGGCATGGCGAAGTAGATCAACAGGATCAACACCAGAATCGGCGTGTTGCGCACGACGGTGACGTAAACCGACGCCACGATGCGCAGCGCCCGGTAGCGGGACAGCATCGCAAACGCCGCCATCATGCCGATGACGCAACCGATGGCGATGGAAATCAGGGCCAGTTCCAGGCCGAGCCCCAGCCCTGCCAGCAGACTGGGGAAATCCCGCCAGACCGCTGCAAAATTCAGCTGATAATTCATGGTCAGCAGTACCTGGGGCGGGACGGCACCACGGCCGTCCTCGCCCCCTTCAGTGGGCGACGCACGCGGCGCGGGTTATTTGTATTCCATCGGGAAACCGATCGCAGGGGTCGGCAGGTCCACGCCGAACCACTTCTTGAACGACTCGGCGTACATCGGGAACTCAACCCCGGTCATGGCTTCATGCAGGGCGGTGTTGACGAAGTTCAGCCAGTCCTGATCACCACGCTTGACGGCGCACGCGTAGGTTTGCGGGCTCCAGGCGAACGCGGGCGAACGATAGCGGCCGGGGTTCTGCACCATCAGGTATTTCACCGACGACTGATCGGTGGCCGCCGCATCGGCACGCCCGGAGTTGATGGCCTGGTACATCAGATCGACGCTGTCGTACTGGTCGACCTTCGCCTTGGGCAGCGCCTGATGCACCAATTCTTCGGCGTAGACGTTCTGCAGCACGGCAACGGTGACACCATCGCCGGCGCCTTTCAGGTCATCGATTTCCTTGTACTTACTGTTGGTCGGCAGCAGCAGCGCAACGCCTTCCCGGTAGTAAGGCAAGGTGAACGCCACCTGCTGGGCCCGGCTCGCGGTGACGGTGATGAACTGGCAGCTCATGTCGACTTTATCCGTCAGCAGGTTCGGGATTCGGGCGTCGGACGACTGGACCACGAACTCGACCTTGCTCGGGTCATTGAACAGACCTTTGGCGACGATGCGCGCGATGTCGATATCAAAACCCTGCAACTTGCCGTCTGCACCCTGGAAGTGCCAAGGGGCATTGGTGCTCCCCGTACCCACAATGAGATGGCCGCGCTGCAGGACGTTGTCCAGCTTGCTGTCGGCCGCATAGGTCGTTGTTACGAACGTCGCTGCCGTTATCAGGGCCAATGCACAAGCTTTCAAAGAAAGGGATCCGCGCCGCATGAGAGAAACTCCGCCGGTTGTATTTATTCCGCTATAGCGGAACCTTGTTTGCCACAACGGAATAGACAGCAGAAAGTGTGCCACAGAGTCGCGTGGCAAAAGAAGCCCGGGGAATTGTCGGAGGTTTCAAGGACTTGCCCTGAAATTCAAGGGGCACACGCCGGAAACAGCGGATTACAGGTGACATGTAGCGCTACGGATCACCCCACGGAATGGGAAGCGGGCCCCACTGGTGTGCGCGCTGCGCCAATAGTGCGCACGAACGCTTGGTGCTGATGCGCCGTTCATCGCGCCATGGGCACCTTCCCCCGTGCAGGAACCCTAAGCAGCGCGGCAAGCCAGCACTGTCATCAAGGCTCGTGGGAGCGTGCCGCCCACCAGGGCCAAAAAAACGCCGTTGGGCCGGTTAACCCTGAATCTTCCCCAATCCGACTATTGTTTTCGTAACACCCGCCGATTTATTACGGTCAAGGGAACATTGGCACCCTTAGTGCTTCAAACGTCTTTATGAAGCTTTTATGACAACCGCGTGAACATGCATGGACGGCAGGCGCTTTTACGGTTGTAGGGTGGAGGAACCCCAATGAAAGAACGAGCCACAGTCATTTGCCGCAGGGACAACCAGATCCTTTACGTGCGCAAATCCAACGCCCGGTGGAACCTCCCGGGCGGCAAGGTTGAAGCCGATGAATCGCCTGCGCAGGCGGCTGCCCGCGAATTACGCGAAGAAACCGGGCTGATCCTGGAAGACCTGGCGTACATCACCCGGTTCGAAGGCAGCACCGTGTTGCATCACGTGTTTGAAGTGTCGGTCACGATGATCGTAACCCCGGCGCCCCATAACGAAATTGCCGACTGCAAGTGGTTTACCAGCAAAGAGTTGGGCGATCAGAAAGTCAGCCCGGCGGCGAAGTCCATCGTGAAGGCTTTTCTGACCAATGCTATTTATTAAGTGTTGTTGAGAGGCGTTCACAGGTTTTTCACATCGGGGGCGGTAGTCTTAACTTGCTCCTCCAAGACTGACTTTAAGCCCGCACCCCCCATCGCGGGCTTTTTCTTGTCCAGAATTCCTTGCCAGCGCCCTCCTTTTCTCCCCGCCTGATCTATAAATATTCTGACGACCGGGCTTAATTTCGGCATATGAACGCCGACATTTAAGTGAGCATATCCAAGGAGCGGCAGATGTTTAATTCCAAAATCAAAAAGCAAGTGTCCACTCTGAGCTCGGAGCTGGTCACACTCAAAAATTTTCACGACGCCCTCATGCAGGAGATGCTGTCGCTGACGGTGGATGCCGAATTGCGCATCACGGACGCCAACAGCAAGTTCTGCGCTGCCATCGGCTATTCCCGTGACGAACTGGTCGGCCAGCCCATGGCGGCGTTCATTCCGACCTATGTTGCAACGATGCCGTGTTTCCGCAATTTCAAGGCAGCGGCGGCCAGTGGCACCCCGGTAACCGACGACTACCGTTTCATCAGCAAGAACGGTTCGCTGATCTGGGTTCACGCCAGCTGGTCGCCATTGAAAAATGAGCTGGGTCAGCTGGTCGCGCTCAAATGCCTGGCCACCAATGTCACCGCCGAAATCAACAAGGCCCGGGAAAACGAGTCGTTCATCAACGCCCTGCTTCGCTCGACAGCGGTCATCGAATTCGACCTCGACGGCCACGTATTAAAGGCTAACCAGTCCTTCCTTCAGGAAATGGGCTACAGCCAGGATCAGATTCTGGGCAAGCACCACAGCCTGTTCTGTGACCCTAAATTCGCCGCCACCGAAGACTACAAAACCTTCTGGAAACGCCTGAACAACGGCGATTTCGTGGCCGACCGGTTCAAGCGCATCAACAGCCGTGGCGAAGAGGTCTGGCTCGAAGCGACCTACAATCCGGTGCACGATACCCAGGGTGAGCTTTATAAAGTGGTGAAATTCGCCACCGTGATAACCGATCAGGTCCGTCGCGAAGCGGAAATCAGCGTGGCGGCCGGCACTGCCTTTGAGATCTCCCAACGCACGGACGTCTCGGCGCAGCGTGGCGCGGCAGTGATCAACAGCACCGTGGAAACCATGAACGGCATCGCCGACCAGATGCTCTCTGCCTCCCATGGCATGGAAGCGCTGGGCAAGCAGTCGCTGCTGATCAGCACCATCGTGCAAACCATCGGCGGCATCGCCCAACAGACCAATTTGCTCGCGCTCAACGCCGCCATCGAAGCCGCGCGCGCCGGTGAGCAAGGCCGTGGCTTTGCCGTGGTGGCCGATGAAGTGCGTCAACTGGCCGGGCGCACCAGCACCGCGACCGAAGAAATCGTCGCTGTGGTGCAGCAGAACCAGAAACTGGTGGATGACGTGGTCAAGGACATGGGCAGCACCCGCGCCCAGGCCGAACAGGGGCTGTCGCTGGCCAATCAGGCCGGCAGCGTGATTGTGGAAATTCAGGAAGGCGCGCGGCAAGTTGTTGGGGCGGTGCAGCGCTTTAACCACCAGCTTTGACAGCGGCCACCCACGCCCTCGAGGCGGGTTACCCATGACAAATGGTCGCAGCGCGCTGAGCGGGAGATACGCCTGCCCTACAAAATGCTAATCTGCGCCACATATGTGGCCCCATCCGGGTATGCCACCCCACGTTGACATGGAGCCGACAATGGCTTTGGATTCCCTGCTCTGCCCGGATTTGCTGACCATTGCCGAGCGTTCGGCGATCGCCGAGGTTGAAGCGACGACGAACGTCCTCAGGCTCGTGACGCGGCTGACCGGTATGCGCTTCGCTGGCATTGCCAAGTTCACCGACTCCGAGTGGGTCGCCTGCGCGGTCTACGACGAGATTCACATTGGCATCCAGGAAGGCGAAGTGCTGGAGCTGGAAACCACGCTGTGCAACGAGCTGATCGAAAACCCAAAGGCACTGATAATCCCCAGCATCAGCAAAAACGAGCGCTATGCCGGGCGCCCCGTGGTCAAGAAATACGCCATCGAAAGCTACATTGGCGTGCCGATCAGCCTGCCCGATGGCCAGCTGTTCGGCGCGTTGTGCCTGCTCGACTCCAAAGCCAGCACCTTCGAAAGCCCTGACCTCGTCGAAACCCTCGGCCTGTTCTCCCGACTGATCGGCTGCATCGTGTTCTCCCATTACTCCACAGTGAACAAGGTCAGGACGCAGGTCGAGCACGCTTGATCAGGTGATCCTCACCGGCGAGCGGCGGTAGGTGGATAACCAAGACGGTGTTACACTGCCGCGCCTTGAATTCGCATGCGCCGCTTGAGCCTTTCACGGGGTCGCGGCGCGCGCCCCAGACCTGTGCGTCTTCTGCCGCACAGCAAGCGTGGTCGATGCATCTCGGTCACCCGCTGAACCCGTATCGGACGCTGCTCCCGTTCACCCATCTTCATCAGGTCATGTCGCCGTCATCGGTGACGTGCAGGCTGCTGGTTGGATCACGAGCAATCGCCACCAGGCGTCAAAGGCCATCGCCAATCAGCCCCTTGTAAACAATCCAGGATAAGCAATTGATTTCCACAGCTAACATCACCATGCAGTTTGGCGCCAAGCCGCTGTTCGAGAACGTTTCGGTCAAATTCGGCGGTGGCAACCGCTATGGCCTCATCGGCGCCAATGGCTGTGGCAAGTCCACCTTCATGAAGATCCTTGGCGGCGACCTGGAGCCGTCCGGCGGCCAGGTAATGCTCGAACCGAACGTGCGTCTGGGTAAATTGCGCCAGGACCAGTTCGCCTACGAAGACTTCTCCGTCATCGACACCGTGATCATGGGTCACGAAGAGCTGTGGAAGGTCAAGGCCGAGCGCGATCGCATCTACTCGCTGCCGGAAATGACCGAAGAAGACGGCATGGCCGTTGCCGAGCTGGAAACCGAGTTCGCCGAGATGGACGGCTACACCGCCGAATCCCGTGCCGGGGAATTGTTGCTCGGTCTGGGCATCGGCATCGAGCAGCACTTCGGCCCGATGAGCGAAGTGTCCCCTGGCTGGAAACTGCGCGTGCTGCTGGCCCAGGCGCTGTTCTCCGATCCTGAAGTGCTGTTGCTCGACGAACCGACCAACCACCTGGACATCAACACGATTCGCTGGCTGGAAAACATCCTGACCCAGCGCTCCAGCCTGATGATCATCATTTCTCACGACCGTCACTTCCTCAACAGCGTGTGCACCCACATGGCTGACCTGGATTACGGCGAGCTGCGCCTGTTCCCGGGTAACTACGACGAGTACATGACCGTGGCGACCCAGTCCCGCGAGCAGTTGCTGTCGGACAACGCCAAGAAGAAAGCCCAGATCTCCGAGCTTCAGTCGTTCGTCAGCCGCTTCTCGGCCAACGCCTCGAAAGCCAAGCAGGCCACTTCCCGCGCCAAGGCGATCGACAAGATCCAGCTGGCCGAGGTCAAGCCTTCGAGCCGCGTCAGCCCGTTCATCCGTTTTGATCAGAACAAGAAGCTGCACCGTCAGGCGGTCATCATTGACCAAATGGCCAAAGGCTTCGACGGCAAGCCACTGTTCAAGAACTTCAGCTTTCAGGTCGAAGCGGGCGAGCGCGTTGCGATCATCGGCCCGAACGGTATCGGTAAAACCACCCTGCTGCGCACTCTGGTCAACGAGCTGACCCCGGATGCCGGCACGATCAAGTGGACCGATGCGGCAGAGCTGGGTTACTACGCCCAGGACCACGCACACGACTTCGAAGACGATGTCACCCTGTTCGACTGGATGGGGCAATGGACTCAAGGTGAACAAGTCATTCGCGGCACCCTGGGCCGGATGCTGTTCTCCAACGACGAGATCCTCAAGTCGGTCAAGGTGATCTCCGGTGGTGAGCAAGGCCGCATGCTGTTCGGCAAGCTGATCCTGCAGAAGCCTAACGTGCTGATCATGGACGAGCCGACCAACCACCTGGACATGGAATCGATCGAGGCGCTGAACCTGGCGCTGGAGAACTACCCGGGCACGCTGATCTTCGTCAGCCACGACCGCGAGTTCGTATCGTCCCTGGCCACTCGGATCATCGAGCTGAGCCCAAGTGGCGTGACCGACTTCAGCGGCACCTACGACGACTACCTGCGCAGCCAGGGCGTCGCGTTCTGATCAGGGCAATCCGCTGACAGAGTGAAGCTGAAACCAGAGAGCCCCGTCCACAGTGACGGGGCTTTTTTGTGACAGTGGCAGCGGCTTGAGCCGGGAATGCCCAGGCCAGGCGCCCACAATCCTGCGGTGTGACATCCGACGCTTTCCCGGCTAAAGCCGGTCCCACTGGAATCACGCGGTGAGTAAGTGGAACCGGCTTCAGCCGGGAATGCGCCAGGCGAGGCACCCTCTGATCCCGGAGAAAAACCGTTAGCCAGCTTTCATTTCCCGACACCTCGGGCGATGATGCGGCACTCCCACCGCTCCTGCGAAGCGTCCCCATGTCAGCCGCCCTGCCCCCCGATACGCCTGCCAATTCGCCCGCCCGTGACGCCCGTTCAATGGCAATCACGCTGCAAATCGTCTCCATCGTCGTCTACACCTTCATCGCCTTCCTGTGCATCGGGCTGCCTATCGCGGTGATGCCCGGCTATGTGCACGACCAACTGGGCTTCAGCGCGGTGGTTGCGGGGCTGGTGATCGGCGCGCAGTACCTGGCGACGCTGTTGAGTCGCCCGGTGGCCGGACGCATCTGTGACACCATCGGCACCAAGCGCGCCATCGTTTATGGGCTTTCAGGCATCGCGTTGAGCGGCGTGCTGACCCTCGCAGCGATATTGCTGGAGCGTTTCGCCGGCGTCAGCCTGACGATCCTGATAATAGCGAGGCTGTTCCTCGGCGCGTCCCAGGGCTTGATCGGCGTGGGCACCATCAGCTGGTGCATCGGCCAGGTCGGTTCGGAGCACACGGCTCGCTCGATTTCCTGGAACGGCATCTCCTCTTACGGCGCCATCGCCATCGGCGCCCCCCTCGGGGTGGTGATGGTCGGGGCGCTGGGCTTTGCCAGCCTGGGCGTGGTGCTGTTCGTGCTGGCGGCCGGGGCACTGCTGTTGATCTGCAACAAACCGGCAATTCCGGTGGTGCGCGGCGAGCGCCTGCCGTTCTTCTCAGTGTTCGGCCGAGTGGCGCCATTTGGCCTGAGCCTGACCTTGTCCTCCATCGGCTACGGCACGCTGACGACGTTCATCACTCTGTTTTACATGGCCCGCGGCTGGGAAGGCGCCGCCTGGTGCCTGACGGTATTCGGCATCTGCTTCATCGTCGCACGCCTGCTGTTCATTAATGCGATCAACCGCTTCGGCGGCTTTCGCTCGGCGATCGTCTGCATCTCGGTGGAAACCCTGGGTCTGCTGATGCTGTGGCTGGCCCCCGACACCACCTTCGCCCTTATCGGCGCCGGGCTGACCGGTTTTGGTTTGTCGCTGGTGTATCCCGCGCTTGGCGTCGAGGCCATCAAGCAGGTACCCAACAGCAGTCGCGGTGCCGGACTCAGCGCTTATGCAGTGTTCTTCGATTTGGCGCTGGCCATCGCCGGACCGCTGATGGGCGCGGTGGCGCTGGGCATGGGCTACGGCTGGATTTTCTTTTTCGCTGCAGTGTTGTCGGTGGCGGCATTGACGCTGGCGGTGGTGCTGTCGCGCAGGGCGCCGATCGACACGCGGGTGTAGAGGACGCGCGGTATAAAGGCTTCCCGGCTAAAGCCGGTCCTACAGAGGGAAGAGGCCAGCGATCCTGCAACAGGTCTTACTGGCGGTTGAAATCTATCGGCTGAAGCCGGTTCTACAAAAGCTGAACTGCCGCCTCGCGTCCCGGTCGGAATAGCACATCCCCCGAACAGGAGTGAGGGCGTGACCCCCGATCCCGCTGGCTCGAACGCTACCCCTCCAGCCCCGGCCACGCTGCGTGAAGTCCACAAACTGCGCGTGCTGACCGTGAACACCCACAAGGGCTTCACTGCACTGAACCGGCGTTTCATCCTGCCGGAGTTACGTGAAGCCGTGCGCAGCACCGGTGCCGACCTGGTGTTTCTCCAGGAAGTCCTTGGCGGCCATGACCGCCATGCCGCCAAGTACGAAGACTGGCCCGACACGCCGCACTACGAATTTCTCGCCGACAGCATGTGGACGGACTTCGCCTACGGCCGCAATGCGGTTTACCCCGACGGCCACCACGGCAACGCGCTGCTGTCCAAATACCCGATCCTGCATTACCGCAATCTGGACATTTCGATCACCGGACCGGAACGCCGGGGCCTGTTGCATTGCGTGCTGCAAGTGCCGGGGCATGCCGAAGTCCACGCGATTTGCGTGCACCTCAGTCTGCTGGAAAGTCACCGTCAGTTGCAGCTGAATCTGCTCTGCGACCTGCTCGACTCCCTGCCCGAAGACGCCCCGGTGGTGATCGCCGGCGATTTCAACGACTGGCAGCTGCAGGGCAACAAACGTCTGCGGCGCTGTGGCTACCTGCATGAAGCCTTCGAGCGCAGTCAGGGGCGGCTCGCCAAGACCTACCCGGCACGTTTCCCGATGTTGCGACTGGACCGCATCTACCTGCGCAACGCCACCAGCCATCATCCGAAAATCCTCGGCACGCGGCCGTGGACGCATTTATCCGATCACCTGCCGCTGGCGGTCGAAGTGCATCTGTAATGAACTGCGCCCTTATTTATCCGGATCAATCAGGGGAACAGTGGCGTCACGATCAAACTGGGAGCCCGGGTCTTCGTTTCCCGGGTCCATGTCGGCATCGAAGGCTGTGTCTTCGTCGTCTGGCTGATGCTCAGGGTGCGGTGCAAGGGGTGCAGCGTCGGGGGAGTGAGATTGCATGGCATTTCCTCTCGTTTCGGTAGGTTCGACAAAGGCTCAGTCTGGTGCGTTGAGCTTAGCAGGCGCCTCAGGTGCAACACGACCGGCCCACACCAGGAAGAACCCCTGCACCAATCAACAGTCAGTAAAGAAGCCTCGCCGGGTTCATCACGCTGTTTTTAATCCGGCAAATGCGGCGCAAGGCGTCGCGCATCCACACACGCTTCACCCCACAGGACACCTTCCATGAGTCTGCACGACAAAATCATAGGCCGCCTGGGCTTCGGCTCCGCGCCCCTTGGCAACATGTTTCGCACCATCGACGAAGAGGAAGCAGCGGCCACCGTTCAAGCTGCCTGGGACCAGGGCATTCGCTATTTCGACACCGCTCCGATCTACGGCGCCGGGCTGTCCGAACAGCGTCTGGGCAAGGCCCTCGCCGGCGTCCCCCGCGAGCAGTACACCCTGAGCACCAAAGTCGGCCGGCTGATCTCCGACGAGATCGACACCGAGACCCGCAGCGGTCCGTTCGCCGAAGGCCTGAAAAACAAGATCGTCACCGACTACTCCGCCGACGCCACGCTGCGTTCGATTGAAGCGAGCTTGAAGCGTTTGAACACTGATCGGCTGGACATCGTGTTTGTCCACGACGTCGCCCAGGACGCCCATGGCGATGCCTGGATCGAGCATTTCAACATCGCACGCACCGGGGCTTTCCGCGCCCTCACCCGCCTGCGCGAAGAAGGCGTGATCAAGGCCTGGGGCCTGGGGGTCAACCGCGTTGAGCCGTGCGAACTGACGCTGGACTTGGAAGAAGCGCAGCCCGATGGCTTCCTGCTGGCCGGCCGTTATTCGCTGCTCGATCATGACCAGCCGCTGCAACGGCTGTTCGACAAGGCTCGCCAGCACAATGCCGAGTTCGTTGTCGGCGGCCCTTACAGCTCCGGCGTGCTGGTGGGCGGCAAGCATTTCGAATACCAGGAAGCGTCCCAGGCGATGCTCGACAAAGTGGCGCACATCCAGGAAATCGCTCGGCAGTATCAGGTCGATATCAAGTCCGCAGCACTGCAGTTCGTCCTCGCCAATTCGCTGGTAGCCGCCGTGATTCCGGGCGCGAGCCGGCCGTCGCGCATTATTGAGGACGTTACCGCGCTCAACGCCCAGGTGCCGGATGGTTTCTGGCAGGCCATGCGCGATCAGGGCTTCATTGCCCTGCAGGCGCCCGTGCCGATGAAAGACTGATATCGTGCCCAACGACGCCGGGCCAGACGCCCGGCTTTGTTCCCCGCGCGAGATCTGTCCATGCGAATTCTGATCGTCAACGTCAACACCACCGAATCCATGACCGAAACCATCGCCGAGCAGGCTCGCAGCGTGGCCTCCCCCGGCACGGAAATCATCGGCCTGACCCCGCGCTTCGGCGCCGAGTCGGTGGAAGGCAATTTTGAAAGTTACTTGGCCGCCATCGCGGTGATGGATCGGGTCATGTCCTACGAAGGGCCTTATGACGCGGTGATTCAAGCCGGCTACGGCGAGCATGGCCGCGAAGGCTTGCAGGAACTGCTCGAGGTGCCGGTGGTGGACATCACCGAAGCGGCGGCCAGCCTGGCGATGCTGCTAGGGCATAAATACGCGGTGGTCACCACGCTGGACCGCACCGTGCCGTTGATCGAAGACCGCCTGAAGCTGGCCGGGGTGTACGAGCGCTGCGCGTCGGTGCTGGCCAGCGGCATGAGCGTGCTGGAGCTGGAGGAATCGCCGGAGCGAGCGGTCGAAGCGATCGTCGAGCAAGCCATCGAAGCGGTGAACCGGGACAAGGCCGAGGTGATCTGCCTGGGCTGTGGCGGCATGGCCGGGCTGGATCAACTCATCCGCGAACGCGCCGGCGTGCCCGTGGTGGATGGCGTCACCGCGGCCGTCGCGCTGGCGGAATCGTTGGTACGACTTGGACTGAAGACCTCGAAAGTACGGACCTACGCCACGCCACGGCCGAAGAAGATCATCGGTTGGCCATTTAAATTGTAGGCAGCTCCACTGGACTTACGAAGAGCGCGCAGACAACACGAACCCTTGTAGGAGTTAGCTTGCTCGCGAAGACTGCATCCCGGCCGCTGAAGATTTAGCGGATGTGCCGGCCTCTTCGCGAGCAAGCTCACTCCCACAGGTATTAGCCTCTGCCACACCACCGCTGCATTCGCCTCCACTCGCCGAATCGTTTAGTATCCCCGCCGCCGGTTTCCACTCGGAATTAATAGGGAATCCCCAGGCGCGTGCCTTCGCGCTGAAACGGAACTGTCCCCGCAACTGTAGGCGCTGAGCTCTGTTTCCTGTTTGCCACTGGGTCACGCCGGGAAGGCCGAAGCAGAGCGATGAAGCACCAGTCAGGAGACCTGCCGGCCAGCATATTCATTCACCGGCGGGGTGTCCGGGGAAGGACTCCCGTTCGTGCGTCGTTCGCGCACGCTGTGCGCGCCTTTATCTTTGGGGCGCCTGTCGGGATGGACTTTCCAGCGCCTGCTTCGCCATGCATTCAGGCTTTCTGGAGATCGCTGTTCATGCCGCTGCGCCGCCTCGCTGCCCTGCTCGTCACGCTGACCTTGCCCACCGCCGCGCTCGCGGCGTCGACGGTTTACCCTTTAACAGTGGACAACTGCGGCGAAGCGTTGACCTTCACCCACGCCCCGCAGAAAACCGTGACCATCGGCCAGGCCGCCACCGAGATGTTGTATGCACTGGGCCTGGGCCCTAACGTGGTCGGCACGTCACTGTGGTTCAACCCCGTCCTGCCCCAGTACCAAACCCTCAACGAGCGCATCGAGCGCCTCGCCGACAATGCGCCGAGCTTCGAATCGGTGATCGGCAAACGACCGGATTTCGTCCCGGTGCAGTTTGAGTGGATGGTCGGGCCACAAGGCGCGGTCGGCACCCGCGAGCAGTTTCGCGATCTGGGCATCCCCACCTACATTCTGCCGTCTGACTGCGAAGGCAAGAACAATCGGGTCGGCGCCGACGGCACGCGCCTCGAAGCCTTCCGCATCGACACGCTGTACAAAAGCCTGCGTCAGCTGGCGCAGATCTTCGACGTACAGGACCGAGGCGAGCAACTGATCACCGAGTACCAGACCCGGCTGGCCCAGGCCGTGGCGCAGGCGAAAGCCCACGCCAATCCGCCTGTCTCGGCGGTGTTCTGGTTTTCCAGCCCGGACCTCAACGTCGACCCCTACGTGGCCGGGCGCAAGGGCATTCCCAACTTCATGCTCGACACCCTCGGCATGCGTAACGTCATCGACTCCGATGAGGAATGGCCGACCGTGGGCTGGGAAACCATCGCCAAGGCGAACCCGACCGTGCTGGTCATCGCGCGTATGGACCGTCGCCGCTTCCCGGCTGACGATCACGAGAAGAAGCTGGCCTTCCTCCGCTCCGACCCGGTCACCCGCAACATGGATGCGGTGAAGCACAATCGCATCGTGATCATGGACGCCAGCGCCATGGAGTCCAGCGTGCGCCTGTTCGACGGCATCGAACAACTGGCCCAGGCCACTCAAGCACAATGACGTCAGTCAGCATGCCTCGGTCGAGCGTCGTCCGAATCTTCGGGCATGGCGCCTGGGCCATCGCGCTGCTGGCGTTGGCGGTGCTGGCGGGCGTCGCCATCGGCGAGACGTCGATCAGCCTGCCGGTGATCGTTCAGGTGCTGGCCAACAAGCTGTGGGCCGCAGGCTTTCCCCTCGATCCCATCGATGAGGGCATTGTCTGGAATTACCGCCTGACCCGGGCCATCGTGGCCGCCACCTGCGGCGCAGGGCTGGCGGTGTCGGGCGTGGTCTTGCAATCGCTGCTGCGCAACCCGCTGGCCGATCCCTATTTGCTGGGCATTTCCGCCGGCGCTTCGACCGGCGCGGTGCTGGTGGCTATCATCGGCATCGGCGCCGGAACCATTTCCCTGTCCACCGGCGCGTTTGCCGGCGCGATCGCCGCCTTCGCGCTGGTTGCCCTGCTCGCCCGCTCCTCTCGGGGCCAGACCGCTGCCGGCCAGATTATTCTGGCGGGCATCGCCGGGTCCCAGTTGTTCAACGCCCTGACGTCATTCCTGATCACCAAGTCCGCCAATGCCGAGCAGGCCCGCGGGATCATGTTCTGGTTGCTGGGCAATCTCAGCGGCGTGCGCTGGTCGTCGGTGGCGCTGTCGGTACCGGTCGTGGTGCTCGGCTTGCTGGTGTGTCTGTGGCATCGGCGCGCGCTGGATGCGTTCACGTTCGGCAGCGATTCGGCCGCTTCACTGGGCATTCCGGTGCGCCGGGTGCAGGCCGTGCTGATCCTGACCGCCGCGCTGATGACGGCGGTGATGGTGTCGATCGTCGGCTCCATCGGCTTCGTCGGCCTGGTGATTCCCCACGCGGTGCGCCTGATGGCCGGAGTGCGCCATGCGCGGTTGTTGCCTCTCAGCGCCTTGATCGGCGCGCTGTTCATGATCGCCGCCGATGTGCTGTCGCGCACGTTGATCAAAGGTCAGGTGTTGCCGATCGGGGTGATCACGGCGCTGGTGGGCGCGCCGGTCTTCGCGATGATTCTGGTCCGTGGGAATCGTCCTCGATGAGCACCCGTCAGGAGGTGCCCGGCGCCATGCTCGAAGGCAGCGACTTGAGTTACTCGGTCAAGGGCGCGACACTGCTCAGTGGCGTGAGCCTGGCGATTCAGCCGGGGGAAAACCTGGGGGTCGTCGGGCCCAATGGCTCGGGGAAGTCGACGCTGTTGAAGTTGCTGGCGGGGATTCAAAGGCCGTCCCAGGGCGAAGTTCGCCTGGGCGGGAAGCGCTTGTCGGCGCTGAGCCGGCGGGACATTGCGCGGCAGGTGGCGGTGGTGGAGCAGCATGCGCAGACCGGCGATTCGATTAGTCTGTTGCAGGCGGTTGAGCTGGGGCGTACGCCGTGGCTGTCGGCGCTGGCGCCGTGGGGCGACGAGGATGACCGGATTGTGGCGCAGGCGATTGCGGATGTGAGTTTGCAGCACCTGGCGCATCGGGCGTGGCATACGTTGTCGGGTGGGGAGCAGCAGCGCGGGCATATTGCGCGGGCTTTGGCGCAGCGGCCGCAGGTGTTGTTGCTGGATGAGCCGACGAATCATTTGGATATTCAGCAGCAGTTGTCGATTTTGCGGTTGGTGCAGGATTTGCCGGTGACGACGGTGGTGGCGTTGCATGATTTGAATCAGGCGTTGGGGTGTGATCGTCTGGCGGTGATGGATGGTGGGCGGTTGGTGGCGTTGGGGTCGCCCTTTGATGTGTTGTCGCCGGCGCTATTGGATGAGGTTTTTGGCGTGCGGGGGCATTGGTTGGTTGATCCGTTTGACGGGGCTCGTGTGTTAAGGCTGAGGGCGCCAGAATCACAAGCGTCTGCCTAGGGGCAGACTGTTTCGCCTTCGGCGAGTTACTTGGAAAAGCACCCCAAGTAACCAAGGGTGCTTGCTCTCGGTTGGGCCCTTCGTTTCTCAGGGTTCCTTCACTCCGGTCTCGCTCCGTGGGCCCGCCGCCATCCGCCATCCATGGCGGGGGGCGGCTCTCGCGGCATCCATGCCGCTCGGCCCACTGCGCGAGACCTGCGTTCAGCCTGCACCAAAGTCGCGATTGGCGGTGCCAGGACCTTCTGCGCAGGAAGATCAAAAGCAGGTCAAAAGCAAAGCAAAAGCAGATCAAGAGCAGATCAAGAGCAGATCAAGAGCAGATCAAGAGCAGATCAAAAGCTTCCCGGCTGAAGCCGGTCCCACTGACTGCACGCGTTGCTTTTTAGTGGGACCGGCTTTAGCCGGGAAGAGGCCGGTATGGACAACGGTAATTTCGCTGCCCAACGCTGATCGTACCCACGCTCCGCGTGGGCATGCATCCCGTGACGCTCCGCGTCATCCCGTGTTTCGGCCTCATGCCCGCTGATAGCTCCCACCCCCACCTCAATACCTCGGCTTCACCGCCTTCCACTCCGGTTTGTATTTCTGCATCTGCCGCACATCGTCCCGCTGGCGAATGCCGCACGTTAGAAACTGGTCGTTGAGTTTGCCCAGTTGGTCGTAGTCCAGTTCAAGGCCCAGCCCGGGCTCGCGGGTGAGGTGGACGCAGCCGTCGATGATGGGCAGTTTGCCGCCTTTGATGACTTCTTCGTCCGGTTCTTGCCACGGGTAGTGGGTGTCGCAGGCGAAGTCGAGGTTGGGGACGGCGGCGGCGACGTGGGTCATGGCCATGAGGCTGATGCCCAGGTGGGAGTTGGAGTGCATGGAAACGCCGAGGCCGAAGGTGTCGCACATTTTTGCCAGCGCCTGGGTGTCGCGCAGGCCGCCCCAGTAATGGTGGTCGGCGAGGACGATCTGCACGCTGTTCAGCGCGACGCTGCGGCGGAATTCGTCGAAGTCGGTGACGACCATGTTGGTCGCCAGCGGCAGGCCGGTACGCTTATGCAGTTCGGCCATCCCTTCCAGCCCGGGGGTCGGGTCTTCGTAGTATTGCAGGTCGTCGCCGAGCAGTTCGGCCATGCGGATCGAGGTCTCCAGGGACCAGTTGCCGTTCGGGTCGATGCGCAGCGGATAGCCCGGAAAGGCCTTTTTCAGCGCCTTGATGCACGACACCTCGTGTTCCGGGTCCAGCGCCCCTGCTTTCAGCTTGATGCTTTTGAAGCCGTAGGCTTCGATCATCCGCCGCGCCTGGGCGACGATCTGTTCTTCACTTAGCGCTTCTCCCCAGCTGTCTGGCGCGTAAGGCGAGTCGGCGTGTTGGGCGTATTTGAAGAACAGGTACGCACTGAACGGCACGCGGTCGCGAACGGCGCCGCCGAGCAGGTCAACCAGCGGCAGGTTCATCGAACGCGCCTGCACATCCAGAAAGGCGACTTCGAACGCCGAATAGGCATTGCTCACCGCCTTGCTGGCGTGGGAGCCCGGCGCCAATTCAGCACCCGCTACCGAAGTGGGTTTGTTAGCCGCCACCGTGGCTTTAACCACCGCCCGCAGTTGGTTGAGGTTGAACGGGTCCATGCCGATCAACTGACTCTGCAACTGCTGTTGAATCGCCAGGGCCGGCGCATCGCCGTAGCTTTCGCCGAGGCCGAGGTAGCCGTTGTCGGTTTCTACCTCGATGATCGAGCGCAGGGCAAACGGCTCGTGGATGCCGCTGGCGTTGAGCAACGGCGGATCGCGGAAGGCAATCGGGGTGACGGTGACACGTGTGATTTTCAAATGACTTCTCCCGATCAATCAGGGGTTAAGGCTAAGAGTTTGGGGCTAGGGTTTAACGCTTGACGGTGAGCTGAGCGAGGTGGCTGCGTGCAGCGGCCCAGCGTCTTCAGGCTTTGGGCGGTGTGGGTCGCCCTTCGGCGTGGTACGGGCGAAGAAGATCACCACGGCCGCCACCAGCGAGGTCAGCGCCAGGCCGTACATGCCGCCTTGAATGGAGCCAGTCTTCTGCTCCAGAAAGCCGAAGGCGGTGGGCGCCACGAAGCCGCCGAGGTTGCCGATGGAATTGATCAGCGCAATCACCGCCGCTGCGACGCGCGCGTCCAGATAGCCTTGGGGAATGGGCCAGAACAGCGCCGACGCCGCCTTGAAACCGATGGCCGCAAAGCAGATGGCGACGAAGGCGAAGATCGGCCCGCCGACGGTGGACATGAACATCCCGCAGGCAGCAATCACTAGCGTCACCGCGACCCACGCCTGTTGATGCTTGAACCGTGCGGCCAGCGCCGCGAAGCCGTACATGGCGATGATCGAGATGATCCACGGGATCGAATTGAACAGGCCGACTTCGAAATCGGTGAGACTGCCCATCTTCTTGATCATGCTCGGCAACCAGAACGTCGCGCCGTAGATGGTCAGGGCCACGGAAAAGTAGATGAAGCAAAACAGCATGATCTGCCGGTCGGCGAGCAGCTTGAAGATCGACGGCTTTACCACTTGCGCCGCTTCCCGGGCGCGCTGTTCGGCGTCGATGGCGCTGATCAATGCGCCCTTCTCTTCTTCGCTCAGCCATTTCGCCTCGCGAGGGTGGGACTGCAGCCAGAACCAGACGAAGCCGCACAATGCGATGGAGGCGAAGCCTTCGATGATGAACATCCACTGCCAGCCGTGCAGGTTCATGCCGCTGACGCCGAGCAAGGCGCCGGACACCGGCCCGGAGATCACCGACGCAATGGCCGAGCCGCTGAGAAAGATGGCCATGGCCTTGCCGCGTTCGCTGGAAGGCAGCCACTGGGTGAAGTAATAAATGATGCCCGGGAAGAACCCCGCTTCTGCCGCGCCGAGGATGAAGCGCAGCACATAGAAGCTGGTTTCGCCGCGCACGAAGGCCATCGCCATCGCCGCTGCGCCCCAGGTGAACATGATGCGCGTCAGCCAGGCGCGGGCGCCGAACCGTTGCAGCAGCATGTTCGACGGGACTTCGAACAGCGCGTAGCCGACGAAGAACAGACCGGCGCCGAGCCCGTAAGCTGCAGCGCCAATGCCCAGATCGGTTTCCATGTGGCTGCGGACGAAGCCGATGTTGACCCGGTCGATGTAGTTGACGATGAACATGATCACGAACAACGGCAACACATGGCGCTTCACTTTAGCGGCCGCGCGGGCCAGCACGGTGGGATCTGCGCTGTGAAGGGGTTCACTGATGGGAACGGTGCGGTTCAAGGTGCGACTCCCGGTCTTTGTATTTTTTTTGGGATGAGCGTGGGAAATGCAGGTAGTGAACCGATCATGGACCGGCACATTGTTCCCGTCTAATCTAGATTGACTGTTGATTGATACCCGGAATAGATCAATGTTCGAGCTTGCCCAACTGCGCTGCTTCACCACCGTCGCCACCGAACTCAACTTCCGCCGGGCTGCCGAACGGCTGAACATGACCCAGCCGCCCCTCAGTCGGCAGATCCAGCTACTGGAGCATTCACTGGGCGTTCAGCTGTTCAACCGCAACACCCGCAGCGTGGCGTTGACCGCGGCGGGTCGGGCGTTTTTCATCGAAGCGCAGACGCTGCTGGAGCGCGCGCATCAGGCGGCCATCGCGGCGCGACGCTTTGCCGAAGGCGACATCGGCTCGGTGACCATCAGCTTCGTCGGCAGCGCGGTGTACGAGTTTCTGCCACGGGTGATCGCCGAAGCCCGGCAGAACCAGCCCCACGTGAAAATCTCCCTGACTGAGCTCAATACCTATCAGCAACACGAAGCCCTGCGCGCCCGGCGCATCGATCTGGGCATCGTGCGCGCGCCGCTGCTGCAGCCCGGTTATGAAACCGAATGCCTGGTCCGCGAACCGTTCGTGCTCGCCGTGCCCAGCAGTCATCCGCTGGCGAACGCCCGGCACATCAGCGTGCAGGACCTCGACGCTCAGCCTTTCCTGATGTATTCGCACTCGGCCTACCCGCCGTTCAACGAATTGCTCACCGGCATGTTTCGCTCGGCGCAAGTAGCGCCCGAGTACGTGCAGTGGCTGGGTTCGTCACTGACCATTCTGGCACTGGTGAACGCCGGCATGGGCCTGGCGCTGGTGCCGCGCTGCGCCACCAATGTGGTGTTCAAGGGCGTGACGTTTCGCGACATCGATCTGGGTGAAGGGGTGCAGAGCGAGCTGCACCTTGTCTGGCGGTCTGACAACGACAACCCGGCGTGCCAGATGCTGCTGGAGGCAATTCGCGCGGCGGTGAAAGCCGAAGGGGTGTGAAGAGGATGCGGCCGGGAACCCATCAATCACACCGCGAACGTGAGGGTGCCTGCGCTCGCCTCTTCCCGGCTAAAGCCGGTCCCACTAAAGCATCCGCGTGCATTCAATGGGACTGGCTGGAACGCCGACCTGTGGGACCGGCTTTAGCCGGGAAAGCGTCAGTAGTTACACCGCAAAGGTAAGGGTGCCTGCGCTGGCCTCTTCCCGGCTAAGCCAGTCCCACTAAACCATCCGCGTGCATCCAACGGGACTGGCCGGAACGCCGACCTGTGGGACCGGCTTTAGCCGGGAAAGCGTCAGTGGTTACACCGCAAAGGTAACGGTGCCTGCGCTGGCCTCTTCCCGGCTAAGCCAGTCCCACTAAACCATCCGCATGCATTCAATGGGACTGGCTGGAACGCCGACTTGTGGGACCGGCTTTAGCCGGGAAAGCGTCAGTTAGCCGGGAAAGCGTCAGTGGTTACACCGCAAAGGTGACGGTGCCTGCACTGGCCTCTTCCCGGCTAAAGCCAGTCCCACTAAAGCATCCGCGTGCATTCAATGGGACTGGCTGGAACGCCAGCTTGTGGGACCGGCTTTAGCCGGGAAAGCGTCAGTGGTTACACCGCAAAGGTGACGGTGCCTGCGCTGGCCTCTTCCCGGCTAAAGCCGGTCCCACTAAAGCGTCCGCGTGCATTCAATGGGACTGGCCGGAACGCCGACTTGTGGGACCGGCTTTAGCCGGGAAAGCGTCAGTGGGCACACCACAGAAGTGAGGCCCGCATCCGTTTCAACACTCAGGTGCGCTGGGCGACCGCTGGCGTGTCCAGCGGCGCGGCACCCTCCGGCGTCGTGGAAAACGGCTCGATCTTGCCGACAATGAACAGATAGCTGAACGCCCCCAACAGCGCAAACGCCCCGGCGGTGAGCAGCGGCGCGGTGAACGAGCCGTTGCCGATCACCAGCATGAAACCGGTGAAGGTGGTGATGAAGATCCCGGCGGTGTTCGACGCAAAGTTCTGTATACCACCGATCGACGCCACGTGAGCAGGCGATGGCGCCACGTCGGCTGGCAGGCACCAGATGCTCGCGCCGGCGAACGCCAGACTTGCGTAGGCCAGACTGAAAAAGCCCAGCATCGCCCAGGTGCTATCCACGAACACTGACAGGGAAATGCTCGACGACATCAGCATGCCGCCGACGATGCAGGTCTTGCGCGCCGCAGTGAGGCTCCAGCCCCGGCGATACAGCGCGTCGGACGTCAGCCCGCCAATCCAGCCGCCGACGATGGACGCCACCGCCGGAATGGTGCCCAGCGTGCCGAGGGATTTCAGCGAGAAACCCCGTTCGGTGACCAGGTAGGTCGGAAACCAGGTGATGAAGAAATAGATCACGAAGTTCAGGCAGAAGAAGCCCAGCATCATCCCCCACAGGGTGCGGTGACGAAACAGCGACGCCCATTTCACTTTCGGCCGCGCGGCGAGTGTGGCCGCCTTGCCCGCTTCGTGTTGCTCGATGGCCGCAACGGCTTGAGGCTCTTTGTAGATCAGGAACCAGCCCACAACCCAGATCAGACCCACTGCGCCGGTAATGATGAACGACGCGCGCCAGCCCCACAGCTCGATGATCAGCGCCACCAGCGGGATGGACAGCGCCGAGCCGACCCGCGAACCGCTGTCGAAGATGCTGGTGGCAAAGCCGCGCTCCTTGACATCGAACCACTGGCTGACGATTTTTGCGCAGGACGGATACGCCCCCGCCTCCCCCACGCCGAGCATCAGCCGGCATCCGAACATCGATGCCAGGCTGCTGGCCGCCGCCGTTGCCGCTGTGAACAGCGACCACCAGGCCACCGCGAGGGGCAGCGCGATGCGCGCGCCGACCTTGTCGACGAACCAGCCAAACGGCATTTGCATGAGTGCGTAGGTCCAGAAGAAGCCGCTGAGCAGCAGGCCCATTTGCCCTGAGCCCAAGGCGAGCTCTTTCTGGATGTAGGGGGCGGCAACCGCGAGGTTGGCCCTGTCGATGTAGTTGATGGCCACCGCGAGGAAGCACAGAAAAATTACCAACCAGCGCCCTTTCTGCATGGCGAGTCCTCCTAATTATTTTTATGAGTAAGACGTCGTTAGAGCTTCGTATAGCGCCCGGGCCCTGATTCACGCGCTGCTCGGCGAGGGATAACGCATCCCCTGGAGAACGGCAGAATTGGCCTGACCAAATATCCGAATGCAGCCGATACTAGACCCGCAAACCGGGTTAGGGAAATCGAAAAGGCGATTTATTTGCCAGTTTACGACTCGACGGTCGGGGTTTGCATAATTTGGCCTGACCAATCTATGCTGCTGCGCACGCCATATCGGGCCGCTGGTGGTGAAGCACTGGCGGTCTTGAGCGGCCTGCCCCATAACAACAAGGACTGCGCAATGAAGATGACCTTCCGTTGGTTCGGCGACAGCGATCCCGTCACCCTGCCCTACATCCGCCAGATCCCCGGGATGACCGGCGTGGTCTCGGCGATCTACGACATTCCGGTGGGCGAGGTCTGGCCGCTGGACAAGATCGCCGCCCTCAAGGCCACGGTGAATGCCCACGGGCTTGAGCTGGAGGTCATCGAGAGCGTGCCGGTCCACGAAGACATCAAGCGCGGTTTGCCTTCCCGCGATCAGTTGATCGACAACTACGGCCAGACCCTGCGCAACCTGGCGGCCTGCGGGATCAAAGTGGTCTGCTACAACTTCATGCCGGTGTTCGACTGGACCCGATCGACCCTGGCCATGGAGTTGCCGGACGGTTCGACCACCCTGGCATTCGACGTGGCGGTGATCGAGCAGGCGAACCTCGATAACGGCATCACCCTGCCGGGCTGGGACGTCAGCTATGAGCCGGAAGTCCTGCGCGCGCTGATCAACGAATATGCCCAGGTCGATGAAGCCACTTTGCGCGAACGGCTGGCGTACTTTCTGGAGCGCATCATTCCGGTGGCCAAAGACGCCGGCATCAAGATGGCCCTGCACCCGGACGACCCGCCGCGTTCGATGTTCGGCATGCCACGGGTGGTGAAGAACCGCGAGGACCTGGCGCACATTCTGGCGATGGTGGATGACCCGGCCAATGGCTTGACCCTGTGTTCAGGTTCACTCGGCGCGGATCTGGGCAACGACATTCCCTCGCTCGTGCGGGAATTCGGCGGTCAGGGGCGCATTCACTTCGCCCATCTGCGCAACGTGAAGGTCAACGAAGCCGGTGATTTTTACGAGACCGCGCACCGCTCCGAAGACGGCTCGCTGGACATGGCCGAGATCGTCAAGGCATACGTAGAAACGGGTTTCGAGGGGTATTACCGCCCCGACCACGGACGCATGATCTGGGGCGAAACCGGCAAGCCGGGCTACGGCCTGTACGACCGTGCGCTAGGCGCGGTGTATTTGAATGGCTTGTGGGAAGGGATTCGCAAGACGATGGCGTGAGGCTCGTAGCTTATTGAGCTTGATATCCTGGATCGGAAACCGCCCTCAGAAGCGACACGACCTGTAGGAGCGCGCTTGCCCGCGAAATCGTAGATACATTCGACGCATCTTCAGCGTCTGTACTCACGCGTTCGCGGGCAAGCGCGCTCCTACAGTTTGATCCGGATCACAGGTCATTCAGCGTTAAGCCAGAGTGAGAAGGCGTCCAGGGTGTCACGAAGCGCCGAGGGACTCGCCCGAGCCACTCGCTCTAACGCAACTCCGCATCCATCCCGTCCAGCCAGCGCGCTTCGGAGCGGCGCAGGTGTTCGCGCATGGCGGTCTGGGCGCCGATCAGGTCGCGGGTCTGAACCGCGTGCAGAATCGCTTCGTGCTCGGCCACGGCCATGGCCCAGGTTTCGGTGGTTTCGGAGTGTTCGCTGACGTGGGCGGTAAGCGGGCTGTAACGCTCTTCGAACAACGAGGTGATGATGCGCACGAGGGTGGAGTTGCCGCTCATTTTCGCCAGTCGCTGATGGAATTTGCGGTCGTCGTCCAGCGCCGGCACACCTTTGAGCGCACCTTCGCGCATCTTGTCGATGCAGCCCTGCAGGTAGCGAAAATCAGCCTTGCTGCCGTGCAGACAGGCCAGCATCACACTCTCGCCCTCGATCAGCGCCCGGGCCTGCATCAGCTCGGACGGGCTCTCTCCCAGCGTGCGGGTTTTGCCTTTGACGCCCAGCAGGTGCTCACAGACGTAGATGCCGGAACCCATGCGAATTTCGACGCTGCCTTCGATTTCCAGAGCGATCAGGGCTTCGCGCAGGGACGGACGAGAGACGCCGAGCAACTGCGCCAGATCGCGCTCGGGAGGCAGCCGCGCACCGGGGACGATGCCATGCTTGCGAATGTGCTCGCGCAAACGGTCGGCGGTGATCTGGTACAGGCGGCGTTCGGGTGCAGGGCTTGGCGCGGTCATCAATCACGTTCCATCAGGATGCGCCGGAGGATATCACAGGCATTGGGATGCCTTGCTGGGTGGCCTGCAGTCTGCGAACAACCTTAATTTATGATTGTTCCCCACGCTCCGCGTGGGAACACATCCCCTGACGCTCTGCGTCACACGAGGGGACGCGGAGCGTCCCGGGCGGCATTCCCACGCGGAGCGTGGGGACGATCATCAATGCATGCATCCCATTTAGTAGGACCGGCTTTAGCCGGGAAGAGGCCGGTGCGTTCACCCTCAATTTTGCGATGTGCCAATTGCCGTCTTCCCGGCTGAAGCCGGTCCCACTATTTGGTGCGTGGTGTGCCAGCCGGCATCAATCCGCCAACGCACCCTTGAGCTTCGGCTGCTCCAGCCCGGCAATCCCCTGCCCCATCTCCACCACCGGCAAGAACCTGCGGCGTTTCTTCTCTTCGTGGTTCTGCGCGATGTCGGCAATCCGGTGCTGCAGAAACGGGTTGAGAAAACGGTCACGAACGCTGGCCAGATAATCCCGGGCCTGATCCCGTTGCCCCTTCGCTGCAAACACCGGCAGCACCTCCCGCTCCCACAGGTCCTCCAGACTCTCGCGCAGCAGTGGATCATTCATTGCCTGAAACACCGTCTCACCCTCAGGCCGGCCATCTTTCAACCAACGTTCCGCCAGCCAGGTGTGCCCGAGATTGAGCATGAACAGCTTGAACTGCTCGTACTGCTCCAGCTGATCCGTCACCACCAGGCAAGGGTGCGTACACGGCAGCACCAGCCCCGGCTGACGCTCAATCGCCCAGATCGCGTAAGGCTCGGCAATGGCACCCACCGGCTGGATGGGCTGCGAGACGATGCGATCGACCAAAGAATTCGCCCATCGACAGGTGTCGCGCAGATAGTGGGCAAAACCGGTGTCGATGCCCCACTCCGTCGCGAGCTGAATGATCAGGTCACGCAGCACATCGCCGTTGCGTGAAACCAGCTCACAGGGAAACAGCGACAACGGCTCATCAGGATTCGTCTGCCAGCGGTCATGGAGCAACACCAGCAGTTTCGCCGGAAAACTCCGGGGCGTCGGCGCATCGGCAACCAGGCAAGACGCCTTGTCCGTCGCATCCAGCAGGTAGCCTTTGTCGCCCGTATTGGAAATCACCACCTGCACGTCGTGCCGTATCCCCTGACGAATCACCGACCAATCGGGGCCGGCTTGCAGCGCCCCGGCAATCGATGTCGACCAGAGCTCTTCATCCACCGTGCGGCCGTTTTCCGCGCCTTGAATGCGCACCGGATAACCCGTGCCACCGGCCAGTGCCGCAACCCGCTGCGCGCTGTCGGCGCTGCCGGTGGTTTGCACGACGGTGATTCTGCCCAGCGCTTCGCCCTTCTCCAGCGCCTGGGAAATGAACAGATCGGCATGGGCCTGAAGAAAACGGCTGGTACCGAACTGCAGGATGGGGGTGAACGGGGTTGCACTCATGCCCGCGTCTCCTAGCATTCGACGATGGCTTTGACGACGCGCTGCGCAGGGTCGAGCAGCGTGGTGAAGCGCTCGGTCACCTCGCTCAGGGCCATGCGGTGAGTATTCAGCGCGGCGTCCGGGATCAGGCCGTCGCGCAGGCATTGCTCGACGTAGCGGAAGTCTTCGACGGTGGCGTTGCGGCTGCCCATGAGCGTCGCTTCGCGCTTGTGAAATTCGGGGTCGGAGAAGCTGATGGTGTCGCGAACGATGGACACCAGCACGTATTTGCCACCGTGGGCGATGAACTCGAAACCGCGCTCCATGGCCTTGGCGTTGCCCGTGGCGTCGTACACCACATCGAAGAATTCGCCCTCGGTCAGCTGCTCCAGTTGCTGCTTGTCGTCTTCGCCAATCAGCACGGCCGAGTCGATCTGCAGGTGCTGCTTGCAGAACGTCAGGCGATCCTCGCGGGTGTCCAGCACGGTGACTTTGGCGCCCCGCAGGCGGGAGAAAATCGCCACGGCCATGCCGATCGGGCCGGTGCCGACCACCAGCGCGCGCTGGCCGGATTGCACGTCCGAGCGACGCACCGCGTGGGCACCAATGGACAGAAATTCGATCATGGCCGCCTGATCCAGCGTCACCCCGCCGGCCTTGAGCACGAAGCCGTGGGGCAGGCTCAGGTATTCGGTGAATGCGCCGTCGCGGTGGACGCCCAGCACTTGAATGCGCACGCAGCAGTTGGTCTTGCCCTGACGACAGGCGATACAGTCGCCACAGGACAGGTACGGCATGACATACACCACGTCGCCAGGCTCAAGACCGCTGCCCGCCTCGCTTTGCTCGACGATGCCGGAGAACTCGTGGCCCATGACCCGGGGGTATTCGAGGAACGGCTGGTTGCCGTTGAAGATGTGCAGATCCGTGCCACAGACCCCGACCCGCTTGATGCGGACCAGCGTTTCGCCCGGTGCGCGTTCAGGTTTCGGACGGTCGAGGGCCAGCAGGGAACCGGGTTTTTCGCAGACGACGGTGAGCATCTTCTCTCTCCAGACCAGGCACGCCGACATTGCTGAAACGGCCAGAGCCGCAGGTTGCCGGGCAGTGATCTTGTTGTTGTGGGTGGCGGATGGATTCTGGAAGCACGGACCGCAGTTGCAATGGAGGGTCCGAGGGTGCAGGAAAAAACTACACAGCCCCACGGACATTGGCAAGACCAATTAAATTTTTACATCATTGGCCTTACCAAATAAGCGCTTCAACGTCTCGTCGCGATAGCCCACGCCATGGGCTGTAAATCCCCACAACCCATGGTTATGATCGCAGCCCATGACTTCCCCATTGCCGATCCGCTCGCCCTGCCCGCCCGGCGCCTGTAAATGCGACCGCGAGCGGCTGTTGGCGCTGGACGGTGCTGATGTGCGCATCCTCCGCCTGACCCGCCAGGAAGAGAAGCGGCTGCTCGAACGCCTGGAAAATATCGCCAGCGTGGAAGATCTGCAGCGCCTGCAAACGCGGATGTTCGACCAGCTCGGCATCCGCCTGGACATCGCGCCGGGCTTCAATGAAGTGCGCAGCATGCGCGGCATGGTCATCGACATCGCCGAACTGCCCGGCATGTGCCGCAAGACCCGCGCCGCCATCCCCGCCGCCATACGCCGGGGGCTTGAAAAGACCCCGGAGATCGCCTGGCGCCTGCTCGACGCCCATGACTTGTTTCGGGATGCCTGAACGCGGTGACCTGCCCGCAGGATCCGTCACTGCAAGACCCGCCTCACTACGGCCTCACTTCTCCCAGTCCGCCTTGTCGATCTTCAGGCCATGCAAGCCGTTGTACGCCGCTCGTTTGGGCTGCTCCCAGTCTTGCAGCAACGCCGCGTCAATGTCGTAGATCTCGACACCCAGCGGCCGGCAAACAGTCAGCTGGTCCTGGGCATCCGGGCCCCACATCGGCAGGGACAGGTCGCCGCCGGGGCACGTCGACAAGGCGCAGAGCAGGTCGATTTCGGCGAAGAACTCCAGGTAATCCCCTTGTTTTGCCGGGCAGGCTTTCATGAAATACAGGTCGTCGTGATTCAAACCGGTGCACTGGAAGATATTCAGCACGTCGTGCACGTCAAATTCGGTCAGGCCATGGGGCAACACGGCGCGGGTCAGATTCGAATGGCAGTGGTGGTGAAAGTCTTCGCCGGTGAGCATCTTGTTGACGTAGGGATCGCACCGCGTACCGAGCAGGTCATGCAGCCGACCGCCGTGTTCGTCGATGCCATAACTGGCGAGGCTGTCGTCGGTGATGGTGACCATCGGCCGCAGGAACGGCAGGTTCGACCACAACCGGTCGCGGGTGGTGACATGGGCGCCCTGCAATTGCCGGGTGCGCGCGGCCCACATGCGCTCGCGCGGATCATCGGCGCTCCAGACGTTGAAGTCGCCCACTTGCGGGCCCACCGGGGTGGTCACGCGGAACACCTGTCCGGCCTTGACCTTCCACGCCCGGCCGGTGCGGATGGGCACTTCGAACTGCTCGACCAGGGTGCGGCTGTCCTGCGCCTCGCGGATGCGCTCATAAAACGCCGTGTCGATCTGAAGAGCCGAGCCTTTGCTGACCTGATACGCAGCGGGATAGTCTTTGTACATGGGTGCTCCTGGCGAGTGAGTTTCATCTGACGAATTGAGCACAGCACAGCCCGTGCCAAGGGTACTGGGCGCTTCGATCAGCAGAACCACAGCCGGCTATTTGGAATTTAATTTCCACCTGTACAAGTAATAGAACAGCGATTAGCATTGCGACAGCCTCATCGAGGCCCCGAATCGACCTCAACAAGACCTCACCGAGAGGCTTCAGGGGATTCACATGCTCGACCGCGCCAGACGTTTCTCCATCAAGCAGATAGCGACTCAAGCCGGCGTGAGCAAGGCGACGGTCGATCGCGTCCTGCATCAGCGCGGCAGCGTGCATTACCAGACCCACCGCCGTATTCACCAAGCCCTCGAAGAACTCGAAGCCCAGGAAAAGTCCGGGCCTGCGGTGGGCCGCACTTTTCATATCGACGTCATCCTGCACACGCCCAAACGCTTCAGCGATGCGGTGCAGGAAGCGATTCTCGCGCAGCTCGGCAGTCTGGCGCCGTTTCGAATCTTTCCGCGCTTCCACCTGTATCAGGAAATCGGCACGCAGCAGATGTACGAGCTGATTCTGCGTTGCGTCGAAAAAGGCAGTCAGGGCCTGATCATCAAAGCCGCGGATGAGTTGCCGATCAACGAAGCGGTGAACGAAGCAACGGCAGCGGGCGTGCCGGTGGTGACGTTTGTTTCCGACCTGCCCCAGAGTGAGCGTATCGGTTACATCGGCATGGACAACCGCACGGCCGGGCAAACGGCGGCGTACCTGATGTCGCGCTGGCTGGACGAGCAAGCACAAGACGTGGCGGTGGTGATCAGCAGTGAGCTGTTTCGCGGCGAGGAAGAGCGGGAAATGGGTTTCCGCACCTGGCTGCGCAGCCGTGCGGCCCATCTGCGCGTCGTCGACGTCACCGGCGGGTTTGGCGTGCATGAGCCGACCTTTGAAAAAGTCACCAAAGCGCTGCAGGACAACCCGTCGATCAAGGCGATTTACAGCGTCGGCGGCGGCAACCGCGCGATCGTCGACGCCTTCGCCGCACTGGATCGCCCCCTGAATGTATTTATCGGGCACGACCTCGATCAGGAAAACCGACAACTGTTGGCGGAAGAAAAAATCGCCGCGATCATCGATCACAACCTGCACGTCGACGCCCGCAACGCGTTTCTGCACATCCTGCAGTTTCATCGCTTGTGGAAAGCGGTGCCGATTCCCGTTTCCCACGTGCAGGTCGTTACACCCTTCAACTTGACGCACTGATGTGCAGCCGCACCCGTTACGCCGATCACTCCATAACAACAATCCCGGAGATCCACCCATGCTACGCATCGCTGTCCTCGGCGCAGGCCGTATCGCCAACATTCACGCCGCCAACGTGGCCGCCAACCCCAACGTGCAACTGTCGGTGATCGCCGACCCATGGCGCGAAGGCGTCGACATCCTCGCCGGCAAGCTGGGCTGCGCTGCGGCCTACGATTGCGCCGAGGCCATTGCACGTGACGATGTGGATGCGATTGTCATCGGCACGCCGACCGACACCCACATCGACCTGATGCTGCGGGCGGTGAAGCTGGGCAAACCGGTGCTGTGCGAGAAACCCATTGACCTGGATTTCGCCAAAGCCGCCCGCGCAGTGGAAGAGATCGAGCGCCTGAACGGCAAGGTGATGCTCGGTTTCAACCGCCGTTTTGACCCGGACACCCTGCAGATGCGCAAAGCCATTACGCGGGGGGACATCGGCGAGGTGCGCCAGGTGGTGATCACCAGCCGTGATCCGGGGCTGGCACCGGTGGAGTACCTGACCCACTCCGGCGGCATCTTCCGCGACATGACCATTCATGACTTCGACACCGCACGTACGTTGCTCGGCGAAGAACCCATCGAAGTGATCGCCATCGCCAGCCGCCTCGTGGAGCCCGCACTGGCGCAGATCGATGACTACGACAGCGTGATGGTCTTGCTGCGCACCGCTTCCGGTAAACAGTGCCACATCAATTGCTGCCGCGAAGCGGTGTATGGCTACGATCAGCGCCTGGAAGTGTTCGGCTCAAAAGGAATGATCCTCAACGACAACCATCGCCCGAGCACCGTGCGCAGCTACAGCGCCACGCAAACCGAAGTGCGCGAGCCGCTGGAGAACTTCTTCCTCGAACGCTACGCCGCTTCGTATCGCATCGAACTGAACCAGTTCATCGATGCCGTGCGCGGCAATCAGACCCTGCCGACCAACGCCCGCGACGGGTTGAGGGCCTTGCATCTGGCCAACTGCGCCATCGAGTCGATCAAGACCGGTCGGGCTGTGAAGGTGGAGATCTGAATCCCAAGGTGTTCATCGCCGGTACCCGCTTGCCGGCACGATGAACGCCTTGCGGTTCACTTGAAATCCCGACTGCGCACGTCGAGCCCGGTGAGCATCGGCGTGAGGTCGAACAATCGCTGGGCGATGATGTGGCGCACGCCCTTCTGGAATTCGAACTTGCCGAACACCTGCATCAACTGCGACCCCACCAGCACCTTGCGTTGACGCTCGGCCAGATCACGCCAGACCACCACGTTGATCATGCCGTGTTCGTCTTCCAGGGTGACAAATGTAACGCCGCTGGCGGTGCCGGGCCGTTGTCGACCGACGACAAGCCCGGCGACGCTGAAGCTGCGGCCGTGCTCTTCATCCAGCAAATCCTTTGAACTGCGAAAACGCTTCGCCGCCAGTTTATGGCGCAGTAAGGCCAGCGGGTGCGGACCGAGTGTCGTGCCGAGGGTGTCGTAATCGGCTGCAAGGTCCTGGGCGACACTGGGCAACGGCAGCGCGACCTGGGCCTCTTCGCCAAAACAGTCGTCGCCGAACAACGGACGCTGCATCTCGACGCCCGCGATCTCCCAGCGCGCCCGATGCCGATGCCCCACCAGACCCCGCAGCGCGCCGGAATCCGCCAGCGCGGCACGAGCCCGATTGTCCAGTTCGGCGCGGATGCACAGATCGGCCACGTCCTTGAAATCACGTATGCCACGCGCCTGCTCGATACGCCTGGCGTCCTCCTCGCGGAAGCCGCGAATCATGCGCAGCCCCATGCGGATCGCCAGGTTTTGGTTGTATTCCCGGCCGGCCACCGGTTCCAGCGAACAGTCCCAGTCGCTGTATCGCACATCCACCGGGTGCACGTCGATCTGGTGGCGCCGTGCGTCCTGCAGCAGTTGATCCGGGCTGTAAAAGCCCATGGGCCAGCTGTTGATGAGCGCGCAGGTGAAAGCCGCCGGTTCGTGGCATTTGAGCCAGCAACTGGCGTAGGTCAACAAGGCGAAGCTGGCGGCGTGGGATTCCGGGAAGCCGTAACTGCCGAAGCCCTTGATCTGCTCGAAAATGCGCTGGATGAACTCGTCCGGGTAGCCCTTTTCCTTCATGCGCTCGCTGAGGCGGATGCGATGGGGCTCAAGACCGCCGTGGCGTTTCCAGGCGGCCATGGAACGGCGCAGTTGATCCGCCTCCCCGGGGGAATAATCAGCAGCGACGATCGCCAGTTGCATGACCTGCTCCTGAAACAGCGGCACGCCCAACGTGCGCTCGAACACCACTTTCAGCTCTTCGGACGGGTACGTCACCGCCTCTTCGCCGTTCTTGCGGCGCAGGTACGGGTGGACCATGCCACCCTGAATCGGCCCGGGGCGGACGATGGCCACCTCGATCACCAGGTCGTAGAACGTGCTGGGCTTCAACCGAGGCAGCATGGACATCTGCGCCCGCGACTCGATCTGGAACACGCCGATGGTGTCGGCGCGGCTGATCATGTCGTAGGTGGGTTTGTCCTCGGCGGGGATGGTCGCGAGAGTCAGGTCGTACCCTCGATAGCCCCTGACCAGATCGAAGGTACGGCGCAGTGCACTGAGCATGCCGAGGGCGAGGATATCGACCTTGAGCAGGCCCACCAGATCGAGGTCGTCCTTGTCCCACTGAATGATGGTGCGGTCCGCCATGGCGGCGTTTTCCACGGGCACCAGGGTTTCCAGCGGATGCTCGGAAATCACAAAGCCGCCGGGGTGCTGGGACAGATGCCGGGGGAAGCCGATGAGTTCACCGGTCAAGGTCAGCACCCGGCGCAGAATCGGGCTGTCAGGCTCAAACCCGCATTCGCGCAGGCGTTCGGCGGGCGGCATGCTGTCGCTCCAGCGGCTGAAGCAGTCGGCCAAAGCGTTGATCTGGTCGGGCGGCAAACCGAGTACGCGCGCCACATCCCGGACCGCACCCGCACCGTGGTAGGTACTGGCAACAGCAGTGAGCGCCGCCCTGCCCCGGCCGTAGCGACGGAACACGTATTGCAGGACTTCCTCTCGCCGTTCGTGCTCGAAATCGACGTCGATGTCCGGGGGCTCGTCGCGCTCTTCGGAGATGAAACGCTCGAACAGCAGATTGCTTTTTGACGGGTCCAGCTCAGTGATGCCCAAAGCGAAACACACCGTCGAGTTGGCCGCCGAACCTCGGCCCTGGCAGAGGATGTGCTGTTCGCGGGCGAAGCTGACGATGTCGTGCACCGTGAGGAAGTAACTCTCGTACCGCTTGGCCGCGATGACCTTCAGCTCTTTTTCGATGTTGCTGCGGGCGACTTCCGGCACGCCATGAGGCCAGCGGCAGCTGGCGCCCTGCTCGGTCAGATGCCGCAGCCAACTGCTGGGTGACTGGTCAGGCGGCACCAGTTCGTGGGGGTATTCGTAGCGCAATTCACTGAGATCGAAGGTGCAGCGCCGGGCGATGTTCAAGGTTTCAATCAGCAGGCTCGCCGGGTAAACCTCGCTCAATACCGAGAGCGGGCGCAGATGCCGCTCGCCGTTGGCAAAAAGCCGATGCCCCGCTTCGGCCACGGTGGTGTGATGGCGGACGGCGCTCATGGTGTCCTGCAACGCCCGACGACCGCGGGCGTGCATGTGCACGTCGCCACTGGCGACGGCTGGAATCGCCATGGCCCGCGCCATGCCGAGCAAGGTATTGAGGCGCTTTCGGTCATCCGGACCGCAATGCAGCTCGACACTCAGCCACAGATTCTGCTGAAAGATCCCGCGCAGCCAGTTGCCTTGCTCCCGTCTGGTGGGGATGTCCTGATCAAGATCCGGCAGCCACAGCGCCAAAAGCCCTGCGACTGGCTGCTGAAAGTCCTCGTGCAGCAAGCGGTATTCGCCTTTCTTGCTGCGCCGTCGGCCTTGGGTGATCAAGCGGCACAAGGCCTGGTAGCCGGCAAGATTCTCCACCAGCAAAACGATTTTCGGCCCGTTCTCGACGGTGATTTCGCTGCCGATGATCAATGGCAGCTCACATTCCTTGGCAGCCTGCCACGCACGCACGATGCCCGCCAGGGTGCATTCATCGGTGATGGCCAGCGCCTGATACCCATGGAGCTTTGCCCGCTCGAACAACTCCTTCGCACTCGATGCCCCGCGCTGAAAGCTGAAGTTCGACAGGCAATGCAGCTCGGCGTATCCCGCACTCATGCGAACCAGCCGTGCAGCAACAGGCTGCTGTCGCCAACGCTGCGGTACGCCCAGCCGCGCTGGCCGTTACGGGTTTCGACGAGGTAATAGTCGCGCCGCACGTCGCCGCCGTCCCACCAGCCCGACTCGATACGCTCAGGCCCGGCCAGCACGCGCAGGCCGGGCTCGGTCAGCAGTTCGGGCTCGGGCAATAGCCAGCCAGGACGCGGCACTTTATGGGTCAGCGCCAACGGTTTGCTCGGGGAAGCGGGCAACGAAGCGTGTTCCGGGCGATGGTCGGCATTGAAACCCAGGCCGGCCACCGCTTCATCCCCAAGCCGTGCACGCAGGCGCTCGCGCAACTGTTCCCACGGCATGGTCTGCTGCGGACGGTCGTCGAACAGCTCGCGGTGGGTGGGCACGAAGGCCGGCAGGTCCTTGGCCTGCAATCGCAACGCGCGTACCGGGGACGGCACTTCGACTTGCTCCAGACGCCCGCGCGCCAGCTCGAACAGCATATTGGCTTCGCGCTCGGCACTGAGCAGGCCGACGGGAATCTGCGTGTCCGGCGCAACGCTGCCCACACTCGGCACGTGCTCCAGATGAATCACGAAACGTTGCACGCCGCTGTCGCGCCCGGCCAGAAACACTGCCAGATCGGCAATCATGCGCTTGAGCGGGAACAGCAGCGCCTGGTGGGATTCGACGTCGAAGTTGAGCTCGATGCGCGTATCAAAACGGTCCGGCGGCACATAACACTCCAGCCCCATGGGCCTGCGCCCGAACAGCGTGTCGAGGTGTTGCAGCACGGCTGCCGGAAAACGCCGGGCCAACGTGTCACGGGGCAACGCCTGAACCTGCCGTACGCGATGCAGGCCCATGCGCGCCAGTGAGGTGGCCACCTCGGTTGGCAGGCCGATGCGGTTGACCGGCATCTCTGCCAGCACCTCATGCAGTGAGTCGCCATCGCACACGGCGAGACCATCATGGGCGTTGGCGAGCATGCGGGCCGCCAGCGGATTGGGCGCCGCGACGATGCGGTGGGTGAAGCCCAGCTCGGTCAGTTCCTGACGCAGAAGTGCTTCGAACACCGGCCACGGCCCGAACAGGCCAAAGCTGGATTCAACTTCCATCAACAGCACGCGCGGGTATTTGAGGCTGACATGGGAACTGAAACGGTAGGCCCAGGCCGCAAGCAGACGATGCCAGCGCTCGGTTTCGTCCGGGTCGTATTCGACGGTGGCGAATTCTCGGGTCATGGCATGGGCCGCGGTCAGAGACTGGCCGGCACGCAGGCCCATGGCGCGGGCGGCCGGGTTGACCGTCTGCAGCACCCGTCGCTGAGCGGTGCCGCTGATCAGCGCCAGCGGTTCTTCGGGGTTTTCGCGACGGCGCATGACGCCGTCCAGCGCCAGCTGCGGCAGGAGGACACAGGCCCAGAGCATGGCAACCTCAAGCGTCAGCGGTGAACGGAACGGGGGAGGACGGCGCCAGCCCGCCTCGACACTTGAGCACCCGCAACTGACTGGGGCGCGCGTCGATGGCAATACGCAGCGCGGCCGGAGACGGGTTGGCTGCCGCCTCATGCCCGCGGCAGGCAAAGGCCAGGGTTTCACCGGTTTCGGCGGCCACCTGCAACCGGCGCAAGGCACGGTCGTCGACCTTGGTCGGCCAGCACAACACCGCGCCGCAACTGCCCGAACGCAGGCATTGCTCGACCGCCCACAAGGCATCGCGCTCGCTGGCGTGAATGATGGACAACTGCCTCAGGTCGATGCCTGCCATCTGCCAGGCCTGGGCATAGGGCAAAAAAGGAGGCGCAACCAGCACGATGCGTTCGCCGCTGTCAGCGAGCCGGGCCAGGGTCGGCCACATCAGCCGCAGTTCACCGCTGCCGTTGGCCGCGACCAGCACTTCGGTCATCGCCGCAGGGGGCCAGCCTCCCATGGGCAACGCCGCATCAAGGGCGGCATGGCCGGTGGGCTGCGCGGCAACCGAAGGGACCTGCTGACGCCCCTTCCAGACGCGTCGCTCGTCCAGCAGCGCGTCGAGGCTGACCACCGCGCCCATCATTCCCGGCGCACCAGGCCACAGAACACGCCTTCGATCGCGAAGTCCTGATCGGGCCGAACAATGATGGGTTGATACGCCGGGTTGCGCGGCAGCAAGCGCAGCTGATCATCGCCGCGCTCCAGGCGCTTGATGGTCACTTCGCCGTCCAGCCGGGCCACGATGATCTGCCCGTCGCGGGCCTCGGCGCTTTGCAGGATGCCTACCAGATCGCCGTCGAAGATGCCGTCGTCGATCATCGAATCCCCGCTCACCCGCAACAGGTAATCCGGGACGCGCATGAAGGTGCGGCTGTCCAGGGTGAAGGTGTCGTGATTGTCGAGGTCGGGACCGATGGGTGCACCGGCGGCCACTCGACCGAGCACGGGAATGTCGAGCATTTGCGGCCGCGGACGGGTTTCCATCAGGCGGATACCGCGGGCCTGATTGGCGACGACTTCGATCAAGCCGGCGTCGGTCAGCGCCACGATGTGCTTGCGCGCAACGCTGCGGGAAGCAAAACCGAAGGCTTCGGAAATTTCAGCCAGGCTGGGAGGCTGGCCGTTGTGGGCGATGCGGTCACGAATGAACGTGAGGATGGCAGCGCGTTTTGGGGATAGGGTCGTCATGGAGCACATTTGTACTCTTTTCGACTAAACCTGACCAGCGCCTCCTGTCGATCCGGCTGCCATTTTTGTAACAGAGCGGCGAATCCCGGTAATTGCCACCCTGCTCAAAAGCCCTGCCTAGCGCTCAAACAGCGCCTGAATCTGCGGATACGCGAGGCTGGTCTCGATGACCGTTTCCGAACGCCCTTCCTCCAGAAAGCCCCTTGCGAGTTGCTCGGCCTGTCCCCACAAGGTCTGGGCGATGCTGGATCCGGCGCTCAAGCGGCGTACGCCCAGTTGCGCCAGCGCTTCGGCGGCAGGCAAGCCCTGTCGCGCCAACACATTGATAGGCAGATCAATGCCTGCAACGACGGCCTGGATCTGCTCGACGTCCACCAAGGCCGCCACGAACAGACCATCCGCCCCTGCTTCCCGGTACTTCTGGCCGCGCTTCAGGGTCTCTTCGACCCGCGCATGTTCAGGAACCAGACTCGCCAGATAAACGTCGGTGCGAGCATTGATAAAGACGTGCAGCCCGTTGCGGGCGGCCATGTTTTTAATCGCCTCGATCTTGCGGACGAGCAGCTCCGGCGCGTCTGAACCGTCTTCGATATTGATGCCGACCGCGCCGATATCCAGCACCCGCTTGACGTTTTCCGCGACGGTTTGCGGGTCGTCCGAGTAGCCGTTTTCGATGTCGACCGACAGGGGCACCTTGATCAGCCGCGCGATGCTGGCGGCGACGCTTACCGCGATGTCCACCGGAAACACCCGGCCATCGGCATAACCCTGCGCCCACGCGACTCCCGCGCTGGTGGTTGCGATGGCGGTGGCGCCAAGGCTTTCGAACAGTCGAGCGCTCCCCGCGTCCCAGGCATTGGGCAGGCGCAAAACGGTGGATTGGTGGTGCAGTGAGCGAAACGTCTGAGCGGAACCGGGCATGATCATCTCCATTGATTTAAGGGTCGGCCGTTGCGTACGTTTTCAAGCGGCGTGTTGCGTGAAGCTTTGCGTAAACCGTGAAGCGATTGATTCAGAACAGTGACGCCTGGGTCGAAGCCACCGCCTTGACGCGCTTGCCCCGCTGTACCGGCTGATAACCCTCAAGCGTCAGCAGCAGGTGCTTGGCGTCGAGGCCACCGGCAAAACCGGTCAGCGCACCGGAACTGCCGATCACTCGGTGGCACGGGGCAATGATGGAAATCGGGTTCTTGCCATTGGCGGCACCGACGGCGCGCACGGCGGCGGGATTGCCGATCTGCAGGGCTATGTCGAGATAACTGCGGGTTTCGCCGAAGGGAATAGTCAGCAGGGCCTGCCAGACGTTCTGCTGAAATTCAGTGCCATGAAATTCGAGCTCAAGCTCGAAACGCTGACGCTGCCCGGCGAAGTACTCAGCGAGCTGGCGCTCGGTTCGGTCCAGCACATCGCTGCCGGCGTCTTCACTCATCGCCCCGAGCAACACGCGGTTCGGGCGGTCGTTTTGCCAGAGCACGGCGGCCAGACGCGGGCCCTTGGCGATCAGCTTCAACTGACCGACCGGGGAATCAATAAAGCGGTAGGTGAAGGTCATCGTCTGGCTCCTGCTCTGTTTTTTGTTCTGGCTCTTGTCCGGGCAACTGCGCGCCGAGATCATCCGCGATCGTCCGGGCGCGCGAGTGACGACATACTACTCGCGCGCCCTGCACGAACCACCCGGTTCTTGCGCTCAAACTCCCCGGTCAACCGCCCTTCTGCTTGCCCGCCACATCCGCCGCGGAATTCCAGATGTGAATGGCGGCGTAGGCGCGCCAGGGCTTCCAGGCTTCGGCCCGCGCCTTGTGCTGCGGCAGGCGAAGCAGCGATGGCTCTTGCTGGGTCATCAGATTCATCAGCACCAGATCGGCGGCGGGCCAGGCGTCCGGGTCACGCCAGGCGCGCATGGCGATGTATTCCACGGTCCAGGGGCCGATGCCGGGCATGGCCAGCAACTGTCGCCGTACATCACCAATGTCGCCATGGCGAACGTCGAGGGACAGCTCGCCACTGGCCACCGACCCTGCGAGACGCTGCAGGGTCTCGACGCGCTTGCCGGGCATGCCGATCTTGTCCAGGTTCGCCTGCGCGACGGCGTCTGGCGTCGGGAAGCGCCAGGCCAATTGTTCATGCAGACCTTCACTGACCTGAACTCCGGCCCGCTGGACGAGGCGACCGACAATCGTCGTCGCACCCTTGACGCTGACCTGCTGCCCGACGATCGTGCGCACGGCCAGCTCGAACCCGGAAAACGCCCCCGGCACGCGCATCCCCGGGCGACGCCGCACCAGTGAGGCCAGCCACGGGTCTTGGGAGAGGGCTTGGTCGATGATTTGCGGTTCGGCGTACAAATCGAACATGTGTGAAACCGGCGCGATCAACTGATCGATGTGCTGGCTCACCTCGCCGTGAGCGGTCGCCAGCAGATGCTGCCCGTCCGGCGCCAGTTCCACCGTCAAGGCACCTTGGCTGCCCTTGAACTCGATGTTGCGCATGTACACCCCATCGACCACCGCCTCCACACCCGCCGTCATCCGCGCCGCGAAGAAATCGAGCATGCGCTGCCAGTCAAACGGCTGATTGAAAGGGATCAGGCGCGAGGCGTGGGGCTGGAAAGGTTGAAGCATGGGCGAACCGCCGGCAGTCAGGGTCGGCTGACGCTAGCGTAATCAATGCAGGGGCACAAATTTTTCGGGCTAAAACGCAGATTGAGGGTGAGCAAACTGACCTCTTCCCGCCTGAAGCCGGTCCCACATGGAATCGCGCTCTATCTGTACAGACTGTGTGAAAACCTAGCCAACCTGCCTCAGATCTAAGAAAATGCCCCGCATCGAAAGATGCGGGGCATTTTCTTATGGCGTACATCCAGGGCGAATCTCGAAACCAGACCAGCCTGTTTCCGGTTTCAATCGATGAAGTCATTCCCGAAGACCATCTTGTTCGGGTCATTGATGCCTATGTTTCTCGCTTGGATCTCAGGGTTCTGGGGTTCGATAAAGCTATTCCCAAGGGCAACGGACG
>NZ_FOHW01000033.1 GCF_900111735.1 Pseudomonas graminis | reverse complement strand
TGATCCGCTACGTTGTTGTTGCTCGGACAGCACCTGGGGACAAGCCCGGAGAACGTTTAAAGGCTCAGCTAAAGGCGGCTAATGAGCCGTACCCCAGTTGGCTGGCGACGCTGCAGTGGACGGCCTCATGGTCTCCAAATTTCGTAACGGCGGTCAGACCTGCGTGTGCCCCAATCGGATCTATGTGCAGAGCGCTGTTCACGATAAATTCGTTGAAAAGCTGGTGGCAAGAGTCAGCGCGCTCAAGGTTGGGCCAGCCTCCCACAGCGATTCTCAGATTGGTCCGATGATCAACGCCCGCGCCATCGACAAGATCGCCCGCCACGTGGATGACGCTGTTTCAAAAGGCGCAGAAATCGCCACCGGAGGTCTACGCATCCGCGACGCTGTCGCAGACGGTCCGAACTACTACGCGCCGACAGTGCTGATCAATGCGAACTCGCAAATGGAGCTTTGCAACGAAGAGACATTCGGCCCCGTGGCCCCCATTTTCCGCTTCACGACTGAAGCGCAAGTGATCGAAATGGCCAACGACACTCCATTCGGGGATCGTGGGCATCAACGAAGGGGCTCTTGCTGCAGAGACCGCCCCGTTTGGGGGTGTCAAAGAATCGGGGTATGGCCGCGAGGGTTCACGCTACGGCCTTGAGGACTAAATGCACATCAAATACCTGTGTCAGGGCGGCCTGAACCAGTTCCGACAACTACAACAGAGGGGTACAAGCAATCATGAAAAATTTGCGATAGGTGGCTGTGGGCACCAAGGCGTCTATCACACTGCACATTACCAATGATGATCTTATCAGTCTGAGATCCAATGTGGACTACTCGCGGCACTTGATCGAGTTTCCGTCTGCTAACCACACCGCGTTAGTAATACCGAGCGTGCGAAAACAGTTTTCCATTAATGGTATTTTTCGTGGTATCAGCTTATAGAATTAAAGTAAGCATATGATCTTTATGGGGTTTTAATTATTGTTGATGTTCGAGTGGGAGTGATCGGCTACCTCAGCTGACTACTGCCACACCGTCGTAAGCGAAAGCCGAGTGAGCCTCAACGTCTCACTCGGCTTTTTACGTTTTCCGCCTCAGCCCACCAGCCTCATCCCCATCAGCTCCAGCGCAGTCGTCAGATCCGCCAAGGTATCGAACCTGCGTCCGCTGATACGGGGCCATGCCGGGCGGTCGATGTACACGCGATTACCCTCGTGTTTAACCTCCGTATGAACTGCAGCGCCTGCTTTGTTGCGGTGTATGAGCGTCACCCCTTCGCCGGTTCGTTCGAGCGTGAACATGCCGGGGTGGAGCAGCGTATTTTCCAGATCGGTTTCCTGCCGGGGCGCCTCACTCAGGTATTGCAGGCGTAAGTCGCTCTTTACTGTTCCTGCGCGACGGCCCATAGAATCGAACATCTCGGCACCGGGGTCAGGGGTGATCCCTCCGGACTCCATGACGCGTACATCTTCGATGCGCAATCCGATGACGCCTTCCAGTTCGGCCACGCCCGGGATGCCCTGATAGGTGTTGGCGTGGGAGTTGCCGACCAGCGCGACCCAGTTGCCGCTGTTTGATGCCTGATGCGAATCGATAACGCCTTTGGCGAAGTAGTTCATCATTTTTTGCCTAAGGGTTCGTTCACCACCCTCTACGCCGTCGAGGCGGTAACTCGCCATACAGTCGATGGCGCTGATTCGCACTCTATTGGCTCTGGCGGCTTTGAGCACGGCCATGAAGGTGTGTTTACCGGTGGGATCAGTCCGGTGCCCTTTGTCGAGGGTGTCGACATAGGCTTCAAGCTGAGGCGACATATCACCGGTCCTTGAAAAAGCATCCAGATCTGCCTGATGAAAATCGCTCATCAGGTGCTCCATATACAGCGTTCGCACCTTGAGCTTGGCGAGACGCGGCATCTGTTCGATCAGAAACTGTTTGCTACCGATGCCGGCGTGACTCTCGCCGATGACCAGACCCGGTGATCGTTGGAACAACGTCTTCAGCGTGCTTTTCAACGGCGCATCGGTAGGCAGCTCAGGAATTTCCGGGCGCGGGGGCAGTTGGAGTGTCGTGAAGAATGCGTCGGCGTCATTGCGCAGACCGTGACGCAGGCGTTTGAAATCGTCATAAGGGTCGCGTGTGCTGAAGTCACCGCTGTGGTAGCGGTCATCGACACGACGTCCACCATGTTGTGCGCCGTCCATGAGATCAGCTTTGAGCGCCTCCGGAACTTCGTACGGGCTGTGAACGGGAGCTGGAGTGACGGCGCCTCGGCCGACCGCCTGCTTGCTCAGCGCCTTCCCGCCGCCCCGCAGGGTCAAGGGATTGATCGACGCCCACTTCCCGGCGCTGTTAAGCCGTACGGGTCTGTTGCGATAAAACGAGAAGGGGTTCTCAGGGTCGATGATGGCCCAGGATTTCAGTTCGTTGATGTAGCGAACGGCGTAGGCGAAGCCATCGATCTCGATAAAGGTTTCGCCTTGATCGGTCAGGTAGATGCCGTTCATCTTGCCCTCTTCACGTATGGGCTCGAAGGCATCCAGCAGCATGTTGGTCTCGAAAGAATTCAGCCCATCGTTGCGCTCAAAGGGGTAAACGGATTCGGGTTCGAAGCCCGGCGTCTCTACGAACCCACCCACAGGTTCATCGACTTCGGGGACTGGCTCCAACCCGGCTTCAGGCTGCGGTAGCTCGCCTTCCGCCAACGCCTCTCCGCCCACAAGAAATGCACTATTAAACAGCGTGTCGATGCCCGCAGTGACGGCGCCGATGACCCCGGCCTTGCGCTGAGCGGTGCTCGCGCCGTTCACGGCCTGATCGATGTTGAGCCCCATGTCGGCGATGCCGGCGCCCACGGCTGCCAGCGCAATCGGCCAGTCAATCGCTGCCAGCGCACCGGACAGTTGAGAGAACGATCGCAGATAGCCGATCCACATCTGTTTGCGCAGGTCGCCGTTGGAATGCAGCGCCAGATCTGCGTCGGCAAACATCCGCGCCCGGATTACGTCGCGCAGATGAGCGAACGGGTCCCCTGACACAGGCCGACTCTGTTGATTGATCAGACCGGGATGCGCCGCGCCCCACGTGGTGTAGAGCACATCCAGGCCGTGAAACAGCCCGATGTTTTCATCGGCCTCGCCATGGGCCGACAGCGGGAAGTGCCCCATGAAGCGTGCACGTCGCTCCGGGCGGTTGTTCTGCGACAGCAGCCACCAGTGCAGCTCTTCCGGCGTATCGAAGGTATGAAACGCCTGTACTTCGCCGGGCGTGTAGAGGATCTGTCGGCCGGTCGAGGTCACGATTCGCAAGATGTCGCTGGCATCGTACCCGATCACGTCGAAGGTCCAGACGTTCGCGTCAAGACTGGCCGGCGCGCTGGCCTGGAGTGTTTGCAGGCTCGGAGAATCGGTCGGTTCAACGTTAGCCGCACGCAAGACGGTTCGCAGATCTTCTACGCTGAGCCAGCCGGCGTGGTGGTCTTCGAAGGCGGTGGCGATGAAGTTGGCTTTGGCCAGGGTGCGGAAATCGTCGGCGAAGTCGCGCCAGAACGTCTTCAACTTCTCTTGAAAGCGGGATTTGAAATCCACTGCCCAGAAGTCGCTCATGACCTGCGCTGGCAACATCATGACCTCGTTTCGCTCATCGAATGCTTCTGCATCAGGGCCCGCGGTGTAGAACCCGCTGAGCATCTGCAGGGTGTCGGCGTTGTCCTGATCGTGAGGGTTGAAACGGTGCATGACCAACTGCGCAAGGGTCATCGATTGGTAAGGCGCGTCCTGGTGTTGCCAGCCATTGAACGATCGCGGGCTGCTCTCTGCGGTGTGGAAGCAGTGCCAATAAACTGTGTCGGGCTCGATGTCGTGACCGGTGTGACGCAGGAGGATTTCCTGGGCGATGCTGCGGGCCATTTCGCGCATGTCCGGGCAGGCCTCGACCAGGCGCTCACTCATTTTAACGAGGGCAGTTCGGTCCTGGCTCAGGGATGCAACGGGTGGGCGGGCGGGGGCAACGGTCATATTCGTCTTCCTTGATGAATGGGAGGACAAGCTTGGCGTGATCCCCGATTCATTTGGCACTAAATATGTATTGCGTCCGCCCTCACCTTAAATTTCTGTAAGTGCCGGTGTATCGTGTCCGCCCCCTGCATCGTTCCCGGATGCGGTCAGTCGTTGTTGAGGTTTTTTGTACATGTCTTTTACCCGTCGACAGATACTCGGAGGTCTGGCCGGTCTTGCGGTGGTCGGGCTTGGCGCTGGCGGCGCCTCAAGGTATTGGCTCGGCAAACGCGGGCCGGGCGAGGGGCACGATTACGAATTGATCGCCGCGCCGCTCGACGTTGAGCTGGTGGCCGGGCACCAGACGCCCGCCTGGGCATTTGGCGGCTCGGCGCCAGGCACTGAACTGCGCGTCAGACAGGGCGAGTGGCTGCGGGTGCGCTTCATCAATCATCTGCCCGTTGAAACTACCATTCACTGGCACGGCATCCGGCTGCCGCTGGAGATGGACGGGGTGCCGTACGTTTCGCAGTTGCCGGTTAAACCGGGCGAGTACTTCGACTACAAATTCCGTGTTCCGGACGCCGGCAGCTACTGGTATCACCCCCATGTCAGCAGCAGTGAAGAACTGGGCCGCGGGCTGGTCGGGCCGCTGATTGTCGAGGAGCGCGAGCCGACCGGGTTTGCCCACGAACGCGTTGTCAGCCTGAAGAGCTGGCACGTGGACGAGGAGGGCGCTTTCACTGATTTCAGCGTTATTCGCGAGGCTGCACGCGAGGGCACGGCGGGACGCCTGTCGACGATCAATGGCGTGCCACAAGGCGTCGTCGAGCTGCCTGCCGGGCAAATCACTCGGGTGCGCATTCTCAATCTCGACAATACGGTGACTTATCGCCTGAACCTGCCGGGCGCAGAGGCGATGATCTACGCCCTGGACGGCAACCCGGTCAAACCGCGCCCGCTGGGCAAGGATTACTGGCTGGGGCCGGGCATGCGCATCTGTCTGGCGATCAAGGCGCCTGCGGCCAGTGAAGAGATTTCCCTGCGTAACGGCCCCGTGAGATTGGGCACATTCCGCTCGGTCGCCAACAACGATACGCCAGGCGAGTGGCCGCCCGAACTGCCGGCCAATCCGGTCGCCGAGCCTGACCTGGCCAACGCCGAGAAGCTCAATTTCAATTTCGAGTGGGTCGGTTCGGTGTCGGTGAATGTCGACAACGGCAAGCCGCCCAGCTTGTGGCAAATCAACGGCCAGGCGTGGGACATCACCGATAAGACCTGCGCGGACCGGCCGATCGCCAAGCTTGAACGCGGCAAGAGTTACATCTTCGAGCTAAAGAACATGACGCAGTATCAGCATCCCATTCACTTGCACGGGATGAGTTTCAAAGTCATCGCTTCCAATCGAAAGAAGGTGGTTCCGTATTTTACGGACACCTATCTGCTGGGGCGCAACGAGCGCGCGCGCGTTGCCTTGGTCGCGGATAATCCCGGCGTGTGGATGTTTCACTGCCATGTGATCGATCACATGGAAACCGGCCTCATGGCCGCTATCGAGGTCTCCTGATGCGTCAGCCGCCCATCATCGATCGCAGTCGCGATCAGCATTTCATGCGCGAAGCCCTGGCGCTGGCGGCGGAAGGTGCGTTGCTGGGCGAGGTGCCGGTCGGCGCGGTGGTGGTTCAGGACGGCGAAATCATCGGTCGCGGTTTCAACTGCCCCATCAGCGGCAGCGATCCCAGTGCCCACGCCGAGATGGTCGCCATTCGCGCGGCGGCGCAGTCACTCAGCAATTACCGTCTGCCAGGCAGCACGCTCTACGTGACGCTGGAACCCTGCAGCATGTGCGCGGGGTTGATCGTCCACTCACGTATCAGCCGCGTCGTGTATGGCGCGACTGAACCGAAAGCAGGAGTAGTGCAGAGTCAGGGGCAGTTCTTCACGCAGCCGTTTCTCAATCATCGCGTGCTATTCGAAGGCGGGGTGCTGGGGGAGGAGTGCGGGACGATGCTGAGCGAGTTTTTCAGGATGAGGCGGGCGAAGGGGTAGTTTAGTGCGACGGCGAGCGGATCCCTTGGCGCTGACTAAAGCGGCGCTTTCTCTTCCGACGGCTTGGTCTTGTCCACTCCGGGCACATGCAACGAGCCTTCCGCGACCTGACCGCCTTCCATCTGCGGCTGCGTCACCCACGTCAGGATGTCGTAATACCGGCGGATGTTGGCAACGAAGCTGACCGGTTCGCCGCCCCGGGCATAGCCGTAGCGGGTCTTGCTGTACCACTTCTTCTGCGCCAGACGCGGCAGCATCTTCTTCACATCCAGCCACTTGTTCGGGTTCAGGCCTTCGTTTTCCGCCAGCTTGCGCGCGTCATCCAGATGGCCGCTGCCGATGTTGTAGGACGCCAACGCCAGCCAGGTGCGATCAGGCTCCTGAATCGAGTCGTCGAGCTGTTCTTTGACGTAGGCAAAATACTTGGCGCCGCCCTGAATACTCTGTTTTGCGTCGAGCCTATTGGACACACCCATGGCCTGGGCCGTGCTCTGCGTCAGCATCATCAAGCCGCGCACGCCGGTCTTCGACGTCACCCCCGGCTGCCACAATGACTCCTGATAACCGATTGCGGCCAGCAGCCGCCAGTCGACCTGCTCAGACTTGGCAGCGGCCTGGAAGTGCTTTTCGTACTTGGGCAGGCGTTCCTGCAAATGCTGGGCGAAGGTGTAGGCGCCGACATAACCGAGAACGTCAACATGCCCGTAATAGCGGTCTTTGAGCCGCTGCAGCATGCCGTTCTTCTGCATCTTGTCGAGGTAGGCGTTGATCTCGTTGAGCAGGCTGTTGTCATCGCCTAACGCCACGGCCCAACGCTGGTCGCGGCCATCGCCGAGGTCGAAGCCGACGCGAACGTTGGGGAAATACACCTGATTCATCGCCAGTTCGTTGGAATCCACCAGGGTCAGGTCGATCTGCCCCTCATCCACCATGCGCAGCAGGTCGACGACTTCGACCTGATCGGATTCTTCGTAGTTAATGGCGGGGTACTTGACCTTCAGCGCCGCCAGTTGCTCGGCATGGCTGCTGCCTTTAAGCACGAGGATGCGCTTGCCGACCAGATCACCCGGATCGGTCGGCCGCGACTGGCCGTTGCGGTAAATGACCTGCGGGGTGACTTCCAGATAGGAGTGGGAAAAGCGTACCTGCTTCGCGCGGTTTTCGCTGCTCACCAGGCCCGCCGCCGCCAGCACCGGGCCGCCGGGCTTGCCCATCTGATCGAACAGGTCGTCCAGGTTGTCGGCGGTTTCTATTTTCAGTTCAACGCCCAGATCGTCGGCGAAACGCTTCACCAGTTCGTACTCGAAACCGGTTTCACCGTTGCGGTCCTGAAAATAGGTCGCCGGGCTGTTGCGGGTGACGACGCGCAGAACGCCATCCTCCTTGACTCGTTCAAGCGTGTTGGGTTTCTCCACACACGCGCCGAGCAGCAGGAAGATTCCGGTTGCGATGAGCCACTTGGCACAGCGTGGGCGGAAATCTGATTGGGAAAACATCGGTGCAGTATACGCAAAGGAGCCATACCGCCATATCTCGACAGCGCGGGTCGCGTCTGATAGAGCAGAGGATTTTTTACCTTCCGGCGCAGGCAAGCGCCCGGAGCCGACATTCGGGTGCATTCCGCGCCGTGGTTTCGGGTGCCGACGCAGACTGATTAGGCTAGAATGCACGGCCTCAAAGCACACCCCCTTCCCGAGGCTGTCCCGACGATGTTGATCCTGCGTGGTGCTCCCGCCCTTTCCGCCTTCCGCCACAAGAAATTACTTGCGCAGCTGAACGATAAAGTTCCGGCTGTCAGTGGCCTGTACGCTGAATTCGCCCACTTCGCTGAGGTCAATGGCGTTCTGACCGAAGACGAGCAGCAAGTCCTTGCCCGCCTGCTGAAATACGGTCCGAGCGTACCGGTTCAGGAGCCAGCGGGCCGCCTGTTCCTGGTCCTCCCGCGTTTCGGCACCATCTCGCCGTGGTCGAGCAAGGCCACCGACATCGCGCGCAATTGCAGCCTGACCAAAATTCAGCGCCTTGAGCGCGGCATCGCCTTTTATGTAGAAGGCCAGTTCAGCAACGCCGACGCACAGCTGATCGCCGACGCGCTGCACGACCGCATGACCCAGATCGTCCTGGGCGCGCTGGAAGAGGCCGCCAGCCTGTTCAGCCACGCCGAGCCCAAGCCGCTGATCGCCATCGACGTACTGGGTGGCGGCCGCGCTGCGCTGGAAAAGGCCAACGTCGAACTGGGTCTGGCCCTGGCCGAAGACGAAATCGATTACCTGGTGAACGCGTTCACCGGCCTCAAGCGCAACCCCCATGACATCGAACTGATGATGTTTGCGCAGGCAAACTCCGAGCACTGCCGTCACAAGATCTTCAACGCCAGTTGGGACATCGATGGCCAGAGCCAGGAAAAAAGCCTGTTCGGCATGATCAAGAACACCTACCAGATGCACAACGAAGGCGTGCTGTCCGCTTACAAGGACAACGCTTCGGTGATCGTCGGCAGCGTGGCCGGCCGCTTCTTCCCGAATCCTGAAAGCCGCGAGTACGGTGCGGTTCAGGAGCCGGTGCACATTCTGATGAAGGTCGAAACCCACAACCACCCGACGGCGATCGCTCCGTTCCCCGGCGCAGCCACCGGTTCCGGCGGCGAGATCCGCGACGAGGGCGCGACCGGCCGTGGTGCCAAGCCGAAAGCCGGCCTGACCGGTTTCACGGTGTCCAACCTGAACATTCCGGGTTTCGAGCAGCCGTGGGAGAAGCCGTACGGCAAACCCGAGCGCATCGTCACGCCGCTGGACATCATGATTGAAGGCCCGCTGGGTGGCGCGGCGTTCAACAACGAGTTCGGTCGCCCGGCGCTGACCGGCTACTTCCGTACCTTCGAGCAGTCGATCAGCACGCCCCACGGCGATGAAGTTCGCGGCTACCACAAGCCGATCATGCTCGCAGGCGGCATGGGCAACATCCGCGAAGGGCACGTACAGAAAGCCGAAATCACCGTCGGCGCCAAGCTCATCGTGCTCGGCGGCCCGGCGATGCTGATCGGTCTGGGTGGCGGCGCGGCTTCCTCCATGGCCACCGGCACCAGCTCGGCTGACCTGGACTTCGCTTCGGTACAACGTGAAAACCCGGAAATGGAACGCCGCTGCCAAGAGGTCATCGACCGCTGCTGGCAGCTGGGTGAAGCCAACCCGATCGCGTTCATCCATGACGTCGGCGCGGGTGGTCTGTCCAACGCTTTCCCTGAACTGGTCAACGACGGCGGTCGCGGCGGCCGCTTCGAGCTGCGCAACGTGCCGAACGACGAGCCAGGCATGGCCCCGCTGGAGATCTGGAGCAACGAGTCCCAGGAACGTTACGTTCTGGCGGTCAGCGCTCCGGATTTCGAACGCTTCAAAGCCATCTGCGAACGTGAGCGTTGCCCGTTCGCGGTGGTCGGTGAGGCGACTGAAGAGCCGCAACTGACCGTCACTGACAGCCACTTCGGCAACAACCCTGTCGACATGCCGCTGGAAGTGCTGCTGGGCAAGGCGCCGCGCATGCACCGTTCTGCCGAGCGTGAAACAGAGCTGGGCGACGACTTCGACCCGAGCGCGCTCGACATCGAAGAAAGCGTGCAGCGCGTGCTGCATCACCCGGCAGTGGCGAGCAAGAGCTTCCTTATTACCATTGGCGACCGCAGCATCACCGGTATGGTCAATCGCGATCAGATGGTCGGTCCGTGGCAAGTGCCCGTGGCAGACGTCGCCGTTACAGCAACCAGTTTCGACGTGTACACCGGCGAAGCCATGGCGATGGGCGAGCGCACGCCGCTGGCATTGCTGGATGCCCCGGCATCCGGCCGCATGGCCATTGGCGAGACCCTGACCAACATCGCAGCGTCGAGCATCGGCAAGCTTTCCGACATCAAGCTGTCCGCCAACTGGATGTCCGCAGCCGGTCATCCGGGCGAAGACGCGCGCCTGTACGACACCGTGAAAGCCGTCGGCATGGAGCTGTGCCCTGAGCTGGGCATTACCATTCCGGTGGGCAAGGACTCGATGTCCATGAAGACCCGCTGGAGCGACGAGGGCACCGAGAAAACCGTGACCTCGCCGCTGTCGCTGATCGTCACCGGTTTCGCACCTGTCACCGATATTCGCAAGACCCTGACCCCGCAACTGCGCATGGACAAGGGCCTGACCGATCTGATCCTGATCGATCTGGGCCGTGGCCAGAACCGCATGGGCGCGTCGATTCTCGCCCAGACCCACGGCAAGCTCGGCAGCGTTGCGCCGGACGTCGATGACGCTGAAGACCTGAAAGCTTTCTTCGCCGTGATCCAGGGCCTGAACGCCGACGACCACCTGCTGGCCTATCACGACCGTTCCGACGGTGGCTTGATGGCGACCGTGCTGGAAATGGCGTTCGCTGGGCACTGTGGCCTGAACCTCGAACTCGACACGCTGACCGGCACCCGCGAAAAAGTCGCGGCCATTCTGTTCAACGAAGAGCTGGGTGCAGTGATCCAGGTTCGCCAGGACGCCACGCCGCTCGTGCTCGCGCAGTTCAGCGCCGCCGGCCTGGGCGAGGACTGCGTCGCCGTGATAGGTAAGCCGATCAACAACAGCGATGTGATCATCAGCCTGAGCGGCGACACCGTGTTCAAAGGTGATCGCCGCCTGCTGCAGCGTCAGTGGAGCGAAACCAGCTATCAGATCCAGCGCCTGCGCGATAACGCCGATTGCGCCGATCAGGAATTCGATGCGCTGCTGGAAGAAGACAATCCAGGCCTGAACGTGAAGCTGGGCTATGACGTCAACGACGACATCGCTGCGCCTTACATCAAGAAGGGCGTTCGCCCACAAGTGGCGGTGCTGCGCGAGCAGGGCGTCAACGGTCAGGTCGAAATGGCGGCTGCGTTCGATCGCGCCGGTTTCGCCTCGGTTGACGTGCACATGAGCGACATCCTCGCCGGTCGCGTCGACCTCAACGACTTCAAAGGTCTGGTGGCGTGCGGTGGTTTCTCCTACGGCGACGTGTTGGGTGCCGGCGAAGGCTGGGCCAAGTCTGCGCTGTTCAACAGCCGCGCACGGGATGCGTTCCAGGGCTTCTTTGCCCGCAGCGACAGCTTCGCCCTGGGCGTTTGCAACGGTTGCCAGATGATGTCCAACCTCAGCGAGCTGATTCCGGGCAGCGAATTCTGGCCGCACTTCGTCCGCAACCGCTCGGAGCAGTTCGAAGCGCGCGTGGCGATGGTCGAAATCCAGAAGTCGGCGTCGATCTTCCTGCAAGGCATGGCCGGTTCGCACATGCCGATCGCCATCGCCCACGGGGAAGGTCACGCCGAGTTCAAGACCCCTGAGTCGCTGATTGAAACCGATCTGTCCGGCACCGTTGCTGTGCGTTTCGTCGACAATCACGGCAAGGTCACGGAAAACTATCCGGCCAACCCGAACGGTTCGCCACGAGGCATCGCCGGTCTCACCACGCTCGACGGTCGCGTCACCATCATGATGCCGCACCCCGAGCGCGTGTTCCGCGCCGTGACCAACTCGTGGCGTCCGGATGAGTGGGCTGAAGATGGCGCGTGGATGCGCATGTTCCGTAACGCGCGCGTCTGGGTTAACTGACCGTTGATGTACAAGCTGGCCTTCTTTGTGCCACCGAGCCATGTGGAGCAGGTCAAAAATGCGTTGTTCGCCGCCGGTGCGGGGCGAATCGGCGCGTATGACTGCTGCTCATGGCAGGTCCTTGGCCACGGCCAGTTTCGTCCGCTGGACGGCAGTCAGCCGTTCATCGGTCAAGCCGGCGAGGTCGAGCAGGTTCAGGAATGGAAGGTCGAGCTTGTGGTGTCAGACGAGCTGATCAGGCAGGCGGTTGCTGCGCTGAAGGACAGTCATCCCTACGAAGTGCCGGCTTATGACGTGTGGAAGCTGGAAGATATCTAGCCTCCCTTCAGCATTACTCGAAATTAAAGCGTTCTGCATCACCCGCAGAACCTTACGGCCGAATCTCTATCATCGTGCCGTCCTTCACGAGATCCCATACCTCCCGAATATCGCTGTTGCGCATGGCGATGCAGCCGTTCGTCCAGTCCAAGGTGTGGAAATACCACTCCGGGTAATCGTCATTGATCGGCGTACCGTGGATCATGATCATGCTGCCGGGCTTCACGCCTTCGCGTCGGGCGCGTGCGGCATCGGAGATGTTGGGGTAGGAAATGTGCATCGACAGGTTGTAGGCATCGCTGGTCTTGCGCCAGTCCAGCCAATAGAAACCCTCCGGTGTGCGCTGGTCTCCCTCTTGCAGCTTGGGTCCGTTGGGCGCCTTGCCCAGTGAGATCCGGTACGTCTTCAGCGCCTCGCCACGACTGATCAGCTGCAACTGATGCGCAGATTTGAGCACCAACACCTTATCGATGGTCCGGTCCGCGATGTTCTGGGTGTCGACGACCTTTCCGCCAACGAACTTCTGTTCGCTGCCTTTGGGCACGATGGTCTGCGTGAACGCAGCCTGGGACAACGGCACAACCGACAGGCATAAAACGGCGAGCAACCAACGCATGAAAAGGGTATCCCTGAAGCCTGCGCGGCAATCGCGCGCCGTCGTCTTGATCAAGTGGTTTTGAGAGGGGGTGTAACGGACAGGCAATCGGTGCGCACCTGGAAATCCTGATGCCGCCGGTCGCGGAAAAAGCATTCTAGGGTACGTCTGACGGTCTGGAAAGCCAGCTCCGACCACGGGATATCGGCTTCGTCGAACAACTTCACTTCCAGACTTTCGATGCCGGCCGCGAACTCCGGTTTGACCAGGTTCGAGCGGTAGAAGATATGCACCTGATTGATGTGCGGCACGTCGATCATCGAATACAACTGCAGGTCCTCGACTTCAGCGCAGGCCTCTTCGAACGTTTCCCTGCGGGCGGCCTGCTCGACGCTTTCGCCGTTTTCCATGAACCCGGCAGGCAGCGTCCAGTAGCCCAGTCGCGGCTCGATGGCTCGACGGCATAGCAACACCTTTTCGCCCCACACCGGCACGACGCCGGCGACGATGTTGGGGTTCTGGTAGTGGATGGTGTCGCAATGTTCACACACGTACCGCGGGCGGCTGTCGCCCTCGGGGATACGCTGGATGACCTGTTCGCCGCAGTTGCTGCAGAATTTCATGATCGAATCGGGTTCCTGTTGGCAGCGGCTATCTTGAGCCGTAGCGCGGGTGGACGGCAAGAGGCGTCTTGCACGGGTGGCTTGTCCTACAAGACTTGGGCGCGTCGCCGCTTTGGTGCATGATGCCGGGCAGGCAACCGATCGAGAATTCCCATGCTGGATGAGCTACTTCACCGTATGAGCAGCCACACGCCGGTGATGCTGGAAACGGACGCGCGCTTCCCCGAGGCCGCCGTGCTTCTCCCCATTACCCGCAATGCCGAGCCCGAACTGGTGCTGACCCTGCGCGCCAGCGGCCTGTCGACCCACGGCGGCGAAGTGGCCTTCCCGGGCGGCCGGCGTGACCCGGAAGACCCGGACCTGATCTTCACCGCACTGCGCGAAGCCCAGGAGGAAATTGGCTTGCCACCTGGTCTGGTGGAAGTGATCGGCCCGCTGAGTCCATTGATCTCCAAGCACGGTATAAGAGTGACGCCTTATGTCGGCATCATTCCCGATTTTGTTGAGTACACACCCAATGATGGCGAGATCGCGGCGGTCTTCAGCGTGCCGCTGGACTTCTTCCGTCAGGATGCCCGCGAACACACCCACCGCATCGACTATCAAGGGCGCAGCTGGTACGTGCCGAGTTACCGCTTCGGCGAGTACAAGATCTGGGGTCTGACGGCGATCATGATCGTTGAGCTGATGAACCTGTTGTTCGACAGCGCCATCGACCTCAACGAGCCGCCAAAGCGATCGATCATCCACACGCTGAAATCCTGACCCGCCGCCGCGTCGCAGCAAGGGGACCGAGCCATGAGGGCCGAACCATGAGGAGCAGACCATGAAATACCGCCTGGGTGATGCCCGCGTCGACGCGCACACCAGCAGCTGGATCGCGCCGACAGCCACTGTCATCGGCAATGTGCGCTTGCAGGCCAACGCCAGCGTCTGGTTTGGCGCCGTGTTGCGCGGCGACAACGAGCTCATCGATATCGGCGAGAACAGTAACGTGCAGGACGGCACCGTCATGCACACCGACATGGGTTCGCCGCTGACCATCGGCCGCAACGTGACCATCGGCCACAACGCGATGCTGCACGGTTGCAGCGTGGACGACAGCACACTCATCGGCATCAACGCGGTCATCCTCAACGGCGCGAAGATCGGCAAACACTGCATCATCGGCGCGAATTCACTGATCGGCGAAGGCAAAGTCATCCCTGATGGTTCCCTGGTCATGGGCTCGCCGGGCAAAATCGTCCGCGAACTCACCGATGCGCAGAAGCAGATGCTCGACGCCAGCGCCGCCCATTACGTCCACAACGCCCAACGCTACGCGCGTGACCTGGCCCCACAGGAAGACTGATGTCCAGCGCCATTCCCCCGATCCATGAAGCAACCATTCATGACAAGCCGATTCATGAAAAGCCCGTCCGCTCGCCCTGCGTGAGCATCTGCGCATTGAACGAGGCGGACATCTGCACCGGCTGCCAGCGCACCGTGGCCGAGATCACCGGCTGGAGCCGCATGGACAATCAGGCGCGCCGTGCCGTGTTGGTTGCCTGCGATGAGCGGGCGAGGACGAGCGGGATGATGTTTCAGGTGAGCGACAGCAGCCCTCGACGTTGAATCAACCCTGCGCCGCTGCATCCCATTCCTTGGCCTTCATGGTAAATTGCGCGCCTTTCTCCCCTGCGGTTGCTTGCACATCGCGAGCAACCCTCGACCTGCTCCACGAGGACCTGAGATGACTCAAATCGGAACTCCACTGTCGCCGACCGCGACCCGCGTTTTGCTCTGCGGTTGCGGCGAGCTTGGCAAGGAAGTCGTGATCGAGCTGCAACGGCTGGGCGTTGAAGTGATCGCCGTCGACCGTTACGCCAATGCTCCGGCGATGCAGGTCGCGCACCGCAGCCACGTGATCAATATGCTCGACGGCGCAGCGTTGCGTGCGGTGATCGAGTCCGAGAAGCCCCATTACATCGTCCCGGAAATCGAAGCGATCGCCACCGCGACCCTGGTGGAGCTGGAGTCCGAAGGCTTCACGGTCATTCCGACGGCCCGCGCTGCGCAGCTGACCATGAACCGCGAAGGCATTCGTCGTCTGGCCGCTGAAGAGCTGGACCTGCCGACCTCGCCGTATCACTTTGCCGACACCTTCGAAGATTACAAGAAAGCCGTCGAAGACCTCGGCTTCCCGTGCGTGGTCAAACCGGTGATGAGCTCGTCGGGCAAGGGCCAGAGCCTGCTGAAAACCGACGCGGACATCCAGAAGGCCTGGGACTATGCCCAAGAAGGCGGTCGTGCTGGCAAAGGTCGGGTGATCATTGAAGGCTTCATTGATTTCGATTACGAAATCACTTTGCTGACCGTGCGGCACGTCGGCGGCACCACCTTCTGCGCGCCGGTCGGCCATCGTCAGGAGAAGGGCGACTACCAGGAATCGTGGCAGCCCCAGGCCATGAGCCCGGTGGCATTGGCCGAGTCCGAGCGCGTCGCCAGAGCGGTAACTGAAGCGCTGGGTGGCCGTGGTCTGTTCGGCGTCGAGTTGTTCATCAAGGGCGATCAGGTCTGGTTCAGCGAAGTCTCGCCGCGCCCCCACGACACCGGTCTGGTTACGCTGATCTCCCAGGACCTGTCGCAGTTCGCGCTGCACGCCCGGGCCATTCTCGGTCTGCCGATCCCGCTGATTCGCCAGTTCGGCCCATCGGCGTCGGCAGTGATTCTGGTGGAAGGTCAATCAACCCAGACGGCGTTCGCCAATCTGGAGCAAGCCCTTAGCGAACCGGACACCGCGCTGCGTCTGTTCGGCAAGCCCGAGGTCAACGGTCAGCGCCGCATGGGCGTTGCCCTGGCCCGTGACGAGTCGATCGAAGCGGCCCGCCGCAAGGCTACCCGCGCGTCGATCGCGGTGAAGGTCCAGTTGTAAGCTTTACGCTGAATACAAAACGGCGCCCTCAGGGGCGCCGTTTTTGTTTGGCTGTCAGGCAATAGCCCTTTGTAGGAGCGCGCTTGCCCGCGATTGCTGTGTGTAAGGTTCGGATGCAGTGACTGACACACCGCATTCGCGCTCCTACAGGTTCCGGCGTGATCAGGCAATCGTATCCAGATCCGCGTGCCGGGTTTCTTTCAGGCACAGCATGGCGATCACGCTGATCAACGCTGCCGCCGAGACATACCCGCCGACCCAGCTCAGGCCGCCCATTTCCACCAGCTTCTGTGCGAAGAAAGGCGCGACCGAGGCACCGACAATACCGCCGATGTTGTAGGCCGCCGACGCGCCGGTATAACGCACCCGCGTAGGAAACAGCTCCGGCAACATCGCCCCCATCGGCGCGAACGTAACCCCCATCAGAAACAGCTCGATCGAGAGGAACAGCGTCACCGCCCAGGTCGTGCCGTGGGTCAGCAAGGGCTCCATCAGAAAGCCGGACAGGATCGCCAGCACTCCGCCGACGATCAGCACCGGCCTGCGGCCAAATCGGTCACTCGCCAGCGCGGACAGCGGCGTGGCGAGGGCCATGAACAGCACCGCAAAACACAGCATCGCCAGAAACGACTCGCGGCTGTAACCCAGCGTTTTCACCCCGTAGCTCAGCGAGAAGACTGTGGAGATATAGAACAGCGCGTAGCACACCACCATCGACGCTGCCCCCAGCAGCATCGGCTTCCAGTACTGCCCGAAGAGCTCGGCAATCGGCAGTTTTACCCGCTCGTGGCGGGCGATGGCCTTGGCGAAAACAGGCGTTTCCTCAAGCTTCAGGCGCACATACAGCCCGATGATGACCAGCACGGCACTGAGCAGAAACGGCACACGCCAGCCCCAGGAGCGGAATTGCTCGTCGTCCAGTGTCATGGCCAGCGTCAGAAACAGCCCGTTTGCTGCAAGGAAACCGATCGAAGGACCCAGCTGCGGGAACATGCCAAACCATGCTCGCTTGCCCTTGGGGGCGTTCTCGGTCGCCAGCAGCGCCGCGCCGCCCCATTCGCCGCCCAGTCCAAGGCCCTGGCCGAAGCGCAGCACGCAGAGCAGGATCGGCGCCCATGACCCGATGGCGTCGTAACCTGGTAACACGCCGATGAGCGTGGTGCAGACCCCCATGAGCAGGAGTGAGGCGACCAGTGTCGATTTGCGCCCGACGCGATCACCGAAGTGGCCGAACAACGCAGAGCCCAAGGGACGTGCGAGAAAAGCGATCCCGAACGTCAGAAACGCCGACAGCATCTGTGCGGTGCTGGAGGTTTGCGGGAAGAACACCGGCCCGATCACCAACGCGGCGGCGGTGGCGTACACGTAGAAATCGTAGAACTCGATGGCGGTGCCGATGAAACTGGCGGTGGCGACGCGTGCCGCAGAATTGGCGGGGCGGGCCTCGCTCTCGTCGCGGGTTGGAGAGGCAGAAGTCGTGGTCATGCGGATATCCCTGGCAGTCGCATCGCCTGTCAGCGGAATACGATGATTCGTACGCGCGCCGCGGCAATCGTTAATTGTTGTTTTGGTCCAGCGCTGAACAGACTAGCCCGGATGTGGGCAAAGGCGCGTGGCGTGCTCGGGATGGGAGCGAAGGCCAGGGTGTCGCGTGAGCGGTCAGGCTGTGTGACTGGCCGGATCGCGCATTGTGCGGGTAGCACGCGGATCGGCGGGGCTGGGTAAGCGGATCGATTATAGGAAGGTGGTCGGCGCGGAAACAAGTGTTTCAGGGCGCCGCCTGCCTTTTCAGATCACGTCTTTGGTGCGGGTGTTCAACCACATCAGCACCCGGCTGACGCGGTTGTCTTCAGTTTCGAGAATTTCCAGACGGTAGGGGCCGATCTTCAGGCAGACCGCGCTGTTGGGGATTGTCTCCAGCGCTTCGGTGATCAGGCCGTTGAGGGTTTTGGGTCCGTCGGAGGGCAGATGCCAGCCAAGGCTTTTATTCAGATCGCGAATCGACGCCGCGCCTTCGATCACCAGTCGCCCGTCAGGCTGCGGCTGAATGTGCGGGTTATCGAGGGCCTGCTCGCTTTCGAACTCGCCGACGATCTCTTCCAGAATGTCTTCGAGGCTGACGATGCCCAGCACTTCGCCGTACTCATCGACCACCACGCCCATGCGCCGCTGCTGTTTGTGGAAGTTGAGCAGCTGCATCTGCAGCGGGGTGCTTTCAGGCACGAAATACGGTTCGTAGCAGGCGGCTCGCAGCGCTTCTTTGGTCAGCTCGTTGCGCGGCAGCAGGTGGCTGATCATCCGCGTGTTGAGCACGCCTTCCACCTGATTGATGTCATTGTGGTAGACCGGCAGACGGGTGTGGCGGGAAATGATCAGCTTGTCGATGATCTCCTCGATGGTGTCGTCGAGGTTGATGCCGTCGACTTCGCTGCGCGGCACCAGGATGTCATTCACGGTCATGCGGTCCAGCGCGTAAATCCCGGAGATGACATGGGCGCGGCCATATTGGCTTTCATTGTCCTGATAGACCGTCGGGCGTGTGTCGTCTTCGTCATCGATGGTGTCTGGCCGACGCTTCGACAGAAAAGGGCGCAACAGCGTCTTGGCGATGTTCTTGTAGACCCAGGTCAGCGGCTGCAGCAGCCGGACCGGGATGCGCAGCACGTTGTTGCCCAGCAGCAGGATTGACTCGGGACGACGGGCGGCCAGCTTTCGCGGTATGAACTCGGTTACCACCACCAGCACGCTGGCGACGCCCAGCCAGGCAATCAGCGGGCCGTGAAAATACCAGTGCCCGATGGCCAGCAAGGTGGCGAGGATGGTAATCAGCGCCTTGAGCAGCGTGTTGCCGAGAATGAGGCTGTTGAGGTTGAACGCCAGAACCGGCTTCGGTGGCTCGTTGGAGCGGGGATTGACCGGCGTCGCCCGGAGATTGTGATGCGCCGCCTCGACCGCGCTGAACAGCGCAGACCACAACGTGAGCAGGGCAAGCAACGCAAGCATTGTGCCGACCGGCAGATTATCCATGATCAACGCCCGTCAGATGTGCAGGATGTATTCACGAACGAGCTTGCTGCCGAAGTAGGCCAGCATCAGGAGCACGAATCCGCCCAGCGTCCAGCGGATTGCCTTGTGGCCGCGCCAGCCCAAATGGTGGCGTCCCCACAGCAGCACACTGAAGACAATCCACGCGAGGATCGACAGCAGGGTTTTGTGCACCAGATGCTGGGCGAACAGGTTTTCGACGAACAGCCAGCCGGAGATCAGCGACATCGACAGCAAGACCCAGCCGGCCCAGAGAAAGCCAAAGAGCAGGCTTTCCATGGTCTGCAGTGGCGGAAAGCTTCTGATCAGGCCAAGTCGGTGCTTGTGCTTCAACTGGTGATCCTGCAGCAGCAGGAGCAAGGACTGGAACACCGCGATGGTGAACATTCCGTAGGCGAGGATCGACAGCAGGATATGGCTGATGATGCCGTGTTCTTCAATGATCGATTGCTGGGTACCGGAAGGCGCGAACTGCGCCATCAGGCTCGTGAGCAGCCCTAGCGGGAACAGGAGAATCAGCAGGATTTCGACGGGGAGGCGAATACACGCGAGCATGGTCACGATGATCACCGAAACAGCGATCAGGCTGGCGGCACTGAAAAAGTCCAGACCCAGGCCGATAGGGCGCACCAGTTGGCCGAACAGCGCACTGGCCTGGCAGGCGACGGCAAGGGTGCCGATCAGGCACAGCAACCATTTGTCGGCCTTTTGGCCCTGACGCAGGCGCATACCCTGGTAGACGGTCGCAGCGGCGTAAAAGACGGCGGCGGCGAGGCTGAAGAGCAAACTCGGTGACAAGGGGGACATAGATCCTGTTGGGCGTGCTCGGAAGCCGGTGAGTTTGGCATAAAAGGCGCATTTCACGAAAGACCACAGAAGCAGACGCCGTGGTGTCCGTGCGCGGGAGTCTTCGCTATAATCCGCGACCTGCTCAAGCCACAGGCTAGTCGATCGCTGTTTCAGCCGCCTTTATAGCGTCCCTATTATTAATAGCGATCCTGTGAAGAGCAGGCGTCGCGATTCGCCAGCCGACTGAAAAGGCCGCTACGGGCCGGGCCGCATCAATCGGGGTTCAGCACGAACCCAAAGGATCACGCATGTTTGAAAATCTGACAGATCGTCTCTCGCAGACGCTGCGCCAGGTCACTGGCAAAGCCAAGCTGACCGAGGACAACATCAAGGACACACTGCGTGAAGTGCGTATGGCGCTGCTTGAAGCCGACGTCGCCTTGCCGGTTGTCAAAGACTTCGTCAATCGCATCAAGGAGCGCGCCGTCGGCACCGAGGTGTCGCGCAGCCTGACGCCGGGCCAGGCGTTCGTGAAGATCGTCCAGGCCGAGCTGGAAGAGATGATGGGGGCGGCCAACGAAGAGCTTACCCTCAACGTCACGCCGCCGGCGGTCATCCTGATGGCGGGTCTGCAAGGTGCGGGCAAGACCACCACTGCCGGCAAGCTCGCCCGATTCCTGAAAGAACGAAAAAAGAAAACCGTGATGCTGGTCTCGGCGGACGTCTATCGTCCAGCAGCGATCAAGCAGCTGGAAACCCTGGCAAACGACATCGGCGTGACGTTCTTCCCGTCCGACATCAGCCAGAAGCCGGTGGACATCGCCGAAGCAGCTATTAAAGAAGCCAAGCTCAAGTTCATCGATGTCGTGATCCTCGACACCGCCGGTCGTCTGCACATCGACGCCGAGATGATGGGCGAGATCCAGGCGCTGCACGCAGCGGTCAAACCGGCCGAGACGTTGTTCGTGGTCGACGCCATGACCGGCCAGGATGCTGCGAACACCGCCAAGGCGTTTGGTGATGCACTGCCGCTGACCGGTGTGATCCTGACCAAGGTCGATGGCGACGCCCGTGGCGGTGCTGCGCTGTCGGTGCGCGCCATTACTGGCAAGCCGATCAAGTTCATCGGTATGGGCGAGAAGAGCGAGGCACTGGAGCCGTTCCACCCGGACCGTATCGCATCGCGCATCCTCGGCATGGGCGACGTGCTCAGCCTGATCGAGCAGGCCGAACAGACCCTCGACAAGGACAAGGCCGACAAACTCGCCAAGAAGCTGAAGAAAGGCAAGGGCTTCGACCTCGAAGACTTCCGCGATCAGTTGCAACAAATGAAGAACATGGGCGGCCTGGGCGGGCTCATGGACAAGCTGCCAAGCATCGGTGGCGTGAACCTGTCGCAGATGGGCAACGCACAAGGCGCGGCCGAAAAGCAGTTCAAGCAGATGGAAGCCATCATCAATTCGATGACCCCGGCCGAGCGTCGCGACCCTGAGCTGATCAGCGGTTCACGCAAGCGCCGTATCGCCATGGGTTCCGGCACCCAGGTGCAGGACATCGGTCGTCTGATCAAGCAGCACAAACAGATGCAGAAGATGATGAAAAAGTTTTCGACCAAGGGCGGCATGGCCAAAATGATGCGCGGCATGGGCGGAATGTTGCCCGGCGGCGGTATGCCCAAAATGTAAATTGCATCGCGCGGGCGTTATTCCCGCGCGTTCTTCATTGGGGCAACCGTCCCGGTGGCCTGCTCAGGCAGGCACTCAACGCCGTCATCCCTGACGGCTCCATGGCAGATCTAGGTGGCCCGACGGCGTACGCCGGAAAAAGTCATTTGCAAAAATCCGGATATTCCTTAGAATATGCGGCCTTTCGGGCACCCATGCCCGCTGTGCATCTTAGATTTGCAGCACCGACTACAGGAAAATTGTTCAATGCTAACAATCCGTCTTGCCCTTGGCGGCTCTAAAAAGCGCCCGTTCTACCACCTGACTGTCACCGACAGCCGCAACCCACGTGACGGTTCCCACAAGGAACAAATCGGTTTCTTCAACCCGGTTGCCCGTGGTCAGGAAATCCGTCTGTCCGTGAACCAAGAGCGTCTGGCCTACTGGCTGAGCGTTGGTGCACAACCTTCTGAGCGTGTTGCTTCGCTGTTGAAGGAATCTGCTAAGGCTGCGGCCTGAGCAATATGAACGCGACGCCAGCTTCCGCCGACGATCTGATCGTCATCGGCAAGATTTACTCGGTACACGGCGTTCGCGGCGAAGTGAAGGTGTATTCCTTTACTGATCCAACCGAAAACCTGTTGCAGTACAAAACCTGGACGCTCAAGCGCGAAGGCAATGTGAAACAGGTCGAGCTGGTCAGTGGACGCGGGAACGACAAGTTCCTGGTCGCCAAGCTCAAGGGTCTTGATGATCGTGAAGAAGCTCGTCTTCTGGCCGGTTATGAGATCTGCGTGCCACGCAACCTGTTCCCTGAATTGACCGACGGCGAGTACTACTGGTACCAGCTTGAAGGTCTGAAGGTCATTGACGGTCTTGGGCAATTGCTCGGGAAGGTCGATCATCTTCTGGAAACCGGCGCCAACGATGTAATGGTGGTCAAACCCTGCGCAGGCAGTTTGGATGATCGCGAACGCCTTTTGCCCTATACGGAGCAATGCGTGTTGGCAGTTGATCTGGTTGCAGGCGAGATGAAGGTGGAATGGGACGCGGATTTCTAAGCAATGGCCAGCCTGCGCATAGAAGTCATCACGCTGTTTCCCGAGATGTTTTCCGCCATCAGCGAATACGGCATTACCAGCCGTGCGGTGAAACAGGAGCTGTTGCAGCTCACCTGTTGGAATCCGCGGGATTACACCACTGATCGACATCACACTGTGGACGATCGCCCGTTTGGCGGTGGCCCTGGCATGGTGATGAAGATCAAGCCCCTCGAAGATGCTTTGGCTCAGGCCAGGCAGGCGGCGGGGGATGCGGCGAAGGTGATTTACCTGTCGCCACAAGGCCGCAAGCTGGATCAGTCTGCGGTACGCGAACTGGCGCAGGAAGAAGCACTTATCCTGATTGCCGGTCGTTATGAAGGCGTCGACGAGCGTTTTATTGAAGCTCATGTCGATGAAGAGTGGTCAATTGGCGACTATGTGTTATCTGGCGGTGAGCTGCCGGCCATGGTCCTGATAGATGCGGTTACGCGACTGCTGCCTGGAGCTTTAGGGCATGTAGATTCCGCGGAGGAAGATTCCTTCACGGATGGTCTGCTGGATTGCCCGCACTACACCCGACCGGAGGTGTATGCGGATCAGCGTGTTCCCGACGTATTGCTTAGTGGCAATCACGCACACATCCGGCGTTGGCGTTTACAGCAGTCCCTTGGGCGGACCTATGAACGACGCGCCGATCTTCTGGAAAGCCGCTCGCTTTCTGGAGAAGAGAAGAAGCTGCTGGCGGAATACCTCCGCGAGCGGGACGATAGTTAACGTATCGATGGTAAATCCAACCGGTTTACCTTAGGAGCACAGCATGACTAACAAAATCATCCTTGCACTCGAAGCAGAGCAGATGACCAAAGAGATCCCTCCCTTTGCCCCGGGCGACACCATTGTCGTTCAGGTGAAAGTGAAGGAAGGCGACCGCGCTCGTCTGCAGGCGTTCGAAGGCGTTGTTATCGCCAAGCGTAACCGTGGTGTGAACAGTGCTTTCACTGTTCGTAAAATCTCCAACGGTGTCGGCGTTGAACGTACTTTCCAGACCTACAGCCCGCAAATCGACAGCATGGCTGTGAAACGTCGCGGCGACGTTCGCAAGGCCAAGCTGTACTACCTGCGTGACCTGTCCGGTAAAGCAGCTCGCATCAAGGAAAAACTGGTTTAATCCCAGTCTTCCCATGCGAATGAAAAAGCAGCCTACGGGCTGCTTTTTTGCTTTCTGGCATTCGGGTTTTGTCCCGCCTTCGCAGGTATGAAAAACTGCCTCCGCTTTCCACCACTCAAGTCAGAACCCATGCCCGCCATTGACCATCCCATGATCGACCGCTTCCTCGACGCCCTGTGGCTGGAGAAAGGGCTGTCGGACAACACGCGCGACGCCTATCGCAGCGACCTGGCGCTATTCAACGGCTGGTTGCAGGAAAAGGGCGTGGACCTGATGAGTGTCAGTCGGGAAGCGATTCTCGACCACCTGGGGTGGCGGGTCGACAATGGCTACAAACCTCGCTCGACGGCGCGACTGCTTTCCGGGGTACGCGGCTTCTACCGCTATTTGCTCAGAGAAAAGCTGATCGCGGTCGACCCGACGTTGCAGGTCGACATGCCGCAGCTGGGTAAGCCGCTTCCCAAATCCTTGTCCGAAGCTGACGTCGAAGCGTTGCTCGCCGCGCCCGATCTGAGCGACGCCATCGGCCAGCGCGACCGGGCCATGCTCGAAGTGCTCTACGCCTGCGGACTGCGCGTGACCGAGCTGATCAGCCTGACACTGGAGCAGGTCAACTTGCGCCAGGGCGTGTTGCGCATCATGGGCAAAGGCAGCAAGGAGCGGCTGGTGCCGATGGGGGAGGAAGCCATCGTCTGGGTCGAGCGCTACATGCGCGACGCTCGCCACGAATTGCTCAATGGCCGGCCCAGCGACGTGCTGTTTCCCAGCCAGCGCGGCGAACAGATGACCCGCCAGACCTTCTGGCATCGCATCAAGCATCAGGCCAAAGTCGCCGGCATCGGCAAATCCCTGTCGCCTCACACCCTGCGTCACGCCTTTGCCACCCACCTGCTCAACCACGGCGCCGACCTGCGCGTCGTGCAGATGCTTCTCGGCCACAGCGACCTGTCGACCACGCAGATCTACACCCATGTCGCCCGCGCGCGGTTGCAGGAAATGCATGCGAAGCATCACCCGAGGGGATAGATGACCTCGGTAATTTACGATCTGTCTTACATCGGCGGGCGTCGGCCTCGGGAGCCTTATGTGATAGGCTTTGCCGGTTTCGCAGATCAAGGCCCTGAAAACCTGCCGGCGCTTTTTCGCCACCCGTTTTCAGCCCGGCCCGTCTGCTCACCGCTCGAGGAGTTTTCATGCGCGTCACTCGTTTTCTCGGTGCTGCCGTTGTAGCGCTGGCCAGCTCTTTCAGCCTGTTTGCCCACGCCGATGAGGCGTCCGACAAAGCCATTCGCAAGACCCTGGAATCGCTCAATCTGGAAATTCCCATCGAGAGCATTTCCAGCAGTCCATTGAACGGCCTCTATGAGGTCAATCTGAAAGGCGGCCGCGTGCTCTACGCCAGCGCCGACGGCCAGTTCGTCATGCAGGGCAACCTGTATCAGATGCAGGGCGGCAAGCCGGTCAACCTGACCGAGAAGGTTGAGCGTCAGGCGATTTCCAAGACCATCAATGGCATTCCCGCTGCTGAAATGGTTGTCTATCCAGCCGTTGGCGAAACCAAGTCACACATCACGGTGTTCACAGACACTACCTGCCCGTACTGCCACAAACTTCACGCCGAAGTGCCGGAGCTGAACAAGCGCGGCATCGAAGTGCGTTACGTGGCGTTCCCGCGCCAGGGCCTGGGTTCGCCGGGCGACGAGCAACTTCAGGCCGTGTGGTGCTCGAAAGACCGCCGCGCTGCCATGGACCGCATGGTCGACGGCAAGAATATTCAGGCGCCCAAGTGCGACAACCCGGTCACCAGGCAATTTGAAATCGGCCAGTCCATCGGCGTGAACGGTACACCGGCCATCGTGTTGGCCGACGGTCAGCTGATTCCGGGCTACCAGCCGGCGCCACAAGTCGCCAAACTGGCGCTGAGTGCCAAGTAATTTCGTTTATCGCAGCCTCCTGCGGTAGACATTGAAGCGGCCTGTGAGCAGCGCTTCATCAATAGCGAGCCGTGTTGAATGCGGCTGATTCCACGGCCGGCCTCGCGTCGGCCGTTTTATGGGGAGTTCATAGTGAAACCGGTCAAAGTAGGCATCTGTGGGCTGGGTACTGTCGGTGGCGGTACCTTCAATGTGCTAAAGCGTAACGCCGAGGAAATTGCCCGCCGTGCCGGGCGTGGAATCGAAGTGGCGCAGATTGCCATGCGTACACCAAACCCCAATTGCCAGATTACCGGTACCCCGACCACGACCGACGTATTCGACGTGGCGAGCAACCCTGAAATCGACATCGTCATCGAGCTGATCGGTGGTTACACCATCGCCCGCGAACTGGTGCTCAAGGCCATCGAAAACGGCAAGCACGTGGTCACCGCCAACAAGGCGCTGATCGCCGTGCACGGTAACGAGATTTTCGCCAAGGCCCGGGAGAAGGGCGTCATCGTTGCTTTCGAAGCGGCAGTGGCGGGCGGTATCCCGGTGATCAAGGCCATTCGTGAAGGCCTGTCGGCCAACCGCATCAACTGGGTCGCCGGCATCATCAACGGTACCGGCAATTTCATCCTCACCGAGATGCGTGAAAAGGGCCGTACCTTCCAGGACGTTCTTGCCGAAGCGCAGGCGCTGGGCTATGCAGAAGCCGATCCGACCTTCGACGTCGAGGGCATCGACGCCGCGCACAAGCTGACCATTCTGGCGTCCATCGCCTTTGGCATCCCGCTGCAATTCGACAAGGCCTACACCGAAGGCATCACCAAGCTGACCACCGCCGACGTCAATTACGCCGAAGCACTGGGTTACCGCATCAAGCACCTTGGCGTTGCCCGCAGCACGCCGAGCGGTATCGAACTGCGCGTTCACCCTACGCTGATCCCGGCGGATCGCCTGATCGCCAACGTCAATGGCGTGATGAACGCCGTGATGGTCAACGGCGACGCCGCCGGATCGACCCTCTTCTACGGCGCGGGTGCCGGCATGGAGCCGACCGCTTCATCCGTGGTGGCCGATCTGGTCGACGTGGTCCGTGCCCTGACCACCGACCCTGAAAACCGCGTCCCGCATCTGGCCTTCCAGCCCGATTCGCTGTCGGCCCACCCGATCCTGCCGATCGATGCGTGCGAAAGTGCGTACTACCTGCGCATCCAGGCCAAGGATCATCCGGGCGTGCTGGCGCAGGTGGCGAGCATTCTGTCCGAGCGCGGCATCAACATCGAATCGATCATGCAAAAAGAAGTCGAAGAGCACGACGGCCTGGTGCCAATGATTCTGCTGACCCACCGCGTGGTCGAGAAACGCATGAACGATGCGATCGAAGCGCTGGAAGCGCTGGAAGATGTTGCCGGGCCGGTTGTGCGCATCCGCGTCGAGCATCTGAACTGAAAGCAGCGATAAGTCCAAAGCGGCAAGCTGCAAGTGAGAGCAAAATCATATCGCGGTGAGCTTCGTGCTCCGGGCGGCAGGGGGAAGGCGAATCGTCTTGACCTGCAGCTCGCCACTTGAAGCTTGCCGCCCAAACCGAAGGTTTGAAAAATGCGCTATATCAGTACCCGCGGCCAGGCACCGGCCCTGAATTTCGAAGACGTGTTGCTGACCGGTCTGGCGAGCGACGGTGGTCTGTACGTTCCAGAGAACCTGCCGCGTTTCACTCAGGAAGAAATCGCGTCCTGGGCCGGTCTGCCTTACCACGAGCTGGCATTTCGCGTCATGCGCCCGTTCGTGACGGGCAGCATTCCCGACGCGGATTTCAAGAAGATTCTCGAAGAAACCTACGGCGTGTTTTCCCACGCGGCGGTCGCCCCACTGCGTCAGCTGAACGGCAACGAGTGGGTGCTGGAGCTGTTCCATGGCCCGACCCTTGCGTTCAAGGATTTCGCCCTGCAACTGCTGGGTCGTCTGCTGGATTACGTGCTCGAGAAGCGCGGCGAACGCGTGGTCATCATGGGCGCAACGTCGGGTGACACCGGCTCGGCCGCCATCGAAGGCTGCCGTCGCTGCGACAACGTCGACATCTTCATCCTGCACCCGAACAATCGCGTTTCCGATGTTCAGCGCCGCCAGATGACCACCATCTTCGGCGAGAACATTCACAACATCGCGATCGAAGGCAACTTCGACGACTGCCAGGAAATGGTCAAGAACAGCTTCGCCGACCAGAGCTTCCTCAAGGGCACGCGTCTGGTGGCAGTGAACTCGATCAACTGGGCGCGGATCATGGCCCAGATCGTTTACTACTTTCACGCGGCGCTGCAGTTGGGTGGCCCGGCGCGTTCGGTGGCGTTCTCCGTGCCGACCGGCAACTTCGGCGACATTTTCGCCGGCTACCTGGCCCGCAACATGGGCTTGCCGATCAGCCAGCTGGTGGTCGCGACCAACCGCAACGACATCCTGCACCGCTTCATGAGCGGCAATCAGTATGTCAAAGAGACCCTGCACGCAACGTTGACCCCGTCGATGGACATCATGGTGTCGTCCAACTTCGAGCGTCTGCTGTTCGACATGCACGGTCGCAACGGCGGCGCGATTGCCAAGCTGATGGACACCTTCAGGCAAGGCGGCGGTTTCAGCGTGGATGAAGAACGCTGGACCGAAACCCGCAAGCTGTTTGATTCCCTGGCGGTCAGTGACGAAGACACCTGCAAAACCATCGCCGAAGTCTTCGCCAGCACCGGCGAGCTGCTCGATCCGCACACCGCGATCGGCGTGAAGGCCGCGCGGGACTGCCGCCGCAGCCTGGACACGCCGATGGTGATTCTGGGAACGGCGCATCCGGTCAAGTTCCCGGACGCAGTGCTGAAGGCCGGTGTAGGAAAAGCGCTTGAGCTGCCTGCACATTTGTCTGATTTGTTTGAGCGAGACGAACGCTGCACCGTCCTGCCGAACGACCTCAAGGCCGTGCAGGCCTTTGTCAGCCAACACGGTAATCGTGGCAAACCCCTCTGACCGTATCGCCGTGTAACAACTAAGGCCCGCCTCGCAGCGGGCCTTGTTTTTTCTGCGTGCCACACTTCCGAAGAATTTCAATTTCTCGGATAAGCCTGTGGTTGTTAAACATTTTTACTCAGCGGCATTGAATGGCCGTCAGCTTGATATCGGACCGGCGCTGTGGGCACTCCTGCTGCTCGTGTGCCTCTACAGTCGCGCTGGTCACGCCGGTGAAAACCTGCCGTTCGCCTTGGGCGCACCTTTCCTCCCGCAGCAGCCCCTCGCCCTCGATGACGCGGACCGCCAGTGGCTGGACGCACGCAAGGCACTCCGTGTCGGCATTTCCGTCGCCGATCACGAGCCCGTCGACATCACCACCGACCGCAATCGCTATCAGGGCATCAGCGCGGATTACCTCAGCGTGGTCAGCGCCCGGTTGGCAATTCCCGTTCAATTGCGAGGGTTCGCCAAACGTGAGAAGGCCGTGGAGGCATTACTGGCGGGTGACATCGACGTGCTGACCAGCGCCAGCGGATTCGAGCGAAACAAAGCCGGGCTGGCGTTGACGCGCGAGTACGTGCCGGACCGGGCGGTGGTGTTCGGGCGGGCCAACGACACCAGCCTCAAGCCTACGCTGGAAGGTAAACGCGTGCTGCTGCTGGACGGCTATGCCGATGCTGCGGTTGTGCAGCGTATCTATCCCGAAAGCAATATCGTACTTGCCCCCACGCTCTACAGCGCCATGGAGGCGTTGGCCCACGACGACGCCGACGCGCTGATCGCCAACGAACTCGTGGTGCAGTCCTACAGCCTCTTGCGGCCCTACCTTCGGCTGCACAGAAAGTTCGACAGTCTGTTGCCAGCCGTTGGTTTTTCGTTCGCCCTTCGCGAGAAAGACTCCAGACTTAGCCTGCTGTTCGACCGCGTGCTGGCAGACATGGACGAGTCCTTGCATCGGGAAATTCTCGGGCGATGGACCGTCGGGCTTGGCGCTGACCCTGCTCGTCGGCAAGTCAGCCTTAATCCTGCTGAACAGTTATGGATTCGCAAGCATCCGCGGGTAGTGGTAGCGTCAACTCAGCACCCTCCCTACATTTACAAAGACGCTCGTGGTCAATGGGCCGGGTTGAATGTCGATCTGTTGGCGCGGATTTCGCGTCTGACCGGGTTGCAGTTTGTGTATCAGGAAACGCCTTCCACCCATTCGCTGCTTGAAACCTTGGCCCACGGCGGCGCGCACATGAACACCACCCTGGCGGAGAACCCCGAGCGCAAGAAACTGCTGTATTTCACCTATGCATTTGGAGGCAATAGCTGGGTGTTTCTGGAGCGCGCCGACAGCGACGCGTCCCTTCAGCTGGCGGACATGACCGGCAAGGTACTTGCGCTTCCGTCGCGACATGCGTTGCTGGAGTTTATTCAGACACGCTATCCGCAAATCCGTCTGCGGCTCGTGCCCACCTACGCCGAGGCCCGGCAGCTCGTGGAGGAGGGTGAGGCGCACGCCACTATTCAGAACGAGGCAGGCGCCTGGCTGTATCCGCCAGGCGAGCTGAAAGTGGGGCGCAGCGTCGAAGGGTTGTGGTCTCCCGACCGGTTTTCCGTGGTCAAGGGCCATCCTGAATTGCTCGGCATCTTGAACAAGGCCCTGGAAGAGTTTTCCGTGACGGAGATGCGTGCCATTCGCCTCAAATGGCTCGGTGCGGCAGCCGCTCCGCCTTCGGTCTGGAACCGCATTCCTTACTGGGTTTACTGGGTTACGAGCGCCTCACTGCTGCTGGGCCTGGTGTCGCTGCTCTGGAGTAGCCGCCTGAGGTATCAGATCCATCAACGGCAGCGAGCCGAAGCACAATTGGGTGATCAGCTCGCCTTCAAGCGAACCCTGCTTGATGCCTTCCCGAACCCTGTTTATGTGCGTGACCTGCAAGGCCGGCTCGTCGCCTGCAACCGCAGTTATGAGGAGAGCTTCGGGATCAGTTACGAACAGATGCAGGGCCGACGCCTGATCGATGTGGATCTCGTTGACCGTGAAATGGCCGAGCAAATGCACGCCGATTACATGCGTCTGCTGGAGACGCAGGAGCCCGTGTTTACCGAGCGCGCCCTTACGCTGGCCGGGCGAGTGGTCCACGCCTGGCAATGGGTGGTGCCCTACCATCGCGCCGACGGACAGATGCAGGGACTGCTCGGCGGCTGGATGGACATCAGCGAGCGCAAACGCCTGGAGAGCGAGTTGCGCGAAGCACGTCAAGCCGCGGAGCAGGCGGCAGGGCAGCTGAAGGGCCTGCTCGACGAATTGGGGCAAGCGAAGGCATCGGGGGTGTAAATTTTGCCTGTCACATTCGGCAGGCATGCTCCGGAGTCAAGCTGTTGCAGTCAGTGCGCATGTGTCAAAGCGCCACAGTGCTCAGAACTTTCCACTGCTGCCAATGGTCATTGGTTAGCACCTTTGCATTCAAACTGTTGAGTGGTGATCCGGATGGAAAATATCAGCTTGCTACTGAGCGAAGCGCTGTCCCCTTATCAGGTGAGCATTGGCCCTGCCGGTATTCTGGGTGAGCGTCTGGTGACGCTGAAAAACCCAGTGGGTGCGATTGTGATTGAACGTGTTTTTTCTGCATCGCAATTGGGCGACAAGCGTCAGCTGACTGACGTGGTAGATGGTCTTCACCGTGATTTGATGGTGGCAGAAGGGCGCATCGAGCCTTGTGTGATCGCCGCCATGCGCAATGTTTCTCAGTCTGCTGCTTACGCTGCCGCCCGACCTTTCGTCTGAGCCGCAGGGAACCTTCTCGATTCAGTAGGCTCCTATCAGTTACGGCAGGCGCAGGCATTGTGCTCCGGTGTTCATGCTGCCTGCCGTACGGGTCCAAGATGGGCCACGGTTGACCCCGAGTAGTCTCCCCGCTGCTCGGGGTTTCTTTTTGCCTGAAATTCAGCGCCTCAATGCCGGGCCTGGATTTGACTCGGCGTCAGTTCGGCACTTCATCGAAGAATGTCTGGGCGTCGCGCAGGTATTCCTCCTTCTTGACCATCCACTCCGCGTAAAACCCCACCAGCCGCGTCACTCGCAGCACACGCATTTCCCGGTTGATGATCTCCATCGCCGCGCGGCCCTTATCGGTCTTTGAACAGGCAATGTGAGCGAACTGGTATTTGGGCACGTCTTTGACCGGCAGGAACTCCAGCTCCGTTAGAGGAATGCCCTGTTGCTGCGCGTGAAAGCGCGCTTCCGGCCAGTAACTGATGATCGCCTGAAAGCGATCCAGCCGTTCCATCTCCAGCATGCTGCCCACCGCTGAATTGCCGTAGTGCAGGACCAGACGTTCGGGGTGAGGGGTCTCGCGCAGCACGTTATCGATGACCGGGCCGTAGCTGCGTTCGCCGACGATGCCGACATCGATACTGTCGCTGGCCAGCAAGGCGGCAAGGTCGAGGCGACCGTCAGCATCGATGAACGGCGCGAACAGTGCGTGTCGCCTGCTCTCGATCGTTACGCCGTTACTGGGGGTCGCATAGGAAGGGATGGAAAACAGAATGGTTTTGTCGCGCTCGGGCGTCCACAGCAGGGTCGGGTCGCAGGCGAACACGTCATGGTCATTGAGCATCTGCGTTCCGCGCGCGCGGTTGACGTGCATGATCTGGTGATCGTATTCCGGCATCCTGGCAGTCAGCTCAGGCATCAGCTTGTCGATGGCCCCCTGGCCCGCCAACGGTCCGGAAAATATGGTCAGGGGCGGGAAGTCGCGCAGCAGCCAGATCAGCGTTTCACGTGCCGACGCCTTACCGGGCAGGCAGGCGAACACACCTGCGATCAGCAAGGCGCGCATTCGGGAACCGGTGACATGCATGGAAGCGTTGAGCTTCATCGACAGCGTCTCGCAGCAAGGAATCGGTGATGTGCTTCATTTATTTAACACATGTCATGGGGGCATGAGTAACGCCTCGCGAACGTTGTGCCCCATCTCCCATTTGAGGGGCCAGCCGCATCGCTCATCGAGTTCGGTCGTTCAACGGTGCTGCATCGGGTAGACTTGTCGCCTTTCCCGTCTCTCTAGAAGCCCGTTCATGGCCCAGCCGTCCACGACCTACAAGTTCGAACTCAATCTCACCGACCTTGATCGCGGGGTCTATGAAACCGTCAAGCAGACCATCGCCCGTCATCCTTCGGAAACCGAAGAGCGCATGACCGTGCGCCTGCTGGCCTACGCCTTCTGGTACAACGAGCACCTGTCGTTTGGCCGGGGTCTGTCGGACGTCGACGAACCTGCTTTGTGGGAAAAGAGTCTGGACGATCGCGTTCTGCACTGGATCGAAGTGGGCCAGCCCGATGCCGATCGCCTGACCTGGTGCTCACGCCGCACCGAACGCACGAGCTTGCTGGCCTACGGCAGTCTGCGGGTGTGGGAAGGCAAGGTCATACCGGCGATCAAGACACTGAAGAACGTCAATATCGCTTCGGTCCCCCAGGAAGTGCTGGAAGTCCTGGCCAAGGACATGCCCCGGGTGATCAAGTGGGACGTGATGATCAGCGAAGGCACGATCTTCGTCACAGATGATCGCGGCCAGCACGAAGTGCAACTGCAGTGGCTGGCGGGCGAGCGGGGCTGATTCGGTCCGCACCACGACTGTCGCGCGACGCTACTGGAACATTACTGGTGTGGCATCGCGACGGCAGCGCCACTTCCCGCCAGTCCCAACGAGAACACCAGCGGAACCTGAATGCGCATCGAACCACGCGAGTTACCTGACACCCTGCCATTTCTTGGCGATCTGCCTCCCTTGCTCACCCGGCTGTACGCGGCCCGCGGCGTCGCGTCGGAGGCGGAACTCGACAAGGGCCTCGCCCGGTTGATTCCGTATCAACAGCTCAAGGGCATCGACGCCGCCGTCGATTTGCTGGTGACGGCGTTGCAGCAGCGCCAGCGCATCCTCATCGTCGGAGACTTCGATGCCGATGGTGCGACGGCCAGTACGGTTGGCGTGATGGGCCTGCGCTTGCTCGGTGCGGCGCATGTGGACTATCTGGTGCCGAACCGTTTTGAATTCGGCTACGGCCTGACGCCGGAAATCGTCCAGGTCGCCCTTGAGCGCCAGCCTGATTTGCTCATGACCGTGGACAACGGCATTTCCAGCGTCGAGGGCGTTGCGGCGGCGAAGGCGGCAGGCTTGCAGGTGTTGGTCACCGATCACCACTTGCCCGGGCACGAATTGCCGGCGGCTGATGCCATCGTCAATCCGAACCAGCCGGGCTGCACCTTCCCGAGCAAGTCGCTGGCCGGTGTCGGCGTGATCTTTTATGTGCTGATGGCTTTGCGCGCGCGACTGCGGGACATCGGCTGGTTCGAGGGCCGCGCTCAACCCAACCTGGGCGAATTGCTGGATCTGGTGGCCTTGGGCAGCGTCGCCGACGTGGTGCCGCTCGATGCCAACAACCGGATTCTGGTGCACCAGGGGCTGATGCGCATCCGCGCCGGACGTGCACGTCCAGGGTTGCGTGCCATTCTTGAGGTCGCCCGGCGCGAGGCGTCGCGTATCACCTCCACCGATCTGGGGTTCATCATCGGCCCGCGTCTGAATGCGGCCGGGCGTCTGGATGACATGAGCCTGGGTATCGAATGCCTGCTGTGCGATGACGAGACCGAGGCGCGGGAAATGGCCGTGCGTCTGGACGAACTCAATCAGGACCGCAAATCCATCGAGCAGGGCATGCAGCGCGAGGCGCTCGCTCAGCTCAAGGACCTGCCGCTGGAGTCGATGCCGTTCGGTCTGTGCCTGTTCGAACCTGAATGGCACCAGGGCGTGATCGGCATTCTGGCCTCGCGTCTGAAAGAGCGTTATCACCGTCCGACCATTGCGTTCGCCAGTGCAGGTGAAGGCGTGTTGAAGGGCTCAGCGCGTTCGGTACCGGGCTTTCACATCCGCGACGCACTCGATGCCGTGGCGGCGAAACATCCCGAGCTGATCAGCAAGTTCGGCGGTCACGCGATGGCGGCCGGGCTGTCGCTGCCTGAAGGTAATTTCCCGGCATTCGCCGAGGCCTTCGACGCCGAGGTCCGCCGTCAGCTCAAGGAAGAGGACCTGACCGGCCGGTTGCTTTCCGACGGCACCCTGGCGGTAGAAGAGTTTCACCTGGAGCTGGCCCGTGCGTTGCGCAACGCCGGCCCGTGGGGACAACACTTTCCCGAGCCGTTGTTCCATGGCGTGTTCCAGCTGGTTGAACAGCGAGTGGTCGGCGAGCGCCATCTGAAGATGGTACTCAAGACTGAATGCGGCAGCGTCAGGCTTGAAGGCATCGCCTTCAGCGTCGACCGCGATGTGTGGCCCAACCCGACCGTGCGCTGGGTCGAGCTGGCGTACAAGCTGGACCTGAACGAATTTCGCGGCAACGAAACCGTGCAACTGATGGTGGTTCACCTTTCAGCGCGTTGAGCCACGATCAATTCGCGGTGTGCCTACTGACGCCTTCCCGGCTAAAGCCGCTCCCACAGGGGGACGCGTTCTTTCAGTGGGGCCGGCTTTAGCCGGGAAGAGGCCCGCGTGGGCACCCTCAACCTGATCGTTCCCACGCTCCGCGTGGTAATGCATGCTACGACGCTCTGCGTCGCAGCGATGGACGCGGAGCGTCCAGGGCTGGCATCCCCACGCGGAGCGTGGGGACGATCATTCAAAGCGAGTCCTACAGGTGTATGCGGTGTTTCAGCTGGACCGGCTTCAGCCGGGAAATGACTGAACCCTCACTTCGCTCGGGTTGTCGACTAGGCTCAAGGTTCGCACGTAAGGAACCTGCCACACGATCTGAGAGGTCCCCCATGAGCCTGCTGCTTGAACCCTTTACCCTTAGCCAACTGACCCTGCGCAACCGCATTGTGGTTTCACCGATGTGTCAGTACTCCTGTGTCGACGGCCTGGCCAATGACTGGCATCTGGTCCACCTGGGCAGTCGCGCGGTCGGCGGTGCCGGGCTGATTTTCACCGAAGCGGCGGCAGTTACCCAGGACGGGCGTATCACCCCGGAAGACCTCGGCCTCTGGAACGACGAGCAAATCGAGCCGCTGCAACGCATCACTCGATTCATCAACGCCCAAGGCGCGGTCGCCGGCATTCAGCTGTCCCACGCTGGACGCAAGGCCAGCACATGGCGTCCGTGGGTGAGCCAGAGCGGCGCCATCCCTGCCGACCAGGGCGGCTGGGCCACCTGGGGCCCCTCGAAGATCGCTTTCGACCCGACCTACACCGTGCCTACGGCGCTGGACGAAGCCCAGATTCAGGACATCATCAAGGCGTTCGTCGATGCCGCCAAACGTGCCTTGACCGCCGGTTTCAAAGTGGTCGAAATCCACGCCGCCCACGGTTACCTGCTGCATCAATTCCTGTCGCCGCTGAGCAACCAGCGTCAGGATCAGTATGGTGGCTCGTTCGACAACCGCATCCGCCTGACCCTCGAAATCACTAAAGCCGTGCGCGAAGTCTGGCCCGCAGACTTGCCGTTGTTCGTGCGCGTCTCTGCCACCGACTGGGTGGAAGGTGGCTGGAACGCGGATGAAACCGTTGAACTGGCCAAGCGCTTGAAAGAGCTGGACGTCGACCTTGTTGACGTGTCTTCCGGCGGCACTGCGGCGAAAGCCGAGATCCCGGTGGGCCCGGGTTATCAAACCGAGTTTGCCGCTCGCGTGCGCAACGAGTCCGGCATCGCCGCCGGCACCGTAGGCATGATCACCGAGCCCACCCAGGCCGACACCATCCTGCGTACTGGCCAAGCGGACCTGATCTTCCTCGCCCGTGAACTGCTGCGCGATCCGTACTGGCCGCTGCAAGCGGACGAGACCCTCGGTGGACGTCAGGCCACATGGCCCGCGCAGTACCAGCGTGCCACGCACCGCGACCAGCCGATTCATGAGTCGGATCTGCGCGATTGATCACACCGCTGAATGGCTGATCTGCACTGCTCCAGCGTCTTTTGCTCTGTGATGCTGGCTCTACTGGAGAAGATCCATGTGGGAGTGAGCTTGCTCGCGAAGACGGTATTCCAGCCGCTGAAAATTTGGCGGATGTACCGACCCCTTCGCGAGCAAGCTCGCTCCCACACTTGTCCTGCGTCGGCCTCCGGAATGAAGATAGCCGCTCACTTCCCCCCACTCCCCGCCACGCTTTCCCCACCCCGAGTCAGGTAGTACGCGCCGAGTATCGGCAGCAGGGTCACCATCATCACGAGCATCGCGACGACATTGGTCACCGGCACGTCCCGTGGGCGGCTCAGTTGGTTGAGCAGCCAGATGGGCAGGGTGCGTTCGTGCCCGGCGGTGAAGGTGGTGACGATGATTTCGTCGAACGACAGGGCAAACGCCAGCATGCCGCCGGCCAGCAACGCCGAGCCCAGATTAGGCATGATGATGTAGCGAAAGGTCTGCCAGCCGTCGGCGCCAAGGTCCATCGACGCTTCGATCAGACTGTGGGAGGTGCGGCGCAGGCGGGCGATGACGTTGTTGTAGACGATCACCACGCAAAAGGTCGCGTGGCCGACGATGATGGTGAACATCCCCGGCTCGATCCCCAAGGTCTTGAACGCCGACAACAAGGCCAGTCCGGTGATGATGCCGGGCAGGGCGATGGGCAGAATCAGCATCAGCGAAATGCCGTCCTTGCCGAAGAAGTCTCGCCGGTACAGCGCCGCCGAGGCCAGCGTGCCGAGCACCAGTGCAATCAGCGTGGCAACGCAGGCGATTTGCAGCGACAGCTTGATCGACTCCAGCACGTCAGGCCGCGCAAATGCCACGCTGATCCACTTCAAGGTGAAGCCTTTCGGCGGGAAGCTGAAAGCGGCGTCTTCGGTGTTGAAGGCGTAGACGAAGATGATCAGGATCGGAAAGTGCAGAAACACCAGCCCGCCCCAGGCGGCGATCTTCAGGCCCCACGACGCTTTTTCAGAGTGCATCGAAAGCCCCCAGACGCTTGACGATAGCCAGATAGACCGCGATCAGCACGATCGGCACCAGCGTGAATGCCGCCGCCATGGGCATGTTGCCGATGGCGCCTTGCTGGGCGTACACCATGCTGCCGATGAAGTAGCCCGGCGGGCCGATCAGTTGCGGCACGATGAAATCCCCCAGCGTCAGCGAAAACGTGAAGATCGAGCCCGCCGCAATGCCCGGCACCGACAGCGGCAGAATCACTTGCATGAACGTCTGCCGGGGCGTGGCGCCGAGGTCGGCGGAGGCGTGCAGCAAAGAGGGCGGCAAGCGCTCGAGGGAGGCCTGAATCGGCAGGATCATGAACGGCAGCCAGATGTAGACGAACACCATGAAACGCCCAAGATGCGAGGTCGACAACGTGCTGCCGCCAATGCCGGGCACGCTCAACAGCCACTGCAACATCGGCCCCCATCCCAGATGCTGAACGAACCATTGCGCGACGCCGCCCTTGGCCAGCAGCAGCGTCCATGCGTAGGCCTTGACGATGTAGCTGGCCCACATTGGCATCATCACTGCGATGTAGAAGAACGCCTTGGTTTTGCCGGTGGTGTAGCGCGCCATGTAATACGCGATGGGAAAGGCGACGATGGCGCTGGCGATGGACACCGCGAGCGCCATGGTCAGGGTGCGGCGGATGACGTCGAAGTTTGCCGGGTTGAACAGCGCGCCGAAGTTCGCCAGGGTCAGGTCCGGCGTCACGGTCATGCTGAAGTCGTCGAAGGTATAGAAACCCTGCCACAACAGGCCCAGCAGCGAGCCGAGGTAAATCGCGCCGAACCACAGCAGCGGCGGGATCAGCAGCAGCGACACGTACAGATTCGGGCGGCGATACAGCAGGTTGGAAAAGCGTCGACGTGGCGATTGCCGTTGCGTCGGCGCCGAGGCATTGAACGTCTGACCCATCTCAATGCGCCTCAGCCGGCGCGTCCCGCAACACAATCATCGCTTCCCGCGCCCAGCATGCCGTCAGGCGTTGCCCCGGTTGATAGCGCGCGCCGGTGTCCAGCCACTGATCGTTGGCCTGGCTGACCGTGAGCGTCTGACCGTTGTCCAGTTTGACCTCGTAGCGGGTGGCGCTGCCCTGGTATTGAATGTCGTGCAGCACGCCGCTGACCTGAACTTCGTGGCTCGCCCCGACGCCCTCGGCAAAACGAATGTGCTCGGGTCGAATCGAGAAAGCGTCCGGGTTGCCGCTCAACGCGTGCGCCAGTTCGCCGCGCACCACGTTGGAGGTGCCCACGAATTCGGCCACAAAGGTCGTCGCCGGTTTCATGTACAGATTGCGTGGCGTATCGACCTGCTCAATGCGGCCCCTGTTGAACACCGCCACCCGGTCCGACATTGACAGCGCTTCGGTCTGGTCGTGGGTGACGAAGATGAAGGTGATGCCCAACTGGCGCTGCAGTTTCTTAAGTTCGCTCTGCATCTGCTCGCGCAGCTTCAGGTCGAGGGCGCCGAGGGGTTCGTCGAGCAGCAGCACGCGCGGGCGATTGACCAGTGCCCGCGCCAGGGCCACACGCTGGCGCTGGCCGCCGGACAGTTGCACGGGTTTGCGCGCGCCGTAGCCCTCGAGGGCGACCATGCTCAGGGCCTCGTCGGCCCGCTTGATCCGTTCGGCCTTGCCGACGCCTTTGACTTTCAGCCCGTAGGCGACGTTATCCTGCACGTTCATGTGCGGGAACAGCGCGTAGTCCTGGAACACCGTATTGACGTCACGCTGATACGGCGGCAGTCCGGCCGCTTCCTGACCATGAATGCGGATCGAGCCGGCGCTGGGTTGCTCGAAGCCTGCGATCAGGCGCAGGCAGGTGGTCTTGCCGGAACCCGAGGGGCCGAGCATGGAAAAGAACTCGCCGTCCTCGATGTCGATGGACACCCGGTCCACGGCTTTCACTTCGCCGAACAGCCGCGAAACCTGGGAGAACTGGACGGCGTGGGTCATGGTGGTTAATTCCCGAAATCAAGTCGACTGACAGCTGCTGCCCTTACAGCAACCGGGCTGGATGCATCTGAATGAACACGGTCTTTGTAGGAGCGTGGCTTGTCCCGCGATTGACTGCGCAGCAGTCATTGAATCGGGCGACGCGACTTTAATGACACACCGCATCCTCAGATCTTGCGACCGGTTCCCGGCCGATCGCGGGACAAGCCACGCTCCTACGGGTTATGTGGGGTGCCTGGGTCTAACGCCCACCCATGATCGCAATGTAATCCTGGGTCCAGCGGCTGTACGGCACGTACTTCCCGCCCTCGGCCTGGGGTGTTTTCCAGAAGGCGATCTTCTCGAACAGATCAAACCCGTTGGTTTCGCAGCCCTCGGCGCCGAGCAGTTCGTTACCCTTGCACGCTTCAGGCACCACCGGCAGAGAGCCGAACCAGGCGGCGACGTCGCCCTGAACCTTCGGTTGCAGCGACCAGTTCATCCATTTGTAGGCACAGTTCGGGTGTTTGGCCTCGGCGTGCAACATCGTGGTATCGGCCCAACCGGTGGCGCCTTCCTGAGGGATGGTCGAGGCGACGGGTTGTTTGTCGGCGACCAGCCCGTTGACCATGTAGCCCCACGAACTGGACGCTGCCACGCCTTCGTTTTTCACGTCACTCATCTGCACTGTCGCGTCATGCCAGTAGCGATGAACCAGCGGCTGCTGGGCGCGGAGCAGGTCGAGCACGGCCTTGTACTGGGTCTCGGTGAGCTGGTAAGGGTCGACGATGTCCAGCTCTGGCTTGGCGGTCTTCAAATACAGCGCGGCGTCGGCGATGTAGATCGGTCCGTCATAGGCCTGAACCCGACCCTTGTTCGGTTTGCCGTCGGGCAAATCCTGCGGCTCGAACACCACACTCCAGCTCACCGGCGGCGTCTTGAACACGTTGGTGTTGTACATCAGCACGTTCGGGCCCCACTGATACGGCGTACCGTAAGTTTTGTTTTCAACCGTGTACCAAGGGCCATCTTTCAAGCGTGGGTCGAGGGTTTTCCAGTTCGGGATCAACGTGGGCTCGATGGGCTGCACGCGCTTGCCGGCGATCAGACGCAGCGACGCGTCGCCCGATGCGGTGACCAGGTCATAGCCGCCCTTGGTCATCAGGCTGACCATTTCGTCGGACGTTGCGGCGGTCTTGACGTTGACCTTGCAGCCGGTTTCCTGCTCGAAGCCGGTTACCCAGTCGTAGGCCTTGTCGCTTTCGCCGCGCTCGATGTAGCCCGGCCACGCCACGATATCCAGCTGCCCCTCGCCATCGCCCACCGCCGTGAGTGCTTCAGCGGCCTGCACCGCGCCGCTGGTGAATAGTGCGGTGATCACGGCGCTCAGAATCGCGGTCTTGTGCACGGACATGTTGGGTTTGCCTTATGGTGGTGGTGTGGGCAGAGATCGGTGATGCAGAGCGTAGTGCCCAGTTCGATCCTCGACAAACTTGACGCAGCAAATACCGAGCCCATTCGTGGAGGCGGAGACGGGGGAGTGAAAACCTGTCGTCATCCGGCCCTCAGGACAACCCATCGCCGCAACATTCAGATGCAAACCTGCTCAACGGGTGCTGGTGCCTTCGCCTTAACCTGCGGGTCGAATCGTCTGTCCCCATTTCTGAAGGTGAAGTCATGAACACGCGCGGTTTGCTTGATCAATTGTTGAAATCCGGTCAGGACCTGCTGCAAAACAAGACCGGCGCTCACGAAAAGAGCGGCAAAAGCGGGCAAAACGGGCAGGGCGGGCTTGGCGATCTGCTTGGCAAGGTTGGTGGCAGCGGCTTGGGAGGCCAGCTGGGCGGCAGCCTTGGCGGGCTGCTTTCCGGTGCTGGCGGCGGTGCGCTTGCGGCGGGCGCGATGGGCTTGCTGATGGGCAACAAAGGCGCACGCAAAATGGGCGGCAAGGCGCTGACCTATGGCGGGCTCGCAGCCTTGGGCGTGCTGGCGTACAAGGCCTATGGCAACTGGCAGGCAAGTCAGGGTGTGGCGCAACCGGCTGAGCCGCAGACTGTGGACCGCGTGCCCCCGGCCCAGGTCGAACAGCACAGCGAGGCCATCCTGCGGGCCCTGGTGGCAGCAGCCAAGGCCGACGGCCACGTCGACGCGCGTGAACGCGAACTCATCGAAGGCGAATTCACCCGGATCACCGGCGACAACGAACTGCAGCAATGGCTGCACGCCGAGCTGAACAAACCGCTGGATCCTGTCGATGTCGCCCGCGCGGCGCATACGCCTGAAATCGCTGCCGAGATGTACCTGGCCAGCGTGATGATGGTCGACGAAGAACACTTCATGGAGCGCGCTTACCTGGACGAACTGGCCAAGCAACTGAAGCTCGACCCGGCGCTGAAGACCGAGCTTGAGCAACAGGTGCGTCAGGCGCAGCCGTAAACCAGGGGGCTTGCCCGCGATCCATAACAAGTAACCTGAAACCCGCGACGCTGCCGGATCAGGCCCAACACTCGTTGGGCCTGATCCGCATTCTTCTGCCCTGATCAACAAGCCCCATTCCAGACATCCGCCTTCAACGCATCCGTACCATCAAGCAACGCCACATCAAGCCGATAGCGTGTAAGACACTTCCGATCTGTCTGTGTGTTATGGCGTTTTCCTCGTCAGAAACAGCCCGAAGATCGGTAAGGCACTGGGCTATACTCCCGCTCGCTTTGGACCGTCTGTCGGTCCGCTTCTTGAACCCGGTCATGCCGGCGTTGAACCCTTGAGGGCTGACTGTGAAGAACTGGACGTTGCGTCAACGGATTTTGGCGAGCTTCGCTGTCATCATCGCCATCATGCTGTTGATGGTGGTTGCGGCATTCAATCGCCTGTTGGTGATTGAGAACAGCGGCGATGCGGTACGCCTGGACGCGCTCCCCGGCGTTTTTTACAGCAGTACTGTGCGCAGTGCATGGGTTGAAAGCTACGTAGCCACCCAGCATTTGCTGGTTGAAGGCGCGGGTCGCGACCTCACCGGCGCTGAAGAAGACCAGTACAAAGAATTCGAAGACCGCCTGCAGGCGCAGATCGCCAATTACCAGAAAAGCATTTTCGACGAATCCGATCGCAATGACTTCGCCCAGTTTCTGCAATTGCGCGAACGCTACCAGCTCTTGCTCAACGGTGTGCTTGCGGCTTACCAGGGCGATAACTACGCGCTGGCCCAGCGGATGTTTGCCGAACAACTCACGCCCGCGTGGATGGAGGGTCGCAAAGAGCTCAACGCACTCGGCGCCAAGAACAAGGTGGTCGCCGACAACGCATCCGACGCCATTCAGGCCGCCGTCTCCAGCGCCAAAATCACCCTCGGCATTTCGTTGATCATCGCCTTGCTGGCGGCGGCTGCGTGCGGCCTGTTGCTGATGCGCGCAATTCTTGCACCGATGAACCGCATCGTGCAGATCCTCGACACCATGCGCACCGGCGACCTGAGCACGCGTCTGAACCTGGACCGCAACGATGAGTTCGGATCGGTGCAGACCGGCTTCAACGACATGGTGGCCGAGCTGGCCGCATTGGTGTCCCAGGCCCAGCGCTCGTCGATTCAGGTGACCACCTCGGTCACCGAGATTGCCGCCACTTCCAAGCAGCAACAGGCCACGGCCACCGAAACCGCCGCAACGACAACAGAAATTGGCGCCACTTCCCGCGAGATTGCCGCGACGTCCCGGGATCTGGTGCGCACCATGACGGAAGTGACCTCGGCGGCGGATCAGGCTTCGGTCCTGGCGGGCTCCGGTCAGCAGGGCCTGGCGCGCATGGAAGAAACCATGCACTCGGTCATGGGCGCGGCCGATCTGGTCAATTCCAAGCTGGCGATCCTCAATGAGAAGGCCGGCAACATCAATCAGGTCGTGGTGACCATCGTCAAAGTCGCCGACCAGACCAACCTGCTGTCGCTCAACGCCGCCATCGAAGCCGAAAAAGCCGGCGAATACGGCCGTGGTTTCGCCGTGGTAGCGACCGAGGTCCGCCGTCTGGCCGACCAGACCGCCGTGGCCACCTACGACATCGAGCAGATGGTTCGCGAGATCCAGTCGGCAGTGTCGGCAGGCGTCATGGGCATGGACAAATTCTCCGAAGAAGTGCGTCGCGGCATGTACGAAGTGACCCAGGTCGGCGAGCAGCTTTCCCAGATCATCCATCAGGTGCAGGCCCTCGCGCCGCGTGTCTTGATGGTCAACGAAGGCATGCAGGCCCAGGCCACCGGCGCCGAACAGATCAACCAGGCGCTGGTGCAGTTGGGTGACGCCAGCAGCCAGACCGTTGAATCCCTGCGTCAGGCCAGCTTCGCCATCGATGAGCTGAGCCAGGTGGCGGTGGGGCTGCGTAGCGGCGTTTCGCGTTTCAAGGTCTGAGTCAGGCCCATGATCGAGCATTCAGCCAGGCGCAGCGCTGCGGTGTTGCCGAAGAACAAGCTGTTTCTGCTGTTCCGCATCGGCGCGGAACGCTATGCGCTGCAAGCGACAGAAGTCGCTGAAGTCCTGCCACGGCTGATGCTCAAACCCATCGCGCATGCGCCGCACTGGGTCGCGGGTGTATTTGCCCACCGCGGCGCGATCGTGCCGGTCATCGACCTCAGCGCGCTGACCTTCGGCCATCCTTCTCAACTGCGTACCAGCACACGGCTGGTGTTGGTGCATTACCGCCTCGGCGGCGATCGTCCCCCGCGGGAGCTGGGTTTGATCCTTGAGCAAGCGACCGACACGCTGCGCTGCTCACCCCATGAATTCAAAGCCTACGGCCTGGACAACGCACAGGCGCCGTATCTGGGCCCGGTGCGCGAGGACGAACACGGCCTGCTGCAATGGATCCGCGTGGAGGACTTGCTCAGCGACGCCGTGCGCGAACTGTTGTTTCCCGAGCAGCCCATGGGCCTTGATGCCTTCGAGGTCGCGCCATGAGCAGCGATGCGCGTTTCTTCGCTTTTCTAAAGGACCGCATCGGGCTGGACGTCGCCTCGGTGGGCGAGGCGATCATCGAGCGCGCCGTGCGTCAGCGCTGCACGCTGTCCAGGGCGCGGGACCACGACGATTACTGGCAGACCCTGCTGGTTTCGGCGGATGAGCAACAGGCGCTGATCGAAGCGGTGATCGTCCCCGAAACGTGGTTTTTCCGTTATCCGGAATCCTTCGCCACCCTCGGCAAGCTGGCCAATGCCCGGCTGGCTCAGCTTAACGGTGTGCGTCCGTTGCGGATTCTGAGCCTGCCATGCTCCACCGGCGAGGAGCCATACTCCATCGCCATGGCGCTGTTCGACGCAGGTTTGCGAGGCCCGCAGTTCAGCGTCGAAGCGGTGGACATCAGCCCGCTTTCAATCCAGCGCGCGCGCCAGGGCGTGTATGGCAAGAACTCGTTTCGCGGCGATCAGCTGGGTTTCCGTGAGCGTTTTTTCAATGCGGCGGACGACGGTTATCGCCTGGAAGAGCGAGTGCGTGATCAGGTGCGCTTCCAGTCCGGCAACCTGCTTGATCCCGCTATGCCAGTGGCACAGTCGGCCTACGATTTCGTGTTCTGCCGCAACCTGCTGATCTACTTTGACGTCGACACCCAGCGTCAGGGCTTCGAGGCGCTCAAACGCATGACCCGCGACGACGGCGTGCTGTTTATCGGCCCCGCCGAGGGCAGCCTGCTCGGGCGCATGGGCATGGAGTCGATCGGCATTGCCCAATCGTTTGCCTTTCGTCGGCGTGACGAGGCCGTTTCCGAACCCCACAGCGGCCTGACTGCCCCAGCCTTGCTGTCGCGAAACCATTCATTTTCTCCTCATTCAACGTCTGCTCACCCAACCTCGGCCCAGTCGCGCGTCACTCATAAACCGCAGCCCTTCGCGCCAAGGTTGTTGGGTGATCCTGCGCTGACTGAGGAGCGCAGGGCTGCGCTCAGGCCGGACATCAAGGCGGTGGTAGCGCCGGGTGCTGGCAATGGCGAAGCTGCCGAGTTGCTGCGCAGCATCGCGGCCCTTGCCAATGAAGGCCGCAGTGCCGAGGCGAAGGCCGCAGGCGAGCAGTACCTCAAGCGCTTTGAACCCGTTGCGCCGGTTTTTTACTGGCTGGGCCTGCTCAGCGAAGTGGCGGGGGAGGCGAGTGCGGCACAAGGGTTTTATCGCAAGGCGTTGTATTTGCAGCCGCAGCATCCGGAAACCCTCGCGCAACTGGCCGCGCTGCTTGCCGCCCAGGGCGACAGCGCAGGGGCCCGGCGGCTGCAGGAGCGCGCGGCACGGGGTGTCACTAAAGAAGGACGCAGTGGATGAGTCGCGTACACACAGAGCTGGTCAGCGACGACGCCGAGGCGATCGACGACTGCTGGAACCGCATCGGCATCCATGGCGACCGGTCCTGCCCGCTGCTTGCCGATCATATTCATTGCCGCAACTGCTCGGTGTACTCTGCCGCAGCAACGCGCTTGCTCGACCGTTACTCGCTGGCGCAGGAGCAGCGTGTGTCGATGCACAGCGATGCCCTCGCCGTCGAAGTCGAAACCCGCTCGACCGTGGTGTTTCGTCTGGGCGAAGAGTGGCTCGGCCTGCCGACCCGTTGTCTGGTGGAGGTGTCGCCGGTGCAAGCCATTCATTCGCTTCCGCACCAGCGCTCCCGCGCCTTGCTGGGCGTTGCCAATGTCCGTGGCGCCCTGGTGGCGTGCCTGTCGTTCGTTGAACTGCTCGGGCTGGACCCTTCAGTCGCGCCGGTCGGTGATGCACGAACATTGCCGCGCATGCTGATCGTTTCGGCAGACGGCGGTCCGGTGGTGGTGCCTGTGGACGAGGTCGACGGCATTCATGCCATCGAAGCGCGCCTGCTGGATACCGCCTCGGCGTCGGCGCAGAACAGCAACGCGCGCTTCACCCGAGGCGTCGTGCAATGGAAAAACCGCAGCCTGCGCCTGCTTGATGAAGACCAGCTGTTGTCGGCCGTAAACCGGAGCCTGACATGACGCCCGATCAAATGCGCGACGCGTCGCTGTTCGAACTCTTTACCCTTGAGGCGGAAGCGCAGACCCAGGTGCTGAGCGCGGGCCTGTTGGCCCTTGAGCGCAACCCGACCCAGGCCGATCAGCTGGAAGCGTGCATGCGCGCGGCCCATTCGCTGAAAGGCGCGGCGCGCATTGTCGGGGTCAACGCCGGCGTCAGTGTTTCCCACGTCATGGAAGATTGCCTGGTCAGTGCCCAGGAAGGGCGATTGCACCTGCTGCCCGAGCACATCGATGCCCTGCTGATGGGCACCGATTTGCTGATGCGCATCGCCACGCCTGGCGCCAGCGTGCCGCAGGCGGATGTGGACGGCTATGTGGCGCTGATGAACAACATGGTCAGCGACGATCCGGCCATGAAAGCCATGCTGGTGCCCACCGCGCTGCCTTCCCTTGAAGACATCTTGCTTGCCAACGCGCAGTCGCTGGTCACCTCGCTGCAGTCGGCGCAGGATTCGGCGGCCGAAGAACTGGCTGCCGCCATCGTCGAACCCGTTCCCGATCCGGCGCTTAAAGCAGATGGCCCCGGTGAGCGACGTGTGGTCGAGACCGGCGAACGGGTCCTGCGCGTCACCGCCGAACGCTTGAACAACCTGCTGGACCTGTCGAGCAAGTCACTGGTCGAGACTCAACGGCTCAAGCCGTACCTGGCCGCAATGCAGCGGGTCAAACGCACCCAGACCGGCGCAACCCGAGCGCTGGACAGTCTTGAAGCCTTGCTCGGCGCCAACACCGATCCCGACGCGCAAAAGGCGCTGGACGAAGCGCGGCGTCTGCTCGGCGAAGCGCAGCACTTGTTGATTCAGCAGACGGCTGACCTCGACGAGTTCGGCTGGCAGTCCTCCCAGCGCGCGCAACTGCTGTACGACACCGCGCTGGCCTGCCGCATGCGCCCGTTTGCCGATGTGCTGGTGGGGCAGGCGCGCATGGTCCGGGATCTGGGCCGCTCGCTGGGCAAGCAGGTTCGCCTGGAAATCGACGGCGAGAAAACCCAGGTCGATCGCGATGTCCTGGAAAAGCTCGAAGCGCCGCTGACCCATTTGCTGCGCAACGCCGTCGACCATGGCATCGAGCTGCCCGAGCAGCGCGTCGCCATCGGTAAGCCAGCCGAGGGGCTGATTAAGCTGAAGGCCTCGCACCAGGCCGGGCTGCTGGTGGTCGAGCTGATCGACGACGGCGCCGGTGTCGATCTCGAACGCCTGCGCCTGAACATCGTCGAGCGCAAACTTTCGCCTGCGGAAACCGCTGCGCAGTTGAGCGAGGAAGAGCTGCTGAGCTTCCTGTTCCTGCCCGGCTTCAGCATGCGTGACAAGGTCACTGAAGTGTCCGGCCGAGGCGTCGGCCTGGACGCGGTCCAGCATATGGTTCGGCAGCTGCGTGGCGGCGTCGAACTGGACCAGCGCGCGGGGAAGGGCAGCCGTTTCCATCTCGAGGTGCCGCTGACCTTGTCGGTGGTGCGCAGTCTGGTGGTGGACGTCGGCGGCGAAGCGTATGCCTTTCCGCTGGCGCACATTGAGCGCATGCGTGACGTGCGCGCCGACGAAATCGTGCAGCTGGAAGGGCGTCAGCATTTCTGGCATGAAGAGCGTCACGTCGGGCTGGTGGCCGCCACTCAGCTCCTCAACCGTCCGGCCAGCCAGCACAGTGAAGACGTGCTTAAAGTGGTGGTGATTCGCGAGCGCGATGCGGTGTATGGCGTCGCTGTGGAACGCTTCATCGGCGAACGCACGCTGGTGGTTCTGCCGCTGGATCCGCGTCTGGGCAAGGTGCAGGACATCTCCGCCGGCGCTTTGCTCGACGACGGCTCAGCGGTGTTGATCATCGACGTTGAGGACATGCTGCGTTCGGTGGAGAAACTCCTCAACACCGGGCGCCTGGAACGCATTGATCGCCGCAGTCGTCAGGCTGACACCCGGGTGCGCAAGCGTGTGCTGGTGGTCGATGACTCACTGACCGTGCGCGAACTGGAACGCAAATTGTTGCTCAGCCGTGGCTATGAAGTGGCGGTGGCCGTGGACGGCATGGACGGCTGGAACGCCCTGCGCGGCGAGGATTTCGATTTGCTCATCACCGACATCGACATGCCGCGCATGGACGGCATCGAACTGGTGACGCTGGTGCGTCGCGACAGCCGTCTGCAATCGCTGCCGGTGATGGTGGTGTCGTACAAGGACCGTGAAGAAGATCGCCGTCGCGGACTGGACGCCGGCGCCGATTATTATCTGGCCAAGGCCAGTTTCCATGACGATGCGCTGCTTGATGCGGTCGTTGAGTTGATAGGAGATGCGCAGGGATGAAGATTGCCATCGTCAACGACATGGCCATGGCGGTGGAGGCGTTGCGCCGCGTGCTGGCCTTCGAGCCGGCGCACCAGATCGTCTGGGTGGCCAGCAACGGCGCCGAGGCCGTCGAGCGTTGCGCCCAGCTAAAGCCCGATCTGATATTGATGGACCTGATCATGCCGGTGATGGACGGCGTGGAGGCGACTCGACGTATTATGGCGGCGACCCCGTGTGCCATCGTCATCGTCACCGTGGATCGCGAGCAGAATGTGAATCGGGTGTTCGAAGCCATGGGTCATGGCGCGCTGGACGTGGTCGACACGCCCGCGCTGGGGGCCGGCAATCCCAAGGATGCAGCCGCGCCTTTGTTGCGCAAGATACTTAATATAGGCTGGCTCATTGGCGAGCGGGACACGCGGGTCCGCCCCGCGCCGCCACCGGTGCGCGAGTCGGCACAGCGTCAGCGGTTGATCGCAATCGGATCATCGGCCGGCGGGCCCGCCGCGCTGGAAATCCTGCTCAAGGCGCTGCCGAGGGATTTTCCGGCCGCGATCGTGCTCGTGCAGCACGTGGATCAGGTATTCGCCGAAGGGATGGCGCAATGGCTGAGCGGCTCTTCGGGGCTTGAGGTCAGGCTGGCGCGCGATGGCGAGCCGCCGCAAGTGGGCACGGTGCTGCTGGCAGGCACCAACCACCATATTCGTCTGCTCAGGAACGGCACACTGGCGTACACCGCAGAGCCGGTTAACGAAATTTACAGGCCCTCCATCGACGTGTTTTTCGAAAGTGTGGCCAGCTATTGGAATGGTGACGCAGTGGGTGTTTTGTTGACCGGCATGGGCCGTGATGGTGCGCAGGGACTCAAGCTGATGCGTCAGCGGGGCTTTCTGACCATCGCCCAGAATCAGGAAAGCTGTGCGGTGTACGGCATGCCTAAAGCGGCTGCGGCGATTGACGCCGCCATGGAAATTCGCTCACTGGACTCGATCGCACCTCGCTTGAAGGAGGTATTCACCCAATGAATTTCCAGGTGATTTCACAGCCCGCCTGTGACCAGGAGACCCCGCATGCATGATTTGCAACTGGACGATCTGAACGCCACGGATGAAAACGCTGCGATGGTACTGCTGGTCGACGATCAAGCCATGATCGGCGAGGCCGTCCGACGCGGGCTGGCGCACGAGGACAACATCGACTTCCATTTCTGCGCCGATCCGCATCAGGCGATTGCACAGGCGATCCTCATCAAGCCGACCGTGATTCTTCAGGACCTGGTCATGCCCGGCCTGGACGGCCTGACCCTGGTGCGCGAGTACCGCGCCAATCCGAAGACCCGTGACATCCCGATCATCGTGCTTTCGACCAAGGAAGACCCGATGATCAAGAGTGCCGCCTTTGCCGCCGGGGCCAATGATTACCTGGTCAAACTGCCGGACAACATTGAACTGGTCGCGCGCATTCGCTACCACTCGCGCTCCTACATGACCCTGCTGCAGCGCGACGAAGCCTATCGAGCGTTGCGCGTTAGCCAGCAACAACTGCTCGACACCAACCTGGTGCTGCAGCGCCTGATGAACTCCGATGGCTTGACCGGCCTGTCCAATCGCCGCCACTTCGACGAGTACCTGGAGCTGGAATGGCGCCGGTCCACCCGGGAGCAGACGCAGATCTCGCTGTTGATGATCGACGTGGATTACTTCAAGGCCTACAACGACGCCTTCGGCCATCTCGAAGGTGACGAGGCGTTGCGTCAGGTCGCCAAAGCGATCCGCGCCAACTCCAGCCGTCCCTCCGACCTGCCGGCGCGTTACGGTGGCGAAGAATTTGCGCTGGTACTGCCCAGCACCTCACCGGGTGGCGCACGCCTGCTGGCGGAAAAACTGCGCCAGACCATCGCCGGCATGAACATCCCCCACGTCGCCCCGAGCCAGGGCTCGAGCCTGACCGTCAGCATCGGTCTGGCCACTGTCGTGCCGCAAGTTGGCAGCCACAGTCGCCAGCTGATTCAGAGTGCGGATCAGGGGTTGTATGCCGCCAAACACAATGGCCGCAATCAGGTGGCGGTGGGGTAGGGCGAGGATTTGCATTCCTGCGCGCTCTGGCCGTAACCGGGTCGGGTCCTTGGCAACAACAACGAACGCGGCGCACCCCTGCCCAACGGACTGCCATCCCGGGTTTGCCTGCGTTATACTCGCCGGCTTTGTGAAAATCGCCTGCGAGTGCTGCCCACCATGGAAATCAACCCGATCCTAAACAGCATCAAGGACCTGTCCGAGCGCTCCGAAACCATTCGGGGGTATCTTTGACTACGATCACAAACATGATCGTCTGACCGAAGTTAACCGCGAGCTCGAAGATCCAAACGTCTGGAACAACCCGTCGTACGCCCAGGAGCTGGGCCGCGAGCGTTCGCTGCTGGCGCAGATCGTCGACACCCTCGACGAAATGAGCACCGGCCTGGTGGATGCCAAGGACCTGTTGCTGATGTCCGCCGAAGAAGAAGACCAGGCCGCCGTCGACGACGTTGCCGCTGAAGTCGAGCGCCTGCGCGAGGCCCTGGAAAAACTGGAATTCCGTCGCATGTTCAGCGGCGAGATGGACCAGAACAACGCTTACCTGGACATCCAGGCCGGCTCCGGCGGCACCGAAGCCCAGGACTGGGCGAACATCCTTCTGCGCATGTACCTGCGCTGGGCCGACAAGCGCGGCTTCGACGCGACCATCATGGAACTGTCGGCCGGTGAAGTCGCCGGTATCAAAGGCGCCACGGTGCACATTAAGGGCGAGTACGCATTCGGCTGGCTGCGCACCGAAATCGGCGTACACCGGTTGGTCCGCAAGAGCCCGTTCGACTCCGGCAATCGCCGCCACACCTCGTTCTCTGCCGTGTTCGTGTCGCCGGAAATCGATGACAACATCGAAATCGACATCAACCCGTCGGACCTGCGTATCGACACCTACCGCTCCTCCGGCGCCGGTGGTCAGCACGTCAACACCACTGACTCGGCGGTCCGGATCACCCACGTTCCGACCAACACCGTGGTCAGTTGCCAGAACGAGCGTTCCCAGCACGCCAACAAAGACACCGCGATGAAGATGCTGCGGGCGCGCTTGTACGAGCAGGAAGTGCAGAAGCGCAATGCGGCCTCGCAAGCGCTGGAAGACACCAAGTCGGATATCGGCTGGGGTCACCAGATCCGCTCGTACGTACTCGATGCCTCGCGCATCAAGGACCTGCGCACCAGCGTCGAACGCAGCGATTGCGACAAGGTGCTCGATGGCGACATCGACGAATACCTGATCGCGAGCCTCAAACAGGGCCTGTAATCGCCACACCACTGTTGCGGGTTGGCACGTCACCATGACGCCGCCGCCCGCGATCCTTCGTCGCACTTCCCGGCCAGACGAAGGGCCACGAACCTGTGATGGATAATCAAGACATGAGCGACCAACAACTCGACCCGCAAGCCCAGCAACAGGAAGAAAACAGCCTGATCGCCCTGCGCAAGGAAAAACTTGCGGCCGAGCGCGCCAAGGGCAATGCCTTCCCGAACGACTTCCGTCGCGAAAACTACTGCAACGACCTGCAGAAACAGTACGCGGACAAGACCAAGGAAGAGCTGGCTGAAGCGGCGATTCCAGTCAAGGTTGCCGGGCGCATCATGCTCAACCGTGGCTCGTTCATGGTGATTCAGGACATGACAGGTCGCATCCAGGTCTACGTCAATCGCAAGACGCTGCCGGAAGAAACCCTGGCCTCGGTTAAAACCTGGGACATGGGCGATATTATTTCGGCCGAAGGCACCTTGGCCCGCTCCGGCAAAGGCGATCTGTATGTCGAAATGACCAACGTGCGCCTGCTGACCAAATCCCTGCGTCCGCTGCCCGACAAGCACCACGGTCTTGTCGACACCGAACAGCGTTATCGCCAGCGTTACGTCGACCTGATCGTCAACGATGAGGTCCGCGAAACCTTCCGTATTCGCTCGAAAGTCATCGCTCACATCCGCAGCTTCCTGATGCAGCGCGACTTCCTTGAAGTCGAAACGCCGATGTTGCAGACCATCCCGGGCGGCGCCGCGGCCAAGCCGTTCGAGACTCACCACAACGCGCTGGACCTGGAAATGTTCCTGCGCATCGCGCCTGAGCTGTACCTCAAGCGTCTGGTGGTTGGCGGGTTCGAGAAGGTGTTCGAGATCAACCGCAACTTCCGTAACGAAGGCGTTTCGACCCGGCACAACCCCGAGTTCACCATGCTCGAGTTTTACCAGGCCTACGCTGATTACGAAGACAACATGGACCTGACCGAAGAGCTGTTCCGTGAACTGGCCCAGCTGGTTCTTGGCAGCACTGACGTGCCGTACGGCGACAAGGTCTTCCACTTCGGCGAGCCGTTTGCGCGTCTGTCGGTGTTCGACTCGATCCTCAAGTACAACCCCGAGCTGACCGCCGATGACCTGAACGACATCGACAAGGCCCGCGCCATCGCCAAGAAAGCCGGCGCCAAGGTGCTGGGCTTCGAAGGTCTGGGCAAGCTGCAGGTGATGATTTTCGAAGAGTTGGTCGAGCACAAGCTGGAGCAGCCGCACTTCATCACCCAGTACCCGTTCGAAGTGTCGCCGCTGGCCCGTCGCAACGATGACAACCCGAACGTCACCGACCGCTTCGAGCTGTTCATCGGCGGCCGTGAAATCGCCAACGCCTATTCCGAGTTGAACGACGCGGAAGACCAGGCCGAGCGCTTCATGGCTCAGGTGGCGGACAAGGACGCGGGCGACGATGAGGCCATGCACTACGATGCAGACTTCGTCCGGGCCCTGGAGTACGGCATGCCGCCGACAGCGGGCGAGGGCATCGGCATCGACCGTCTGGTCATGCTGCTGACCAACTCGCCGTCCATACGTGATGTCATCTTGTTCCCGCACATGCGGCCGCAAGCCTAAGCGTCAAAACAAGCCGCCTGCGCAGGGCGGCTTTTTTTTGGCTGTTTGTTGAGTGCGCGGCTGCATTTGGAGATGCTATCGCGAGCAAGCTCACTCCTACACGGGCACTCCGCCGATTGTAGGAGTGAGCTTGCTCGCGATGACGTCGGCGCAGACACCGCCGCAAGCTGACGTTGCTGTGATGTGAATGACTCGAAAAAAGGAAATCCAGTTGTGAACCGCACGATCGCTCAAAAGGGAGCCGCTGGCCTGGCCACGGCAGTCGCACAGAGTGTTCAGTACCAGGGCCGCAAGGCGAGTCGACAGGGAAGTGAACAGCGTCGGCAACAGATTCTCGATGCGGCCATGCGCATCCTCATTCGTGACGGCGTTCGGGCCGTGCGTCATCGCGCGGTGGCCGCCGAAGCGCAAGTGCCGCTCTCTGCCACCACCTACTACTTCAAAGACATCGATGACCTGCTCACCGATGCCTTCGCGCAATACGTTGAACGCAGCGCGGCGTACATGGCCAAGCTGTGGACCAACACCGAGGCGCTGCTGCGCGAGATGGTCGCACGCAATGACGGCAGCGCCGAAGCCCGCGCCCGGCTGGCCGATGAGATCGCACGAATGACCATGGAGTACGTACGCCATCAACTGCTGACACGTCGCGACCAGCTCATTGCCGAGCACGCCTTCCACCTCGAAGCGCTGATCAACCCGCGGCTCGCGCCACTGGTGAGTGCCCACCAGCAGATTCTGTTGCAGGGCAGCGCCCAGTTTCTCGAAGTCGTGGGGTCGGCTCAGCCGCAACTGGACGCCCAAGTGTTGACGGGGCTCATCTGCCGGATGGAATATCAGGGGCTGCTCAACGGGCCTCGGCCCGGCACAGACGAAGAAATGCTCGCTATTCTTACTCGCCAGATGCATCTGGTACTGGGCACTGCCAAGCCGATGGCTGGCTGATACCTCAAGGAGAACCTGATGAAAGTCTGGCGCGTACTGCTCGCCCTGTCGTTCGCGCTGTTGAGCGGATGCCTGGTGACGTTCAAGGACCCGATTCCGGCCAGCAACACCGCCCCGCCCAAATTACTCGGCACCTGGAGCAGCAAAAATGCCTGGGGCGAGCCGCTCGAACTGGAAATCAGCCGCGCCGGCCCTGATCGCTACAAAGCCGTTAGCTACCGCAAAGGCGATCGCAAGAACCGTGACGAGTACGCCTTCACCGTGTCGCGCCATGGCAGTCGCTGGTACGTCTCCGCTGCGCTGCCTGACAAATACGGCGCCAATTACGTCATCGCCGGTTTCGACCTGATGGAAAACGAGAACGGTGCCGATGAACTGGTGGTCTATGACCTCGACCTGGAGCGGTTTCAGCAGTTGGTCGAGCAGAAGCTTCTCGACGGCGAGCGGGTCGATACGGTCAAGGGCGACGGCATGCTGATCTCAAGTCCCATGGACAAGGTCTTTGCCTACCTCGACGACCCGGCCAATTCCGACGTCTTTCTCAAAGCAGCTCAATATCAGCGCATGACCAAATAGCGCAACGGTTCAATAAGGGGTACCGGGTGGACGAATACCAGCAGACTATTCGCACGTTGTCCGATCGTATCGTGGTGGCGCAGACGCCGATTCGCATCCTGGATGCCGTGAAGTGGGATGACAACATCCGCAAGACATTCCTCGACGGCAAGGGCAAGCACCTGCCGGAAGTCGATCGCGCGTACTACGAGAATCGCCCGCTGGGATTCGATTCCGGCGCGGTGAAGCTGGAGTTTCAGAACATCGAGCGTGACATCACACGGCAGCTGGGCCAGTTCAACCCGGTCGGGCAGATCATGCGCCGCATGTGCAAGGAGTACCGGATGGTCATCCGCATGCTCGAAGCGCGCGGCACCCCGGACTTCGGTTTGATCTCTCAGGAGCTGTACGGCGCGGCGTCCGATGCTTTTCACGCCGGCGACCCGACGCTGTCCGACCTCGGCATGATGCTCTCCGATTATCTGAACAACATTGCCGGTCGCGGCGATCTCAAGGACGAGCCGAAAATCCTGACGGCCAAAGACGCCGTCGCCATGCTGCAAACCCGGCTCAATCGCACGTTCGGTGAGGCTGAAGAGACGATCCGGGTGTTTGAATCCGACGGCATCGTCGCGGACGCTGCGGCCGGCGCCGACTACATCAAGATACGCAGCGACGCGATGTTCAACGAGCGCGACGTGCGGGCGCTGGAAGTCCACGAAGGCCTGGTGCACGTCGGCACCACGCTCAATGGTCAGAATCAGCCGATCTGCACCTTCCTGTCCAAAGGCCCGCCCTCGTCAACGGTCACCCAGGAAGGCCTTGCGATTCTGATGGAGATCATCGGTTTTGCCTCCTACCCGAGCCGCCTGCGCAAGCTGACCAACCGCACCCGCGCCATTCACATGGCCGAGGAGGGCGCCGACTTCCTGCAGGTGTTCGACTTCTATCGTGAGCAAGGCTTTGGCATGTCCGAAAGCTACGGCAACGCCAGTCGGGTATTCCGGGGCTCGGTGCCGAATGGGCTGCCATTCACCAAGGATCTGTCCTACCTCAAGGGCTTCATCATGGTCTACAACTACATCCAGTTGGCCGTGAGAAAGGGCAAGCTGGAGCAGGTGCCGCTGCTGTTCTGCGGCAAGACCACCCTGGAAGACATGCGCACGTTGCGCCAGTTGGTGGACGAAGGTTTGGTTGTACCGCCCAAATACCTGCCCGATCAGTTCCGCGACATGAACGCACTGTCGGCGTGGATGTGTTTCTCCAACTTCCTCAACCACCTGAGCCTCGACCGGATCGAAGCGGATTATTCGAATATCCTCTGATACGTCCTCGTTTGACTGGGACTTGTAGGAGCCGGCTTGCTGGCGAACGCGTCAGTTCTGCCGCCATCTGGGCAGCGGCCCCGAGGCCTTCGCCAGCAAGCCGGCTCGTACGGTTTTGTATCGTGATCTATCGTGAATTGAAGGACATCGTGTGAAGCGTCTTCTTACATTGCTCCTGGTCATCTCCCTCAGTGGTTGCAGCGAATTCCTGTTCTACCCTGAACGCGGTTTGCCGCTGACGCCGGACAAAGCCCACCTCGCCTGGCGCGATGTCACCCTTACAGCGGCCGACGGCACCAGACTCAACGCGTGGTTTCTGCCAGCCAAGCCCGGCGTGCCGGTGAAGGGCACGGTGCTGCACCTGCATGGCAACGGCGGCAACATGGCCTGGCATCTCGCGGGGAGTTGGTGGTTGCCGGAGCAGGGCTATCAAGTGCTGCTGGTGGATTATCGCGGCTATGGCCGGTCCGAAGGTGAGCCTAGTCTCCCGGCCGTTTATCAGGACATCGACGCGGCGTTTGACTGGCTGAACGCGGCGCCTGAAGTGCAGAGCAAACCGCTGGTGGTCCTCGGCCAAAGCATCGGCGGGGCGCTGGCCGTGCATTACCTGTCCGAACATCCGCAGCAGCGCGCGCGGGTCAAGGCGCTGGTGCTCGATGGCGTGCCGGCGAGCTATCGTGAGATGGCGCGCTATACCCTCAGCACGTCGTGGCTGACGTGGCCCATCAAACGGCCGCTGTCGTGGGTAATCCCCGACGGCGACAGCGCCATCAACGGCATGCCGCAGCTCAAGGGCACGCCGATGCTGCTGTTCCAGAGTCTGGATGACACGCTAGTGCCGCTGCACAACGGCATCAGCCTGTATCAGGCCGCGCCACCGCCGCGCGTTCTGCAACTCACGCGCGGGCCTCACGTGCAGACTTTTAACGACCCCACATGGCGTGAGGTCATGATTCGTTATCTGGACGATCCGCAGCACTTCAACGGGCTGCGCAGGTTGGGGGAAATTCCTAATTATCCTGATCCTCAAACCGGCAAGGCGGCGCCGTCGTCCCAACCGCCAGCGCACGAGTGACGATGAGTAACGACGCTGATCGCATCCCGCAGATACTCACCGGAGTCGCCTGTGCATAAGGGTGCATAAGGGGACGGTGCATAAGGGGACAGATTTATTTACAACGCTTCACCGTAAATTAATCTGTCCCTGCTGGTGAGGTATTCGCCAGCTCCATGGGCAGCGCCCTGTCTCTTTTCATCCACAAGCGCGGAACTGAAAAATGGGGCGTTCCCTTAGCCCCTGCTGCACACGTATTACTTTTTTCTTGAAGCGAGGTTTCTCCGTGCGGCGTCAGCTACATCCTCATCTTCATCTAGAAACAGCTTTTCAAGAATGCCAAGGGGCGTTTTTCTGTTGCAGGCTATCCCGCATCTCACCACGGAGTCGGAATCTTCTGACAGACTTTCAAACAGATTCTGCGAGAGTTTTCTTTTGCTTGCTACGAATCGTTTACTTTCAGGGTCGGCTGAGCACAACTCTTCAAGAATCTCGAGCGGTACTTTTTTATTGTGTACTGCATAAGGGGACTGATTTATTTACAACGCTTCACCGTAAATTAATCTGTCCCTGCTGGTGAGGTATTCGCCAGGTCCATGGGCGCCTTCGCGTTTTCTTCTTCGCTCTCGCTTTCGATGTATTGCTTAAACTCTTCAGCGCTTGTGATCATAGTCAAACTCCTTTCGTATCCCTACATTTCATGCGCTTCATGACACTAAAGGGTGCCTTGCCCTCTGTTCCTAGCCTGTTTGCTCTCAAACTCTTAAATTCTACGCTGGTAGTTCTCCGCCGCCACACAAGCAACGTCTTCGTTCACATCCTGACGCAGTCGGTCAAGGATTTCCAACGGAGTCTTTAAATTGGTACATATTGCGACCCGGACGTCAGAATCTTCATCTTGTGAGAGGCGCTCGAACAATGTAGTAGAGAGTTTTCTTTTACGTGCCACGAACCATCTGGTGCTGGCATCGAACACACACAGCATTTCGAGAATCTCTACCGGCACGGTTTTATTGTGCGCGACCCACCGCCTGTGATCGGGAAATCTTTCTATTACCTCACGCCATATGGCAATTGGCGCTTCCTCCATGGCGGATCGGTCATATTCGGCTTTTATGTCACTGTCTCGCAGAGCTACAAATTCTTCAGCGGAACTTATCATTTCAAATTTGTACACTTTTGCGATTGGGTTTTATTTTTCTCGATGGTATTTCGCGATTCAAAGCGATCCGCCCCTTTAATGACGTCTCCGTTAACCATGGTCGAACCCGCTCGCCTTCTTTAGCCTGCTAACCTTTTCCTAGTTGCGTAGTTTCTTTTCGCAAGACGAGCAACGCCCTCATTGTCGTCCTGAATAAGCCGCTCAAGTATCGCGTCGGGAGTTTTTTTATTCGACGCTATTCCAATTCGCACCGAAGAATTTAAGTCTCGTGAAAGGCTTTCAAATAGAGCAAGCGATAGCTTCCTTTTTCTGGCAACGAACGGCCTGCTATCCGAGTCGACCGCGCACAGCTCCTCCAGAATCTCCAATGGGATTGTTTTATTGTGAACAACCCACCTCAGATAGTCAGGATATTTCTTAATCACTTCTCGCCAGACGGAACATGGAGCTTCTTCCATGGCCGCTCTGTCGTACTCAGCTTTTATCTCGCTACTTCGTAGCGCTACAAATTCTTCGGCGGACCTAATCATTTCACATTCTTGCACTTTGGGAGTTAAAGAGGACTTGTTCCATTCAACTCTCCGCCTTGCTTTTATTTTTTCTGATGTTGTAGTTATCCCTTGCGGCGCGGGGCGCCTCTTCGTTTGCGTCCTGAAAAAGGCTTTCGAGAATATCCATCGGCGTTTTTTATTAACGCTAATAAACTAAAGGGTCCGTCCCCACTAGTCAATTCTTCGCTTCATGATCACCGTGAATGTCCGCGTCAACGACCCACGCGCCAGTTATATGAAACTTAAGGGATCCGTCTCCTCTGGTCCACTTTACCCCTTTACCCCTTTTCTACTGTCGGAGGATGCTTAAGGCGAAAGGCTTTATATAACGGTACTTCATTATCCTGATCTCCATCCTCTAAGCATCTGTGTTGTTTGTTGCCAACTGCAGTTCTCAGCAATTCGTACAAGCTTGGGGATCGAAAGCCTACTTCGAGCCAGAGTGAATTGGACTCCTCTAGTGTTAGTCTCGCATCATAAGCTGCTTCACTTTTCACACTCAGTTCTTTTAAGTAAACACATTCGCCAGTCGCACCAATGTATGCCGTGCTGGATTTCACCAATTCAAGAACATTGCGAGCTGAAAGCGAGTCCGCGAATACTAATCTGAATTCATAGCTCATAATCCGTGTGGCCTCCCCCGGACGATAGGTAAATCTTTAGGGTTACGAATACCAATATGGTACTTATTTGGATCGGTTGTTATCCTCCCCTGATCGTCAAGCTGGTTTTCAGATGGGTCCTCCTTGTGTATGTGCGCGTTGTTACCTGACTTGTAGGGGCAAGGGTTCTGGTTCCCGTATTTGTGGACCCGCACCTCGGATCCGTCCTTATGAGTCCATATTTCATTCACACCGTTATCCTTTGTCTTTGAGAATCCGGCGCTTTCCAGCATTACTCCTGCTCTGACAACGCTCCGACCTTTCATTCTTGGTAGATCTGAGGAAGCTGAAAGTCCCAGCGGGTCGATCCAACCCGTGGGGTTTGGCACGTAGTGGTAGAGGTTAAGCCCGCCGTTGTAGCCAATCGGATCCTTGCTGATAAACGACCGACCGTTGGATCATAGTACCGATGCCGGTTTTAGCGCAGGCCGGTTTCGTGGTCGTGGTATTGGCCCTGGAAGCGGATTGGGTTGGTCAGGCCGACTTGCTCGGCGAACTCAGAGCGCTGTTCTCGCGCTTCACCCCACGCCTTGTATTGGGCGCTCCAGGCGGTGTTGCCGTTGTGGTCGGTGATTTCCTGCGGCGTGCCGAGGTGGTCGCATTGGTACCAGGCCAACGCATCAATTGGCAGTGAGAGCTAAAGGGGTGAGCTAAAGGGGTCCGTCCCCTTTAACTATTAGACACTCCAATGTTCACTGGTCGACTATTTGCCAGATTAGAGGCGGCCGTCCCTTTTACACTCATGTGTTACTGACGCTGGGATTGAGTCAGGCCCAGGCCGGGAGCAGGTTGGGTTTGACCTCGGGACGGTACACCAAGGTGGGTGACGTAGGAGTTAAAGGGGTCCGTCCTCTTGACTATTAAATGTGCACCACACTGAACATTTCTCTGTTTCGCAAGATTGCTAAGGTCATCTGCTTCCCCGCACTTAATATATGGATAACGGGGCTCCACCCCCTTTAACCTTTTTATTTACGTCAGCGCGTATTTGCCGACACGAAACTCATAAAGATCTTCACTGTAACTTTCCGTGTAGTCGATAGTGATTTCTGTACTAAGGTCAGTGCTTATCAGTCTGACTTCATCGCTTTGATGCTTGTTGAACTCGAACTTCATATTTAAATTGAAATTACGGACAATATATGCGCCACAATATCGCCAGTCCTCGTCCATGAAAAGATAATAGTCGCCACCAACTGCTTTTGATAAGCAATGCCTCAGGCATTCATGTAGAACGGAAAACTCAGTATTTTCCGAAAATGTATTTTCATTTTTTACTAGCTTATTAATTATATTATCTGTCTCAGCCAGGCTCAGAAAGAGTCGGTCTTCTGGGTCGATGCCTAGAAGGAATTTAAGCTTTTCTTTATATCTTTCACGCAGGCTGTTGCCGTGAGCTTTTCTGTACAGCAATTCTTTTTTATAAGGATTAATAGTCATTGGCAGCATCCTTCGGAGTAGAAAGCTTTCCCTTTTCCATTTCGAAGCTGTGGGCGACCATATTTACTCATTCTCGGATTTCCGATGCTATCAACTTTCACCCGTCCAGCTTCCCAGTGCGGTTTGTCTGGGTGGCTGACATCCATCGTTTGCTGTTGAACAGATGAAAATCCTGTGCCACCGCCAGTTCGGGGCGTGTCATACGTGAATTCTAATCCCGACGAGTTCCTAGATTGGCTAACTGGCTGTTGGCTAGTGGGAATGCGGGCTTGTCTCATCGCTTCCCGTCGCGCAGCCCTTGAGGTAAGGAACGGGTTGTATTCCCCGCCAAGAGGGTCATTGCTTAAACCGCTTGGATCTACCCATAGCACCGGGTTAGGTGCGTAGAGGTAAAAGTTTAGCCCACCACTGTATCCAATGGGATCCTTGCTGATGAACCGGCCGACCCTTGGATCATAGTATCGATGGCGGTTGTAGTGCAGGCCCGTTTCGTGGTCGTGGTATTGGCCCTGGAATCTGATCGGGTTGGCCAGACCGAGTTGTTGGGCGAATTCAGAACGCTGTTCCTGCGCTTCGCCCCAGGCTTTGTATTTCGCGCTCCAGGCGGTGTTGCCGTTGTGGTCGGTGATTTCCTGAGGCGTGCCGAGGTGGTCGCATTGGTACCAGGCCAACGCATCAATTGGTAGCGCGACGGGTTTGTAGTTCCAGAGCGGGTCTTCTTTGAAGTTGTAGCGACCTTCGTAGGCCGGCTGGCTGACGAGTCGGATGGTTTCGTGGCGGATGGCCTGGGCCACGGGAACGAAAGTGCCGGGCTCGTGGATGTAATGCACCGTGCGGCCGAGAGCTCCGGCGTAGGGCGGCGGGCTGCTTTCCCAGGCGAGGGTGTCGCCATCCCAGCCGTACAGGGTGAAGCCGCAGCCGAGCTCGCGCTCTTTACGGGCGTGTTCGTTTTCGTTCCAGCCGGTGCCGGCTTCGGGGCGTGGGCGGTAGTGGGCTTTGGAGAGTTTGTAGAGGCGTCTTCCGAGGGGGTCGTAGCCGAAGTCGACGGTAAGGCGCGGATCGCAGAAGTGCACCAGACGATCGAAGAGATCCCAGTGCAGTTC
>NZ_FOHW01000023.1 GCF_900111735.1 Pseudomonas graminis | reverse complement strand
CCGGGGAGGTGACGCGGAGCGTCACGGGATGCATTCCCACGCAGAGCGAGGGAACGATCAAAGCAATCAAGATCAACAGCTTCCCGGCTGAAGCCGGTCCCAAGAGGTGAACGCGGTGCTTTTCGTGGGACCGGCTTTAGCCGGGAAGCCTCTGATCTGCCTGCTTTGCTTTTGATCTTGATCTTCAAGCACATAAAGCCCAGACGACGCGTATCGCGACTTGGGTGCAGGCCGAACGCAGACGACGCGGAGTGGGCCGAGCGGCATGGATGCCGCGAGAGCGCCGCTAGGACATGGATGTCCGTTCGGCGCGGGCCCACGGAGCGTCGTCGGAGTGAGGGAACCCCGAGGAACGAGGGGCCTAGCCAGGAGCAAGCACCCTTGGTTACTTGGGGTGCTTTTCCAAGTAACTCGCCGGAGGCGAAACAGTTCTGCCTCTGGCAGAACCCTGTCAGCGCCACCCGCGGCCTGGAATTATCACGCTACTCCAGGGCCGATCTCACCAAAGAAACCCAAGGCGAAAAAAAGCGGCAGATCATCTAGCCCCATGGCCGTCTGATCCACCGCTTTTGCCAGCTAGCCGGCGTTTACAAGTCCTGCACCCGTCTCCAGAGCGTAATCACTCTGAAGACGGCCAAGCAACCATCAACCTTCCAGATCACCCATCGCCGTGGTGTTGAAACCACCGTCGACGTACATGATCTCGCCACTGACACCGGACGCCAGGTCAGAGCACAAGAAAGCGCCTGCGTTGCCCACTTCTTCAATGGTCACGTTGCGACGCAATGGAGTCTGCGCCTCGTTTGCCGCCAGCATCTTGCGGAAGTTCGAAATACCCGAAGCCGCGAGGGTACGGATCGGGCCAGCCGATACCGCGTTGACGCGTGTACCTTCAGGGCCGAGGCTGCGGGCCAGGTAACGAACACCGGCTTCAAGGCTGGCCTTGGCCATGCCCATCACGTTGTAGTTCGGCATGGTGCGCTCGGCGCCCAGGTACGACAGCGTCAGCAGGCTGCCATTGCGGCCCTTCATCAGGTCGCGGCCGGCCTTGGCCAGGGCCACGAAGCTGTAGGCGCTGATGTCGTGAGCGATACGGAAACCTTCACGGGTGGTGGCTTGGGTGAAGTCACCGTCCAGCTGGTCGCCCGGTGCGAAGCCAACGGAGTGCACGATGCAATCCAGACCGTCCCACTTCTTGCTCAGCTCTTCGAAAACCTTGGCGATTTCTTCGTCGCTGGCGACGTCGCAAGGGAAGCACAGATCAGCGTTCGAACCCCAGCTCTCGGCGAATTCCTCGACGCGCTTCTTGAGTTTTTCGTTCTGATACGTGAAGGCAAGCTCAGCGCCTTCACGGTGCATGGCGGCAGCGATACCGGATGCGATGGACAATTTGCTGGCGACACCGACGATCAGGACGCGCTTACCGGCGAGAAAACCCATTGTTTTGTTCCTCTTCAGGTTAATCGACAGCTGCCGGCGCCAAGAAGGCGGCCTCCAGCAGCTGCTGTGTATAAGGATGTTGCGGTGCGGCGAAGATGTCTTCTGCCACACCTTGTTCGACCACTTGGCCTTGCTTGACCACCATCAGTTGGTGGCTTAACGCCTTGACCACCGCCAGATCATGGCTGATGAACAAATACGTCAGGTTGTACTTGGTTTGCAGGGAGCGTAACAGCTCCACCACTTGACGCTGAACGGTGCGGTCGAGGGCCGAAGTCGGCTCGTCCAGCAAAATCAGCGCCGGTTTTAACACTAATGCCCGGGCAATGGCGATTCTTTGCCGCTGTCCCCCTGAAAACTCGTGGGGGTAGCGGTGCCGGGTCGCCGGGTCCAGACCCACTTCCTTGAGCGCTTCGATCACCGCCGCCTCCTGCTCCACCGGCGTGCCCATCTTGTGGATCCGCAGGCCTTCGCCAACGATGTCACACACCGACATGCGCGGACTGAGGCTGCCGAACGGGTCCTGAAACACCACCTGCATCTGCCGCCGCAGCGGCCTGACCTGATGCTGATTCATCTCCGCCAGCGATTGCCCGTGAAAGCGTATCTCGCCTTCGCTGCGAATCAACCGCAGGATCGCCAGGCCCAGCGTTGATTTGCCGGAGCCGCTCTCGCCGACAATCCCCAGCGTCTGGCCCTTGGGCAGACTGAAGTGGATGCCGTCGACCGCCTTGACGTGATCGACCGTGCGCTTGAACACGCCTTTCTTGATCGGAAACCATACTCGCAGGTCTTCGACTTCCAGCATTGGCGCGCCCGGCGGATTGTTCGCCGGCCCGCCTTTGGGCTCGGCGCTGAGCAGTTCACGGGTGTACGGATGCTGCGGCGCGCGGAACAGCTCTTCGCACGATGCCTGTTCGACGATGCAACCGCGCTGCATGACACATACTCGGTTGGCAATTTGCCTGACGACGTTCAAATCGTGGCTGATCAGCAGCAAGGCCATGCCCAAGCGGGCCTGCAATTCCTTAAGGAGCTCAAGGATTTTCAGCTGCACCGTGACGTCCAGCGCGGTGGTCGGCTCATCGGCGATCAACAATTCGGGTTCGTTGGCCAGGGCCATGGCAATCATCACCCGCTGGCGCTGGCCGCCGGACAGTTCATGGGGCAGGGCCTTCAAGCGCTTTGCCGGCTCCGGAATGCCCACCAGCTCCAGCAGCTCCAGCGTGCGCCTCGTCGCGGCTTTGCCGGTCAAACCCTTGTGCAACCCGAGGACTTCATTGACCTGCTTTTCGATGGACTGCAGCGGGTTCAGCGAGGTCATCGGCTCCTGGAAGATCATCGCGATGCGGTTGCCGCGGATGCCGCGCAGGCGCTTCTCGCTGACCTTCATCAGGTCGTCACCGGCGTAGCGAATCGTTCCGGTCGGGTGGCGCGCAAGCGGGTAGGGTAGCAATCGCAGGATCGAATGGGCGGTGACTGACTTGCCCGATCCGCTTTCGCCGACCAGTGCCAGGGTTTCGCCCTTGCGGATGTCGAAGCTGATGCCTTCGACCACCCGCTGCACGTTGGTGCCGTTCACGAATTCGACGGAGAGGTCGCGAATCTCGATCAGATTGTCCTGATTCATCTCATTTCCTCGGGTCGAATGCGTCGCGGGCGGATTCGCCGATGAACACCAGCAGGCTCAACATGATCGCCAGCACGGCGAAGGCGCTGATGCCCAGCCACGGCGCCTGCAGGTTGGATTTGCCCTGGGCCACCAGTTCGCCCAGCGAAGGCGAGCCGGCGGGCAGGCCGAAGCCGAGGAAGTCCAGCGCGGTCAGCGTGCCGATCGCGCCGGTGAGAATGAACGGCATGAAGGTCATGGTCGACACCATCGCGTTGGGCAGGATGTGGCGGAACATGATCGCGCCGTTTTCCATGCCCAGCGCCCGAGCGGCGCGCACGTATTCGAGGTTGCGGCCACGCAGGAACTCGGCGCGCACCACGTCCACCAGGCTCATCCACGAGAACAGCAGCATGATACCCAGCAGCCACCAGAAGTTGGGCTGCACAAAGCTGGCGAGGATGATCAACAGGTACAGCACCGGCAGCCCGGACCAGATTTCCAGAAAGCGCTGGCCGATCAGGTCCACCCAGCCGCCGTAGAAACCCTGCAGGGCCCCGGCGATAACGCCGATGATCGAGCTGAGGATCGTCAGCGTCAGGGCGAACAGCACCGACACGCGGAAGCCATAGATCACCCGCGCCAGCACGTCGCGGCCCTGATCGTCGGTGCCCAGCAGGTTTTCCCGCGAGGGCGGGGCAGGGGCCGGGACTTTCAGGTCGTAGTTGATGCTCTGGTAGCTGAACGGAATCGGCGCCCACAGCGTCCAGCCGTCTTTGGCCGCCAGCAGCTCCTTGATGTAGGGGCTCTTGTAGTTGGCCTCCAGCGGGAATTCACCGCCGAAGGTGGTTTCCGGGTAGCGCTTGAACACCGGGAAGTACCACTCGCCGTCGTAGCGCACCGCCAGGGGTTTGTCGTTGGCGATAAGTTCGGCGCCAAGGCTTGCGCCGAACAGGATCAGAAACAGCCACAGCGACCACCAGCCACGCTTGTTGGCCTTGAAGCGTTCGAAACGGCGTCGATTGAGAGGGGACAACGTCATATCAATGATCCCTGCGGTCGAAGTCGATGCGTGGGTCAACCAGCGTGTAGGTCAGGTCGCCGATCAGTTTCACCACCAGCCCGAGCAGGGTGAAGATGAACAGCGTGCCGAACACCACCGGGTAATCGCGGTTGATCGCGGCTTCAAAGCTCATCAGGCCAAGGCCGTCGAGGGAGAAGATCACTTCCACCAGCAGGGAACCGGTGAAGAAGATGCCAATGAACGCCGATGGGAAACCCGCGATCACCAGCAGCATGGCGTTACGGAACACGTGCCCGTAAAGGACTCGCCGTTGAGTCAGGCCCTTTGCCTTGGCGGTAATCACGTATTGCTTGCCGATTTCATCGAGAAAGCTGTTTTTCGTCAGCAGGGTCATGGTGGCGAAGTTGCCGATGACCAGCGCGGTGATCGGCAGCACCAGGTGCCAGAAGTAGTCGCCCACTTTGCCCAGCCAGCTCATTTCGTCGAAGTTGCTCGACGTCAGCCCGCGCAACGGGAACCAGTCGAAATAACTGCCGCCGGCGAACACCACGATCAGCAGGATGGCGAACAGGAACGCCGGAATGGCGTAGCCGACGATGATCGCCGAGCTGGTCCAGACGTCGAAATGGCTGCCGTGGCGCGTGGCTTTGGCGATCCCCAGGGGGATCGACACCAGGTACATGATCAGCGTGCTCCACAGCCCGAGGGAGATCGACACCGGCATCTTCTCGACGATCAGGTCGATGACCTTGGCGTCGCGAAAGAAGCTGTCGCCGAAATCCAGATGGGCGTAGTTCTTGACCATGATCCACAAGCGTTCCGGTGCCGATTTGTCGAAGCCGTACATGTGCTCGATTTCCTTGATCAGGCCCGGGTCCAGGCCCTGGGCGCCGCGATAGGTCGAGCCCGCCACCGAGACTTCCGCGCCGCCACCGGCGATGCGGCTGGTGGCGCCTTCGAAGCCTTCGAGCTTGGCGATCATCTGCTCCACCGGACCACCCGGTGCGGCCTGGATGATGACGAAGTTGATCAACAGAATGCCGAACAGTGTCGGAATGATCAGCAGCAGACGCCGCAGAATGTAGGCCAGCATGTTATTGCTCCGTGCCTTTGGCTGACTCGGCGTCGGCCGGCATCTGATCTGGCGCGACCTGCACGGGAATGGCCGGCGTCGCGTCGGGTTTGACCCACCACGTCACGGTGCCGATGTCGTAGAGCGGGGTTTTGCCCGGGTGGCCCAGGTGATCCCAGTACGCCACGCGCCAGGTCTTGATGTGCCAGTTCGGGATCACGTAGTAGCCCCACAGCAGCGCACGGTCGAGGGCGCGGGTGTGGTCAATCAGGCTCTGGCGCGAGTCGGCGTTGATCAAGCCGTTCACCAGCGTGTCGACGGCCGGGTCCTTGAGGCCGATGACGTTGTAGCTGCCCGGCTTGTCGGCGGCGGAGGAATCCCAGTATTCGCGCTGCTCGTTACCCGGCGAGCTCGATTGCGGGAAACTGCCGACGATCATGTCGTAGTCCCGTGAGCGGCGGCGGGTGATGTACTGCGACACGTCGACCCGGCGGATTTCCAGATCGATGCCGATGTCGGCCAAGTTGCGCTTGTACGGCAGGAGCACGCGCTCGAATTCGGTCTGGGCGAGCAGAAACTCGATGGTGACGGGCTTGCCGTCGGTGTCGACCATCTTGTCGCCGACGATTTTCCAGCCGGCCTCCTTGAGCAACTGAAACGCCTTGCGCTGTTGCTCGCGGATGATGCCGCTGCCATCGGTGACTGGCAGCTTGAACTCTTCTGAGAACACCGATTCCGGCAGCTTGCCGCGCAGGGGTTCGAGAATCTTCAGTTCGGCAGGCGTCGGCAGGCCTTTGGCGCCCATGTCGGAATTGTCGAAGTAGCTTTTGGTGCGGGTGTAGGTGCCGAAGAACAGCTGCTTGTTGGTCCACTCGAAATCGAGCAACAGGCTGAGGGCCTGACGCACGCGCACGTCCTGGAACATCGGCTTGCGCAGGTTGAAGATGAAACCCTGCATGCCTTGGGGATTGCCGTTGGGAATTTCTTCCTTGATCAGACGGCCTTCTCTGACAGCCGGAACGTCATAGGCCGTTGCCCAGTTCTTCGCCGCCATTTCCTGCCAGAAGTCGAAAGCACCCGCTTTCAATGCTTCGAGAGCTACCGTGTTATCGCGGTAGTAGTCGGTGGACAGCCGGTCGAAGTTGTAGAAGCCCTTGTTGATCGGCAGGTCCTTGCCCCAGTAATCCTTGACCCGCTCGTAGCGCACCGAGCGTCCGGCCTTGACCTCGACCACCTTGTACGGCCCGCTGCCCAGGGGAATTTCCAGGTTGCCCTTGCTGAAGTCGCGGCTGGCCCACCAGTGCTTGGGCAGCACTGGCAACTGGCCGAGGATCAGCGGCAGTTCGCGGTTGTTGTTGTGCTTGAACTTGAACAGCACCGTGGTCGGGTTTTCGGCGACGGCCTGATCCACGTCGGCGTAGTAACTGCGGTACAGCGGCGAGCCGTCCTTGATCAGCGTTTCGAAGCTGAACACAACGTCTTCGGCGCGGACCGGATGACCGTCGTTGAATTTCGCTTCGGGGCGCAGATAAAAACGCACCCAGCTGTTATCCGGCGCTTTTTCGATCTTGCCGGCGATCAGCCCGTATTCGGTGAACGGCTCGTCCAGGCCCTGGCGGGCGAGGGTGTCGTAGATCAGTCCGATGTCGTCGGCAGGCACGCCTTTGCTGATGAATGGATTGAGGCTGTCGAAGCCACCAAAACCGGCGCTGCGCAGAATTCCGCCTTTTGGGGCGTCAGGGTTCACGTAATCGAAATGCTTGAAGTCGGCGGGGTATTTCGGCGCTTCGTTGTACAGGGTGATGGCGTGTTGCGGAGCCGCCTGGGCTGCGCAGGTCACGCCGAGCAGCAGCGGGGCCAGCACGAACGGACTCAGAAACAGGCCGCCGGCGCGGGTCAGGGAGCGCAGGGCAGTCATTGGGTTTTCTCCGAAGGCTTGAGCCACCACGCACGCAGGCCCAGGGTGTAGGGCGGGGTGGTGACCATGGCGAACCGGTTGCGGTACGCCAGACGATGATTATTGAGGTACCAGTTGGGGATCATGTAGTGCTGCCACAGCAACACCCGATCCAGAGCGCGGGTCGCTGCCACCTGGTCGTCCCGGGTTTTGGCCGCCAGCAACTGGTTGAGCAGGTTGTCGACCACCGGGTTGGCAACGCCGGCGTAGTTTTTGCTGCCTTTGATGCTGGCCTGGCTGGAATGGAAATACTGCCATTGCTCCAGCCCCGGACTGAGGGTCTGGTTGAGGGTCATCAGAATCATGTCGAAATCGAACTGGTCCAGCCGCTGTTTGTACTGGGCGCGGTCAACGGTGCGCAGGTGCGCGTCGATGCCGATCCGCGTGAGGTCTTCGATGTAGGGCTGAAGGATTCGTTCTAGGTTGGGATTGACCAGAAGTATTTCGAAACGCAACGGCTGCCCTGCGCTGTTGGTCAAGCCGCGCTCGGTGAATGTCCAGCCCGCGTCGGCCAGCAGTTTCAGCGCTTTGCGGATGGAGTCGCGGGGCACGCCACCGCCGTCGGTTTTTGACACGGCGAAGGGCTGGGTGAACAGCTTGGCCGGCAATTGCTCGCGGTATGGCGCGAGCATCAGGAATTCGCGGCCGGCGGGCAGGCCGCTGGAGGTGAATTCGCTGTTCGGGTAGTAGCTGGTCGAGCGCATATAGGCGTCGTTGAACAGCGTGCGGTTGGTCCACTCGAAGTTGAACATCAGCCCCAGTGCCTCGCGCACGCGGATATCGGCGAACGTGCCGCGACGGGTGTTCATGAACAGCCCTTGGGTCTGCGTGGGGATCTGGTGCGGGATCTGCGCCTTGATCACCTTGCCCTCGGTCACCGCCGGAAAGTCATAACCGGTGAGCCAGTTCTTCGCCTGATGCTCGATGTAGATGTCGAACTCGCCCGCCTTGAATGCTTCGAACGCCACGTCGGCGTCGCGGTAGAACTCCACCTCGACGCGGTTGAAGTTGTACTTGCCGCGGTTGACCGGCAGGTCCTTGCCCCAATAGTCCTTCACCCGCTCGAATACCAGACTGCGGCCCGGCCGCACCTGGGTGATGCGGTAGGGGCCGCTGCCCAACGGGGCCTCGAAGGAGGTGGCCTTGAAGTCGCGGTTCTTCCAGTAATGCTGTGGCAGGACCGGCAGCTCGCCGAGCCGCAGAATCAATAATGGGTTGCCGGATCGCTTGAACACGAAACGAATGCGGTGGCGGTTGAGGATGTCCACGCGCTGCACTTCCTGCAACGCGGTGCGGTACTGCGGGTGACCGTCCTTCAGCAACGTTCTGTAGGAAAACGCCACGTCGTAGGCCGTAATCGGCTTGCCGTCGTGAAAGCGCGCTTCGGGGCGCAGGTTGAACACCACCCAGCTGCGGTCGTCGCTGTACTCGACGGTTTTGGCGATCAGGCCATAACTGGAGGTGGGTTCATCGCCGGAGGGATCGTACTGGCCGGTGCCGACCATCAGCGGTTCGTTCAGCTCGCTGACGCCGTACTGGCCGAAGTTGGGGGTCGAAATCGGGCTGCTGCCCTTGAAGGTGTAGGGGTTGAGGGTGTCGAACGTGCCGTTGGCCATGATTCGCAGGGTGCCAGCCTTCGGCGCCTCAGGATTGACCCAGTCGAAATGCGTAAAGCTGGCAGGGTACTTGAGGACGCCGAATTGTGCGTAACCATGGCTTTCGCTGATGGTCGCGGCGGCTGTCGTGCTCAAGACCAGGCTGAAAGTCAGCAGCAGGTGACGTATCAAGTCGGCGGTCGATCCAGGCAGCGGTCGGTCACAGTAACAGCTTGTATCGGCTGGAAAAAGGGCGGGGCGGGGGGGCATCTTGAACGTTGCACGACCTGTAGGAGCGCGCTTGCCCGCGATAAAAGTGTGTCAGCCAGCACAGCAGTGTCTGAAACACCGCGTTCGCGGGCAAGCGCGCTCCTACAAAGAGCGTTGGCGTTGCCTGCGACTCATCAGTGCGGCAGGTACACCGTCAATGTCTGCCCTGGCTTGAGGGCCTGGCCGCTGCGCGGGTTCCAGCGCTTGAGGTGCTGCATTTCGACGTTGAAGCGCTTGGCGACCAAATACATCGAATCGCCTTTCTGGATCTTGTACTGCATCGACTTCTTGCCGGCGTTCTCGCCCTTGGCGCTGTTATCAGCCTTGGCCACGGCACGGGAGCTGGCTCTCGCCGGTTTGCTGGTGTCCTGCATGACCAGCGTCTGGCCGACCTTGAGGTTCTGGCCGGACAGTTTGTTCCAGTGCTGCAAATCCTTGACGTCGACCTTGTTGATGCGCGCGATCTGCACCAGGTTGTCGCCCTTCTTCACCCTGTAGCTGCGGGTGCGCGCCGGCTTGTCGTCCACCTCGGCGACTTCTTCGAACACCGGCGTCGCAAACTGCATGCCCGGCTGCACCGGAATCGTCAGCGCCTGGCCGCGTTTCACCTGATTGCCGGACAGCTTGTTGATGTCCTTGAGCGTGCTGGTCGACACCTTGTAGCGGCTGGCGATGCTGGCCAGGCTGTCGCCCGGACGCACGCGGTATTGCTGCCAGTCGACCAGCTCTTCAGGCTTCATGTTGGACAGGTTGGTGGTCAGCAACTGGGATTTCGACGTCGGCACCAGCAGGTGTTGGGGTCCGTCGATGGTCAGACGCTTCTTGAAGGCGGGGTTGAGCTGCACCAGCTCGTCTTCGTCGATGTTCGCCATGGCGGCGACTTTCGACAGGTCCATGCGCTGATTCAGTTCGACGACCTGGAAGTACGGCTTGTTGTCGATCGGGCTGAGGTTGACGCCGTAGGCATCTGGCGACATGACCACCTGGGACAGTGCCAGAAGTTTCGGCACGTAGTCGCGGGTTTCCTGCGGCAGCGGCAGGTTCCAGTAGTCGGTGGGCAGGTTGAGCTTGTCGTTGCGTTCGATGGCGCGGCTGACCGTGCCTTCGCCAGCGTTGTAAGCCGCCAGTGCCAGCAGCCAGTCGCCGTTGAACATGTCGTGCAGCTTGGTCAGATAGTCCAGCGCTGCCGTGGTGGACGCAGTGATGTCGCGGCGGCCGTCGTAGAAATTGGTCTGACGCAAGTTGAAGTACCGACCGGTGGACGGAATGAACTGCCAGATCCCCGCCGCATCGCTGCGCGACAAGGCCATCGGGTTGTACGCGCTCTCGATCACCGGCAGCAAAGCCAGCTCAAGGGGCATGTTGCGTTCTTCAAGACGCTCGACGATGTAGTGCATGTAAAGACTGCCGCGGTTACCGGCGGTTTCGAGGAACGAAGGGTTGTTCGCGTACCAGAGACGCTGCTGATCGATGCGCGGATTCTGGTCGTTGCCGTCTTGCAACTGGAAACCTTGACGCATGCGCTCCCACACATCATGGGGCGGCGCGAGCGGCACAGGTTTGCGCGCGATATAAACAGGTTTTGGTTTAGTGCTGGCGACGGGATGGGCGGCACTGGAACCGTTCCCGGATTCGAGGCTGCCGGTGCTCTGGCAGCCTGCCAGTGTCGCGCTCGCGACCACTGCGATTGCCTGGGCCAACCGAGTCAATGTGTCGGAATTGAAGGTTTTGCGTATAGATGACGACATTGGCTGGGGGATAGTTCCAGGCGAAAATGTCGGGCGATTCTAGAAAGTGGCTGGTGAACGGTCAACCTTTCAGAATTTCCGTGCCGATTCGCAGCCTGTTTAGAACTTATCTTTCCATGCCCGCAGCACGGCAAAGACCTCTGTGGGCGATGCGTTGTGGGTTCCGCTCCGTTCGTCTGCTTTTTGTTTCACGGAGATGACGGCGGCTCGCAGAAACGGATTCGTCTTGCGCTCCAGTGCCAGCGTCGACGGCACGCTGATGCGGTTTTGCGCGCGCCATTGCGTCACTTGCTCGAAGCGCTGCAGCACGTCGGCATTCTCCGGCTCGACCGCCACGGCAAAGCGCAGGTTGCTCAGTGTGTATTCGTGGGCGCAGTAGACGAGGGTGCTTTCGGGCAGATCGGCGAGCCGGCTCAGGGAGTGATGCATCTGCTGCGGCGTGCCTTCGAACAAACGCCCGCAACCGGCGGCGAACAGCGTGTCGCCGCAGAACAGCAGTGGCTGTTGCGCATCGGCATGGTAAAAGGCGATGTGGCCCAGGGTGTGGCCGGGGACTGCATGGACGGCAAATGTCAGGCCGAGTACGGTGAGTTCATCGTTATCGGACAGGGCCACGTCCCGCGCCGGAATGTTCTCGCTGGCCGGGCCGTAGACCTTGGCACCTGTCAGCGTTTTCAGTTGCGCGACGCCGCCGGTGTGGTCGGCGTGGTGATGGGTGATGAGAATGTCGGTCAGGCACCAGTCAGGGTTGCGCTCAAGCCAGGCAATGACCGGAGCGGCATCACCCGGGTCAACCACGGCGCAGCGTTTGACGGCATTGTCTTGTAACAACCAGATGTAGTTATCGCTGAAAGCGGGCAGGGCATCGACCTGTATCATGGCTCGGTTCGCTTGGCTGGAAACATAGAGAAGCATCTTAGGGTCTGAACAGACTCGAGGCGAGTCTCTATCGCAATGACCCTCTCATGGAGACCGGAAATGACCGATGAAGCGTTCGCCCAGGCCGATCCCGAGTGGCTTGAGCTGATCAGCGCCGCCCGCGACTGGCTGTCCGGGCCCCTGGGGCAGTTGTTGCTGGGAGAAGAAAGCCGCGTGCTGGAACAGGAACTCGAGCGTTTTTTCGGCGGGTATCTGGTGCATTACGGCCCGTCGGCACAAACGCCGCCGGCGGCGAAGCAAGTGCAGCGCAACGTGCGACTGGGCGCGCCGTTGCCGGGTGTCGAGATCGTCTGCGAAGAGCAGGCCTGGCCCCTGAGCGAGCACGCCGCCGACGTGGTGGTCATGCAGCACGGCCTGGATTTCTGTCTGTCCCCACACGGCCTGTTGCGCGAAGCCGCCAGCAGCGTGCGTCCCGGCGGGCATTTGGTGATCGTCGGGATCAATCCCTGGAGCACCTGGGGCATTCGGCATTTTTTCGCCAACGACGCCCTGCGCAAAGCCCGCTGCATCTCGCCTTCTCGGGTCGGCGACTGGCTCAACCTGCTGGGCTTCGCGCTGGAGAAACGCCGCTTCGGGTGCTATCGTCCGCCGCTCGCTTCGCCCAAGTGGCAGGCTCGTCTGGCCGGAATGGAACGTCTCGGCGATGGCTGGCAAAGTCCCGGCGGCGGCTTCTATCTATTGATTGCGCGCAAGATGAGTGTGGGGCTGCGGCCCGTGCGCATGCCGCGCCGCGAGCCGATGGGCAAACTGCTGCCGCTGCCGATGGCCAAGGTCAATCGGCGCACGCCCGAGCCTTGATTCACCGGCTGACGCCACGCTTTCTCAATTTCTGGAAACATCGTAATGAGCGATACCGTAGAACTCTTCACCGATGGCGCCTGCAAGGGCAACCCGGGTCCCGGCGGCTGGGGTGCATTGCTGGTGTGCAAAGGCGTCGAAAAAGAACTCTGGGGCGGTGAAGCCAACACCACCAACAACCGCATGGAACTGCTGGGCGCCATTCGCGGGCTGGAAGAACTGAAGCGGCCGTGTGAAGTGGTTCTGGTGACCGACTCACAGTACGTGATGAAAGGCATCACCGAGTGGATGGTCAACTGGAAGAAGCGCGGCTGGAAGACAGCGGCCAAGGAACCGGTCAAAAACGCCGATCTCTGGCGGCAGCTGGACGAGCAGGTCAGCCGGCACAACGTGAGCTGGAAGTGGGTGCGCGGGCACATCGGCCATCCTGGCAACGAACGCGCCGACCAGTTGGCCAACCGCGGCGTGGATGAAGTGCGCGGCATCAAGCACGCTTGATCAAGGCACTGTCGCGGTGACGCTGATGATGAGCACTGCAGGAGCCGGCTTGCTGGCGAATGCATGCGTTCAGCCGACATCCTCATCCCTGACACAACGCGTTCGCCAGCAAGCCGGCTCCTGCAGCACCAGCGTGCGCGGGTCGCCATAAGGCGATAGCCGCGCGCGCACATCCCAAAATCCCCATGCTAATATCCGCGCCTGAAGCTGAGGCGGTAGGCAATGACTGTACAAAACATCATCACTGAACGAAGGGTTGTCCTCGATACCGAGACCACCGGTATGCCCGTCACCGACGGCCATCGGGTTATTGAAATCGGCTGCGTCGAGCTGATCGGCCGGCGGCTGACCGGACGGCATTTCCACGTTTACCTGCAACCGGACCGGGAGAGTGACGAGGGCGCCATCGGCGTTCACGGCATCACCGACCAGTTCCTGATCGGCAAACCGCGTTTCGCTGAAGTCGCCGACGAATTCTTCGAGTTCGTCAAAGGTGCTCAGCTGATCATCCACAACGCCGCGTTCGACGTGGGCTTCCTGAACAACGAATTCGCTTTGATCGGCCAGCACGATCGCGCCAACATCAGCGATCACTGCACGATCCTCGACACCCTGGCCATGGCCCGGGAACGTCATCCGGGCCAGCGCAACAGCCTCGACGCGCTGTGCAAACGCTACGACGTCGACAACTCCGGCCGCGAATTGCACGGCGCCTTGCTCGACTCCGAGATTCTCGCCGAAGTCTATCTGGCGATGACCGGTGGCCAGACGACTCTGTCGCTGGCGGGCAACAACGATGGCGAGGGCGGTGCCGACCGTCCTTCCGAGATCCGCCGGATCGCCAACCGAACACCAGGCCGCATCATCGTCGCCAGCGAGTCCGAGCTGGCGGAGCACGAAGCGCGCCTGGCCGTGATCGCCAAATCCGCCGGTGCCCCGGCCCTGTGGACCCAGTTGCTCGAAGCGCAGGCCCAGGCGGAAGCCTGAAGGCGGCAGCGGCCTTCATAGAAGGTGATGTCGATCCCGGTAATCGTGCAGGAGGCCCATGGTGAACACGTTCAGCCCGACTTTCAGCATTCGCGTCGCTGACGAGTGCTTCGAAGATTACATCCTCAACAGCGAATTCACCTTCACGGTCACCGGCTATGCCCGGGTGCAGATTGGCGAGCCCGTGTCGCACTGGCACGTCGATGCGGTCGAGCCTTACCTGAAAAACTACGGCATCGATTCCGAGGAGTTCTGCAATTATCGGGACGCCGCCGACAGCACCGTGCTGGTGGCCTGGCTCGATGAGCAGCCGGTCGGGCACGTGGTGGTCAGTCACCACTGGAACGGATTCGCTCACATCGATGAACTGGCGGTCGACGCCGGGGCGCGGCGCAATGGCGTGGCGCAAAAGCTGCTGGACGTGGCGCAGTTCTGGAGCCGCAAGCGTGGTCTGCCGGGCATCACCCTGGAGACCCAGAACAATAATCTGGAGGCGTGCCGGTTATATGAGCGCTACGGGTTTGTGGTCGGAGGGGTGGATCATCTGCGTTATCGCGCGATAGATCCGTTGACGCAAGAGGCGGCGATTTTCTGGTATCTGCTGTTCGACGCGCCGGGCATCGAGTGAAGCTGCAAGCCCGTCTGACCTGAGCCGTGGCCGCGCGAAGTGAGCGGCCTGCGTAGAAAGAGGTGGGCTTGCAGTGGTGTTTCAGTGCTCTCGCAGGAGCTTGACCTTGCCCTGAATCAACTCGAATTCCTCTCCGCCCAAATGCTTGACGCGGTCGCCAATGGCCAGGCGATAAGTGGAAACGGGCTCCTTGCCATCAGCCTCGTCAGGCTGTGATTCACGGAATTCATGCACCGAGTAAACGCGTCCCTCCGCATCCCTCGCATGAAATTGCCCAACTAGAACTGAAGCCATTTGCTTTGTAACCTCTGGAAATAACTGCTCGTTTTCGCTCGCATCCTAACACCGCGAGTGAATAAACCGTGTCCGCTTGTAAGGTAATTCCCAAATATCTATGAGGACCTTATCCGCCTAAGGCAGTCAGACCGCCTTTTTGAGGGGGAGTTTTCGGCCCTCGGAAAAATAGTCACGACCGACGGTAGCGTGGCCCGCGCCACGCATGAGCCGATGACCCACGCAACAGCATCGAACCTTTCGATGATTAGCAACGGAAAAACAACACAGAATGTCGCACATGTTTCATCTATAACTGTTGTCTCCTCCCATAGCAGAAGGTCCGTTTCATGAGCCAGGTTCATTCGATTGCAGTCATCGTCGGCAGCTTGAGGAAAGACTCCATCAACCGCAAAGTGGCCCACGCACTGGCTGAGCTGGCGCCGTCCAGCCTGAAGCTGAGCATCGTCGAAATCGGCGACCTGCCGTTGTATAACGAAGACATCGACGCAGATTCGCCGCCTGCCGCCTACACCTCCTTCCGTGAGGCCCTGAAGGGTGCCGACGGGTTTCTGTTTGTCACCCCTGAATACAACCGCTCGGTGCCGGGCGCACTGAAAAACGCCATCGACGTTGGCTCGCGCCCCTACGGCAAAAGCGCGTGGGGCAGTGCAAAACCTGCGGCGGTGGTCAGTGCGTCGCCGGGGGCGATCGGTGGTTTTGGCGCCAACCAGCATTTGCGCCAGTGCTTCGTGTTCCTCGACGTGCTGTGCATGCAGCAACCGGAAGCGTACCTGGGCAACGCGGGCACCTTCTTTGACGAACACGGCAAGCTGAACGAGAAGACGCGCCCATTCCTGCAGAACATCATTGATGCCTTTGCCGGCCATGTGGCGCGCACGCTGAAGGTTTAAGGGGGAGGGCGGGAGACGCCGATGCGACGCGTCTTCGCCAGTTAAGCCTGAATTTCCGTCGCCGTGTACAGCATTATGTAACGCAGATGCCCCGCGGTTATTCCCTACGCTTCTTGCATTCCTGCCCATGCCCGGCTGACCGCCGGGCATGGGCGTTTTGCTCAAGGAGCGGCAATGTCCACGGTTACTCCCCTTTATTTCCACAGCGCGTCCCTCAGGCAGCGCTTCATTCATGAACTTGATCGGGCGACCGACGCCGGTCGACTGAAGCCTGAAGAGGTGGCGTGGCTCAGAAAGCTGACGCTCACGCCGCCCGACCATGGTGCAGCGGCCGACCCTGACCCGGTGCGGGTTGATCGTCTGGTGCTCAACGACGCTTTGCCCACCTCCCTTGAGGTGTCGGCGGCATTGTTATTCAGCCATTCCGAGACGGCTGACTCGAGAATGTACCTGCTCACGCTCGCCGACGGTCTCGCCGTGTTCGGTGATCGTCAATCGCTGCTGACGGGGCTGTTTGCGCGATTTGCGGGCGGCAATGCAGCGACGGGTTTCGAATACGAAAAGGTCGACGGTGATGCGTTCTCGGCCCAGATGCGGGCTATCGTTGAGTTTCAGGCCGCCTCGACTCGACAGCTCACAGCGCGTCTCAGAATGACGCCGACGCTGTTCGCCGTGTTGTCCGACACGCTGGCGGTCCAGTTGCGCCGCTTGTCGCCGCCGCTCCGCGTGGATCCGGCCACGCACTTGATGCGCATCGTGCAGCCCGCTTCGGGCGCCGACGAGCAACGCGTGCTGGTCACGCAAACCCTTGCGCAGACGGCGTTCGAAGATTTTTGCGACTTCCGCCAATTACCCGGCGTAAGGCGGCAGTTTCTGGATGCGCAGGGCCGGTTGGTCGGCGAGCAGGATGCCGTCCATATGGCGCGGGCTCTAAGCGATGCCGTCACCGAGTTGCCCGTGCACTATTCGCACTCGCTGGAGCGGTTTTGGAAAGACCCGGCGCACGGTCGTCCATTCTGCGAGATCGCCATCGAAAGCTACAGGACCAGCCTTTCACACGAGCTGTACAGCAGGGTCCAGGACGGCACACTTTCAGAGGCGCAGTACCAGGCCATGATGCCTGCGGATCGGGCGGCAACCAGGGCAATCGATACGGATCTGCCCGGCAAGCGGATCGTCCTGCAGTGGGGGGATGGCACACAAAGAACCCTGGCCGGCACGTTCGTTCTGGACGTGGGGCCGACCGGACAAGGGCCGCTTTTCTGGTTCTCACCGGATCACGAGCTCAAGCAGTTCGAGAGTCTCTCGGCGCTAACTGCCTTCTGCTCAACCCCGGAAGGCGGCGATATCCTGAGCGCCAGCCTGGATCTGGCGGACCAGTCACTTCTTCTGCGGGCTGACGGATTCGAGCTGATACTTGAGGACATCGCCGAGCCGTTGGTCGTCGAGCGGGTGGAATCAATCTTCACGATGCAGCTGCGTAATCTGCAGCACGTCTGCCGCTTGCGCACACAGGCCGAGAAGATGTCGGCGATGTTCGACGATGCGCTGGACGTGCGTCAGTTGATCGACCCGCGGCAGCAGCATTTCAGCGTAGGGCGATGGACGTCGAACGTGCCGCTGAATTTCGGCCGGACGTGGGAGCAGAGTGGAACTGATGATCTGGTTCTGGTCGACTCGGTCAGCGGCCCCGACGAGATCGTAACCTTCCCTTACGACAGGGCTCGTACCAGTGCGCCCCTTGCCAGTCAGCTCGCGCCGTCATGGCTGGAGCAATCCCAGGTCTCCGACGCGGGCGCCGAGCACTTGCGCGAATTGGACAACGCACTGGTGAGCTACGCCGAAACGGCTCTTCAGACTTACATCTGCGTCGCTTCACCCACGCAGCTGCTGGCGCGAGAGGTGCGGCTGCGTTGGTTGCAGCCATCGGTGCCCGATGGGTCAGATGTGGCATTGAACTCGGTAGCGGTGAGTGAAACCCTGCGTGTCTTCTCCAGCGACCTGGTGTCGTTGCTGCTGGAATGCGTGAGCGGTCACCGCAGTCACCCCCTTCCTCACACGGCCCAGATCATAGTGCCACCCGAGAGTCCTGCGGCGAACTTTGACATGGAACTCGTGAATTTGCTGATTGAGCGGGCGGCCACGGATTTTGCCGCGCGTTACGTCGAGCATTACGAACAATCGCAGATCGGCAAAGCGCGCCTCGGAAACCGCCAGCTTCAACCGGTCGCGACAGCCTTTACCCTGCGCGAGGATGCCTTGCGCCTGGACTTGGCATTGAGGCAACGAAAGGCGGAGCTTAGCGCGCCGGCCGTAGCCGTGGTCAGTCAGGTGCTCGACTCGCCCATCCGCTCCCTGAGGTCAGGTAGCAGCGCCACTTTCACCGAAGTGTTTACCCTGGCGATCGAGTGCGAGAACGCGCCCGGCGCAGCGATCAGCGACGCGCTCGTGCTCTGGCAACCGGCGAACGCGGCGGCGGGAGCGATGCTGTGGACCGGGCCGCGAGGCTGGCGGCAGTTCGCGTCGGTCGAGGTGCTGAATGAGCACGTCCTCGGCGCGCTCCGGGGACCGCACGCTGAACGCTGGCTCAGTCTGCTCAGCGAGCGCGATCAGTTGCTGCTGCGCAATCACCTGGCGCGCAGGCCCGCCCAAGCGATGCGCGTGCACCTGCATCGAGTGGACGGGCACGCGGTCAGAGCCCTGCAGCAATCGGTCCTGGATCGACAACTGCAGAACCTTCAGCAGCTGTGTGCACGCGCCACGCGCTGTCGCTTCGAAGCACAGCTGTTTATCGAGCTGGCCAGATCGACCGAAGTCGACGAGCCATTGATCCGCATGCTCGACAACCTGGCCATGCGCATCGATATCACGCTGTTCGAGGAGTTGTTGCCGCCATGGCTGAAATCGGCGTCAGTCGCCGATATGAAAACCTACAACGAGATCTGGCGTCGTTATTACGTGGTCAGCAGTGGCAATGAGAGCTTCCTGTTCGACATTCCCAGCCTCAAGGATTACTCGCGGGATCGGCTGATCGAGCAATTCGCCAAGGACTTCCCCGACCGCCAGTGGGACCCGGATCACATCACGGTGACCCTGCGTCGCTACGTCCCGGCGCTTACCGGGGTGGGCCAGATACCGTCGGGCATCCCCGCTGCGACCCTGGTAAACAGCGAATCGCTGACTGATTACGCGGTCAATCGCTTTGTCGACATTCAGGACGGCATCCTGACGGTGACCTCCGACGAGCACCCGGACGCGGTCGGTCTGCTGACCGCCAATTACCTGCGCACCATGACCCGGCACCTGGACGTCGGCGCCGGCTTCATGGTGTTACTGCGTCAGGCGCTCAACCCTGCGAACCCCGACTGGCCAAGGCGTTCGCGTCTCTACGCCGAGCAATTGCCACCGATGATGCAGGCGGTGGCGATGCAGCAGAAACTCGAAGGGGGCCTGAGCGCCGAGGCGTACGCGTATATCTCACGGGTGGTCGAGATGCCGGACGGCATTGCTCGTGAGCCAGTGGGCGAGACCCCTGTGATCATCAGCCCTCTACGATTGGTCGCTGACGAAGGCATGACTCCCGATACCGTCAAAGGCGCGTATCTGATCTGCCCACGCGGGGCCGGCCGAGGGCCGGTGATCCTGCACGCGATCATTCATCCGGCATTCGTTTTCCGTGAATACCCCGACATGGCAGCACTCCTGGCCGATATCCGCAGCGACGAGGCCTTGCAGCGGATGCTGCTGGAGCGGCTGGACCCAGAGGTCCGAAAACGCTATGAGCACGGTGGTTTCATTGAGCCTCACCTGCCGTTCGCTGCCGAGAGTTTCGGTGACGTGCCCACTCACACACCGGGGCCGGTGACCGTGTCGCTGGCGGAGGTGAAGGGCAACGCCCTGCAGTTTCTGCTGACCGACACAGTCAATCTGCTGGTCGACCTTGGAGTCGCGAACACGGTAAGCAGCGCCCAGGCCGATCAGGCATCGCTGAAGTTTCTCGGCATGCTGGGCCTCGAACAGGTGTTGAGCATAATGCCTGGCAAGTTGGCCACGATGGTGGCGCTTTGGCAGAGTCATAGCCTGTTGCAAGCCTCGGCAGCGTCAGCCTCGGGCCGCCGCTGGGGCGAGGCGATTTCCGAATTTTCCGCCGCGCTGGGTGTGATGGTCACGGCGAGGGAACAGGCCGACAAGGATGACCTGGTAGAAGGCGAGCCGGCGACGGGCGAAGAGTCGTCGGCCACAACGTTCGAGTGGGCAGGCGTGACACTGACCGCCGACCAGTTGAAGCGGCTGCGTGCCCTGGAAGCCCGCAATGTTTCGTTGAATGACCTCAAGCGAGATGACTTGCTGAGCCTTTACCGCGACAGCAAGACCCAGACGCTTTACGCGGCGGTTGGGGGCACGGTTTACCAGATCCGGCGCCGCAGCGAAGACGCGCAGTGGATGATTGTGGGCGAGGACGGAACGCCCGGCCCGCTTGTGCGGCTTGATGGTCGTCAGCGCTGGCAACTGGATATTGGCCTGAAGGGCGGAGGCGGGCTGGTGACCCGAATGCGCGCGGAGGGTGCGCAGCGAAGCGCCGAAGATGCCTTGATCATTGAGGCGACGGGGATGCAGGAAATCCGCACGTTGTATCGGGACAGAGCGCTGGCTATTGGTCAGGCGCATCTTCAGGCCAAGCGTTACCTGGAAAACTGCCTGGACAATCTCAACGTACATTCGCCGGGAACGCCGCCCGACCCTCGAGTGCTTGAGATCCTGGGTGACTTTTTCGGTGTGAACCCGCCCGGCCAGGATCTGTTGATCGAGACCGAGCGCGCGGTCAAGGCACTGTTCGATGAAGTGATGGACGCCTCGTTGTCGCCCTACTCATCGCCGCGGTTTGTCGTCGGATCCACTCGTCCCGGTCATGAGAGCACGCTGGGGTTCATCATCAAGTCGGACCCCAAGAAGCGCCTGTTTCTGACCGAGCGGTTTTTTCAAGTGCCGGCGTACAGGGTCTCGAATGACCCACAAGGCTTCGACATGCCTGCGCACTACCGTTCGGCAGTGCTCATCCACGAACTGTCCCACCTGGTGCTGCGCACCCACGACATTGCGTACCTGGAAACCAACGCGCCATTTCCGGACCTGCTGCTGGCCAACAGTACCAACACGATCAAGTTCAAGTCCGACCTGGAGCGTTTGCAACGTGAGGGGCTGTCACACTTCAGCGAAAGGGACGACCTGTTTTTGCACATGAAAGATGGTGAGTGGTCGGATCTGGACTCGCAAGACGGTGAGGCGTGCACTGCGGTGCTTGATCTTACTAAATCCATGACGCTGGACGAGGCGCGGGATGAGTTCCTGCACGATGCGACAAAACGAAGTCGGGTGCTGATGAAGAACGCTGACTCGGTGACCTTGCTCATTCTGCGGCTGGGCCGGCACAACTTTGTCGTGCCGGGCCATTAAGTGATGGGCTGACCAGCAGGCGCTGAGCGTTGGCAAGGCTCAGCGCCGACTGGTTCAGGCTTACAGTGCGTAGTGCCGCAGTTCGCGGGCGATCAGCAGGCGCTGGATTTCGCTGGACCCTTCATAGATCTGGGTGATCCGCGCGTCCCGGTAATACCTTTCCACCGGGTAATCTTCCAGATAGCCGTAGCCGCCATGGATCTGCACAGCCTTCGAGCAGACCCATTCGGCCATTTCCGAGGCGAACAGCTTGGCCTGGGACGCTTCCGACAGGCAGGGTTTACCGGCCGTTCTCAGGCGCGCGGCGTGCAAGACCAGCAGCCGCGAGGCGTTGATGCGGGTGTGCATGTCGGCCAGCAGATTGGCGATGCTCTGATGCTCGATGATCGGCTTGTCGAACTGCACACGCTCGCGGGCATAGGCCAGCGCAGCCTCAAACGCCGCGCGGGCGATGCCCAGGGCTTGGGCGGCAATGCCGATGCGCCCGCCTTCCAGGTTGGACAGGGCAATGGACAGCCCCTTGCCGCGCTCACCCAACAGGTTTTCCGCCGGAATCCGGCAGTTGCTCAAGGTCACCGCGCAGGTGTCGGAGGCGCGGATACCCATCTTGTGTTCCATCCGATCAACGCTGTAGCCGGGGTTGTCGGTAGGCACCAGAAAGGCTGACAGGCCGCGCTTGCCCAGCTCAGGGTCGGTCACCGCGAAGACGATCGCCAACTGCGCGCGCTTGCCGTTACTAACGAACTGCTTGGCGCCGTTGAGCACCCATTCGCCGTCTTTCAGTTCGGCACGGGTGCGCAGATTGTGGGCTTCGGAGCCCGCCTGGGGTTCGGTCAGGCAGAAACAACCGATGGCCTGACCACTCGCGAGTTTTTCCAGCCACTGTTGTTTCTGCGCGTCGCTGCCATAGTTGAGCACCGGCCCGCAGCCCACTGAACTGTGCACACTCATCAGCGTGCCGGCGGCGCCGTCGGCGGCGGAGATTTCTTCGACGGCCAGCGCGTAGGCAACGTAGTCGATGTAGCTGCCGCCCCATTCCTCCGGGACCATCATGCCGAGCAAGCCCAACTCGCCCATCTTGGCCACCAGCGCGTCGTCGATCCAGCCGGCTTTCTCCCAGGCCTGGGCATGGGGCGCGATTTCATTGCGCGCAAAGTCCCGCGCCATGTCACGAATCATCACTTGTTCTTCGGTCAGTTCAAGATCTTGCATAGGTCACGCCTCATGACCGCTGAAGAAGCTTGCCACGTGCTCGGCATCGAGAGCCTGCACGCTGGAAGGGCTCCATTGCGGTTTCTTGTCTTTGTCGACGATCAAGGCGCGTACGCCCTCGATCAGGTCTCCGCGTTCAAACCACTGGCGGTCCAGATGCAGCTCCAGGGCGAAGCAACGCTCAATCGGCAGATGCCGGCCGAGACGCAGCAGCTCCAGGGTGACCGCCATTGCCAGTGGTGAACGGGTCTGCATCAGGTGAGCGGTGTCGATGGCCCAGGCATGGGTGTCGTAGACGCTCACTTCCAGCAGTTGTTCGATGATGCTCGGGACGTCCGGCAGGGCAAAGAAATGATCGATGGCCGGCCGCAGCTTGGCCAGCGGCGGGGCAGGGAGGTGCTGCACGCCCAGTTTCGCCAGTGCGCCCTGCACATCCTTGAGCGGCGTGAGGCTCCACTTCAGGTTATCCAGCTGCAGGTCGAGGTCATCGAGGCGCGTGCTGTGGAGATACCAGTTCGCCAACCCGCAATACAGCGCATCGGCGGCCTGGATCTGCACGCCGGTGAGGCCCAGATAAATCCCCAGTTCGCCGGGCACCCGGGGCAGAAAGTAGCTGCCGCCCACGTCGGGGAAATAACCGATTGCCACTTCCGGCATTGCCAGGCGGCTGCGTTCAGTGACTACGCGCAGGTCCGCGCCCTGGGCCAGGCCCATGCCACCGCCCAGCACGAAGCCGTCCATCAGGACGACAACGGGCTTGCGGTAATGATGGAGGGTGAGGTCCAGTGCGTATTCTTCGGCGAAGAAATCCAGGTGCTCGGTTCGGCCGGCTTTGAAACTGTCGTACAGCGAGCGGATGTCGCCGCCGGCGCAGAACGCCTTTTCGCCGGACCCGCGCAGGACCACGGCGTAAACGTTGTCATCCTTTGCCCAGGCGTCGAGCTGAAATTGCAGCTGACGAACCATGTGCAGGTCGATGGCGTTGAGGCCCTGGGGGCGGTTGAGGGTGAGGTGACCAATGTGATTGCGTACGTCGGACAGAATGCTGTCGCAGGCTGATTGCTGGCCCGCGTATTCGGCAGGTAGTACCTGAGCCGTCATCGCTGACTCCCTGTTGATTATTGTTGTACTCAATACCCGGATGAACAGCCGGGATCCGTGAGGGTGCCAATGGATGCTACCAGCGCCATTTTGCAAATGACACCGGAGAATCCTGCCAGGTTTGCCAAGCACAGATATGGACTGTAGGACGGGCGACGGGTTAGCAGGGTGACTGCCGCTGTTCGCCGGATCGCGGGACAAGCCACGCTCCTACAGATATCTTCATACGCCGGACATCCCGCGCCTGACATAGATCGGTGTAGGAGCGCGCTTGCCCGCGATGGCGGTATATCAGTGGCATCAACGGTGGATGACACACCGCGATGGCGGTAGACCTGTGGCATCAACGGAGCTGACACACCGCATTCGCGAGCAAGCTCACTCCTACAGTGGATCTGGGCATGGCGCACGATCTTTGGCTTACCAACGTCTCTGGGAGCCGGCTTGCTATCGCCGAACGCTGCGTGTCAGGCGATTGATTCGTCACAGGCAAACCGCATTCGCGGGCAAGCGCGCTCCTACAGGTTCGTGCCTGACCTGAATACAGGCGCGAACCGATGCCTGCCGTACCACAGCCGCCCGCAGGCCGCTGTCATTACGCCTGCAAACTGAACAAGGCCATTTCCGGTGCGTCGCTGATCCAGCATTCGCTGACGGTCCATCCCGCGCGCGCCGCCAGTTCGGTGAACGACTCAACCGTAAACTTGTGGGAGTTCTCGGTGTGCAGCCGTTCCCCGGCGGCGAAGCGGAAGGTGTGGCCGGCCACGGTGACGCTTTGCTGTTTGCGGCTGACCAGGTGCATTTCCATGCAGGCCTGTTCGGCGTTCCACACGGCCAGATGATCGAAGGCGGACACATCGAAGTCGGCGTTCAGTTCGCGATTGATGCGGGTCAGCAGGTTCTTGTTGAACTGCGCGGTCACGCCTTCGGCGTCATCGTAAGCCGCCACCAGTGTCTGCTCATCCTTGACCATGTCGACACCGACGATGAAGTGCGCGTTTTCACCCAGCACCTCATGGGCGCTGTGGAGGAAATCCACGGCCTGCTCATGGCTGAAGTTGCCGATGGTGGAGCCCGGGAAGAAACCCACGCGGGTGTGGCCGTCGGCTTCTTCAGGCAGCGTGAGCACCCGCGTGAAGTCGTCGACCTGGGGCGCGACGATCAGCGAAGGGTAGCGCTGGCGCAATGACCGGGCGGCCTTGTTCAGCGCGGTTGCGCTGATATCGATCGGCACATACACGGCGATGTGCGGCGCGGCATCGAGCACCAGACGCGTCTTCTCGCTGGCGCCGCTGCCGAACTCCACCAGCGCTGCGCCAGGTGGAATGGTGGCAGCGATCTGCCCGGCGATGCCTTTCAGCAGCCCCGTTTCGGCGCGGGTCGGATAGTACTCCGCCGTTTCGCAGATGGCTTCGAACAGGTCGGAACCCGCTGCATCGTAAAAATACTTGGGCGACAGGGTTTTCTGAGCAGCGCCAAGACCGGCCACCACGTCGCGGGCGAATTCGCTGTCGTTCGGGTCAACGACGCCGGGCTGACGGCTGTCACGGGCCAGGCGCAGGCCCGAGACCATCCAGCGTTTGTCGGCATGGAAGAAGTTGCGATAGGTCAGCCGGCAATGGTCGGGCGACGTGACGCTGGCGCCGCCGCGCAGGACCATCTGGTTGACCATGAATTTGCCGTTGTACTCGCCCACCGCACCCACCGATGGCTTGAAACCGGGGTAGGCGCTGTAGGCACTTTGCGTCCACTGCCAGGCCACGTCATCCACTTGCTCCAGCAAACCGGCCCGGGCGGCGGCTTCCCATTCGGCTTCGGTGGGCAGGCGCGCATCGGCCCAGAGCGCGAATGCCGCGGCTTCGTAATAACTGATGTGGGTGACTGGCGCCGATGGGTCGATTGACTCAAGGCCGCGCAGGCTCATGCGCTTCCAGCCGTTCTCGTCGTGCTGCCAGTACATCGGCGAATTCCAGCCGTTCTCCTGCACCAGCGACCAGCCTTCAGACAGCCACAAGGCAGCGGTGTGATAGCCGCCGTCGGCAATAAAACTCAGCCACTCGCCATTGGTCACCAGCCGGTCGCTGATCTCAAAGGACTGCAGGTATGTGGTGTGGCGCGGGCCTTCGTTGTCGAAAGAAAAGTCGCCGCCGTCGTGGCCGATCTCGGTCAGGCCGGCGCTCAGCGGCTTGAAGTGACCGCGACGGCCCGACAGGTCTTTCGGCCAGCGCGGGCTGTAAGCAGGTTTCAGGGACGACAGGCTGAACAGATGGAGGATGTCCATCAGAAGCAGTTCCTGATGCTGCTCCTCGTGGGCAAGACCCAGCTCGATCAGGCTGGTCATCTCGTCGCTGAGCGGCGTCATCAACAGCGTCGTCATGTTTTCGTCGACGTGCCTGCGGTAGGCCAGCACCTGGTCGACGCTGGGCCGGGTCATCAACCCGCGTTGGGGGCGGGGATGACGCGGGCCGACCGCTTCGTAATAGGAATTGAACAGGTAGCCGAATGTCGGATCGAAGGCTTCATAACCCGGCAGGTTAGGCGCCAGCAGAAAGGTTTCGAAGAACCACGTGGTATGCGCCATGTGCCACTTGGCCGGGCTGGCGTCGGGCATCGACTGCACCACCATGTCCTCGGCGCTCAGTGGCTCGACCAGAAATTCGGTACGTTCCCGCACACTTTGAAAGCGCTGGCACAGGGTGTGGGTAGCGGATGTTTCACGAAGCTGGCGTAGTTGGCGCGTCATCAGGTGCTCTCCGGCGTTGCCGATGCCCGGTGGACCCGGTGGAGTGATTCCACGCAGCCAGGCGGTACGGCGATTCAGGGTTTGAGGCTCGTGAAGCCCGGAATGTTCAACCGAAATATCCAAACGAAGGAGCAGCTCTGCCCACGAGTACGCTGATGCCTTTAATCATCAGCGTCTTGCAGGGGGCTACGGCACGCAGCGAGTGTAGCGTCGGTATAGCTCCGGTGCGGGCGGATTCGCGCAGTCGGTGATCGATGGCCAGTCGGCGGTCTGTCTGCGGTAACCTGCCGGCCTTTCCGCGCAGTGGCGCTGCCCATGACGCACGTCTTGCGGGCAAAACCTGAACCTGCGCGGCAACTGACAGTCAGCACAACAGCATGTTTGCCCGAGCGGGCAGGGTATTGCAGATCAAGTGTCAGGTTAAACAGTGAATCACGTCAGATGAATGAACCGGTTTTTGGGGACGCGCATGAATGATCTATCCAGTCTGCTGGGGGCGCTCGATGAAGCGCAGACCGGGCAGCAGGAAGTAGTGATCGCCACGGTGGTCAAGGTCGAAGGCTCGGCTTACCGGCGTCCGGGTGCGCGCATGATTATTGCGCCGATGGGCGAAGCCACCGGCACCGTCAGCGGCGGATGCCTGGAAAGCGACGTCAGCAAGAAGGCCTGGTGGCTGACCGCCAATGGCAAGCCGTCCATGCGCACGTACAGCACCGGCGAGGACGACGACGAGCTCGAAGACGCCGAGCTCAGCTTCGGCCTGGGCTGCAACGGCACGGTGCACATCCTCTTCGAACGGATAGATCCGCACGCCGCGAGTCTGGTGGTGGGCGTGTTGCGTGAGGTCAAGGCCAGCGGCACCGGCGCTGCACTGGCGACGGTGATCGGTACGCAGAGCGAGCGGCACATAGCGCTGGGCGAGCGGGTGGCGATCCGTTCATCCGGGCAGGTGCAGATTGAGATGCGCGAACGCTGGCTGGCGACGGCCGTTGCCGAGGACCTGAAAACGGTGCTCGATGCTCGCCGCTCGGCCACGCGAACCTACGAAAGCGCGGACGGCGCCGTTGAAGTGCTGCTCGAATACATCGCTGCGCCGCGCCGGCTGGTGGTCTTCGGTGCCGGGCATGACGCGATGCCGCTGGTCAGCATGGCGCGGCTCCAGGGCTGGCACATCACGGTGATCGATGCGCGCTCGCACTTTGCCCGGCCCCAGCGTTTTCCGGAGGCTGATCGGGTGCTGTCAGCGCCGCTGCAGCCAATGCCTGAATTGCACGGGATGGTCGCCGACGCCGCCGTGGTGGTGATGACCCACAGCCTGACCCAGGACCGGCACTGGCTGGGGCAGGTTCTCGAGTCAACGCCGCGCTACATCGGTCAACTGGGGCCGCGCAGCCGCACCGAGCGTTTGCTCGACGAGTTGCCGGATCAGGCTCGCGAAGCCGCTGCCCGGGCCAGCCTGCATTACCCGGTCGGTCTGGACCTGGGCGGCGACGCGCCGCACAGCGTGGCATTGTCGATTCTTTCGGAGATCAACGCAGTGTTCAACGGCCGCACCGGCGCAATGCTCAAACACCGGCAAGCGAGCATTCACGCAGTGGATGTCACTCTCGAACAGGCGCGGGAGCTCAGAATGATCAGCTGAGAATGATCCGCTGAGAATAATCAGCTAGCTTTTACGGGGGCAGCGCCTGGAAGCCCCGCCCCCATCGCTTCTCAGTGGCACTGCAAGGCATTCATCAGGTCCGCTCAATGAACGACAAGTACAGACCCCACGACTGGGCCCCCCACGAGCGACCGACGTTGCCGGGGTCGCCGTCGACGCCCCTGCACGCGACGCCCAAGCGCTGGGCGTATGCCATCGTCGGCGTGATCGTGGCGTTGACCGGCGGGCTCGGCAATGCGCTGGTGGTCGCCAACCTTCAATACCTGCAAGGCGCCCTGGGCGCCACCCAGGCCGAGATCGCCTGGCTGCCCGCTGCGTATGTCATGACCAACGTTTCGATGAACCTGCTGCTGGTGAAGTTTCGCCAGCAATTCGGTTTGCGCGCCTTCACCGAAGTGTTCCTGGTGCTTTACGCGCTGGTGACCTTCGCGCACCTGTTCGTCAACGATATCGAATCGGCGGTTGCCGTTCGGGCGGCCCACGGCATGGTCGGCGCGGCGCTGAGTTCGCTGGGTCTGTATTACATGATCCAGGCCTTCCCGCAGAAGTGGCGGATGAAGGCGCTGGTGCTGGGCCTCGGCACGGCGCAGCTGGCGACACCGCTGGCGCGACTGGTGTCCGAAGACCTGCTGCAGATTGCCGAGTGGCGCGGACTTTACCTGTTCGAACTCGGCATGTGCCTGCTGTCCCTGGGTTGCGTGCTGATTCTCAAACTGCCGCCTGGCGATCGCTTCAAAGCCTTCGAAAAACTCGACTTCCTGACCTTCGCCTTGCTCGCATCAGGCTTTGCGGCATTGTGCGCGGCGTTGTCGCTGGGGCGAATCGAGTGGTGGCTTGAGGAGCCATGGATCGGCATCGCCCTGGCATCGTCCATCGTGCTGATCCTTGCCGGGCTGTGCATCGAGCACAACCGTACCCGCCCGCTGTTGATCACTCGCTGGCTGGGCAGTGGCCGGATGATCCGCTTCGCCTTCGGCGTGCTGCTGACGCGCATCGTGCTGTCAGAGCAATCCACTGGCGCGGTCGGTTTTCTTCAGGGCCTGAATCAGGGCACCGAGCAGTTGCACACGCTGTACCTGTTCATGCTGCTGGGCAGCGTCGCGGGCCTGGCGGTCAGCGCGCTGACGATCGACCCGCAGCATCTGTTCAAGCCTTTGATTATCTCGTTGGCATTGATGGCGATCGGTTCGAGCATGGACAGCTTTTCCACCAGTCTGACCCGTGAACCGCAGATGTATTTCAGCCAGTTTCTGCTGGCGTTCGGTGGCACGTTTTTCCTGGGGCCGACCCTCGTGATGGGCATCAGCGGGGTGATCAGCAACCCGCGCAACATGGTCAGTTTTTCGGTGATGTTCGGGATCACCCAGAACGTCGGCAGCCTGATCGGCTCGGCGCTGCTGGGCACCTTTCAGGTCTGGCGCGAGAAATTCCATTCGGCGCACATCGTCGAGCACGTCACGCTGATCGATGCTCAGGTGCAGTCGCGACTGCAAACTGCGAGCGGCGCGTATATTTCCGCCATCGCCGACCCGGCGGCGCGCAACAGTCTGGGCATTCGCTCGCTGGCGACCGCCGCCACGCGGGAAGCCAACACCCTGGCCTACAACGACGTATTCATGCTGATTGCGGTCATCGCGGTGCTGACCATGATCTGGATCACCAGCCGCGCCACCTGGCTTTGGATCACCACCGAGCCGGTCGCGCCTTTTACTCCGGCGACTCCTGCGGCTTCTCCTCTCACACCTTCTGGCGCTCAACGTTCATGACAGAACCCGGTAAACCTTCAGACAACCCTCCAGATAGCTCTTCAGGCAGCTCTTCAGGCGGTTCTGCGGCCAGCGCTTCACCGTCACAGGCGAGTGGCGCTGCGCCCGCGCCGGCGGTGATGCCGGCGACCACGCAACCGCGTTCGGCGCGCATACGCCTGGTGTCCTCGATTCTGTTCGGTGGCATTGCCCTGGCGGGTGTCCTCATCGTGCTCTACGCATGGCAGCTGCCGCCGTTCAGCAGCCCGATCGAAAGCACGGAAAACGCCCTGATTCGCGGGCAGACCACGATCATCGGCCCGCAATTGAGTGGCTATGTCTACGAAGTGCCGGTGCAGGATTTTCAGTGGGTCAAGCAGGGCGACTTGCTGGTGCGCATCGACGACCGGATCTACCAGCAGCATCTCGACCAGGGCATTGCGCAGTTGGGCGTTCAGAAGGCTGCGCTGGCCAATAATCTGCAACAACGGCGCAGCGCAGAGGCCACTATCGCTCAGCGTCAAGCGGCTGTTGCGAATGCCCAGGCGCAGAGTGACAAGGCCGCTGCCGACCTTCGTCGGGGGAAGGCACTGGTCACTGATGGCTCAGTCTCGAAAAGCGAATTCGACGTGACCCGTGCGGCGGATGCTCAGGCGCAAGCGGCGCTGGCCGAAGCCAGGGCGGCGTTGGAGATTTCCCGTCAGGACCTGCAAACGGTGATCGTCAATCGCGGCTCGCTGGAAGCCTCGGTGAAGAACGCCGAGGCCGCCATCGAACTGGCGCGGATCGATCTGACCAATACGCGCATCATCGCGCCTCGGGACGGGCAGTTGGGGCAGGTCGGGGTGCGCCTGGGGGCGTATGTCAATTCCGGCGCGCAGTTGATGGCGCTGGTGCCGCGTCCTCGCTGGATCATCGCCAACATGAAAGAAACCCAGATGGCCAACGTGCGCCTGGGCCAGCCGGTAAGTTTCACCGTCGATGCCCTGGAAAACCTGAAGATGCGTGGCCGGGTGCAGCGCATCTCCCCTGCGGCGGGTTCCGAGTTCAGCTTGCTGCCTGCCGACAACGCCACCGGCAATTTCGTCAAGATCGCCCAGCGTATCCCGGTCCGTATCACCATCGACGACGACCAGCACGACGTGGACCGACTGCGCCCGGGGATGTCGGTGGTGGTCAGCATCGACACCAGTCAGGACGGCGACGTGCCGCCGGACCCGGTGGATGGGCGGGTGGATTCAGTCGATCCTCGCTGATCCGCAGCAGGCTGACGCAAGCGGCGCCGCCGAATGAACGGTCCGGCCTACACCATGCGTTTGACGGTGTTGTCCTTGCGCACGAAGTGGTGCCAGATCGCCGCAATTACGTGCAGGCCGATGACGTAGTAGAAAATCGTGCCCAGCAGGACGTGGTAGTGCTCCAGCATTTCGGCGGTGTCCTTGGACATGTCGAACGGCGCGGGAATGCTCAGCGAGGTCAGGGGAATCGGCAGGGCGCCGCGCTCCAGCAGTACCGTGAACAGACCCAGCAGTGGCTGCGCGAACAGGAAAGCATAGAGCGCGTAATGGGAGAGTGTCGCGGCCAGGCGCAATACGCCTTCCAGTGGCGGGGTGATGCCTGGCGGCGAATGGCGACGGCGTTCGGCGATGCGGAAAAACGCCATGACCAGCACGACGATGCCGACCCAGAAATGCGTTTGCACGACGAAGGTCCGCGCGTCGCTGCCACGGGCAAGCTGGGTACGGCTCAGGATCAGCGCGTAGGCGAGGACAATCAGGATCGCCATCACCCAGTGAAACCAGCGGGCTTTGTAGCTGTAGCGTTCGGTAGCGGAAGGTTTGCTCACGGTCAGGTCCCTTGGTCTGTTTTTTTGACTGGCGCGGTCCAGTGACCGCCCCTGCGCTTTCATAACCCAATGATTGACGGTCGTCGAGTGGCACGTGGAGGCGTTGATGATGGAAATCGTTGCGGCCCGGCGCCCGCACCACACTCTGCGCTTTCCAACATTGCAACTCGCTTGTAACTAACTGGTAAGTTAATGAGTTGCACCGTCTTTAAAAATGGCAAGTAGCGGTATGAGTGACGGCCTTCTGGTATTGAATATTTGCGGATGTTTTGTATGTAAGGTCATCCCTTCATTCATTTGAATTACTTCAAATTGAGGGCGAAAGGCCAATAGATATCCAACTTCATATTCGAAATAAGAAAGTCGTTACTTATTTCTTTTAAGCATCAAAAACCCATCGAATTGCATTTGACAGGGCATCTGATTGGATCCATCTTAATGCTCCTGAGGCTCAGATCCCTGACTATCAGCTTGAAAAAGCTGGCATTTTGCCCGTGCTCGCCCGGGGCCCTGATTGCCATTGAATCAATCGAAAGGGAAGGGCATTTCCATGGACTGTTCGAGCTTCATTCAACTTTTAAAATGTCATAACTCTGACTCGGAAGTCTGGTTCGATTCATCACCCGCCCTATATAACAAGTGCCAAAACAAGTTGCTGCGCGCCTATCCGGACATGCGCGAGGTTATTAACGAATTACTGCCCGATGAACCGGGTCGCTCGGAGGCGGGTATCAGCGGCGCCACCACCAACCCGACCCTGATCAGTCAGGCCGTTCTGAGCAATGCAGCCCATTACCGGGACTTTCTCCACACGTTGCCGACGTCGATGCCGCCGGATACCCGGTTGCGACAGCTCTACGACCAGCTGATCATCGACAGCGCCCAGCCGCTGCTGCCGTTATTCCGGCAAACGAAGCAGCAGGCGGGCTGGCTGTCGGCGCAGATCGAGGGCGGGCACTGGATGAATCAGGACGCGCTGGTTGCCCGAGGGCTGGAGCTGGCGGCGCTGGCGCCGAACGTCATGATCAAGATCCCGGGTAGCGCCCAGGGCTATCGCGCCATCGAGCATCTGGTGGCGCGGGGCTGCTCGATCAATAACACCTTCTGTTTTACCGTCTCCCAGCTGGATGCCTGCCTCAAAGCCATCCACACCGGGCGTCAGCGGGCGCTCGCCAACGGTGTGAACACTGAGCGGGCGCGTTACGTGGTCAGCTTCATGATCGGTCGACTGGGTGCGGAAGCGGAATTCGAGCGCCAGGCGCGGGGCAGTCGTATCAATCTCGGCCGCTCGGACAAACGCTGGGCGGAACTGGCGGTGTATCAGGCGATGCAGGCGCTGATGCGACGGCGCGAGACACCGGCGCAACTGTTGTTATGCAGCATCAAGGTCGACACCGATACGCGCGGTCGCGAGCACTGCTGGCACCTGCAGCGCACTGGCGCCGACACTACGTTGTACGCGCTGACACCCCACCTCATCGAATTTCTCGTACGCCGCCAGCAGGCCGGGTGCAGCATCGAACCGGCGGCGGAATGGGTGCAGATTCCCGGCAAAGTTCTCGACCGCCTTCTGGCCATTTCCTATTTCAACCAGGCGTATTTTGAGGGCGGCCTGACCCCTGACGAATACGCCCGTCACCCTGCGTTCCTGACCGCAGGCAATGACGTCCGCCTGAGCATGCAACGGCTGCACGGATTCATCACCGACACCCTCGATCCGCCAGCTTTCACGCCTCGCATCGCGCGTTACCCAACGACCCTGCAGGGACTGTCATGAGAAAAATCGTCATCACGGGCGCCGCCAGCGGCATCGGCAAGGCTGCCACGCTTGCCTGCGTCAACGCCGGCTACTACGTCATTGCCGCAGACATCGACAGGCTGGGCCTTCAGATGTTGCAGCGCAGTTTGCCGCCGCATCGGCTGGAAACTCACCTGGTGGACTTTTCCCAGGCACACGTCTATCAGTCGTTCATCAGCAACCTGTACGACGTGCATAACCACCGTGCGCTGTACGCCCTGGTCAACAACGCCTGGAGCTCTCACGGCAAAAGTGTCTGCGCCGACAGCGACTCGGCGGTGGAGGAGATCTGGGCCGTCAAACTCAAGTCGCTGCTGTACCTGTCCAAAGACTTCGCGCGGCGGGAATCGGCGGCCGGCTACTCGCGCAGCATCGTCAACATCACCTCGGTGACGGGCGATTTGGGCAGCATGGATGCACGGTATGGCGCGACCAGGGCCGGGGTAATCGGCCTGACCAAAGCCAACGCCTGGAACTTCGCCCCACGGGTCAGGGTGAACGCCGTGTCCCCGGCGCTGGTTCGCAACACGCCTATTCATGACCGTATTCCCGGGCAACGCCGCAGGGGGTACGAACGGCAGAAAATCATCGAGGAGCCCATCCAGCCAGGCGGCGTGGCTGACGTCATTCTGTTTCTGCTGTCGGAGCAGAGCCGCCACCTCACCGGAAAAGTCATCGCAGTGGATAACGGCGCCTGCCCGCGCCAGTGATCGGGAACACCACGGTCCCTCATGCATTCCAGGGAGAACACCATGCATCGCAAAAAACTGCTCATCGTTGGCGGCGGCAACCTGTGTCTGCAAATCCTGCAGATCCTGGCCCCGCGCAATCAGTTCGAATTCCACGTCGCCAGTCGCGACAGCGAGAAAACAACCCGCCTGTGCAACCTGATCCGTCTGGCTGCGCTGCAACAGAACGTGACGGTCGACATCCACAGTCATCACATGGACCTGCGTGAGTCGTGCATCAGCCGTAATGCCGAAACGCTGCTCAAAATCCGCCCGGACATCATCCTCAACTGTGCCTCGCTGCAACCGTGGCGGGTGATCACACAATTGCCGGCCGAGCGCTTTGCTGCCCTTGATCAGGCTCAGCTCGGGCCTTGGCTGCCGATGTACCTGGCGCCAGCCTACGCCCTGATGCGAGCCGTCAAACAGTCCTGCCCGAAAAGTCTGGTGGTGAACGCGGCGTTCCCGGATGCGGTCAACCCGATTCTCTACAAAGTCGGCATGGCGCCGGACATCGGCATCGGCAACATCGCCAACCTGATCCCTGCGACGCGCTGCGCCATTGCGCGTCTGGCTGAGTGCCTGCCAACGCAGGTCTGCGCCAAACTCGTCGGCCATCATTACTTCAGCCACAGCGTTCCCCGCCATGGCCTGCCGCCGCAGCGCCTGGAATCCAGCTTCAGCCTGACGTACTGGATTGACGGCGAAGAGCGCACCGGCGAACACGCGGCGGAGGCTATTTTCGGTTGCGTCGCCCGGGAGTTCAGCCAACTGGGTGGCGTTGACGGTCAGTACCTCACCGCCATGTCGGCGGTGACGTTGCTGGAAAACCTCCACGCCGACCATGAGGTGCGGGTCCACGGCCCCGGGCCTCAGGGTTTGCCCGGCGGCTACCCGGTCAAGGTCGGCATGGGCAAAGTCCTGCTTGACCTGCCGTACGGCGTGACGCGGGAAGAGGCGATCAAAGTCAATGAAGCGGGGCAGCGGCTCGACGGCATCACACTGATTCGCGCTGACGGCACGGCGGTGTTCGGCGAGGCGCAGATGCAGATCATGCAGCGCGAGCTCAATTTCGTTATGGCCGAGATGCGCGTGTCCGATGCCGCTGCCTGGGCAGAGGAGCTTGGCAGCAAATACCTGACCTACGCCGAAGCCACCCATCAGCACACCAGCAGCCATCACACAGGAGTGGCCGCCCATGCCACCGGTCATCGCGCTTTCGCCTGCTGATCGATTGGCGATCGCCGATATCGACCACGCTCGCCGTGATGCGGCGGACTTCATTGAGCGCCGGGACGAACTCATCGACTGGGACAAACGCGCGGCTGGCGAGGGCTCCTTCTTCTACGATCTGCTGCGCCGGTCCGGTGCCTGGCGTGTGCTGGATGCCGCCACTGGCAGCGGCTTTCACGCGGCGCACTTATACAAGGCGGGCTTCGACGTCACCGCCTGCGACGGCAGCCCGACCCTGGTGGATCGTGCCCGGCGCAATTTCGAGCGGCTGGGCGTCGACGTGCCGGTCCATCGCTGCGACTGGCAAGCGCTGGACGCCCGGGTTCTGGGCAAGTTCGATGCAGTGCTGTGCCTCGGCAGTTCGCTGGGCCAGGTGTTCGATAGGGAGGCGCGCATCGCCGTGATGAAGCGGTTTCGCCAGATGCTCAAGCCCGGCGGACTGCTGCTGATTGATCAGCGCAATTTTGAAGCCATCCTCGCCGGCCGCTTCAGGTCATCTGCGCGTGATGACGACTGCGGCGACTCCGTCAGCGTCGCCCTCGGCCAAGTGGACGAGTCGGTGTGCGAGTTCATCTATCGCTTTGCCGACGGTGCGCAGTATCGACTGCGGGTGTGCCCGATCCGCTCGCGCCAGTTGCAGGACGAACTGCGTGCGGCGGGTTTCCGCGCTCCCCATGCGTATGGGGATTTCAAACCGATCTACGACGTCATGAACGCAGACTTCATCATCCACCAGGCCCATGCCTGACGCTGACCCAGGCAGGCGCATTGTCATGATCACCCGCGCCCGCGTACCCGGCCCGATGCAGCAAAACAACCTGGTGCCTTACCCGTTCAACAAGATCCCTTGCACAACCGCCGCACTGAGCTATCGTCTGGTCTTTGGTAATAACGCGACCGAACCCGATGGGTTGCTTTAGGCGCTTTCGAGCGATGGCATCTGATCGGGGATTTGCATGCAAAACGTGAAACGATTTCACGCGTTGGACAGCCTGCGCGGCATCTGCGCAATAGCCGTTGTCCTTTACCACACCCATCTTGTCGGCAGCATCACGGAGTGGGCCTTTTTCTCCAATGCCGACCTGTTCGTCGAGTTCTTCTTTGTCCTCAGCGGCTTCGTTATGGCTCACGCCTACGGCAGCAAGCGCCAACTGGACTTCAGCCACTTCCTGATTTCGCGCACCTTTCGCCTGTTACCCCTGCATGCTTTCATGCTCGGGGTATTCATTGCCCTGGAACTCCTCAAGTACGTCGCCTACAAGCAGGGTTTCAGCTTCAATCAAACCCCCTTTACCGGCCCCTACGCGGCATCGCAGATACTGCCAAATCTCCTGCTGCTGCAAAGCTGGACGCACCTGACAGAAAATCTCTCATTCAATACCGCCGCCTGGAGCATCAGCATCGAGTATTGGACCTATATGATTTTCGCCTCGACCATGATCGTAGCGTCCAGTGGTCGATACCTGTTGTGGACCGTCATTGCCTTTGCCGGATTTGCTCTGTTCTACAGCCATGCCGATGTGCTCACCCTCTACGCGCAAAAAGGCCTGGGCTGCTTCTTTGCCGGTGCATTGACCTACGCCGTTTTCAACCGCCTCAGACGCTGGATAGAGCCCGGTTTTGCCTTGCTCAGCGTACTGGAGGCGTTGGCCGTAATCGCCATCTGGGCGATATTGACCAGTGAGTTGCAGCAAAAGGTATTGGCCGCCAGCGCGGTGTTCTGCGTGACCATCGTGCTGTTCGCCTTCGATGGCGGTGTGCTGTCGTACGTGCTCAAGCACGAATTCTTCGCTCGCCTGGGGCGGTTGTCCTACTCGATCTACCTGACCCATCTGGCCGTGCTGTTCTTCGTGATTTCCGCTTTTATGGTGGTGCAGAAAAAAACCGGCTTCGAAGCCGCGCCGATGATCGCTAATACCCGCTACCTGGATACCGGGCATGTCTGGCTGAATAACTTGATCATGCTGCTGATTCTGGCGGTGGTGGTGACCATTTCCAGCGCGACGTATCACTATGTCGAGCTCAAAGGGCAGAGGCTGGGCAAGCAACTGTTGCTGCGCAGGACGACGATGCCCGTGGCCTGATGTAATCGTCCCGGAAAAATGATCAGTGTCTTCGTTGGAAACCTTGCGAGAGCTGGTCTTTGAGATACGCCACCAGTGCGGTGACGGCCTTGGGAATCTGAGGCGAGTAAGGCCGGATCAGATTGATCTCGTCAGAGAAGGCTCCCTTGAGGTCCCAGTGGTCGAGTATTTGAACCAGCGAACCTTCTGCCAACGCTGCCTGGGCGCTGAAGTCGGGAAGCAGCGCGATGCCCAGGTGAGCCTGAGCCGCTTCACGAAGGGCTTCGCTGTTGTTGGTGGCAAACGTCCCTTTGATCGGGATCGTTAGCCGCTCACGCAATTCCCTTCCTGTTGAAGAGCCCTCGAACGTCCAGGCTGGGGTATCGCTGCCCCGTGGATAAAACAGGCAGTTGTGTTCCGTGAGATCAGCGGGCGTTTCGGGTTCGCCACAGCGATCCAGATACCTGCGGGTGGCGACCAGTACAGACCGGGTGTCGCAGAGCTTCCAGGCAACATGCGTGTCCGGCACCTGATCACTGTGACGAACAGCCAGGTCGTACCCATCGGTGGCGATCGAGCTAATGCGGTCGGAAACGTCCAGCTGCAATCGGACTTCGGGATATTTTTCGAGAAAGCCGGCCAGGCGTGGCACCAATTGTTGCCGGGCGAAGGCTACCGGTGCAGTTAATCTCAGAAGCCCACGCACAGCGCCCGCAGAATCCCTGACGTCCAGGAAACTTTTGGCGATATGCGCGTAAGCACCGCGCACCTCTGTGACAAGCGAGCTACCTGCCTCAGTCAAGCGAACGCTGCGTGTGGTTCTCAAAACCAGACGCAGACCCGTGGCCTCTTCTAGCTCACTGATTCGTTGGCTGACTGCAGATTTGCTGACGCCCAATCGTGTCGCCGCCGCTGTGTAGGTCCCTTGCTCCTCCAGCACAGACAGCCAGTGGATGTGCGTCCACAAGCCTTCGATCTCCGACTTTTTCATGGGGCGATTGTTCTCATATGTAAACAATGAATTCAATTATCTTATCTGTTCGTGAACAGTCTGGCGCTTTATCGTGTGATCTCTTCTGGCGCCGCCCGGCGCTTTCCATGACGAGAGTTCAACCATGCCATTGATCAACATTGACCTCATTGAAGGCCGTTCCGATGAACAAGTGAAAATCCTGCTGGATGCTGCACACCGCGCCGTGGTTGAAGCATTCCAGGTGCCTCAAGGTGATCGCTATCAGATCGTCAACGAACATCGGCCAGGCCGAATGATTGTTGAAGATACGGGGCTCGGTATTCCTCGCACGGACAAGGTCGTGGTGATCAGCGTGACCAGCCGCCCCAGAACTGAGGAATCCAAGGTCAGGTTTTATCAGCTACTCGCCCAGGCGCTGCAGGAAGACTGTGGTATCGAGGCCAATGACCTCATGGTCTCGATCGTCACCAACACGGATGCAGACTGGAGCTTTGGCCACGGCCGGGCGCAGTTTTTGACGGGGGTGCTTTAAGGTACTGCGCGCTTCAAATCCCGCGCCTGCCACCCTGTCATCTGCCGGGACGGTGAGCAGCGTTGCGCCCCGGTTCTTTTCAGGGGAACCGATCTGGCCGTCAGCGCCACACAAGGGCTACCCACTCACCACGCGAACCTCACCGCGATCGCCCCGTTACAACATCCAGCACGCCTGCACCTGTGCAAGCGGTCAAGAGTGGGCCTGGGGCACTGCCAACCGACCTTTCAGTTTGGAGAAAAAACGTGAAATTACCCGGACTCGGCGCCTCGTCGCCCAAGACACCTGATATCACCCCCCAAGCTTCCAAACCGGGCGGCAAACCAACGCCCGACGCGGGCAAACCGACGAATGGCCCCAACGATTCCGGTAACGGCGGCAGCCGAGCCACCGGCAATTTCAGCAATGTGGCCCAGGGTGGCGGGGCTCTGGCCAGCGGCGGCTCGGCCATCTATCGGGCTGACCAAAGCACTCAGAATCCCCAATACGCCGCGCAGTCCCCCGCGGGCGCGGTCAACTACGGCAGCCCTGCCGGGAGTGGCGCGCCGGCCGCTCTGCAAAACCAGCCTCTGGCCGAGCACAGTCAGGGGCAAAGCAACAGCGGTGAAGCGTCGAAGCCGTCTTCTCCCTTGCTACAGTTGCTTGATAAGTTGATTGGGGCGCTGTTGCAGCCGTTCGGTGGCGGGGCGAGTTCGCATTCCGCCGGCGATTCTGCTCGCACTCAGACCAGGGATGCCCCTGTGGCCGAAAAAGGCGCAGACAAGAACGGCCTGGCTTCCGCTGCTGGCGAAGTGGGCAAAGCGATGTGGATGGTCCCCGGTGTGAGTGGCTTCATGACGGGAGTCGGCGAGTCTGATGGCAGCCCTGTCGGGATGCTCAAAGGCGGAGTCGAAGGCGGGGCGCATATCGCCAAAGGCGCGGCCGAAGGCATGATCGGCGGTGGCGGCAACCCGGCAGCCATGGCGGCTGGCGCCTATACCGGCGCCTTGTCAAAAACCAAAGCTGCGCCAGAAGAGGTGCGCAACGTAGCGGGCATGCGCTAAACGATTCCTGCCGCATGTTTCCTTTTCGGGGGGCATGCTCGGCAGGAGCGGCCGTTGTGCTCGCTTGCAGGCTCGCAAGCGTCGGCGGTGTCTGACCTTTCCCTCCCTTAGCGCCGTCCTGGCGAAGCCTGTCTTGCACGTGTTGATCACTCGAATCCTGCTGCGCCTACACGTGGATTTCCTGCGCGATCCTGAAAGTTAGCGGGTAATGAAAGCTGAATTCAAGCTCTAACTCCAGCAGTCGATAAGGGTGATATCGACATGACATCGGAAGACGTGTTCATGAAAAAAACTAAAACCCCGAGCCAAGGATGCTCCGCTAATGGAGTGCATGAATATGTATAGCAAGCTCAGTATTTCCCAAAAGCTCTACCTCAGTTTCGCCGCTATCGTGGTCCTTCTCGGCGTCCTTGTCTTCAGCGCCTATCGTGGTTTTGGCCAGGTCGAAAGTGCAATCAGCAGCAACGTCCACACCTATCGGGTCTTAAGTCAGTCCCAGATGGCCCTTGAACAGTTGATCAATATCGAGACCGGCATGCGCGGCTTCGTGATTACGGGCAAGGACAACTTTCTCGAGCCGCAGATTGCCGGTGAAAGCAAGTTCTCCAGCACGCTGGCTTCTCTCAAGGCTTTGACGATTGATAACGCCGAGCAACAGAAACGGCTGGCCTCACTGGCACAGTTGCAAACCCGTTGGCTGGACGAAGACGTTCATCCGATCATCGCGCAACGGCGTCAACTGACCCAAAGCGGCAGCTCCGATGATTCGCTCGATCAGCGCATCATTACTGGCGCAGACAAAGCCAAAATGGATGGGATGCGCGGGATCATTTCAGATATGTCGCAGGCGGAAGAAACCCTGTTGGTTCGACGTACCCAAGAGATGAACGACGCCAAGAGTCGCGCGATTACGATCCTGTTGGCCGGTGGCCTGATTGCCGCCGTTCTGGCAATCATCCTGGCCTACGCGTTGGGCCGCACTGTCCGTGCCCGCCTGCAAGTGGCTATCGACGCGGCGACGGCCGTCGCCGAGGGCAGGTTGGACACTGTGATTGATACCAGCACCAGCGATGAACTGCCCAAGGCATTTGCTCGTATGCAAACCCGCTTGCGGGAAATGATTCAGCAGATCAATCAAGCTGCCAGCCAGTTGATTGAGTCCGTACAGAACATCTCGGTCGCTTCGCAGCAGCTTTCCGGCGCGGTAAGTGAACAGTCAAACGCAGCATCTTCGATGGCAGCCACGGTTGAAGAACTGACGGTCAGTATCAACCATGTCTCCATGAATGCGGGTGAGGCCGGTGGACTTGCCAGTCGCTCCGGTCAGCAATCAGTGGATGGATCGACCGTTATTCAGAACACCCTTACCAGCATGAACGGTATCGCCAAGACCGTGCAGCATGCGTCGACCAAAGTGTCGGAGTTGGGTCAACATTCCGAGCAGATCTCTACCATCATCAGTGTTATCCAGGGCATCGCAGATCAAACCAACCTGCTTGCACTCAATGCTGCCATTGAGGCCGCTCGGGCGGGGGAGCAGGGCCGCGGATTCGCAGTCGTGGCCGACGAGGTGCGGTTGCTGGCGCAGAACACCGGTAAGTCCACCAAGGAAATTGCCAGCATGATCGACAAGATCCAGCTCGGGGTCCGCGATACCGTGGAGAGCATGCGCAGCGGTGTGATGGAAGTTAGCCAAGGCGTGGAGATGGCGGAATCGGCGGGCAAGGCAATTACCGAAATCAGTGAAAGTTCTGGCCAGGTGCTCGTGGTAGTCGAACAGATCTCGCTGGCATTGCGTGAGCAAACAGAGGCCAGTCAGGACGTCGCACGTAACGTCGAGCGATCTGCACAAATGGCCGAGCAAAATAATCTGTCAGTGCAAGATCTTCTGCGCAGTAGCAATGATCTGAATCAGTTGGCCAAAGGGCTCAAACAAGAAGTGGCTCGGTTCCGTTTGTAGGGCTGTGAGAACAGGTGTGTGTGGATACCGGTGCGCAAGGCTTGCCTGCGGGCCGGACAGGAAGACATTTGCCCTGGCCTGCCACGTGGGCTTATCGGCTGGGCTGATGGCGGGTATAGGGTAGCGAGGGATCTGGACGAGGTACGGCTTGATGCACAAACCGGCCTTGAGTGTGACAGTTCGAAGCGAGCTTTCTCACCTCCAAGGCCTCAGGCTGAAGAGGTCGAACTCTCGAAGTGCTGCGCACTTCATGAAAGCCTCCCCGTGGCGGCTTTATATATTTCTGTTTCGATACATAACAGGCTTGCAACTCGCCATTTATTGTCCGACACTCCGGTTCTCGACTTCGACAATATACAGGCGCCATTAGGGTAACTCTTCCAGGTGCACTGGATTAAGTATTCCTATATGGTCTCTGTCGCGACAACGTTCGATATGAAAAAATCCAAGTGGCTAGACGAGCGGCATGTGATAATCTTCCCGCCCCCGGAAACAAAGGGCCAAACGCCCTTCAAGTTGTTATGGAAGTCCAACTTCCAAAAAAATCAAAACTTCTAAATGACTGTCTGCAACTTTAAAAGTTTCACGCGTGCGAATTAAACATTCATTTTGCACATCTGCCTTTGCAGTCATCGTTATTAATGTTAATAATCCGGCCTGCTCCGGGAAGCAAGGCAATGCGCCACCTCACACGAAGTGATATCAAGTCTCCATTCTGATTAAGTCCCCGGCCCAATAAACTCGATTCTCTGTTCGCTCAAGATGCGGTCACGCCTTGAGCAGCGAGTAGGCGCGGGATATCCGCGTGAGGAGGGCATCATCGCTCGTAGTCAACCCGGGATTAAGATCCTGTCGATTTTCGGTACACGTCCTGAGGCCATCAAGATGGCTCCGTTGGTGAAGGCGCTGGCTGCAGAGCCGGGCATTCACTCTCAGATCTGCATCACCGGCCAGCACCAGAGCATGCTCAAGCAGGTGCTGGAGCTGTTCGATCTGAAAGCTGATTTCACGCTGGATGTGATGACGCCCCACCAGACACTCAACTCGCTGACCGCCGCGCTGTACGGCGCCATTGATCCGGTGCTGGAAATCACCCGGCCGGACCGTGTGCTGGTGCATGGCGACACCACGTCCGCCATGGTTGCGTCGATGTGTGCCTTCCATCGCCGGATCCCTGTGGGCCATGTCGAAGCCGGTCTTCGCACCGGTGACATCTACAGCCCATGGCCGGAAGAAATGAACCGTCGCTGCATCGATTTGAGTGCCGACATGCTGTTCGCCCCGACCGATGAATCGCGCCGCAATTTGCTGGGCGAGCGCTTGCAAGGGCGTTCTTACGTGACCGGCAACACGGTGATCGATGCCCTGCAGTTGACCGCTCAACGCATCGACCAGAACGCTGAACTGCGTACCCGGCTGGATCAGCAATTCTCCTTCCTGCGCAACGACCGCAAAGTCCTGCTGGTCACCGGCCATCGTCGGGAAAACTTCGGTGACGGCTTTCTGGATATCTGCAAAGCCTTGCGCCAACTGGCCCAGCGCAGCGATATCCAGATCGTCTACCCGGTGCACTTGAACCCTAACGTCCTGGGCCCGGTGACCGAGCATTTAGGTGGCCTGGCCAATGTGCACCTGATCGAGCCGCTGGATTACCTGGCGTTCGTGCGCCTGATGCAGCGCGCCCACGTGATCCTCACCGACTCCGGTGGCGTGCAGGAAGAAGCGCCGAGCCTGGGCAAACCGGTGCTGGTCATGCGCGATGTGACCGAACGGCCTGAAGCCGTTGCAGCGGGCACCGTGCGGTTGGTGGGCACTTCACCGGACTCGATCATCAGCGGCGTCACTGCGCTGTTTGACGATGACCTGCTGTGGCGCCGCGCGTCCCAGGCGGCCAACCCCTACGGCGATGGCAAGGCCAGCTCGCGCATCGTTGATGCCTTGATGGGCCGCCCGGTCAATGACTTCGTGGTCGGCCAGCTGCACGTGCCCAAATACCTTGAGCATGTGCAACGCGCCCCGGCACCGGACAGCAACCGCCCGGCGTCCACGTACCAATAACAACCGTCCGCCCCCTCTATTAGCTTGAGATCTGCCCGAATGAAGTCTTCCGTCGCCACCCAAACGGGCGCGATAAGCGCCCTTGTCTGTGGCGTGAGCCTGCTCGCGATCATGCCCAACTTTGCCCTGGCGGCGGACAGCCCGCTCACCGAGGCGATCAACCGACTCAATGCCGATATCCAGCAACACCGGGAGATTCGCCTGAGCGATCTGGGCATCGACGCACCCATCGTGCTCGGTTCCACGGATTCGCGCCGCGAACTGTACCTGCCGGTTCCGGCGGGCGTGCCGTTGTCCGATGCGTCGCTGACCTTCGATGCCAGCTACCTGAACGGGGAGGGCGGTCGCAACACCTTGCTGCTGTCCCTGGATGGCTACCCGGTACGGGCCGAAGGGCTCAGCGAAGCGCAAGGCAACGCCGGCGCCACGCTGGGTGTGGACAAGGCTGCTCGCGACAGCGGCTCGGTACGCCTGGGCGTGGCCTGGTCGTCGATCGTTTCGCGCGTGCTGTGTGAAGACGAACGCGCGATTGGCAACGTGTTGCGCATCGAACCCGACACCCGACTGAATTACAGCTACGACGCCAATCTGTTGCAGGACGTCGGCGCTGCGTGGACCGCATTGCCGGCCAAGCCGGGCATCATGGTCGCGCCGGGCAGCCTGGCAGTCGGTACTTACGACGCCGCCTGGCGCCTGGGCGTTGCGCTGGAACGGATCGGCAAACATGCGCGCATCCTGTCTTTCCCTGCCGTGCAGGACAGCGTTGACCTGAGCGCACTGCGCATTCCGGCTGAACTGCAGAGCATTCCGGCCTTCGCCAGCCTCAACGGCAAGGGCATGCATGCTTTGGCCAATCCGGCGGAAATCGGCGCATTGCTGATGCTCGGCCAGACCCCTGACGTGCAGGCCGACCTGGCGATCAATGACCCGCAATTGCTCAAGGCGATCAACGAATCCCTGGACGCCTTGTAAAGCCAGATTCAAGGTCTGGATGCCACAGCAGCCACCGCGTTCACGCAATGGCGCGAACGTCACGTGAACGCCGGTATGTCCGCCAAGGGCACGGACAACGTGCGTCTGGCATTGCTCGGCACCCGTCCGGTGCTGATGATTGCCTCTGAAGCGACCGGCAAGGCCATGGCCCTGTTCAGCAGCGCCTGGAACAAACTGGCCCGCAGTCGCACGCTGACTGTCAGCGAAGCGCAGATGCCATTGAGTGCCGATGGCCGTGTGGCCCTGACCAACCTGGGCGGTAACCCGGGCACCATCGACGTGCTCGCAAAGTCTGACTGGAGCGCTTCGTTCCCGCTGGGCAGCGTGGCCTACGACGGTCGCCTGCCAGTCAAGGCCGTGGTGGATGTGTCCGCTGCCCCTGGCGCTTCGGACACCGCTCCGGTGGCGTCTGTGTTCCTCAACGATTACCTGATCGGCGCGCAACAGTTGGTCGCCAACGGCGAGAAACAACGCATCGAAGCGCGTATCCCGAGCTACGCCCTGGGTTCCAAGAACGTCCTGCGGGTTTCGTTCCAGCGTCAGCCCGTCAGTGATCGCTGCCTGGAAACGCCGCAAGCGTTCCCGGTTTCCGTATTGCCGACCAGCCACATCGTGCTGGACAACATTTCACTGGATGACGGTTTCTCCGGCATGGCCGCCCGTTACGCCGCGAACGCGCAGATCCTTGTGCCCCAGGCTTACCTGGATCACCCGGCCAGCAGCTTGCCGCAAGTGATCTCGGTGGCTGACGGTGCAGGCGTTTCGCCGCTGCGCGCTGAACTGAAAGTCAGCAGCGACCCTAAAGCCACGGTCACGCCGGACAAAGACTTCCTGGCCTTCGAGCTGCCGCTCAAGGACAGCAAGGAATCGGTCCGGGTCGATGACCAGGGGCGCCTGCGTATCAACCACCAGGATCAGCCGCTGCTGGACCTGTCGCCGCTCAACCACCTGGCGTCATTGCAGGCGGTGGATGCCGGCGGCCAGCACGGTCTGGTCTATCGCGTCCTTGGCAGCGATGCCCCTGTGTTCACCAAGCCGGTGTTATTGACCCGCGGCGACGTGTCGATTCTGGGCGACAACGGTGTGGTGAATACCTTCGATAGCAAGGATCCAAGCGGCAGCCAGTTCATCGACAAAGAAGAGCCCAAGGGCCTGGACGCCTGGCGCACGCCTTCGCTGTTGTGGCTGATTCCCGGCGGCATCCTGTTGGTGCTCATCCTGATGTTGGCCGGCCGTAGCGCCCGTCGCAATCGCCAGTAACGGAACCCTTCGATGACGTCGCTTTATTGGCCCTACTGGCTGGCTCATTACTACAGCTTTCTGGAAGTCGCGACCATTGCGGTCGCGGTGCTGATCCTGATCTCCAGCCTGGACGATCTGTTCATTGACCTGTGGTACTGGTCTCGCCGCCTGTTCCGCAAGTTCACCGTGGACCGCAAATACCGGCCACTGACCGCCCAGCAACTGCTGGACCGGGATGAGCAGCCACTGGCGATCATGGTTCCGGCCTGGCTGGAATACGACGTCATCGCGCCGATGATCGAGAACATGGTGTCGACCCTCGACTACCAGAACTACGTGGTCTTCGTCGGCACTTACATCAACGACCAGCGCACCATCGATGAGGTGGAGCGCATGCGTCGGCGTTACAAGCAGTTGCACCGCGTGGAAGTCCCGCATGCCGGGCCGACCTGCAAGGCTGACTGCCTTAACTGGGTGATTCAGGCAATTTTCCTGCATGAAAAAACCCACGGCATGACCTTCGCCGGTGTCGTATTGCACGACAGCGAAGACGTGTTGCACCCGCTGGAACTGCGCCTGTTCAACTACCTGTTGCCCCGCAAGGACATGATCCAGCTGCCGGTCGTTTCCCTGGAGCGCAACTGGTATGAATGGGTGGCCGGCACGTACATGGACGAGTTTGCCGAATGGCACGGCAAGGACCTGGTGGTGCGCGAAAGCATGACCGATACCGTGCCCTCGGCCGGCGTCGGTACCTGCTTCTCGCACCGGGCTTTGAGAGTGCTGGCCGGAGAAACCCAGAACCAGCCGTTCAACACCGACAGCCTCACCGAGGACTATGACGTTGGCGCACGCCTGGCCAAGGTCGGCATGAACGCCATTTTCGTACGCTTCCCGGTGGAGTTCCGGGTGCTGCGCAAATCGTGGTTCCGCAAACCCTACGAATCAACCTTGAAGATGCCGCTGTGTGTGCGCGAATTCTTCCCGGACACCTTCCGCACGGCGTTCCGCCAGAAAGCGCGCTGGACCCTGGGCATCGGCCTGCAAGGCTGGGAACAGATGGGCTGGAGCGGCTCGCTGGCCAATCGTTATCTGCTGTTTCGCGACCGCAAGGGCGTGGTGACAGCGTTTGTCAGCATCCTGGCCTACGTGATTCTCGTGCAACTGGTGGCGCTGATTATCCTGCGCCAGAGCGGGCTGTGGAACGTGAGCTTTCCAACGCCGTTCGAAACCAACGGCTGGATCAAGTACCTGTTGATTGCCAACGGCCTGGCCCTGGGCTGGCGCATCCTGCACCGCTGCTACTTCACGACGGTGCTGTATGGCTGGCAGCACGGTTTGCTCTCGCTGCCGCGTATGGTGGTGGGCAACTTCGTCAACTTCATGGCCGCCTCCCGGGCGTGGCGCATGTTCCTGGTGGGCAAGGCGCTCAATCGCAAGCTGGTCTGGGACAAGACCATGCACGATTTCCCGTCCACCGACCTGGTCGCCGCCGCACCGCGCAAGCTGGGCAGCGTGTTGCTGTCCTGGCAGGCCATCAACGACAGCAATCTGCAGACGGCACTGGACGAACAACAAACCCGCCATATGCCACTGGGCCGCATTTTGCTCAGCCACGGCTGGCTGGATGACGAAACCCTGGCTGAAGCCATCGCGTTCCAGAACGACCTTCCGCGGGTGTTCGATGTGGCCCACAAAGCCGACGCATCGCTGCTGGCCGACGAGTTCGCTTTGCGCTGGCGTGTTGTGCCACTGGGGACCAACGAGGAAGGCCGTGCGCAGATCGCCGTCGCCAGCCCGCTGCCCGCTGAAGGCTTGCAACAGATCAGCGATGAGCTGGGCAGCGAGCCGGTGCAACTGATTGCCCGTGAAAGCGAGATCGTCGCGCAATTGCGCAACGTCAACGCGCTCGACGGCCAACCGGTGCCCAATGCCCGCGCGCCGATGCTGGGCGACCTGTTGATCGAAATGGGTCTGCTGGACCGCGCCGTGTTCAACCGCACCATGCTCAATTACCGCCCGCAGCACCACGGCCGCATCGGCGACTATCTGGTCGACAGCGGCGTACTGCCTCGGGCCACCATCGAACAGGCCGTGGCCCGTCAGCACAGTCATTACCCAACGGAGCTTCCGGCATGAACCGCCCCTTCCTGACGCTCATGGCCACGGGGCTGACCCTTTTGCCTGCGCTGGTACATGGCGAAATTCTGCCGCTGCCGTTGACCGGTCCCGCTTACCAGGCGGCGAGTGAAGCCTACAGCGCCTACGACCGCAAGGACTACGACCTGGCCATCGCCAAGGCCCGCGAAGCCTTGCGTCAGCGGGCCGATGTCACCCGTCTGAACCGGCTGATCGTGCAGGCGCAACGAGACAAGGAACAACGCGACAACCCCAGGCGATACCCGCAGTCGATTTCGCGACAGGCCCCCGGTTTCAGTGCGGCGGCCCAGGCGTTCAAGGCCTACGATCGCGACAACTTCGGCGTCGCCGCGCAGTCCGCTCGCAAAGCCATCGCCCAGGCACCCAAGCGCATGGATTACCGTCTGCTGCTGATCGAATCCCTGCAACGCCAACAGCATTTGGAGGAAGCCGATCAGGCCACCACCGAAGCCCTGCGGGTTTTCCCGGATGACGACACCTTGCTGATGCGCCGCGAAGCCATTCGCCGCCAACTGGCCGCGCCACTGGCCATCGCCGGTTATCGCGCGCTGGAACAGGGCAACCTGCCGCTGGCCGTGGATCAGGCCCGCAAGGCCGTGGCCTGGGCACCGGAAATCGGCGCTCACCAGCAGTTGCTGATCAGCGCGCTGATCGCGACCCAGGATTACCGCGCCGCCGAACTGGCCGCCACCGGCGCGCTGGCCCAGGACGATGGCGAAACCGCGCCGTGGATTCTGCGCAGCTACGCCCTGGATCGTCAGGGCAAGACCCAGGCGGCACAGGCCGACCTTGACCGGGCCCTGGCCATCGAAGGCTTGCTGGATTCTGAAGTGCGCGAGATTCGCTTTTTCGCCGCCGACCTGGCGCTGGCCAACAACGAGCCGCAACAGGCCCTGGATCAATTGCAAAAACTGCCCGCCGACACGGGCGGTGAAGTCGCCCGCCGTCGCGCCGCCGCTCAGGTCGCGTTGCGCCAGAAGGACAATGGCCTGAAAACCGCGACGCGTTTTCCGGCCCCGGCCCTCAACTGCCAGGAAAGCGCATTCGGCCTGATCTGCGATATCTGGCCGGGTAACCAGCGCGATGGCGGTACGGATACAGCCGTGCAGGCTTACGCTGCGCTGGCCCGCAAAGACTCGGCTTCGGCGGCGGCCCTGGCCAGCGAAGCCATTCGCCGGGCGCCGCAGAACCCGGCGTATCGCAGCCTCTTGGTCAGCGCCCTGACCGACCAGAAGCGCCTGCCCGAAGCCATAGCTGCGGCCAGCGATGGCCTGCAAGCCAATGGTGACGACGCCCGTTTGCTGGCCCAGCGCGGTCGGTTGCGCCAGCAGACCGGAGACGATGCCGGTGCCCGCCAGGACTTCACCCAGGCCCTGGCCCTGGGCAGCCTGCCCACGTATGAAGAAGCCAGCCTTTATGCTGCCCTGGGTCAACGTCGCACGGCGCGGGAACGCCTTCAGGTCGCCCGCGACGCCGGCGAACTGGATGGCATGAGCGACCTGCAGGTGGCGTACCTGTCGGTACAGGCCGGCGACGACGACAGCGCCCATGAGTCATTCCGCAAGGCTGACGCTGCCGCGCCTCTCGCGCCGACAGCGACTCAGGACGCGGCCTACAACGCAATGCGGGTCAGTGACGACGAACACGCTGTCGGCTATTTCAAGCGGGTTATCGACGCCAAAAATAGCGGCGAACTGGACATGACCGACCAGCAGGCGTTCGACACCCGCCGCGCCGTGGCCGATGTGTCGCGCACTTGGGGCCTGACCAGCACCACCAGTTATCGCGGCAACAGTTCCACCAGTGGCCTGAGCTCGGCGCCCAGCACTGGCAGCAATAATGGCAATAGCGGGAGCGGCAGTAGCAGCAACGACAGCCTGCAGAACAGCACCGAACTGTCGTGGCGTCCGTTGGGTTACCGCAACGCCCGTTTCGTCGAACTGTATGGCCGGGTCACCGACACGCTGTGGAGCAAGAACAGCGATTCGGACACCGGCCTGGATGCGCTGCAAGGCGCGTTGGGTGTGCGGGTCAAGCCGTTCACCTCGTTGAACGTCATGGCGGCCGTGGAACGCACCTTTCCTCTGGGATCTTCTGACGTCGACGGCGACTGGCTGTTGCGCCTGGGTTATGGCTCCAGCATCGGTACCGATTTGCGGGTTGATGTCCCCAGCTGGTGGACGTCGCAGTTGTTCGCCGAGACCGGTCATTACGTCAACGACTCGCGCAATTACATCAACAGCGAATGGCAGGGTGGTCGCAGCTACGCCATTGGCGGCGCCGGTTCGCGCTGGGTGACGTTCCCCCACGTGGTGGCCGCCTTCGACTACGACTCGAAGATGGACAGCGAAACCCGGACCGATGGCAGCACCGAATACTCATCCGGCCATGCCGCCGGCATCGGCGTGGGCAACAACGTGCGCTACTGGTTCCGCGAAGACGCCTACAACGCGCCGCGCTCCTATGTAGATTTTTCGTTGCAATACCGAGTGAAAGTGTCTGGCGATGACCGCGCCAAAGGTGTCTTCGCTCGCCTGACTTACTCCTATTGAGGACGGATATGCACCCTCGTATGTATTGGCTGATGGGGCTCGGGCTGAGCCTGGGCATGGCGTCGACAGTGGCCCAGGCCGCGTCGGAAATCGCTCAACTCTAGGCGCCGAAACTGCCTGAAGGCTCGGCCTGGGTGCGGGTCGTCAATCCTGCCGACGGTGCCTTACAAGTGAGCCTGGACCACAAGCCGGGTGTTGCCCTGTCTGCGCAGTCGGTGGTGGCCAGTCCTTATCAGGTGGTGGACTCGCGGCAACCGCTGCGCCTTACGATCAACGAGCGTGAGATCAAGGGCCTGGCCGTCCCGAAAAATGCCTTCGTCACGGTGATTCTGGGCAGCGATCCGGCGGCCGCCCCCCGGGTGGTAATCGACCCGCAGCCGCGAGGCAAAGATTTGCGCGCCGAACTCAACGTCTACAACCTCAGCGCCGGCTGTCAAAAAGCCGATATCAAGCTGGCCAACGGTTCGAGCGTTTTTAGCCAGCTGCCGCTTGGCGGCCAGGCCCAGCGCACCATCAATCCGGTGCAGGCGACCCTGATTGCCAGCTGCGATCAAAGCGCCAGCCTGCCGCTCAAGCTTGAGCCCTTCAAGGCCGGTGACCGTTACAGCCTGTTCCTGGTCGGCTCACGCCAGACCCCCCGCCTGATTGGCCTCGTAGACCAGACTGCCCAATGAACCTTTTAGTAAAACCTCGTCACATCCTCCGCCGCCCGCCGGTGTCCGGCCTGATCGCCGGGCTGCTGCTGAGCCTGTCCGGCGGAGCCGCCCACGCTGAGTCGGCTGTGATCACCGGGCAGGGCGGCTGGTTATTTCCCGCGTGGGAAAGCCTGAACAAAGTCGATAACCCAGGCACTGTGCGCAGCATCGCCCTGATCAAGGACGTCCAACAGCAACTTGAGCGCGAGAACATCGCGCTGGTGGTGCTGGTGGTGCCGATGAAAGCGCCGTTCTACGCCCAGCGCCTGCCCGTCGACCAACCCTTGAGCCCGGCCGTGGCGCAGCGCTACGACCGTTTGCAAGGCGAACTGGCCAAGGCCGGCCTGACGACGCTGAACATCAAGCCGATACTGCAAGCCACCGAGCAAGGCAAGCAGACGGCGTTTTACCGCGCCGATTATCACTGGACCGCCTGGAGCGCCGAAAACACGGCCGACGCCACTGCGAAACTGATCACCGGACGCTATCGCCTGCAGGGTGAAGCCGGCGGCGGTGCCGTGCTGGGGGAATGGTTCGACAAGCGTGCCTTCGGCGATCTGGCCAGCAACTTCTTGCCGTCCATCAAGCGTAAAGCCATCGGCCGGGACATTTACACCGTGCGCCATCAGGTCGAGAAAGACCTGCTGATCGACGACGCCCCGGCACCTGTTCAGGTCATCGGCAACAGTTTCGTGCAGCCTTACCTTGGCTATACCCAGAAACTGTCCAATGCCCTGGACCGCCCGGTCACGCTGACCTGGAACCCCGGCGACGTCGGCCCGTGGGCGACGCTGCTGCAATACCTGGAATCACCGGACTTTGCGCAGCACAAGCCGCAAGTGATCGTATGGCAGTTCAACGAGGGCCAGTTTCATCTCGGCCCTGATGCCGCCGCCCAATGGAACGCCAAGGGTGTGACTTCGCTGAAACAGTGGCACCAGCGCATCACGAAGGCGCTTCCTTGAAGATTCTCCCAGGGGGCCTCGGGCGTGCCACTCTAGGTGTCCTGCTGCTCGCAGCGACACTGGTCTCCGGCACCGCCATGTACGTCACCACGCAAAAACGGCTGGACCCCGGCATCGTTGGTATCGTCTGGCAGCCTGATAACAAAACCGTGGGCATCAAGGGGCATTGGGATCAGCTCGGCGCCAGGGAGTTGCTGGTGCAATGGACCGTGGTCGACGATCAGGCTTTCGTGCCCGGGACCGGGCTGCCCAGCGTGCCGGTCCTGCCCGATTGGGCACGTATTGCCAAGGAGCCTTGGGCTCAGGATGTGATCCTCGGCCTGGCGGGATACTTCAGCGAAAACCGCTCCCGGGACAACATCGAGCAACTGGCCGCCGTCTCGGAGCGCATCGCCAAACTGCCGACGCCGCTGCACGTGACCGGCTATTACTTCCCGGCGGAAGTCGACCCCAGCTGGACCCGCGCCAGGGAGCTGCCCGCGCTGCTGGCCAAGCTGCCGCGTCCGTTGTGGATCAGCGTCTATGACGGCGCCAACATCGGCCCGGCCGCCACAGCCGACTGGCTAAAGCAATGGCTGCCAGACGACATCGGCGTGTTCTTTCAGGACGGGGTTGGCGTCTACGCCCGCACCGCACCGGTCGCCCGCACCTACGCCGACACCCTGCGTGAACGCTTGGGCAAGGACCGCGTGCGCATCATCGTCGAAGCCTTCCGCCCCAACTACGGCGGCGGCTTCCGCTCCGCAACGGCCGCCGAACTCAAACCGCAGCTGGCCGCCTATGACGGCTACCCGCTGTACCTGTTCGATGGTCCGCATTACGTGACGCCAGCGTTGGTGAAGGCGTTGGCGAAGTAATTATTGAAGTCATGTTTTCGCGAGTGGGACACGTCACCAGACGATAGGTTTGTCGTTCCAGTCCCAAAAGGTCCCGCTGTCGGCTGGCCCGTGTGCGCCGACCACCTCAAGAATGCGATCCGCCGAGAACGCCGGTTCAAACAGCTGGCCGTCAGGCACGTTCCCCTGGAAGGGCCGAGACAGCTCGGTATCAGTCGTGCCTGGGTGAATGGAGAGGACAGTCGAAGCAGGGTTCAGCCGCTTCAATTCGATACTGGCCGTGTGCAGCAACTGGTTGAGCGCCGCTTTGCTGGCTCTGTAGCTGTACCAGCCACCCAATCGGTTATCGCCGATAGAGCCAACCCTCGCCGAGAGCGCCGCGAAGGTAGCAGGGTGTTTGCGCAATAACGGAAGCAGGTGTTTAAGCAGCAGGATCGGCGCAAAGGTGTTGGTCGCAAAGCTCGCTTGCAGGCTCGCAAGGGTCAGTTGTGCCAGCCCCTTTTCGGCTTTGGCGCCGTCCTGATGAAGAATGCCCAGCGCACTGATAACGAGGTGCAGATGCTCGCATCCTGCAAGGTCATCGCTCACGAGCGCTTCCAGGGATTGCTCATTGCGCGCGTCGCAGTCGACGGGTTTCAGACGGTCTCCATATTGCGCTGCAAGCGCTGCCAGCTCAGGGGAAGTGCTGGCTGCCCGCGCTACTGCCCACACCTGAGCCACATCATCGCGAGCCAGCAACGCCGCGCACAGTGCCAGGCCGATACCTCGGCTGGCTCCGGCTATCAGGACGTGAGCTTCGCTGTTCAGTTCGGGTATCAAACGCATAAGGCACCTTGATGGGCGTGGCTGAAGTTCTGTTTATGACTTCGGGGGAGGGCATGACGTTCAGGTAGGCGGTTGCCGAGCAGCAGTGGCACGGCGAAGCAACCGTGTGCTGCACTAAAGTGCCGTGTTCATCGATTGGCTCTCTTTTTGGGTACTCATTGAGCCGATGCACCTGTATTGAACGTATTGAAAAAGAACAACCGAATGCTGTCCCAGGCGCGTTTCCACCAACTGCCTGCTACTTCCTCTTTCAACGCAATCAACGGTCGCGTCACGAGTTTTTGCTCTCCGTCGTACATCGTCACGCTGCCGACGACAGCTCCCAGGGCAATGGGCGCAACCAGAGGCTGGTCGATGGTCAGGCGGGTTTCCACCTTGCGGTTTCTGCTCTTGGCCAGGGTGAGCGTGATTTCGTCGAGCACCCCCACCGGCATCGTGCGCGCTTCGCCTTTCCAGAGCATTGGGTTGGCCAGGACCTCAGCGGCTTTGGCATAGGTCTGGGTGTCGAAGAAGCGGAATCCGTACGTCAGCAGCTTTTCGGCGTCGTTGGCCCGATTGGTTTTTGACGTGGACCCAAACACTGCGGTGATCAGTCGGCGACCGTCACGCACGGCTGAGGTCACCATGCAGTAACCGGCGGCTTCGGTATGACCGGTTTTCAGACCGTCAACCGAGCTGTCGCGCCAGAGCAGCAGGTTGCGGTTGGGTTGGCGGATGCCGTTCCAGGTGAAGTGCTTCTGCTTGTAGAGTGAGTAGTACGCGGATTCGTCGGTGATGATCGCGCGGGCAAGCCTGGCCATGTCACCCGCCGATGAGTAATGCTCAGGCGCCGGAAGGCCGGTAGGGTTCATGAAATGCGTGTCATCAAGCCCCAGGCGTTTGGCCGTGACATTCATCAGCCCCGCGAAGCTGTCTTCGCTGCCTGCGATGTGCTCCGAAAGCGCCACGCTGGCGTCATTTCCGGAGTCGATCACGATGCCGCGCAACAGGTCATGGACGGAGACCTGGCTGCGCGGATCCAGAAACATGCGCGAACCCTCGGTGTGCCATGCATGTTCGCTGATGGTCACCAGGTCATCGGGATTCAATCGGCCTGCCTGGATCTCGTTGGTGGCCGCATAAACCGTCATCAGTTTGGTCAGGCTGGCGGGGGGCAGGTGCTCCTCGGCGTCATGGCTGGTGATGATATTGCCGCTGACGGCGTCCATGAGCACCCAGGACTTGGCGTTTAGCCGGGGAGGCGAGGGGGTCATCGGCCCTGAGGGTACGGGGGCGGCAAAGGACGACACCCCCTGCGCACAAATGAGTGTCAAAGCGAGGCGCAGTGTCAGGTGTTTCACAAGCGTGGAGCCTTGGTCTTCGAAAGGTTCGTCAACCTAGGTGGACTGCCTGCGACCCTCAAATTAAGCAGGGTTAATAATTGTTTAAGAAGCCCGTTGTGACGCCACTCAGCGGACAGTCGAGAACGACACGCGTACCACGGCCCTCATGGCCGGCCTTAATGCTCAAACCAAATCCGTGCAGGCGCGCGATGGCTGCGACCAGCGAGAGGCCCAGGCCGTTGCCGGGTTGCTGCCTTGTTGCATCGCCGCGATAAAGGCGTCGGGTGACATCCTTTCTTTCGTGGACCGGGATACCGGGCCCGTTGTCGAGCACCTCGATGGTCAGGCTGTGTTCCGTGCGCCAGCAACTCAAGTGTATTTCGCCCCCGGCCTGAGTGAACTTGATCGCGTTGTCCATGAGATTCACCAAAGCCTCGAACAGCAGGGAAACGTCACCTTGCAGGGCCGGATATTCCCCGCCAAGGGACAACATCAGCCGTTGGCTTTTTTCTTGCGCCAGCGGCTCATAAAATTCATGGGCCTGTTGCAGCAGCGCCTCCGGCTGAAATGCCTGAAACGCCGAGCGCCGCCGAGTATCTTCCAGCTCGGAGATGCGCAGCAGCCCCTGAAACCTCGACATGATCGACTCGCTCTCTTCCAGCGCCAGATTCAATGTCTGGGCGTGGGCGTCTTGCAGCGGCAGCTTTTGCAGTTGATACAAGCGAGCACGAAGCCGCGTCAGGGGCGTGCGCAAGTCGTGCGCTATGCCATCGCAAACGCTTTTGACTTCAAGCATCAATTGCTCGATGTGTTCGAGCATGGTGTTCACGGCGCTGGCCAGCATGTCGAGTTCATCCCGGCGAGGGGAAAGTGGAAGACGCTCGCGCAGGTTGCCTGAAACGATGCTTTCGGTACTGCGCTGCAGCCGTTCGACCCGGCGAATGGGTCGCCTGCGCAGCAATCGCCAGCCGATCAGACCGGGGATCAGCGTCAGTGACAGTCCCCAGAACAGCGCCTGCCCGATGATGCCGCCGACTGCCGAGATGGATCCGCCATCGCGGGCGAGAATCAGGATGCGTCCATCCGGCCGATTAAGCCTGAGCGCGTAACTGCTGCGGGTTTCTTCGTTGGGCAAGGCGATGCTCAACCCGCGCTCCAGATAGTGCACGCGGCCATCGTCAGGCAAATTGGAGCGAAGCTTCAGCAGGTCGCCGGCGAGATGGTTACCACTGGCCTCGAACAGACCGTAAGCGTCGATTCCCGGGGTGGAATACACCTCGCTGCCAGCCAGTTCGTCCACCAGGGCGGCATCAGGGACCTTCTGGTAGTAATGGGCACGCTGCATCAACGTTCGTTCTGCCACCGTGCCCAGGTAGGCGGAAATTTCCCAATACAGCACGCCGGTGAAGGCGCCGCCCCATGCCACGAAGAACAGTGCATACAAACCGATCAGGCGGCTGTTGCTGGAGCGCCAGCGATCAGTTTTTTTCGACGAGAACATAACCTGATCCACGAATTGTCTGGATAGTCGGCGCGCCACTGCGTTCTATTTTTTTGCGCAGGCGGCCGATGTGCACATCGATGATGTTGGTGCCAGGGTCGAAGTGATAGCCCCACACCTCCTGGAACAACATGGTTCGCGTGACCAGTTGTCCCGCATTTCGCATCAGGTAGGTGAGCAGCTTGAACTCGGTAGGCAGGAGCACGACGGCTTCTTCGTACAGCGTGACGGAGTGCTCGATCAAGTTGACGTGAAGACGGCCAAACTCAAGACAGTGCCCGTGGTTGTCCAGGGAGGGACCGCGCAGCAAGACTTCCAGGCGCGCGATCATTTCCACCATGGAGAATGGTTTAGTGAGGTAGTCGTCACCCCCCGAGCGCAGACCGCGCACACGTTCGTCGACATCCGACAGCGCGCTGATCATCAGGACGGGGGTCTGTATCGCCAACTGGCGCAAAGTGCTGACAATGGTCAGCCCGTCGAAATCAGGCAGCATGCGGTCTAGCGTGATGACCTCATGGCCTCCGGCGATCGCCATTGCCAGGCCAGCGCGGCCGTTATCGGCCCACTGCGCACTGAATCCATGGGCCTCAAGTTCGGCGATGATGGCCTGCGCAGTGACTTCGTCATCCTCGATGACCAGTGCACGAATCATTCGGATCTCCAGGCTGAGAAGGGCGCTCATTCTAACGGCAGGTGCACCTTGGGCCGGTACGTCCCACCGTGAAAGTAAATCTTTCTTAACACGGGTTAACGCGGGCCGGGCCAAAGGCTCCTTTAGCGTAGGGTCTTTTCCAGACGAGGAACTGCTCGCCGTGCGCCTTCTATTCAAACCTTTCGTGTTGTCCTGTGCGCTGTTGAGTACGGGCGTCATCCACGCCGCCGATGCACCCAAAACGCTGCCAGTAACGCTCAAGGTCCTCAGCTCCAGTGGCTTCAAGGGGGCGATACTCGCCATCGCCCCCGAATACGAAAAAGCCAGTGGGGTGAAGCTGCAGGTAACGGTGGCTCAGGCAAGCGGCCCCGCGCCGCAGGCAATTGATAACCGTCTCGATCGCAAGGAAGAAGCCGACGTGGTGCTGACACTGGGTTCTTCCCTGGACACGCTGACCGCCCGCAATCAGGTCGACCCACTTACGCGGGTGGACCTGGGGAAATCATTCATTGCCATGGCGGTGCGCAAAGGCGCAGTACAGCCGGATATTGGCAGTATGAAAGCCTTTCGCGAGACGCTCCTGAACGCAGAATCGGTCGCCTATTCCGACAGCGCAAGCGGCCTTTATCTCTCCCATTGGTTGTTCCCGCACATGAAGCTCTACCCGCGATTCATGCTCAAGGGCAAGGTCGTGTCTGTTGAGCCGGTGGGGGATGTGGTGGCCCGAGGCGAAGCAGAATTGGGGTTTCAGCAGTTGAGTGGGCTCACGCCGATTCAGGGCATCGACATCGTGGGCTTGATACCGGACAACGTGCAGCAGATGGTTCTGTACTCAGGTGCCGTTGTTAAAAACAGTGCCCATCCCACCGAAGCCAAGGCCTTGCTGGACTACATGGGATCGCAGAAGGGCCATGACGCCATAGAACGCAGCGGTTTGAAGCCAGTGCAGTGAATAGCCCGTTCGAACAGCGCTCAGCCGCATCATCGCCACTCGGGCTGGCTTTGAGGTGAGGGGGGGCGGGCCCGGGATCACAGCACCTTGGAGGTCATGGCTTTATTTGGGTAGTCTGACGGTCGAACTGCGCTGATCTTTAAATGGGAAACCCACCGGTGATCAAACCTCTACTGCTGATCCGCCGTCGTTTCGCCTCCATGCGATGGCGCACCCGGGTCACGCTCTGGGCAGCGGCTACGCTTGCCGGGCTGCTTGTCGTACTGTTCGCCCGCATGGCCGACCTCGCCTTGGCACAGTTTTCCTTGCACACCGCTGAGCGGCCCTGGCTGCCGTTCGTTTATACCCCACTGGTCGGCATGCTTGTCGTGTGGCTCACCACCCGGTTCTTCGCTGGCGCTCAGGGCAGTGGCATCCCGCAAGTCATCGCAGCCACCCGGCTGGTGCATCAGGGCAAGCGTGTCGACAAACTGCTGTCGCTGCGCATTGCGTTCGCCAAGATGAGTCTGGGCACGCTGGCGTTGACCGGCGGGTTTTCCGCGGGGCGCGAAGGCCCGTCGGTGCAGGTGGCGGCCTCGATCATGCATTTCTTTCACCGTTTTCTGCCCAACGCTCGCATCGTGCGCGCCGAAGACCTGATTCTGGCAGGGGGCGCGGCCGGCATCGCTGCAGCGTTCAACACGCCGCTGGCCGGCATCGCCTTTGCGGTGGAGGAGTTGGGCCGCAAGCTCGAAACCCGAACCAGCGGTGTCCTGCTCAGCACCATCATTCTGTCGGGGATGGTCGCCATCGCCTTGCAGGGCAACTACAACTATTTCGGTCACTTCGATGTTCCGGACATCAGTGTCGATATCCTCGGGCCTGTCCTGGCGATCGGTATCGGCTGTGGGTTGCTCGGCGGATTGTTCAGCCGGATGCTGCTGTGGCCCCAGCGTCATAGCGGTTTTGTTGTCTGGGAATGGCGCCGCCAGCACCCGGTATGGTTCGCCGGCGCCTGCGGGCTGATTGTTGCGATCCTGGGCTGGCTCAGCGGAGGGATGTCCTTCGGTAGCGGTTACGGCATTACCTCTCAGGTCATCGCCTCCGACATCGGCTTGCCCTGGCACGCGCCTGTCACGCGATTTCTCGCCACCGTGGTCACGTATTTTTCTGGTATTCCCGGCGGCATCTTTGCACCGTCCCTGGCAGTAGGGGCGGCAGTCGGCGCCAACGCCGCTGACCTTTTCGGTCTGGCTGCGCAGCCGATCATTGCCCTTTGCATGGTGGGTTTTCTGGCCGCTGTGACCCAGTCGCCGATCACGTCCGCGATCATCGTGATGGAAATGATCGACAGCCACGGCATGGTGATCAGCCTTATGGCGGTTGCGTTGATCGCCAAAGGCGTCAGCTCGAGAATGGGGCCTGAGTTGTACCAACAATTGGCACGAGGTTTTCTTCAGTCCTCGGCAGAGGATGCCGTCACACGCAAGGTTAATCGCTAGGGCTTGCAGTCTCTTTGTGGATAGTTGTTGCATCCGGGGTAAACGGCAATGACGCTGCCAGGTCCGCAGCCAGTGTGGCTGCACAGGTTAGCCCGCCGTCAATCGAACCCCGCATGACACCGAGGCCATAGCCAGCATTGACCCATGGGCGCCCGGGAATCGCGCCGCCCAATATCCGTGCTGCTTGCATTTGCGCCGTTTAAACCTCACTTCGAGTTTGCTGCAATTGAGAGACGATCGGAGCGGTGCGCTGTCCTGCGCACTCAACTGTTTTTAGTACTCGTCGGGTTCAATAAAGGTCGGGGTGCTCGATGTGAGTGCAATACAACCGATTCAAGCAACATGGATAACTGTCTAATAGCTCCTTTTGAACCAGGTCAACTGAAGTTACGACGAAGATGTTCTTGAATGGCGAGGCGTCGACATGCCGGCCATCTAAAGTAAAGGAATTGCTAAGATACGGGCATGATCACCCAAGTCCCGTAAACTTCGATATGACCTTAGGGGCGCGAGCTTTAAACTCTTTGTCAAGCAAACCCAAGGTGTTAGTCAGAAAAACATACAGATCTCCGTCGAAATAATCTTCAACGAAAGATGTGTCTTGCCCAAATGGCGGGTGCACATATTCTAGACCTTCTGGGGTCATATGGTTCTTGATGTAATGCTTAATCTGTCTTTTTAAAAAAAAGACATTCAATAAGTTGCCTTCGTCAATATATTCTTTAACTATTTGATCTAGGGTTGGTGGCGAGAATAGCGTTTTCTCATCGTCAGGTAAAAATTCACCGACACCATCGCCGACTTCATAAATGAAGTCTGTTATTAATCCGTATGCCATGGTTTTAGTCTCACAGTGATGGAAAAGCAGTGATTATAAAATAAGGCATATGGTTGTATTTCACGCATTTAATTGCAATCGTGACCTTTGACATATTCACCGCAGTGTTGGGTGCTTCTCTGGTCACACCCCAACCAACCGGCTTTTCTAAGGTCGTCGAGATCTCAAATCTTTTTTCTGTAAGAATCAGCCTGGCTTTGGACTGCATCAATATTTTGAGTCTGTTTCGTTGAAGTGCTTGACTGACCGCCCATTCGGCAGTTTCGAGATCATAGAATGTGGATGAGACGTGGACCTTTTCGATGCGAATCGTGTTTTTAACTCATCAATATTCTTACCCACATGCTTGAAGATCGTATGCCCACCGCCCAGCTTCTTTGAAGCTTGGAGTGGCTTTTCACTGGTGACAACAGATATCCGACCTGCTCTTACTGATGAGACTCGAAATGCGTTGTACAGCGAAGCAGTAGTAAGCGGAACTACAAATTCGGTAGCCCTTTATATGGTCACCGTCCAGCGAATCGCCTTCAACACCGTCGACCTTCATAAATGCATCAAATGCCATGCTTAGCTCCCTGCTTTCGTAAATTGTGGCGAGAACACTAACTGAATTCCTGCTTGAATTACCAGACTGCCCCGACCCTTACCAATGGCCGCCCAATGGACATACCCCCTAGCCTCGTCATCCACGAAACCACCCATTGGCTCATCAACCACCGCACGGACAGCCACCTCCCCGGCTACCTGATGCTTGTCGCCAAGCAGACAACAAACTCAATGGCAAACCTGCCAGCCCAAGCGCTAGCCGAACTCGGCCCATTGCAAGCCCAAATCCAGCAAGCCATCGAAACACGCCTGCACTCCAAACGCCTCTACATCTGCCGTTTCGGCCATGATGCGGGCCACGCCATTCATTTCCATTTCATCCCGATCTACCCATGGGTCGAAGCGCTGTTCTGGGCGGACGAACGCTACAGATCGCTGCAAACCTTCGGCTCGCTCCCTGACTGTTCAAACCAAACCGACGGCGCAGAACTGACCCTCTTCGTATGGCGAGAATTCTGTGAGCGTCCCGACCCACCGCCCATAGAAGGCCCATCAATTGAACAAGCCATCACCGTGCTGCGGCAAGCATTCGGAGCCGACACCTCGATGTGATGGCAGGGCCTATTTCCAGAAAATCAGCCCCATAAGCGCTGGCGGCCAACCAGTCTCCGCCGACCTGAGAGCGCCAACCCACTCACCACAAAAAAACCAAAATCCTGCCCAAATGTGTGATCCCGCCCTCTCAGCATTCGTCATGAACCCTAACCCCTGCTGCCGTCAGGGGATCAACGCCAGGACCCTCCATGCAAACGCTGTTGAACGAGATTCTCGACGAAGTGCGTCCCTTGATCGGCCAGGGCAAGGTGGCTGACTACATTCCCGCACTGGCCGACGTGCCAGCGCAGCAATTGGGCATTGCCGTCTACGGCAACGATGGCACCTATTACTGTGCGGGCGACGCGCTTGAGCCGTTTTCGGTGCAGAGCATTTCCAAGGTGTTCAGCCTGGTTCAGGCGATCGGCCATTCCGGTGAAGCCATTTGGGAGCGCCTGGGTCATGAGCCGTCGGGCCAGCCGTTCAACTCGCTGGTGCAGCTGGAGTTCGAGCGCGGACGCCCGCGTAACCCCTTTATCAATGCCGGGGCTTTGGTGATCTGCGACATCAACCAGTCGCGGTTCGCGGCACCGACCTTGTCCATGCGCGATTTCGTGCGGCGGCTGTCGGGCAATCCCCAGGTATTGATCGATGCCCGTGTGGCGGATTCCGAATATCAATTCCGCGCACGTAACGCGGCGATGGCCTACCTGATGCAGTCCTTCGGCAACTTCCATAACGAGGTCGAGACCGTGCTGCGCAGTTATTTCAGTTGCTGCGCGCTGAGGATGAGCTGCCTCGATCTGGCCCGGGCGTTCTGCTTTCTGGCGAACAACGGTTTCTGCAAACACAGCGGTGAGCAGATCCTCACGCCGCGCCAGACCCAGCAAGTGAACTCGATCATGGCCACCAGCGGGCTCTATGACGAAGCCGGCAATTTTGCCTATCGCGTGGGGTTGCCGGGCAAGAGCGGGGTAGGGGGCGGAATCGTGGCGATCGTGCCGGGGCAGTTCACCGTATGCGTGTGGTCGCCGGAGTTGAACGCTGCAGGGAATTCGCTCGCCGGAATGGCGGCGTTGGAGTTGCTGAGTTCGCGGATTGGTTGGTCTGTTTTCTGACAATGGCCGTAGTTGTTTCATGAATCATTCTGGAGAGTGGCAAGTGTGCGCGCGTTGGTCGCCTTTCTGATAAAACCTGAATCGAGCCGTGTAGAGATCCAAGGGATAGCCGATACACTGCCACTTTAGCCCTGTCCAGTTCGAACCAGTCTGCGGGATGTTGATGCCGTGGAGATGTCGGGAGATCCGTTTGACTACTGTTCCAGTCGACCCTAGCGGCGATGAGCGCCTGTCTCATGTACTGAATGCCAGTGAGCGGCTGGTAATGGCGGAGTCCGTGGACGAGGTCGTCGCCGTGCTGCGAGACGTGGCGCGCGCCACGCTCGGCGCGGAGGGCATTGCCGTTGTGATTCGGGACGAAGGGCGATGTTCTTACATAGCCGAAGATGCGGTCTCTGCGCTCTGGCAGGGCCAGACCTTCGCGGCCGATCACTGCGTTTCCGGGTGGGTCATGCGTCGCGGCGAGACGATTGCGATCAGCGACATTCGGCTCGATCCACGCATCCCGCAGGACATCTATTCGCCGACGTTCGTGCGTAGCCTCATCATGGCGCCTATCGGTCGGCCTGTGCCGGTCGCGGCGCTGGGCGCCTATTGGTCGCAGGTCCGCCGTCACGATGACGACACGGTCAAGCGTCTGGAAAGTCTGGCGCGGCTGGCAACGATCGCCATCGAGAATGCGCGCCTGACCCAGGCCCGCAATCGCGCGGCGGCACTCGGGGCCGCCCAGAACCGTATCCTTGAGCTGGCCGTTGAAGAAACGCCGCTGAATGTCGCGCTGGACGCAATCGTCCGCGAGGTGGAGGCGCTGTCGCCGTCTCGTTTCCTGGGCTGCATCCTGCTGCTGAACGAGGAGGGCAGTCAGCTGCAGCATTGCGCCGGACCGGGCCTGCCCCTTCCGTTTATCAACGCGGTCGAACGCATCAATGTCGGCGCAGGTGCAGGTTCTGGCAGTACCGTGGCGACCCCGAATCCGCGGGCGGCGGTTTCCGACATCACAAACGACCCGCAGTGGGCCGAGTTACGGGCGCTGGCCGTCGGACACGGCTTGCACGTCTGCGGGTCCATCCCGATCCGGTCGGCCCAGGGCGCCACGCTCGGCACTTTTGTCATGTACCACGCCGAGCTGCGCGAGCCGGTACCGGCGGATATCGAGATCGGTGATTTCGTGGTCAAAACGGTGGGACTGGTCGTGCACCGTGCGCGCGCCGAATCCGCCATCCGCAGCAGCGAGGCGCGCTACCGCCAGATAGTGGAGGGCGCAGAGGACTTCGCGATCATCACGTTCGATGCGCGGGGCACGATTACCGGTTGGAACATCGGCGCCCAGCGCATCGTCGGTTACCGCGCCGAGGAAGTCATGGGCCGCGACGGCGATCTCTTCTACACCGATTCGGAGCAGGTCGAACGAGTGTTTCAGGGCGAGCTCGAACGCGCGAGGGCGCAGGGGCGGGCCGTCAATGAGCGTTGGCACGTTCATAAAAACGGTGCGCGCTTCTGGGGATCGGGACTGATGATGCCGCTGGCCATGGACCAGGGCGGTTTCGTGAAAATCTTCCGCGACTGCACGGCCGAGCATCAGGCGCAAGCGGCGCTGCAAGACAGCGCGGCGCGGCTGAGTTTTTTTGATGAGCTGGACAGCCGGCTTTTCAGTATCCGCCGGGCCGAAGACGCGATGCTCGCCGCGACCGAGTTGCTCGGCCGCAGGCTCAACGTGTCGCGCTGCGCCTACGCGGATGTCGACATCGATCATGACCGCTTCTGGATTCGCAGCGACTACAACGCAGCTGGCATTCAGAGCTCGGTCGGCACCTACAGCCTCGATCTTTTCGGCCCGCGGACGGCGGCTGACATGCGCGAAGGCCGAACCCTGATTGTGCGCGACGCCGTTGCAGAACTCGGTCCCGGCGAAGGCCTGGAGACCTTTCGCGGGATTGGCATCGACGCGATCATCTGCTGCCCGCTGGTCAAGAATGGCCGGCTGACAGCCATGATGGCGGTTCATCAGGATCAGCCTCGCGACTGGTTGCCCTCTGAGGTCCTGCTGGTCAGGGAAGTCGTCGAGCGCTGCTGGGCGCATGTCGAGCGGGTGGGCGCCGAGATGCGCATGCGCGAGAGCGAAGAGCGTCTGCGCCTTGCCGTCGAACACGCCGATATCGGTTTCTGGGACGTGGACATCGTGCACGACGCGCTGATCTGGCCGCCCAGAACCAAAGCCATGTTCGGCATCCAGGCTGATGTGCCGGTCACGATTCAAGACTTTTATGACGGCTTGCATCCCGAGGATCGAGACGCAACGATCAAGGCATTCACGTCGGCCAGCGATCCTGAACGCCGCGCCCTTTATGACGTCGACTACCGCACCGTCGGCAGGGACGACGGTGTGATTCGCTGGGTGGCCGCCAAGGGGCGGGGCGTGTTCGACGCGGCCGGCCGCTGCCTGCGCGTCACTGGCACGGTGGTTGAAGTGACCGCCCGCAAAGACGCCGAGGAGGGCCTGCGCGAACTCAACGCCACGCTGGAAGGACGGATTGCCAAGGCCATCGCCGAGCGGGAAGAGGTCCAGGAGGCGCTGCGCCAGAGTCAGAAGATGGAAGCCATGGGACAGCTGACCGGCGGCGTGGCCCATGACTTCAATAATTTGCTCACCCCGATCGTCGGCACCCTCGACATGCTCCAGCGTCGAGGCGTGGGCGGCGAACGTGAACAGCGGCTGATTTCCGGCGCCGTGCAATCGGCTGATCGCGCAAAGACGCTGGTGCAGCGTTTGCTTGCCTTCGCGCGCCGTCAGCCGTTGCAGCCGGTGTCGGTCGACGTGGCGAAACTGGTGAACGGCATGGGCGATCTCGTCGCCAGCACCACCGGACCGCAAATCCGCGTCGTCGTCGATGCGCCGGCTGATCTGCCTGCCGCGATCGCGGACCCGAACCAACTGGAGATGGCGCTTCTGAACCTCTCCGTGAACGCACGTGACGCCATGCTCGAAGGCGGCACGATGAGGATCTCGGCGAGCGCCGAATGGGTGTGCACCGGACACCGGTCCAGGCTGCCGACCGGCGATTACCTCTGTCTGTCCGTTGCGGACACCGGCATTGGCATGGATGCGTCCACGCTTGCCCGGGCGGTGGAACCGTTCTTCTCCACCAAGGGCGTCGGTAAAGGCACGGGGCTGGGGCTGTCGATGGTGCATGGGCTGGCATCTCAGCTCAACGGCGCGCTGACGATCCAGAGCTCGCCGGGGCTCGGCACGAACGTGGAGCTGTGGCTGCCGCGGAGCATGACCGTGCCGGCGGCGGCTTTGCGCATCGACGAGGCTCCGGAGCGCCGTTCGCTGCGCGGGACTGCGCTGCTGGTCGACGATGAAGAACTGGTGCGCGCCAGCACCTCATACATGCTGGCCGGTCTAGGCTATCGCGTGATCGAAGCCTCTTCCGGCGAGGAAGCCTTGCAACTGCTGAGCACCGGGCAGCGCGTCGATCTGATCGTGACCGACCACCTCATGCCGGGCATCAGTGGTACCGACCTGGCCAGACGCGTCCGAAACGCCCGGCCAGGGACCCCGATTTTGCTCGTCTCAGGATATGCCGAGCATGAAGGGCTTGATCCGGATTTGCCACGCCTGACCAAGCCGTTCCGCGAGAGCGACCTGGCGGCGAGTCTTGCTCAGCTTGGGAGGACGAGTTGATAGGCGTGGCGAGCCCAGTAGATGTGGGGTGAGACCCACCCCACAACCCTGCAACACTTCAGCAGCCCCTCACTTCTCTGTCATCATTCCCTCATCGCCTCAAACTGAGGGCATGCCATGTCTATCGGACAACTGAAGATCAACGCCATCCATCTCGTCGGTGGCGCAGCGGTGCTGGATTACCTCAATACCTGTGATGGCGGTCGGCCGGGCACGGGGGCGCGGGAGGTTGTCGACGCGCTGAGCAATCTGGAGGACATCGTCCACTGGTTCCGCCATGCCGGGCTGATCGACGATCAGGAGCATCAGCACTTCGTCGCGCTGGTGCGGCGTTCTTCCTGGCGCACAGTGACGGCGTTTCAACAGTTGATCGATTTCCGCGAAGCGCTGTATCGGTTGTTGCAGCCCATGGCGCTGGACCACGATGCCGACCCGGGCAGCCTTGATGCGTTGAATCAGGCGCTCGCCGACACCGCCGACCAGCGCCTGCTGGTGTTGACGCCACCGGGTGTGATCTGGCGCTGGCGTGTCGGTGACGACCTGGGTTCGATGACGGCCGGGTTTATCGGTCGTCTCGCGGTGCAGGCGGCGGCGCTGCTCACCTCCGGCGACAGGGCCCGGCTCAAGGCCTGTGCCGCGCCGGATTGCGACTGGCTGTTTCTCGATACGTCGAAAAACGGTCGCCGCCGCTGGTGCCGTATGAATGTCTGCGGCGCGCGGGAAAAGGTCAAAAGGGCCATGGTCGACTCCTGAGCGCAAGCGGTGTTTGAGGCTGCGGCAATCTGCGCCATAACGGCGGCAAAAAGCCAGGGAACCTGCCACGTTCTCAAGCTTCTTATCTCTAGTTCAGAAGTGTCGGGGCAGGTGCCGCGGCAGGACATCAGAGAGCACAGGCATGGGCGACATTCGTATCGGCATTTCAGGCTGGCGTTACACGCCATGGCGCGGGGATTTCTATCCCGTCGGCCTGACGCAGAAAAACGAGTTGAAATTCGCCTCAAGAGCCGTGAACAGCATCGAAATCAATGGCTCGTTCTACTCGCTGCAGTCGCCTGACCTTTATGCGCGCTGGTACGACGACACGCCCAAAGGCTTCGTCTTCAGCGTCAAGGGCCCGCGCTACATCACCCATGTCCGCCGCCTCAAGGAAATCGACGAGCCCGTCGCCAACTTTTTCGCCTCCGGTGTGTTTCAGCTTAAGGAAAAGCTGGGGCCGATCCTCTGGCAGTTCGCGCCCAACTTCAAATTCGACGCCGAGCGTTTCGAGCATTTTCTGAAGCTGTTGCCCCACAACGGTAAAGCCGCGAAGGCCTGCGCCAGCCAATGCGCCGAGCGTTTGCAGCAGCCGGGTTATCTGGACATTCCGGCGCGGCTGAAACTGCGTCACGCCGTTGAAATCCGCCATGAAAGCTTTCTGGTACCTGAGTTTGTCGCGCTGCTGCGCAAATACAAGGTAGCGCTGGTGGTCGCTGACACCGCCGGCAAGTGGCCCCACGTTGAAGACCTCGCCACTGATTTCGTCTACGTGCGCCTGCATGGCGACAAAGAACTGTACGCCAGCGGTTATTCCGAAGAGGCGATCAACCATTGGGGCAACCGCATCGATGCCTGGCAGCGGGGCGCGCAGCCCGAGGATGCTCAACTGATCGTGGACAAAGCCCCCCGAGCGCGGAAGTCCCGCGACGTTTATTGCTATTTCGATAACGACATCAAGGTCCGCGCCCCCTACGACGCGCGCCGGTTGCTTGAGCGTTTCAATCTCACTGAAAACCTGGAAGTTGCGCCAGGCGATTTGCATGGAGCCACGTTGTGACCAGTGCCCTGATTCCCGATGACCTCAATGGCCGACGACACAGTGCGTCGGCGTCAGTCACGCTCAACGTGTTGACCATGAACATGCACATGGGCTTCGGTTTTCTCAACAAGCGCTTTATCCTGCCGGAGCTGCGCGACGCGGTGCGCACGGTGTCGGCCGATATCGTGTTCCTGCAGGAAGTCCACGGCGAACATCAGGACCACGCGCAGAACGTGAAGAACTGGCCGACCACGTCGCAGTACGAATTTCTCGCCGACAGCATGTGGAAGGATTTCGCCTACGGCCGCAATGCCGTGTATCCCCATGGTCACCACGGTAATGCGCTGCTGTCCAAATACCCCATCATTCGTCACGAAAACCTCGACATTTCCATCCATGGCACCGAAGAACGGGGCCTGCTGCATTGCGTGCTGGATGTGCCGCATTTCGGCGAGCTACACGCGGTGTGTGTGCACCTGGGCTTGAAAGAAGGGCACCGACAGCAGCAACTGAAGTTGATCGCGGATCTGGTGGGCCGCTTGCCTGCCGACGCGCCGGTGATCGTGGCGGGGGACTTTAACGATTGGCGGCAGAAGGCCGATAGCGTGTTGAATCCTGCCGGGCTGCGCGAAGTCTTTGTTGAATCATTTGGTGCGCCGGCGAAAAGCTTCCCGGCGCGCTTTCCGTTGTTGCGCCTGGACCGCATTTACGTGCGCAACGCGCACATCCGGTCGCCCAGGGTGATGTCGAATCGTCCCTGGTCGCACCTTTCCGATCATGCGCCGTTGGCGGTGGAGGTAACGCTATGAGGGGTATGAAAGCGATGGGCGCCATGTGTGGCCTTTGGCGGGATGGCAACTCGGTGGAGTTGTTGATCAATGGCGAAGACTTTTTCGCCCGGGTGTTCGACGCCATCCGGGCGGCGCGCGAAGAAGTGTTGATCGAAACCTTCATCATCTTCGAAGACCGCGTCGGTGAGGGTTTGCAGCAGGCCGTGATCGAAGCGGCCAGCCGTGGCGTCCGTGTGGTCATCACGGTGGACGACTACGGCACCAGCGACCTGAGCACAGCTTTTGTCAGCAAAATGATCGAAGCCGGCGTGCAGATTCAGCTGTTCGACCCGCGCCCTAAACTGATGGGCATGCGCACCAACCTGTTCCGGCGCCTGCACCGCAAAGTGGTGGTGATCGATGGCGAGACGTCGTTCATGGGCGGCATCAACTACAGCGTTGACCACATGGCCGACACCGGCATCACTGCCAAACAGGACTACGCCGTGCTGGTGCGCGGGCCGATTGTCGCGGACATCTATCGCTCGACCCTGGGCATGCTCGGCCCCGCCGTGCGCAAGACCTTCACGCCACTCAAGCCGGTGACGCGTCAGGCCGGCAGCGCGCGGATGTTGCTTGCTGAGCGCGATAACCGTCACCACACCACCGACATCGAAGAGCAATACCTGCTGGCGATGCGCAACGCGACTCAGCGCATCACCATCGCCAACGCATACTTCTTTCCCAGCTACCGGTTCCTGCGTGAACTGCGCAACGCGGCCCGTCGCGGGGTGAAGGTCACGCTGATCCTCCAGGGCAAGCCGGACATGCCGTTCGTGCGCGTGTGCTCGCGCCTGACCTACACCTGGCTGCTGCGCGAAGGCGTGATCATCCACGAATACAAACAAAGGGCGCTGCACGGCAAAGTCGCGTTGATCGACCACGAGTGGTCAACCGTCGGCTCCAGCAACCTTGACCCGCTGAGCCTCGCGCTAAATCTGGAAGCCAACCTGTTCATCCGCGACCACGCCTTGAACCAGCGCTTGCACGAACACCTGCGCGACCTCGCCGTGGCCCACAGCAAACAGGTCAACCTCAAGGGCCTGGCGAAAGGGCAGTGGTGGCGCGCGCCGATGATTTTCCTCAGCTTCCACTTCCTGCGGCACTTCCCGGCAATTGCCGGCCTGTTCCCGGTCCACGGCCCGCGCCTGAAACCCGTGCGCGCCCCGGAAACCCTGCCGGAAGCCGCTGCGATCAAAAACGAGCTGCCGGCCGAACAGGAGAAATCCCTATGACCGGTGTCTCTCAAGCCTCTACCCACGAGCAGAAGTCGGACGACGCGGGGAAGCATCGTCCCTGGCTGAAATGGGCCAAGCGCGCCTTCACGCTGTTCTTCTTCATCGCCGTGCCGGTGCTTCTTTTCACGCTGATGAAAAACCTCGACTGGAACGAGGTGATGCACGCGCTGGAGTCCTACAAGCTCAGCACCCTGGCGCTGGGTTTTGTCATCGCCGCAGGCAGCTACCTGACCTACTGCTGCTTCGACGTCCTGGCCCGGCGCTATACCGAACACAAGTTGGCGGTGAAACAGATCATTCCGGTGACCTTCGTTTGCTACGCGTTCAACCTCAACCTGAGTTCCTGGGTCGGCGGCATCGCGCTTCGCTACCGCCTGTATTCGCGGCTAGGCCTGGACGTGCCGACCATCACCCGCATCCTCAGCCTGAGCCTGATCACCAACTGGCTGGGCTACATGCTGCTGGCCGGGTTTGTGTTCGCGGGTGACTTCGTCGACTTGCCCGAAGGCTGGAAGATCGGCGACACCACGCTGCAACTGATCGGCTTTGTCCTGCTGGCGGTCTGCCTGGCGTACTTTCTGGCCTGCCGCTTCTCCAGAAAACGCACCTGGACCGTTCGCAAGCAACAGTTTGTGCTGCCCTCGCTCAACCAGGCGATGCGCCAAGCCCTGCTGGGCGCGCTGAACTGGGGGCTGATGGCGCTGCTGATCTACGTGCTGCTGCCGGAAAAAGCCTTCTACCCGGCCGTGCTCGGGATCCTGCTCATCAGCAGCATAGCCGGCGTCATCGCCCACATCCCTGCTGGGCTAGGCGTGCTTGAGACGGTGTTCATCACATTGATGCAACACCAATTCAGCAAAGGCCAACTGCTTGCCGCGCTGATTGGCTATCGGGTCATCTACTTCCTCATCCCGCTGATGATTGCGCTGGTGGTTTACGTTGTGTTGGAAAAGCGCGCGAAGGCCATGCGTAGCCGGAATGAAGGGCAGTTGTAGGTAAGGACGGGTGACGCGTGGGGAGGGAGCACGGGGACAGATTGCAGGTCGGGGACAGATTAATTTACGGTGAAGCGTTGTAAATAAATCAGTCCCCTTCAAACAAGTCCCCTTCAAACAAGTCCCCTTCAAACATTGCGCAATCGCCAGCGCCTGAACTGGCCTCTTCCCGGCTGAAGCCGGTCCAACAGAAAGCATTGCATGCAGTCATCGGCATCGGCTCCAGCCTTGAATGGACGCGGAGCGTCTCGGGATGCATACCCACGCGGAGCGTGGGCACGATCAGCGCGAGAGCATCGCGTGCCGTCAGTGGGGCTTCAGCCGGAAAGCGTTTGATCTGCTCTTGATCTTCATACGCAAAAAGTCCAGACACCGCCAAACGCGACTTGGGTGCAGGCTGAACGCAGGTCTCGCGGAGTGGGCCGAGCCGCATGGATGCGGCGAGAGCGCCGTCAGGACATGGATGTCCGTTCGGCGCGGGCCCACGGAGCGTCGTCGGAGTGAGGGTACCCTGACGAAGGAAGGGCCCAACCAGGAGCAAGCACCCTTGGTTACTTGGGGATGGTGCGACTTTCGACTTTTCCAAGTAACTCGCCGAAGGCGAAATGTTTGCCGTTAGGCAAACGCACTTGATCTTAAGGGTCAATCGCGGCCCGCAAACATCCTCACGGCATCTACCGCATCATTCGTCCCCGAACTGATCTGCACAATCGCATCCCCCGCCTGATCCGCCAGATCCACACCCTTCACCGCCGTGCTCCGCGTATTGTCCATACTCACAATCGCCTGCCGCGTCTCGGCCTGGATTACCTGAATCATCTCCGAAATCTCCTGCGTCGACCGGCTCGTGCGCCCCGCCAACTGCCGAACCTCATCGGCCACCACCGCAAAGCCACGGCCCTGATCACCGGCCCGAGCCGCTTCGATCGCCGCATTCAACGCCAGCAAATTCGTCTGATCCGCAATACTGCGAATCGTATTCACGATCGCCGTAATCTGCTCCGAGCGCTCACCCAACTGACCAATGATCCGCGACGAATCATCGATATTCCGCGAAATCTGACGCATCTCGCTGGCCGCCTGCTGGATCACCTGCGTACCCTGCTCGGCGTATTTCTGCGTCTGCACCGAAATGTGATAAGCCTGGGCAGCGCTGTGGGAATCCGCCTCGTGCTTCTCGATACGTGCGGTTACGTCCGAGGCGAATTTGGCCACCTTCCACAGCTTGCCGTTGGCGTCATACACCGGGTTATAAGACGCTTCCAGCCAGAGCGTCTGACCCTGCTTGCCGACGCGTTTGAACTGATCGCTGAAAAATTCGCCTTTGTTCAGCCGACGCCAGAAGTCCTGATACCCGGCGCTGTTGGCCAACTCCGGCGGGCAAAGCATCTTGTGGTTCTTGCCCAACAACTCCTGCCGGCTGTACCCCAGCAAGCGCAACAGGTTGTCGTTGGCGGCGATGATCGTGCCGTCCAGATCGAACTCGATCACCGCCATGGCGCGGTCGATGGCCTGCAATTTATTGCGGGTTTCGCTTTCGGCCTGAAGCCTGGCGGTCACGTCCATTGCGTACTTCACCACTCGGGTGACCTTGCCGTCCGAATCTTTGACCGGGTTGTAACTGGCCTCCAGCCACACCGTGCTGCCATCGCCCGCAATGCGCTGGAAAGTTGACGACACGAACTCGCCGTTACGCAGGCGCGACCACAACTGCGCGTACTCCGGACTGCGCGCATACTCCGGCGTGCAGAACAGGCGGTGTTCCTTGCCGATGACCTGCTCGGGCCGGTAGCGCATGGTTTTGAAGAAGTTGTCGTTTGCCTTGAGCACCACACCGTTCAGATCGAATTCGATGCTGGCCATGGAGCGATTGATCGCCTCCAGCAGGCTGGCCTGATGGGCGACGGTCAGGTGCAGGTCCTGGATGGTTTTGTTCTTGGACGAGTCGAAAAACATGATGGCGGCTCAGGCAAGTGGATGAGGTGTGGTCCTGATCCATGACCTTGCGAGCGAGAGTCAGCTCAGATGCATGTTCCATGTGCAATGCCGCAGATAATCACGTACGTGATGTCAAAAAGCTATACAAAGCTTGTACAGCTCGTCGGGTGTGTACAGGGTCGCCGGTTATCAGTCGTCGAAACCGGCCTGTTCGGAGATTTCGTCCACCTTCAGCTCCAGGCGATAGGCCACGGCAATGAACAGCGCCTGACACAGACACAACGTGGCGCTGAGTGAACGAAACGCGAACGAGCTGCCTTCGTTGACCAGCAGCACGGCGTTGGCGCGCTTGGCCAGCGGCGAAAGGTTGCTGTCAGTAATGATCAACGTCTTGGCCTGATGGTGCTGGGCGATGCGCAGGCAGTGCTGGGTCTCTTTGCCATAGGGCGTGAAGCTGATGGCGATTACCAGGTCATTGGCGCGCACGCTGCGCATCTGCTCGCGGTAGCTGCCGCCGAGGCCGGAAATCAGGTGGATGCGCTTGTTGGTGTGCTGCAGGTTGTAGACCAGATAATCGGCGACGGCGAAGGAGCGTCGTACCCCGACCACGTAGATATTGTCGGCGTTGACCACCAGGTCCACGGCTTTCTCGAACGCTTCGTCGTCCAGTTCCAGCGCCAGCCGCTCCAGCCCCGACAGCGTGGCATTCACGCATTCGCGGGCAAGGTCGCCGGCGCCCGCCTTCTGCGATTTGTTGGCGATCATGCTGCGAATGCGTTGCTGGTAGTTCTGCACGGGCGTGGTTTTGTGGGTGTAGGCCTCGCGAAACAGCGCCTGCATCTCGCTGAACCCGCTGAAGCCGAAGCGCTGGGAGAACCGCACAATGGCCGAAGGATGCACTTCGCATTCCCGGGCAATGTCGCTGATGCGGTCGACCATGATCCGGTCGCTCTGCTGGCTCATGTAGCTGGCGATACGCTTGAGCTGGCGCGGCAGGCTCTCGTATTCGGCCGTGATCAGCTTGAGCAGTGCATCGGCGGTCTCGGGCGCGGCGGTGACGGGCGTCAAACCGTCGGTTCCGGTGTCGGGAGAGCCTGGCTGATCGAGGCTGGGCATACGTGCGAATCCTTTGGCGGGTTGTGGCGTGGCAAATTGTGCGAGAAGACAGGCGGCCAGTTTTGCAGGCTGCGACCCGCAATGCAAAGTGGAATAAATATTCCACCTGAAAATAATTTAGAAAAATTCATTGATCAAGGCCCGGCGCCGTTCTAGTCTGCATCCACGAACTCGCGTGCAAGCATTGCGTTTGCGGGCGAGGGCATCAGCAATCAAACCCATAACAATAAAAGAAGAGGGGCCGGCATGGGCCAGACTCGTTTTGCCACCGGGCGTCAGCTGGACGTGATTTGTCTCGGGCGCCTGGGCGTCGATCTCTATGCGCAGCAGATCGGCGCGCGCCTGGAGGACGTCAGCAGTTTCGCCAAATACCTCGGCGGCTCCTCCGCCAATATTGCCTTCGGCAGCGCACGGTTGGGGGTGAAGTCAGCCATGCTGACCCGCGTGGGCGACGACCACATGGGCCGTTTTCTGGTGGAATCCCTGGCGCGGGAGGGCTGCGATGTCAGCGGCATCAAGGTCGACGCCGAGCGCCTGACCGCGATGGTCTTGCTGGGCATCAAGGACCGCGAAACCTTTCCGCTGGTGTTCTACCGCGAAAACTGCGCCGACATGGCGCTGCAACCGGAAGACATTGATGAAGCACAGATCGCCTCCAGCAAGGCGCTGTTGATCACCGGCACGCATTTCTCCACCGATCAGGTGTTCCGCGCCAGCAGTCAGGCGCTGGACTACGCCGAAAAGCACAACGTCAAACGCGTCCTCGACATCGATTACCGCCCGGTGCTCTGGGGCCTGGCCGGCAAGGCTGACGGCGAGACGCGCTTCGTCGCCAACGACACCGTCAGCCAGCACGTGCAGCGCATCCTGCCGCGCTTCGACCTGATCGTCGGTACCGAAGAAGAATTTCTCATCGCTGGCGGCTCGACCGATTTGCTCAACGCCCTGCGCCGGGTCCGCGAGCTCAGTGCCGCGACTTTGGTGGTGAAGCTCGGGCCCCAAGGCTGTACGGTGATTCACGGAGCCATTCCCGCCAAGCTTGAAGACGGCGCGATCTACCCCGGCGTGCGCGTGGAAGTGTTGAATGTGCTGGGCGCGGGCGATGCGTTCATGTCCGGTTTTCTCAAGGGCTGGCTCAACGACGAGAGCGACGAGCGCTGCTGCCAGTTGGCCAATGCCTGCGGTGGTCTGGTGGTATCGCGCCACGCCTGCGCGCCGGCCATGCCGACGTTGGTCGAGCTGGAATACCTGTTCAACAGCCCGGTGCCCATTACCCGACCCGATCAAGACCCGGTGCTGCAACGCCTGCATCGCGTCAGCGTGCCCCGTCGCGAGTGGCAGCAACTGTTCATTTTTGCCTTCGATCATCGCGGGCAACTGGTGGAACTGGCGCAAAAAGCCGGGCGCGATCCGGCCTGCATCGGCCCGCTCAAGCAGTTGTTCGTTCAGGCGGTCGCGCGGGTCGAGGCCGACTTGCACAAGCGCGGCATCGTCGCCGATGTCGGCGTGCTTGCAGATCAGCGCTTTGCTCAGGATTCACTGAATGCCGCCAGCGGGCGCGGCTGGTGGGTGGCCCGTCCGGTGGAAGTGCAGGGTTCACGCCCGCTGGCGTTCGAACACGGGCGTTCGGTGGGCAGCACGTTACTGGCCTGGCCTCAGGAACAAATCATCAAGTGCCTGGTGCAATACCACCCGGACGACGAGCCGATGCTGCGCCTGGAGCAGGAAGCGCAGTTGTTGGGGCTGTATCAGGCGTCTCTGGCCAGTGGGCACGAACTGCTGCTGGAGGTTATCCCGCCCAAGGATCATCCTTCGACCCATCCGGACGTCATCTACCGTTCCCTCAAGCGCCTCTACAACCTCGGCATTTACCCGGCCTGGTGGAAAATCGAATCGCAGACTGCCGAGGTCTGGGAGCAACTCGACGCGCTGATCCACGAGCGCGATCCGTACTGCCGGGGCGTGGTGTTGCTGGGGCTGAACGCGCCCGCCGAAACCCTGGCGGAAGGCTTTCGTCAGGCGGCGAAAAGTACCACCTGCCGGGGTTTTGCCGTAGGCCGCACGATCTTTCACGAGCCCAGCCGAGCCTGGCTGGAGGGCGAAATCGATGACGCGGACCTGATCACTCGGGTGCAGAGCAACTTCGGTTTCCTGATCGAATCCTGGCGCGACGCCCGGGCCTGACGTCAGCACGCCAGGCCTGTGTTTTCAGTTGAACGAGATAACAACAATAAAGGTGCAGCCATGCCCGCTTCTGCAATCCGAATTGGCATCAACCCGATTTCCTGGAGCAACGACGACCTCCCGGCCCTCGGCGGGGAAACGCCTCTGAGCACGGCCCTTAGTGAGGGCAAGGAGATCGGCTACGCAGGCTTCGAGCTCAACGGCAAATTCCCCAAGGACGCCCAAGGCGTGGCCGATGTGTTGCGCCCGTATGACCTGGCGTTGGTGTCAGGCTGGTATTCCGGTCGACTCGCCAGCCGTTCGGCGGCCGAGGAAATCGACGCCATCGCCAGCCACGTCGAACTGCTCAAACACAACGGCGCCTCGGTGCTGGTCTACGGCGAAGTGGCCGATTCGATTCAGGGCCAGCGCATCCGACTGGTCGAGCGGCCGCGCTTCCACAGCGCCAGTGCCTGGCAGGCGTACGCCGACAAACTCACCGAGCTGGCCCGGTTCACATTGTCCCGGGGCGTTCGCCTGGCCTATCACCATCACATGGGCGCGTACGTGGAGTCCCCTGAGGACATCGACACGCTGATGACCCTGACCGGTGACGAAGTTGGTCTGCTGTTCGATTCCGGTCACTGCTACATGGGGGGCGGCGAACCGCTGGAGGTGCTGAGCAAACACGTCGATCGCGTCTGCCACGTGCATTTCAAGGACGTGCGCAAGCCGGTGGTGCAACTGGCGCGCAACAACTTGTGGAGCTTTCCGGACTGCATCGTGAACGGCACCTTTACCGTGCCCGGCGATGGCGACATCGATTTCGCCGCGCTGCTGAACGTGTTGATGCAGGCCGGTTACCAAGGCTGGCTGGTGGTAGAAGCGGAGCAGGACCCGGCCGTCGCGCCGAGCTATGCCTATGCGAAGAAGGGCTACGAGACCCTGCGCGCGTTGCTGGCCGCCGCACAGGTGAATCACTCCGCTCAACAACACAGCACGCCTCAACAACCGCCTGAACACAGGAGCCTGTGAACATGAATCTCTTGGTCAAGAGCAAAGCAGAAGGGCGCGACGTCGTAGCGCTGGCCGACGGCGTGTTGACCTACGTCGGGTTCTCCGCACACCGACTCAGCGTCGGCGAACGTCTGCCGGTGAGTGCGGGCGACAAGGAAATCTGCGTGGTGCTGCTCAGCGGTCGCATCAGCGTCAGCGGCGAGGCGCCGGGGCAGGGCGGTTTCAGCTGGGAAAACCTCGGCGATCGGCAGTCCGTGTTCGAGGACAAATCGCCTTTCGCTGTGTACCTGCCACCAGGGAGTCAGGCCGAAGTCACGGCGTTGAGCGCAGTGCAGATTGCCGTGTGCGCCGCGCCGGGTGATGCGTCCAAAGACCTGCCCGCGCGGCTGATTACGCCTGACACGATGAAGCGCAGCGTGCGCGGCCGGGCGGCCAACACCCGTTACGTCTGCGACATCCTTCCCGATTCCGAACCTGCGCATTCATTGCTGGTGGTGGAGGTGCGCACGCCCTCGGGCCACTCGTCGAGCTATCCGCCGCACAAGCACGACACAGATGATTTACCGCACCAGAGCTTTCTCGAAGAAACCTATTACCATCAGGTCAACCCGCCCCAGGGCTATGTGTTCCAGCGCGTTTACACCGACGATCGCAGCATCGATCAGGCCATGGCCGTTGAGAACAATGATCTGGTCACCGTGCCCAAGGGGTATCACCCGGTCACCGTGCCGTATGGCTACGAGTCCTATTATTTGAACGTGATGGCCGGCCCGAAACGCGCCTGGCAATTTCACAATGATCCGCAGCACAGTTGGCTGCTGGATCTGTAACCCAATTTTTTTTGAAGGAGCCCGTCATGAGCAACGCCCCGATCATCGGCCACTACATCAACGGCCAGATTCACGACAGCGCCGAGCGTTTCAGTGATGTGTTCAATCCGGCCACCGGCGCTGTGCAGGCCCGGGTGGCGCTGGCGGAACTGAAGACTGTCGACGAAGCCGTTGCCGCTGCCCAGGCGGCGTTTCCTGCGTGGGCGGATCAGTCGTCCCTGCGCCGTGCGCGGGTGATGTTCAAGTTCAAGGAATTGCTCGACCAGCACCATGACGAGCTGGCGGCCATCATCTGCCGCGAGCACGGCAAGGTGTTTTCCGATGCCAAGGGTGAAGTGGTTCGAGGCATCGAGATCGTCGAGTTCGCCTGTGGCGCGCCGAGCCTGTTGAAGAGCGACTACAGCGACAACATCGGTGGCGGCATCGACAACTGGAACCTGCGTCAGCCACTGGGGGTTTGCGCTGGCGTGACGCCGTTCAACTTCCCGGTGATGGTGCCGCTGTGGATGATTCCCATGGCGCTGGTCACCGGCAACTGCTTCATCCTCAAACCGTCCGAGCGCGACCCGTCCGCGAGCCTGCTGATGGCGCAGTTGTTGAAACAGGCGGGCCTGCCCGATGGCGTGTTCAACGTGGTGCAGGGTGACAAAGTCGCCGTGGACGCGCTGTTGCAGCACAAAGGCATTGAGGCTATTTCGTTTGTCGGCTCCACGCCCATCGCCGAATACATTCATCAGCAGGGCACTGCACACGGCAAACGCGTGCAGGCCCTCGGCGGTGCGAAAAACCACATGATCGTCATGCCCGATGCCGACCTGGATCAGGCCGCCGACGCATTGATCGGCGCGGCCTACGGTTCGGCGGGCGAGCGCTGCATGGCGATTTCCATCGCCGTGGTGGTGGGTGACGTGGGGCAGAAACTCATCGACAAGCTGCTGCCGCGCATCGATGCGCTCAAGGTCGGCAACGGCATGAACGCCGATTCGGACATGGGCCCGCTGGTCACCGCGGTGCACAAGGCCAAGGTCGAGGGCTACATCGCCCAGGGCGTGCAGGAAGGCGCGAAGCTGATTGTCGACGGGCGCAACTTCAGCGTGCCGGGAGCGGAGCAGGGTTTCTTCGTCGGCGCTACGCTGTTCGATGACGTGACCCCGGAGATGACTATTTATAAGGAAGAAATTTTCGGGCCGGTGCTGGGCATCGTCCACGTGCCTGATTTCGCTTCGGCGGTGGAGCTGATCAACGCCCACGAATTCGGCAACGGCGTGTCGTGCTTCACCAGCGACGGCGGCATCGCCCGGGCCTTTGCGCGCAACATCAAGGTCGGCATGGTGGGCATCAACGTGCCGATCCCGGTGCCGATGGCCTGGCATTCCTTCGGCGGCTGGAAGCGCTCGCTGTTCGGCGATCACCACGCTTACGGCGAAGAAGGCCTGCGCTTTTACAGCCGCTACAAAAGCGTCATGCAGCGCTGGCCGGACAGCATCGCCAAGGGCGCGGAATTCAGCATGCCGACGGCGAAGTAAGAGGCCATATCAATCCTGCCTGCGATGCATCACCTTTGTAGGAGTGACCGAAGTGGCGGTCCACCTTGCTCGCGATTGCGTGGTATCAGCCAAGACCTGTGCAGATGACACATAGCAATCGCGAGCAAGCTCACTCCTACAGGGGATCGCGGTGAGCAGATGAAGCAATCACCTCTAATAACAACAAGGTGCAAGCATGACCACGACTCGATTGACCATGGCCCAGGCCCTGGTGAAGTTTCTCGATAACCAGTACGTCGAAGTCGACGGCGTGCAGAGCAAGTTCGTCGCCGGGGTGTTCACCATTTTCGGTCACGGCAACGTGCTGGGCCTGGGCCAGGCGCTGGAGCAGGACAGTGGCGACCTCATCGTCCATCAAGGCCGCAACGAACAAGGCATGTGCCACGCTGCCATGGGGTTTGCCAAGCAACACCTGCGGCGCAAGGTCTACGCCTGTAGCTCATCGGTCGGCCCCGGCGCCGCCAACATGATCACCGCCGCGGCCACCGCATCGGCCAACCGCATTCCGCTGCTGTTGCTGCCCGGTGATGTCTACGCCAGCCGCCAGCCCGATCCGGTGCTGCAACAGATCGAACAATTCCACGACCTCAGCATCAGCACCAACGACGCCTTCAAGGCCGTGAGTAAATACTGGGACCGCATCAACCGCCCCGAGCAACTGATGAGCGCGGCCCTCAACGCCATGCGCGTGCTCACCGACCCTGCCGAAACCGGCGCTGTCACCCTGGCGTTGCCCCAGGACGTGCAGGCCGAAGCCTACGATTACCCCGATTCATTCCTGCAAAAGCGCGTGCACCGCATCGACCGACGTCCGCCCACCGAAGCCATGCTCAGCGACGCCGTGGCGCTGCTCAAAGGCAAACGCAAGCCGCTGCTGATCTGTGGCGGTGGCGTGCGCTATTCCGGCGCGGCCGCCGAGTTGCAAGCATTCGCCGAGCGCTTCGGCATTCCGTTCAGCGAAACCCAGGCCGGCAAGAGCGCCATCGTCTCCGCCCATCCCCTGAACATGGGCGGTATCGGTGAGACCGGCACCCTGGCCGCGAATACCCTGGCCCGGGAAGCGGACCTGATCATCGGCGTCGGCACCCGTTACAGCGACTTCACCACCGGCTCGAAATCCCTGTTCCAGAATCCTGACGTGCAATTTCTCAACCTCAACATCGGCGCATTCGATGTGCAGAAACTCGATGGCGTGCAGGTGCTGGCCGATGCGCGCCTGGCGTTGCAGTCGCTGGCGGATCAGTTGGGCGACTACCGCGCGCAATGGGGCGATCAGCCGCGAGAGGCGAGGGCCGCCCTGGACACGGAAGTGGATCGGCTGCACGCCGTGGAATACCAGACCGAGGGTTTCGAGCCGGAAGTCAGCGGCCATCTCGACCCTCAGGTGCTGCGCGATGTCGTCGAGATGACCGGGTCATGCCTGACCCAGAGCCGGGTGCTGGGCGTGCTCAATCAGCAATTGCCAGCGGACGCGGTCATCGTCGCGGCGGCCGGCAGCCTGCCCGGCGATTTGCAGCGGGCCTGGCGCAGCACCAGTGTCGACAGTTATCACGTCGAGTACGGCTATTCGTGCATGGGCTATGAGGTCAACGCCGCGTTGGGTGTGAAAATGGCGGCGCCGGAGCGCGAGGTGTACGCCTTGGTCGGCGACGGTTCCTACATGATGCTGCACTCGGAGCTGGCCACATCGATTCAGGAACGGCGCAAGATCAATGTGGTGCTGCTCGACAACATGGCCTTCGGTTGCATCAACAATTTGCAGATGGGCAACGGCATGGGCAGTTTCGGCACCGAGTTCAGGTATCGCAATCCCGAGACCGGGCAGCTGGACGGCGACTTCGTGCCGGTGGATTTTGCGATGAGTGCCGCGGCGTATGGCTGCAAGACCTACAAGGTCAGCAACGCTCAGGAGCTGGAGGCGGCATTGGCCGATACGCGCAGGCAGACCGTCTCCACGCTGATCGACATCAAGGTGCTGCCGAAAACCATGATCCACGGTTACCTGTCGTGGTGGCGCGTGGGCGTGGCGCAGGTGTCGACCACCGGCACAACGGCCGAGGCGTATGAGCGGCAAAAAGCGGCGCTGGCCAAGGCCCGTCAGTATTGATGGATATGACCCTTGTAGGAGTGAGCTTGCTCGCGATGACGGTGTATCAGATACATATAGGTACCGGACGGAAAGCTATCGCGAGCAAGCTCACTCCTACAGTGAGAACGCTTTCATCCTGCAGAGACACATTTGTCCTGTAGGAGCCAGACAAGGTGTTGCAAGGAGATTTACACATGAAAATCGGACTCATCGGCTACGGCAAAGGCGGGCGCTATTTCCATGCGCCGCTGATCGCCAGCCTGCCCGGCGCCACCTTTGCCGGCGTGGTCACCCGTTCGCCGGAACGCCGTCATGACCTGCGCAACGATTACCCCAAAGTCCCGGCCTTCGACAGCCTGGCCGATCTGGTCGCCGCCGGTGTCGATGCGGTGGTGATCTCGACACCGCTGGCCTCCCGGCGTGCATTGATTCTTGAAGCCATTGAGCTCGGCGTGCCGGTGGTCAGCGACAAGCCGTTCGCGCCGGATGCCCAGGCCGCCCGGGAACTTGTGAACGCTGCGGAACGCCGAGGCGTGCTGTTGGGTGTGTACCAGAACCGCCGCTGGGATTCGGATTTTCTCACCGTGCGCAAGCTGATCGATCAGGGTGTTTTAGGCGACATCAGCCGCTTCGAGTCCCGGGTCGAGCGCTACTCGCCCACGTCGGTTGGCAAGGAAAGCGGCGGCGGCATTCTCCGCGATCTTGGTAGTCATCTGGTGGATCAGGCGCTGCTGTTGTTCGGGCCGGTGAAGCGGGTGTACGCCGAGCTTGAGTTCGCCACGCCGGAGCAAAAAGTTGATCACGGCTTCTTTGTTTCACTGACCCATGCCAACGGCGTGGTTTCGCACCTCTGGGGCAACTGCCTGCAGAACGCTCAAGGCCCGAGATTTCGGGTCAACGGTTCCCAGGGCTGCTATACCGTGGAGGGCCTCGACGGTCAGGAAGCTGCTGCGCTGGCCGGGTTGTCTCCCCGATCCGAAGGCGAACGCTGGGGCGTGGAAGAACACCGACGCTGGGGCTGGTTCGAGCAGGGCGAGCACCGTGAGCGGGTCCCGTCGGAGCGTGGCTGCTGGACCGAGTTTTACCGGCAGTGGCAGGAAGCGGTGATGAATCAGGGGCGTAATCCGGTGGATGCCAACGATGCCGTGGCTTCGGCCAACGTACTGGATGCTGCGAGAATCAGCGCAATGGAGGGCAGGGTGATGGTGCTGTAAAAAGCGCACGCGGGTGCCCTGTGAGGCACTGCGCAACACCTTCCGATAGTTCGGACGTGGCGCATCAGAACGAAAATAGAAATTAATTCTAAAAGCTGTTGAAGTAGAAATTATTTTCCAATAGAGTCATTTCCAGGTTGCCGACGATCGCCGTCAGCGCCTGGTGCCGGGTCTCCCGGCAGCAGGCCGGACGCGCGACACAAAAACAAGAAAGCCAATCGCAGACAGGTACCGCCGATGAACATCTTCAGATCAGCCGCCAAGGCTTGCCGTCCCTTCTTACTCGCGCTTCCCGCCATTCCCCGAGCTGTTTCCCACGCGCTTTTCCACACTGTAGCCCGCAGATTGATCAACGCTGCCCCCGCCTTCGAATCCGCCTTCGAATCCGCCCTTGAAACCATCGCTCACGTGCTCTGCGTCCAAAGCCGCGGCGTTGTGGTGTGCGGGCCATCGGGCGGGTCGGTCGCGCATCTCTCAGACACGGCGCCAATGGCTCCGCGCTAAGTATCAGCACCTCCAGCAGTCGTTATTCCTGCCACTACAACAACAAGAATCTGGAGAAAGACCGTTCATGAATACCCCGCTCCGTTTCACCTCACTCGCCCTGGCCCTGATGTTGAGCAGCGGCGCCACCCTGGCCGCCGACCTGAAGATCGGCGTGTCCATGTCGCAGTTCGATGACACTTACCTGACCTACATGCGCGAGGACATGGACAAGAAAGTAAAAGCCATGGGCGGCGTCGATCTGCAGTTCGTCGATGGCCGCAATGACGTGAACAAACAGCTCGATCAGGTGCAAGAGCTGATCGGCAAAAAAGTCGATGCGCTCATCGTCAACCCGGTCGACACCGAGGCGACCAACCGCATCACCAAGATGGCCACGGCCGCCGGCGTCCCGCTGGTTTACGTCAACCGCCGCCCGGACGATCCGAAACTGCCCGCAGGCGTTGCTTCCGTGACCTCCGACGACAAGGAAGCCGGGCGCATGCAGATGGAATACCTGGCCAAGAAGATGGACGGCAAAGGCAATGTCGTCATCTTGCTCGGTGAGCTGGCCAACAACTCCACCCGCGACCGCACGGCGGGCGTGAAAGAAGTCCTGAAAAACTACCCCAACATCAAAGTCACCCAGGAGCAGACCGGCGCCTGGCAGCGGCAGAAGGGGATGGACGTCACCAATGACTGGCTGACCCAGGGCGGCGACTTCAAAGCGGTCATCTCCAACAACGACGAAATGGCCATCGGCGCGGCCATGGCACTTAAGCAGGCGGGCAAGAAAGGGGAGGTGTTTGTGGCCGGCGTCGACGGCACACCGGATGGCCTGAGCGCCGTGAAGAAGGGCGACCTCTCTGTCTCGGTTTTCCAGGACGCCAAGGGTCAGGGCGAGGGCGCAATTGATGCGGCCGTGAAACTGGCGAAGAAGGAAACGCTGCCCGAACAGGCCATCGTGATCCCTTTCAAGCTGATCACGCCGGACAACGTCAATACCTTCAAATAACCGCTCACCTCACACCGACTGACACCCGGCAGACCACGGCCCGGCCGTGCCTCTGCCGACCCTGTCACCCGAGGAGCCTGTGACCATGTTCGCTTCCACAACCGCTTCGGCTTCAACGAACCCGCCCGTCTCCGGGACGGCGAACGACGCCGAGCACCCTTATCTGCTGGAGATCACCAACATCAGCAAGGGCTTCCCCGGGGTGGTGGCGCTGGACAACGTGCAACTGCGCGTGCGCCCCGGCAGCGTACTGGCGCTGATGGGCGAGAACGGTGCGGGCAAGTCCACGCTGATGAAAATCATCGCCGGCATCTACCAGCCCGACACCGGCGAAATCCGCCTGCGCGGCAAGCCGGTGGTGTTCCAGTCGCCGCTGGCGGCGCTGCAGTCGGGCATTGCCATGATCCATCAGGAGCTCAACCTGATGCCCCACATGAGCATCGCCGAGAATATCTGGATCGGCCGCGAGCAGCTCAACGGCCTGCACATGGTCGACCACCGCGCGATGCACCGCTGCACGGCAGAATTGCTCGAACGCCTGCGCATCAACCTCGATCCTGAAGAGCAGGTCGGCAACCTGAGCATCGCCGAACGGCAGATGGTCGAGATCGCCAAGGCGGTTTCCTACGACTCCGACGTGTTGATCATGGACGAGCCGACCTCCGCCATTACCGAGACGGAGGTGGCGCACCTGTTTTCGATCATTGCCGACCTGCGCGCACAGGGTAAGGGCATCATCTACATCACCCACAAGATGAACGAAGTGTTCGCCATCGCCGATGAAGTGGCGGTGTTCCGTGACGGCGCCTACATCGGCCTGCAGCGGGCCGACAGCATGAACGGTGACAGCCTGATTTCGATGATGGTCGGCCGTGAACTGACCCAGCTGTTTCCAGAACGCGATCAGCCGGTGGGCAAGTTGCTGCTGTCGGTGCGCGACCTGTCTCTGGACGGTGTGTTCGAAGGCGTGTCATTCGACCTGCACGCCGGTGAAGTGCTGGGCATCGCCGGGCTGATGGGCTCGGGGCGCACTAACGTCGCTGAAACGATCTTCGGCATCACGCCGAGTACACGGGGAGAAATCCTCCTCGACGGCACGCCGATCCGTGTCAGCGACCCGCACTTCGCCATCGAGAAAGGCTTTGCGCTGCTGACCGAAGATCGCAAGCTCAGCGGCCTGTTTCCGTGCCTGTCGGTGCTGGAAAACATGGAAATGGCGGTGTTGCCCCATTACGTTGGCAACGGTTTTGTCCACCAGAAAGCCCTGCGTGTGCTGTGCGAAGACATGTGCAAGAAGCTGCGGGTGAAAACGCCATCCCTTGAGCAGTGCATCGACACGCTGTCCGGCGGCAATCAGCAGAAAGCCTTGCTGGCGCGCTGGCTGATGACCAACCCGCGAGTGCTGATTCTCGATGAGCCCACCCGCGGCATCGACGTCGGCGCCAAGGCCGAGATCTATCGGCTGATCTCCCTGCTCGCCAGCGAAGGCATGGCGGTGATCATGATCTCTTCCGAGCTGCCGGAAGTGCTGGGCATGAGCGACCGGGTCATGGTCATGCACGAAGGCGAAATGATGGGCACCCTTGACCGTGCCGAAGCCACCCAGGAACGGGTCATGCACCTGGCGTCCGGAAACCCTGTTCACTGACTCCCCGTTCACCAGATATCTGGCGACTGAAGCGCCGATTCGAGCACTGCGCCACGCCCCAGCCGTAATGCCCCAGTCGGGTCGAAAAAGAACAAGAGGCACACATGAAGATGAACACGATGCTGGAAAACAAACCCGCGCTGGCGCCTCGCAAGCACAAGCGCCGGATGCCCACTGAACTGAGCATCTTTCTGGTGCTGATTGGCATCGGCCTGATTTTCGAGCTGTTCGGCTGGATCGTCCGTGATCAGAGCTTTCTGATGAACTCCCAGCGGCTGGTGCTGATGATTCTGCAGGTCTCGATCATCGGCCTGCTTGCCATCGGCGTCACCCAGGTCATCATCACCACCGGCATCGACTTGTCGTCAGGCTCGGTGCTGGCGCTCTCGGCGATGATTGCCGCCAGCCTGGCGCAATCGTCGGATTACACCCGCGCGGTGTTTCCGTCGCTGACCGATCTGCCGGTGTGGGCGCCGGTCATCGCCGGACTTGGGGTGGGCCTGCTCGCCGGGGCCATCAACGGCAGCATCATCGCCATTACCGGGATCCCTCCGTTCATTGCCACACTGGGCATGATGGTGTCGGCGCGGGGGCTGGCGCGCTATTACACCGGCGGCCAGCCCGTCAGCATGCTGAACGATTCCTACACCGCGATTGGCCAGGGCGCCATGCCGGTCATCATCTTTCTGGTGGTTGCGGTCATCTTTCACATCGCCCTGCGTTACACCAAATACGGCAAATACACCTATGCCATCGGCGGCAACATGCAGGCGGCGCGCACCTCGGGGATCAACGTCAAGCGTCATCTGGTGATCGTCTACAGCATTGCCGGTCTGTTGGCCGGGCTGGCCGGGGTAGTGGCCTCGGCGCGGGCGGCCACGGGGCAGGCCGGCATGGGCGTTTCCTACGAGCTGGACGCCATCGCGGCGGCGGTGATCGGCGGCACCAGCCTGGCCGGTGGCGTCGGCCGGATCACCGGCACCGTCATCGGCGCGCTGATCCTCGGGGTCATGGCCAGCGGCTTTACCTTTGTCGGCGTGGATGCCTACGTGCAGGACATCATCAAAGGCCTGATCATCGTCGTCGCCGTGGTCATCGATCAGTACCGCAACAAGCGCAAGCTCAAGCGCTGAGTCGAGCATGCGTTAATACAAAGGGCCTGTTCGCAGGCCCTTTTCGTTTTTTTATCGGTTTGAACCGATCACGCCACGGCCGGTCAGACACCATCTGCCTCTTTTTGAGGACGCCCACGCCGGGCGAAGTGTGCAATAAAACCCCGGCGCGACCCAACGCCACCGGGTATTCAAGCCCTTGTTGGACGAATCCTGATCAATTATGTTGCCGAGTACCGAACCCGGCCTTAGACTGCCGCCCCTCGTAAATTGAGTGCCAAGCGGCGCTTCGAGACTACGGCGCGTTTAATGCCAGGTTGAGGCGCACCTTTGAGATCGCCTTAATGCACGTTTTTTTATAGAGAAATCAATGACCAAGGAAAAGTTGCTGGCGATGCCGGCCGATGACTACATGAACGCCGAGCAGCACGCGTTCTTCGTCGACCTGTTGCAAGCCATGAAAGTCGAAATCCACGCGCGCATCGAGCAGAGCCGTATCGCGATCGAAAGCCTGGACACCCCGGCTGACCCTGCCGACGCAGCTTCCGTCGAAGAAGAGCGTCACTGGCTGGTGAACGTGATTGACCGCGACCAGCGCATGCTGCCACAGCTGGAAATGGCCTTGAGCCGCATCGCTGACGACAGCTTCGGCTGGTGCGAAGACAGCGGCGAGCCGATTGGCCTCAAGCGCCTGCTGATCAGCCCGACCACCAAGTACTGCATCGAAGCTCAGGAACGTCACGAGCAGATCGACCGCCACCAGCGTCAGGCGTGATCCATCGGGTTCGACCGCCCGCAACGGGTGGTCGAGCCGTTCCCTTGCGCACCGTTTACGCGCTGATCGTCTCACCCTCCCTTCGCAGCACATTCCGACCGACTACCACCAATGACTCATGGCGCATGGCCGCTATTTGGGCGTTTAATGCTTTCACAATAACGAAAGCAGGGCAGGTCCCGGACATGGATGCGAAAGGTCGTCACGCAGCAACACCCTTTCACCCGACGCACGGGGATGCCGACCAGCAGGTCGTTACCGGTTCTCGCTGGCTGACGCCCGCCCTGCAAAGCCTTGGGCTGTGTCTGCTGTTCGCGGCGATGGCCTGGGGTAATGTGTCCGTCTACCTGTGCCTCCCCGTTGCGCTGTTGCTGTTGTGGGTGCCGCGATTTTTTTCGGGGCGAGCGCCGGTCGCCCTGGCAGAGTCGGCCGAAGACAACATGACGCGCCTGACCCGTGATCTGTCCCGGAGCACCAGCCGCAACGCGCTGTCTGCTGCGGCCGTGGCGTTTTCGGTCAGGCAACTGGCGGGCAAGCTGCAGTCTCAAGTCAACGCGGCCGAGCAGATCGTCAGCAGTGCCGACGTGATGATTGCCACCGAGCGCGCCACCTCGACCCTCAGCCAGCAAGCGCTGGCCGCCGCCAGCCAGGCGCGGGAGAGCAGCGGCGCCGGGCTCAACGTGCTCAACGCTTCCATCGGCCTGATGCACCAACTCAGTGAACGGGCCGACAGCAGCCGTGAACTCATCGAAGCCCTCAGCCAGCGCAGCGAAGACATTCAGCGTGTCACGGCGGTGATTCAGTCCATCGCCAGCCAGACCAATCTGCTCGCCCTCAACGCCGCCATCGAAGCGGCGCGGGCCGGTGAACACGGCCGTGGCTTTGCCGTAGTCGCCGATGAAGTGCGCGGGCTGGCCGGGCGTACGGCGACGGCGACCAGTGAAGTCGGGGAGATGGTCGTGGATATCCAGCAGCGCACCCGTCAGGTGGTCGAGCAGATTCGGCAGTTGTCGGGTGACCTGAGCGGTGGCGTGGCGCAGGTCGAATCCACCGGCCAGCAACTGGCGAGTATTGCCCGGCTGGCCGTTGGGGTAGAACAGCAGGTCGGCGAAATCGCACGGGGCGCGCAGACCAATCAGGAGCAACTGAGCAGCCTGTTCGTTGCCGTCGAGCAAATGCGCAGCGACCTTGCCATCAGCGATGACCAGACCCGGCGACTGGCGCAGTCGGCGTTGCAGATGGAAGAACAGGCGGAAACCATCAGTGAACGCCTCGCTCAGGTGGGTCTTGATGACTATCACCAGCGCATCTACGACCTCGCGCGCGAAGGCGCCAGCCAGATTGCAGCGAAGTTCGAGCAGGACATCGATCAGGGCCGGGTCAGCCTGACCGATCTGTTCGACCGCACCTATCAGCCCATCGCCAACACCTCGCCGGCCAAGTACCAGACGCGCTTCGATCGCTACACCGATCAGACGCTCCCGGCTATTCAGGAACCGCTGCTCACCCGTCATGAGGGGATGGTTTTCGCCATCGCCTGCACACAGCAAGGCTACGTGCCGACCCACAATCAGGTGTTCAGCCGACCGTTGACGGGCGACACGGCGGTCGACGCGGTCAACAACCGCACCAAGCGCAAGTTCGACGACCGCACCGGCATTCGCTGCGGCAGCCACCAGCAACCGGTGCTGCTGCAGACCTACACCCGCGACACCGGCGAACTGATGCACGATCTGTCCGTGCCTATCATGGTCAAGGGACGGCATTGGGGCGGGCTGCGTCTGGGCTATAAGCCGGAGAAAAGCTGAGCGGCAAGTTGTAAGCGGCAAGCTGCAAGCTGCAAGCTAAGAGCAGGCGTCTTGTAGCTTGCCACTTGTAGCTTGCAGCTCCGGAAAACTATTTAACCGTCCGATATTGAAGTAGGAAGCGTCTGAAGTGCAGTTCCATCGGTTGACGGGACGTTAAGTGCGATCATCCTGTGAGTATATGTCCGAATATGTAAATGCCTGTTCGGGACTCATGTCAGTACTCACGGATGAATCAAATGACAAAGAAAAATTCTACTCATGCGTCGGCCGATTCCCGCACCGACGCCCAGGAAGTCACCGTCCGCCTCGGTGTGTTCTTCGACGGGACCGGTAATAACCGGGTGAATAGCCAGATAGGCGCCGACTGTCAGGCCATGTCGGAAGTTAACGGCGGCATGCATATAAAAGAATGTGGCGGCCGACACACTGACCCCGGCAGCAGTTACAGCAACAGCCCCACCAATATCGCAAGACTCGCCGGTTTATACAGGCAACAGCGCAAGGCAATTGTTAACCCGGACGGCATGTATGTGTATGGCGCGGTGTATGTCAGTGGCGTTGGCACTACCTCTGGCGGGCGCGATTCCCGCGTATCGGGCCAAGGCTTTGGTCGCGGCACCACCGGCGTGGTGGCAAAAGTGTCACGAGGCATCAAAAAACTTGCCGACGAACTTCAAATGTTTGAAAGCGATAACCCGGGTTGTGTCATCGGTGCGCTGGAGCTGGACGTGTTTGGCTTCAGTCGGGGTGCGGCTTCGGCCCGGCATCTGGCCAACGAAGTGCTGAAAAAATCCCGGGGCGCGCTGGATCCGGTGCTCGACCCCCGCAAACTGCCGCTCTCGGACAGCTTCTCATGGGCCAGCGGCAGCGTGCGGTTGAAGGTTATCGGGCTGTTCGACACGGTGGCTGCCGTGGGCGGGATTTCCGATCTGGGCAGCGTTCGCGATGGGGTCAATAAACGGGTCAATCTGTTTCTGCCTCCCGGGTGCGCGCAGCAGGTGCTGCATCTGGTGGCCGGCGATGAGCATCGGCGCAACTTTGTGCTCAACAGCGTCAAACCCGACTGGCCCCGTGAAATCGTCCTGCCCGGCAGCCATTCGGACATCGGCGGCGGCTATCAACCCCAGGAGGTGGAGAAAGTGTCGCTGTTCCGGCCTCGCCGCAGTCTGGTCAGCGTCAGTACGCCGTACGACGCCACAGAAGCCTGGCTGCAGGCCCATGCCGAGCTGTCCACCCTCGACGCCAAGCGTCTGCTCGACCCTACGGATGACAGCGCCTCGCTGGGCGTTGAATGCTTCGAACGGTTCGCCAGCAGCTCACGCGGGGTCAAAACGGTGGTCGCGACGGTGACGCTGGAGCGGCGCGTCTACAACCACCTGGCCCACGTTTACCTGCGGGTGATGCACACGCTGGCAACTGATGAAGGTGTGCCGTTTTTGCCGATCCGCGACTCGGCAGAGATCACCCTGCCACCGGAATTGCGCCCCATCGCCGCCAAGCTGATCAGCCACGCGAAAGGAGAGGGCGGGGTGTTGAGCGACGCGGAGCTGAGTTTGTTGCATCAGCGCTATATCCATCGCTCGGCCCACTGGAACAACGCCCGTCGCGACGCGCTGGTGGACGGTCTTTTTGTGCATGCACCTGCGCAGAACGGGCGGCAGACGTTTTTCAATGTCGGTCAGCCCGGTTATCCACAGTGACCGGGTTGCATTCAACAATGGGTCACGATAACGGGACATCAGGCAAAAAAAGGGCGGCCTCGAAGGGCCGCCTTTTTTTCACCGCGCCGGGTCAGGTCGGCGTGTGCAGCAACACGTTCAGCTCGTCAACGATGGGTGCCCAATCGTCATCCAGCTGGATCTTTTCCTTGAGCAGTGCCGCTTGATTGTGTGTCCAGAAATCGGCTTCGGACACCTTCACGCCTTCCGGCAACTGATGCGCAGCGACGAATGAATCGATGCTGGCCTGATCGGACTCCAGCCCCATTTGTTCGAACAAGAGCTCAAGCGACGGCGTCATGATTTCCATTTGTTTCTCCCGAACGGGTCAACGGACCCGGATTGGCGTAGTCAGTGAGTAACCTTCTGTTGCATGGGAGTGCGCGGGGCAGGCAAGAGTTCTAACTGATTGCCTGAAGGTGTGGGACCGGGGGGCCTGGTCGGCATGGGGGGCAGGGCGGGAAACACCGATGCTGCTGGCTGACGCGCATTCTGCAAGAGCGCGCTTGCCCGCGAAGAGGTTGGTACATTCGA
>NZ_FOHW01000058.1:2893-21629 GCF_900111735.1 Pseudomonas graminis | reverse complement strand
GGCCTCTTCCCGGCTGAAGCCGGTCCCACTGACAGCACGCGCTCATCCAGTGGGACTGGCTTTAGCCGGGAAGGCGTCGGTTGGCGCGCTGCAAATTTGATGTCGAACACGCTGGCCTCTTCCCGGCTGAAGCCGGTCCTACTAACCGACCGCGTACACCCGTAGGACTGGCTTTAGCCGGGAAGGCGTCAAGTGTCACGCCGCAAAAGTGATAGTGCGCAAACGGGCCTCTTCCCGGCTGAAGCCGGTCCTACTGAGCGGCGAGGCCGCGGTGCTTGCTGATGGCATCGGCGATTTTCTTCGCCGGGACTTTTTGCAGGGTACACAGCAACTGGTGAGAAACACCGGCGAGGCCGTGGGTGTCGCGCAGTTGGTGGCCCAGGTGCAGCGTGAGGTTGGCGGCCATTTCCGCGTCGGCCATGGCCCGGTGAGCCTTGCCGGTGTGGGGCAAGCCGGCCCAACTGGTCAACGTGCCGAGTTTATGGTTCGGCGCATGGGGCAGAAGGCGACGTGCCAGCAGCATGGAGCAGGCGAAGCTCTGCACGCGATTGCGCTTGATGCGAGCCAACTCGAAGTCCCAGAACTTCTGGTCGAATGAGGCATTGTGCGCCACCAGCGGCGTCAGGCCGACGAACTCCGCAACCTCGTTCATGACGCGGTCAGCCGGCGGCGCCGTGCGCAGCATGCTGTTGCTGATGCCGGTCAGGGACTCAATGAAAGACGGAATGCGCACGCCGGCGTTCATCAGGCTTTGATAGCGCTCGACAATAACGCCCTGCTCCACGATCACCACCGCGATTTCCGTGGCGCGGCAGTAGCTGCTGGGGGAAATGCCAGTGGTTTCGAAGTCGATGACGGCGATACGTTCTTGCATGGGAGAGACCTTCAGAAATAGCTGGTTTTTGCGTTTTGCTCGGGAGCGCCTGGCTGATATCGCGTCGGACATCGCTTGCGTGTTGCGCCTCTGTAGGAGCTGTCGGAGGTAACGACGGTGGCGAACGCGGTGGGTCAGTTGGCGCATGTTTACCTGAACGGGCCGGGTTCGCCAGCAAGCCGACTCCTACAGATTTGCGGCGTTTGTCAGCCTGCGCTACGTCACGCTCTGAGCAGCGGCCTGCCCACAATCGGAATATACGGCCGCGCGGATCAACGAATTGGCGGCGTTCGTTTGCCTGCGTTGCATCAAGTCTTGAGCAGCAACCCGCCCTCGATCGGCACATAACGGCTGGCCGCGCGGATCAGCGAATTGGCGGTCAACCCCGGTACGCCGTAGGCAATCGCTTCGACGCTATGCTTGCTGATAATGCGTTCCAGCAACAGGTCAAAATCGCCATCGCCGGACGCCAGCACGACTTCATCGACATTCGGCGCGACGTCCATGATGTCGATGGTGATGCCCACGTCCCAGTCGCCTTTGGCCGAGCCGTCGCTGCGCTGGATGTAGGGTTTGAGTTTGACGGTGAAACCGAGGTTGCGCAGGATCTGCTGGAACTGCTGCTGCTTGCTGTCGCCACGGTCGATGGCATACGCATACGCCTCGACGATCTGCCCGCTCTGGCTGATGTCAGCCCACAGGGCGGCGTAATTGAAGTGACAACCGTGAGCCTGACGCACTGTGTAATACAGATTCTGTACGTCGGCGAAGACCGCGATTCTTCTCACCCAAATTCCTCGATGCGCTGACAAGCGACAGGGATCCGAAAACCGGACCGGCGCTCAGTATGCCAGTTTGGGGAAGGGATTGAAGGATTGGGTTGGAAGGCGATTGCGGGACGCGGTCTGTATTCCTGACACACCGCAGTCGCGACTCATCACCTAACGGTGTAGGAGCGCGCTTGCCCGCGAAAAATAGTTCAGACGATAGAGATGTATCGTGTATACCGACGTCTTCGCGGGCAAGCGCGCTCCTACAGGGATGTGGCTTGTACTTACGGTGTCAGACGAACGAATCGTCGTCGTCAAACATGCCGCCACCGGTGTCGCTGCCATAATCGGTGTCGGCAAAACCATTGGAATCACTCCCCCAGGCGTCATTGCCGGGATTGTCGTTGCCGACACTGTCATTACCCGTCACGCGCTGCTGGTCATCACCCCAACCGCCGCTGCCACCCTGGTCATGTTCGGCAGCAGGCTGGGCCGGCTGCTCCTGGATGATCTCGACGACTTCCTGCGGCTGGCTGTTGTGGTGGAACAGGCTGCTGATGCCTTCCGCCAGCATCACGCCGCCGGCCACGCCCGCTGCGGTTTTCAGTGCGCCTCCGAGGAAGCCACTGCCGACTGGCGCCGCCGGTGCCTGTTGCGGTTGGGCATAGTTTTGCTGTGGCTGAGCATAATTCTGCTGCGGCGCGTTATAAGGCGGCGGGCTTGCAGGACCACTTTCGCGCCAGCCGCCCGAGGAAGGCTGCGGGTTCGACGGACGCGAGAACGACGAACCCGGCTGCTGAGCCTGTGGCTCGCGGGAGCCGCCGCCAAAGATGCTCGACAGAAACCCGCCGCCACTGCCGGACGGGGCAGGCGCCGCAGATTTTGACCGCTCCAGTTCAGCCCGCAGTTGTTGAATCTGCTCGTCGCGCTGACGGTTCTGGGCCTCCAGCTGCTTAATCGCGACTTCCTGCACCAGAATCGACTGCGCCATGTAATAAGGCGCAGCGGGCTGGCGAGTCAGGTGCTCCTTGATCAGCGCCTCGGCCTGCGCATCACGGGGGGCCGATTCGGTTTCTGCTTGCTTGAGCTTGCCAAACAAGCCGTCGATCAGGGTTTGTTCTTCGCTGTTCATGGCGACCTCGTTAGATTGCCGTAGGAATTCTGTTCTGAGCCATTGCTCGGACATATCCAGTAATGGGGCTGTTCAAGGGCGATTCAATAGGATGTAAAAAAAGTTAAGAAGCCCACACTGTCGCCGCCGGTTGGCCGGTTCTGCGGCGCTACGTTACAGTGTCGGCCTGCTTATCCCTGTGATCCGTTCATGAATCCGCTGACCATTCTGCAAGACTCGTTTTACTTCTTCCGACGCAACTTCGGCAGCATTCTTACGCTGTGCCTGCCGCTGGTGGTGCTGGAGGCCCTGACCAAACAGCTCGTTGGCTTCGGGCAGAGCACTGGCGTCGCGCCCCTGTTGATCGGGCTGTTGTTCTACCCGCTCTACACCGGCGCACTCATCCTCTTCATGGACGCCAAAACCCGGGGCGAAGAGCCGGTCAAATCCAGCCTGTGGGCCGTTGCGTTGCGCATGTGGCCTACCTTCGCGGTGCTGACCGCGCTGAGCACCCTGCTGATCATGGCCGGCATGTCGCTGTTCATCCTGCCGGGCGTGTGGGTGATGATCAAACTGGTGCTGTCCGAATACCTGCTGGTGTTGCGCGGGATGGGGCCGCTGGAGGCGATGCGCGAAAGCTTCAGGATGACCCAGGGCCACGTGGTGCGCATTTTCACCTGCGTGCTGTGCGTTTATATCCCGCTGTCGCTGCTTGAAGCACTGAGCTATTACGTGCTGCCGGACCAGCAGAGCCTGATCCTGTCGATGGCCGTCGACAGTATTTCCAGCTTCCTGCAGCTGTTCATCAGCGTGGTGATGTTCCGGTTGTTCATGCTCATCGACCCACCCGCGCGGTCGGTCTGAGAAGATGGCGCGTCCTGTGCGGTATCTGATCTACCTCGCGGTGTGCGCCGGGTTGTTCGGAATACTGCTGTATGACCTGACCTGGCACCCCGCCCGACACGAGAATGTGGCGGTGTCCTGCAACGCGAAGGACGCAAAGCCACCCGTGTTGGCGCCAGGCCAGACCCTCAAGGTGATGACCTGGAACATTCAGTACCTGGCCGGCAAGCGTTATGTCTTCTGGTACGACATGCCCGACGGCAGCGGCCCTGACGAGCGCCCGACCCCGGAAGACCTGGCCTACAACCTGGATGAGGTGGCGCGGGTCATCCGCGACGAGCAGCCAGACATCGTCTTGCTACAGGAAGTCGACGACGGCGCGAAGAACACCGACTACGGCAATCAACTCGCCCTGCTTCAGGCGCGCGTCGCCGATCTGTACCCGTGCAGCAGCGAGGCGTTTTACTGGAAGTCCGACTTCGTGCCGGATCGCCACATCTTCGGCAGCGTCGGCCGCAAGCTGGCCACACTGAGCCGCTACCAGATGGACAGCGCCGAACGCCTGCACCTGCCCTCGCCGTCCGGCCACTTCATCAGCCGCCTGTTTCAACCCCAGCCTGCCCTGCTCGTCAGCTACCTGCCGCTAAAAGATGGCGGGCGCCTGGCCGTGACCAATACGCACTTGAGCGATGCCGAATCAGACAGCGACGTGCAACAGCGCCAAGTCGCGGCGGTTCGTCAGTTGCAGCAAACCTTCGAACAGAACGGCACGCTGTGGATAAGTGGCGGGGATTTCAATCTGCTGCCACAGGGCCAATATCAGCGGTTACCCGCCGAACAGCGCGCACCCTATTCAGCGGCGAGTGAGCTACAGGGCTTGTGGGAAAGCTTCCCGATGGTCCCGAGCACTGAAGACGTGACCGGTGAGGATCGTCGCAAGTGGTATACCCGCTTCCCCAACGACCCCCGCATCAGCGGCCCGGATCGCACGCAGGATTTTCTGTTCTACAGCCCGAAGCTGAAGCGGGTCGAGGCGCGGGTGCGGCAGGCGGATACGTTGTTGATCTCTGATCACATGCCGGTGATTGCGCGCTTGAAGGTGCCCATGGCGGGCGAGTAAATGCACAGATCACCCGCGTTTGCCTTTTTGGTTAACCCCGGCGCTCCCGCATGTGCTGTTTTGCTGCATGGATCAATACGGCTTCCAATTCGCCAAAGAAACCCCGCCGCTCCGTGGCGGGGTAAGGCATCTTAATGTTGGTAGATGGTGGCGGTGTTGCCGCCGCCGCCCGTCTGGCTGACGTTGGCGACCATGTTGTTGCCGGTCTGAGTGACACCTACCAGGTTAGTGCCGCCTAACAAACCGCCGCCGACGCCGGTCTGGCTGACCACAGCGCGGTTGTTGTTGCCGGTCTGTAGCAGGGTTTCTTCGTTAAAGACGCCGCTCTGGGTGCTGGACGAAAAGTTGTTGTTACCGCGCTGTTGGACATCACCTTTCATCCCGTAGCCGGTCTGATACAGAGTGGCGGTGTTGAAGTCACCGTTCTGCAGCATGCTGGCGGAGGTCACTTGAGTATTGGTTTGCTGAATGGAGCCGGTGTTGCTGTTGCCGTTCTGCTGCAGAATGGCAGACACCCGATTCGAGTTGTGCTGCTGCAAAACAGTACCGGTGTTGCCGTTGCCCGACTGTATAACAGAGCCGGTCACCGTGTTGTTGTTGTTTTGCTGTGTAAGGCTGCCAACGTTATAGCTGCCCGATTGACTAATACCGCCCCCGACGATGGTACTGTTACTTGCCTGGTAAAGACTCGCAGTGTTATAGCTCCCTCCGCCTTGAGTAATGCTGGCGCTTGTGCGGTTATTGTTATCCTGGGCGATGGTGGCGGTACTGTAGCTGCCGGACTGGTCCAGCTCCGCGACTTGAGGCAGCGAACTACCGCCGCCCTTTTGCGTCACGGTTGCCGTGTTGTTGTTTCCGGCCTGCTTGGCCGAAGTGAAGTTGGAGAAACCATCCTGTTTGATGTTCAGAGTGCTGTAGGTCGCACTCTGAAGAGCGCCTGCGCCGTTCCGGGTGCCCGTCTGATTAATGTTGACCGTCGACTGGGTCGCGCCTCGCTGCTCGGCGTTCAGGCTATTACTTGTGCCGTCCTGAGTGGTATTCACGGTGCTGGAGTCTGCCATGGCGGATCCAGACAGTGCAGCCAGGACCGCCAGGGACAAAAGTGCTTTACGTGCGTGCATGGAAAGTCATCCTTTTTAAAATAACTGTCGGCGTTGATCATCGAGAGTGGCCCTAAAACATCTGTGCTGCGGCATCAGCTTCAATATCAGGGACGGATGTGCGGTACGTATGCCGTTGCAGCAACGAATGGTCGAAGGACCCTGCGGACAAGGCCTGGGATGCTGCCTGCTATTAACCCCAACAGATTGGAGCTCTCGCTAGTTATATACGAGTTATCGCGCTTCGCCAGTCGACAGACGAAATAAACGTTCTCTTTTTATTGGCGCCAACTATCAACCTCAATTCGGCCGACCGCCTTTCAAACTGGCAACATGATCATTACTCGAAAGCATGACGCCATTTTTCTGCCTGAAACTATTACCCCACATTCAAAACGTTAATAACGAAGTCTCGAAAGGTTTTGCATTGATGCGTTAACAACCATGAGCTTTGTTGTTAACGCGTTAAAACATTAAGCATTGATATGGGCAGAGTTGCAGAATCACTTCCTCGGCTTCACCCGCGCGGTCGGTTCGGCAATCAACGGATCGTCCGGCCAATAGTGCTTCGGATACCGCCCCTTCAAGTCCTTCTTCACCTCGGCATAGGTGCTGCGCCAGAAGTTGGCAAGGTCTTGGGTGACTTGCACCGGGCGCCGTGCGGGGGACAGCAGGTGCAGTTTGACGACCTGTCGGCCATTGGCGATCCGCGGCGTGTCGGCCAGGCCGAAGAGCTCCTGCAGGCGCACCGCCAGAATGGGTGGGGACTCGCTGTAATCCAGACGCACCGATGAACCCGACGGCACGGTCAGGTGGTGCGGCGCCAGTTCGTCGAGCCGCTGGGGCAAGGGCCACGGCAGCAGGTTGTGCAGGATGGATGACAGGTCCAGATTGCCGAAGTGGCTCAGTCGCGTGACCTTGCCCAAATACGGCAGCAGCCAGTGCTCTAGCGTCGCCAGCAACCCATCGTTGCTCACATCCGGCCACTCGCTTTCACTGAGTTTTTGCAGATCCATCTGACGCAATAGACCGACGCGCGCCTGCCACTGGCGCAGCTCCGGTGTCCATGGCAACAGTTCCAGGCCCTTGCGTCGCACCAGCGCCAAGAGCGCCTGGCCCCGCGCCGAGTCGTCCAGCCCGGTGAGCGGCTCGCGGCTGATGATCAGCTCACCGGCCTTGCGCTGACGTTCGGCGCGGAACACGCCCTCGCGCTCATCCCAGTCCAGTTGATCGAACTGCGTCACCTGTTCAGCCAGCACTGTGTTGAACAGGTCGGGATCGAACTCGGCGGCCAGATAGATGCGCTCTTCGCGCTGGCCTTGGCGGCTGCCCAGATCGGCCACCACCAGCCACGGCTGTTTCATCAACGCGTCTGGCTCGGCGAACAAGGCGGCGCGGCCGTTGGCGAGTCGATACTCGGCGCCCCCAGCGCGTCGCTGTTGCGCAACGCGATCGGGATAGGCCAGCGCTAATAGTGCGCCGAGCCAGCGCGGGTGATCAGGGTCGGCGACCGGTTTACGGGCCGCGCCTCTCAGATAACCCCGATATTGGCGGGACAACTGCCGCGCTCGCTGCACGCCGCCCTGCGCGCCTTTCGCGGCGCGTTCTGCACCCGCCAGCAATGTCAGTCGGCTGTGCAGATCTGCACCGGCGCCGCGCAGAATGTCACGTTCGCCGAGTAACGCTGCGACGTTGCACGCCAGCGGGCCCAAGCCCAGTTCATGACCGCGCAACAGCAAATGGGCGATGCGTGGGTGCGCGGGTACTTCGGCCATCGACTGGCCGTGGGGCGTGAGTTTCCAGTCTTCACCCGGCTTGCGCGTCAGAGCGCCCAGCCGCGCCAGCAGGTCCTGCGCCTGGGCATAAGCGGCGGCAGGCGGCAGGTCCAGCCAGGTCAATTGCGTCGGTTCGACGCCCCACCGCGCCAGTTGCAATGCCAGGCCGGCAAGGTCGGCCTGAAGAATTTCCGCCGCGCCGTACGCCGCCAGCTGATCGTGCTGCGCCTCGGACCACAGTCGATAACACACGCCCGGCTCAAGCCGCCCGGCCCGGCCCGCGCGCTGCGTGGCGCTGGCCCTGGAAATCCGCTGGGTATCGAGGCGCGTCATGCCGCTGCCGGGATCGAAACGCGGCACCCGCGCCAGCCCCGCGTCGATGACCACCCGCACGCCATCAATGGTCAGGCTGGTCTCGGCGATGTTGGTGGCCAGCACGACTTTGCGCTTGCCCTTGGGTGGTGGTTCGATCGCCGCACGCTGGGCGCTCAGGTCGAGCTCGCCATGCAGCGGGCACAGCAGCACGTCGCTGCGATCGCCGACGGCCTCGGTCAGCTGTTGATTGACCCGACGAATTTCGGCCTGCCCCGGCAGGAATACCAGCACGCTGCCGGACTCGTTGCCCAGCGCGTCGAGCACGGTCTGCACCACCCGCGGCTCGATGAACTCCCCCGGCTGAAACGGCCGCCCCCACTGCATCGACACCGGAAACATGCGCCCTTCGCTGCTGATGACCGGCGCATCGTTGAGCAAGCTCGACAGCCGCGCGCCTTCAAGGGTCGCCGACATCAGCAAGATCTTTAGCGGCTGCTCGTCACGAAACAGCGCGCGACCGTTGAGGCTCAGGGCCAGCGCAAGATCAGCGTCGAGGCTCCGTTCATGAAATTCGTCGAAGATCAGCAGCCCGACACCTTCCAGCGAAGGGTCTTCCTGCAAGCGCCGGGTGAGAATGCCTTCGGTGACCACTTCGATGCGCGTGTTGGGGCCGACCTTGCTGTCCAGGCGAATCCGGTAACCCACCGTCTCGCCGACGCCCTCCCCCAGTTCGCTCGCCAGTCTTTCAGCAGCAGCACGAGCAGCCAGGCGCCGGGGTTCAAGCATCAGGATCGTCTGCCCCGCCAGCCAGGACTCTTGCAACAGCGCGAGCGGCACACGGGTAGTCTTGCCCGCGCCCGGCGGCGCCTCGAGCACGGCCTCGTCCCGGTCGGCAAGGGCCTGGCGCAGGGCGGGCAGAACGGCATCGATGGGCAAAGAATTCATGGTGGCTCCCAGATCAGCCGGGGAGTATACCCACGAGCATCGCAGGCCCCCAGCCTGTGTGGGGATGCGCTTGCGAAGAGCGCCAGAGAACAGCGTGCTGCCGATTCTCAAACGCCAGAAACAAGGAAGCCCCGCAAGCGGGGCCACAACTTAACCTAGTCTCATCACCGTTTCAAAAGCCCGGGAGTGGAGGTGCTAGGGCAGCGACGCAAATTTATCACAGAACAGAGCAACGTCAAATCCGAAGATGGGTTCTCAACGCAGTGGCTTTCCTGCCTTAGATTATTTCTCGCTATCACCGGTGTCTTGATCTGGCAGCGGCATTGCCGTGTGAAGTGAACGAAACCCGCACGCACTGCAGACCGCCTCAGCGGCGGCTTAGCTTCAATGGAGATCCCACGGCGTGTAAAATTTCGGCTTTTCGCCCAAGATAGTTCTTGGCGGCAGTTTGGTTTCCAGGAAGGTTAATTTAGCTATGGTTTGGAACACGCTGGAGGCAAAGCTCTCCACTCCCCGGATGTCCCGTTACCTTCAGAAGAATCAGAACAAGCACGACCGGGCAGCGGAAGCGTATGTACACAACATGAAAATTGCCGAATCTCTGGTCTCGATTTTTCATGTGCTTGAGGTATCCCTGCGCAACGGCATACAGAAGGAGATGGCTATCGAATACAACCGGCTCGACTGGTATGAAGAGTGGAATGACCCTGCCGACGCAGACCTTCAAAAACTCTACAACAAGATCGCCGATGCGAAGAGAGCCCTCGGTGCGCGCAGGGTTAAGGCTAGCCCCGACAATATCGTGGCAGAACTCAGTTTTGGATTTTGGACATCCTTGTTCAACCGCGCAACCACCAAGAAGCTGTCCAAACCTCTGATGAGAGTTTTCTATTCGTGCCCTAAAAGCATGCGTCAGCCAGACAAGATGCGTACACGACTGAATAAGGGGCGCGACCTGCGAAACAGATGTTTCCATCATGAGCCGCTGCTTTGGCAGCCGCTTATGGATATACACCGAGATATTTTGGAGGTCGTGAAATGGATCGACCCAAGCCTGCATGCTTGGGTCCAGGGCCATGACCGGGTTGCATCGACCGTACACGAATGGATGACATGGAGAGACGCTCCAGTACCCTCACCCACCCCGTGTCAACTCCAAAGCGCCCCAGCATCAACCTGTTTTGCTCATCCCCCCAACGAGCTGTCTTCCCACACGGATACTCTTATTGATTAGGCATTTGCCTTGTATAGTTGCGACTTCTTATGAGGAGATACCCCATGCGCATTCCTTCCCGTTTGATTGGCGGCGTTCTGGTTGCCACGCTGCTGACACAGCTCACCGCGTGCGGCAGTATTTTTTACCCCGAGCGCCGTGGCCAGATTCAGGGCAGCGGTCGAATGGACCCAGCGATCGTGATACTCGACGCCATCGGCCTGTTGTTCTACATCATTCCCGGCGTGATCGCGTTCGGCGTGGACTTCGCCACTGGCGCGATCTATCTGCCAGGCGGCACTCACGCTCAGATCGATCCGCAAAAGCTCGAACCTGCCGTGCGCACTGACGGCACAGTCGATAACGCCAAGCTGCAAGCCATCATCCAGACCGAGCTTGGCCGCACGCTGCCACTGGATGACCCTCGTCTGATCCAGCACAAAGGCAGCACGCAGCAACTTGCCTCCCTGGGCCTTGTACCGTCCGCTTAAGATTTATGATTTAAAGGAAGCGCCATGAGCACCAGCCCCGAACACGCCCGCTTATTGCGTCTGGCAACCCGCGCCTCGCTTGCCGTGGCGAGCATTCTGATCGTTGCCAAAGCGGTTGCGTGGTGGCTCAGCGGATCGGTCAGCCTGCTGGCCGGCCTGACGGATTCGATGCTCGACGGCGCGGCGTCATTCCTCAATCTGCTGGCGGTGCATTACGCGTTGCGGCCCGCCGACGATGATCATCGCTACGGCCACGGCAAGGCTGAAGCGCTGTCGGGCATGGCCCAGGCGCTGTTCATCGCGGTAAGTGCCTTTTTGATCGGCTTTCAGGCGGTCGACCGCATTCAACACCCACAACCCCTCGGCGCCCCCGGGCTGGGTTTGCTGGTGATGGTGTTGTCGATTGGCCTGACGGTCGCGTTGTTGATGTTGCAGCACCGCGTGGTGAAGGCAACCGGTTCGGCGGCGATACGCGCGGACTCCCTGCACTATCGCTCTGACCTGCTGCTCAACTTCAGCATCATGCTGGCGCTGGGGCTGGCCTACTTCGGCTACTCCCAACTGGACGCTTATTTTGGTCTGGCGATCGCGTTCTACATTTTGTGGAGCGCCATTTCCATCGCCCGGGAGACGGTGTCGGTGCTGATGGACGCTGAACTGCCTGTGGATGTCAGCGCAAAAATGCTCGAACTGGCCCAGGCCGTGCCGGGCGTATTGGGCGCCCACGACCTGCGCACGCGGATTTCGGGTAATCACTGGTTCGTGCAGCTGCACCTGGAGTTGCCGGGCACGCTGACGCTGTCAGTGGCGCACGACTTGTGCGAGCGGGTGGAAGCGGCGATTCAGGACGAATTCCCCAAAGCCGAAGTGCTGGTGCACGCCGATCCGCAGGAAGTGGTGGGTCGTGAGGATGGACCAGTTTTGAATTGAAAGCGTCAGGCGTTACACCGCGAAGCTGATGGTGCTCAAACCGGCCCCTTCCCGGCTGAAGCCGGTCCCACTGACTGACCGCATGCCCCTAGTGGGACCGGCTTTAGCCGGGAAACCTCGCGCACGTGCTGACGGACTGGCTTCACTGGTGATGTGCGGTCTTACGCGGGCCATTGTAGGAGCGCGCTTGCCCGCGAAACCGGTTAATCAGGCAATACAGTTGTCGCAGTTCAAACGCCTTCGCGGGCAAGCGCGCTCCTACAGGATGCGCGTCAGCCAGCATTATTTTGTCTCCCGCCCTGCCCCATAGGCTGGCCCCGCGGCAGTACTTAGTGGGAACGGTTTTAGCCGGGAAGGCGTCAGGCGTCACACTACAAATCTGATGGCGATCAAACCGGCCTCTTCCCGGCTGAAGCCGGTCCCACTGACTGACCACGTGCACTTAGTGGGACCGGCTTTAGCCGGGAAAGCGTCGGTTGTCACACCGCAAATCTGATGGCGATCAAACTGGCCTCTTCCCGGCTGAAGCCGGTCCCACTTAAAAACCTCGCGCACGTGCTGGCGGACTGGCTTCACTGGTGATGTGCGTTCTGACGCGGGCCATTGTAGGAGCGCGCTTGCCCGCGAAACCGGTTAATCAGGCGATACAGTTGTTGCAGTTCAAACCCTTTCGCGGGCAAGCGCGCTCCTACAGGATGCGCGTCAGCCAGCATTATTTTGTCTCCCGCCCTGCCCCATAGGCTGGCCCCACTAAGGAAATATGCGTTCAGCGCTACACACTCCCGCTCTTACTGCTGAACGCTATACCCCCGCTGTGCATAACAACTGGCCATCGCCTGTCGGTACACGCCCAGCACTTCCGGTGCCGGTTGATAGGCTGCGCCCGCCGGGTCGAAGTTGCTTTGCTGTACGGCGAAGCGGTAGCAGTCGTAGCGGTCCTGTTCGATTTCCTGTTGAGGCTTGCCTTGCGGCGGATAGGCGACAACGTCATAGGGATTTGCGGCCTGCTGAACAGGCTGCGGCTGCTGCGGCGAATACACCGGCTCGACGTTCTGCGGAGGCTCGGCAACTACGTATTCCTGGGTGTTCTGCTCGTAGGTGTAATAGGTGCCGGCGGCAACAAAGAACAAGGCGCTGCCGAGCCAGACCTGCTGCGCGTAGTCGGGCAGATAGCGGACGCGAACGCCACGTGGTGGCTCGACGACCACATAACGCGGGCCTTGCGGGCGATACCAGTAACCGCCTGAGTAGAAGTAGTCGCCGCCACGGTATGGCACCCGCGAATACCCGCCCGGCATGCGATCAATCTCGTAACCCGGCCGATAGCGCGGGCCCGAACCCCAGCCATCACCATGACCACCGGGACGACCCGGCTGCCAGTTACCGTGATCGGGACGACGGTCGCCGTCGCGCCAGCGGTTGTCTCGTGGCTGGTCGCGGTAGAAGCCCTGACGAGGCTCCTGGGTCTGAACCACCGTATCCGGCCGACCCTGAATGGGCAGACCGCCCTGGCGATCTTGCAACTGACGCTGTTGTTGCTGCTGCTCTTGCTGGCGTCGTTGCTGATCCTGCTGTTGCTGGCGTTGCTGCTGCTGCTGCTGCTGCTGCTGCTGCTGGCGTTGATCGTCACGCTGTTGATTGCGTTCGCGATCCTGCTGCTGGCGCTGCTGATTGGCGCGCTCTTGCTGGTTCTGCTGAATCTGGCGCTGCTGCTGGATTTGTTCCTGCTGGCGCTGCTGTTGTTGCTGATTCTGCTGTTGCTGGCGTTCTTGCTGCTGCTGACGCTGCTGGTTGTCGCTAAACCCGCGCTGGTTCTCCTGCTGCTGACGCTGCATCTCGAACCCGCGCTGTTGCTGTTGGCGCTGCTGCTGTTGTTGCTGCTGCTGCTGTTGATTATTGTCGTCGGCCCACACCTGAGCACTGATGCTCAAGGCCAAGAGACTGACACCTGCCAAACGCCAGATGCGCATGTTCATGCTTTCCTCACTGCGGCGCGGATACCTGTTGATAGGACTGCTGGTCGGGTGCGCCGTTCGCCGCACTCTATCAGCGTGGCGGATGAAACTGTAGAAGCACCACTGCGGCCTGGGCTGAAAAGGCAGGCACAAAAAAAGAGGGCTCAATGGCCCTCTCTGGAATGCCTCGTCCTGGCTCGACGCTTTTGACGCCGGCTCACCTCACATCGTCTTCTGGACAGTGCGTAGCCCGGTGGCCTGATCAACCCTGTCGGGCTGGAGGCCGCGGCTGGCCTGATTCGGCGGGCCGCGCTGGACGCTGTGTCCGGGCAGTGATTCTGGTTAAAAGAATAGGCTTTGACGGACGACAGAGGATTGCGAATATTGCTGATGAAAACACCACTTGCGCAATAATTCACTTCAGATGAATAATCCTGCGCAATCCATTCAATAAAGGCGCTTATCGTGAGCAAGCTCGACAGATATGACTTGAGTATTTTGGCCGAACTGCAAAAGGACGCGCGCATCTCCAATCAGGAGCTGGCCGAACGCATCGGGCTGTCGCCTTCGCCCTGCTCGCGGCGCGTCAAACAGCTGGAGGACGACGGTTATATCGTGGGCCAAGTCGCGCTGCTGGACCGCAAGAAGCTGGGCCTTAGCCTGACGGCCTACGTTCTGATCGGCATGGATCGCCACACACCCGACCGCTTCGAGAATTTCGAGCAGCACATTCGTAACCTGCCGCAGGTGCTGGAATGCAGCCTGGTTACCGGTATCGACGCCGATTACCAACTGAAGGTCGTCGTCCCGGACATGGATCACTATCAGAAATTTCTGCTGGGCCACCTGACCCGCATCGATGGCGTGACCAGCGTGCGCTCCAGCTTCGTGCTCAACCAGGTACTGGCGAGCACTGAGTTGCCGCTGGTGCATTTGCGCGGCTGAACCGCGCCAATGCAGATACAGCTTTTTGTAGGAGCGCGCTTGGTCCGGGCCGCATCCGGACGAAAGCGGTGGGTCAGCGACACATTGGCTGACTGACGGAACGCATTCGCGGGCAAGCGCGCTCCTACAGGAAATTCACGCGGCATTCAGACGCGTGTCTTGCCGCAGTTCTTTGATCAAAGCTTCGCCGGCACTTCCCGCCATTGCCCCTGATCCAGTCCTTCAAGGCTCCAGTCGCCAATCCGCACACGCACCAGTCGCAACGTTGGCAGCCCGACCGCCGCAGTCATCCTGCGCACCTGGCGGTTGCGTCCTTCTTTGATCACAAGCTCCAGCCAACTCGTCGGCACGCTTTTGCGAAATCGCACCGGCGGGTTACGCGGCCACAGTTCCGGTTCGTCCAATTGCCGGGCCTCTGCGGGCAGGGTCGGGCCATCGTTGAGCTCAACGCCGTCACGCAGCTTCTGCAGTTGCTCTTGCGTGGGCTCCCCCTCCACCTGCACCCAGTAGGTTTTCGCCAGTTTGTGCCTGGGGTCGGCGATGCGCGCCTGCAACTGGCCGTCGTTGGTCAGCAGCAGCAAGCCTTCGCTGTCGCGGTCCAGGCGGCCCGCCGGGTAGATGCCGGGGATCTCGATGAAATCCTTGAGCGTCGCCCGGCCTTCGCCATCACTGAACTGGGTCAGCACGTCGAAGGGTTTGTTGAACAGAATCAGCCGAGGTTCGGCGGGCGGTGCCTTGGCGACACGCCGGGGCGCGCCGGAGCGATCAGGGGAAGGACGGCGGGAATCGGGACGTTGGTTGCGGGGCATGGGAAACCGGTAAACAAATGACAGATACGGAAAGGGCCACTTTAGTGGCCCTTTCGTTGAACGCCTAGCGCCTTAACGGAACGGCGGTTCGTCGAAGCTGCGCAGTTTGCGCGAATGCAGCGAGTTGAGCTGCGTGCGCATCAGGTCCAGTGCGGCGATGCCGATCTTCAAGTGCTGGGTGACCGCACGCTCATAAAACGCGTTGGCCGAGCCCGGCAGCTTGATCTCGCTGTGCAGCGGTTTGTCCGAGACACAGAGCAAGGTCCCGTAAGGCACCCGCAAGCGATAACCCTGGGCGGCGATGGTGCCGCTTTCCATGTCCACCGCCACGGCGCGGGACAGGTTGATCAGCGGCCGTTCCTGGGCCCAGCGCAGTTCCCAGTTGCGATCATCGTAGGTCAGGACCGTACCGGTGCGCAGACGCTTCTTCAGATCGTCGCCGCGTTCGCCGGTGACTTGGGCCGCAGACTCCTGCAACGCCATTTGCACCTCGGCCAGCGCCGGGATCGGAATGTTCGGCGGCAGCACGCGGTCAAGAATACCGTCGCGACGCATGTAGGCGTGGGCAAGCACGTAGTCGCCGATGGTCTGGGACTGACGCAGGCCGCCGCAGTGACCAATCATCAGCCAGCAGTGCGGACGCAGGACCGCCAGGTGGTCGGTGATGTTCTTGGCGTTGGACGGGCCGACGCCGATGTTGACCAGTGTCACGCCATGGCCGTCTTCGGCGATCAGGTGGTAGGCCGGCATCTGGTAACGGTGCCAGACCACGCCGGAAACGATGGCCTGGGCTTCGCCGTAATCCATGCTCTTGTCGACAACGACGTTGCCTGGCAGGACCATCTTCACGAAGCGCGGGTCGTCGCGCAGTTTTTCCAGGCCATGCACGATGAACTGGTCGACGTAGCGGTGGTAGTTGGTCAGCAGGATCCACGGCTGAACATGGCGCCAGTCGCTGCCGGTGTAATGCACCAGACGGCGCAGCGAGAAATCCACCCGGGCGGCGTCGAACAACGCGAGGGGCAGCGGATCGGTGTTGGCCCAGTCGTACAGACCGTCGGCGATGCCATCGGTGGCGGCCGACAAATCGGTGCTCGGGAAGACACGGGCGAGGGTCGCAGCAGTGACGCCGGTACCGGCCAGTTCATCGCCCTGCTCGACCACGTACGGGTACGGAATGTTCTGTTCGCTGACGCCCACTTCCACCGTCACGGTGAAGTCGTTCATCAACGGCACAAGCTGTTCGAGCAGGTATTTGCGGAACGCTGCCGGGTGGGTGACGGTAACGCTGTAGGTGCCGGGCAGCTGAACCTTGGCGTAGGCGCGCGTGGTCAGCGGCACTTCGCCCTGGCAGTGATAGGTGAGGCGCAGCTCGGGGTAGCGGAACGTCAGACGCTCGGCGGCATCCGGTTCGACGCGGTCTTTCAGGTAACGCTTGAGCGCCTGGCTCAAGGCAGTGGTCGCCCGTGCGTGCAGCTCAGCGAGCCGATCCACGGCTTGTTCGGCAGTTTCTACGACAATGAAAGCTTCGGTCACGATGCATATCCTTCTGATCTTGCAAGCGCACATCTTGCCTGCAACAGATGACGAAGGCACGAGTTGTGTCAGAGAGGCCAGCTGCGGATATCCCGTGTGGGAGCGCGCTTGCCCGCGAAAAATGTCGCATTCACCGAATGTATGCCTGACACGCCCTGTTCGCAGGCAGCGCACACACAGATCACCCGGTTTGCGGCGATGACCGCGCGACCAACGCCTGCACATCCACACCGCGCGGCAAGGCGCCGTAAACGCGGCCCGGCCGTTCTAGCCGACCAGCGATAAACCCGTCGCTGACCACGGCATTGCCCGCTTCCAGCAGCAGCTTTGCCTGCAGCGCGACGGCGATGTCTTCGGTCAGTTGCCGTGCGCGGTACTGGATGTCGCCGGTGTCCTGAAACGCCTCCTTCAAGCCATGAATATGCGCGGCCAGACGCCTGTCGCCATGACCGTCGCCAAGCTCGTCAAACAGCGCATCCAGCACGCCGGGCTCTTTGGACAAGGCGCGCAGGACGTCGAGGCACTGCACATTGCCGGAACCTTCCCACGTCGAATTGACCGGCGCCTCACGGTACAGGCGCGGCAGAATCGTGTCCTCCACATACCCCGCACCGCCCATGCATTCCGCCGCTTCGTTGATCATCGCGGGCGCGCGTTTGCAGATCCAGTATTTGCCCACCGCCGTCACCAGCCGTGCGAAACGGGCTTCGTGGCCGTGATCCAGGCGCTCCAGCGAACACCCCATGCGCAGGGTCAATGCGAGGGCCGCTTCGCTTTCCAGCGCCAGGTCGGCGAGCACGTTTTGCATGAGCGGCTGCTCGCTGAGCAAGCGGCCACTGACGCTGCGGTGGGCGCAATGGTGCGCGGCCTGGGTCAGGGCCTGACGCATCAGCGCGCTGGATCCGGTCATGCAGTCGAAGCGGGTCATGGCCACCATTTCGATGATGGTCGGCACGCCGCGCCCCTCCTCACCCACCATCCAGGCCAGGGCGCCGCGGAATTCCACCTCACTGGAGGCGTTGGACCAGTTGCCCAGTTTGTTCTTCAGCCGCTGTATGTAGAACTCGTTGCGGGTGTCGTCCGGGCGATGGCGCGGCAGCAGGAAACAGGTCAGGCCCTTGTCAGTCTGCGCCAAGGTGAGGAAGGCGTCGCACATGGGCGCCGAGCAAAACCATTTGTGCCCCACCAGCTCATAGGCCTGACCGGGGCCGGGCTGGCCAACGGGATAAGCCCGCGTGGTATTGGCGCGCACGTCGGTGCCACCCTGTTTCTCGGTCATGGCCATGCCGATGGTGGCGCCGGACTTGTGGGCGATACCGACGTTGCGCGGGTCGTAGTGAGTGGCGAGGATCTTCGGCAGCCAGGTTTCGGCCAGGTCCGGTTGAAGGCGCAGGGCCGGGACGCTGGCGAAGGTCATAGTCAGCGGACAACCGCTGCCCGCTTCGGCCTGGGTGTGCAAATAGCTCATCGCCGCGCGGGCGACGTGGGCGCCTTCCCGGGGATCGGTCCACGGCAGCGACGGGATGCCGTGCTCAACCGCCGTTTGCATCAGTTGGTGATACGCGGGATGAAATTCCACCAGATCGATGCGATGGCCGTAGCGATCATGGCTGGCGAACACCGGTTTGTTCTGATTGGCGAGGAAACCCGCTTCCATCAACGGGCCACCGGCCAGCGCGCCATAGGCGTCGATTCGGTCCAGTGCCCAACCCGCCCCGAAGCGCTGCGACCACTCTTGCAGCGGCAGGTCGATGCGGTACAGGTTGGTGCCGTCCAGAGAAGGCGGCTGATTGGTGACCTCGTGGGTCTCGGCGAACTGATGCAGGTTGATGCGCTGGTCCATGAGGCGACTCCGGTCCGGGCAGCACGCGGCGGTCGTGCAGCTGACCTAGTGAATCACGCACCCCGCCCCGGCGACAGCGCCATAGAAGACGAAATCACGGCGGTTTTGCCTTGTGGGCGCACGATCTCGGAATGGATGCAGATCAACTGTAGGAGCGTGGC
>NZ_FOHW01000058.1:0-2283 GCF_900111735.1 Pseudomonas graminis | reverse complement strand
GCGTGGCGATCTGCACATCCAGGCTCAAGCGGAACTGGCTGCCATTGCCCGGTTCGGACTGATGGCTGAGGCGCCCGCCCTGCAATTCAATCAACTGTCGGCAAATCGCCAGGCCGATGCCCAGCCCGCCGTACTCCCGGGTCGTCGAGCCGTCCACCTGGAAGAAGTTGGCGTACAGCGTCTCCTCATCCAGGCGGCTGAAGCCGATGCCAGTGTCGATGACGTCGATCACCAGCCGGACGTGCTCGGCGTCTGCGCGCTGGCCGTTGACACGGATTCTGATCGAACCGGTCTTGGTGAACTTGATCGCGTTGTCCAGCAGGCACTCCAGGCACTGGCGCAACTTCACGCCATCACCTTCGAGGCTGTCCGGCAGTGTCTCGTCCAGCTCCACACCCAGCGCCAACGCTTTGCTGCGGGCCAGCGGTTCGAAGCCACTGCGCAGTTGAAACAGCACATGCCGCAGGCTGAACGGCTCGTTGCGCACGGTGATGCGGCCCGCCTGCAGTTCGGTCAGCGTAAGAATGCCGTTGACGATGCCCATCATGTTTTGCGCCGAATCGGCGGCGGTCTGGCGATACAGCTCGATCTCGCTCTCGGCCACGTCCATCTGCATCAATTCCAGCGAGCCGATCACACCGTTCATGGGCGTGCGCAGTTCATGGGTCAGCGTGGCCAGAAACTCGTCTTTCAATCGGTTGCTCACGGCCAATTGCTGATTGAGGGTCTCAAGGCCCTGCTTCGATTCCGCCATGATCTGCGCCTCGCGCTCGCGCATGGCATTGATGCGGTCTGCCAGCGCCAGCGACAGTAGCGCCACCTCGATCACTGAACCGATCTGGCTGGCGTACATGGTCCAGAAGTTGTTGGGCAAATGCCCGAGGAGCATGGTCGCGTTGATCACCCCGCCGATCAGGAACGCTGACCAGCCGAAAATGAAATACCGCGCGACCCGCCGGCCCTTGAACCACGCCGCCAGGCCGATCAGCAGCACAACCGGCGTGAACAGCAACACCAGCCCGGTCACCAGGCGCAGCGCGACGCCGTAATCCATGCTCAATGCGAGCGCCATGATCACTGCCGCGCAGACCATCATCACCAGCAGCGGCACGTCCAGCCAGCGACCCAGGCTGGGCGTCTGCAGGAATTTACGGGTGAACTGGCTGGCAAACAGAATCGCAGCGGCAATAAGAAAGGTGGTCGAGGTGTTCGCCCACCACGGGTTGTCCGGCCAGAAATACTCGATCGCCGCGCCGTTGACCGACACCTGATACAGGCCGAAGAAGGTGATGTAGAGGATGTAATACAGGTACGCGGTGTCGCGCACGCTGAGGTAGATGAACAGGTTGTAGATCAGCATCACCGCCAGCACGCCGTAAATCATGCCGAGGATGTAGAGGCGCGACGGCTGCTCTTCTATATAGGCGTGACTGGCCCACAGATTGAGCGGCGCCTGCACCGAGCCGTGGCTGGCGACGCGCAGGTAAACGGTCTTGGTCTCGTGGGCGTTCAGGTTGAGATCGAATACGTAGTTGTTCTGCTTAATCTGCCGGCTGGCGAAGGGCAGCATGTCGCCGGTCTGCCAGGCCAGACGCGGCCGCGCATCGCCGTCGCCGAGGTAGAGATCGACGTGATCCATCGGCGGGTAGGCCATTTCCAGCAGCCAGTCGGCGGACGCCAGCGGGTTGGCGGGACGATAAGTCAGACGCACTTTCAGCCAGAAGGCGGAGCGCGAGTACCCCGCGTTGAGCGATTGACCGGCCACGGGGCGGAAGCGTGCGGCGCCCTCGGGGGACGAGACTTGCTGGATGGTGGCATCGCCGGTGGGGTCTTCGAACACCTGGGTGTCGCGCCCCAATGCCAAGCTGCGGGTGTTCTCATCGAAATCGACGGCGCTGGCAAACATCGGCAACAGGCAGAACAGGGCGATCATCACCAGACGCATGGGACATCGCCTTGGTACTGATGACGGGCACAAGCCGCCGCGGAAACGTGGGACGGCTTCGCAATTCTGCGAGCGAGCGCTGTATCGGTCGAAAGGGTCAGCGGGCAACGCACTTGCATTTACTCTTTTGGCGGAACAGATCAAGCGCCACAGGATAGCGACTGATAGCTCGGTGACACCATCTAAATCTCAGCTTCCACTGGATGTCCTCGATCTCACCGTAGGAGCCGGCTTGCTGGCGAACGCATTGTGTCAGGCGCTACAGCAGGGAAAGGTCAACCGGGTTCGCCAGCAAGCCGGCTCCTACGGACTGGTCAATGCTGCAAAATTAATGGCGT
>NZ_FOHW01000026.1 GCF_900111735.1 Pseudomonas graminis | reverse complement strand
ACCAATTGGTCGTAGGTTCGAATCCCACACGACCCACCATTTCGAAAATCTGGAAGGCCCATGAAAATGCGGATTTCCAGATTTTTTTTTGCCTGAAAGGCAGTGGGGCGCGAGTCCTGAGGTCGGATCTAGCTTTCGCCGAACGTACAGACATGCAGCCGTCTGGGGCGAACCTTAGTTTCGAGTTGACGTGATGTCAATATTGATCGGCGCGATGGCAGGGACGACCGCCTGCAGCGGAGTCAATGGAATCAGCGACCCTTCGTCGAAAAAAACGGTAATGGGTAGCTGGTAAAAATGATGCACCCCGATTGGTAATCTGGCGGGTTTGCATGAGCTGGCTTCAGTGATCTGCGCGGCCGTTTTTTCTCGGTTGGCCCATCCTGGCTACCAGCCAAATGATCTTTTCCCAAGTCTGTTGAGCATCAATGTCAGCATCAGCGAATGCTCTGATGCCTCGCCCTCTGCCGGCGGCTTCGGCAACTCAAGATCCTCCCACCATGTCCCTGGTCCATCCCACGTGAGTTCGTGACTCAGCCCCGTTCCCATCGGAAGCAAGGCCTGCTCCAAGCTAAACCGTTCTGACTCAAGTCTGGCGACGTGTGTCAGGTGCTTGGAATCTGAAGTCTTGTGGATGAATTCGATGGTTTCTAGCTCATCCTCGAGTGTGGCTTCACGTTCTGGCTCGTCTGGAGCCACCAATAGCAGCGGCGGTTCAGATGCTGCGGCCGGAGCTGCGAGCGGCGGATGGGCACAGGTTGGTATCTGCTCATCGACGCGTCGCTCGAAAGCTATCGCGCCTTGCGCCAGACTCCGTTCATGCAGCACGGTGCGCATGTGGTCGTAATCGACTTCGATGTAGCTCAGCGTCGTGGCGATATTGGAGTGGTTCAGCAAACTCTTCGTCAGATGGATGTTTCGCTCCGGTTGCCTCATCAGGTCTGTCGCTAGTGTGTGTCGGAAGCGGTGAGGGGACATGCGGATGCCGATCTCCTGGCTTAGCTTCTTGTACATGCCCTCGATCTGGTCGATGTTCATAACCGCTGATCGGTAATGCATCGAAAACCGGTTCACGTTGAAGAGCTGATCATTCGGCTCAAATCCCTTATCTCGGGCGGCCTCGAGCAGACGCAAGATGTGGGGCTCCAGGCCAGGCATTATCGGGACCGAGAACTCTCGGTGAGTCTTCTCCGTATCTGCCTGGACGGTGATGATCTTGTTGATCCAGTCCACGTCTCTGTATCGGAGCGTCAGCAGGGCGTTCAGCCGGATACCGGTGTAGTAAAACATCTCGAATACACCGAGCCAGAACCAGGCCGGAGTGACCTTGCATCTTTTTTTCGTGCATCTTTCCTCGGCCACCATCGACCTGAGCCAACTGCGCGCACGTTTGATGCCGTCCCGTGCGATGGTTTTACTCGGCCTTTTCGGAGGGATGACTGCGGTCTTTCTGAAGGGATTGATCGAAGTGTGATTCAGCGTCCCATGCTCGATGGCATATCCCCACACGGTACGCAGGTGATTCGAGTAGGTGTTCCAGCTCTGTTTAGCGAGACCACGTTCCAGTTCCCCGCGTCGCCATCCGAGCACCGACCTGTGATCAATCGACTCAACCGGGCTTGTTTCTCCAAAGTGCCGAAGCAAAGCTCGCGTGGCGGCGAGATAGATTTTGGCCGTTGATTCTCTCAGGTCGTGAGTGAAGATGTAGTCGTGGGTCAGGTCCATGGCGGTGCTCATACCGAAGTCACCGATGATGCTTCGATGCTCAGGCTTGGGTTGTCGAAAGGCACATCGACAAAGACCGTGAGAGGGTCCTTCAGCAGGTATCCTTTAAGTTGCCTGGTGCTTCTGGGACCGGCAACTTTACACGTCCAAATGTTCAAACCTTTCTCCGTCTTTCTGTGCATTTTTTGTTTTTCGAAGGCGCGCTGTACCAACTGCCACGCATGAATCTTTTTGGCGGTTGCCTGGGCTTCCAAGGCCGGAAACTCCTGCACGAAGCGCTTGAAGATCCCGGGCGTAACGAGCATCGCGGTGGCATCCACGGTGTGCACCAGCGCCTTGGTGTCGTTGATGATGATTCGGCGCGAAACCAAGCCGGCGCGAAGCCATTCCACGAAGGTTGCGCCTAAGTCGCCTGCTTCGTTTGCCATGGGAGTGGGCACGTCAACGATGGCGTTTGGCGGGTCGATCGGGCTGGCTTCGCGTATCTGCACCTCATCTGAAGGCAGTGATCCGGGTGCCGGAGTCTCTGGCGGTGGCTCAGGACTGGTAACGCTCTCCAGAAGGCTGAGTAGCGACGCAACCTCGGCAAGGTCGGGGATCGCTGGTGAGGTAACCTGCGTGACACTCGGCGCTCGGGGTATGTTTGCGGCATGTGCCTCTCCACCCGGCTGTTGCTGGGAAGGGTGCACAGCAGCTTCGATGCCCTCGCTGGCGTCGCCTGCCTCAACTGTCACCGAGCCGGAATATGGGGGTGGGCGATCCTTGGGATCTGTCCAGATCAAAGCCGGCGAGAGCTTCAATACGGTGAAGCTGTTCTTCCAGCCGTTGCCGTTATCAATGGCAATTTTCCAGATCGCTTTGTCTTGGGCGTTGGTCTGAATCACTCCCTGATCCTGCAGCATGTTGAAAAATGGCGCGTTTGAACTCGGCACGCCATCGACTCCCTGTACGAGCAGGAATGCTCGCAGTTGATCTGCGATCGGCTTGCTGACGAGCCACAGTGCATCGTCGGCGAGCCAGCCATCCGACGGTCCGTCAGGCTGGTTCAGTTTGAATTTGTCGCGCACCAGGTGGCGTAGTCCGTCGGCCAGTTGCCTCTGCAGTGACTGCTTCGGTGCCGCCAGTGCACGAGACGGATTCCCTCCCAGTTCCTGTGCGACGGACGCCTGATCCGCCTTAATGACGATCTCACCCAAAATGCCGGCTTTTTCATACTGGCCAGCCAGCACATAGATCAGCTGCGACCACGGCTCGGGGAAGCCGCAGAGCCAGTCGAGGATCTCCCCCGACAGAATCTGCGAATAGAGAAGTGCCGCTGCCGCCCCGTGGAGTTGATAGTCCCGGCCTTTTGTATAGCGGAATCGGTAAGGGTTTCTGATCGGGCCATGCCATGGGTGCCACGCCTTTCCGCACTGGTATTCGACGTGAAGGTCCACCGCGATCTTCCCAATGTCATGCAGCAACGCTCCGTAGGCTGCAGCCGCGGTCCAGGCTTCAGCTTGGGCTGATTGGGATTCTGGAGGGGCGCCGATCGGGAGGAGATAGGACTGTCGGATCTTCAAGGCATAGGCAACGATTTCCAGGCCGTGATCCAGCATGCCGCCGAGGTGAGCATGATGATGATTTTCGGAGGCAGGGAGCTGCTGGACCAAGTCGGCATAACGTTCGAGCGGCAGTCGATATAGGCTCACGAACTGCTGCCGAGACAGGGAGGCCCGCTGCCAGATGTTTTCCAGCAGTGCTTGTCTGCGCGGCGTGGCCAAGAGCTCGCTCGCCCGTTCAGAAAGCAGAAAGCCGCCCGGCGATTCCTTAACACGAGGCGGTTCCTTGATTCGACGGAAGAGAGAAAACATGGCCAGCTCCAAAGACAGTTCACGGGGCAGGCTTTTCCACTATCGACTCTCTCGGTACAACGAGAAAACGGCGCTCGCTTTACAACGCATTTCGAAGGGCACTACCTAGTCAATAGAAGATGACTGCGTGGGTAGATATCTGAAAGAGGACGGGTCTTGTTCGAATGTATGGAATTTCCTACAAGGCATGTGCGCTCTGTGGCCTTTTCCTACAAGTGAATCCCAGATATTGGGATTAATGGTGTTCACGCTTAACGTACGGGGTAGAGCGGGGTGGACACCTTTTTCGCTCCGAGCCCTTTCAGATAGGGCTTTTACCCTTGAATAACCATTCCGTTTGCTTGCAGCCATTTGGCTCCCGGCCATTTTGCAAGTCATGCACTGGGAGGTTGAGAAATTCGCCCATCACTCGGGGCTCTCGGTGTGGCCCATCACGCCGTTACCCTGAGGACACATTCGATGAAGCTTTGGTGACATGCTCAAGCGCAGGGCAATTAGGCAAGAGAGATGCTGTTGGCATATCAGCCCGTTTGAGTTGCGCGCTCTGGAATTCCGGTTTATATCTGCGGACAGGATGACGGAGCTGACAAGGAGATATCTACTATGGCCACATCTAGGCAACCAGGAGTGGCGAACCGTCTGGGCTACAGCATAGGCCGGGTAATCCGTTTCTTTTTGGTCGACTCGAACTCCTTGCTGCGCTGGGTAAAACGTGCCGTTTTATTGGTCCTACTGACCGCCGTGGCCGTGCAGTTTCTCAGCTGGATCGCGGGTGCCGTTCTGTCCCTAATCTCATTCGGGCTGATCCTCTTCGTGCTTGCTAAGGGAGATCTGTCTCCTATGGCCCAAGTAAGTGAATGCATGCGCGAGGACGAGGGTGGCTACCGCTACGGGCTGTCGGGCTACGGCTATTACCTCAACGGAGAGCGTATCGACGGGGATGACAGCTGAGCCGTCGCGGACCGTTAGCCTGCAGCCGATCTGCCGCTCTACTTTTTGCCTCCCGAGCTGGCATCTATTCCCTTCGTTCCCAGCTCCCCGCCCTTGGCTCCAGCGCTACGCACGCCGTCGGTTCCAACTTGCAGTCCGCTCATCACTGAACCGGCTGAGATTCCCGCCCAACCCAGTGCGGCGATCCAGAACGCAGGCAAGATGATGAACATCGCACCCATCACAAAATTCAGGATCGCGTCCTGCGTCGCCGTATTCAGCCCCATCACTGGGTCAAAGCTGAGATGTGGCGACCCTGACCCGTACAGGGCATCCAGGATTGTGCTGTCTATCCAGCGTGCCAACTGGAACCAGAAATCCACAAAGATCAGCGAGAAGAAGACGACTGTCATGGTCATCGCTGTCTTCAACTGATAGGCCCCGATCACCAAGACCAGCGGCATGCTGACCACCATCGCCATCTTCAAAAACGCCATCACCATGGGCAACGCCTGACGGACCATGTCCATGCCCGGGAAGTAAGCAAGCGATCCAAGTGCGACACCCAGGGTGCCGCCAGCGCGCGCTGCGCCGTTCCATACGGTGCCGCCAATCTGCCCGCCGTAATCTGTATAGACCGCCCCTTGTACTTGGCTGGACGGCGCGACGAGCTGCCGAACCAGCGCTTCATTCACTTCATCGGACGACAGCCACTTCGCCCAACCGAGGAATCGCGTCATCAGGCCTGGATCAATCTGCGCCTGAATCCTGTCTTTGAGCCCTGTCCCATCGTCCGACCACCACTGCCTGCAGGTGGGATATCCGCCGCCACCTGAAACCTGTGGCAGTCCCACATCCCGGTTGGCGTTGTACGGCCAGGAGGCGCGCGGTGTTTTAGAGTGGTCTGTGTCGTAATACCCGGAGGTTTTCAGAAAGAAGCTTGAGCCAATCCAACTCAAGTCCTTGAGGGTCTCACTATTGTTTGCTGCCGACCCTAGCTCAGGTTGACGCATGAATAGCCGAGCGCGGGACGGGCCGTAGCAATCGTGGGTGAAGTCGGCAATTTCTTGAGCAAGGAGGGGATTGTTGATGCGTGTGTTGTCGACATCCATCCGCATTTGCCTGAGATCCGTGCCGCAAGGTATAGAGGCCACTGCTCCATTGGTCAGCCCCTTGGAGAGGGAGTGCATAAAAGCCCACCACACTGGCAAGCGTGCACTTTGCCCTGCGAGGCTTGTGAAGGAAGTATTCCAGCCCGTGTCGGCAGGGGAAGGCAGGTTGTACTGACACTGCTGTGCGCGGGCCTGATCAAACTGGAGCGTGTCGAAGCTGACCGTCACCGCCGGCACGCCACACAGCGCGACCACCACATAGCCCACGTAGATACCGGTTTCGATCCGAGCCAGGGACAGCACTCCCTTATTGCCCTCATCAGCGCCTTCGCCCCGGGCTTTGAGCCATTCCCTCACGATGATCACGCAGAAGGGAACCGCGAAGAGCCCTGAGTCCTGGATCATTTCCCAGATGCCGTTATTGATGATCCATCCCACTAGGGTCAGGTAGTACTCAAGATAATCATTGGTATAGAGCGTCACAGGAAGTCTCCTTGCTCGACTGCGACCTTGCTCAGCTCGATCAACAGCACCAACAGCGCGGCCATGATTTCCACTCTGTGCAGTCGCTTATCGCGCTGTTCCGCCTCTTGTTTGTGAAACTTGGCTTTCAGCGTTACCCAGCCGGCGGCCAGGCCGACGTACAGCGTCATTCGCCAGGCCAGCAGGTGCCAGTAATGGTCGGTTCTCCAGGCCTGCCAGCCCTGCACTCCGCCGACGAGCCGGAACATGACCGCGCTCAGCGCGATGGCCAGCACGCCAAGCAGCACCAGGCAGGCTATCGTCTTCACTCCTTTTCCAAGGAGACTCAAGGCTGAAGAAAGCTGGGAACTGATGCGATGCATCTGGGAATCGGGCATGACGGATTCCTCAGTTGCGCTGTTTGCTAGGCGACTGCAGCTTGTTCAAGCGATCCATTTCCGGATCGCCTTGCATCACCGCGCGCGAGCTTTCGGCTCGGTCTCTGCTCCGCTCGATGATCTTCATCGGCGAGTTCTGCGCGAGCTGCTGGCGCATATCGAGTTCCATTTTCAGGTTGCCGATCTCTTGCTGCAGCGCTGAGCTCTGTTGACTTACTGCCTGGACTGCCAGGTCGTTGGAGGCAACGTTGGGCTCTTTGCTGCCGGCCATCATCGTGCGCTGAAGCGCTAGCGCTTTCTCCAGAACGTCGGAAAGCGCGACCTCTGACGCGAGGCGGCGGGCCAACACATCCTGATCACGCTCGTCTTTCAGCGCGCTCACCACGCCCCGCGTGACAGGCAGGGAATTGCTGCTCGCGGCCTGGAGGTTCTCAACGGTTAAGGGCTTACTGCCTGTCAGAAGACCTTGCAGCACTTCCAGCTTGGTGTCGTAGGTTTCCTGAATCAGCGGAGTGAGGCCTACGCCGGTGGCGGTCACGGTTTTTGAGCAGATGTCACAGGTTTGTTGTTGTTGTTCCCCGAGCACACGATTGGCGAAGGTTGTTGCTTCCCCCGGCGATGACCATACATTGCAGATCAGGCCGTTATTGCAGCTATCACGGCTAATCGAGGAGCTGTCATTCACTGATCGCTTGTTCAGCATGTTGTAGCCTGCCTTCGCTACGTCGCTCACGATGCGGATAGGCTTTTGCCCCGAGCCACCGGCTCGCTCGCCTCCGATCCAGGTCACCCCATCATTTCCGCCTTTCTTCTCGACCTGCTCGATCGCTGAGATGGCATCTGAATTGGTCGCCAGGGTCTCACTCATTGCCTGCCCCTCGGCGAGCTTGCCCCAGCCCATCTGGTTTCCCGCAACGTCTGCCATCTTGTTCGCGATGGCCCGACAGGTGCCCTTCGAACGATCAAAATCGAGCCTGGCTTGCAAGATCCCGTTGGTGATCAGGTTGTACAGCGCAGGGTTTGATCGTTGGAGTATCAGGGCGGGCAGCGATGCAACTGCGCCGGTGGCGTTCGAAACCACAGATGTCATGATGTTCTGAAACCCGGAGGTTGCTCCGTTCAACTGGTTTTCCAGCGTGGTGCTCAGGTTCATGTTTCCGCAGACCAGGTTACTACTCCAGCCTCCGCCCACTGAAATGCTGTCCATATTGCCGGCACTGCCCATGGTCACGGCGTTGCCGCCGCCGATGCTATAGAGCACGTCGTCACCAATGACGCTGCCGGAAGAGGAAGCGTTTATAGGGTCGGCGGACATTACTGATGCGCTGGCGAGGCTGCAGAACAAACAGAGAGCCAGGGAATTGAGTTTCATGAGTTGCTCCAGTTACTGAACTTCATTGGCCGCCGGTGCTGCCCAGGAAGGTTTGGCCGCGACGTTCGCAGCACGAATACGGCCGCCAGAGCGCCCAGGCGTAAGCGCCGTCTTCAGCCTCGATTCGCGGACCGCTGTTGGGGAATACTGCGCAAGAAGGGCTGAGCGTCGGCGCGAGCTCCTGCCATTTGCCCGAGGCGGAATCACCTTCTTTAAGGGCGCCGGCGGGCCAGTAACCGTCGTGAGGTCTAGCGGCCATTGGCAGGTAAACGTGGATCTGGCCCCGGCGTGTGGTGATGTCGCCGGCGCGCTGCGCTATGACTGCGGCGGTTTTGTAGTCGTCCGGCTGATGGAGGAACCCGCTGCGTGGGTAGACGGCGCCCCACTGATCAGCGGTCAGGTAGCTCCCGACTTCACGCACGCCCGGAGTCAGGGCTTAGGGAAATGCTGATTCAGGAACGCCTTTCCGCCACGCGATGGCGTCGAGGGTGCTGAGAAAGTAGGGGATGAAGGGCAGCGTGGCGCCCTTACAGACGTATCCTGATGCGCTGGCAAACTTTGTGAACGTCGCTCCGCCGGGGTGGCCGATGACATCTGCCTCTTTGAACTTGAGAACGTTCTCTTCACCGGTGTGGTTGGTGGTCCCGTTGTTGCCGGCCTGGGCTGCTGAGTTTGGCGCGCCGAGGGCTGACATTTCTGTCCACGGGCTCAAGCCCGTGTTGGCGTAAGCGGTCACTACCGCGTCTGGGACGTAATGGCGGACCTTGGTCGATGTTTTGACCTTGCATCCATATGGGGTGCAATACAGCCAAAAGCAGATGCCAACGACCTTATATTCCATGCATTGAGGGGATAGGGTAGACGTGATGATCGCAGCGGTCGTGATGGCGCCGGATGCTGAAAATGAGAGGCCCATGGTCATGAGCCAACTGAGCGGATGGAGGTAGCGGGGTACGCGCCTCATTGCGGCGCGCTCCGGGCTCTGTCGACCAAGGCAATCGCTTTGGCCACATCGGGTTCGCCGTAGACGACATAGCGACGATCGACGACTACGGCGGGTATTTTCTCGACACCGATACTCCAAGCGTCAGTGATTCCCTGCTGCGCTTGGGTCAGCTCATGCTGGAGGCGGATTCCTTCCGGACTTGCTAGGTAGACCTGGATGGTTGACGCAGCTTTTGTCGGGTCGGACGGCAGTCTGCTTGTGAGATACGCTTCGAGCCGTTGCTGCTCGTCGAGAACGATGACTCGGTGTTGTGCGGTATTGGTAACCGGGTGCGCGTGATCGGTGACAACCCATGTTTCGCCTTGAGCAGACGCGCAGGCGCTCAGCAGCGCGATTGCCAATAGCCGCTGTTGTATCAAGTCACGACAGAGAGAGGGGTGGAACATGAAGCTGTACCTTTTTGAATTCGGGTACAGCAGAACTGAATGGGGTTTGAAATTCAGCTTGAAATAGGATTTTGGTTGCGGCGGTATTTTCGTGAACACCCTGGCACGCGGGCCTGTAAGCTATTCAGGAGGCTTTTGCCAACTCTCTCAGGACCATTCTCGATTCATCACCAATCCTGACATAGAGCCCCATGACTGCATCCATCCGCCGACGGAAATCAACCAGGGCTCCCGACCTCGCAATGTGTATCTGACCCATCCACGATGCCTTGATGCCTTGGAAGGCTGGATCGTTGTTCGCTTGCTGCGCCGCAGGGGCCTTTCCGGTACTGACGAATACCGAGGCCTGCGCCCAGGTTCAAAGCTGGTTACTACACACAAGGGTCAAGCCTTTGAACTGGCGTTCAAGCATCGTGAGCTGTACGGAGGGCGAGAGTTTACCGGGCCTGTGATTCACTCCAACAGACCATAAGCAGGCTCTACCGGCAGGCGGGTATCAAGCAAGGGTCGTCGCACAGCGGTAGGCGCTCATTAGCGGCCAAGACACTTGCGGCAACAGGCGATGTTGAGACGGTGCAGACCATACTCGGTCATTCATGTCTAGATCACAGTAGGGCTTACTTGACAGTCACCAAGGGATAATTAGACATGCATTCGAGGTTGCGCTGGCATAGAGACATCAGTAGTGTTTGTTGGATCCATGTGTGCACAGGATCTTGGTCTGGGCCGCATTCGGCCTCGGTAGCGATTGAACAGGGAAATCCCGGCAGGTCATCCAAGCGCCCCCCGAGCCTCGCCGTAAACGCGGGGTTATGTCAGTAGAGGGGCGCTATTTTTTGGGGCCGCGAAAAGCAGGCGGAGGGGGTCAGCAACGTGTATACAGGGCATTGGATTGATGGTGGATATGTGTACGGCCCGGTTGAGTCGGGGAAGTATTGGGTTGATGGTGGCTATATACACGGTCCTAAAAATAGTGGCAAATTTTGGATTGCAGATGGCTATATATACGGCCCACAGTCCAACGGTAGGTTTTGGATAGACGATGGGCATATTTATGGCCCCTCCAAAACTCTTCCTTGGCATGAGTGACACGCGTGGCTGTTAAAGTGAGCGATGTAGCTTCCAGCGTCGACTCCAGTCTTTCCAAACTGGATTTGTGCTCCCAGGCCGCTTTTTGCAATATGTGATGCAGGATGATATCACCTTGAATTATTTGAGACCCCCAAAATGAAAGAAACTGAGTTGGCGGCGGAGAAGCAAGGGACGGTCAGCGATGAGCAAAAGCTTCGCTTATCGAGTATGTGGGACAGCTTAAAACGATTTGATACATACATTGGGACAGTGAATTTCAAGAGTGGACTGTTAACAACTTTGAATGCTGCAATCTTCGGCGGTGTTGTATTGAAGGCAGATGCCTTTATTAAAAATGGGAGTTATTACCAGATTCTGTTGATTGCGATTTTGGCGGTGATAGCAATGCTCTCACTATTAAGTATCTACTACGTCATAAAAAGCATATGGCCGAATCTTGCGAGCGCTAGCACTGGTACAAAGCCTTCGCGGTCACCATCCATATTTTTCTTTGGTTCTGTTTCAAGAAATTTTATTGCCGCAGAGTTTGTTAATACGGTTCAGCAGAAAACGATCGACGAGCTAGAGCGCGATTTGATAGTGCAAGTCCATGAGGTTGCTGTGATAACAGATTTAAAGTTTAAGGTTATTGCAAAGGCGGCAAGGTTAACTGTATGGAATTTGGTATTTTTGCTTGGCTTTGGTTTTGTGCAGATCCTTGAGGCAACGGGGTATTATTTATGTCACGGATGAATAAGTTGTTTGGCTCATTTGAGATGGATACATCAATCACCAAGTCTGTACGTGCCTCTGACTCTAAGCTACAGACGAGAATGGCGGCAGAATCAGCTTCGTTTGAGTCGGTGGAGCAAGTGCATGACTACAATGTTCAAAATAACATTCGTCAGTTGTATGGCAAGCCAGGAATCAGCGATGCGGTCATAGGTGGTCATCCAGATTTTGATCACCTGGTCGAGTCGCGAGCATGGGAAAATGGGTTCGTGACGTCCCTATTCGTGGACATTCAAGGCTCGACCCGGTTGGGTGTATATTATTCGCCAGAAATGGTTTTTTACTTCAAGAATCAGATCATAAAGTGCGCCATTGAATGTGTGATGGCATTTGATGGGCACGTTCACCGGATCATGGGTGACGCCGTGTTGGCCTTCTTTAGGGGGAATGGAAACGCGAACAACAGCGCGATCGATGCAATAAATTGCGGAGCCGTACTTGTCCAATATATTCGTGAAGAGGTCGTTCCAAAACTGCGTGAGCGCGGCTTGGCTGAGGACGTTGGTATAAGAGTAGGCATTGATTATGGCTCACATGAACAAGTGCTTTGGGGTATGTACGGTTATGCAGGTGTCTCTGAGGTCACTGCCACATCATTTCATGTCGATGTAGCGGCAAAGCTTCAGCAAAGTGCTCCTCGTAATCGAGTAATGCTGGGGCAGTCTATAGTCGAGTTGTTGGATTTGCATGATGAGATCATTGAAGTAAAACGCGCTATAAGTGGTGGGGAAAAAACCAATTTGCCGTTTGTTTCGCCGAACTATAAGGACGTAGATGGACGTCCAATGAACTATCGACAGTATGTTCTTTCTCAGGACAGATACAGTGCCCTCCTTCCTTACCCAGAAGATGCGGACGAACCAATCCGAATAACAAGCACTATAAAACGAGAGAAAGGAATACAATCAGAGGATCATTACTTTAAATGTTCTAGATCAGTTCCGTTGCGACAAGGTATTGAGTTCAAAGCCCTCTTTTCTACTGTTACTCAGGCTGAAAAAGTTCAGGTTAAATTTCGTGTAGAGAATAATGGAAAGCAAGCCGAAGCCGCTGTAGACAAAGGGAATCATGACACTGTGATCACGGCGAGGAGACGAGACAATGGGGAATATTTCGCGAGTCACTGGGAGTGCTCTGCCTATCTTGGCTTGCATTACATGTTTATTTCAGTTTATGAGGATGATGTCATCACTCATCGAGAACAACGATACAGCCTATTTATAGGGTAGCGTCCGGCTGGTCAAAATTTGCCGACGCCTGGTAGGAGTGCCGTGAGGGCATTAGGCAAACTCGCCGTGAGTTGAGTTATAGGCCAGTGATAGGAAAAGTCCCAGTGCCCACAAGCCTGCCGAATCGCGGGCTTTGACAGTGTAAGGATGCGGCTTTCGCGTCCTCAAAAACGGTGCAGGCTCTATGAATAGTATCTATCTTGAAGCACTTGAGGAATTTGAAGCCCTTACGGGCACACCCTACCGCGGTGAGCTTTACGCAACTCCAGCATCTGTGCCGGCTGAGCTGCTCGATCTGATCAGCAAAGCAAAGATCAGTCAGGCTAACGCTCAGCAAATGAGCATTACCCATCAGATGCAGCAGTTCAAAAAAGGCAGCATCGTAGTACTGCCAGACGATAAGAAGTACTTGGTGGGTGAGTTTCAAGCGTGCGCGGAACAAATAGAACTCTGGAGTGCGGCACGCTCAGATCGTAAAAAGTAGGAAAAATCAACATGAATATGGATTTCAAGGCCGCTTGCCTAATGACGTTCGCAACGTTTCTACCTTGCGCGGCGTCCGCTGCTGAACTGGCTCCCGGAGTGCTTGACGCGCAATGGTTGGTGAAAAACTGCGGTTCAGTGCCGCAGGATTCATCAGTCAAGCCGAGTGGTATCGGTGCTGCTGCCGAAGCGGGAGCATGTATTGGCTACCTCGGCGCGCTTGCAGAGACAGCTCCAATTCTGAATCGTGTTGTGCCAGCAAATGCTCAGGTGTGTACGCAGGGCCAAGTTAGTCCCGCTGGCCTTGCGAGGGTGGTGCTTGACTACATCAAAAGACGACCCGCTGTGGCAGGTGATCCGCGTCTCGTTGTTTCGCTTGCAGCGCTCTCCGAAAAGTATCCATGTCGGTAGGAAAAACAGCGCCACTCAAGCGCAGCCTTCGAACGTTGGGCAGTGCGCATAGAAGGACACACTTTTTGAGGCCGCCAATGCAAAGGAATGAGATATGCACACCCAAGCCAGAGTACCCCGCTGTATGAAATCTTTCTCATTCCTCACGTCTTTAGCTTTTTTTATAACTGCCAACGTCGCTGTCGCAGATCAAAATCTGTGGGTGTCTGCCGATCGAGTAGACCGTCATACCTGTCCTTCCGTTAAATGCGGGGTTGCTGGCCAGCTAATGTTCCGCGAAGGAGTCGAGGTGTTCGAGACGAAAAACGCGTGGGTCCGCGTGACTGAGCCGTACTCAGCCTCCTGCTCGGGCGGTATCAGTGAATACGTGAAAAGCGGTAACGCTGCTTGCGTTGCCAGCAACGGCATCAAGAACGGGACGTTCGCAGAGTGGGTGCCTGTAAAGTTGCTCACAAAGACGCGCCCTGCTGATCCTGGTGAAGGGGCTGAAGGTGACGATATGTTGATTAAAGGCTCAGACGACTATCGTCTATACCGCAGCGAGTTTGCCAAAGCAGCGCGAGAGCTCATATACAGTGGCAGCTGCACTGCAGGCGATTTTGAAGACGCCGGCGGCTGGATGTCCTCACCAGCCAAAGGTCCAGGTATCTATTTCGTGTACTGCGGCGGCATGACCATAGCAAATAGGCTTTACCTAGATGCGCGCTCGGGCAAGACTAGTCGGTAGTCAGTTGAGATCAATGAAATTGAATATTAAGACGTGTTCCATCTGCAAGCGTCCGCTAGGGCTTGTTCCTGAGCTTGCGGATTGCGGGGGGGATTGCTTGGAGTGCATGGCTGAAGTAGGTGATCCAGACGCACAGGCAGCGCTTGGCCGCATCCGAGAGGATTGGCGAAAGACCACGCACGCTGCTCAGCCGCCGGAGAGCCAAAACAGGTAGAAAAAAGTGGCAGGCACAAAACCGAGGAGAGTTATTCATGCGAATCCTTACGTACAAAAGAACTCATGTAGGTGACCCCGACAGAGCAGGTAGATTCGGTGTCAATGGTTGCATGGGAAATGTACGGAGCTGGGAGTTTGACGCCGTGATTGGTATTGGGGGAATAGGTAATGAACCACAGAGTCATGGAATAGCAGGCCGTGTTACTTGGGTCGGCCGACAACCTAAGAAGCAGGTTGATGCTTCCGGTTCAGGGCACCTTGTTACCTTCGAATCATTCATCCTTTTGGACACTAAAGGTCCACTACTCTCAGATATTGCTCCCTGCCTTGCTCGAAGGATGTACGAGGGCCGGGTCCGTACCCTGTTAGACGGCTATTCAAGTGCTGAACAGGCCGATGCCGAGCATGTCATCCAGACACTGCTCGGATCTACTTCTAAAATGCTGCCCCAAGAGCCGCCGTCAACGTCTGATAGCAATTTCATGGAAGGCGCAACACCCTGCCCTCATACCTGCCGTAGACGCAGAATCGATTGCTAACTCGGACTCATTCCGTTGGCAATTCACACCTAGGAAATGCCCCTACCGCGCCAAAGGGCTTGGTGGTTGCTGCCTCTTAGGGCGACAAGTCACCCTGCCTACCGCCAGCTCCACGAACAACGGAAAGCTGCATGAGCAAGCTTAACCAGTCCCATCCCTCGGCGCTCAACTTATCCGGCGAGCTGGACGACCACGACTAGGGAGCGGCGAAACGGCAGCCACTCAAGTCGCTTACGGCCGTTGTCGTATTACCGATCGTGAGATGGTTCAGGTTGTTCAACAGCTCCAGGAATGGAGGCGCTGCGCGTACAGATCGGGCTACGCATCACTCCCTCCATCGAATCGATAAGCGCATTAGTCCGCAGCGCTTCAATCAGATCGTTTTCCACTGCCTCAGGCTGCGGATGCAGCCGCAACCAATCCTCAAGCACTGTCCTTATACGCGCTTCCACGTCCCGCCGATCCACAGCCCTCGCAAGCACCTGCTGCAGTTGCTCAATCAAGACCGGAGCACAAACCCTCAAGGACTCCAACGCATCCTCTTCAGGCTGTTGAAGCAACTGGGTCAGGCTTTCAATCAAGCTCTGGGTCAGGCTATCAAGTGTTCTCATGCAGGGCGCTCCGAGGCCTTGGTTTGGTCAGGAAATGTTATGATGTGCGGCTCGATCCCGCGCAGCCGATCGAGGTCAGCCGCGACCTGAATGGCGGCCCCAAGCTCGTCGACGCCGGTTGCCTGCACGATGTCGTAGCGCTGCTTTTTCTCTTCCGGCTCGGTCATGGCCAGCGCGAGGTAGAGGCTCGGCGGGACTGCGCGGAACAGCACTTCCATGCTTTTCGACAGAATGACGCCCTCGGTGTACTTGCCGCTTTCCTTACGCGCGGAAAGCATCAGCGCTTTTTGCGAGGGGGTGAGTTCTCGGAATCTTGAGATTTTTTCTACCTCGTCCGGGGGCATGTTCAGGCAAATCCACCACTCAATCATGTTCAACATCGGCGCCGCTGCCGGTGGCAGGTCGTCGACGTTTTGGGTGGCGAGCCAGAACCAGGCGCCGAGCTTGCGCCACATTTTGGTGATCTTCACCGCATAGGGGGAGAGCAGTGGGTTCTTGGTGATGATGTGGCCTTCGTCCGTCAGCTTGACGATCGGCCGCCCTTTGAACTGATCGCGCTCGGCGATGTTATTTACCGTGTTCAGCAGCGAGATGTAGGCGATCGACAACTGCGCGTTGTAGCCCTCGCGAGAGTAGGTGGCCAGGTCGACGATGGTCAGATCTGACTCAGGCCACGGCGTACCTTCGCGGTTGAACATCTCTCCGTCCGCGCCCATGCAGAACATGTCCATGGCTTCGGCCATCTCAAGCATCCGGTTGCGTCGTGGCTCGGGCATGCCTTTTTGCATGCCGGCAGCGCGCAGCGAGTTGCGGATGTCCTGAGTCAGCACGACTCGGTTGTCAGCCACACAGCTCTTCGCGGCGTTCAGGATGCAGTGGCGAATGGCGCTGCGGTCTGCCCGTGTCAGACGCGCATCTTCCTTCTCCTCTCCGCCAGTGATCATCAGCCGAGCCACGATCTCCAGCTCGCCGAGGATGTCTCGCTGGTCATCTTCCTGGCTGCTCAGATGCGCGTCCGATGACTCCAGGTCTTCCGCATCCAGGATCTTTACCTGCTCAGGTGATTTCACCAGCCGCGCTGCGTCGGCGAAAGGGGCCAGGCTTACGCCGGAACCCGGGGACAGCCTGATGCGGTTAACGCTCAACCCCAGCCGTTGCGCGAAGTCGCCGGTCAGCCCGAAGCTGTTGCCGGCCTCGACGATGAACAGACGCGGCCGGTAAACCGCGATCAACTGATTGACCAAATTGTTCAGGCTGGCGGATTTGCCGGCACCCGTCGGGCCGAAGACGAACAGGTGCGCATTCATCTGTCGGTCGAGTTTGTTCAACGGGTCGACGGTCAGCGGCGCGCCGCCGCGATTGAACAGCGTCAGACCAGGATGCCCGGTACCGGTTGAGCGCCCCCATACCGGAGCCAGGTTCGCAATGTGCTGCACGAACATCAATTGGGTGTACCAGTCGAGCGCGCGTCGCTGGTTGGGGTCGAAATTACCGGGCAACCAGCGGATGTAACTGTTCAGCGGGGCCACTTCGTCGCGCGGTTCTACAGGCGTCATGCCGGCGCCGAGCAGGGCGTTACTCAGTTGCAGGCTGCGCTCGTCAAGCTCCGCTTTATCGTGCCCGCGCAGGTAGAACGCGACACTGCCGCGATACAGCTTGTGCTTGCGGCCCAGCAGTTGGCGCGCGGTCGAGACGTCTTCCCGGGTGAGGATCGAGGCTTGGGTGTCACCGACGGCTTTGCGGGACAGTTGCTCCAGGTGACCTTCGAGCGTGTCTTGGGGGGTGATGACCAACGTGATGCAGAGGATGGTGTCCTCCGGCATTTTGTCGAACAGCGCGTTCAGGGCATCGCCGCCTTTGCGCGTCTCTCCCGTCAGGTGCCCGGTCTTTGGAGGCTCCCGAAGACGATCGAGCATGACCACGCGATGAGGCATGCCGTCGAAGCACCACAGGCCTGTTTTCACGTCCGACAATGGCTCGCGATAGCAAAGGTTTTGAGAGAAGTCTGTGCCGCTGGCAAGGGGCAGCTCACCGTGTACGGATGTCGGTGCCTGCTCGCACACCAGTTCGTAGAAGCGGAGGATATCAGCATCGGTCGGCCCAAGGTGATCGGGGCATGGGTTGAACCAATGAACCAGCCAATGACGAATCGCCTGCCCGTCCATTTGCCAGGCTTTAACGCCGGCGTTCGCCAGTGCGCCGACGAGACGATCGCAGATGATTTTCAAATAGGCAGCAGGGCCTTGTCCGCGAACGTCACTACCGCTTTTGGCGCGGCGATAAACGACGATACGCACACGGCGTTGTTGACCGCGCCAAGGGAGTTGGCTGACCTTGGTGTCCTCGAAGAGGCCGCCGGGTTTTGAGATGGCTTCAAGGTGTTGCTTGAACAGTTTCAAGTAAAGCTCGGTGAACGCAGTACCTTTGGCGCGCGGCTGGATGTAGTCCTCCAATTGGCGGAGGTAATCGTCCCAGTTGGTTTCGTCCTGCGCATACATCTGAACGACCCAGGGCGACGTCTCCAGTTCGTCGAACGAGTCCTGCAGCGCGTTCTCTAGCGCATCGCGCGCCTTGCGCAGCCATTCCTGATCGCGACCCTCGGTGCCGATAGGTGTCAGCTCGAAGAAGGCCGCGCGGGATACGCCATCTTCGAGCAGCATGACCTGCTCCTCGTGGAGATAGTCCACCCATGGCAGCAGATCCACGAAGGATGGATTGACGCTGTACAGCCTGGCTACGTCTGAGTCGGTAGCCGCTTTTTGTTTGGGGTGCCTGACTTCATCGGCAGAGGGTATCCTGAGCGATGCAAGGCGGTCGAAATACCGCGCTGTAGCCGCGTTGAATTGCTCCTGCTGCTCAGCGCTGAGTTCGCCCGTGAGCGCAGATGCTGACATGTCGTTGAGACTGTCTGGCTCTCCATCCTGAGGCAGTCGCCCCGAATCTGCGCCTGCTTTAGATCTACCGAACAGCCGCATCAATAATCCTCCGTGCGTTCGCCAGGCATCGCGTATAGCACACGCTGGTAGAGCGGAAATACCGTGGTGTAACCCGGGACCGGCGCCGGATCAGAGCCCGCAAGATGGGGAAAGATGTACATCACCAGATCCGGATTCGGCAGGCGCTTGAACTGGCTGTAGATCTCGTTCTGCGACGTCCGGGCGAAGGCGCGATTCGCATCTGCTAAAGCTTGCGGAACCTGCTCGAGCGGTCTGCGCAACGCCGATCGAGCGTCGAGAAGTTGTCGGTTGGTCGCATTGCCACCGCTGCCCGTTGTGCCCTGATCCCAGACATTCAGCATGGTGTCATTGCCATGGGGCAGCAGCTCATCCTTGCTCGTTGAACAGCCCGAGGTGAGCGCGGCGAAAAACAGGCTGACGCAGACCTTCAGCTTCATATCAATCGAGATTGGTCGAGACATCGTCAACTCCAGAGGTGTAGTCGACCTTGCGGCCTTTGAGCTCGTAATCGATGGCGAGCTGTTGGTCCAGGTGGATGGCCACCTTCGCCCCGGGTTGCACGTAAACAGCGGCGAAAGCCTGCCCGTAAAGCTTGTTCACCCAGCTCGAAATGTCGTTGACGCCTTGGCCAATGATCTTGCCCATCGCCTCACCGCCCGAAATTCCAGTGGTGCTCACTGCGCCACCCGGGGTCGCAACAATTGAGGTGCTGTTGCCGTCTGATTTGATCAGTGACGCAGCGCCGGCGCCCGCGGCAGTAATCAAAACCTGCGAGCCGATGTATTGAGATGCGTTGCTCTTACGCTCGCCGCTGATGCAAGGGATGCCGTAGGGATCGCTGATCCATCCGAGTCCCCCCCGAATGGTCTGCTGGCTCCCGCTGTTCTGCCCCGAGCTCTGGTTGCCGTTCACTTCCTCGGCGGGGGCAGGCAGCGTCCTTACGGTGCCGTCGTTGAACACGAACGTGAGGCTTTGGATCTGGCCGCGTACACACGACAACGTCCAGTCTCCTGATGCGGTACCACTGGCGACTGCTCCAGCGACGTTAGGCAGATCAATACCGTTGGCAGTGAGGTTATCGGGCCCGATCAGGACCTTGAACGGGTAGGGATCGTTAACGGTTCCATCAATGGGGATTCGGCCAATCAGCGCCGACATCGCGACGGACCCCATGAGTGTCGAGTTCTGTGGAAGCGTGTAGACCTTTCGCACCTGCTTGCGGCGGTTCTGCGAGGAAGCACCGTCGGCGATTTGTTGCGCGCCAGTGCTCAGCGCGTTCTGCCCGCGGTCCAGCGTCGCGCCGAATGATGTCGGGAAGCTGAAGCCGTTGGCGATCTGGTTCGATCCATTGCGCACAGGCCTGCCGTTGGCGTCGACCGGTGTCGCGTCCTCAGGATCGATCCATACCAGCTCCAGATCTGGTGCTCCTTGGAAGCCTTGCCCGTCGCCGGGCAGCACGCCGAAGCCGATGGGAAGATCCGATGCCGCTGCGCTTCCGACATTCTTCTTGTCAGCCAACGATTCGTACTGTTGCTTGAGAGCGTCGGCGAGCCCCTGGCCTTGTTGCCTGGCTTCCTGCTGCAACGTGTTCTGCACGCCCTGCAGTCGGTTATCAATGGTGTGGTCTATCTCGTTCAAGCGTTTCTGCAGGCCTTGGTTCTGTTCCTTCAGGTCCTCATTCCCCTTGAGCGCGTTACGGATCTGTTGTTTGAGCTCTTTGCTCTCGGCAACCATCGTGCGCAGGGTGTCGCTCGCCGTATCCCCGTCGACGCCCAGCTTCTTCGCTTGATCTTCAGTGAGCGATGGCGCGCCATCCTTTTGAGGGCCCCCGGCCGAGGGTGACCCAAGCGACCTGACGATAAGCACGAGCGCCAAGAGAACGAAGGGGATGACCAGAAACTTCAACAGCGGATTATTCTTCACGGCTGCCTCCTTTCGGATCGATCCGAGCGATATTCGCCGGGACCAGCGACTCCGCCAGTCCGTGCCCTCGCGTTACCAGATAGACGATCGTCGTATCGGTGGCGTGTCCCTTTGCATCCAAATAGGGATGCTGGAAGGTGGCTGCGGTGAAGTCACCCATCAGCTCCCTGGGGTCGAGCGTGAGATGTTGCTCACTTGTGTTCTGCAGCTTCACCGCGGTTACCCAGTAACCCGCCATACGCCATGCGCCCAGTGCGGAGGCATTGATGGGGTGGGTAGGGAGCAAGGTGGTCAGGTCCAGGCGGCGGTTGAGGTTGACTTGAGACACGCCTGGCACTGGCTCCACCGTTCGAAGCGGTGCATAAAGCATCTGGGCCGCGTAGCGAGTGATCACCACGGGAATTGGGGTATCAGTCTTCGGCGCCGCGGTGTCGGTGCTTGGTGTCTGTTCCTCTGGTTTGTCGTCCCTGGGATTTGCGCCTGTGTTCTTAGCGACGTGGCTGCGTCCGGAATGACTGCCTGGCTGTTGGCTAGCGACAATCTTCATCGGCTCAAGCGCAGCCTGATCTGGTGGGCTGACGGTTGCCGCTATATCCACCAACATGATCTCGCCTGAGGCGACGTTCTGCAGCTGCGCTCGGGTAGGCGGGATCTGCTCATTCGCTAACAGGTAAATGGCCCCGCCTGTGCTCTGGATTCGCAGCTTTCCCTTCAGTGCGCGGGGAAGGCCTACACGTACGTTTTGGTCAACGAATACGATTCGCTCTTGCCCGACAGTGAGCGGCAGTGCGATGGGAACACGCTCCCACTGCTGTATTTCGACCGCGTTGGCGTATCCGGTTAGGCAGGCAGCCACGACCAGCCCGTAGATAAAAGACCTCATAAATGCTTGTCTCCAGTCACCGGTGGAGCGGGGGCCTCAATGCGCTGAGGATTGCTGCTGTAGCAGTTCCAGGTGAGGCCGAAAGGGTTCTTCTCAGGGTCCGCTTCAGATCGGATGACGTGGAGCGGATACCTCGCAAAGGCTCGTTTCACACGCTCACCACCGAAGTACTCATCCGCCACCATGTCGAGGCGAACGGTCCAGTCGTTGATGCTGTGTTGCTCGATGCGCGATTCAGATGCGTCGCCGATCCCTCGCCCGGGGATCTCCGACACAGCACGCTCCCGCCTGCGAAGCTCGCCGCTGTTGCGCCGCAGCTCGAGGTCTTTCTCCAGGTAGCTCCTGCAGCTGGGCGTGAGATAGCTGGCGAGTCTGGCGATGTTGTCCTGGTAATCCGTCTCGCCATCCAGCGTCCAGCGATTCATTTGCTGAAAGATGTACAGGCCAAACGAGTACACCGATTCGGGTGGGATATCCCACCATTTTCGGGTGCTTCCAGACCGCAGATCGGGCGGCACATGAATGGTCAGATCCTTGGGCGCGCTCTGCCACCCGTAGGCCATGTAGAGCCCAAGGCAAACGAGCAGGCCAATGACCAGGCGCAGGCTGTAGATGTGAGCCTGCTGGGCGTCGACTTTCTTGCGATAGCTCATGAAGCCTCCGAGCGACGACAGGTCCACGCACCGGAGCGTGTGATGAGACGGGATGCACTGAATGTCGGAAAATGAAGGGCGATGTTGAGTTGGAGCTGGCGGTACACCCAGGTCTCGGGCCGGCCGCGCTTCATGCGACGCAAAATCCGGCTCGCGACGGTGAGTCCGAGGACACCACCGGCCAAACCGCCCACCATGATCAGAGCCCAGTTACCAATGACAGCAGCGGCGGGTATCCCGAGCAGGAAGCCTGAGCCACCGCTCAGCGCGACCGTTCCCCACATCTCGTCCGCCGTGAGGCCACCCATCACCACGGGCTGGTTGTTGAGTCTAACCGGCAGGAAGCTCAATGTCCCGTCGTCCAGAATGTCAGCCATGGTCAGCGTCCTTTAAAGAATGCCGGTGGCTTGAGTTACGAGGAAAATCCCCACCGCCAGGATGCCCACCCCGACCGTGGCGGTAGCACCCAGGTCTCGCCATTTTTTCTTGCCGTCGTGGATCTCGTGGTAGACGCCGAAGGCGTGCCAGCTAACACCGAGGAACATGACGCCCACAATGATCAGCCCGATCAGCATGAAGCCATCAAATCCCCAGTTCTGGATCGTCTGAAGAATGTTGGTGCCTTCACCGCGACTCGGGGCTTGAGACTTGGGTAGGGCGGCAATGGCAAATTGCGGTAAGCCGATGGCTAATGTGGCTGCACAACTGGCGCTTAACTGACGAGACATCGTCGACTCCGGGGTTAACTGAGAACAAAAACAGCGAGGATCAGGCACAGCGCGACGCTGCGGATAACTGCCGGTAACGCGATCACGCGATCCAGATTTCCGGTCGCCCAGCCCCGATAGCAGCTGTAAACAGCCCATGCAGCCCACAGCAACGAGATGGCGATCGCGAAGCCTACGAACAGTGAGTAGCTAGCGGAGGCCGGGAACCCGGCTGCGGCTTTAAACGCGGAAGATTGCGTGCCCGACATGCTCATGGCGCACCCGTTTGCGCCTTGATGTAGCTGCCGGCGATTTCCACGGGATCGCGGGGCTGCGCCCTGCTGGGTGACAAGTAATTCTCCAAGCCGTGTCGGATGCGTCCGATGTCGCCGGCGAGACGTTCGTAGTCCAGGAAGAATCTTTGGCCGGGCTCATTGGCAACCTGAGCGCTGCGGTGGGCGGTGTCCTCCAGTGCGTTTAACTGGCGGATCATCACCTCCACATTTGTTCGTTCCGAAGCCGATGCAGCGTGTCCGGTTTCGACCTGTGTGCAGGTACCTAGCACAACGATGAGGCCTGCCGGGAATATGTGGAGGTGAAGTGCTGCGGGGGCGGGATACTGTTTCACGGCTGAGCTCGGTGATTCCTGATGCCGTCAGCTTGCCGTTTGCAGGGGGAGGGTTACCGCAAGAAATCGATTGTTGGGATGTTTCTGATTTCCCCTATGGTGTATGAGCCATAAGCAGCCTAAAAAGAGGCGCCAACCTGTTTGGGCGTGGTGCTCAACTCCACCGACGCGCGCAGGCCCCGTGCTTGGCATGGCGCACGCCGCACACCGGCCTACCGGGCGTGATTTTACCTTGCACTCTGCAGTTCCAAGGACGTAGTTACTTCACCATCAGGAGACCTGCTCAATGGAAGATTTTTTGGATCGCTCGGATGAGCTTCACATCGAAGTATTGCGCGTGCTGGAAAATGTACGAGCGTATCCGGGAATCAGGCATGAGGTAGCACTGGTCGCTTGTGGTTTGGCGTTCGAGCACGCGCTTGGCCTGCGCCTGCTAGTTCGGACTGCGTGCTATTCCTCAGCTCTGGCAATGATGAGAATGCAGTACGAGGCCATTGCGCGCGGTGTCTGGCTTCTTTACGCAGCATCCGATGCGCAGATCGAAATCCTTAGCTCCCCACTGACGGTTGGCTCTGAAGCTGCGGCCAAAAAAATGCCCATGTTCTCTGCGATGCTGGGTCAGATAATCGACAAGGCTCCACCCCAGCCATCAAGGATGTTGCAGGGTTTCAAGGATCAGAATTGGGATGCGATGAACTCCTTCATTCACAGTGGAGTGCACCCGCTAAGACGTCATGTGGAAGGCTACCCTCCCGAACTGATCGAGACAGTTGTCAGGAACTCGAACGGGCTAAACGTCATGGCGCTTCAACTCGGTACCGTCGCGTCAGGAGATAAAAGGTTTGAGGGCGTGGTAAGAGCTTTGCAGGAGAAATTCAACGATGCTCTGCCGGGATTGATTTCTCCTTTGGATTGATGCCAGCCAGGCATAGCGCATTTGCACGTGCAAACGGGTCAAATGATCAGTGACCAAAAATTATTGCTTTTCGTCAATGCAGGTGGTTTGATGTCATTTTGACATTGAATGGACTCTTTATGCTTCGCCAACTACTACAGAAAGGCTTTCTTCCAAGAGAACTACCGCCTGTGTTCAATTCGGTATCCTTTGGAAATCTTATCTTCGCCGGAACACTACCAGCCGCGTTTATACAGGGCAACAGGCCAGAGTGGTCGCAGCCAATGCATCACAATTTGTCGCGTGTAGGGGGGTTGAGAAGGCGTCTGACCATTCCTAATCCGGTTAATTTTTACCGGCTCTGCGAAGTATTCGATGCAAATGAGGCATCTATTCTCAGTGCCTCATCTGGCTCTCCATACTCTCACACTACACCGCGACTTAACCCGATGAGTTCCAGAGCTATCGCGACACAGAGCGTTGACAGGGCTGTTGTACGAGCTCACTCTCGCGTGGGAGCGCGGTATGTGCTCAAGGCGGACATTGCGCAATTTTATCCTTCGATTTACACGCATGCAGTACCTTGGGCCGCACATACAAAAACGGTTGCTAAGCAGCGTATGAAAGACTTGAACCTCTATGGAAACCTGCTAGATAAAGAACTGCAGGCATGCCAACATGGTCAAACGAAGGGAATCGCAATCGGGCCTGATACATCGCTTGCCATAGCTGAGTTGCTGCTAACTTCTGTTGATATCTCGCTGAGTCAACAATGCAATATTTTAGGAGGCGTACGCTTTATCGATGATATGGAGCTTTCCTTTACATCCTTGTCGAATGCTGAGTCAGCCCTAATAGCGTTAGAGGCAAGACTTTATGAGTACGAGCTGCAGCTTAATAGTAACAAGACCGCAATCGAGGAGCTTCCAAGCGAAATCGAGTCAATTTTCGTCACTCAATTGCGAGCATTCATTCCAGCAACGCAAGAGGGATCGCCTGCCAGCTGGATTGATTATTTCAATCGCGCCTTCATGCTCGCAAAATCCAATTCTTCTGAAGGCGTTCTTAGATACACGGTAGCATCCCTGCAAAGGGTAGAAGTTACAGTAGTCGCTTGGCCGATGGTTCAAAGCCTGTTATGGCAATGCATAGCTCTTGATCCCGGATGTCTCAGATTGGTGTTAGACATTGTGGTGTTAAATAGTCATCGAAGCAATCTTACTATTGACAACGACATGGCATCCTTAGCAATAAATTCACTAGTGGAAGCCAGTGCTCCGGTTGGACACGGTAGTGAAGTGCTTTGGAGCATCTGGGCAGCTATGGTTCTTGAAATTCCGCTACATGGACATTCACAGACTCTGATTGCTGGTATGGAGGATGGTTGCGTGGCCACCTTGGCTACACTTGCTGCACACGCCGGCGGGGTCTTTGATGCAGGATTTAGTTCTGCCCTCTGGGAGAGCTGGCTTGTCGATGAATGCTTCAAACAGGAACATTGGATGTTTGCATATGAATGTTACAATCGTGGCTGGTATGCGGTAAAAATAGGTTCAACAGACATCGGTACTAACGCCGCGGCGATGTATCTCAAAAGTTATGGCGTGACCTTTCTCGACCCGACTGCAGCTTCCGACTATGTACCTGCATTCGAAATCGACGATGGGACTACCTTTACTGGTTATTAATCAAGCGATTCTCCAATGAGCTATCCCCGTCAAGTGTCAGGATGGCGCCCTCTGACGCTTGAGAGGATCACAGCATGAGCGGGTTGCAAAGTAAGGAATTTTTTAGTCTTTTGGAGGCTGCATAGAGGCTGTTTTAGCACCTGTCTTCATTCTTGAGAGCAAGAACCGGTTTCCTTTCCGCGCGGTTAATCATTCCTACAAATACTTCTTAAAGCTCGCCACCGTTACGCAAACCGCTATTCCCAGCATCAACGCGCATGGCAGCAATATCAGCAATGGGCTCACGCTGAAAGGAATCGCCAAGTACGCAGTCCAGGGGAAGATCGCCAGCGGCAGGATGGTGCCGCGTGCCTTGTGATACAGGTAGCTCGACTCCCGGCCCGATCCAAATTTCCGCAGATCTCGCCTGACCAGTCCATCCACTGCCCCGGTGAATGCGGCCAGCAAAAACAGCGGAATGGTGAGTGTCAGGATCACCATCCGGACACAGAAAGTCAGCACCGTGTAGAGCGCCGCCAGTCCGTAGTCCTGGAACTGAATCATTGTCCAGCCGAGCTGATAGCGGAGGTCAAAGTTCCCCGCTCGCAGTTGCCTCGTCCGCGCGTACTGAGTGAGGGAGTTGATACTCTCCTGCAGGCCCGTTTTGACCATGATCCAGTCATATGCCCATTGCGTCAGCCACACGGCAGTTCGGCCAGGCTCTCTGATGATGACGCTCTGCAGCAGGTCCTTCGACAGCCAGCCCAACTCATATTCGAACATCTGTTGTGCATGCGCCCAGCCGGCCTCTGGCCAAATGAAGTACAGGCATATCCATTCGAGGATAATGGCGCACAGCAGCGATCCGAACATCACTCCAATGAAGTGAAGCGGCACTGAAAACAGCATGCCGATGAACGTCTTCTGACCTTCCTGCTGTTGCTCGGCTTTTTCAGCGATGTCTGCCACTGCGTGTTTCCTTCACGGGTGCATGGTTACTGAGCGTCCCGGCTGTCAGCCAAGTGTTTGAAACCGTCCAGCAAGTCATCGGGCAGCGACTCACTCATGGCTTGATAACCGGGTGCGTCCCACCACTCACTTTTACTTCCGGCCCCTTTGCGCATGCCTTCGGCGATTGCCTGCAGATCCTTGGGCATCACCTCGTCCGGGTCACTGGCCGGCAATGGCATGCGGATTTTCCACAGGTTGCCACCTTCAACGAGTGCGAAGCACTGACCCTTCGGCAGGCCTACGACATGCGCGGGCTCGATCATGGGCACGCTGACGCTTTGGATCTGGTCGTGAGTGTTGGAAGTGAAAGCGGTGTTGCCAGTGACGGAGTCATTGGCGCTGCTGGCCGACGTGCTGTTGAAGACTTGGACCTTGGGCAACTGGTTGGTGAGCAGCTCTGCAGTTGCAGTCTCTCGTACCCTGAGCATGAAGAGATTGTTGAAGTTACCGATGACCTGGCCCGCCTTCGCGCGGCTACCAATCTTCGCCTCGATGTCGCTCATGGTCTGCGTGTAGGCCGTCACTTGCATGCCGGCGCCGCCGCCCTTGTTGATCATCGGGATGAACTCATCACCCATCAGCTCGTTGAATTCATCAGCGTGAACGTTGATGGCGACCTTGCCGCTGTCGGCGCCGGGCAGGCCGTCATCGATCCCGAACTTGTAGATGTGACCGGCGACCGATACCAGGTCGCTGAACATCGAATTCCCGACTGCTCCAGCCACTTCCGTATCGGAAAGTGCATCCAGTCCCACGTAAACCACACCTCGTTTTCGTATCACCTGCATCCAGTCAAAGATCGGTCGCGGATCTTCAAGGTCCAGGTAATCCGGAGACAGGAGCTCGGCGATGCGCCCTGTGGTCAGCTTCTCCAAAAGCGGCAGAAGGCTCGCCACGATCTTGTCGAAGTAGGTTTTGTCGTAGCGCACCGCCGAACGTAGCCCGTCGAGCACCGGATCAGCGATGCGAGCTTGAGTCAGGTACTGATCGATCGCTACCACGCGAAGCGGCCGATCCTTCATGGCGAAGCTAAGGTTCTTGCGGTCGATCTTGGCTTCAAGTCCGACAATGACTTCCCACGCTTTGGGCTCATGTTCGGCGAAGTACTTTTGGGTGTATTCGATGAACAGCGCGTCGATGTTGATGACGTGCTGCAGAATCTGCTCGTAGTCAGGTCGCCGGCCCAAAGCGACCAAGGCGCGCGCGATGATGTTGACGAAGCGCCACGCAAACTCACGAAAGGCCGCCGAGTTGCCTTCGCCGGAAAGTTGCCCGGCGATTCGGGTCGCCACTTCCGAGATACGCCCAAAGCGGCCAACAGCGTTGTAGCGTGCGGAAAAGTCAGGCCAACCCAAGTGGAAGACGTAAAACTCGTCCAGCCGGCCGGCACGCTTGCACTCGATGTACATGCGTTTAAGCAGGTCCGCATCACCCTTCGGGTCGAAGACAATGACCACTTCACGATCAAGGTTCATCTCTGCGGTTTGGGGCGTTTCCTTCTTGATCCGATGCGCGAATCGAGGACGACGCCCAGCCCGACGCCGGGTGCGTCGGATGTCCTGCGTGATGAAAAGCTCTGCCAGGCGAGTCTTACCGACGCGGGTGGTCCCCAGCACCAGAGAGTGACCAACACGCTCGCCAAGAGGCAGGCTGACATCTCCTTCATGGGGTTCGATACCGTGGAGACGAGGTAGCCCACCCACGGGCGGGAGTGGACGTACCGGGTTGAGCGGGATGTCCCACTTTGTGGCGCGGGTAATCAGCTTGAGAGGGAAGGGCGCGTATTCCAGCTGCTCCTCGATACGTCGCGCGCGCACATAAAGCGGGGTGGGCTCGACGTATGAGGCGTATTTGGGCAGATAAGTGTCCGTCAGCCTTTGAGTGTGCTTCTGCGTCCAGCGAAACCCTTTGCCGATGAACAAGCGCTCGTTACTGACAGGCATGTCTTTGCTGGTCATCGTGTAATGAGGCAGGCGCCGGATGTTGCGTCGATAGCGCAGAACGACCAGTGCTTGCCTCAGGCGGATATACCCGAGGGCAAGATAGGCACACGCTGTCGCAGCCCCAAAGAGTGGCGACAGCGCGAACACCCAAGGTGCCAAGATGCATAGCAGCGCTGCGGCGAGGCAGACAAAAGCGGTGTTGAGCTCGACAGCGGGCCGGAGCAGAGACTCGATGGTGTAGGTGCTGGCCACGTCGTTGCCCCCTATTGCTGGATAGCGGTGGCAGTAATCAGCAGCGGGTAATGGTTTATCCCGAGTCTTGAAGCCAGATCATCGCCAGGCGCTGGGACCATCTCCAAACCCTTCGCCCAGCTCTTTACTTCGGCGAAGCGATCAGTATTTGCCACGTTGACCACCACACCGACCGCCTGCATCTGCTGCAGATGTTCTTGGCGTTGAATGAGCCAGGACCTTGACAGATCGTCGTCACCGACCACAAACATGGGTTGAAGCCCTGGAGCATTGATCACCCTGCCTTGAACTGTGCCAGGTGTGAGTTGGGCGGAGCGTACGGGAAACGCGCCGGTTCCTCGGACGCCTAAATTCGGATCCTGTGCTTGCTGTTCAGACGGGGCCGGTACCAGATCCTGGTAGTAAGGCAGCGCGGAGGAACCACCCCGGTCCTCGACCACGATTAGTGAACCGCCGGTACAGATTTCTGTGAAAGCTAGGCCTATTAAGATGCAGAAGCTGGGTAGCTGTTTCATGGGGTCTCCGTCTTCAAATTGATGCCGGTAACGCGGCTGAGATGCTTGGTGAATGCACGCCGGTACCGGGCTGCGGGCGCACCACCTGCGGGACGGTGATAACGGCCGGCTGCCGCAATCCAGCTTCCGGCTATTGCTTTTTGTTCAGCCAAAATCTGGGCGGTCACGCGGAGGTTTTTGTGTGGGTCCAGACCTTCGCAAGGCTCGGTGTAACGGTGCCCGTTGGCGCGCATGTTGGTTTGGCCGAGCCCGACGTCGACACGAGCTGGCCCCACGCTGACAATCGCGATCTGCAGGGCGCGGCAGGCATCGTTGCGGGTGGCAAACCGGTAACCCGTGCCGGCTACATTCAACGTCCAAGGCCATGGGATGGTGCGGCCGCGAACTCTCGTCCCGCTTTCCTGCAGTGCGATGGCGTACAGGACCTCCGACGGAACACCCTCCGGGATCGCTATTGACTGATACGCCGGTGGTGGCACCTCACCGGATTGGGCCGGGGCGGCGCTGCAAATCAAGGTGCTGACTAGCACAGCCCGAACTACTGACGCTGCCACTTGCCATTCACCTCACGCACGATCGCTGGCAACTCTCCACCCAGCCGAAGACCAAGCCATCTGCCATCGTCGTGGTTCAGTGTGATCCTTCTGGACCGCACTCCACCGGGATCAATGCCGGCGAGAATCGCCCAGCGGCGGATACGTTCGTCGTCGCCTTGGCCGCCGACAAAGTAGAGATCGAAAGACTGCTTCCTGGTTTGAAGGTCTTGAACCCGGGCCACACAAGCGGAGCAGTTTTCTTCTACGAATACGGCCAAGCGTCCGTCGCTTCTCAGGATCGTTTGCGTCGTTGCCGGCGATGATTGAGCGGAGGAGATCTGGATGACTTTCTCTTCGGGATACAGACGCGCGAAGGCCTGGTCGTAAGCGCGCTGATACGCCAGCTCCTTATCAACACGTTGCCGTTCGGCCTGGACTTGCAGCTCCGCATATCGCAAGCGCTCTTCTGCTGACCTGGCTTCAATTCCAAGGGCTGTGAGCGGATCGAGGCCTGGGGAGTAGATCCCGCGCGGCCCTTGCATTAGCTGCTGGTAGCGGAGCCACTCTTGCGGGCTCAACCCCCAGTCGTCACCACCGTTCGGAGTACCGATGATTTTCGCGGTTTGCCATTCAACGGTATTGCTGATGGTGGGCTTGATTATCTTATCGTTCTTGGCGAAAACGGGCGGGGAGAGCAGCGACCAGGCTAAACATCCTGCGGCAATGAGGGCGCTCAGTGGTCGCAATGGGCGGCTGAAGTTCTTGGCAGAATTCATACGGGAGTCCTAACGCGCGAGTGCGATGGTTTGCGAAACACCGGCAACGTCGAAGCTGGCCGAAGCACTGTCGACAGATTGGAGCTTCCAGCTGGTACCGCTGACCCCGTCACCCGGCCGGACCAACTGGATCTGGCTTAGTTGATTGCTGCCGATTGGGGCAATGGCGAGAAACTCTTGCCCGCCCCGGTGTTCGAGACCGATCACGTCAAAGGGTGGGTGAGGGGCCGACTTCTTGGTTTTCGCCCGGGACGCGGCTTTCTGGGTTGAAGACGCCGGCGAGGGTGGCTTTGCATTTGCGGAGTTTGATTGGCGGAGCTGCAGGTCTTTGAGTTGTGCAGCTACGCTGTCGACGCTGGCTTTAATAATGACGATGTCTTCTGCTGAAGCAGAGGTGAGATCCAACTGCTCGACTCGCTGTCCCACCTGGTTGGCTAAGCCTTCAAGCGTATCCAGTCGGTTCGACAGGGCTTGCTGTCCTGAGCGGAAGTCTTCGTTGCTCGTCAGGTATTTTTGGTCGACGGCAGCGAATCGCTCGTCGAACTGCTCAAGCTTTGTTTGGATGGCGTCTAGGGATTCCTTGCCTGCCGTCCCGGCGATGGCTGTAGTCAGATTCGCCAGACGGTATTGCTGGTAGCTCAGCGTGCCGACCAATGTCAGCAGGCACAGGCTTAGGGTCAGATTGGTTCGGGTGGGGCGTGGTAGTTTCATGAGCGTCCTCGCGCGATAGCGGGGCACACAGTCTCAAGAGGGGCTTTTGGGCGCAGTGGGAAATAGGTTTTGCGCGGGCGGGGAATTTGAGAGAGCTTTCCCGTCCGTCAGTCAGCTAGAGCCGGCGCGGTCGCCAAAGTGCGAACTCAGTCCTCCAGTTCCAGTCACGGATGGCTCCTCTAGCCGCACACTCACTGCAATCCCAGCCCATGCCTCTCTGCTGAGCTTCCGCTCCTGTTCCGGCCCAGCCGATCGGCCAGGCGGACGGTTTGCGGTTTCTGCTCGCCGGTCAGGATGGGTTGACGCAGCGCTTGCCGTCGTTGAACCCTTATCGGCGTGACAGTAGATCCGCTATTCACTAATTAATGCGAGGCTCGTTTCGGGGCGAGATTACCTCGGGGCGGGATCCAGAGATCGCATCACTCAGAACGAGCTGAAATGTTTCTCGCTCAAATCGCTCAATTGTGTTTGGATCCATCTTTTCCTGTTCAGCACATGCTCTTTATCGACGGCTACCGGTGCCGCACAAAAGCTGGTCAGGTATGGGCTGCCTAGAAGGCCACTGGGATGCCAATCTCCTGTCTCGACAGCAGGCGCGGCGCTTTGACTTTATAAGGCACCGTGCGGCATGTACCATCCGCGCGCGCTGCACAGGACCGTCTTCGGCTGGAGCATCTGTGAGTCAAATTGGTCTAGGAGTGTGGTTAGGTAGTTCATGCCGCACGCCCATCACGTGTATTTTGGCGGGAAATAACGGCGAGGGTGCCAGGCAGCTCCAATGGTTGTATTTATCGGGTTAACCGCCCCGAGTTTTAGTGAATATCCGTTACCTCGACCGCCGATGTATTCGGCTTCTTAGGCTCAATTGGATTAACCGTTAGCAGGAAGCGACACATGCCTAAAAAAGGCGACGCGATCATTATCGGCGTTAACCTCCGCGAAGCGAACCTTAAGCGAAAGCTTCGTGAGCACTTGCATTTCCTAGGGTTCACCAAGACCGATGAGGGCGCTTTGCGTCCACCAGGGAATGGCAAGGACGCTATCCGCACTCTGCACAGTGCTCAACGCGAAGAGCGTCTCATCGCCAGCGAAAATTTTGTCACCAAGAAAAGCGGCAAACTGATGCACTATTTCGCATCGGGCTTAGACGTCAATCCAGAGAAAATCTCGCCGGTTTTGGAGCGCGTGTCATCTAGCACCTGGCAAAGCGACTTGTTTAGGCTAGCTGCACTGTCATGGTCAGTGCCTGTCTCTAACGGATTCGGGCGCCGCCTTCGTTATCTCGTCTGGGACCAGAGCAATGGAAAGCTGATGGGCATCATTGCCATCGGTGACCCAGTTTTCAACCTAGGCGTGCGGGACAAGTTCATCGGTTGGAACACGCACGATCGTGGCGCCAGATTGGTGAACATCATGGACGCGTATGTGCTCGGAGCTATTCCTCCGTACAACTCGCTTCTGGGCGGTAAGCTGGTTGCCTGTCTGCTCCGCAGTCGTGATCTCTATGATGATTTCGCGCAGACGTATGGTGCCTCCACGGGCATCATCTCGCAGCAAGAAAAAAAAGCTCGCTTGATGGCGATCGTCACGACTTCGTCGATGGGGCGGTCCTCGGTGTACAACAGGCTGAAGCTCAACGGAACGGAATACCTTAAGTCGATAGGATACACCGGGGGGTGGGGGCATTTTCATATCCCCGACTGGCTGTTCACCGAGTTGCGAGACTATCTGCGTTATATCGATCATACCTACGCAGACCAGCACGCGTACGGACAAGGGCCGAATTGGCGGTTGCGGACCACCCGTGCAGCCTTGGCAGCTCTGGGCTTTAAAGACGATCTGATGCGCCATGGCATTCAACGCGAAGTTTTTATATGCCAACTCGCCTCTAATGCGGTCAGCATTTTGCACACCGGAAAAGGTCAGCCAGACGTAAGTTCTCTTCAATCCGTTGAACAGATCGCTGATATGGCGTTAGATCGATGGGTCATTCCGCGGAGCAAAAACGTGCCGGATTTCAAGTACTGGAAGTCTAGCGATCTGATTGACTTATTTGGCAATCAAGCTCACCTACTCCGAACACAGATGGAGTTGGGGAAGGCATTCGGCTCGACCTACCGAAATTAGAGACGCAAGGGGAACTGCGTTGGACTATGCCGTTAACAAGATAACAAATAAGGTCGAGTCGGCTGAAAGCGTGGTTGGTGGTGGATTCTATAGCTGCCCAATTTGCCAAGCTAGGGTGAGCCATCGCGCTGGGCTCAAACGCAAAAAATACTTTGCTCACTGGCCCGGCACAGGAACTGCCCAATGTGAAAACTTTGCGCCAGGTCTATACGGACAGAACTTGCCGGGTGGTGCCTTTGCCGTCCTGACCAAGCGGCGGATGGAGCTTCGGCTAAGAATTGACAAAGGAAGGAATCGGGCGGCTTGGTATCTGGAGTTGACCCTGCCGTCGTGCCGCGCGTGCAATGGCACCATCACAGTCGATGTGGGCGGCAGGTTACAGAACATCAACATGCTGGGGATGGCCAGTGGTTCCCGGATCACGGCCGAGCTCTCAACGGACAATTTTCGGATCGTTTCATTCGACGGCCAACCGGATCGATATTATGTCGAGAGCGTAGAGCGTGAGTGCCGTGGACTTCCATCCTTGGGAGCTGCGGTATTCACGGCCTCGGGGCGTGGCGACGCGATGGGATTTCCCAGGGCACATGAGCTCAGAGGGGCAGAGACGTATGCTCTCTTGTGGAAAGAGCCTGTGTTCCCCGATTTTCCGAGTGAGCTTGTTCCAGACAGGTTTCAAAGTAGAAGAGGCTGGAGCCTCGCTCTAATTACCGTTCCTGAAGATCCGTCCGAGGAATGCACAGATTGGCTCCAGGCTTTTACCGGGCTTATAGTCAATCCACCGGTACCGAGCATCACCACTGTCTGGCCTTTCCTAGCGAGAAACGCCAGCGTCAACGCTATCGAATGTATCGATTCAAGTTCGTTAATACTCGCTGCCAATATGATGCCCGTAGGCCCGCAAGACGCAGGGCCAAGTATGCTCGTTTTTGGCGGCGCAAACAGGATTGCCGCGATAGGAGTCGAACGATCGCCCGCGTTATTTACTTTGACGCCGGGCAGTCAAGAGCATTTTCGGGTCGCCAAATCAGAGACTTCCGAGGCTGAGAAATTCTTCTTCCGAACACTGAAGACAAGAACGACTTTGGACCTCCCTGGACTAGAAATGGCATTCACTTCACCTGAGGGCGTGCACTTGATCGTGCCCTTTGGTACCCGCAAGTGCAAAGCGCTCGTAGAGTTGGTGCGACTGCAGCAGATGACGCTCGATTATCTTGCGATGCCGCCCGGTGCGACTGGTCGACTTCACTCAGAAATTGGAGCAACGCCAATTAGCGTCGAGCTGTCGTCAGGCGACGATCTGGCTCCCCATAGTTCGCACCAGCGGTTGTTACCGAATGATGCGCATTGCACCGTTCTTGAACGCCTCCGCGACTCCTCATCCCATGTCGATCTTGAGTTTGGAGGGTTTGGGCGGCTGCGTTGTATGGGAGTCCAGTCCCCGCTAATCAGCAAGGCGCCGTTAATGCTGAATCACTCTGTGCGGTCAAGAGTGCGCAGCTTTCTATCTCAACTGCTAGGTAGTGGGCCCATGGGAGGGAATGCGGACGACGCCATGCTGGTCTTGGCCTTTTACGCCGCTAAACCTCAGTCAGCGCTATTGCCGAACTACCGGGTCCTCGCGAGGGAAATCCTCGCCAGTGGATTTGAAGTCACACATTCAGGGGAAGGTGTCTCGTCATGAGTTACCAATATGGCCAAGAAGCAAGGGAGCGTATCTCTGCATTTGGACTCGCAAAAATCGCTGAGTTTATTGAGGAGGTCCCGCACACTTACCGAAAGAATTACTACGACCGCCAGCCTCCTATCTCCGGATTCCGAAGAAGCTCGCCTCCTGAGTTCAAAGAGAAGCAGAGACGTCTTATAGGGCACATTCTCCATCCCCAAAGCGGTCAGAAGGGAGATGCAGACTGGAAAACGTTTGCTAACTTCTGGGTGGCTTGGGCGATAAATCGGTTAGGTGAAGATTTTCCCGCAGGTGACCGATCTGCTCCGCAAGCCGACGCAGCTCCAATCTTCATTGAGACGATGGCGAACAAGTTTCCGGACGCCCCTCGGGAGATCCTGGAGCGCTTAATCGCGTTCAGTGGCTTTGCCGATCATGCTGATACGCAAGCAGCATTGGGAAGATTTCGTCCGGAGTCCACCCTTGCCCGCGACAGAATGATCGATGGCTTGCCAGGGCGTTTGGACAAGATTGAAGGCTACTTCGAGATTGCCGAAACGGCAGCGGAGGAGGTTGCTGAGCACATTGAGTTGCTTGAATCGGCAATGTCATCGCTCCTCAAAAATGTCGAAGACGTTTCCGTACGCATTCAGGGGGCGGTTAGCGAGGCTGCCGATCTACGCGCTGAGTTTAATACGTCCGCTGAGCTCACTGAGCAACTAGCCGAAGCTGTTCAGGCACTTGATTACGTGGGACGAAAAAATACGGAGGCGTTAGCGTCTACGGATGACAGGGTCGAGCTCGCCACGCAGAAACTAAACGCGCTTTCTGACCAAGCCACAATTTGGGATGAGGCCTCAACTCAGGTCTTGGAGCTCAAAGGTCTGGTGGACCAGATTAATCTGCAAGCCCCTGACTGGGCTCAATCCGCCGAAGCGGTGGCAGTGCTATCTGAACGGATGGAGAGCCTGCAGACCAACCTGAACAAGTTGGGTTCTGGGTCGGGCCACGGGCAGCAGCAAGTTCGTTTGTTAGAGGTCGAAGCCCAGGGGCCAATTGTCGAGATCCGTACTGTCGAAAACGCGTGTGAACTTATCGCATGCAATCTCCAGGCAAGTGGAATAGTAAAAGGGGCAGCGATATCCGTTGCTCGGGTTGTTGTGGCTGGGCTAGCGTCTGGACAGATGATTCAGTTTTCAGGATCACTGGCCGATTTCGTAGCAGATGCCGTAGCGGCAGCAGTGGGGGGGCCGACATTTCACGAGTGGCGAGTGCCGGTCGGACTTATTTCGGAGGAGGCGGCGAGTGACTGTTTTGACGAAGCTGCCGGCACCTCGGGTTGTCTGCTGTTGAAGGGCGCTAACCGATCCGCTTTCGAGATATATGGCACTGCGATCCGAGACGTTGTCACTCGCCGCCAGTTATCCATCGCTACCAATCACAGCCTGGCCCTCATCAGTTCTTGGGCGCAGGGACCTGCGGCATTCCCGGACGGCGGCACTCTTGCCGAGTTGGGGCCTGTTATCAATACAGATAGCCTGCAAATGAGAGGAGTGTCTTCGAGGCTGCCGAGCCTGAAATATGGCTGTTTGAGGAGCAAATCGTGGGATCAGCTTGAGGGGTTCAGCAATGAAACGCCGAGTAGTCTGATTCCTGACTTACAAGAGTTGCTCGACGAGTCGAGTTTTAACCCCGGCAATCTTTGGACTCGAAGTGCTTATCGAGCTTATCTACAACTGAGGTCTACGCCCGGCGGTAGTGAGGGAGGTGATTTGCACTCGATGCTCATGTTCTGGGCCTGCCCCTGGGCAAAAACCTCTGGTGGTCCGTTCGAGAATATCGCCGCCGTTGCGGAGCGCATTCTCGCTCAGCAGCAAGCTGAGTCTTCTCACCTTGAGGACGCATAGATGAAGTGGCAGGCGCTCTCCGACAATGACGCCAAGAGGGTCATCGCCGCCGGAATCGGCTGCAAAGTGAATGGGGAGGGGCTGCGCATCTCGGCGATCTCAGAATGTCTGAGGGCTGCATCCTATATGTGCTCGCTGCCCTTGGCAGATAACGATCCTTGGGAGCCTGCCGCATCGCTGAGTTTGACTAGCCTCGTGCGCAAACGCCTCTCGCCAATCTGGCCGAACCTTTCGGAAGACGCTGAGGCTCGGCCCGGGGTGTTGAGCGTCTTGAACAGTCTAGGTGAGTTGGGGGATTTGGTAAGGGTGGCAAATGGATGGTTAACCCCTAAACCCCTGGCAATCAGGGCCGCAGCCAGCGACGTAGTCATAGTCGGAGGAGGTCCCTCTCAGGCTTTCCCTCGCGGTGTTCAGACCCGCGCGTGTGGCCGAGCGCGGCTGGTCGCCAAGGCCATGTGCGAGGGGTGGCTGGATATCTGCGACGCCAGTGACTGGATAGGTGCCCCGATGGAAGGGCTTGAGGTTTGGTCAGCCAGATTAATTCATGAGGCGAGCGAGCGGTTTGGTCCCCCTATCGACGAGTTGGCAGAGATCATGGTTTACCTCAATGGGGGATGGGTTGCGCTTCCGGGCGCTCTCAACGCCCAAGGGACTTTTTTGGCCAAATATCCAACCGGGACGATGACTTCATATTTTGTGGGGGCCTTCTATCGCGGGCGGCTGCAACGTTTTGCGTCCATTAAATCGCAGGATGCCAGACGGCTTCGCTTTTATTTGGACCAACAGGCTGGCCGCCCCACAAAAGTGGAGGCCGAGACATACCAAGGATTTGTCCGGTTACGCCTGTACCGCCGGCTGCCATCTGCTGAAGCCAAGGCTCTGCTGATTGGTTGGGAAATGGCCGCGCCTGCAGGTGCGCATCCGGGCTTGAGACAACATGTAATACCTATTGAAGCACTACCTATCGTGCGAAGCGCGCTCGATGGACTGGGCATTGTTTTGGTGGAGCGCCAAGGCGCGGAAGGAGGGATCTGATGAGTGGGACGTCCATGACGGCTGAGTCGACTGGTGTACATGAAACAGCAAAAGGACTAGCCGACAGTTTGAGGCAATATATCGAGGCTCAGTACCATATTCGGGACGAAGGCTTGGTCAGAGAACGCCACGCGCTCTTGCTGGCGAACGAAACCATTGCTCAAACCCCTTATGTTGAGGCGACGCAGGTCTATAAAATAGGGGAGTCCTACGATGCTCTTCCGATCCCGCAAGCCGCAGCATCGGCGCTGAGCAAACTTTCGGTAATGGGCCTCGGTTTGTACCCCCGTCCTTATGAACACCAGTCTCAGGCATTGGCTGCATTTCTGGGGGAGGAAGCCGCGGACCTTGTGATCGCGACGGGTACTGGTTCAGGTAAAACTGAAAGTTTTCTGATGCCCGTTATTGGATCGCTTGCGGTCGAGGGAGAGGAGCGTCCGGACTCTGCCGCGATGCCTGGCTGCAGAGCAATGCTGCTGTATCCCATGAACGCGCTGGTCAACGACCAGATGGCGCGTATCCGTCGAATCCTGGGTAATCCGGATGCAGCTGGTATCCTGGCTCAGGGCAGGAGCACCCCTATCCGTTTCGGTAGCTACACGGGTCGAACGCCATACCCCGGTCGGCGCTCAGCCGATCGTGATGAGCGCTTCATCAAACCTCTGTTCGAACAGTTCTACAAAAAAGTCGCGACTGTTCCAGCAGTTCAGCATGATTTAGCTCGTATCGGACGATGGCCGAGCAAGGATTTGGTTGGCTTCTACGGAGATGACTCCGTTCAGACCAAAACCTATGCGTCCGGAAAGCGGATGGGCAAAGAATTCATTTCAAAAAATTGGAAGGGGCGCCTCAAGACTCAACCGGGCGATCGCGAACTGATGACTCGTGATGAGATGCAGACCCGATGCCCTGAGCTGCTTGTCACTAACTATTCCATGCTCGAATACATGCTCATGCGGCCCATCGAGCGTGACATCTTCGAGCAAACAAAAGACTGGTTGAAGAGCGATGAACGGAATGAATTCATCCTGGTCCTTGACGAAGCTCACATGTACCGAGGTGCTGGCGGTGCCGAAGTCGCACTTCTGATCCGTCGTCTATGCGCCCGTCTCGATATTCCTCGGGAGCGGATGCGGTGCATTTTGACAAGTGCGAGCCTTGGCAACGGTGAAACTGCGGCAATGGACGGTGAGCGTTTTGCCCGCGATCTTACAGGGTTGCTCGAGGAGTCATCGCGGCGCTTCCGGGTAATCTTAGGTACGCATGAGCCCCGGTCGAATGAGCGTTCCGTTACTGTTGATCAGATCGAAGCGCTGGCGGATTTCGATCTGGATGCATTTCAAGGTATCGCCAATAATTTTCCGGCTGCGACGGCCGCAGCCCTTGATCTAGGCAATCGGGTTGGATGGAAGTCATTTGCCGGTAATGATCATGCGGCTCTAAGGGACTGGTTGTTCGAAAATCTTACCGGCTTCGGGCCGTTAGAGAAGCTGATTGAATTAGTGTCAGGTAAAGCGGAGCAGTTGGACGCCCTGAGCCGTAAGCTTTTCGGTGATTGCCCCGTTCAACAGGCGGATAAAGCAACTGATGCGCTTCTTGCTTTGGGGAGTCATGCGCAGAGACGCTCAGATGGCCGGGTGCTTTTGCCGACTCGCCTTCATCTGTTTCATCGAGGCTTGCCTGGGCTTTATGCATGTGTTGACCCTAACTGCTCAAGCCGGCTTGCCGATCATAACGGCCCAACAACTCTTGGTCGCTTCCAAACGAAATCTTCGACGCAATGCAACTGTGATTCCAGAGCGCGTGTCTTTGAGTTCCTCACCCATCGAGATTGCGGCGCAGCATTCGTTCGTGGCTACGTTAGCGAGGACATGAAGTTTGTATGGCACCAGCCAAGTGGCCCTCTGTCGGACGGTGGAGTAACTACGCTTATGCCGATCGATATATTCGTCGAGGAAACTACTCACCCGAGAAGCCGACATATCGAAAAGTGGCTGCATATGGCGACTGGCGTCCTTACAGATGTCTGTCCGGAAAATAGCTTGGGATTTCGTAAGGTCCGCGTACCAGATAAAACGCCTGTTGGCGATAACATTACCTTTGACAACTGTCCTGTCTGCACCCGTAGGATCAGAAACGCCAGAGGCGAACCTTCCAAAATCATGGACCACGTTACCAAGGGTGAAGCTCCCTTTATTACTTTGGTTCGCACCCAGATGGCAAGACAGCCAGCGAGCCGGATGGCAGACGCCCGATACCCAAACGCTGGCCGTAAAGTCCTGATTTTTTCTGACGGGCGACAGAAAGCCGCGAGGCTTGCCCGAGATATTCCACGTGACATCGAATTAGACGTGTTTCGTCAAGCGATAGCATTCGCTTGTAATAAGTTACGCAGCCTTCCTAAAGAGCCGCGACCTTCTTCCGTGCTGTACATGGCCTTTTTGGCGGTCCTGACCGAGTTTGATCTGCCAATATTCGATGGTAACGATGCGAAGAAAGTTGAAAGTGCGATCGCTCTTTTCAAGCGAGATTGCGATGGGGATTTAGCGGAGGCCTTTGAACAAAACTCCGTGCCGCAGGAAACACCCTCAAGATACAAGATCGCTTTGTTAAAGCTGCTCTGTAGCAGTTACTACTCGCTCTCCGGAACAACGGTGGGCTTCGTAGAACCCGCGGCCCAGAAACTTAAAAAAATAGGACAAGACCTCACCTCCGCAGGGATTTTGCTATCGGATGGAGACCTTCGCGCGCTGGCCGTAGGCTGGATCGAGTCATTACTACAGGATTTTGCGTTTGATAAGGCAATCGACCCGATTTATCGCTACAAGGCGGCCGGGTATCCGAAGCAACCTTGGGGCAGTAACGGCAAGTTTGACAAACCACTCAGGGCTTCCCTCATGGCCCATTTTGGCGTCACGAGCACAACCCTTGATTCCATCGAGGCGACGTTTTGCAGACACCTGGCAGAAGATGAGAGCGGCGTCTGGTTCCTATCTCCAAACTCTCTAGCTCTGGTCGTGGATCTGGATCACGTGTGGGCGCAATGCTCTCAATGCACCGCTCTAACGTCCTTCGCATTGGCCGGGAAGATATGCCTAGCGTGCGGCAGTGATACTGCTGTGCTGGTCGATCCAGCAACGAGTGATTACGTGAATGCGCGGAAGGGGTTCTGGCGGCGGCCGGTGTGGGAGGCGCTTCAGCCAGGAGCGCGGCTGTCTAACCTTAGTGTGGAGGAGCATACCGCGCAATTATCAAACCGTGACCGGAGCAAGGTCCATGCAACCACGGAACTGTACGAATTAAGATTTCAGGATGTTCTCATCGATCCTAAGGACCGCCCAATTGATGTCCTCAGTTGTACCACCACTATGGAGGTGGGTGTGGACATCGGTTCGTTAGTAGCTGTCGCTCTGAGAAACGTGCCGCCACAGCGCGAGAACTATCAGCAGCGCGCTGGCCGTGCAGGACGTCGCGGTTCTTCCGTATCCACAGTTGTGACTTACTCGCAGAATGGGCCACACGATAGTCACTACTTTTTAAATCCAAGACACATTGTCGCTGGACCGCCTCGTACTCCAGAAATCAAAGTGGATAACGCGAAGATTGCTCGCAGGCATGTGCACGCTTATCTGTTTCAGACGTTTTTTCATGAGGTTATGGCTCAAACGCCCAACCTTTCCGTCGAAAAGACATCCCTGCTGCAAAAGTCGCTTGGCTCCACGCAGGACTTCTTTTTTGGGAGCGCAAATACGGAACTGAATCTACACAGCTTTGAATCATGGGTGTCAAAGAATGTTCTCGACGCTAATGCGCCTCTCAAAACATCCGTCATTGCGTGGCTTCCGCCGAGCCTGGACACCCGTGGCCTCAGCTTGGTTGAATGGCTGCAAAATACCGCCGAATCGCTCATAGAGAGCTTGCGCGATTTAGCTGCAGAGCTCCCACGGGAAACGGTTGCGATAACTGATTTAGACGCCGATGAGGAGAATCCGGTTGGAGAAACTCTCGATCCGGTGATCGAGCAGAAAGAGCTGTTGGAGTTTTTGTTTTTTCACGGCTTATTGCCAAGCTATGCCTTCCCCACCAGCCTGTGCAGTTTCTTGGTCGAAAAGATTGTGAGAGGCACTGGAATGCCGGAGGTTCAAACACTGCAGCGGCCGCAACAATCGATCGCCAAAGCGTTGAGCGAATACGCGCCGGGACGACTTATCGTGATCGATCGAAAAACCTATCGATCAGGCGGGGTGTTCGCCGATATGCCGACGAGTGCAGTCAATCGCGCAATACCACTGTTCGACGATGCCAAGCTCCATGTCCACTGCAAGTCCTGCTCTTTTGTCCGAAATCCAAACAAGCTCGGAGGCAATGGCGGCGTATGCCCGGTATGCAATGGCGAGCTAACAGAGGAACAGATGATTCTGCCGCAGGTTTTTGGCCCTGAGCGAGCTGATGATTTGCCAGAGGATGATCGTGAGCAGGAGATAACCTTCGCCACAATGGCCCAATTCCCCCAAGCGGTGGACCCGGAAAACTTTTCGTTCCGGGATTGCGGACCTAATGCCAGCTACACGCATGCGACCGACCAGACATTGGTGACGGTTAACCGAGGCAGGCAAGGCGCCGAGCAGGGCGGTTTTTCGGTATGTGTTGAATGCGGACATGCCTCGGTTTACGACCAGCAATCCCAAGTCGGCGCTCATGACCGGCCTTATAAGTTGCTCGGGCCAAAAGGCACTCCCCTCACGTGCTCCGGAAAGTTCGCGAAGGTGATCCTTGGGCATGATTTCAAGACCGACCTGTTACTTTTAAGGCTCAAAATTGCCGAACCGCTTGCCACCAATACGGTGGACGTCGTGGTGTTGCAGATGCTTGAGGATGCCCTGCACTCAGTTGCTGAGGCTCTTAGGCTCGCCGCGAGTCGCCACAGGCAGCTTGACTTGGATCCGTCCGAGTTTGGTTCAGGCTTCAGGATTGAACCTGCCCTGCAAGATAGCGTTCGGACTTTGGAGGTTTTCTTATACGACACCCTCGCGGGTGGTGCTGGCTATGCCGAAATAGCGGCAAGGCACATGCCTGAAATTCTAGAAGACACCATTCAACTTCTGGAGACCTGCACCTGCGAAACTTCTTGCACGGAGTGCCTGAATCATTTCCACAACCAACACCTGCAGCACCGACTCGATAGAAATCTTGGCGCAACGCTTCTGCGTTATGCGGTTTGGGGTGAGGAGCCCGTCTGTTCATCCCCTGAGGAGCAGGCTGATACTTTGTCTCAACTGCGGGCGAGCCTAGAGTTGGACGGATATCGATGCACCGCAGTTAAGGACGAATCAATGCCACTGCTCGTGGAGCGGGATGGTAAGCGTGTCGCAGTGGGCTGTTTTCCAGGCCTCATCAACACTCCCGAATTTCGTCATTCCGTTGCAGATGCATTTGGGGTTCAAGGTCATGTCGTACTGAATGAATATCTGCTTCGATCAGATTTGCCAGGTGCGCATCTGAGAGTTAAGCGGTGTTTCAACGAGGGACTGTAGCCACCCAATAAAGCTGCCGGTCAGCGCCGGCAGCTTACAAACCAAGTGCTGTCGGCGGTGGGTTCTAGAATCATTCTGTCCCGAGATGCAACATGATCTTGCACGAGGATCGGCCCTTCAGTTCGTAAACCTTGCATTACACCGCATCGTAGAAAATGACCTACAACGCTTTTACAGCAGCAGCCCGCAACCTTTTGGTCGTCTCCTAACCAAAGATTAAGCGGACTTCCATAGCGCCCTTCCGCAACCCTCCCTGGTCATCGACGTGACTCTGAACGGCTTTGGTTGTCCTAAATCGGCAATTTCGCTCCGCAAGCATTCCTCACGTCCTCGCCGCTTATGGCGTTTAGTAGTCATCGTAATGGCACCACCCGAGAGTCGATGTTCATAAATCTCCACGCAAAACCGGCGCGTCAGGGCGCGTCAAATCACGTCGAGCCTTGTGTATCGCTTCCAACTGCTCCCGACAGCTTTCCAGACCAGCAACTCGATTCCCCAAGGCCGACTTCTCCCGTTGACAATCCGACAGCTGAACCTCGATCTTCCTTAACCGAGCTCGGAGTGTGTCCCGCTCAATCGCGACGTCCGCATGCATGCCGATCAGCTTCGCCATGTTCTTCCGATACCGGCTCAGCTCCTTCTGGAGCATGTGACATTCCTCCACAAGCAGGCGCGACTGCTGCTCGAGCATTTCTTCCCGCGTGAATCCATCGGGCCACTCCGTTTCCACTTCGGCGTCCATCGGTTAAACCCTAATACTGTTTGCATATACAGTACTTGGTCGCGACTCCCAAATGCCAGCCGAGGTGACGAGCAGCAGGTCGACCCACCAGCTTGCTCACCTCGTTGGCGCAGCGCCGCAACGGCCTCACATTTTTTGGGCCAAAAAAAAGCCACCCGAAGGTGGCACGAATTTCACAAAGCAATCAGCTGCCTAGCCAGCGCCATCTCAACCGAGTCCCCATCCTGGTTCAAAGAGTCGAGACCCGACTCAGGCACGTCTCCCGAGGTGCTCTGAGCTACGGCAATCTTCCTGGCCATCAATTGCAGACAAGTGATTTGCGATGTTCCGGCATAGCCGAAGAACACTACTCGCACCGGCTGCTTCTGACCGATTCTCCATGACCGCCGCGACGCTTGCTGCAGGGTGTACACGTTGTATCCCGTTTGCAGAAAAGCGATGGTCGGAAAGTCGAGCAGATCAAGCCCCGTTTTCACCAGCTCCGGGTTTGTGATCAGCACGTCGATACCGCGATCAACCTGATCGAGAATCCAGTCTTCTCGCCTGGCGGTGTCGACGCTGGCTCGAAGGACAGCGACCTTCAAACCTGCAGTTTCCAACACTCGTTTGAGTCTGGCGGTGGTGTCTCGTGTGCCGGTATATACGGAATAGACCAGCACCTTGCGGTTGTTGGCTTTCTCCGACAGGCACAGGTCCAGCAGTGCTTGTTCCTTGGGCATTAAGTCCTCATCCCCGAAGATCGACGACACGTAGGCCAGCGTGTCTTTGGATCGAGGGTGTTTAACCACCTCCGGACGGAAGCAGCAGTCGGGCCATGCCAGCAGCACGTTGAGCACCACTCCCAAGAGCGTGGTGTCGCGGCGAGCGAGCGCCTGGCGCAGTTCAGCTGTGAGTGATGTGGCGAGTTTCTGGTAGGCCAAGGCCTGATCAGGCGCCATTGGGATGTCGATAAACTCCTCGTGGTAGTCAGGCAGAACGCTGCCGCCGATGTCTTTGAGTTTTAGGAACACGGTGAAGGGGAGCACGAAGCGGTGGATGCCTTTCGGTCCAAATCCAGGCGCTTTTACCGTACGTACCGACAGTTTTTTACCTTTCGCCGTCTTGTGTGAGTCGCCATCGCGCTCGGTGTAAATGTCTTTCAGGACTCCGTGATCGCGCATGAAGGACATGGCTGCAGGTGCCATGCTGCCGCGCGCGCTGGGTTGGTAGCCGTCTTCGATCATGCGTCGTGTGAGAACGCGGAACAGGAGGTAGAACAGATCGTCCGCATAGCCGCCCATGAGTGTGCCGGTCAGCAGCAAGGTTTTTCGGGCCTTGGCTGCCAGCACTCCCATAGCCTGGCCTTGAGCCGAGCCACTGTTTTTGTACTCATGTCCCTCGTCAATCACGAGCAGGTCGAAGCATCCATCGGGCAGGTATCGCTTGATGAACTCAGTGGGTTGATAACCGCCTTCGCCGAAGCCGAACTCGATGTTCGCCATCGCACGTTCCATGCGCTTGGCCTGGCGGTCGTTGAAGATGAAATTGCCATCGGAGCCCATCAAGTTGATGAACTCCGATACGTTGTCCACCAGCATTGAGGCGAGAAAATCCTCTCCGAAATCGGTGAGCAGCCGTTCAGCCCGCACGGGGCCGATCGTTGGGATGCGGCACATCGATTTGAGTATGGTTGAGCGGCGAGTACCGCCATCTGTTTTGCCCGGGCGCATCAAGGTCCAGAGCGCTGCGTCACAGCGAGAACAGCGCCGGCGGCGTTCCTCTCGCTGAAACTCTTCGATCGTGACCAGATTGCCCTCTTGCTCCTCCAGCACTCGGCCGCAGTCCGGACATCCGGCGAGTATTCGACCTCCGCCGGCACGTCGTTGCCAACACGCCAGACGCCAGTGAAAACCCATCCGCATCCGGACTCGGCCGAGAATGAAAAACTCTTGTCGCCCGTCGTGAGGCAGCTCCAGCTGCTCCCGCAGCTTGAGCAACTTCATCAGGGTATCGGGTCCATTCAGCACCCAGACGCGAGCATCGGGGATGGTTTCAAGGATTTCCCGGCGCCACTTGTAGACCAGGTGCGGTGGAGAGATAACCATGGTTCGACGATAGCCGGCGGCGTGCATCACTGCTGCCACGGCGATGGCCATCATGGTTTTGCCAGTGCCCATTTCCGCGTTGATGATGCCGGCCTGCTCGTTGCGATCGAGTAGAAGCGCGGCGATTGCCTGGACCACTTCAGCCTGGGCTTGGAAGGGCTTGCGTTGCAGTTGGTCCATTACTCGCTGACGAGCTGCGTTAGCGTTGCAGGCGTAAACCGGAGGGTTTGAATGATTGAGAGATTCAAGCAGATCGTCACCGAACTCTTCGATGAAAGCGGTGAGGCCGATAGTCAGGCTGTCGGACGGTGCGGGTATGTGGGTGAGGTCGTTCATGGTGTTTCTCCTTTGAGGATGAAACAGGGCATGCACGACACCCGATGGGTATGGTGAATACCCTGCGGGTCTGGCTGGATGGGTGGTGAGAGGCGTAGTGAGTTTCAGTAGTCGGAGGGCAGCAACACGGTGGTTGCACCTCTGTCCCTATCAGTGATGATCCAGAGTCGGGTCTCGTCGCCGGCACTGATTTCGTAGCAGGAGATCAGGCGATCGCCTGTCTTCAGCGCGCGTTGGTTGCTGTTCCAGTCGTCTTCGCTCAGCTCACCCCAATCACCCGCGAAATGCCGGTCGAGGTAGAAAATCGCGTCGAGAAGCCGGTTTTCAACGAGGTGCTGTACCGACTGCGTGAACAACAGCCGGCCGGATTCAAATAGCTCGGTCGGTGACGGGGTTGGAGGAGCCGCCGCAACCGGGAGATCCGGTTCAGGCGATGCGTCTGCTGATGAGCTTATGGTGACGACACGCCCGAGATGTTCGGAGCCCGGCGTCATGTCCCACGCCCGGATGATGGGCACGAAACGATCAGTCAGGATCCGCGTTTCAGAGACGTTACCGTCTTCGTCCTCCGTGAATTCGGTCTTTGCGACCTTGTCTTTGTGAGTATCCCCTTTGAGCGCCAGGACTCGTCCAGAGCGAGAGGTGACCACGCCTGTAATCGCCCCTGCCGCGAGTGCAAGTGCGAGATGCCAGCGCGATAACGCCTTGACCGGAGGCCGAGGTCGAGCGCCGGTTTGACGGAAGTGGAGGACGAAGTCAGGCCAAAGGCCCTTCAAGCGGTGGATTTCAGCGCCGAACTGCTCCGGCTCCAAGGTCATGCGGTAAAAGTGCTCCAGCTCGTTGACCACAGGCAATACCGCGTACCGCTCCCATGGCCAAATCGCGGGAAGCGCTTCGGCAGCTTTTTCCCCAGCACCGATCGCCCGCATTAGGTCGCGCATCTCAGTAACGTTACTGGTTCTGCAGATGTCCTGTCTGCGTACACGGATCCCGAAAATCACAACTTGCTTGAAGGTCGGGTCCGCAGCCGCATGGATACGCAGCTCGGCGAAGTGACTGCACAGCCACCCACACAGCTCATCGTCCAGGACGTAGTGTGGAACGATAAAAACCAGCACTCCGCCGTACTGCAGGAGGGGCAGCGTTCTTTGGTAGAACAGCTTTTCCAGGCGTCGCCGGCCGGTGCCTTGGTACTGCGAAGTGCCGGCCTGATCGGAGACCAGATCGCCGTAAGGTGGGTTGAGCCAGAGCAGCCCGAAGGACTGTCGACTGATCATTGTGTCCATGAGATCGCTGTGCAGCACACGATCAAGCAGCTTTCGAGCATGGTCTGCGCGCTGGCTGTCGTACTCGACGGCGAACGCTTCGACCTGCTCTCGCCCAAGCAAGTGGGCGGCCTCTGCGAGCGCTGCGCCTTCGCCAGCGCATGGGTCAAATATTCGCATTCTTCCCGTCGAGCTTGGGGCTAACGCCTGGAGCGTACGCTCTAGAGTGATTTCGTCGGTTGGGTAATAACCATTGCGCGCGAAATTGCGAGCAAGGCGAGGGAACATGAGAGCCATAGGGCCTCCTGGGTTTCTGTGCGTAAACGCATCGCGAAAGTGGGTCAGTTGGTGGTGAGTTGCCCTTGGCGAATCAGATCGCCAAGTGCCTGCTCCAGAGGAGCGAGCTGCAGGTTGAGTTGCCAGCCGCTGATGGAGCCGATGGCTCCGGGAAGGGCCGTGAGCATCTGGAGCTCTGTCAGCACTTCCAGCACCGGCGTTTGCCAGTGCGGCAGAAGTGGTAAGGGACAGGTTTCGACGATGAGCGGCCAGAGACTGGCGCCCACTTCGGTGTCCCTCTCCAGAAGTGCGTAGGCGAAGTGATTGGCGTGGTCAGGTTGGGCGCAGCGCTTATCGAACAGCCAAAGGTGCACCAGGCTCCCGAAGAGCGTGCTGCGGTACTGGCGGGTCGTACGTTTCTCAAGCTGATCTGCGTTCGGGAAGACCGGAAGACTCCGGCCATCCTGCAGGATGTGAAATTGCGTCAGTCCATTTTCTGCTGAGCCTAGGGTCAGTCTCGCCAGGAACTCTTGCAGCGCGGTGTCGCGCCCCCAGAGAGACATGAACACCAGATACCGTCCCTGGTCACAAACGCATGCGTCTACGTAAAGGTCCGGGCACTCCTGGATCTGGAAGAGTTGCGTTGAGCAGATCATGTGAGCCTCCATGACGGAGGGCACTCCCCCGAAAGGGCAGGAATGCCCCTCGCGGGTGTGATGTAAGGGTTAGATGAAAACAGGGTTTAGAACGGCAGATTGTGTCTGCGCTGGCGTCTCGCATTGCCAGTGATTCTCCACAAACGCTTCACGATCAAAGTCGAAAACTTCGAACATTGTCCGGGCGCCATCTGGATCAACGGGCGTGCAATACAACCGACCTTGGGTATTCAATCCCGCTGCCCAGTGCGTCCCCAGCTTGAGAAGCTGGCCGGGGCGATCCTGTAGCAGCGTGCGGTATGCATCGAGCAGTTGGTCGTAGTTCAGATGTTTGTGATGGGGGAGTTTTGTCTCGGGAGCGTTGCTCGCAAGAGTGAGTTTTTGAAGCAGCAGGCAACGCCCGTTGGTTGGAATTCCTGTCGTGTAGCGAGGCCGCATTTCCACTGCAGCGTCTGCCTGCTCAGCGGTAAGGCCGAGGTCGTCCACCAGCAAATCCCACAGGTCCTCGTCGACAGACGAACATCCGGCGAGCAACGTTTCGATCTCCGCCAGAACGGGGAGGGTGAGTGTTTTTAAAACTGGGTTCATGTGAGCTCCTGGTGTGACAAGGAGCGCCCTGGAGGGGAGCCCCTCGAGGGTGGTTTGGAACGGAAAGTGGTCAGTGATAATCAGGGCTGGCGGGTGGTCAGGTTCCAGATCTGTTGTTTGAAGTCGTGCACGTAACCGAGCTCACCCAGGCGAGCGCATTGCAGACGTAACTGCTGACGATCCACCGTGGTGTCCAGTCGAACAGATGAGGTCAAGGGCCAGATCGTGCCGAAGAGCTCTGCGTCACCGTCTTCGGAAGAGGTTGATGCCGCTGGGTTGGTTTTCACCATGCCGAACGGTGCTTCGTCATCTGTGGTTGCTTGTGAGGACCTTGTCTTAGCAGGTCTTCGTGGTGACGGTGATGCAGCAACAGTTGCCTCTTCGTCGATAGGGTCCGTTTCAGTGTTCGATAACCTGTCGGCCTCCTCGGTGGTGAGATTGTCGACGGCATCGAGTGTCATGCTGTCCAGCTTGGCGCGTATCTCGACGACGAGCCTGCCGCCGTTGGTGTAATAGGAAGGACGGATCTCGGTGATCGCGAAATCACCTCGGTATTTGCCTTCGTTGTATTGATCGAGGAGGGCGTCCTTGATGACGAACTCGCCGATGGAGGTTGATAGCCGCCCGACGTTGAAATCGCCGTTTCGGCCACTGATGGTGCGGATGGCCAGGTGGCCGGGGAGAGTGATCATTGGCAGCTCCGAGCATATCGAGCACCCGCCGTGAGGCGACTGCTCACGGATATAAAAAAGCCCGACGAGATCGTCGGGCTTTAGGTGGTCTTGTTATCGCAGGGTTAGCAGCGAAGCACGGGTTCTTCGTCTCTGAGGGAAATGCACAGATACGGAAGGCCCGTTTCGGATTTAATCGTGTGAAGCGTCAGGTCCAGCCAGACATACGCGGATCGATCTCCTGCTGGAGGGAAACGGTACAGGCCGAAATCAACGTGGGTTTTATCGGGTTGAAAGCTCAGTTCCCTGTAAGCGGTCAGGACAACATTTCCCAATCGGCTACTGATCTCTGATGTGTGTACAGGATCTTGGATGTGAACAGCCTCCTGCCAGGCCCCCGGTGTTAAAACCACAGGGAGGTTGCGCGGCTCGGCTGACACCTGATCGATGGTGGTCATTTTCGTACTCCAGGCATGAGAAAACACCTGGCCCGATCGGGAGATGTTTTCCCGGAATCGGTTGATCGGTTGAGGTAACGGTGAAAGCAGTCAGGACATCATTGGCCCCCGCAGGCGCCGTTTAATCACGCACTGGGCAGCCTCAGGCAGCGGGTGCGCATGAGGCTTCTTCGCTGTTCAGTACGTGTTCGGCGGGAGTGTCCGCCTCACGAGGTTTGGCTTCATAGACGGTTTCGCCATCCACCTTGATCCAGCCGATAAATAGCAGCCGTCCCTTGAGGCTCGCGCCGGGTTGACCCTTCTTATCGCCTTTCTCGTAAGTGAACGCGTCTGCCCAGATGTCGCCGATCCGAAAGCTGACAAGAACCTTCTTTTCGGCAGAGACCGCTTCCTGGCAACGGCGGATCAGCTTTTCAGCTTCTGCACCTACCACGTTGCAATCGATGTACGAATATTCGACCGCATCGGCGGATCCGTGTAACGCAGCAATAGCGACAGCCATGAAAGGGCTGCCTTTGCCGCGCGGTTTCACTTCCCGGATTCGGTTCAGGTAACCGATACCGGTGGTGTGCAGGTCGAAGAACTTTGCGTCTGTTGTGCTCATTGTGATTCTCCAGGTGCTGGTAAGCGGACGCGGAGAAACACTTCGCCCTTCGGGGAAAGGATTTCCCCGCGAGGGTGGTAGAGCTTGAGGTGGGTTGTTAGTGCATGAATTTCATGGCTGCGATCAGGATGCCTACGGCAGCTGACAGCATGACGCCCATGCGAAGGGTGAGCTTGACCTCGAGCTGAGAAATTTCAGTCTTCAGTTCCGCAGTGAGGTCGGTGCGCAGAGCAGTTACATCAGCTTTGGTTGCGAGTAGCGAGTGCATGTCGTTCTCCAGAGCGTCAATCACTGCATTTGCTTTCTGTTCAGGAACGTTGATCGAGATCAGCGCTTGATACAGAGCCAGTTCGGTTTTCATCAGACCTCCAAAAAAACTCGAGAGGCCTGCCTTGACGGGGGAGGCCCGTCGAGGGTTGGGATTAAATGCTTCCGCCGACTGTGTCGACTGATCGCGCTTCCGGAAGCTTGGCGATCTAGGGGGATCAATGCGATCAATCGCATCGCAGTCTTGAAGATCTTGACTGCCTGGGCATGTTGCTGACGACGTCAGCGATACATGGGTCAAGAATGGAAAAGGTCTCGAAAAATGTCAACTTCTTCGTTTTTGAAAAGTGCGCTGCAGCGCGTTGCTTGAGCGCGGTGCGAGGTTTAGATCAGATCAGCCAGTGGCCCCATACGCAACGCGGATGGTTGAGGCTCCGGTGAGTTGACCTGGCGTTTGCACTGACGGCGCTTGCGAGCCGCTTTTGTGATTTCCCGAGTGTTTCCCTCGTACCAATCATAGAGATCGACGCCCTTAGCGCGAACGATCGCCGGTGTCTGGCTGAGGTCAGTGACCTTCTTTGGCGGCAGGCATGGGCCCGGCAACGAAGTTTCCGCATACGTCAGAGGGTAGGTTTGGTTCGGGGCTGGCGGCTGAGTCACGGCGCGGATGATTTCCCGGGTGACAGTGCCGAGGGCGAAACCGATTTGGTGAGTGAGTGCGGACATAGGCTTCTCCTGCAGTTTGAAATGCGGAAAAGCACCTGCCCTGTCGGGGAAGTGAATCCCCGCGAGGTGAGTAGTTTGAGATGCTTCTATCGACATCGTCGACCGGCCGCGCTACCAGAAGCTTATCGGCCTTGGGTGGATCGAACACGGTGACCGTGCTGCAGTCGCGATGATCCAGACTGCCTGGGCATGATGCTGACGACGTCAGCAAAACACGGCCTAATCATTAATGCGGGAGGGGAAACGTGTCAAGCGGCAGGAGGGGAAGGCGGGGAATTGGGAGGATTTGCCGAGGGCCACTTGGTCGGTGGTGGCCCTCAGCTAACGTCGAATCAGAAGGGAAAAAAAATGCCACCTGTGGCAGAAGGTATGTCATCGATCCTTGGGCATTGATCGAAACACCCCACTGATTCACCTGGCCGATTATCGTGGCTGAGGCCAGCAAACATAAGGCACGCATCCGCGCACAAAAGGAGCCCTGCGTTTCGCCGGCGGGCCACCGGCAGAGAAAAGCGGCTACCAATGGGTAGCCTCATGATCCTTCGCAAGACCATCAGGCTATCCATTGGGTGAGCTTTAAAAAGTGTGGGCCACAACACCAGTGCGGCCCTTCGATGACAGTGCTTCGAACCTCAAGAGAATCCTGTGTGCCTTTGGACTCGCGATTCACGAGTTGACGGCTGCGTGTCTTGCTTTGAACAGGGAGACACAGGGAGCATTCTCAACCAGATCCACACGCCCTTCCCGGAGCTATGCGTGTTTGGGTTGGCATTGGGATGAATCCCATTACCGGGTGCTACTGATGACCGTCAGTAGCCAGCGGGGTGAAAAGCTTGGTGCCGATAGTACACGAAAAAAAGCGGCACTGAAGACCAGAGCCGCTGCACTGCTGAGCAGTAAGCTGGGCAAGCCAGCTACGAGAGGGGGGAATTGCCGCCCCACCCCAGGCGGTGACTACAACAACTACCTTTGCCAGGGAGAGCACGTTTTCTTCCGTAAGGAAGTACGCGACCTCCAACTCAGTTCATGACGCTTTCCTTCTGCAAAGTGGCCAGCTTGGCCAGTATCTTCGCCTTGGCGGCGTCCAGCACCGCAGGATTGGTCTTGCTCGACAGCTTCTCGCGAGGCTTGCCGCCGAGGAAGTAACTGATGCGCTCGGCATTCGCTCCTGATGGATGTGGTAGTCCATCCAGCAGTTGTTCTGGCTTTAGGAGGCCTTTGACTTGCAGGTGCTGGAAGACCTCAGTCACCTTTGGACCCAGCGGGACGTAGAGACACAGCGGGCCCAGTGTCTTGATTTCCTCTGCCAAGTGAGTTTCCACCTGGTGGCGAAGGCTTGAGCGACTAAGCATTGCAGGACTGCCGCTGTAATTTTGGCCGTCCAGAAATACCGGGTAGCGCAATGCGGAGGTGTAGTGCACCAAGTGTCGGTGTGTATCGAAAAGGCGAGCACAGCTGTCGACACCCAGCAGCCTATGGACACCGACGTGGTCGAGCATGTTGATCAGATTAGCGCGCATCGCGCCTGCGAAACTGGCTGTCTCCTTGGCCGCCTGCCTGGCTTGGTCAACCGAGGCTCCGTGGCGCAGCTGCTTGCGGGCTTCGTCAAGTGCGCGGCTTGCCTGCTGCAGCCCCGGGGTGATGCCGCACAGCACGATTCTGGCTCCGGTGTTTACGTAGTCAAACGGGGCATAGAAGGTTTGTAGGCTACCCTCCGACGAGAGCAGCAGCTCGGCCGGCAACGCGTTGGCAAAGTTGTGGGTGGAGGAGGAAAGCACGGTGCTGAATTGTTCGAGGCTCATGATGTTCTCTTTAGCGATGGCTGGAAGTTGATGGTTAGGGTGGTGTAAGGATCAGTCAGCACGGGTGACGACGAACCCCCTCCGACCCTTCAGCCAGCGCAGCGCCTCAGATGAGTCGACTACGGTCTGATTCTTTTCTTTCCGAGTTTTCAGTTGGTCCGCTGCTGTGGGCTGGGCAGCGTTGCGCACCGCACGCTCGGACATCTGACCCAACACCGCGATCTCCCTAAGCGTCAGGTAGCCCGTTGTGTCTTGACGCAGCAGAGCGGGCACTGAGTCCTCGTCAAATTTTGCGTGGGTGTCCAGATCGAGTCGGGCCCTCACCAGCGCATGAAACAGAAGATGTTCGATCTTCTTAGGCTCATATCGCTGGCGGCCCCTCACTGTTGGTGAAAACACCTCGATACCTGGTCGCGCAGAGAGCACCAGAATCGCCAGGCATCCCCATGCATCGTTGATCTGGTCTTCCGTTTCTCCGTCTTTGATCAGTCGCAGCCGGCCATTGATTGCGTAGTCGTAGCAGTCATTTGCGACAGTCTGGATGCGTGCTTCGCCTTGGAATATCTGATCTAGGTTGGTTAGTTTTGAATCGTCAACCTGACCGTGAAACATTGTCAGAGAAGCTCCAAGCCATCCCATATAGGCGTCCTGTGCCTCTTGGAGAATTTCGTCCAGGCCTAGCTTCGTCTCGGTGGGAATGAAGTTCTTTTCAAACTGCTTACGCCAGTAGCTGCTCATCGTTTTTGTACTCAATCAGCGGGTATGGGCGAAGACTAATCTCAAAATATTACATTGGCAATGATTATTTTATGATTATTAGTGTGATTATTCTGGGTTTCGCCAGATCTCGTTGCCGGTCTGAGGACGAAAGTACGTTGTTGAGAAGCGGGCTGATCAGCAATTTCGTATGGAGCAACAAGCTCAGGCCGGACTCGTCACGCGGGGTTAGCACCTGATGCATCACAACAGGGCCCAGGTGCCTGGCGGAATTCGTGGAGTACCGGCCTCATAAAAAGGCGACCCGTCTGACCTCATTGAAGCCTTTGCCCTACAGCGTATTTGGGACGAGGCGTGGCTAAATTGGAGCGTCCAACGGGAGTCTTACGATGAACGCACTATTCCATATGAGGGAGCTTGAGAAGGTCATGCTCAGTGAAGCTCGGGCTTCTGTGAACCATCTTCGTTGCCTGGCGGCAAAGCCGTTGAGCCATCGGCAGCGCTGCGAAGCGATAAGCCTCGAGGCGGAGGCGAGCGCTTACATCAAGCTTGCAAGGTATGAATGCGGTATGAGCGACGCCGCCGCTGATGCGCTTGAGAAGTTGGACGACGAGTTGGCTGAGGTGCTCGATGAGATAAGGAGAATGCCGCCCAAAAAAATTGTGTTTCTCGTTCGCTCTGGATAAGACGGGTTTGAGGTCAAGTTTTGGGTGATGCTTTGCTTTTCAATGTGTCGCCCTCGGGTGTACGGCTTCTACCTGCCGTTGCGTTGGAGTCGGATCGCGTGATCTCGAACGAGCTGGCACTGAGCGGCCGATTTCTTGAACGTCTTGGTATATGTCGCGTGCGGCAAAGCCGTTATGTAGGCCGCGATACTATCCCCGCCAAAGAAGGAAACCTGCAATGCCTCTGATGATTAATGCTGCAGAGCTGAAAGGAATGGTTGATCAAATTGATCAAGCGCCTAAGGCTGAGCGCTATCCCGGTAACCGCTGGACGGATCGTAGTGCTGAGCTCCCCCCAATCGCGAACAACGTTGCGCACCCCGTGGCCTCCCACGCTCCAGTGCCGGACATCAATGAGTCAAGAGCGCAGCACGTCCGTGCATTGGAAGCGGTGGTGACGTGCTTACGAAATTCGATCATCGCCGCTGAGGATCGTGAGCCCACCGTCTCGTTATCTCATGTGGGGCAAATGGCAGCGTATTACGAGGCGCCCGAAGGTTTTTTCGACTGGATTGAGACCATGCGTGACGTACGCTGAGCTAAATTGCGGTAAAAGACGCACCTGAAATCTAAATCAGCGCATTAGGCGAATTAGAAATATGAGCGGGGAAAGTGTCGCGCTGCATAGCCGCGTGCGCATTTGACCGCGCGAGACTTAAGCACTCCCTGGATGATTAATCATGAACACAGATTTGACTGAAGATGAAATGCGGAGGGCGCTCTTTGGCTCGCCAGAAGCGCCTGCTCCGATACCTGAATCGCCTCCACCAGAACAGGCATCTGCCATTGTGGTCGGGCCTCCCGTAGATCTTAAAAAAAATAAACCTGCTAAGTCGTTCACTCCCAGAATGAGAGTCACCCTGCGGGTTGGCAATGTGTTCGAGGGAGAGACACAGATGCTCACTCACGACGCTGAAACGTTGAGCACCCTGCAGGCGGAACTTGACGCCACGAAGGCTGCGCGAAAAAAATTCAAATACGTGGAGGTGGTCTCTGTAAAACCTGCTGGATAAGTCTCATCCAGCTCCTAATCCAAACTCCCACCTGTTCACCGCGGATCCTGATCTCAGCCATCAGTGGCGCCGGCTAGCTTGTCAGCAAAACATGGATTATCAGGATGCACGCGCGGAAAGCGTTGGCGGGGGCTTCTCGATAGGATGGTTAGGAATGATTCTTCACTTGGGCTTGAGCCCGTCTTGGTAAATTCGTATGAGGGTGAGCCGAGCTCGTTGATCTTCAATAGCACTAATGCCAGCCTGTAGTCCTCCCAAATGGACAGGACGTCTCAAGTGAACCACTCGAGCATCTACACCAACAGCCCTGGCCAAGATCAGGTGCTGCGCCCGTACACAAGGTTGATGGCCAGCGCGTCGCACATTCGCCTTGCCGCACCTTATTTCACTCGTGCCAATGAGATTGTCGAAGCAGTTCGCCGTGGCGCCAAGGTTGAGCTATTGGTGGGTCTCAACGCTTCAACTCAGCCCGACGCGCTGAAGCAGCTGCTTACTGCCGGCAAGTGCTCGATTCGGTATTTCACGGACGATTTTCACGCGAAAATTTTTCTTTTCGATGGCGTGGCCATGCTCGGATCTTCAAACCTAACTGGGGGCGGTCTGATCAACAATCGCGAAGCAGTGATTTTGCTCGACCAACCTGGCGATGAAGAGCGCGTCCATGACGTCGAGCAGTTCTTCATTGAGGTCTGGGATAGCGCCGAGGTTTTAACGCAGCAGGTCTACCAGCAATTCAAGGATGTGTGGAATCATTCCAGTCGAGCGATCCGCCACGACCCTTTCAACAATCTGAAAGCGGTGGTTCCGGCCACCGTTATGGTGGGGAGCGCCCACAAAACAGGCCAGCAGCTCTACCTTGGTGAACTGCAAAAGACGATCTACGAGCAGTATCTGCCTGCGTTCGAGGAGGTCTCGGCGATATTGGTGGATCAACGATACCGCCGACCCGAATTCATCGGCGTGCCTGTGAGAATCGAAACCAACCGTTTCCTCAATTGGGTTCGCCTGGAGCACGCCATAGGTGACGAGGCTTGGCAGAAGGCGGCGGTTCGAACGCCTGAGGATCGGAAGCGCCTGATCATGGACCTAGGGGGGAAGTGGACTTCCACTGACTCACCGCGCATACCCGACAACTACCTCCAGTTGATCGGTACTCTCCAGCGAGGATTAGGATCCCCTGAGGCGATCCGGGCCTGCAGCCGCGAGGAGTTGGTAGAGGCCTTGATGTGTATCCACGCTTTCCTCGAGCAGCTCCGGTTTACGAAAGGTGGCGTCGAGGCACTGCCAGCAAAGTTTTGGCACAACAACGACGACAATCTGCAGCGCGTTCAAAACACGTTGGTCCACCTGATTCATGGGAGTGATGATTTCGCGGCTCGAATCTGCGACGTCATTTACGACCCCAAGTACAGAATCAGGGTGTTTGGACGTTTTTGCGCTCTAGAGCTGGTGGGGACACTGCGGCCTCATGAGACCCCGCCCATCAACGGCCGAATGGCCAAAGCACTCCGTTACCTCGGTTTCGACGTGCGGGCTACTTAAAAGGTGTGTGCCCTGACACATCATGGTGGCGGCCTAATGGACTGCTCCATTTTGATAACCATGCAGCTACCAACAGGGGTAATGTGGAGGGCCTCCCGCTCAGTCGAATAGTACTCATCAAGCGATATGCGCGGCCCCGGCAACTTCACCGAGTTACCAGCGAACCGCGCGACGTATGAAAGAGCCATCTGATGAAGCCAGACAGCAGTTGAGGCTAGCTTCGTGGCTTCCTTATCTTGAGGGATGATAGATCCCGCAACCGAGTAACCCTTTACGTTACTCTGAAAGTCCTTAATTCAAGCTCGACTGCGCGGACGCATGCGCGGACTTGTACTCACACCGTAGACGTAAGAAATTGGTCGGGACATCTACCGATCCTTCAAAAAATTCAGCAAAGTCGAAGCTCTGAAGCCTGTAAGGAGCGACAAGAACGGCCTCCTGACCAGCACCCAAGAAGATCACTGGCAGACTGGGAGCGACATTGCTGCACTCATGCGCGTAGTTGAAATCTAGCGCATGAGCAATGAGGTAAACTTTCCCAGGCACCCGAGAGTCTGCGATTTGGTCGTGGGACCAGCCCCAACCAAAGTACAGAATCACAGTGGATACAAAAAACGCAAGTACCGAATACATAGGAGGCTCGTGCGCTTCTATGCCCGCGAGCTTACCCTTGATCCAGCCTGCTCCAATAAGTCCGTGTACTATAGAAAGACATAGAGCAACAGTGAGGATGAAGGGTAGCACCAGCTTTATGATTATAAGGCCTGTAGTAAACACCAGTGTGACAGGTAATGCCGAGGCATCCACATGAAAGACACCGTTCACGTAGGCCGCTGCGCTTCCTTTAGAATACAGCACTACTCCCGAAAGGATGATAGAGACCAAAAACTTGGTACTCGCAAAACTCCACAACGATCGAATAACGGCTGATCGTTCTAATGACACGCCGATGAAGATAGTACAAAAAACGACGGCCCATAAACGAAACGCAACGGTGTGTTCTCGGACCCAGTCGAAATCACTTGTGGCAGAACGGGTAATGGCAAGCATGACGCCCAGGATGCCGATAAGTCCCAGCGCCCAGCTGATCTCAGAGCGACGCCGGTCCTCATTGTCCCCCTGCACTGAAAGCCACTTCCCGAGCTGCTGGTGAATGTCCCGTACGTAATATTTCAGCGACCTCTGACGCCCATGAGCGAGATCCTGCTCCCCGCCCTGTAGTTCATGCCGTATTTTCTCGAGGTGTTGCTCAATTTGCAGGCTCATCTTTTCATCCACTGAATTTTCAAAAAGGTTTTAATTGTTTCTCTACCACAGGTGTCTAGGCGGTAATTCCGTCGTCCTCGTCCATCACAGGTTTCTGTGATCTCAAAGATGTAGCCATGAACGCTAGTTTGTTTTTATTTTGCTCAAAGGCATATACCGCTGCCAACGGTACAGCCGTCACCACCACTCCGGTGAGCACTCCAGTGATAGCTGAATTGAATTGGTTGAGAAGAGGTATTCCGCTTATGGCTGTCGAAACAGCTCGGCCGACGTATACACCGACAATCGCTGAAGCCGCTCCCGCTAACAGTATTTTCATGCTGTCAAGTTTGTTTAAGTCGTTGCTAAGCATCACGCGAACGCAGCGAACTACGCTCAGAGTGCATTCCCTAATAAGCCCCAGGACGAATGCTGGAATCTTGATTATTAGCGAGATTAGTATTTGGGGGATCACGCTTAACGAGCCAGCCACGCCAGCCTCCAACCCCGTCTTTTTCGCTCTAACCCAAATTTGACGCTCCTCGAAACGCTCGGTTAAACGAGCTCGAATTCGATCAACAGCGTCTGTGGAGTTTTGAAGCCATCCGTCTTCATTAATAACATTACCTTTCGTTGCCAGTGACTTCAGCTCGTCAACGAATATATCAATCGTCTCCAAAACAATTAGCCCAACGATCTGTTGCGCAGCCATTGCTGCGCCCGTCAATGCTATAGTTTGCCCAACCTCCTGCAAAGCAGCCAAACGATGCTCACTCCGCTTATCAGCCGCGCGCGAATAAGCTTCCGCAACCTCTGCTTCACTGACTTGGACGACTTTTAGGGTTCCATCTCGCTGTTTGATATCGATCTCGAGAACGCCGGGCTTTCCTTCTACTGGCCGTCCCCTGTCCTCGATATATTTGAGAACATCCCTTGATCCCATTGAACGATTCAACGAATGATCAGCGAAAACCAGATTTTCCCGAGCGTTGATTAGATCAAAATATTGATCATTCGTAGTGCCGACCCGAATGATCGGATCAACGTACAGATCCTTTTTAGAAATAACGTGTTCAATATCTGCTCCCGCCGGGTCAAGTGGTCTTGATGAGTTGTAGCCGTTGTCAAGAAACGCGGCGGTAATACTCGCGTCATTTCTTTCATTCACCAGGTCCGCGAATGGTTTGGAAGCTTTGATTTGATACGAATTTTCCGCTACGAAGGTGGAGTAGCGATCCGTTAAGTTTTCGTACTTGCTGGCACTATGGTTGTCGATATCATTTAAAACTCCGCCTAAAGCAAAGGCGGCGATAGCGCGTCTCATAGCTTCATGCTTGCACTGCTCAAAGATATCATCAACGGTCTGAGCCGGGACAGGCAGTCGCCGCCTTATGTCGTCAACCATTTCCATAGTCGTTTTGTCGACTTCAAAAGTTGACCGGTAAAGCTCTGTTACCTTGGCTGTTGAAAGATCTCTGTAGTTTGTGAAATTGCGTGAGTAGAACTCTGTCTTGGCCAGTTCGCTGTAGTCAAAGCTGTAAATAGCTTCGCTAGCTGTATTATGTATCACGCCTAATTTTTCTTTAGCTGAGACGTAAGCCTCGACGCTTGCTTCTTTTGTTTTAGTCGCTGCTGCCGTTGCTGCTGTCGCTGCAGCGTCTGCTAATCCCGAGGCGGCCTCCTTGATGTCAATACCCGCAACTGCCTCTGAGGCGCTTGAAATAGTGTGCGACACCGACTTCTTGACCGCCGAAAGCTTCCCGTCTAGCCACCCCATGCTCATCCCGCTCCCTAGCTGATTCCATATCAAATACAACGTCCAAGACCACTCATTCTATGGCCAACTTCAGCTGTAAAAGCGCTCATCGGGAATTATCGGCAATCGACGGTACTTCTTGATCACGTCTGGTCAGGATTTTCTGTCCAAGATGCGGCTGAACCCAGAGCGATGGTGCTGAGTCGTCTAAGCCGACGTCCTCAGGTCGAAGTCTATCGACAGGACGGTCGCCGCCAAGGTGTGCTGAACCTATAGAAGTCGAGAGCTGACTCATCGGACAGCGTACCGATCCGCGCCACAGTTGGTGGTGCCTTGAGCTGTTTGAATCGCGGCATAGCGCCTACGAAGGGCAACCAACCGATAGGCCGAGTCATTGATGCAATGATGCGCCCGCGCGCTTTCGGCTTAGCGTGATATGCACATGCGATTTAACGTGGCGTCAAGCTGGACGAGTCCTGTTGATCAAGTGCATTCGAACTGTCAGCCAGTAGTCGCTTATCATCTTGGAGTATAGAGGTCGATTTGCGATCTATTCATGCACATCGACGTTGGGAGAGGCAGGGGCCGAAGCCCCCGCTCTGCGGCTTAGATTTGCTGAATTAGCCGTATCAGCCGGATCGACCAGTAGGCCGTTTGCAGGACTCTGATCAGCTCTTCTGGAATGAATCGCTTCATAGCAATTTCCTCGGAGGTGGAAGGGCCAAGCGGACTCGCCATCTTGGAATCTCCACATAACTACGGCGTGCCGTCGCGTTGTGTTGACGACTACCAAAGCTCGCAATACTCTAAGAGGGTCAAGGTCTTGTTGTATGCGTTATGTGTTACGGCGATAGTAGCCGTAGAAAAAGGGCATTTCTAGCTTTGTAGCGATGGCCCTGCTCTGGAGCCCGCCTAGTGCGGGCTCTTTTGCGCAAGGGCAGTTTTCGCAGAATCGCCTCTCTGAGGTGCCTAGAGGTCTCCCGGATGCTTCTAAGTGCACTTTCTCGCAATCTGCACATTTGCACTTCACACCTTCACCCTTTAGGAAAAAAACGATGAACGGTATGGGTGATCTATTGGTTTGAACCTTTTGTGGTGTTGGCGTGCCTAGCAATTGAATCTTCTGGCGTGTTCAAAAAACCTCCAATCAGCCAACTGCGGTTGCTGGAGTCGCCCCTCCGAAAGCTTTTACAATAGTTAGTAGACTGTCTTGGGCTTCCACTGCGGAGGTTCAACGAAGCTGTGAATGAGTCAGGCAGAGCTGCTAACCCCACGTTACGGAGAAACTGCGCTGTTCGATGCTGGTGATAGGGACCACATGCGGTGTCGCGGTGTTAAAAGTCAGAGCCCAAAATCTCCAACTTTGCTACTGAGGTGGCCCTGTACGATGCTTCGAGCTTTTATGTCGGCCCTTTCGAGCTTAACCCCCGAGCGCAAAACGTAACAAACCTCTCGACTCACCTCATCAACCTCAACCTGCCAAGCTGGACCTGCAACCACCTGCAGTGCGTTACGCAGCGTCATAGGCCCGATCTTGTAAAGCGACGCAGCCAGCGGTCGGCTGTACAAGACGGTCACCTGACCGGTATCAGTGGAGCAAAGCGAATACCCCGACCGGTCCAGGACGTACACCATCGCTTCACGCACATTCGGAGTCATGTTGGCCGGGATGCTGATATCGACGATCTGCGCCATCAGGTCGCGCTGATCCGCTGTAGGAGCGGAGCTGACCAGTGTGTAGCGGCCGTAGTGAACAACGGAATCGTTCTCCAACGCAGCACCGTTCGGGTACAGATCCGGAGTCAGAATGTCTGGCTTACGGCTGCTATCAAGCACTGGAGCTGCGTCCGGTACATTCTGCGTGGTGCAGCCAGAGAGCATGGCCAACAAGGCCAGTGCGGTGAAGTATCTGATCATTTGCTCAAGAGCCCCTTTGATGATTGGGGCCACATTTGCACGGTCGCCATCCCGAGGCAGCAGGAAATAGATTCTCATCAACGGCGATTTATCGTCCCGCAAATCCAGTCGTTTCGACCACAAGCCACGCTCAAGACCCCACGGGCGCTCCAATCGCAGGCGCCATCCCCAAAGCCGCAACCAACTCCTCCCGATTACCCGCCGCAGCATCTGGCTCAATCAGCTCCTGCGCCAGTTGCCGCTTCTCCTGCAGCATCTGCCACAACGCCTGATCGATGGTGTTTTCCACCAATGGAATCTTCACCACCACCATCCGCAATTGGCCATTTCGATAAGCTCGATCCTCCGCCTGATCCTGCAGCCCGGGCGTCCAGGGCAGGCCGAGAAACATCACATAATTTGCGGCGGTGAGGTTGTTGCCTGTACCGGCCGCTGACGTGGTGCCGATGAATATCCGAGCATCGGGATCAGCTTGGAACGCGTCGATCGCCTTCTGCCGTTTGCTGATGGAATCGCTTCCGACCAAGGTGACGCATCCGTATCCAGCCTCTTCGCAGCGCGCACGTAACGTCGTCACGGTGTCCTTGAATTCGCAGAACAGGATGACCTTGTCCTCGACGTCCAACTCGGTGAGCAACTCCATCACCACGCCGACTTTTACTTGCTCCAGCATCTGTCGGAGTGATCCAAGTCTTGCGAGGCCTGGCCTGTCTTCGAGGCGAATGCGGTCGTACTCTCGACGCTCTTCAGGCGACAGCTCGATGGGCTGAGTTTGCCGCTGTTTGCCCTTGAGGTTCGGTAGTACATCCTTGCGCCGCCGGAGCATCCAGTCGCCGATTGCTTCGCGCAGGTTCTTCCGGAAGTCCGGGCTGCCGGCGAATTGTTCGCAGAAGGCTTTGAGGGGAAGTTGTCCCACGGGGTGGCCGGAAAGGCGCAGCAGGGTATGCAGTTCTGATTCACGGTTGAGGACGGGTGTGCCGGTTAGCAGGTAGCGATTGGGGATCTTGGCCGCGATGTCGAAACCGTGGCGAGTCCACGCAGCGGTGGGCTCCTTCAGGCGATGAGCTTCGTCGATGATCATCACCTCAAAATGACCTGCTTGTAGAACGTAATCTCCCAGCCGCTCGTAATTGACGATGACCCACTGCGCGTCGGGCTCTAATGCCTGCCTGGCGATCTTGGCGTCGGGAAACACCATCTGGATTTCTCGCTGCCAGTTGATGATCAGCGTCGACAATGTGATGACCAGGATGGGCCGGTCCTTCGCGCGTATTGCTGCAGCGATCACCGCCTGGCGAGTTTTGCCCAAACCCATGTCATCGGCGAGCAGCGCACTCGTTCGCTGCAGCAGATGCTCAATGCCGGCCGGTTGGTGATCCATCAGAGAATGTGGCTTCAGCGCCTCAGCGATCGCTTCAGCTGTGAGGTCGGTTCGCTGAATCGAAGGGACGGCGGCCAGGTACACGTCAGTGGACACATCATCCGCGCTGCTTGAGGCGCGATCCTGGGCAGGGCCGCCCAGGCTGATCCGAGTCATTGTCTCGGCGGGCACGACGCTTCCGTCGGACAGCAGCTCTTGGACGGTATCCAGGATCACGAACTGATCTTCAGACAGCCCCATTTCCAGCACGAGATTATTGCGGACCACTTCGGTGGACGCCTCAATGCGCCATGAGCGTGAGGGGCCCAAGAAAGTCCCGTGCATCCGCTTCGCGACCGCCACCATCGCCGGGTGGTAATCCCCTGACAACAAGCATCCACCTTGCGCAAGCGGGGCGAGTCGGAAGACCAGCCCCCATGTGAAAGCTTGCCGATCGGGCGCGCCTTGAGCCGCTTCGACCTTTTGGGAGAAGGACCGCCATGTCTCATCAAACCTGTCGCCGCCCAGCGCTATGAGATCGCGGTAAGTCAGCTCGAGTTGATCCAGCAGTTTCGCTTTTGGCAACCGCCAGTACCGGTGCAGTGGATGCTCTGATCGGCGGATGTAGAATCCGCCGCGCGCCAGCAGTATGCGATTGGCACCCTCCAGATACGGGAGTTGCAAGCCGAAGTCGTACCCGTCGAAGACCACTTGGCCAAGAAGGGCAGGTGGGCGATTCATGAGCCGGGGCCGGCTCATGCAGCTATGAACCAGTATTGGACATCCGGAGCTCGCTTGCCCCCAGTTGGGCCAATGGGTCTTATCAGTGTGGCCACGCTTGATCCCTTATGTTTGCGTGTAACACTGTCGATCAGATGACCCAGGGCATCCACGGTTAATCGGCGCTCGGTCATCGTCAGTATTGGATTGGGGGGCCCCTAGTGACCTAAGTGTTCAGATCCCCTTGGCCTTGCTGAAGTCTGGCTCGCCGTTCTTGGTCGGGTAACTCACCTGACAACCACTGGCCCTGTACCCGGAGCATCCCCAAAAGTCCCAGCCGCCTTTCCCGGCTTTGATACGTCTGACCAGACCCATGCCGCATTTTCCACACGTGAACACTTCGCTCGGAGCCGGTGCAGATTTGCGGCTGGCAGCTTGCACGGCCGCGCTGGGCTGGTCCTGCTGCCTGGACAGCTCATCCTCAAGCCGCTTATGCAGCTTGGTAATCACCGAGCGATACGTGTCCTCACCTTGAGCGATTCGGTCGAGGTCGCGTTCCAGCTCTCGGGTGAAGTTGAGCTCCAGGAAACTGAATACCCCTTCAAGCCGCGCAATCGTCTCTTCGCCGAGGGCTTCAGGTACGAGCTTGCGATTCTTCTCGGTGATGAGGCCCTTGCTGCTGATGTTCTTCAGGATCGACGCGAATGTACTTGGGCGGCCAATGCCTCTGCGCTCCATCTCCTTGATCAATGAAGCCTTGGTGTATCGAGCAGGAGGCTGCGTTTTCTTGTTCAGGCACTCGCCTTTGTGGACGGACAGCACCTGGCGCGGGGCGAGCAAGGGAACCGGGTTGCTTGTTCCGGCTCCCCCAGAGTCCTCGCTGTCTTCCGTGTCATCGTTCTTCAGCAGCTTCAGCCAGCCCGGGTTGGCGATAGTTTTTCCTGAGGCGGTGAAGCGCAGTGGCTTACCGTCTGGACCGGCTGCGATCAGTTTCACCGTGCGGACGTCATAGATGGCTGCCTCCATCTGACTGGCGAGCGCGCGAATGCGGATGAGGTTGTACAACGCCTGTTCTTCGGCATTTTCGCCTGCGTCAGTGTCAGCCCAATTTGTCGGAGTGATTGCGGGATGTCCTTCTTGCGCACCTTCTGCCGCGCTGAAGACTCTGCGCTCGGTCACTGACTTCATCCCCAACGTGTTTGCGACGGCGCGGATATCCGCCATTGCCTCGTCCGGTACGTTGGGGTTGTCAGTGCGGTGATAGGTGATGACGCCTTGTTCAAACAGGCGCTGGGCCACCTGCATGGTTTTATCCGGGTCCCACTTGAGTGAGTTGCTGGCCGCCTGTTGCAGCGTTGAGGATATGAACGGCGCTGGCGGAGCCCGCTCAGCTTTGCGATCGTCAGACGACTCAACGATCACGTTTCTCGTTGCCGCCACGAGTTGGGCGAGTTGGCCATCGCGGACGTAGGGATCTTCCTTGGATGCGTAATCCGGAACAGGTTGCCAGTCGGCGCACCAGGTTGAACCGCCGTCAGCAGCAAGAAAATGCAGGCGTGCGCTGAAGTGGGCAATCACGACGAATGTGCGAATCTCCCTCTCGCGCAAGACAACCATGTACACCGCAGGCGACTGCACTCGACCGGCCGTCGTAGGTTTACCCATCAGGCGGCGCAGCTCTTTGGTCACCATATAGCCAACGAGCCGGTCCATCGCGCGACGGCATTCCTGTGCAGCGACTCTGTTCATGTCGATCATTCGCGGCGACGCGAGCGCTTCGCCAACCCGCTTCAGGGTGATCTCGTTGAAGGTGATCCGCTGATAGTCCTTGATGGACGCGGCTTCCTTGATGTGCCAACTGATGCTTTCACCTTCCCGGTCCGGGTCAGTCGCCAGGTAGATCTCGCTGGCCTTTTTCACCGCGTCTTTGATAGCCCGAACGTTGCGAGTGCTCTTGTCGAGAATCTCGTAGACCAGGCTGTAGTTTTTGCGCACGCCGGTGGTGATCATTGAATCGTCCTGCCCACTGACGGGAAGGTCTCGAATGTGGCCGCCACTGGCGACGACCTCCCAGTCCTCGTGTGGCCGGAGTTTCTTCATTATCGGTCGGAGCTTCTTCAGCTTGCCCGGCGACTCGATGATCATCAGCTTCATAGGGTGCCCCTCTGATTGTGTCAGTCGCGGACTGTCACGGCAGTAGGGCGGGGCATCAATGAGAAATGGTCGGCGTGGAGGAGGGGGTTATTCAGAAGGTGCAGCATCCCGCAAAGCAGATCCTCAGACAGCCGCTCCACGTATTGGGCATTTTTTGGCATGGCCTGAGGATTGGATTCATGGGCCTCGCGTCCCGAATTGAAGTCCGACCGCAGGATGCAGTGAGCCGATTGGGGCGATTTTTTCGGTTGGGATGAATTGGCTGAGCACCCGGTTCGACGACGCAGTGCGAGCAGAAGAGGAGTTGACCAGTCAGGCCATTAGTCAGCGTCTGACGGAGGCCCATAAACGCGGTGGGGGAAGCCGATGGACCGCTTCCCCCACACCAACAGCTCCACGCATGGCGCGGAAAAATTGCCCCCACCTTGCTTAATACGGTTGATCGTCCGTCGGATAGCCGTCTGGATCGGGATGCTGGTTAGGCAGTGCCTGCTGCTGGTTCGCAGTCTGTTGCGCAGATTGGGACTGAGATGGCGCCAGGTTCACCATGGTGACGCGGTGGGGCAGGATGGCAACGCGGTTCGCTTGGATCTTCAGCGCGTCAAACTGTCCCTCAGCGTTTTCCCAGTGATCCATCACCGCTCGGCCCGCAACCGACACGCGCATGCCTTTCTGGAACAGTGCTGAGTAGTGTTCGGCGTCTTTGTGCCACCACTCAACGTTCGCCCAGAAGCCGCCACGGTCTTCGTAGCCGCCACCGTCTTTCGGGATCGAGTTATCGAAATACACATTGATCCGCAGCAGACGCCGGGGCTCTTTGTTGCCGTTGGGGAATTCCTTGAATTCCGGGTTGGAGCCGATGTTGCCTTCCCAGCCTTGGATAGCTGTGCTCATGTGCGTTCTCCTTGAGGTTGTTGCTTGTGCGATGGGTTGGTGTGCTGCTGCAGCCGAGCGTGGTAAGTGGCCTCTGCCTGACCCATCTTCTCGGCGCACTCGGCGGCCTGTTTGGCGATCGAGTGCATCAAGCTCATTTGCATGTTGAGGAGGATCCGCTGCAGCTCCATCTTGTAGAGATCCTGCAGCATCGACTCCGGTGTTTTGGAAGCACCTATCATGTCTGCCCAGATCGCGACGCCCATCCGCCGATTCGAAATGTGCTGCCAGCGCAGAAAGGTTGTGCCGACGGCCGTGTTCTGTTCGATCAAACGAACGGGCAGCAGAGAAAATGGGTGTCGCTTGGCTTGGTCCACTACACCGTGTGCGAGGTCCTTCAAACCTGCCCGCAGCGCCTGGCATTGATCCGCAAATTGGGTCAGATCCCCCTTACCTTTAAAAGGCTTTAAAAGGCCCTTTAGTGAGGCGCCGTGTTGCAGGCTCTGGAAGGCATCCTGTTGCAGTGGTCGGAAGGCACCCTGTTGCAGCGATTCCGCAGTCGAGTTGGTCTGGCCCATGGTCATCAATCCTCGACGCCGTCTTCGAAGTGTTCCTGCTCCTCGACTTGAGGCTGGCCACGGGTAATCGGCGGAGCAAACGTGGAGCGACGCGTGCCCTCCAGGATGTCCTGTGGAATCTCGCCATACCGCTCGTACATCTTGCGGGCTGCTTCAGCCTTCGCGTTGTTTGCGGCGAAGTCATCCCGTGCAGCTCCGGAGTACTTGTACAGCTGGGCCAGCCCAAACAACCTGCGCAACACCGCCGCGCATTCGTCGATCCACATCTCCATGTTGCGGCGACCAATGAGGCCAACGTGCTGAGCCAGCAAAATGCGCCGGACGATCTCGTCGTAGTTGGTGAGCAGGTATACCGCCTGAAAACCGAGCGGGTTGGATATATAGAGGGGAAGGCTGACGGGCTGGATAGAGAGATTGTTGCCGATGCTGATGGTGGGCGGCAGTGAGGCCATCGCTGTATCCAGCCGATCTTCCACGGCCTTCAGTGCGTCCTTCGATTCGTTGATCTTCTCCTCCAGATTGATCATCCACCAGTCGGAGTAGGGATCATCTTGTTGAGCGCCGCGAGACATGCGGTTGACGATCGAGCAAAAGCCGGACAAGCCGATGATGCCGGCCTTGTCATCGCTCTTGGCTCGCCCCATCCAGATGCGCGCCGCGTGATGAGTATGAAGGGTCAGGTTTACATCGCTTCGGAGCGAGCCGATGTTGAGCCGGTAGTTATCAGCCATGGTGCAGGTATTCCTTGGTAAGGAGATGCACTCATGCTGCGAACTGAGCGATGTGCCGACAGCAATTAATGCGTGGTCCATTGGGAGGGGATTTGTTGCATCGGGTTGGTGCTGGATGACGCGGCATGATTGAGATCAGTTGGGTGTTGCGGGCCGCAACACTCCGGTTCGGGGCGGAGCAGGCAGCCGCTTACCAAGTGTTGCGGGCCGCAACACTCCAGCCTGGTCGGAGCGGGATGCTGCTTGCTGAGTAATTGCAGGGGATTGCCGGTCCGCTTGCATTCGACCTGCCAATCATTTTCATCGGACTTCAGCAGCTCGATTCACTGGCATGACCGGCTGAAAACGATTCAAAGCTGCCTATGGGTTAGCCGCATCATGATTCTGGCGCGGGTATGATGCCGAGGCCGTTTTGGGGTTGGGAAGTGGTGTGGTCGTTTGGTTGCTGCTTCAAAGCTTTAGCAGTGTAATGTCTCAAGAACCACAAGGAGTAGTTGATGTCGCTGGACAGCTCTCAAGTGAAAAAATTGAACGACGCAGTACGCGCGTATTCATTCCCTACAGCCCACTTTGATTTCTCGGACCAAACACCTGTCTCTGGGCTTTCGATGTCACAGTTGGAAACCCGTGTGCGTCATCAGTTGCTCGGCTCATCTCCTGATGAAGTCAAAGACGGCCTATCGAATATTCTTTACTGGGGGTTTGCGCAAATGAGAGGGCTTGCCCCTGTTCGCGTAGAGCGCTTCAGGTCTGAAGTAACCCGCGAGCAACTCGGCCAAGCATCAGAGTTGTTCATTAATCAACAACGCCCGACTCTCTACGAAATCGCTCGTCTGGGGCTGCCTCAGTTTTCTAATATTTCCTTTGTAAGCAAGATCCGGATGTACCTCGACCCTGTCAAATCCGCCACACTGGACAGGCAGATAATGAAGATGCATCAAGTCCATGACGACACTATTTTGGCCGCGTTCAAAGAGCACAAGACCAGCATTCCCACCAATCTCAGAAATTCCAATGCCTACGAGCTGTGGTGTGATCATCTCGGTCATATTGCCCAAGCCTACCTGCCCAGCGCACGGGTCGTTGACATCGAGCGAGGGTTCTTTCACATGATTCAGACAGGTGGCGTGAACGACGCTGCAACCATTTTGAAAAACGCTTGAGTTATGAAGCTGGTTTTCACATGGTCTGCCCCAAGACAGCTCGTCTCGCCCGGCAGAAATTCGCCGGAATCTGCCGGTTGATCCGACTAGGCTAAAGCAGCATGCCTTCGCCCCAAGCTAAATTAGTAAGGCGGTCTAGGCCCTACGAAGCCCGCTACGCGGAACTGGCCCATAGGCAGCTAACGGTCAGCATCTATGACGAATCCCCAATTCAATGGGAGGAGTACGCGTTCAAGCTACTACGCAACCAATTATCTGAGAAGTATTGCGCTCAGCCTGATGAGGAAGACCCTGCTCAGCGACCTATATCGCAGACCCTCGAGAGCGCTGACCTCACGGAGTATTTTGAAGAGGATTGGGGGCAGCAGGTATTTCTTCAGGCTATGCAGCCCCGCAGACGCATTGTCCTTGGCTCAGTTGTTGCCGCTGGTTGCGAAGCATTCCTTTTGGAAGCCCAAGCTCGTTTTCGCCAATTGGGGAACTGATTGATAAGTATGATCTGCCTGCGACTGACGAGAACAGCGAGATCTTAGGGCTGCGCTTCTAGATAACCTCAGGGCTTTGCAGAGCTGCTGCCAGTCACCCTTGGGTTACTTCCGCGCAGCTGCTCTCTAGCCACTATCCCACAGGATAGTGGACACGCGCCATCGCCACCCGGGCTGAGGTCAGTCGACTTTTCAGGATGGGTGTGTGGCCCTCGTTGGCACGTTGATCTGGGGCATTAGCCAAGATACCCCTAGTCTTCGCCTGTGAGGTGGCCAGGGGACTTCCAGGTGTCAATGCTCATCCCGCCATGCCACATACGGTTCCGATACGGCAGCATTCGAAACGCCTTGAATGACTTCGGCGCGGTGCAGCTATGCCCGGCAGCTATCGACCCCTAAGCGTTCCCCAGACACCAGTGATCAGCCTTGGTCCACGCCCGCACCTTCACATCGCCTTCATCACCAGTCAAGTAACCGGAAAATCAGCCGAAGCAGGTATGTCCAACCATACCCAGAGGTGATCGCAAGTGAATGTAATCAATCTTCCTAGTGAAGACGAGACCCTTGGGCCTTTAGTGCTTGATCACATCTACGTGGCAGAGGGTGCGCCAGTCCAAGCTGTAGAGGGGTCGCCCAACCTAAGCCCATCAGACGAAAAAAGCTGGGATAAGCTTGCGTTGAGCGGATTGAGCCTTGCCGCTTTCGCTACGATGCGGACCACCCCGATTGGGCTTTTAGCCTCTGCCGTAGGTGCAGCAGCAGTTAGCCCATTTTTTGTTCAGTTGATATCGCGGTATTCGGTCGCGAATGCGGAAGAACAAAAACAGTTGAACGAAGCTCAGGCACTGGAAGCTGCTCGGTTTGCAGCATATATGCGCAAGCACTCTGTGACCCCCGCCCAGGCCGACAAGGCGGGGTTCCGATTCGAGCCCGGGCACCCCTTGGTTGGAAAGGTCTACAAGCGTCATCCGCTGGCAGGGGCGGCAACCCATGACAAACATAACCTGTACATCCCCAGCGAGCGGTATGACCAAATTTTGCTCGCTGAGCGTGAAGCAGAACTTATCAAAATGCTGGTCGACATGGGAGCGACCAGAATCCAGATCTCAAAAAAATCCTCTGAAGTCGCCCGTAGCTCAATCAACGGATCTACATCCACTGACGTTGCTGGATACGGCGGTGGCCGCGCTGCCTACTCCAGCAAGAACGACCAGTCAAGGAATGCGATGGATTCCAGGGAGTTTCGGCTCAGGGGCAAGCAGTGGCATGACGGCGACCGCTTGGCGAGAGCGGATTATTTCTGGCTGGCCTTTGAACCATCTTGGGCAGCGGTGGTGATGGCTCGTGAAATCGGAGCGTGTGAAGTAGCGTCGCTCGAAATCAAAGAGACCACTTCGTTCTCGAACGACCGCAACATAGAGTTTCAAATTCAAGCTCAAATGTTACAAGCAGGCGCAAACGGGCAGATCAACGCAAGCGCGAAGGAAGAGACCGAATACTTCATTACGGTGGAATTCGCCCCCGCTAAAGAGCGTCGAAATCAGGACTCATAGCCCTGATGGCTATCTCGGGTGTTCAGTATCAGAAACAGCACTCGGATTACGCCGAGGAAGCTCAGTGGTGAACTCTCACCTTGGTCGGGAGCATGCTTCTGGCCTTACTCTACCGGTCATGCTCACAAATCATGTTGATCAAATCCCATGCAATGGCTGGTGATGAGAAATGCGATTGGCCGGTCAGCTCTAATGCAAACGGGTGGTTAATTAGAGGGCAATTTCTCCGCCTGCGAGCTGTTGCGGGCCGGAACAGCTAGCTTAGGCCAGAGCAGGAAGTTGGTTGGTCAAGTGTTGCGGCCCGCAACACTCAAGTAACCGACGTGTCGACCTGCTTTGACGCGCAGTGCAGTGGATAGCTCGAAGTCTCGTCACGATGCACTAGACCTGCCGAGCTTGAGCTGACTGATCATCGCGCTGATCTCATGTTGTGCAGCCGCAATCGCCTCCGGAGTCCTGGCGCTGGTTGGCATAGGCACCGGTTCCGGTCCGGTTGAACCGCGAACCACTTCTGGCCGTTTGTCCGTTGTGACGCCGAGTTGTGGCCGGGCCCGCCCGCTAGACGCTGAGTTTTGGTCCGGCGTCCATGTGCTGTTGAACTCCCCACGCACAGCGCTGGACACGAGGGTCAGCAAGTACCCCAGTGGATTCCTCAGCGATCCGCTTTCCACTCGATGCACCCACTGCTTGACCAGTGCGGACTTCAGCTCGGGCGGGACTTTCTGCAGCGCCTCCAACGCATTTTGCTTCTGATCGGGCGGCAGCCGGTGCACCGCTTGCAGCATTCCAGCGCTCACATCGCTCTCTGCGGGCGGTACATGTACAGAGCTTTTACAAACATCTTGGTATGTATTTGTATACGTACTATATGAGTTCGGATTCCGAACTGAGTCCGAACTCTGCGGATTCAGACTGAGTTCGGATTCCGAACTCTGCAAGTCACTCCTCATGAAACGCGAGTTCGGACTGGGTTCGGAGTCCGAACTCAGTGGAGACTGAGTAGCCGTTTGCTGAGTTCGGATGCCGAACTCTGTGGCTTGGTGATCTATCGGCTCTTTCGAGATCGGTGCAAGCCGTTGAGAGCTGAGCCGATCTACGAGCTTATCCAGGCGTGTCGGCAAGCGTTCGCCCACGTCAGGGTCTGCGGCAAACTCATTCCAGGCTATTTCCGCCACTTCACGAATCGCTTTGTTCGGGTGCTGCATCGACTGGTTGAGCAACTGCAGGTAATCCTTATCGAACTCGATGGCTTCTGCGGGTGATACCGGTTCGTCGTGAAGCAGGTAGACATTCCCTTGAACCTGTCCGCTCAGATCGTTGCGAACACGCCGTCCCAGGCTGAGCCAGCGCGTTAGCCGCAAGGTCACCAGTGACTTGGAAATTGTCTCCCTCGATGCCGGCTTGCCGGGCTGCATGCCGAGGTACGGACGCAACTGGTCGTAGGTGGGGAATGCTGTGACACCGTCGCCATTGATCAGCATCCGGAAGACCTGCCATGTGTTTCTCTCCAGTGGGGTTAATCGATCATCAAGCAGGAGGCGTCGCGGCACTGCCTCATGAGGATTTCCGCTGAAAATGATCCCGGCATAAGAAGGCGTGCCGGCAACCGTGCGCGGCGCTGATTCTTTCTTGTGAAGCAGATGCGCCTCAAGTTGCCCTGAAGCCGAGTCCAGAAGAGCAGCCAATGGGAATCGTGAGAGCTTCATGGTTCGGGGTCACCTTCTGCCGGCGACGATTGACCTGGTTTGCGCTGAGCCAGCTTCGTCCCGGCTGAAGGCTTTCTTGGCAGTTGACCGTGTCCCTGAGAAGGAGGGTACAAACCCTCTCTGAGCCAGCTTTGGATTCGATGCCAGATGACCGCAAGGCTAAGAGGCTCGGGCGCATCCTCGGCAACTAGGCTATCGGGCGATTTCATTTCTTCTGCCACCAGCATGGCGATGTCCAGCATCGCGACGCTGTCTGCCAGGCTGACCTGATGCTCTTTCATCAGGTGCGTCCATCGGTACCAGAGATCGGCGTCGGTTTCTTCGCTGAACTCTCTCCAACGGCCCCTGCGCGCGGTGATCCCCATCATCAACCGCTGCAGGGCCACGTCCTGAGGCGAGAGCCCGAAGAACTGTTGCAGCATATGGGTTGTGGCGCCGAGCCGGAGTGCTCGCTCAATCATGCGCACCTCCCCGTCAGAGCGTTGCGCGCTGTTGAGAATCTTCTTTACCATCTCGCCGTCGATCGTAACGTTGCACCATGAAACCGGCGTGTTGAGCAGAAGGCTCAACGCTGAGGGTTGCTGGAGCTGAGCCAGCACCTCGGGCTCCAAGCCCATCTCGAAACATCGCCGCAACTGGCCGTTGCGCACGTTGTGCAGTACCTGAGAAAGAATGGCTTCATTGATAGGTGTCTTGGACATCACTGGTCCTCCCTGGCATGGGCTGCAGTCAGCTAGAAGCCGACCCAACTGGTTCACCAAGAGCGTTGATTTCGAGATCAATCAAGCGTCTGGCCAAGCGGATGATGCGGAAGAGTTTGACGAGGGCCCCGTCGCTCAACCTCCCGGCGTTGTCGGGTACGTCGTCCTTTGCCGCTGGCTGTCCCAGCAGCAGTTGGCCTAATCCTGCTGCGAACTCAAAGTCGGAGAGGGCATCTTTGGGGATCTCAGGCTGCTGCTGGATCATATTCAGCGCGATCGCGATCGAGCCGCTTAGAGACTGGAGCAGGGTCAGGGTGTGTTGGGCTGTCGCATTCACCTCTAGCTGGTCGACAGGGTGCCGGTAGCTGAAACCGATGCCTCCTTCGATTCCGTAGATCTCTCCCGGCGCGTTGACCGACGCGGCGACTTCACGGGCAAGCTGGGCTATGTGAAGCCGCAGTTCGTTCGGGGTATCGATTTCGCGCTCTATGTACCAAAGGTCCGAGATCGGGTGCAGGCCGCCCGCCTGAACGGGGATCGACACCAGCGCATTGGCGGCGAAGTCCGGTAGCTGCTCTCCATCAATCGCAGCGAGCTGCTGTTTCACCTGCTGAACCCGGGAGGAGGTAGTTACCGGGCTTGCGATATGGCCCTCCAGTCGGGCCTGGGTTTCCCCCTGGCTGAGCGATGTCGATTGAAGGCCCTCAGATGAGGATGTCTCAGCGGTTCTGGAGGGTAGTTGGGCATTGGGGTGGGATTGGTCCGCCAATGGCAGGGGGGCGGTAGGCCCGCGCTCGACATCAGCGATGCCTGGGTCAGGCTCTGCCGTGGGGGGCAGTACAGGCGCGCCCGGCGGCATATCCGCCACGGAGGTTGATCGACGAAGCTGATCCTGATTTTGCGTAATCTCCAGCAGGACCGCTTCGTAACCCAGGCCCAATGGTCCTTTTATTTGGTGAATCAGCTCATCCTGAAATCGCTGCAGCAGAAACTCGTCAGCCTCGCCTTCGAACTGGGCAAGCACGTCCTGGAACAGTTGGTCGAAGTCCAGTGGCTGCTCCAGTCCCTCGGAGTGCTGCTCCCAGCACTGCCGGCTGGTTTTACGCAGGGCCAGCACCTTCGATATGCGATCTATCCCCAAACCTGAATACAAAATCCCTGGAACAGCCGGCAACAGGTAGCGAATGGTGTCCTGCATCCGGCTCAAGTGAGAGGCCGACACAGGGTAGCCATCGGACTTCAGCAGGCGAGAGAGCTCTCTCAGCGAAACCTTCTCCCCAGCGTCTGCCTCATACAGCTGGCGCGCCTTGTCCACGCCGATGGCCCGCTCGATAAAGAGAAGCTGCCCCTGCAGGTCGTTTTCGGCCAAGTGGCCCGTCAGGGAGATGATCTCCCCACGCAAGGCATCCCATGGACGGAATAGCGTGTGAAACCTGAAGTACTTGTCATCTCCGGTTTCTCGATACAGCTCGTTGAGGATCGCGAGTCGGGTGTTGCCGCCATTCCTGATCCGGAATTTGTCTTCGCCTGGCCGGCGCGTGACGGGGGGCGGTGTATCCAGACCGCGATGGCGTATCGATTCTTTGAGCTCGTCGTACTTCGGATTACGCGTCGTGCGAGGGTTGGTGTCCCAGGGCAACGTCTCATCCAGCGTCAGGACCATCGAAGTGTCGACGATCGGATCGCTCATGCGTTCGGCAGCGGGGGCCCGCTGTTCAAATGACGGCTTCAGCAACTGATCCTTCATGCTCGCTACGGACTGCTTCATGTCTTGGCTCCCGAGCTGGCTTTGGGTTGAGAATCCCCTAGCAGTTGGTCGATGACTCGAGTCGCTCGGTCAAGAGCGCACTCCAGTTCCTCGATGTGCTCCAGGCGATGGAGGATTTCCGAGTTCATCGAACGCGCGTTGGTGCGCGCCACGTCAGCGATTCGGCTTCTCATGCCGGCGGGGAGACGGATGACGAACTTTTCTTCGTTGCGGCGCAGGGGCTGATTACTCATTTTGATCTCCAGGATGGGTTGGCAGACTCTGGCCGCAGCGGGTTGAAGGGCAGGGTGCTTCGTTAAAACCGACGAATTCGGCAAATGGCACTTGGCTCTGTCCGTCGATGAAAGAGATGTACGGCGCGGATTCGCCGCCCGTTTCCCACAGTGAGAGGTTGATGCGGGCAGTCATCCCTAAGCGATCAAGGTCGAGCTGCAGCGAGGGCAGTACCTTGAGCTCCTGCGTTACGGCGAAGCCGCTGCGGCGCTGCAAAACGGCGATGTACAAATACTCCGTGATGCCTTGCGAGCAATGCGCAAACAGCACGTGGCCCCCTGAGTAGGCATCTGATTTCGGTATCAAGGTGCCCAAATGGAGTGTTGATGCTTGGCTGAATCCTGCGAAATCGACATCGCCCTCGACATATTCCTGGAGCCATCGACTCAGCGGGTAGGTGTCTTCGTCTGAGTTGAAGAAGCCCCGTGCCGTAGGAGTAGCATCGTCAAACCTGTCATGTAGATATTCGATCAGTTGGCTAACGACTTTCGATTCGGGCAGCACGGAATCGCGCAAGTAAAGCTGGCCACTCGCGCTTTCCCCGGTCTTATCGACGTAATGAATAATGCAGTTATGAACAAGCATCGGTTGCCTCCTGCTGGAACTGGCGGTGACAGCGATCTGCACGACGCAGCTGCGCTTTGGCGTTCAGCTCAGCGCGATAATCGCTCGGTGTGGATGATGTGAAGATCGGAGGCATGCCCGCCTTGGTGAACCTGATGTGGCCACCCTGAGTGCGGGATACCTTCCACCCATGTGAAAGGGCAAAGTCCATTAGCAGACGAATGCCTTGCCTGGCTGACCTGACGATCGTGCTCATTCAGCGTTTCCCCTGCGCTCAAGTGCATTTCCTGACTGCACCGCGACTATCTCCGGCTCGGACTCGGGAAATTTGGTTTCAAGCTCGGACAGGAAGTAGCCCAGCGCCTCGCGGGAGCCGGAGAGGCGAAACACCACCGTGCAGTGCTGCGCATCTGCCTCAAGCAATTTCTCTATCTCGTAGCTGCTGCAGGTCGGGCACTGCAACACTTCTGCTTCGCCAAGCGCTGACTCAGGAGCCGGGACACACAGGCGAACCTGGTCCAGCCGAAAGTGGGCATCGCAGTTGCTGCACCAGTGGGTGATTGGATGGGTAAAGGGGATGGTCATGCGCAGGCTCCTTGCCATGTATTTGGGCTGAGGTTGGCGAAGCGGGTTTGACTTGGGATGAAGGCGGTTCGGACTGCCCCGGTAGGGCCGTTGCGCTGCTTGCCGATGATGAGTTCGGCGATGCCCGCGGCTTCGGATTGCGCGTTGTATACCTCGTCGCGGTACACGAACATGATCACGTCGGCGTCCTGCTCGATGGCGCCGCTGTCACGCAGATCCGCGTTGATCGGGCGCTTATTCTGGCGCTGCTCCAGCGCTCGATTGAGTTGCGAAAGCGCGATGACAGGACAGTCCATCTCTTTGGCCAGCGCCTTCAACGACCGGGAAATGGTGCTGATCTCATTGGCCCGGTTTTCTTGTCCGGGACAATTCATCAGTTGCAAATAATCGATCATGATCAGCGAGGGATGCCCGTGTTTACGCGCAGCTCGCCGGGACTTGGCCCTTAATGCGGCAGGCGTCAGGCCGGATGCGTCATCAATGACCAAACGGTCCCCGTAGTCATTCATCCTGGCGACGGCCGAGGTTAGCTTCGGCCAGTCCGCGTCCTCGAGATCACCCTTGAGCAGCTTGCGCAGATCCAGCTGGCCGAGAACCGCGAGCAACCGATAGATCAGCGCTTTGGCTGGCATCTCCAGGCTGAACACTTGTACCGATCTGGATTTTTCTCCCTGCAGCGCGGCGTCGACGAAGTTGAGCGCCAGTGCCGTTTTCCCCATGGAGGGACGTGCGGCCAGGATGATCAGATCTGCCGGCTGCCAGCCCGTGGTCATCTCGTCCAGATCAGTCAGGCCGGACGGAAGTCCGGTCAGGGTTTCGTTGCTGTTGAAACGCTGGTCTATCTCCCCGATGACCTTGGTCAACTGCTGGTTGAGATCGATGAAATCCGCTGTGGATTTGTCCTGCCCCAGCGCAAACAACTGCTGCTCGATCGACTCTTGAACCTCGCTGGCGATGGCCTGTTGATCAGCCGCTTCGCGGGAGCACTGGAAGCCAACCGAGATCAGTCTCCGGAGGTGGGCGCGGTTGCGAACGATCTGGGCGTAATGTTCGATGTTGGCCACTGAGGGCGTGTTCTTCGCGAGTTCCCCCAAGTAGGCCAACCCTCCCGTTGCAGCGGGCTCTGCCAAGGCATCGTTGACGGTGACGACGTCGAACGGAATGGCCTGGCTCGCTAACCCGGCAATGGTGCGAAAAATCAGCCGGTGCTCTTGCTTGAAGAAGTCCTCCTCAGTTAGTTGGTCCGCAATCAGGTCCCACGTGTTGTTGTCGAGCAGCAAGCCGCCGAGAACGCCCTGTTCAGCTTCGACGGAGTAGGGTGGCGCAAGGTCAAGAAGGCTCATTCACCACCCCCGAAACCCAGTGCGCCTTGACCTCGCTGCTCCACCGCGCGGTGAAGATTCGCTTTGGCCCCCTGATCCCAGCCGGCAATCATCGACCCCGCGTCGTGACCTTTGGCCTCCAGCGGTTCGATGGTCAGCTCCTTCAGATTGGGGTGATGCACGCCCAGGTACGCGACGATCTCACCACGAGTGGACTCGTCCAGACCTCCAGCGAATTGAGCGACTTTGTATGAAATCGCGTTCAGCCAACCCTCCGTGAAGAGCTGACCCCGGCGCCGTTTAGTCTTGAGCTTGCAGCGTTTTTGCTGGGCGACATGGCTGCGGCGCGCAGCAACGAGCTGGTGATGCAGGGCCGAGTAGGTGTAGGCCGCCAGCTCGGGCGCAATGCCCTTACCGAGGAACTTGAACGACCAGCCGCTCGTGAGGTGGAAGTAAGCCAGATGGCTGCAATCGAATGCAGTTGCGCACGTTGATGCCAGCGAGTGCAGCCAATTCTGGGGAGACCGACGCGTGTGGGTCACCACGCTGGCTTCATCTACCAAGTGAGCTTTAACCTCCGCGCCTTCGAGGTTGTATTGCTTCATCAGATTGCGGGCTTGTCTGAGCGCCGTTTCGACCTCATTGGGTGATGCGCCCTGGGAGTTGGCCAACGCCATGAGCTTGGCGACTTTGCTGAGGACCTTCTGCTTGTCCATCACTTGCCGGTCCTCCGCAGTTGCGCATCGGAAAGCACTGCGGCCCACAGACGTACTGTCTCCATTTCATAGGAAGCTCCCAACACGCTGGCGCGAACCTCTTGCACTGCCAGCTGCAAAGCGTTGAATCGCTCCTGCACGCTCTTTCCATCGTCAGTGAGCAAATACAGCTCGACCTCTTCCCGTAATTCGCTCCCGAAGGCCTCGACCTTGTTTTCCCAGTAATGGTTTTGGCCTTTGTAAACGTGGGACCTGGGAGGGGAACTGACGTAGTTGCGAAGCCTCAGTGACATTTCCACTGGCGTGTAAAACGGCTGAAAGCAGCCCGCGCGGCTGTGGACCAGCACAAGCCGGATGATCTCCAGCTTTTGGTCGATTGTTGCGCTGAGCAGAGGGTAGGCCGTAGCGACAAGCTGTTTGGCTTCGCGCTCGCGCTGTTTCTGAAGCGTCTTGGCCGACACCTCGGTCCGTTGCCGCTTTTCTTTTGCGTGCTCAATGTTGAGACCCACTGATTCGATCAGTTTGGCGGCGTCACGCAGGAGCTGAAGCTGCTCGGCGCTCAGCGTTTCCCCGAGGCGTCCGAGCGGGAAGTACCCACCGGCAGTCAAGCCTTGTATCTCCCGAGCCATTGTCGTGAGCTTCGTCTGCAGCTTGCGCAGTTGCTGAGCGCTTTGGTGCTTGCCGAGCTCCAGCACCACGTCCGCGCTGATATTTGCAGGCTGAGTCATTGAAGGATTTGCCATGTCAGTGGCCTCCCTTCACGCGTGACTCGATAACGGTCTCGGTCAATGCTTCGAAGCGATCACGCCACTCGGGGAAGAGCTCGATGGCGAGCTGACGAACAATCGCCAAGGCTGCTGGGGACTTGCGATTGGAGGGTTGCCGATACTCCAGACGATGCGCCGGCACTCCCAGGGACGCTGCGTTTCGAAACACCACGGCCGCTGGGATGGTGTTGTCCAGGACGCTGATCTGCGAGTTGTCGTGGAAAATCTCCCGCACCGACTGCTCGATCATCTGCGCGTCGACGGTCAGATCCAGGTTGTTGATGACGATCTTTACCGGCGGGATGGTCATGCCCAGACGCTCATAGGCGCGAAGGCCTTCCAGCATTTGCATGGTGCCCCGGCTGAACTCCCGGGCCGCGAGCATGTTTGGTAGAAGAGGGGAAACGACCAGGTCCGATGCCAGGACAACCATCTCAAGCATCGCTGAGCGAGCACCTTGGGTGTCGATCAGCACCAGGTCGAAATGATCCTTGAAGGCCGGCATCAGGTTTGCCAACCGTAGGCGTCCATCGGGCGCCTGGAGGAGCAGGGTGTTCAGCTGGTTGTTGACGTCGTTCGAGATGACCAGCGAGAGGTTCGGAATCGCAGTGCTGGAAATGATCCGTAGCGGGTCAGTCGCATTCAGAGCGAGTAGCTCGTAGATCCCGCCCTGCGCTTCTTCCACCAGTTGGTAGTACGAAGACAGCGAAGGCTGCGCGGGGTCCAGATCGATGAGGAGAGTGCGAAGCCCGGCGTCCGCGCACAGTGCGCCGAGATTGGCTTCAACGGTGGTTTTTCCAACGCCGCCTTTGGTCGAAACGACCGAGGTAATTTTCATTTTTTGGAGCCTCTAATGTGGATTCATTAGAGGCTGCGTTGCCAAATACGTCGGGCTAAGAGCCTTATGCCACGGGGCTTAGAGCGATTCTTACCACCAATTGTCTTTTAACCAATTGGTCGTAGGTTCGAATCCCACACGACCCACCATTTCGAAAATCTGGAAGGCCCATGAAAATGCGGATTTCCAGATTTTTTTT
>NZ_FOHW01000007.1 GCF_900111735.1 Pseudomonas graminis | reverse complement strand
TGGCTAAGATCTTTCGTCTCAACCGAGGCGCGCATTCTACAGCGTCTCTTGTCTCTGTCAAGCGGTTATTTTAAGAAGTTTTCAAAGTTTCCTTATCAACTTCAACCACTTGCGCTTCGTTCGACTTAACGTCTCACGTCAGCGGGAGGCGAATTCTACAGCGTTACAACCTGCTGTCAACTGCCTTTTTCACCGCTGTCGATTCAAGCATCTGAACCGAAGCATTCCTCGCTGCTTACTTCGTCCAACTCTTTGATTATCAAGGAGTTTTCCGTTTCGTCTGCGCCGGAAGTGGGGCGAATTATAGACAGATCCAGAGGGGCGTCAAGCACTTATTTGAACTTTATTCCAAACGAAGTGTAATCCGCCCGAATGCCCTCTTGCCCGCCTGGCACACGTGGGTCGCGCCGAGCTTGAACACGAACCCGCGATCTACAACTTCACCATCTATACGCACGCCGCCGGATGCAAGCAGGTCGCGAGCTACCGCAGAGTTCTTTACCAGCCCCGCCTTATTAAGGACGGCAGCAATCGGCATATCTTCGGGTGCAGCCAGGTCAATCTCCGGGAGATCTTCCGGAAGCTCCCCATCCTTCATACGGTTGCCAGCAGAACGGTGGGCGGAAGCCGCAGCCTCCTCACCATGGAAGCGCGCGACAATCTCTTCAGCCAGCTTGATCTTGATGTCACGTGGATTGGCACCCGTTTCGCAATCCGCTTTAAAGGCGGCAATCTCTTCCATGGAGCGGAAGCTCAGCAGCTCAAAGTAACGCCACATCAATGCATCGGGAATGGAGACGAGCTTGCTGTACATAATGCCGGGCGCTTCCTGGATACCTACATAGTTACCCAGCGACTTGGACATCTTCTTGACGCCATCCAGCCCTTCCAGCAACGGCATCGTCAGAACGCACTGCGCTTCCTGACCGTAGGCGCGCTGCAGCTCACGCCCCATCAGCAAATTGAATTTCTGATCGGTGCCGCCCAGCTCGACGTCGGCACGCAAAGCAACCGAGTCGTAGCCCTGCACCAGCGGATAAAGGAATTCGTGGATGGCAATCGACTGATTCGACTTGTAACGCTTGTCGAAGTCATCACGCTCCAGCATCCGTGCCACGGTGTACTGGGAAGAGAGCCGTATGAAGTCTGCAGGACTCAGTTGATCCATCCACGTGGAATTGAATGCGACCTCGGTTTTGGCCGGATCCAGAATCTTGAAGACCTGAGCCTTATAGGTCTCGGCGTAGTCCAGCACTTGCTCGCGGGTAAGCGGGGGACGGGTGGCGCTCTTGCCACTCGGATCGCCAATCATGCCGGTGAAGTCGCCGATCAGGAAAATCACCTGATGCCCGAGATCCTGGAATTGACGCAGCTTATTAATAAGCACCGTATGTCCGAGGTGCAGGTCGGGCGCGGTTGGATCAAAACCGGCCTTGATGCGAAGCGGCTGCCCACGCTTGAGCTTTGTGATCAGCTCGGCCTCAACCAGGAGTTCATCTGCACCGCGCTTGATCAGCGCTAGCTGCTCTTCAACCGACTTCATAACCGCCCCGTAGTGCCTTATTTCAAAGGGAAACAACCATACAAGATCAGCGCCCAAATACAAGTTCCAGCAATAGGTGCGCAACGAATCGGCTAGCGAGCCGATCGCAAGCTTGCCTCAGGCGAGATTTGGTTATATTTTATACAGTTATTTCATCTTCATCATGTCATTCATCTTTTCCATTTCATCTTTTTTCAAAGTCAAAATTACCTATGACCGACACTCCGCCTAAAGCGCCACCGCTTTATCCGAAGAGCCACCTGCTCGCAGCCAGCGGTATCGCCGCACTGCTTAGCCTGGCTCTCCTCGTATTCCCATCCAGCGACGTCGAAGCCAAACGAACAAACCTTGCTCTAGAACTGGACACACCTGCTGATCAGATCGAGCAAGAACAAGACGCTCACGAACAGACTCAAGCCACAGAGGCGCCCGTAGATTCTCCTTTCGCCCAGATCGAAGGTGATTCGACTGAGCCGGCCGCAACGGCGAAAAACACCAGCGATACCAAGGCTGCACAGAAAGAGCTTGCCACTGCCAAAGGCTCGACTCACCGGGAAATAGTGGTGTCGAAAGGCGATACGTTGTCTACGTTGTTCGAAAAAGTAGGGTTGCCTGCGACTGCAGTGCACGACGTTATTGCCAGCGACAAAAAAGCCAAGCAGTTCAGCCAGCTGAAAAACGGCCAGGTGCTGCAATTCGAACTCTCCCCCGAGGGCGACCTCAAGCAATTGCACAGCAAGCTGAGCGAGACGGAAAGCATCAGCATGTCCCGCACTGACAAGGGCTACACGTTTACCCGTGACGTGACCAAACCCAATGTCCGGACTGCCTACGTTCACGGAACGATCAACAACTCGCTGTCACAATCTGCTCAGCGTGCAGGCCTAAGCCATACCATGACCATGGAGATGGCAAACATCTTCGGCTATGACGTCGACTTCACCCAGGATATCCGCAAGGGTGACGAATTCGACGTGATTTACGAGCAGAAGGTCGTCAACGGCAAGACGGTCAGTACAGGCAATATTCTCTCGGCGCGCTTCGTAAACCGTGGCAAGACTTACACCGCAGTGCGTTACACGAATAAGCAGGGCAATACCAACTACTACACCGCGGACGGCAATAGCATGCGTAAAGCATTCATCCGTACGCCGGTCGAATTCGCCCGCATCAGTTCGCTGTTCTCATCCGGTCGCAAACACCCGATCCTGAACAAGATTCGCGCCCACCAAGGCATCGACTACGCTGCACCTCGTGGCACACCAATCAAGGCGACCGGCGATGGCAAAGTCATTCTTGCCGGGCGGCGCGGCGGTTACGGCAATACCGTGATCATTCAGCACGGTGAAACCTACCGAACGCTGTACGGCCACATGCAAGGTTTTGCCAAGGGCATTCAGTCCGGATCCAGCGTCAAGCAGGGCCAGGTCATTGGCTATATTGGAACCACCGGTCTGTCTACGGGTCCTCATGTTCACTACGAGTTCCAGGTAAATGGCGTTCATGTCGATCCATTGGGGCAGAAGCTGCCAATGGCTGATCCGATCGCCAAGTCCGAAAAACAGCGGTTCATGCAGGAAAGCCAACCTTTGATGGCTCGCATGGACCAGGAAAAGGCCACCATGCTGGCCTCGAGTAAGCGCTGACCCATGACTTTATATGTAGGTGTAATGTCCGGAAGCAGTCTGGACGGACTCGACTTCGCGCTGGTAGAACAGGATGACCGACCACGTTTGCTCGGCACCTACTACATTCCTATGCCCGACGATCTTCGCGCCGAACTGCTGGGGCTCTGCGCCAGCGGCCCGGACGAATTGGCGCGTGCTGGCATCGCAGAGCAGAAGTGGGTTCGTCTCGCGGCTCAAGGCGTACTGGCTTTGCTGGACCAGCAGAATGTGTCAGCCGGTGAAATCCGCGCTATCGGCAGCCACGGCCAGACCATTCGTCACGAGCCCGCCCGCGGCTTCACCATTCAGATTGGCAACCCTGCCCTGCTCGCCGAGCTGACGGGCATCACCGTGGTGAGCGACTTCCGCAAGCGTGATATCGCTGCAGGTGGCCAGGGCGCTCCGCTGGTTCCGGCATTTCATGAAGCGTTGTTCGACGATAACAAGGACTACCGCGCAGTACTCAATGTCGGTGGTTTCAGCAACCTCAGCCTGATCGAGATCGACAAACCGGTTTCGGGCTTCGACTCGGGCCCTGGCAATGTGCTGCTCGACGCCTGGATTCAGGCACAGCGCGGCGTGAGCTACGACCGGGATGGCGCGTGGGGCGCGAGCGGGACAGTCAATGATGCGCTGCTGAAGTCCATGCTCAGTGATCAGTTCTTTCAGACCAAGGGTCCCAAGAGCACCGGCCGTGAGGTGTTTAACCTCGGCTGGGTTCACCACCACCTGTTCCAGATGCCCACGCTGAGACCCGAGGATGTGCAGGCGACGCTGCTGGAAGTTACCGCATTGAGCATCACAGAGTCGCTGCAATCGGCACAGGCGCAGACTAAAGAACTGCTGGTCTGCGGCGGCGGTGCTCACAACAAGGCGTTGATGGATCGACTGGCAGCGCTGCTGCCAGCAACAAAAGTCACGAGCACTGCGGAATTCGGGGTTGATCCTGACTGGGTCGAAGCAATGGCATTCGCCTGGCTTGCGCACTGCGCACTCGAAAGTGTACCTGCCAACCGTCCGAGCGTGACCGGGGCCAAAGGCTTGCGTGTTCTGGGCGCGATCTACCCGGCTTAAGCGCCAGGCTCGCCATGCAAAACGCCGCGCAAATGCGCGGCGTTTTTGTGTGCGCCGGTCAGAGCGGTCAGATCAGATCGAGAACGAAGAGCCACAGCCACAAGTAGTCGCGGCGTTAGGGTTCTTGATCACGAAGCGAGAGCCTTCCAGACCTTCCTGATAGTCCACCTCCGCACCTGCCAGGTACTGGAAGCTCATGGGGTCGACCACCAGACTGACGCCTTCGCGCTCGACGATGGTGTCATCATCGGCAACATCTTCGTCAAAGGTGAAGCCGTACTGGAAACCGGAACAACCGCCCCCGGTCACGAAGACGCGGAGCTTCAGACGGTCATTGCCCTCTTCATCGACCAGAGTTTTCACCTTGTGCGCGGCACCGTGGGTGAATTCCAAAGCCACAGGGGTAAAGGATTCAACGCTCATGCTAAAAATCTCCCGGCGCTAAGCCGTCATAATGCGTAATGACGCGCATTATCCGCTTCTCCTAGAAAATTGGTCAACTATTGTGACGGCAGGTACAAGTCGCAAGCGACAAGCCGCAAAAAACAGCCCGCTATCAGCCATCGAGTTGAGACTTGAAGCCTGAAGCTTGAAGCTTGAAGCTGCTACTACGGCAACATCCCTGCGTGGGACAGGCCCAGCCGTTCATCAAGGCCAAACATGATGTTCATGTTCTGCACGGCCTGCCCCGAAGCCCCTTTGACCAGGTTGTCGATGACCGACAGCACCACCACCAGATCGCCACCCTGCGGACGATGCACCGCCATGCGACACACGTTTGCGCCGCGTACGCTCCGGGTTTCGGGATGGCTTCCGGCCGGCATAACGTCGACGAAAGGCTCATTGGCGTAGCGCTTTTCGAACAACGCCTGCAGATCGACCGACCTGTCGACGACTGTTGCGTACAACGTGGCGTGAATACCACGGATCATCGGCGTCAGGTGCGGCACGAACGTCAGCCCGATATCGCCGCCGGCAGCTCGGCGCAGCCCTTGGGTGATTTCGGGAAGATGGCGATGCCCCTTAACGGCATAGGCCTTGAAGCTTTCGCTGGTTTCGGAATACAGCGAGCCCACACTGGCGCCGCGACCTGCACCGCTGACGCCCGATTTGCAGTCCGCGATCAGGCGCGACGGATCGGCAAGTCCCGCTTCGAGCAGTGGCAGGAAACCCAGCTGAGTGGCGGTCGGATAGCAACCCGGCACCGCGATGAGGCGTGCGCCCTTGATGTGCTCGCGATTGACCTCCGGCAAGCCGTAAACCGCCTCGTCGAGCAGTTCCGGCGCACCGTGGGGCTGGTTGTACCACTTGGCCCATTCGACCGGGTCTTGCAGACGGAAGTCGGCGGAGAGGTCGATGACCTTGGTGCCAGCGGCGAGTAACTCGCCCGCCAGCGCATGTGCGACACCGTGAGGCGTGGCGAAGAACACTACATCGCACGCGCCCAGCACTTTGGAGTCCGGCACGCTGAACGCCAGGCCGTCATAGTGACCGCGCAGGTTTGGGTACATATCAGCGACAGGCAGACCTGCCTCGGAGCGCGAGGTGATCGCAACCACTTCAGCCTCTGGGTGTTGCGCCAGAAGACGCAGCAACTCGACGCCGGTGTAACCCGTACCGCCGACGATACCGACCTTGACCATAACCTGCCCCTCTACCAAACCAGTGAAAGCCGCTGATCATATGGGTCGATTGCCGATGGGACAACCGCGAACGTGACGTACGGGCGCGTAAGCCACTACTATTTGACACCGTGTTCCTGGAAACAAACCAAAATGCTCTATCTCTGGATTAAAGCGCTGCATATCGTTGCGATGGTGTGCTGGTTCGCCGCCTTGTTCTATCTGCCGCGATTGTTCGTCTATCACGCCATGAGTGAAGACTCCGTAAGCCGCGAGCGCTTCTGCACCATGGAGCGCAAGTTGTACCGCGGCATCATGGTGCCCTCGATGATCGCCACTTTGGTGTTTGGTATCTGGCTGATTGTTCTCGCACCGGGCTTCCTGCAGCAAGGCTGGTTGCATGCCAAGCTCACCCTCGTCGTCCTGCTGATTGGCTATCACCACGTGTGCGGCGCCCAGGTTAAACGCTTCGCACGCGGCGAACCTGGTCGCAGCCATGTGTTCTATCGCTGGTTCAACGAGGTACCCGTGTTGATCTTGCTGGCCGTGGTCATTCTGGTCGTCGTCAAACCGTTCTGACGCGCATTGCTAACATCGTATGAACTCAAGACAAGGAAGCCAGCATGGCGGAGCATTTCAAGATCGTTTTCGAGGGACAGCTGCGACCAGGCGTCGAGCTGGAAACAGCACGCCTGAACCTGGCGCAGCTATTCAAGACCGACGTGTCCGGCGTTGATCGTCTCTTCACCGGCAATCCCGTGACCATCAAGCGCAGCCTGACGCGGGACGACGCGCAGCGTTATCTCGCCGCGTTGAACGATGCAGGTGTCGAGGGCCGCATCGAGCCCGAGGAGCCCGTGTCATTGCGCCTTGAAGAAGTGGTCGAAGACGCTCCCCGTCCGGCTTTCGAACCTGCGGCATCCCCTTACGCACCGCCGCGCACCCCGGTCGCACAAGACTGGCCTGCCGTGGGCGAATTGAAGGTGTTTTCCATTCAGGGGCGTATCGGCCGTCTGCGCTACCTGGCGTGGAGCTTGGCGCTGGTGGGGGTCGCGATGCTGGTCGCCGCCCTGTGTGTCGGCGTCCTCAGCGTTTCTCTGGTCGCGGGCGGACTGCTCGGCACCGTTGCCCTCGTCGCGTTCGTGGTTGTCAGCATCCAGATCGGCGCCCAGCGTTTACATGACGCCGGTTGGTCAGCCTGGTTGCTGTTACTCAATCTGGTGCCGGTGGTGGGCAGCTTCTTTCCGATCGTGATGATGGCCGTCCCCGGCAGCACGGGCCCTAATCAGTACGGTCCGCCACCGCCTGGCAACACGCCGCGGGTCAAGGTCCTCGCCATTCTCTGGCTCGCGGTGCTCGCACTGGCGTTAGTCGCCGGGATGATGGGTGGCCTGGAAACGGTTCAGGAACAGGTCGAAGCCACCACCAGCGAATATGAGCAAGCGCTGCCTTACGATGATGACTCCAGTGACACGGAACAACCGACCGTTCCGGTTGATCCCGTAGATATTGGTGACTCCTCCGACAGCAACGACGACCAATAACTATCTGGCAGCAAGGACGCTGTCTCAATACGAGCTGCAAACACTGGAGAATTGCATGACCCGTTACGCCATGGTCACAGGTGCATCCAGCGGTATTGGCCTGGCGATGGCCGAAGCCCTCGCCCGCCGGGGTCGCAACCTTATTCTGGTGGCCAGGCACCGGGAGATGCTCGAAAGCATTGCGCTTGAGTTCACCCAACGCTTTGGTGTCGAGGTGCTGTTCCGCGCCTGCGATCTGGGCGAACCGCTACGCCTCTCGGGCTTTCTGCTAGAGCTCGAAGAAGGCTCGCGAAGCATCGATTTGCTGGTCAACTGCGCCGGCATCGGCAACAGCGGCCCGTTTCTCGCTCAGGAATGGGCGCAGGAGCAGGACCTGCTCGACCTTAACGTGCTCGCGCTAACGCGCCTCTGTCACACGGTTGGCAATCTGATGGCGGTCCAAGGCGGCGGTCAGATCCTTAACGTTGCCTCGATCATGGGCTTTCAACCCGGGCCGTGGATGAGCACCTACGCCGCGAGCAAAGCGTATGTACTGCATTTTTCCGAAGGGCTTCGCGAGGAGCTGCACAAAACCGGCGTGAAGATTTCGGTGTTGTGCCCCGGGCCGACGCGCACAGCGTTTTTCCGCACCGCACAGCTGGATGCCGGCAAGTTTACGCACGACAACCACATGACCGCTGAAGAGGTCGCGCTGTACACGGTCCGCGCGCTGGACAAGAACCGTGCGGTGATCATCCCGGGTTGGCGTAACAGGCTACTGACGCGCCTGCCGCGCTTTGCCAGTCGCTGGATGACGCGAAAGCTCTGGGGCTCGATTCTCAAATCTCGTACGTCAGCCTGACGCGGCCCATCGCAACAAACGGCTGGGCGTGATCCGGAGCGCTCAGTACACTGCCTTCATCCCCCTCGAAACGGAGCAAGAAGGCTGTGGATACTTTGTTCACCAAGATCATCAACCGGGAAATCCCGGCGAAGATCATCTACGAAGATGATCAAGTGCTGGCCTTTCACGACATCGCCCCTCAGGCGCCTGTGCATTTTCTGGTTATCCCGAAGAAGCCGATCGCCACCCTCAATGACGTGACTGAAGACGATAAGGGCCTGCTGGGCCATATCCTGTTCACGGCCCAGCGCCTGGCAAAGGAACTGGGTTGCGAAGACGGCTTCCGCGTGGTCATGAACACCAACGAGAAAGGCGGACAGACTGTCTATCACATCCACATGCACGTGCTGGGTCAGCGTCAGATGAGCTGGCCGCCGGGCTGAGTCATCGTCTCCGGTCCTCGTCGACCTGCCGGGTGCGCGTCCACGCCCCGGCGGGCTGACACCGGACAAGCCCGGTTACACCGTTTGAGGTAGACTGGCCGCCGTGGATTTACCCGGAGGCGCCCATGGCTACCGAACGTCACTACTCACCTATCGACCGTTTTCTGCTTCAAGCCGACGCTGCGATGAAAACGCTGCTGCCCGTCAGCGCGCACGCACATCGTCCTTCGCCTGCCATCGTTAAACCCGACGTCAAGATGAATGAGCCCGACACTCGGCATGTCGCAGGTCTCATGCGCATCAATCACACCGGCGAAGTCTGTGCCCAAGCGTTGTACCAGGGGCAGGCGCTCACCGCGAAACTGCCTCAGGTGCGCAAAGCCATGGAGCACGCCGCCGAGGAAGAAATCGACCATCTGGTGTGGTGCGAGCAACGCATTCATCAGTTGGGCAGTCACACCAGCGTGCTCAACCCGCTGTTCTACGGCGCTTCGTTTGGCATCGGTGCAGTGGCTGGCTTGATCAGCGATCGAATCAGCCTGGGCTTCGTTGCCGCAACGGAAGATCAGGTGTGCAAACACTTGAATGAGCATCTGGAGCAATTGCCGGTCGAGGACGAGAAGTCCCGGGCGATTCTCGAACAGATGCGCGCCGACGAGGAGCATCATGCAGAAAGCGCGCTCGAGGCCGGCGGTTTCCGCTTCCCGGCGCCGGTGAAATTCGGCATGAGCCTGATGGCCAAAATCATGACCAAGACCACCTACAGGATCTGATCGGATCCGCGGTAGGCCGGTCTCTATCAAAAAAGAGCTGCCGCTAAAAGCTGGAAACAAAAAAGGCGCCTGAAGAGGCGCCTTTTTTATACCGCTGAAATCTTAGACCGGCATGTTGCGGCCGTAGAAGATTTCGAGCATCTCGTGCTTCACGCGGCCAGTGACCTGCTCACGCTGTTCAGCGGAGAGATTGCTGGTGGCGTCGCCGAACAGGTAGTTGTCCAGCTCGAACTGCTTGAGCAGCATTTTGGTGTGGAACAGGTTTTCCTGGTACACGTTCACGTCAGTCATCTGGTAACTGTCGCGCGTGTCATCGGAAAGGTAATTCTGGATCGAGTTGATCTCGTGGTCGATGAAGTGCTTCTTGCCTTCGACATCACGGGTGAAGCCGCGCACGCGATAGTCAACGGTCACGATGTCGGACTCGAACTTGTGGATCAGGTAATTCAGCGCTTTCAACGGGGAGATCACGCCGCAGGTCGACACGTCGATGTCCACACGGAAGGTGGCGATGCCGTCAACAGGGTGAATTTCAGGATAGGTGTGAACCGTGATATGGCTCTTGTCCAGGTGCGCGAGGATGGTTTCCGGCAGCGGACCCGGCGATTCTTCGATCTGGCTGTCGGTCGGCGTAACCGGCTGCTCGGAGATCAGAATGGTCACACTGGCGCCTTGTGGATCGTAGTCCTGACGAGCGATGTTCAGGATGTTCGCGCCAATGATGTCGACGACATCGGTGAGAATCCGCGTCAGGCGTTCGGCATCGTACACACTGTTGATGTACTCGACGTAGGCCTGCTGGTCCTGCGGGGTTTCCGCATAGCAGATGTCATAGATGTTGAAGCTCAAGGTCTTGGTCAGGTTATTGAACCCGTGGAGCTTGAGTTTGCTTTTCACCGTTAAAAACTCTCTATATGGGTGCGGCGCTGGCCGCGTGATCAAGCATGCCCGTCAACTGAGCCCGGCTCAGCTGCGTAGGACGGTTAACACCTCTTCGCGTTGGCGATTTTGGTTGTCTGGTCGGAGGCGAGCCGGTTATCCGGCGGTCGCGCCCTGAAAAAGGGGCGCATTATGCAGACGTCAGAAGTCGCATGCCATAGCCTGCACCGCTTTTGTGAAAATTGAGCGTCGTTCAGCCCAGTTCGATGATCTCGTAGTCGTGGGTGATTTCAACGCCTGCGTTACCCAGCATGATCGACGCCGAGCAGTATTTCTCGGCGGACAGCTCGATCGCACGCTTGACCTGCGTCTCTTTCAGGCCGCGCCCTTTAACCACGAAATGCAAGTGGATCTTGGTGAACACCTTGGGATCTTCGTTGGCGCGCTCGGCTTCCAGAAACGCCTCGCAGCTTTCGATCGGCTGACGGGCTTTCTTGAGGATACTGACCACGTCGTAGTTGCTGCAGCCACCCAGCCCAATCAGCACCATCTCCATCGGGCGAACACCGAGGTTGCGACCGCCACTTTCCGGAGGGCCATCCATCACAACCACATGGCCGCTGCCGGACTCACCGAGGAACATCGCCTCACCCGCCCATTGAATACGTGCCTTCATCACCGGACTCCAATGCTTGAAAAATGGCGGCCAGCTTAGCACAGGGCCCTAAAGTCGCTGAGAGGACCGGGTGTGTCCGAAAACGACGGAAATGTAGGATTTGTCTGAAAAAATGGCTAAATGCCGCTCTTGAGCTGCGTCAAATCGGAAACACTGCCGATACCTCTAGGAATGCCTAAGGGCGCAGTTTTTTACGGGATACAGCCATGCTCGCCGTGCCGCCTACGAACAAGATGAAAATCGCCGACAAACTGCTGCCGCACGCCCAGCGGCGACGATGCCCGGCGAAGACCAACATCCTCTGCGCAGGCGAAGAATCGGACTCGCTGTACCTGATCATCAAAGGCTCGGTGACGATCCTGATCGAAGACAACGAAGGCCGCGAGATGATCGTGGCCTACCTCAATACCGGGGATTTCTTCGGCGAACTGGGGCTATTTGAGCAGACGGCCGCCAGCGCACACCGAAGTGCCTGGGTGCGCGCCAAAACCGAATGTGAAGTGGCCGAGCTCAGCTACGCCAAGTTTCGCGAGCTCAGTTTGCATGATCCCGAATTGATGTACGCCATCGGTGCCCAGATCGCCGAGCGCCTGCGCAACACCACCCGCAAGGTCGGCGATCTGGCCTTTCTGGACGTTACTGGCCGCGTGGCCCGCAGCCTGCTCGATCTATGCAAACAGCCTGACGCGATGACCCATCCGGATGGCATGCAGATCAAGATCACCCGCCAGGAGATTGGCCGTATCGTGGGGTGTTCGCGAGAGATGGTCGGGCGCGTGCTGAAGGCACTGGAAGAGCAGAACCTGGTGCATGTCCGGGGCAAAACCATGGTGGTTTTCGGCACCCGTTAACAGAGGACCGTTACGTACAGGTGAATCAGATCCCGGCCAGCAGACGTGTGTAGCGTTCGCTTAGGCGGTGCAGAAAATCCGGCGCGCCGAACAGCTCATGCAAAGCGATATGGCTTTCTGCTTTGCACCGTGGATCGAGTTCGCAGGTTTCATTGAAGCGATTGACCGCATTAACCATTTCGACGCGCTCGTCATCCAGCAGCATCGCGGCGTGGGCCAGCACCACCGGCCGCTTGCCACCCTGACTCTGGCGCCAGCGCTGCGCGGTACCGACCATCTTGCGAGCGTTGAGGTTGACGTTGAAGCGGCCATCGCAGAATGCACCTTCAACTTCGCCCAGAGAGGCAGCGCCCCCCAGCTCACCCAGCGTATCCAGGATCGGCTGACACAGGCGCATGTAAGCGTTTTCGATGCGATCGCGGTCCAGATCGGTGTCCGGCTGCACATACACAAGCGCCACATTGACCGTCGAAGGCGATTGCGGCACAGGCTCGCCACCACTTTCACGCAACAGCACCGGCCAGCCACTGTCGGCAAGCGTTTCGCTGGCTTCAGTGAAGCCGGGAAGACGGCTCAACCGCCGCGGCATGACCAACGCACGATCCGTAGGCCGCCAGAACAACAATCCGCTGTCGGCGTGGCCATCACACACCGACGCCAGCAGATCCTGCTCGGCCTTGAGGCCGACTTCAACGCAGGATTCCAAGAGCTGAAGGGTCATGCTGCCTCCTGACGCGAGTGGCGATGGCTTTCAGGCCTGAAAGATTGGATCAGTCCAGGCCGCCGGATTTGACCGCAGTGCCTTTCTCCGGGAAGAACAGCCGCTGCAATTCCACACCTGGCTTCTCGGCGCGCATGAACGCCTCGCCCACCAGAAAGGAATAAACGTCGCTGATTTCCATCAGCTCAACGTCGGCCCTGTGAGAAATGCCGCTTTCGGTGACGACCAGACGATCACGCGGAATACGTGGAAGCAGGTCGAGGGTGGTTTCCAGACTGACGTCGAACGTGTGCAGATTGCGGTTGTTGACGCCCACCAGCGGGGTGTCGAGGATTTTCAACGCCCGCTCAAGCTCGTCGCCATCGTGGACTTCAACCAGCACGTCGAGGCCGACACCTTTGGCAACGGAGGCCAGCTCGGCCATTTTCACATCGTCCAGTGCCGAAACGATCAGCAAAATGCAATCGGCGCCCAATGCCCGCGCCTCGACAATCTGGTACGGGTCGATCATGAAGTCCTTGCGTATCACCGGTAGCGAACACGCCGCCCGGGCTTGCTTCAAGTAATCATCAGAGCCCTGAAAGAAATCGATGTCCGTCAGCACAGAAAGGCACGTGGCTCCGCCCGCTTCGTAGCTATTGGCGATCTCTGCGGGCTGGAAGTTTTCGCGGATCACACCTTTGCTCGGCGAAGCTTTCTTGATCTCTGCGATGACGGCCGGCTGCTTGCGCTTGGCCTGGGCGATCATCGCTTTGGCGAACCCACGCGGCGCATCGGCTGCGGCGGCCAGCGCTTCCAATTCGGCCAAGCTGACACTGGCACGACGCGCAGCGACTTCCTCGACCTTTCGGGCCAGAATCTTTTGCAATACCGTCGGTACGCTCATGCTTCATTCTCCTGCTTGAATACCGCCGTAAAGGCACCGAGTTCTTCCAGCTTTTCGCGGGCCAGACCCGTGTGCAATGCGTCGTGGGCCAAAGCCACGCCTTCTTTCAATGATGACGCATGGTCAGCCGCGTAAAGCGCGGCGCCGGCATTGAGCACGATCATTTCAGCCGCTTTCTGCCCGTGCTCCGATTTACGCCGCCCCAGCGCGTCGCGAATCAATTCCAGCGACTGCGCCGGGCTCTCGACCACCAGACCGAACAGGCTCTGGCTTTTCATGCCGAGGTCTTCCGGCTGCACCCAGTATTCGTTTACTTCGCCGTTCTTGAGTTCCGCGACAAACGTCGGCGCGGCGATGCTGAATTCGTCCAGGCCATCCTGGGAGTGCACCACCAGCACATGTTTGCTGCCCATGCGCAGCAGCACTTCGGCCAAAGGCCGGCACAGCGCCTGACTGAACACGCCGACCACCTGATGCTTGACGCCGGCCGGGTTGGTCAGTGGACCGAGCATATTGAACAGGGTCCGCAGGCCCAGTTCCTTGCGTGGTCCGGCGGCGTGTTTCATTGCGCCGTGATGGGTTTGCGCGAACATGAAGCCGATGCCGACGCTGTCGATGCAGCGCGCCACTTGCACCGGAGTCAAGTTCAGGTAAACGCCTGCGGCCTCCAGTAAATCGGCGCTGCCGCTCTTGCCGGAGACCGCGCGATTACCGTGCTTGGCGACTGTGCAACCGGCCGCCGCGATCACGAAGGAGGCCGCGGTCGATACGTTGAAAATGTTCGCGCCATCGCCACCGGTACCGACGATGTCGACTACGCCGTCGAGGGTTTTGAGCTGAACCTGATCCGCCAACTCGCGCATCACAGACACCGCACCGACGATCTCGTCGATGCTTTCGCTCTTCATGCGCATGCCCATCAGGAATGCGCCGATCTGTGCCTGGGTGCACTGACCGGTCATGATTTCGCGCATGACGTCGCGCATTTCATCGGTGCTCAGGTCCAGTTGATTCACAACCCGGCCCAGCGCCGTTTTGATATCCATTGCCATGTCGAAGTGCCCTTAACCCTGACGGGTGCCGCCGGTCTGCTTGAGGAAGTTGGCGAACAGCTCGTGGCCCTGCTCGGAAAGAATCGATTCAGGGTGAAACTGTACGCCCTCGACGTTAAGGGTTTTGTGACGCAGGCCCATGATTTCATCAACGGAGCCGTCTTCGCGCTGGGTCCAGGCGGTCAATTCGAGACATTCAGGAAGGGTCTCGCGCTTGACCACCAGCGAGTGATAGCGGGTCACGGTCAGCGGATGCTTCAGGCCTTCGAACACGCCTTTGTCTTCGTGGATCAGCTCGCTGGTCTTGCCGTGCATGACCTGGCGCGCACGCACCACGTCGCCGCCAAACGCCTGGCCAATCGACTGATGACCCAGGCAGACGCCGAGCACAGGCAGCTTGCCGGCAAAGTGCTTGATCACGTCAATGGACACGCCCGCCTCGTTCGGCGTGCACGGGCCGGGGGAAACGACGATGCGCTCAGGGTTCAGGGCTTCGATTTCGGCGACGGTCATTTCGTCGTTGCGAATCACCTTGACGTCGGCACCCAGTTCGCCCAGGTACTGCACGACGTTGTAGGTGAAGGAGTCGTAGTTATCGATCATCAGCAGCATGGTGCTTAACCTTTTGAATTACTGACTTCTAACGTGGCCTTCTGTTTTCGGACCGCAGTTGCCCGCAGAGGTGTCGCAGGAAGGGTTCCGGCGAGGCACTGCAAAACCGAGGCATCAGAAGGCATATCAATACAGATCCGGCGGGGCCGGCGGGGGACATAGTCAGGCGCGCCAACGCCAGCGGGCGTGGCCCTTGATAACGCGCATCAAGAAGCTGCTGACAATCGACACAGGAAAGGTCTCGTTCATACGTTGCCGCACAGTAGCGTACCGCCGCAGGGCGTGCAATATCGCAGTGCCCGGATGGCGCGACCCAGAGGCCGACTGGCAGGAACTGGGCGCCTGCAAGATGCAGATCGCAGCTTGAAGGCCAGTACAGAATATTTGCCGTGAATGCCACGGCATCGTGGGCGATTTGTGTCGCTGCTGCTACCTTCTCGTACAGCACTGAAAACAATAAGGGATGCCCCCATGCTCAAAGCCACACTGCGCTGGCCGTTCGCGGCTTGCCTGCTCTCGCTCGCCTGCTCCTCGGCCCTGGCCGCCTCTTCCCCCTATTCAACGATGATCGTGTTTGGCGACAGCCTGGCCGACGCCGGGCAATTCCCCGATGCGGGCGGACCACCCGGCGCCACCTTGCGCTTCACCAACCGCACCGGCCCGACGTACCTGAACGGGAGCGGTGAGGCATTCGGTCTGAACTCATCGACGTTGCTGGGCGGAATGCTTGGCGTGGCGCCCGGAGACTTGCAGGCATCCACCTCCCCCGTTCGCGCGGCGCAAGGGTTGGCGGATGGTAATAATTGGGCCGTGGGCGGCGACCGGACGGATCAGATCCTCGCGGCGATCACCACCCAATCCCGGATTGCCAACACCGATGCCACCACTGGCGTCACGACAGTGTTCCGGACGCGACCCGGCTATCTGGTTGAAAACAGCTCGCGGGCTGACCCCAACGCCCTTTACTACCTGACCGGGGGCGGCAATGACTTCCTTCAGGGCCGGGTGCTGAGCGCGGGACAGGCCGTCAACGCGGCGAACAACCTGGCCAACGGCGCGCAAATCCTGTCCCAGGCCGGGGCGCGTTACATCATGGTCTGGCTGCTGCCTGACATCGGCCGCACGCCTGCTGTATTCGGCACGCCATTGCAGGTGCCGTCGACGTTGCTGAGCGGGGTGTTCAACCAGCAGTTGGTCAATCGGCTGGGGCAAATCGATGCCGAGATCATTCCGCTCAATGTGCCGGGGCTCATACGCGATGTACTGACCGAGCCGGCGCGCTACGGGTTGGCGGCCGATCAGAACCTGGTCGGCACCTGTTTCAACGGCAACAACTGCACCGCCAATAGCGTTTACGGGATTGGCGGCCTGACGCCTGATCCGACCAAACTGCTGTTCAATGACGGCGTGCACCCGACCGTCGCGGGTCAGCGCCTGATCGCCGACTACGGGTATTCGATTTTGTCCGCACCGTGGGAAATTACCCTGCTGCCGGAAATGGCCAACGGTACGTTGCGCGCGCAGCAGGATGAACTGCGCAGTCAGTGGCTGGCGGACTGGGGCAACTGGCAGAACGTTGGTGAATGGCGGGCCATCGTCGCCGGTGGCGGTCAGAAAATGGATTTCGACGCGCAAGGCAATTCCGCCAGCGGCGACGGTCATGGCTACAACCTCACGGTGGGCGGCAGCTATCGCTTCGCTGAAGACTGGAGAGCGGGCCTGGTTGCGGGCGCATACCGGCAAACCCTCGAAGCCGGGGCCAAGGATTCGGACTACAAACTCAATAGCTACATCGCGACCGCGTTCGTGCAGTATCAGGCACAACACTGGTGGGCAGACCTGGCGGCCTCGGGCGGAAAACTCGACTACGACAACCTCAAGCGCAAGTTCGCGCTGGGCAGCAGCGAAGGCGCGGAGAAAGGCGACACCAAAGGCGATCTGTGGGCAGTGAGTGGGCGCGTGGGCTTCGATCTGGCCGAGCAGAGCAGTCGCTGGCATTTCTCGCCGTTCATCAGCGCCGACTATTCCCATGTCGACGTCGATGGCTATTCGGAGAACAGTGCTCGCGCGACCGCACTCAACTACGACGACCAGACGCGCAAGTCGAAGCGGCTCGGCGCGGGGCTGCAAGGCAAGTTCGACGTCACGCCGCAGACTCAACTGTTTGGCGAAGTGGCCCATGAGCGTGAGTTCGAGACTGATCAGCAGGACGTGACCATCGCGCTGAATAGCGTGCCGGGCGTGGACTTTGACCTGAAAGGCTATGACCCCCAGCGCAGCTTGAATCGCGCCAGTGTGGGCCTGAGCCAGAAGCTGGCGCCCGACCTGACGCTGCGTGCGGGCTACAACTGGCGCAAGAATGATGACGTGACGCAGCAAGGGTTGAACCTGGCGGTGAGTCTGGATTTCTGACGCCATGGTCCTGTAGGAGCGCCGGGGTGGCGCTCCACCTTGCTCGCGATTACGTCCGTGTAGACGCTGCAAGTGTTGTCGGGTAAATGGTGATCGCGAGCAAGCTCACTCCTACAAGTGGTTTGTATCGGCCACAAAAAAACGGCGCCCCTGGCGCCGTTTTCATGTGCAGACCAACCATCAAGCTTCGGGCGTCTGCTGCGCCAGGGCCACGGCGCGGAACATCGCGCGGCGCTTGTTGAGGGTTTCTTCCCACTCCAGCGCTGGCACAGAATCCGCAACGATGCCGCCACCGGCCTGCACGTGCAGCTCACCGTTTTTGATCACGGCGGTGCGGATGGCAATCGCGGTATCCATGTTGCCGTTCCAGGCAAAGTAGCCCACTGCGCCGCCGTACACACCACGCTTGACCGGCTCCAGCTCGTCGATGATTTCCATCGCACGAATCTTCGGCGCGCCCGACAACGTGCCCGCCGGCAAGATAGCCCGCAGCGCATCCATCGCCGTCAGGCCGTTCTTCAGCTGACCAGTGACGTTCGACACGATGTGCATGACGTTCGAATAACGCTCGATGACCATCTTCTCGGTGAGCTTCACCGAGCCGACTTCCGAAACGCGCCCCGTGTCGTTGCGCCCCAGATCGATGAGCATCAGGTGCTCGGCGATCTCTTTGTCGTCGGACAGCAAGTCGACTTCCAGCGCGTAATCCTCTTCCTCGGTAGCGCCGCGAGGACGCGTCCCGGCAATCGGCCGTACGGTGATCAGATTGTCTTCGACCCGCACCAGCACTTCCGGGGAACTGCCGACGACGTGGAAGTCGCCGAAGTTGAAGAAGTACATGTAGGGCGTCGGATTGAAACACCGCAGCGCGCGATACAGATCGATCGGCGCGGCCTTGAAGTCGATGGACATGCGCTGCGACGGCACGACCTGCATGCAGTCGCCGGCGAGGATGTATTCCTTGATCGTGTCGACGGCTTTTTCATAATCCGACTGGGTGAAGCTGGAACGGAACACGGGGTCGGCCGCCTGCGGACGGGTCAGGTCCAGACCACGACGGGGCGTGATCGGCTGACGCAGTTTTTCCATCAGCACTTCGAGTCGGGCCAGGCCACCTTCATAGGCTTCAGACTGAGCCGGATCAACCAGCACAATCGCGTGCATCTTGCCGGCCAGGTTATCGAACACCACGACGGCATCGGACACCATCAGCAAAATATCCGGCACGCCCAGCGGATCGGGATTCGGGCATGCGCCCAGACGCGGCTCTACATAACGCACGCAGTCATAACCGAAATAGCCCACCAGACCGCCGTTGAAGCGTGGCAGACCGGCGATGGTCGGAACGTTGTAGCGGGCCTTGAAAGTCTCGACGAAGTCCAGCGGGTCTTCGGCTTCGAGGCGCTCGATCTCGACGCCGTCGTGGGTCACGCTGACGGTGTGGTCATGCACGCGCATGACCGTGCGGCACGGCAGGCCGATGATCGAATACCGCCCCCACTTCTCCCCGCCCTGCACCGACTCAAGCAGGTAAGAGTTGGGCTCGTCAGCGAGCTTCAGATAGATCGACAGCGGGGTATCGAAGTCGGCCAGGGTTTCGTAGGCAAGGGGGATGCGGTTGTAGCCTTCAGCGGCCAAACGCAGGAATTCTTCGCGGGTCATATCAGCCTCGTGGTCTGAGGGAAAACGGTCAGGGATGCAAACGCGCCGGGGCTCCGGCCAGATTCAAGTCAGGCGCGCCAACGCCAGCGGGCCAGGGCCTTGATGACTTTCATCCAGAGTTTGCGAGTGACCACCACGATGGATTCTCTAAAGGAGGGAGACTTGATGTCGGGCAACGTTATCTCAGCGCCCTGCGCTAAGCAACCGGCAGAACTGCCCGGAATCAGCATGCGCAAATCGTCGATGACCAGTGCCGGCGACTCTTCCGCGATCGGGCGGCCGTGGTTATAGCCGTAACTCAATGCCACACAGGCGACACCCGCCGCTTTCGCCGCCAGCACGTCGTTGCGCGAGTCACCCACGAACAGTGACTGCGAGCCCGGTACGCCGGCCATTTTCATGACGAAGAACAGCGCCGCCGGATCGGGCTTCTGCTGCGGCAGCGTGTCGCCACCCACGATCCAGCGAAAGAACCGGCCGAGCTTGAGGTCATCCAGCAAGGGCGCGACAAAGCGTTCCGGCTTGTTGGTGATCAGCGCCATCTCGATGCCCATCTTCTGCAGCCACTTCAGGGTTTCGCGCACGCCGGGGTAGACCTTGGTCAGGGCGTGGCTGCCGCTGTAGGCCTCCATGAAAATCGCCAGCGCAGCCTCGGTGGACTCTTCATCGACGGCGGTGTGATCCATGCCGTTCGCCAACGCGCGGCGTACCAGCACGCGCACCCCGTTGCCGATCCAGTCACGGACCCGCTCGATACCCGCCGGCGGCCGGCCGAACTGGATCAGGGTCTTGTCCACCGCTGCTGCCAGATCCGGCACCGAGTCGATCAGTGTGCCGTCGAGGTCGAACATGATCAGCCTGGGCAGACGGCCCGGAAACAGCTGCTCGAAGCCGCTGTTCAACGGGCCAACGCCAGTTCTGCGTGCATCTTCGCAATGACTTCGCGGTAATCAGGCGCATTGAAAATGGCCGAGCCTGCGACGAAGGTGTCGGCACCGGCTGCGGCGATCTCGCGGATGTTGTTGACGTTGACACCGCCGTCGATCTCCAGACGGATGTCGCGACCGGATGCGTCAATGAGTGCGCGGGCTTCACGCAGCTTGTTGATCGTACCGGGGATGAATTTCTGACCGCCGAAGCCCGGGTTGACGCTCATGAGCAGGATCATGTCGACCTTGTCCATGACGTATTCGAGCAGGTTCAGCGGAGTCGCCGGGTTGAACACCAGACCCGCCTTGCAGCCCCCTTCTCGGATCAGTTGCAGGGAACGGTCGATGTGCTGGGTCGCTTCCGGGTGGAAGGTGATGTAGGTGGCCCCGGCTTCGATGAAGTCGCCGATGATGCGATCCACCGGGCTGACCATCAGATGAACATCGATGGGCGCGGTGATGCCGTATTTGCGCAATGCCGCGCAGACCATCGGTCCGATCGTCAGATTGGGGACGTAGTGGTTGTCCATAACGTCGAAGTGGACAATGTCGGCGCCAGCGGCCAGGACGTTGTCGACTTCCTCTCCCAGACGGGCGAAATCGGCGGACAGAATCGAAGGAGCAATAGCGAAGGGCTGCATGACGCACCTTTTATGAGCGAAATCACGGTGGCGCGCATTGTACTCCAAGAGTTTGAAACGTGCGTTGGGTCGCGTGCGAGTGCGCCGAGAGGCTTGATTAAGGGGGGCAAACAGCGCAAGGCCCGGTGCGACCGCATTGCGCACCGGGCCTTGGCTTGATTCAGCGATTCAGAATCGGCAACGCCATCTGATTGCTGAAACCCTTAAACAGTCTCGGCCAGCAGGCGAGGACGCGAGCTCAGGGCATAACGGGCCAGACCGAAGCTCAACGCAGCGCCGATGATCAGCATGAAGAACGTGCCCCATGCTGCTTTGGAGACTTGCTTGGCCGCGACATCCGCCGCCTCACGGGCCTGTTGCTCGGCCTGCGCCTTCAGCTCTGCGACTTTCGCCGCTGCTTGCTGATAGGCCTGGGCATAGTTGTCGACGATCTGCTGCGCTTCCGCTTTGCTCTTGCCTGTGCGAGCGGCCACGATGTTAACCAGCGCGTCTTTGTCGGCGGCATTCAAGGCCGGTTCGCCCGCTTTCTGGACGCGATCGAACCATTGCTTCAACTGATCGCCGGCCTGGGCTGGATCGGTGGAGGCCTGCTCTGCAGTCTGCTTGGCATCGGCGCCAGCCACGTCGGCTTTCTGATCCAGCTTTGAAGGATCCAGCTCTGGCTTGCCGGACTGCTTCAAGGTGGTGTCAAGCTGCGATTTCAGGCTGTCCCAATCCAGGCTGATGCCGTTTTTATCCAGCTGCTGCTTAATGCTCTGGCCTACACCCGGTGCGGCAGCAGCCACGCCATCGGCCGCCAGAGAAAGACCCTTGCCGGCGATGTTGCCGGCAGTGCCGACCAGCGATCCGGCCAGCGACGCGAGGAGCCAGGTGGTCAGCAACGTGCTGACCGTCCAGCTCAACAGACCATGCAGACCGCCACGGTCCGGCGCGGTACGGCCCGACACCCAGGCACCGGCGGCAATGGCCACCAACGTACTGATGAACAACCAGGCGCCGGCGCCCCTGCCGAAACCGCTCAGCGGGTTGCCTTGGGCCATCGGGTCCAGGGCGCCAGCACCGATTGCCGTGCCAAGTACGCTCAGCACCAGATACGTCACCAGCGTGATTGCTGCACCGGCAAACACCGATCCCCAAGACACACGGAATGGCGAAGCGCTGCCCAGGACAGCAGATGTTGCGTAGGTCGAAGCCATGAAAATTTCCTCTGGTGCAGGGGATGCAGATCAAGCGTGCAGCCGAGGTATCAGTGCAAATGCACCACCTGCGTTGATGAGGGCGAGCCCGCGTGGGGCAGGCGCACCGCGTCTTAGGCGACGTGGAACCAGTTTGATCAGCCCGTGGAGGTCTGTGATGGCGCATTTGCACCGCTTCGTCTGGTGCATTCGCACCGACCCTCGCGGACACGGCTGCACTAAGCTGCAGCACTAAGCTTTTGCCAGCCGGTCGGATAGCGTGGAGCGCCCGGCTGACCGAAGCCCGACCGCATTAAGACGTCAGGAGAGCAAGCATGTCAGAGGCCATCCTCGCCAGAGAAACCAACCGCCGCCAGTTGCAGCAGATCATCTCGGGGCTGTCGGACGGGGTAATTCTGGTGGAGGTCGATCAGACCATCATCTGGGCCAACGAAGCGGCGCTGCTGATGCACGGGGTCGAGGAGATCAGCGAACTGGGCGCCAACGGCGAGGCCTATCGGGAGAAGTTCTCCCTGCGTTATCGCAACAACCATCCGTTGGACGTTGATCAATATCCGATCAGCCGTGTGTCGGCAGGCGAGGTGTTCAGCGATGTGCTCATCGAGGTCAGCAAGATCGGTGAAGGTGAAGAAGACGAGCGCAGCTGGGTGCATCGCGTTCGCAGCATGGTGCTCGAAGACAGCACTGGCACACCTGAATCCCTGGTGCTGATTCTGGCCGACGCCACGGAATGGGCCGGCGCCGAGCAGCGTTTCGAAAAGACCTTCAACGCCAACCCTGCTCCCGCGGTGATCTGCCGCCTGAGCGACCTGCGCTTCATCAAGGTCAATCAGGGCTTTCTGGAAATGACCGGGCACTCGAGGGAGAACGTTATCGGCCGCTCTGTGTACGAGGTGGACGTGCTTGAGAACGCCGAGCGCAAGGACCTCGCCATCGAGCGCCTGAACCAGGGCGCGACCATTCCGCAGATGCAGGCCGAGCTGAAGCTACCGGAGGGCGGCACCAAACTGGTCATCGTCGCCGGGCAGCCGCTGGACATGAACGAAGAAGATTGCATGCTGTTTTCGTTCACCGACCTTGAGCCCAGACGCAAGGCCGAGACCGCCCTGCGCCAGAGCGAAGAGCGGTTTGCCAAGGCATTCAAGCTGACACCGGTGCCGACATTGGTGTGCACGGCGGACCGGCAGCAGATCGTCGAAGCCAACGAAGCGTTCTTCAACACCTTGGGTTACACGCCCCAGGAGCTGATCGGCCGGACCGTTGCCGAGCTGGGTTTCATCGAAGATGGCGCGGTGATGGACGAGCTGTTCAACGTTCTGGAAACCACCGGGCGTGTTGAAGGGCTGGATCTGAAGGTCCGCAAGAAAGGCAGCGAGTCGATGGATTGCGTGCTGGCCGCTGACACCGTGACGATTCAGGACAATGCCTGTTATCTGTTCGTGCTGATGGACATCACCGAGCGCAAGCGATCCGAGCTTGAGCTGGTCGAGGCCATCGAGACGGTGATGCAGGACGCCTCGTGGTTCAGCCAGACGCTGATCGAAAAGCTGGCCAATGCCAAGCGGGTCAACACCCGTCATCTGCCCAGCGCCTCATTCACAGACCTGACCGCTCGCGAGCGGGATGTCCTGGGGTTGATCTGTGAAGGGCTGGCGGACAAGGAGATTGCGGCGCGGTTGAACCTGGCGCTCAACACCATTCGCAACCACGTCGCGACGGTGTATTCCAAGCTCGACGTGCACAGCCGGGCGGAAGCCATCGTCTGGGCGAGGGAGCGGAACCTGTTCGCCAATCAGGGCAAAAGCAAACGCTGAGTGATGCAAATGCGCCAGTGCGTCTGGTGCATAGTCACCTTCAGCAGGTGACGCCAGGGCTCTACGCTATGGGTGTGGCTGACCCGTTTGGATCAGCGAGATATTCATCACCGATAATCACTTCCTGGAGTCAAGACATGAAAACCGAACAAGTGAAAGGCGTACTGGAGCAGGCAGCCGGCAAGGCCCAAGACGTCTTCGGCAACCTGACTGGTGACGAGCGTACGCAAATGGAAGGCAAAGCGCGGCAAGCGGCGGGTGAATTGCAGGAACGTTACGGCGATCTGCTGGACGAAGTGGCGACCTTCACCCAGCAACGGCCGCGCACCACATTGATGGTCCTCGCCGGCCTGACGCTGACCGTCGGCTGGTTGCTGGCTCGTCGTCGCGGTTGAAGCATGTCGTTGCGAATCTGGCAGAGATGATCAGCGCTTGAGCAAACGCCATCGCGGGCAAGCGCGCTCCTACACGTGATCACGGCAGCTCACCGATGGTTGGATCACCCCGAAACTGTAGGAGCGCGCTTGCCCGCGAAGAGGCACTTACCGGCAATACATCTGCGCGCCGACTGACCGATCAATATGCCGCGCGGTAGATTCTCTCGATTTCGGCAGCGGTCAGTTTCCGTGGATTGTTGCGCATCAGCCGCTCGATCTTGCTGGCCTCCTCGGCCATCGCGGGAATGGCGTCTTCAGGCACGTTGAAGCTGCGCAGGCCGGACGGGATTTCCACCGCGGCGCACAAGTCGGCCATGGCTTTCACCGCCAGGTCGGCGGCGTCCTTGTCGCTCAAGTGCGCGACGCGTACGCCCATTGCGTCGGCGATGTCGCGCATCCGCTCGACGCAAGCCAGCTTGTTCCACTCCATCACATACGGCAGCAACAGCGCGTTGCTGACGCCGTGGGCAATGTTGAAACGCCCGCCTAACGGATACGCCAGCGCATGCACCGCGCCAACCCCGGCATTACCGAATGCCATGCCGGCCATGAGGCTGGCGGTGGCCATGTCTTCTCGCGCTTGCAGGCTGGACGGATTGGCGTAGGCCTTGGGCAGCGCCTTGACGATCAGCTTGATGGCACCCAGGGCGATGGCGTCGGTGATCGGCGAAGCATTCACTGATAGATAGGCTTCGATGGCGTGCACCAGCGCGTCGACTCCGCTAGCCGCCGTGACGCTGCGCGGACAGGTCAGGGTCATCAAGGGGCTGACCAGCGCGACGTCGGGCAACAGGTAATCGCTGACAATGCCTTTTTTCAGTTGTGCCTGATTATCTGAAAAGATCGCCACGTTGGTGACCTCCGATCCCGTGCCAGCGGTGGTCGGGATGGCAATCAGCGGAGGGCCTTTGCGCTTGACCAGATCAACCCCGAACAACTCGGTCAGCGGCCCTTCGTGATTGGCGAACGCCGCGACGCCCTTGGCGATGTCGATGGCACTGCCGCCGCCGACAGCGATCAGGCCGTCGTGACCGCCCTCACGGTAAGCCCGGGTGCAGTCCTCGACGATAGAGATTTCCGGCTCGGGTTTGACCTGATCAAACAGGCCATAACGACGACCGCCCAATTGCGCCAGCGCGAGATCGACGGTCCCGGATTTGACCAGTATCGCGTCGGTAACGATCAGCGGGTTTTGCACGTTGAGCCGGGTCAGCTCGGTGGACAACTGCTCAATCGCGGCGGGGCCAGTGATCAGTTTGTTGGCGATCTTGAAAGCAGAAACACTCATCGGGCTCGTCCTTTACATTGTTGTTGGAGCCGTGGCTCTTTTACAAGGCAGGGTCAGCATGTGTTGAGTGAAACATAGACCGGATCGCGGAATGCGTCAGTTTTGTGAAGTAGGAAGATTCGAATGTGTGCGCTATCAATTTTTCGGCGTGGCACCTGACGCCTTCCCGGCTAAAGCCGGTCCCACAAAGAGACTGCGGTGTGTCAGCAACACTCACTGGATGAACGCGCTGCTTTCAGTGGGACCGGCTTCAGCCGGGAAGAGGCCCTTGGGTGCGCTATCAATTTTGCGGCGTGGCACCTGACGCCTTCCCGGCTAAAGCCGGTCCCACTAAAAGCAGGCGGTGTGCCGAAGAGATCCGCTGGATGAACGCAGTGCATGTGTAGGACCGGCTTCAGCCGGGAAGAGGCCTGCGTGGACACCGTCCATTTTGCAGTGTGACGCAGGCCGCCTTCCCGGCTATAGCCGGTCCTACCATTCACGTTACAGCCAGTGCCCCAATGGGTGTTGATCACTCCACCGCCGTGCGCAGTTTCTCGCTGCGGCCGCGCAGCCATTCGAGCACCAGCAACAGCACCACCGAGAAGCCGATAAGCAAGGTCGCTGCGGCGGCAATCGTCGGGCTGAGGTTTTCGCGGATGCCGCTGAACATCTGCCGCGGCAAGGTCGCCTGGCCCGGGCCTGCGAGGAACAGCGTGACCACTACTTCATCGAACGAGGTCGCGAACGCAAACAGCGCTCCGGAGATCACGCCCGGCGCAATCAGCGGCAGGGTCACACGTCGAAACGCCGTCGTCGGCGAAGCGCCCAGACTCGCCGCTGCGCGCACCAGGTTGTAATTGAAACCCTGCAACGTGGCCGACACGGTGATGATCACAAACGGCACACCCAATACGGCGTGCACCAGGATCAGCGAGATGTAGCTGTTGCCCAGACCCAGTGGCGCAAAAAACAGATAGCTCGCCACCCCGACAATCACCACCGGCACCACCATCGGCGAAATCACCAGCGCCATCACCAGCGCCTTGCCGGGGAAGTTGCTGCGGGTCAGACCGATTGCCGCCAACGTCCCGAAACCCATGGCGAGCACCGTGGCAGCCGGCGCGACGATCAGGCTGTTCTTCAGCGCGCGCATCCACTCCGCCGAGCCGAAAAAGTCCTGATACCAGTGCAGCGAAAAGCCCTGCAGCGGGTAGACCAGAAAACTCCCGGAGTTGAACGACAGCGGCACGATCACCAGCACCGGCAACACCAGGAACAGCAGAATCAACCCGCACAGCGTGCGCAGGGTGTAATGCCAGACCCGCTCGATGGGCGAGGAATAAGGGCTCAACATAGTCGTTCTCCTCAGCTCAGACGCAGGCGGCTGGCGCCGACCAGCCAGTTATAGATCAGGTACAGCACGACGGTCGCCAGCAGCAACAAACCGCCCAGCGCCGTCGCCATGCCCCAGTTGATGCTGGTGTTGGTGTAGAACGCCACGAAATAGCTGACCATCTGATCGTTAGGGCTGCCGAGCAGCGCCGGGGTGATGTAGTAGCCGATGGCGAGGATGAACACCAACAGACAGCCCGCGCCCACACCGGCGTAGGTCTGCGGAAAATACACGCGCCAGAAACTAGCGAAAGGGTTGCAGCCCAGGGAGATAGCGGCGCGCATGTAGGTCGGCGAGATGCCTTTCATCACGCTGTAGATAGGCAGGATCATGAACGGCAGCATGATGTGCACCATCGAGATGTAAACGCCCACCCGGTTGAACACCAATTCCAGCGGCTTATCGATAATGCCCATGGCCATCAGCGCGCCATTGATCAGGCCGCTCGATTGCAGCAACACGATCCAGGCGGCGACTCGCACCAGGATCGATGTCCAGAACGGCAGCAGGACCAGAATCATCAACAGGTTGCTCTGCCGTGCAGGCAGGTTGGCCAACAGATACGCCAGCGGATAGGCCAGCAGCAGGCAGATCACAGTGATCACCAGGCCCATCCAGAAGGTGCGGGCAAAGATGTCGATGTAAATCGCCTGATCGGGTGTCGCGGGCGCCACTTCACCGAGGTCATCGATGCGATGGTCGACAGCGGCCAGCAAATAATAGGGAGTGAAGCTTGAGGTGTTGCGGCGGATGGCCTGCCAATACGCGGGATCGCCCCAGCGTTCATCAATGGCTTCCAGCGCTTCCTTATAAGACGCCGGCTCTTCCTTGAATGGCATGGCGCGGGCGGTTTTCGCCAACAGGCTGCGGTAGCCCGCCAACTCCTGGTTCAAGCGTTTGGACAGATCGCCCAGCGTCTGATTCTTGCGCGCTTCGGCCAAATCCTGGCTCGCGGCTTTGTACACCGCGTCCGGCGGCAGCCCCTTGCCGTCCCATTTCGCCACTTCCACCACAGTGAGCGGCATGCCACCCACCACTTCCGGGTTACTGACGCTTTTGTAGAGCAACGCCGCAATCGGCACGAGAAACACCAGCAGCAGGAAGATCACCAATGGCGCGATCAACGCCTGAGCCTTCCAGCGATTGACGCGCTCGGCACGGGCCAGGCGTTGCTTCAGGGTCGGGCTGGCGCCTTCAGTCAGGGGCACGGCGGTGGCCATAGTGAACTCCGAAATCTCTCAACAAAGAGCGCGTCCCCTGCCCTGCTTTCAGCCAGTTCAGACGACGCACCCGGATCTAACTCACAACGAAGCGCTTACAGGGCTGCGATCTTATTTAGCCGCCCAGGAGTTAAAGCGCTGTTCCAGCGACTCACCGAAGTCGGCCCAGAATTTCACGTCGATCTGCACCTGATCCTTGATGTTCTCAGGAGTGGTCGGCATGTTTTTCAGGGTGTCAGCGCTCAACAACGGGACCGCGCCCGTGTTGGCCGGGCCGTAAGCGATGTTTTCGGAGTAGGTCTTCTGCTGCTCTGGCTTGAGGGAGTAAGCGATGAACTTCTTCGCTTCTTCAGCGTTTTTCGCCCCCTTCGGAATGGCCCATGCGTCGAAGTCATACACACCGCCGGTCCAGACCACTTTCAGGTTGCTCTCTTTCTGCACGGCTGCGATGCGACCGTTGTAGGCCGAGCTCATCACGACGTCGCCCGATTGCAGATACTGCGGAGGCTGTGCGCCCGCTTCCCACCACTGAATGCTAGGCTTGAGCTTGTCGAGCATCTTGAAGGCGCGGTCCTGGCCTTCCTTGGTCCCCAGCACTTTGTAGACGTCTTTCGGGGCAACGCCGTCGGCCATCAATGCGAATTCCAAGGTGTATTTGGCGCCCTTGCGCAGGCCACGCTTGCCCGGGAATTTCTCGGTGTCCCAGAAATCAGCCCAACCGGTCGGTGCGGATTTCAGCTTGTCGGCGTTGTAGGCCAGCACGGTGGACCAGACGAAAAAGCCCACGCCGCACTCAGAAATTGCGCCCTTTACGTAGTTGTCTTTGTTGCCGAGATCGACCGACGCCAGCGACTCGAACATGTCTTCGTCACAGCCTCGGGACAGCTCCGGCGATTCCACTTCCACCAGATCCCAGGTCACGCTTTTGGTGTCGACCATGGCTTTGACCTTGGCCATTTCACCGTTGTATTCGCCCGCGATGATCTTGCCGTTGCCTGCTTTTTCCCACGGCGCATAGAAGGCTTTTTCCTGGGCCGCCTTGTTCGCGCCGCCGAAGGAAATGACCGTCAGGTCCGCTGCCATGGCTTGCGCGGCGCACATCATGCCGACCGATAAGGCGGTGAGCTTCAATGTCTTGAGCATCAGTTTTTCTCTCCACGAACAATGTTGGTTAAGCGATGGGGCGATTTGGCTCGCCTCTGGGTTCTTCGGTTGACGCGTCACGCGGGTGTATCAATGTGCATCCAGCAACGGGTCCAGCGCGCGGGCGTGCTCGACCTGCCATCCAATGGGCACTACATCGCCAACGCTCAGCGCCGGATCCAGCTCGGCGATGGGCTGCTTGACGAAGAAATCGGTTTTCCCGGCCACTTCCAGACGCACCCGCACGTGGTCGCCCAAGTAGATGAATTCGGCAACGCGACCGGAGAAGCGATTGACGCAACTCTCGCTGCGGCCGTTGAGGTTCACGCGTTCGGGACGAATCGACAGCGTGACCGGGCTGCCGGTGGCACCGATATTGATCGCCAGCGCTTCGACTTTCTCGCCGCGCGCCAGGCCGACCACGCATCGATCGCCGCTCTGGCTGAGCAAGGTGCCGCTGATGCGGTTGTTCTCGCCGATGAAGTTGGCAACGAAGGTGTTTTTCGGCTCTTCATAAAGGGTGCGCGGTGGGGCGATCTGCTGGATCTCGCCCTGATGGAACACCGCGACGCGGTCCGACATGGTCAGCGCTTCGCCCTGATCGTGGGTGACGTAGACGACGGTCACGCCCAGGCGCTGATGCAGATGCTTGATTTCCATCTGCATGTGTTCGCGCAGTTGTTTGTCGAGCGCCCCGAGGGGTTCGTCCATCAGCACCAGCTGCGGTTCGAACACCAGCGCCCGGGCCAGCGCGACACGTTGTTGCTGACCACCCGACAACTGCGCGGGGTAACGATGGGCGAAGGTGCCGAGCTGCACCATGTCGAGGGCGCGTTTGACCTTTTCGGCGACGTCGGTCTTGCTCATGCCGCGCACCGACAGCGGGAACGCGAGGTTTTCAGCGACGGTCATGTGCGGGAACAGCGCGTAGTTCTGGAACACCATGCCGATGTCGCGCTTGTGCGGCGGCACGTTGTTGATCGAACGTCCGGCCAGCAGGATCTCCCCCGCAGTGGGCGTCTCGAAGCCGGCGAGCATCATCAGGCTGGTGGTCTTGCCGGAGCCGGACGGCCCGAGCAGGGTGAGGAATTCGCCTTTGCAAATATCCAGGTTGAGGTCTTTGACGATCAGGGCTTCGCCGTCATAGCTCTTTTGCACACCGCGAAAGCTGACCAGAACATCACTCGCCCCAGCGCTTGAATCGACGTTGCTCATTGCCCACACCTTTGTTTGATCCACCGTAGGGATCAAGCCTAGATGAGCCTGAAGGCCGCGCAAATCGGGGCGTGAGAGAGAATGGCCTAGGTGGGGTGGAAAGTTTAGGGTAGGAATTGCCCTACAGGGATGGCGGGGATAGGTATGACTTATCCGAGGGATTTTGTTGCCTTCACTGACGCTTTCGCGAGCAAGCTCACTCCTACAGGGGATTGCGGTCAGTCTGCAGGAGCGCGCTTGCCCGCGAAGGCGTCAGCGAAAGCGTTGGGAGAGGTCGTTTTCAGACCTCTGATATCAAACCAACTTGTGCTCCATCGCATACTTGACCAGCTCGGCCAGCGAATTGATTTTCAGCTTCTGCATCAGGCGCGCCTTGTGGGTACTGATGGTTTTGCTGCTCAGCGCCAGCTGCTGGGCGATGTCGTTGACGTTGGCGCCCTGGGCCAGGCGCTCGAACACTGAAAACTCGCGCTCTGACAACAATGAGTGCAAAGGCCGGCTGTCCGTCAGACCGACTTCAAACACCATGCGATCGGCCAGTTCCGGGTCGATATAACGCCCGCCCGCGGCCACTCGCCGGATCGCCGTCAGCAGCAACGCGGGGTCACTGTCTTTGGTCGCGTAACCGGCGGCGCCGATCTTCAACGCCCGTGCGGCCATTTGCGCCTCGTCGTGCATCGACAGCACCAGAATCGCAGGCGGATTGTTCAGCGCGCGGATTCGCGGGATCGCCTCCAGGCCGTTGACCCCCGGCATGGAAATATCCAGCAGCACGACCTCGCACGGGATGTGGCGCAACACCTCCAGCAACTGCTCGCCATTGCTGGCCTCCCCGACCACTTGCAGATCCTTCGCCAGGCCGATCAGCTGTTTGATGCCCTCGCGGACAATCGTGTGGTCTTCGGCAACCAATACGCGAATCAATGCACGTGCTCCTCAGCGACCGGGTCCAGCGGAATGTGGATGCGCAAGGTTGTGCCTTCTCCGGGCAAGGTGTCCAGATGCAATTGCCCGCCCATTATGAGAACCCGCTCGCGCATGCCCACCAGCCCGAACGACGCCGGACGTTCGGCGCGCAGATCGAAGCCCTTGCCGTCATCGGCGATGCGCATGCACAGCACGCCGTCGCTCAGCGTCAGGCTCAGCTCGACCGTGTGCGCCTCGGCGTGGCGCATGACGTTGGTCAGTGACTCCTGAAGGATGCGGAACAGTCCGATGGCCGTGGCGTCCGGCAGGCTGGGCAGGTTCTCTGGCACCTGCACCAGGCAAGGGATGTGCGTACGCGCTTCGAAGCGCCGGGCCTGCCATTCGATGGCCGAGGCGATGCCTGCATCGAGAATCGGTGGCCGCAACGCAGTCGCCACGTCCCGCACCAACTGGAACAACTGCGCGATCAGGCGCTTCATGCTGTTCAATCGATCACGCAGGCCAGGGTCGAGATCGGCGTAGGCCAGTTCGCACATGGAGGTTTCCAGCTTGAGCACGGTCAGCATCTGACCCAGCTCGTCGTGAACTTCCCGGGCGATTCGAGCCTTTTCTTCTTCGCGCACGGTTTCCAGGTGGGCCGAGAGCTCGCGCAACTGCTCGGCCAGCACCTGCAAGCGCGCCTCGCTCTCCTGCAGCGCGGCGAGGGATCGACGCCGCTCGGTCACGTCGTTGATGAACACCACCAGATACTCGGCATCACGAAAGCGCAGGAAGCTCAGCGACACATCGGCAGGGAGGTTGCTGCCATCGGCGCGCACGCAATTGCTTTCGTAGTTCTGCGGTCCTTCCTCGCTGGAGCGCGCGGTTTTCCACAGATTGAGCCAGCGATCCATGTTCAGCCCGGGCTCGAAATCAATCAGCGGCCGGTCCACCACTCCACCGGGCGCATAACCCAGCATGTCCTCGGCGGCCTGATTGGCGTAGCGCACATGGCTGTCCCAATTGACCCAGAGAATGCCGACGGTGCTCTGATCGATGGAGAACTGCGCCAACCTCAATGCCTCTTCGCCGGCCAGGCGCCTGGCAATATCGTCTCGCGCAGCGAGCAGCTGTTTCTCCAGTTGCTGCTGTTGTTTGCGCTGCCAGTAAACAATCGCCGCGCTGGCAAGGAGCAGGACCAACAGCAGCAGCGCGATGTTCTTCCACAGCCCCGGCGACTCACTCATCTGCGGGTATTTGGGCTGCAGCCACTGCGTATGCAACTGTTCGAGATCCCGGGCCGGAATGGCGGTTAATGCCTGGCTGATAATCTCGGCGAGCTGCGGCGTGTCCCGTCGGGAAGCCACGCGCAGCAACTGCGGGAAGCCGATGTCCCCGACTACGGCGAGCCCGGCAAACTCGGCCTCGCGGGACAAACGGCTGAGCTGCGCCTCATCGATGACGGCGTATCGCGCTTGTTGACTGAGCAACAGCTGCAAAGCCTGACGTTCCAGCGGCACGCCTTGCAGATTGAGGTGAGTGTAATTGCTGCGCAGGTAGTCAGCCGTGGTGCTGGGCATGCGCACTGCAACGCGCACCTGACTGTCGAGCTTTTCCAGATCCACCGCGCCGGCGCCGTCACGTTCGCCGACGATCAGTTGCGGCACGCGCATGTACGGATCGGAATACAGCCACAAACGCAAGCCGGCGGGCGTCTGGGTCAGGCCCGGCGCGAAGTCGATCTGGCCGTCGGCAAGGGCTTTTTCGAGTTCGGCCTGATCGGCATAACTGCGCCACAGCAGCTCCACCTGAAGGGTCTTTGCCATGAGATTGATGAGGTCGACGTTCGCGCCGGACAACTGCTGCGCCCGACGATCAAGCTGGGCGTAAGGCGTTTGAAGGACGAGCCCGACGCGCAACTGCCCGCGCTGGGTCAGCCAGTCCCGCTGCTCGCGGCTCAAGGGGTCCGCCTGCGTAGGCGAGGCGGAGGCATAGTGCGACATCGGCAACACGATCAGCATCAGGCCGATCAAGACCGCGCGGCTGTCGCCGATAACCCGAAGGCACAGCGCACGGATTCTCAAACTGTCGTCTCCATTTCCCTGAATCCCATGCCGATCATGCTCTGTGCCTGTCGCTCGCTGAGGCGCGGTGATTGCCTGGCCTGACAAACAGCCGTCAACCCATTAGTCTGCCGGAATTGTTTCCGGCCTTTGGAATATTCGATGTCCTACACCCTTCGCGCACTATTTCCTGCGCTGTGCCTGACGCTGATACTACCTTGCTCGCCGCTCGTCATGGCCGCGGACCCGGCGGCGGATAAAGACGCAAAGCCGGCTGAAGCGCCGGTCGAGCGGGCCGCACTGCCGTCGCGCACTGAAGAAGACACGCTGGCGCTGGAACGTCAGGTGCCGCAAGCGGAGCAACAGCAGTTGCAGGCGGGCGACGAGACGTTTCTGGCGTTGTGGAAACCGGCGAACGTCGACGCGCCCAAAGGCGCGGTGATCATCGTTCCGGGCGCCGATGAGTCAGCAGATTGGCCGACTGCGGTAGCGCCGCTGCGTCGCAAGTTGCCGGACGTCGGGTGGTCCAGCCTCAGCCTGAGCATGCCGGACGCCCACAATGACGGTGTTTTTGCCCGCGTGGTGGAGGCCCCGGCCGCCGCGAGTGCTGGCGACAAAGCCAAGGACGTAGCGGTAAAAGCGCCTGATCCTGCGGCCACCGCTGAAGCCGAAGCTGCGGCCGCCGCCGAACAGGCCGCAGCCCAGGCCGAGATGGCCAAGGCCAGCGCCGAAAAAATCTTCGCCCGGATCGACAGCGCCGTGGCGTTCGCCCAGCAGAACAAGGCCCGCAGCATCGTCCTCCTCGGCCACGGCAGCGGCGCTTATTGGGCGGCGCGTTACATGAGCGAGCGGCCCTCGCCGGCCGTTCAACGCCTGGTAATGGTTACGGCCGTGGACACCGGCAAGGAAACGCCGTCGCTGATGGAGCTGCTGCCCACGCTGAAAGTCCCGACGGCAGACTTCGTCAACAAGGACCGTTCGGTGCCGCGTCAGCAGGCACAAGATCGCATGGACGCCAGCAAACGAAATAAAAACGCTCGATTTACCCAAGTGGCGTTGAGTGCGATTCCGGGCAATCCGGCGATGGAGCAGGATCAACTGTTTCGTCGCGTTCGGGGTTGGTTGGAGGGGGACGCAGCGAAGTAACCGTTACCGCCTTTGACGCTGCCCGCACGCCGGGCAGCCTCCAAAACCAGGGCGTCAGCGAAACCCTCGCCGATCGCGAATCACACCATAGGCGTGGTGCAGCTCGCGGGTTTTCTCGGTGGCGGCACGAACCTGTATCTGATTGGCGCCACTGCCGGCGATTTTGTCCGGGTGGTGCCGACTCAGCAATCGACGGTAGGCGCGCTTGATCTGCGCAGGTTCCGCATCCGCTTTCACGCCCAGCAAACGCAGCGCGTCCTGATACTCGCCGCCACTGCTGGCGGGAGCGCCCCGCGAACGCTGCTCGTCTTCCGTCGATGACAACCCTTCGACTTTGCCCGCAGGCCAGCCCAGCCATTTGCCCCACAGCACAATCAATTCGCGCTCGGTGCGCGACGCTCTGCCATCCGCCCACGCCATGCGCCAACACGCACGCAACAAACCTTCTGCCGCATGGGGTTGGTTTTTCAGGCGCGTAAGGTGGACGCGCAAATTATCGCGCCCGTCCTTGCCCCGATTGAACGCCTGAATCGCCCGCCGTTGCGCCGACTCGCTGAGGTCCAGTCGGCGCATTTCAACGCGCGCCTGCTGGATATGCCCGTCGACCACCCGACCCTCGCTCTTCGCCAGACGGCCCAGCAGCATGAAGATAAGCTCGTCATCGCGCGGCACGGTGCGGCCATTGGCACGCTCGCGCATCTCGGCCCAGCTGCGGAAATGCAGCCGCCGATCAAGCGCCTGTCCCAGAAGCGCGCCGAGCATGGCACCTGGAATGCTGGCAATCAGATACCCGACGCCACCGCCGACTACCGTGAATGGCCACAACATCTAAGGCTTCACCGCAAGCATCTGCTCGACTTCTGCCAGGCGCTCATGGGTACCGACATCCACCCAGCGACCGGCAAAACGTTCGCCGGTCACCAGGCCTTTCGCCATGGAGTCACGTAATAGTGGGGCCAGCTTGAACGCGCCCCCGGTGCAGCCCGCGAAGAGTTGCGGGTGCAGCACCGCGATACCGCTGTAGGTCAGGCGCGGCTGAGCCGCGTCGTCATGCACCTGCCCGTCAACCAGCGCGAAATCGCCGCCGGGGTGATGCAGCGGATTGTCGACCAGCACCAGATGGGCAAGCCCCTTGAGCGGTTTCATCAATGAGCTGAAATCGAAGTCGACCCAAATATCACCGTTGACGACCAGAAAGGGCTCGTCACCCAGCAGTGACAGGGCACGAAAGATCCCGCCGCCCGTCTCCAGCGGCTCGCCCTCAGGCGAATAGCGGATATTCAGGCCCCACGGGCGACCGTCGCCCAGATGATCCTCGATCTGCTGACCCAACCACGCATGGTTGATCACAACGTCTTCAACGCCAGCCGATTTGATCGCGCGCAGGTGATATTCAATCAGTGGAACGCCGCCGGCACACACCAGCGGTTTGGGCGTGTGCAGGGTCAGCGGGCGCAGACGCTCGCCTTTGCCCGCTGCCAGAATCATCGCTTTCATGCGGCCCTCATCAAGACAATCTTCAAGTGCAGTCCCTCTTCAAGTGCAGTCCATTCCATTACACAACAGATGCCGGTTTTGCCTGTGTCGGTTTTGTATGGCCAAGGCTGGTCAACAGATTACTCAACTCAACCAGCTCCGGGCGTCGCGCCAACACCGCTTCTATATAGGAAAAGAAGCGCGGTACGTCGGCGAGGTAGCGTGGCTTGCCGTCACGGTGGCAGATGCGGGCGAAAATACCGATCACCTTCAAATGCCGCTGCACGCCCATCAAATCACTGGCGCGACGGAATTCTTCGAACTCGTCCTGAACCGGGATGCCCGCCGCAGCGGCCTTGTTCCAATACAGCTCGAGCCAGCCCGCTACGCGCTCCTCCGGCCAGCTCAGGAACGCATCCTTGAACAGGCAAGTGATGTCGTAGGTGACCGGGCCATATACAGCGTCCTGAAAATCCAGCACGCCAGGGTTCGGTTCGCTGAGCATCAGATTGCGCGGCATGTAATCGCGGTGCACCAGCACCTTCGGCTGGGCCAGCGCGCTCTCGATCAGCAGATCGCTGACCGCCTGCCAACTGGCCTGCTGCGCCTGATCGAACTCCACGCCCAGATGACGCTTCACGTACCACTCGGGAAACAGCTCCAGCTCGCGGCGCAGCAGCGCCACGTCGTAACTGGGCAACGGTGCGTCCATCGGCAGTTGCTGGTAGGCGAGCAATGCGTCGATTGCGTCACTGAACAGCTGATCGGCGTTACGCTCGTCGATGACATCCAGATAGGTCTGACGACCCAGGTCATTCAACAAAAGGAAGCCCTGATTCAGGTCTTCGGCATAAATTTTCGGAACATTAATGCCCGACCCGCTCAATAAATGAGCAATATCCACGAAGGGTTTGCAGTTTTCCTGGGGTGGCGGCGCGTCCATGACAATAAAAGTGCGGCCCCCCCCCTCCCAGCGAAAGTAGCGCCGGAAACTGGCGTCGCTACTGGCGGCAGTCAACGTGGCCGGGGGTATCGGGCCCCAGCCCTGGGCCTTAAATAAAAGCGGGAGCTGCTCATCGAGCCAAACTTTCAGGTGTTGCAGGCGTACATCTTGATCTGGCATTGCAAGGGTCTCCGACGGCGCTAGCCGTCAAGCGGGTCATGCTTTATTATCCGACATCTTTTTCAGCCCATCGAGAGGCGTGCGGCCCCCCCGCGGGCAGATGGCGCGCAGGAAGCCCGGACTAATAAGATGGCATTGAAATCCCCCGCGTTTCGTAAAAAATTTCCGTTGCTCGTAACCGGCAGTTTGCTGGCGATGCAACCCCTGGCCGTCCCCTATGTGGTTGCCGCCGAACAGTATGACTGCTCGGTGTCTGCAACAGGTGCATGGGATTGCTCTCCGAAAACCAACGCAGCCCAGTTGCCTCCGCGCCCCGTGCACGACGCCAACAGTGTTTCGTCCAACAGCAACACGGCAGATGGCGCTCAGACGACCACCACCTCCGATGGCGAAGTCGTGCCCAAAACGATGCTGGTCACCGAGGCCAAGGGCCGTGGCCTGAAGTCGCGAAGTGCCGATTACAGTCACCTGGACTGGGTTCCGCGCGAGAAGCTGACCGCAGCCCAACTGGCTGAGACCGGTCCGTACTGCTCGGGCGCCTACATCGAACCGATCCGTCCGGGCATGGACGACAAGACGCCGAAGAGCGACGCACCGACTTTCATCGGCGCCAAGGCTTCGCGTTATCAGCAGGAAGAACAGGTTGCGACCCTGGCCGGTGACGTCGTCCTGCGCCAGGGCAGCATGCAGGTCGAGGCTGACGAAGCCAGCCTGCATCAGGCCGAGAACCGTGGCGAGCTGAACGGCGATGTCCGTTTGCGCGACAACGGCGCCCTGATCGTCGGCGACCACGCTGAAGTCCAGCTCGATACCGGCGAAGCCAAAGTCGACAACGCCGAGTACGTGCTGCACAAAAACAACGTTCGCGGTAACGCGCTGTATGCGCGTCGCGCGGAGAACGCGATCATCCGTTTGAAGGACGGCACGTACACCACGTGCGAACCGAACAGCAACGCGTGGACCGTGAAGGGCAACAACATCACCCTGAACCCGGCCACCGGTTTCGGTACTGCCACCAACGCCACGCTGCGCGTTCATGACATTCCGATCCTGTACACGCCGTACATCTACTTCCCGATCGACGACCGTCGCCAGTCCGGTTTCCTGCCACCGACCATCGGCACGAACACCGACACGGGCTTCTCGTTGCTCACCCCGTACTACTTCAACCTGGCGCCAAACTACGACGCCACGTTGTACCCGACCTACATGGCCAAGCGTGGCATGTTGCTGGAAGGCGAGTTCCGTTACCTGACCAAGACCAGCGAAGGTCAGTTCGGTGCGGCTTACCTGAACGACGACAACGACGATCGCAAGCTGCAGTCGGACTACAAAGACACCCGCTGGTTGATCAACTGGCAAGATCGCAGCGGTCTGGATTCGCGTCTGACCAGCAAGATCGACTACACCAAGGTCAGTGATCCTTACTACTTTAAGGATCTGAAAAGCGGTCAGGAAGGCGTTACGAATCACGACTTCCTGAATCAGCAAGGTGCGCTCTACTACCGTGGCGACAGCTACACCGCCACGCTGAATGCCCAGCAGTATCAGCTGACCACCATTACACAAATCACGCCTTATGCCCGCCTGCCTCAGCTAACGCTGAACGGTACGCTGCCGTATCGTCCCGAAGGCTTCAAGTTCGATTACGAGACCGAGCTGGTTCGCTTTGATCGTGATCTGCGTAATGGCCAGTACAGCGACGAAGACGGCATCCTCAGCAATCGCCTCGACACAAACGTTTCCGGGCTGGCGCGTGCAAACGGCGATCGTCTGAACCTGGCGCCTTCGATCAGCCTGCCGCTGACCGCGAGCTACGGTTTTGTAACGCCTAAGCTTAAATACGTTTACACCCAGTACGATCTGGACCTGGACGCGCAGGGCAAACGTACGTTGCTGGCCGATGAGACATACCGCAGTAGCGAGAATCGCAGCGTTCCGATCTTCAGCGTCGACAGCGGCTTGTACTTTGATCGCAACACCAACTGGTTCGGTAAAAACTACCGTCAGACGCTGGAACCTCGTGCGTACTACCTCTACGTTCCAGAGAAAGATCAGACCGACATTCCGGTTTTCGACTCGGGTGAAACCACGTTCAACTACGCCTCGCTGTTCCGCGACAACCGTTTCGTCGGCTCCGACCGTATCGGTGACGAAAACAAACTGTCGCTGGGCGTGACCAACCGCTGGATCGAAGACAACGGTTTCGAACGTCAGCGCGTGAGCATTGGTCAGGCGGTGTACTTTGCGGATCGCAAGGTGCAACTCCCAGGTATTTCCTTCGAAGACCGCAAAGATGCTCAGTCCGACGTGTCACCTTATGCACTTGAGTACGAATACCGCTTCAACCGCGACTGGCGCCTGAACTCCGATTTCAATTGGGATCCAGACAGCCGCAGCACTCGTTCGGGCAGCGCGATGTTCCATTACCAGCCTGAAGACGAACCGGGCAAGATCATCAACGCCGGCTATCGCTATCGTAACGATCAGGTCCGTTACGACCAGACAACTGGTCGCTGGACAGTCGGCGGCGGCGACGCGGTACTTCCGGACGGCTCAGTCATCAAGGATTACTACAAAATCCAGCAGCATGACTTCTCTGTTATCTGGCCGGTTGCGCCGCAATGGAGTGCAATCGCGCGCTGGCAGTTCGATTACAACCGCGACCGTACCCTCGAAGCCTTTGGTGGTTTTGAATATGACAACTGCTGCTGGAAGTTGCGTCTGATCAACCGTTACTGGGTCGATTACGACGAAACGACCCAAGAGGTTGCGCAAAACGAAAAAGGCGACCGCGGCGTCTTCCTACAAATCGTGTTGAAGGGACTTGGCGGCGTTGTTGGCCAAAAAGTTGAAAGCTTCCTCGACAAAGGCATCCAAGGTTATCGTGAACGTGAAGACCAAGCTTTCTGATTGTCTGCGCCCGCTGATGCTGGGCGCGCTGCTTATCGGTACTGTTGCGCACGCTGAAGTGCGCACCATCGACAAGGTAGTTGCCATCGTCGACAACGACGTGGTCATGCAAAGCCAGCTCGACCAGCGCACCCGTGAGGTTCAGCAAACCATCGCCAAGCGCGGGCAAGGCGTTCCGCCGGCCAGCGCACTGGAGCCTCAGGTTCTGGATCGTCTGATCCTGGAAAACCTGCAGATTCAGATCGGCGAACGCTCCGGCATTCGCATCAGCGATGAAGAACTGAACCAGGCGGTTGCCACCATCGCTCAGCGCAACAACATGAGTGTTGATCAGTTCAAGGCTGCATTGACCCACGACGGGCTGTCCTACACCAGCGCACGTGAGCAGATCCGCCGGGAAATGATCATCAGCCGTGTGCGTCAGCGCCGGGTTGCCGAGCGCATTCAGGTCTCGGAGCAGGAAGTGAAAAACTTCCTCGCTTCCGACATGGGCAAAGCTCAGTTTTCCGAAGAATTCCACCTGGCCAACATTTTGATCCCGACGCCGGACAGTGCATCGTCGGATCAGATCCAGGCCGCTGCAGCCAAAGCCAAGGACCTTTATGGCAAGCTGCAACAGGGTGCGAACTTCGAGCAGATGGCGATTGCGTCGTCCGCCAGCGAAAGCGCACTGGACGGTGGCGACATGGGCTGGCGTAAAGCCGCTCAACTGCCGCCTCCGTTCGGCGACATGCTGTCGTCGATGCGTCCAGGTGAGGTCACCCCTCCTGCACGCACACCGGGCGGCTTCATCATCCTGAAACTGCTGGAGAAACGCGGCGGCGAGACTCAGACCCAGATGCGCGACGAGGTTCACGTCCGTCATATCCTGATCAAGCCAAGCGAAATCCGCAGTCCAGCCGAGACCAAGCTGCTGGCGCAACGTATATACGACCGCATCCAGAATGGCGAAGACTTTAGCGAACTGGCGAAGAGCTTCTCGGAAGACCCGGGATCGGCGCTCAACGGTGGCGACATGAACTGGGTTGACCCGCGCTCGCTGGTTCCAGAGTTCCGCGACGTCATGAACGAGACGCCTCAGGGTGTCGTGTCCAAGCCGTTCGAGACCCAATTCGGCTGGCACGTTCTGGAAGTCCTCGGCCGTCGCTCGACTGACAGCACCAGTCAGGCCCGTGAGCAACAGGCGATGACCGTGCTGCGTAACCGCAAGTACGACGAAGAACTGCAAACCTGGCTGCGTCAGATCCGTGATGAAGCCTACGTCGAGATCAAGCTCCCCGGAGCTGATCAGGCGGCCAAGTGAAACCCCAGCGTTTCGCCCTGACACCCGGCGAGCCGGCCGGCATTGGTCCTGACCTTTGCCTGCTGCTCGCCGCGCAGTCCCAGCCCCATCCCCTGATTGCCATTACCAGCTGCGACCTGCTCACCGAGCGGGCCGTCCAGTTGGGCGTGGCTGTCAGTCTGATTCCCGTCACCCCCGCCGCCTGGCCCGATTCGCCCGCCCCCGCTGGCAGTCTGTATGTGTGGGACACCCCGGTTCAGGCGCCAGTGATTGCCGGCCAGCTCGACAAAGCCAACGGCAGTTTCGTGCTCGACACCCTGACCCGCGCCGGCCAGGGCTGCCTGGACGGGCACTTCGCGGGCATGATCACGGCACCCGTGCACAAGGGCGTGATCAACGACAGCGGCATCGCGTTCTCCGGACACACTGAATTCCTTGCCGAGCTGACCCACACCGAACAAGTGGTGATGATGCTGGCAACCGGTGATCTGCGCGTGGCGCTGGTGACCACTCACCTGCCCCTGCGTGACGTTGCCGACGCAATAACCGTTGAACGGCTGGAGCGCGTGACGCGCATCCTGCACGCGGATCTGGTCAACAAGTTCGGCATCGCCCGCCCGCGAATTCTGGTCTGCGGACTGAACCCGCACGCTGGTGAGAGCGGCCACCTGGGCCGCGAAGAAATCGACATCATCGAACCTACTCTGGCGCGTCTGCGCAGCGAGGGCCTGGATTTACATGGCCCGCTGCCTGCCGACACGCTCTTCACCCCCAAATATCTGGAGCACTGCGACGCAGTGCTGGCGATGTACCACGACCAGGGCCTGCCCGTGCTGAAGTACAAAGGCTTCGGCGCCGCGGTCAACATCACGCTGGGCCTGCCGATCATTCGCACCTCCGTGGATCACGGCACGGCGCTGGATCTGGCGGGCACCGGCAAGATCGACACCGGCAGCCTCAGGGTCGCTCTGGAAACCGCCTATCAGATGGCCGAGACCCATTCATGAACGAGCAATACCAACACAAGGCGCGCAAGCGTTTTGGCCAGAACTTCCTGCATGACGGTGGCGTGATCGACAAGATCCTGCGCTCCATTCGTGCCAAGGCCGAAGACCGCATGCTGGAAATCGGCCCGGGGCAAGGTGCACTGACCGCAGGCCTGCTGAGCAGCGGCGCGCAACTGGACGTCGTCGAGCTCGACAAAGACCTCGTGCCGATCCTCATGCATCAGTTCGGCAGCAAACCGAACTTCAGCCTGCATCAGGGTGACGCGCTGAAGTTCGACTTCACCAGCCTGAATGCTGCACCGAACAGCCTGCGTGTCGTCGGTAACCTGCCGTACAACATCTCGACGCCGCTGATTTTCCATCTGCTGCAGAACGCCCACCTGATCCGCGACATGCACTTCATGCTGCAGAAAGAAGTGGTGGAGCGTCTCGCGGCAGGTCCGGGCGGCGGTGATTGGGGTCGCCTGTCGATCATGGTTCAGTATCACTGCCGCGTAGAACATCTGTTCAACGTCGGCCCCGGTGCATTCAATCCGCCGCCAAAAGTGGATTCCGCCATCGTTCGTCTGGTGCCCCACGAAACCTTGCCGCACCCGGCCAAGGATCACCGCGTGCTTGAGCGCGTCGTCCGTGAAGCGTTCAACCAGCGCCGCAAGACACTGCGCAATACATTGAAAGCCCTGCTGACCAGCGAAGAGATCACCGAAGCCGGTGTCGATGGCAGCCTGCGTCCGGAGCAGCTGGACCTCGCGGCGTTTGTGCGCCTGGCCGACAAGCTCACCGAAAAGCCTGCCGTCGCCTGACCTTCTCGGGACATGTCCGGTCAAAGCCTCAGTGCTTGCTTATCCGTGACATGTCCTAGACTGACTTTCAACCTGGCCACTTCCGGCTTTCCCCGCTTTCGCTTTTAAGGCCTCTTGCATGTCTGATTCTCGTTACCAGGTCGACGTCAGCGTCGAGACCCGTTTCCTAGCAGAACAATCGCAGCCTGAGCACAATCGCTTCGCCTTCGCCTACACCATCACCGTACACAACAACGGCGAACTGCCCGCAAAGTTGCTGTCACGCCATTGGGTGATCACCGACGGCGACGGTCAGGTTGAAGAGGTTCGCGGCGACGGCGTCGTAGGCCAGCAGCCGCTGATACAGCCTGGACAAAGCCACACCTACACCAGCGGTACCGTGATGACCACCAAGGTGGGCAACATGCAGGGTACTTATCAAATGCTCGGAGAAGACGGCAAGCGCTTCGACGCTGTCATCGCCCCGTTCCGTCTGGCCGTCCCGGGGGCGCTTCACTGATGGCGGTCTACGCAGTCGGTGACCTGCAAGGCTGCCTTGAACCGCTGAAGTGCCTGCTCGAGCGCGTTGCATTCGAGCCCGGCAAAGACACGCTCTGGCTGGTCGGCGACCTCGTCAACCGAGGACCGCAATCACTGGAAACCCTGCGTTACCTCTACGCCATGCGCGACTCGATCGTCTGCGTGCTGGGCAATCATGACCTGCACCTGCTGGCGGCCGGCCGCAATATCGAGCGCCTGAAGAAAGGCGACACGCTGCGGGAGATTCTGGAAGCCCCGGACGCCGTCGAGCTGCTCGACTGGCTGCGCCAGCAGAAGCTGATGCATTACGATGCCGAGCGCGACGTCGCACTGGTGCATGCCGGGATCCCGCCGCAATGGACACTGAAAAAGGCGCTGCGCTGCGCCGAGGAAGTGGAACAGGCGTTGCGCGATGACAATCGGTTCGAACCCTTTCTCGACGGCATGTACGGCAACGAGCCTGCGAAGTGGGACAAGGATCTGCAGGGCGTCACCCGACTGCGCGTCATCACCAATTACTTCACGCGCATGCGTTTTTGCACCAGCGACGGCAAGCTCGACCTCAAGAGCAAGGAAGGCCTCGATAGCGCGCCGGCCGGTTACGCGCCATGGTTCAAGCACAAAGAGCGCAAGACCAAAGGTGTAAGTATCATTTTCGGGCACTGGGCCGCGCTTGAAGGCCGATGTGACGAACCCGGTGTGTATGCGCTGGACACGGGCTGTGTCTGGGGCGGCGCGATGACGCTGCTTAATGTCGACACTCGCGCGCTGATTCGCTGCGAATGCGACGAGCATGGCAACGCGAAGGCACCCGCCCCTGCGGCATTCCCCGTCAGCGAGCCCGTTCCACTGTAGCAGTAAGATCTCACTACGTTCTCGACCGTTCGAGGACCCGACGGCCCAGGAGCCCGAGCCATGACTGACTTCAAACGCATTTCACCCGAACAAGTCCATGCCCTGCGCGAACAAGGCGCCGTGCTGGTGGACGTGCGTGACGCGCAGACCTACGCGACCCAGCACATCCCGGATTCCCATCACCTCGACAACCATTCCATCGCCGACTTCATTCGCCAGGCCGATCTGGATAAACCCCTGGTCGTCCTCTGCTATCACGGCAACTCCAGCCAGAGTGCAGCAGCCTATCTTGTAGGTCAGGGCTTCTCCGAGGTCTACAGCATGGATGGCGGTTTCGAGTTGTGGAAAAGCAAATTTCCTGAAGAAACCGCGCAAGGCTGATCGAAAAATATTTTTGCTGACCGCTATCCCGCGTCCTACGCGGGCTCGCGCCCTCATCTGACGAACGGGTATGCCCTCTTCATCCCCATTGCTTCTTTCTGTGCCCGAATCCGAACTACTCTTAGCCTCAGGCCATCCGAATCAGGGGAGAGCCGGTACACCGGCGCGTGGGTCATCGGTAGCTACTTTTATGGTGTTTGGGGGGTAATGGCAGCCGCGTGATCGGCTTCCATCCAGCATCGACTGACGATCCGTCGCCGGCTCCACGTATCGAGCGAGGTGACGTCATGAGTATTTTTAGCCACTTCCAACAACGCTTTGAATCGACACGGCAGGAAGAGCTCTCGCTACAGGAGTATCTGGAGCTCTGCAAAACCGACCGCAGCGCATACGCTTCCGCCGCAGAACGTTTGCTGATGGCCATCGGTGAGCCTGAGTTGTTCGACACTTCGACCAATTCCAGGCTGTCCAGAATCTTCTCCAACAAGGTCATTCGGCGCTATCCGGCGTTCGAGGATTTCCACGGCATGGAGGACTGCATCGAGCAAATCGTCTCGTACTTCCGCCACGCCGCGCAGGGCCTGGAAGAGAAGAAACAGATCCTTTACCTGCTCGGCCCGGTAGGTGGCGGCAAGTCGTCCCTGGCTGAAAAACTCAAAACGCTGGTCGAAAAAGTACCGTTCTACGCCATCAAAGGGTCGCCGGTTTTCGAATCTCCTTTGGGCCTCTTCAAACCCACCGAAGACGGGACGATCCTCGAAGAGGACTACGGCATCCCGCGCCGGTACCTGAACACCATCATGTCGCCCTGGGCGACCAAACGACTGGCCGAGTTCGGCGGCGACATCAGTCAATTCAAGGTGGTGAAGCTCTACCCCTCCATTCTTAACCAGATCGCCGTCGCCAAAACCGAGCCCGGGGACGAGAACAACCAGGACATTTCGGCGCTGGTGGGCAAGGTCGATATCCGCAAGCTCGAGGAATACCCACAGAACGACGCCGACGCTTACAGCTATTCGGGCGCGCTGTGCCGGGCCAACCAGGGCCTGATGGAATTCGTGGAAATGTTCAAGGCGCCAATCAAGGTGCTCCACCCGCTGCTGACCGCCACCCAAGAAGGTAACTACAACAGTACCGAAGGCCTGGGCGCGATTCCGTTCACCGGTATTCTGCTGGCCCACTCCAACGAGTCGGAATGGCACAGCTTCCGCAACAACAAGAACAACGAAGCCTTCATCGACCGGATCTACATCGTCAAGGTGCCGTACTGCCTGCGGACCAGTGACGAGATCAAGATTTACGACAAGTTGCTTTTCAACAGCTCACTGGCCAAAGCCCATTGCGCGCCCGACACCCTGAAAATGCTCGCGCAGTTCACCGTCCTGTCGCGGCTTAAAGAGCCGGACAACTCCAACATCTATTCGAAGATGAGGGTCTACGACGGCGAGAACCTCAAGGACACCGACCCCAAAGCCAAGTCGATTCAGGAGTACCGCGACAGCGCCGGTGTCGACGAAGGCATGAACGGCCTCTCAACACGGTTTGCGTTCAAGATCCTGTCGAAGGTCTTCAACTTCGATCCTCACGAAATCGCCGCCAACCCGGTTCACTTGCTTTACGTGCTGGAGCAGCAGATTGAGCAGGAGCAGTTCCAGGCTGAAACCCGCGAGCGGTATCTGCGCTTCATCAAGGAATATCTGGCGCCGCGCTACATCGAGTTCATTGGCAAGGAAATCCAGACCGCGTACCTAGAGTCTTACAGCGAGTACGGTCAGAACATTTTTGACCGCTACGTGCTGTATGCGGACTTCTGGATTCAGGACCAGGAATATCGCGACCCGGAAACCGGCGAGATCCTCAATCGCGTTGCGCTGAACGAAGAACTGGAGAAGATCGAAAAACCGGCGGGGATCAGCAACCCGAAAGACTTCCGCAACGAGATCGTCAACTTCGTGCTGCGTGCCCGCGCCAACAACAACGGCAAGAACCCGACATGGCTGAGCTACGAGAAGCTGCGGGTCGTGATCGAGAAGAAAATGTTCTCGAATACCGAAGATCTGCTGCCAGTCATCAGCTTCAACGCCAAGGCCAGTAAAGAGGATCAGCAGAAGCACAACGACTTCGTCACACGAATGGTCGAGCGGGGCTACACCGATAAACAGGTAAGGCTTCTTTCCGAATGGTACCTACGGGTCCGGAAATCGCAGTAAGGCAGCTGCAAGCGTCAAGCTACGAGCTGCAAGGACAAGCACATCAAATCTGATTTCCGGATGACTGCTTCGACTTGCAGCTTGGGGCTCACAACTTGAAGCTCCCCGGAGGGGCCTATGAGCTATGTGATCGACCGACGTCTCAATGGCAAGAACAAGAGCACGGTAAATCGGCAGCGCTTTCTTCGCCGGTACCGTGACCACATCAAGAAGGCAGTTGAAGAAGCCGTCAGTCGGCGCTCTATCACCGACATGGAGCACGGCGAACAGATCAGCATTCCGGGGCGGGATATCGACGAGCCGGTGTTGCACCATGGTCGCGGCGGCAAACAAACGGTTGTTCATCCGGGCAACAAAGAGTTCACCACCGGTGAGCACATCGCACGTCCTCAGGGTGGTGGCGGTGGCAAAGGGCCTGGCAAGGCGGGCAATTCCGGCGAAGGCATGGATGAGTTCGTGTTCCAGATCACTCAGGAAGAATTTCTCGAATTCATGTTCGAGGACCTGGAGCTGCCCAATCTGGTCAAGCGCAACCTGAGCGGCACTGACACCTTCAAGACCGTTCGCGCGGGCATCAGTAACGAAGGCAACCCTTCACGGATCAACATCATCCGCACATTGCGCTCGGCACATGCGCGGCGTATCGCGCTGTCTGGCAGCAGCCGGGCCAAACTCCGCCAGGTTCAGGCTGAACTTGAACGGCTGAGGATCGAGGAGCCCGACAACTTCGGTGACATTCAGGAACTGGAAATCGAAGCGGCGAAGCTTCAAGCGCGCATTCGTCGCGTCCCGTATCTGGACACCTTTGACCTCAAATACAACCTGCTTGTCAAACAGCCGAACCCCAGCTCCAAAGCCGTGATGTTCTGTCTGATGGATGTTTCCGGCTCGATGACCCAGGCGACCAAGGACATTGCAAAGCGCTTCTTCATCCTGCTGTACCTGTTCCTCAAGCGTAACTACGACAAGATCGAGGTCGTCTTCATCCGCCACCACACCAGTGCGCGGGAAGTCGACGAAGAGGAGTTTTTCTATTCACGGGAAACCGGCGGCACCATCGTCTCCAGCGCATTGAAGCTGATGCAGGAAATCATGGCCGAGCGATACCCAACCAACGAATGGAATATCTACGCAGCCCAAGCCTCGGATGGCGACAACTGGAACGATGACTCACCCATTTGCCGCGACATCCTGATCAAACAGATCATGCCGTTCGTGCAGTACTACACCTACGTCGAAATCACCCCGCGCGAACATCAGGCGCTGTGGTTCGAATACGAGCGCATCGGCGAAGCCTTCGCCGACACGTTCGCCCAGCAGCAGCTGGTCTCTGCCGGTGATATCTATCCGGTGTTCCGTGAACTCTTCCAGCGCAGGTTAGTGACATGACCGCTAGAGAGCAGAAGCGCCAACCCCTCTCCACGGGTTCAGAGTGGACGTTCGAACTGATCCAGGCGTACGACCGGGAGATCAGCCGCATCGCCGAACGTTATGCGCTGGACACTTACCCCAACCAAATCGAAGTGATCACCGCCGAGCAGATGATGGACGCCTATGCGTCCGTCGGCATGCCGTTGGGTTATCACCACTGGTCCTACGGCAAGCACTTCCTTAGTACCGAAAAATCCTACTCGCGCGGGCAGATGGGGCTGGCCTACGAGATCGTCATCAACTCCGACCCGTGCATCGCCTATCTGATGGAAGAGAACACTATCTGCATGCAGGCGCTGGTTGTGGCCCATGCCTGCTACGGGCACAACAGCTTCTTCAAGGGCAACTACCTGTTCCGTACCTGGACCGACGCCAGTTCGATCATCGATTACCTCGTGTTCGCCAAGCAGTACATCATGCAGTGCGAAGAGCGTCACGGGATCGATGCGGTCGAGGATCTGCTGGATTCCTGCCACGCGCTGATGAATTACGGCGTCGATCGCTACAAGCGGCCCTACCCGATTTCGGCGGAGGAAGAACGCCGCCGCATGAAGGACCGGGAGGAGCATCTGCAGAAGCAGATCAACGACCTGTGGCGCACGATTCCGAAAAGCGCGAGCAAGAACGACAAAGAGGATTTCTCACGCTTCCCCGCCGAGCCTCAGGAAAACATCCTCTACTTCATCGAAAAACACGCACCGTTGCTGGAGCCCTGGCAGCGTGAAGTCGTGCGCATCGTGCGCAAGATCGCCCAGTATTTTTACCCGCAGCGTCAGACTCAGGTGATGAACGAGGGCTGGGCCACGTTCTGGCATTACACGCTTATGAATGATCTGTACGACGAGGGGCTGGTGACTGACGGCTTCATGCTGGAATTCCTGACCTCTCACACCAGCGTTGTCTACCAGCCTGGGTTCGACAGTCCCTACTACAGCGGTATCAATCCCTACACGCTGGGGTTTGCGATGTATCAGGACATCCGGCGGATGTGCGAGCACCCGACTGAGGAAGACCGTCAATGGTTTCCTGATCTGGCCGGCACCGACTGGCTGACGGCGGTGAAGTTTGCCATGAGCAGTTTCAAGGACGAGAGCTTCATCCTGCAGTACCTGTCGCCCAAGGTGATTCGTGACCTGAAGTTGTTCAGCATCCTCGACGATGATCAGAAAGACGATCTCCTCGTGCCTGCCATTCACGATGAAACCGGCTACAAGGTGATTCGTGAAACCCTCGCCGCGCAATACAACCTCGGCAACCGCGAACCTAACGTGCAGATCTACAGCATTGACCGCCGCGGCGACCGCTCGCTGACCCTGCGTCATCAGCAGCACGACCGCAAACCCCTCGGTGACTCCACGGACGAAGTGCTCAAGCACCTGCATCGGCTGTGGGGTTTTGATATCCATCTGGAAACGCTGCAAGGCGACCAGGTGATGAAAGTCCACCATGTGCCGCCGAGAAGCGAACACGCTGACAGTGAATATCCCCGGCTGGACCTGGCGGTCGTCCACTTATAAACCCTGAGTGTTTCCAGCCTCCGCGATCGCGACTTAAGGTTTATCCTGTCGCCCTCACGGAGGCTTTTTTATGCAGATTTATAAAGTTGGCGGCGCAGTACGCGATCGCCTGCTTGGCAAACCGGTCACTGATATCGACTGGGTAGTAGTGGGTGCGTCGACCGAAGAGATGCTGGTCAAGGGCTACCGCCCGGTGGGAACGGATTTCCCGGTCTTCCTGCATCCGCTGACCGGTGAGGAATACGCGCTGGCCCGCACCGAACGCAAGACCGGCAAAGGCTACGGCGGCTTTGTTTTTCACGCCCATCCGGACGTCACGCTGGAGCAGGATCTGATCCGCCGCGACCTGACCATCAATGCTATTGCCGAAGACAAAAACGGCCAACTGACTGATCCTTATCACGGCCAGCAGGACTTGGAAGCCCGAGTATTGCGTCACGTTTCCCCCGCGTTCGCCGAAGATCCACTGCGTGTCCTGCGCGTGGCTCGCTTCGCTGCGCGCTATGCCCCTGATGGTTTTACTATCGCCCCGGAAACCCTCGATCTCATGCGTCAGCTGAGCAGCTCAGGTGAACTGGAAGCACTGACACCGGAACGCAGCTGGAAGGAAATTTCCCGCGCGCTGATGGAAAAAGAGCCCCAGGTGTTCATTGAGGTCCTGCGTGAATGCGGCGCCCTGAAAGTGCTGATGCCAGAAGTCGACGCGCTGTTTGGCGTGCCTCAGCCGGAAGCCCATCACCCTGAAATCGACACCGGTGTGCACGTCCTCAGCGTACTGCATCAGTCTGCCGTGCACCGGCAGCCGCTAAGCGTGCGTTGGGCATGCCTGCTGCATGACTTGGGCAAGGGACTCACGCCGCAAGAGGAATGGCCCCGCCACATCGCCCATGAGCACAAAGGGCTCAAAGCGATCAAGGCAATGAACCAGCGTTTTAAGGTGCCAAGGGACTGTCAGGAACTGGCGCTGCTGGTGGGCGAATACCACACCCACGGCCATCGCGCGCTGGAATTGAAGCCGTCGACATTGCTGGATTTGCTGCAGAGCTTTGACGTGTATCGCCGACCGCAGCGTTTCGAGGAATTCATCGCCGCCTGCGAAATGGACGCCCGAGGCCGCAAGGGGTTCGAGGAGCGCACGTACCCGCAAGCCGAATATCTGCGCGGTGCTGCCGAGGCGGCCCGGCAAGTGGCGGTTCAGCCGCTATTGGAGAAAGGTTTTCAGGGCCAACAACTGGGCGAAGCGCTCAAGCGGGAGCGGCTGGATACGCTGAAGGTGTACAAGGCGTCGTATCAGCTCTAAGCGCCGAGTTGGCTGCGGCTTAGTGGAGCCCCCTGTAGGAGGCCTGTTATACCGCAGCCAGCAGGAGGGCCGGGGTGAGTTGCTCACCGCGCCATTCGAAGGCGACCGGCCAAAGTTTCTGATCGATGTTCGCGTCGGCCCAAAGCCGGGCGAACGACACGCCGGCCTCAGGGTGCAGACGCTGCGGCGCTATCAGCGACAACGGCCACAGCACGAACGCGTTTTTGAGGATTTCGGCGCGGGGCAGAATCAGGCCGTCGAAATTGCCGACCTGCTCGTCATACAGAAGGACGTCGATATCCAGCGGTAGACCCTTGCGATCAGGGGCATAGCGGCCGTTATCGGCTTCGATGAATTTGAGGCGGCGGTCCAATTCAGTCAGCGGCAGATCCGTCAGCGCGCTAACCACAAGATTGAAAAATGGCCCGCTTTTGATCCCCACCGGATGACTTTCGAACACCGGCGAGCAGGTCATGTCGGTGAGGAAGCCGGCAAGGGCGTCGAGGCCGGCGCACAGATGGCGCTCCCGCTCGATATTGCTGCCCAGTCCCAGAAAAATCCGCGTCAGCGACATCCGCGCTCGATCTCCACCCCAACGCCCTTCGCCGCTGGCACGGCTCCCGGCTTGGTCAATTTGAGGTGCAGCCAGGGAATGTTGAACTCGCTCATCAGCACTTCGGCCAGTCGCTCGGCAAAGGTCTCGACCAGCTGGAATTGAGAAGCTTCGGCGAATGCCTGAATCCGCGCGGACACACTGGCGTAATCGAGCGCTTTGCTCAGGTCATCGCCTGCGGCTGCAGGCCGATTGTCCCAGGCAAAACTCAGGTCCAGACGCAGGCACTGGCGAATGCCACGCTCCCAGTCGTAGGCGCCGATGACGGTATCGACCTCCAGACCTTCAATGAAAACTCTGTCCAAGCCTATCTCTCCGCTGCACGACAAGGGCGCGATGCGCCGTTAGAATCAAGGCACCCTCGCCCGGAATGGTTACCATGTTTTGGTTACTGGCGGTCCTCGCCTACCTGCTCGGCTCACTGTCCTTCGCCATCCTGATCAGCCGCATAACCGGTCGCCCGGACCCGCGCGCCAGTGGCTCGGGCAACGCCGGCGCCACCAACATGCTGCGCCTGGCCGGCAAGAAACTCGCCGTGCTGACCCTGATTGGCGACGTCTGCAAAGGCATGATTCCGGTGCTGATTGCCAGAGGGTTGGACTTGGACCCGCGGCTGCAAGCCTGGATCGGACTGTGCGCCGTACTGGGGCATCTGTTCCCGTTGTACTTCCGTTTTCGTGGCGGCAAGGGCGTGGCCACTGCCGCCGGCATGTTGCTGGCGTTATATCCGCCAGCCGCCCTGCTCGCCATCGGCGCCTGGCTGCTGACGTTCTACCTGACCCGCACCAGTTCACTGGCCTCGTTGATCGCCACGCCGCTGACGTTGCCGCTGCTTGCATGGCAGGAACCCCACGCCTTGCTGCCGATGAGTGTGTTAACGCTGCTCATCGTCTGGCGCCATCGGGGCAATCTACGCGACCTGTTTGCCGGGCGCGAACGGCATTTCTGAAGCGACACACTGTCACGACCCTATCCAGCCGCTTGCACCGCCTTGCCATCAGAGACCTGGCAACTGCTCCATCGGCCAGCGCGCTTGAACCGTAATGCTCAGACTTTCCCTCTGCCCTGCCTGCAAACGCTGGCAGCCGGCAAAGGCGATCATCGCGCCGTTGTCGGTGCAGAACTCAGGCCTGGCGTAATAGACATTCCCACCCAGGCCATCGAGCATCTGCTCCAGCGACAGGCGCAACGCCTTGTTCGCGCTCACGCCGCCGGCGATGACCAGACGCTTGAGTCCGGTCTGCTTCAGCGCGCGTTTGCACTTGATAGTCAAAGTGTCCACCACCGCCTGCTGGAAGGCCAGCGAGATGTCGCAACGGGTTTGCTCGCTGTCGTCCCCGGCGCTCTGGCACTGCTGCCAGGTGTTCAGGGAGAAGGTTTTCAAGCCGCTGAAGCTGAAATCCAGCCCGGGGCGGTCCGTCATCGGACGCGGGAAAACAAAACGCCCGGCCACACCGGATTGCGCCAGACGTGAAATCTCCGGACCGCCGGGGTAATTCAGGCCCATCATCTTCGCGGTTTTGTCGAAGGCTTCGCCGGCGGCGTCGTCCAGGGTTTCGCCAAGCAGCTCGTAAAGACCAATGCCATCGACGCGAACCAGCTGCGTATGGCCGCCTGAAACCAACAAAGCGACGAACGGAAACTCAGGGGGATTTTCCTCCAGCATCGGTGCCAGCAAATGCCCTTCCATGTGGTGGACACCCAGTGCCGGGATGTCCCACGCAAACGCCAGAGCCTGTGCGCATGAGGCCCCCACCAGCAGAGCCCCTACCAGCCCCGGGCCTGCGGTATAAGCGATGGCATCGATCTGGGTCACGGCGCAGTCGGCCTCGGCCAACACCTGACGAATCAAGGGCAGCATGCGTTTTACGTGGTCACGGGAGGCGAGCTCCGGGACCACGCCGCCATAGACGCGGTGCAGGTCGATCTGGCTGAATAATGCATCGGCAAGCAGCCCGCGTTCGCTGTCGTACAGCGCGACACCGGTCTCATCGCAGGAAGTTTCCATTCCCAGTACTAGCATGGGGTACGCCTTGTTGGGGCTGAATTCGAAGGCGCGCATAATAGTCGCCGCTCATGCCTGCGACCAGTGCTTTTCGATCAGAGGCTTTGCATTCCGCGAAGCAAGGGGTTAACATCCGCAACCCTTAAAAACCGACGTACTTAGTGCAAGCGTTGCAGTAAGCGTTGACCCCGGTAATGAATGAAGGTAGCTCTGGATGCCAGCCGTCAAAGTTAAAGAGAACGAACCCTTCGACGTAGCTCTGCGTCGTTTCAAGCGCTCCTGCGAAAAAGCCGGTGTTCTGGCTGAAGTTCGTAGCCGCGAATTTTACGAGAAGCCGACTTCTGAGCGTAAGCGTAAAGCAGCAGCTGCTGTTAAGCGTCACGCCAAGAAAGTACAGCGCGAACAGCGCCGCGCCGTTCGTCTGTATTAATACAGGCGTCTGACGCAAGCTTCTGCCTTGCCCGGCCTTCAAAGCCGGGCTGTCGGCAGTTGCAGTTTTAGCCTCAAGCATCACCGATCAAGCAACACAAGACAGAGGCTGTTGACGCCGCAGATGCGACCGAGACACACCCCGTCGATTTCCTCCAGCCTGATTCAGGCCGCGTTGGCCCGTCTACACTGACCAAGCAACCGTCGTTACGGTTTGGATTCGCCACGATATTCCTGGCGGGGCGCCTGATGATGAGAACGCCATGGCCGGACTGATTCCCCAAGGTTTTATTGACGACCTCCTGAACCGCACCGACATCGTCGATGTTGTCAGCTCACGCGTTCAATTAAAAAAGACCGGCAAGAACTTCAGCGCCTGTTGTCCTTTCCATAAAGAGAAGACACCGTCGTTCAGCGTCAGCCCGGACAAACAGTTCTATTACTGCTTCGGCTGCGGTGCGGGTGGCAATGCCCTCGGCTTCATCATGGACCACGACAACCTGGATTTCCCTCAGGCTGTCGAAGACCTGGCCAAAGCGGCCGGGATGGAAGTCCCTCGCGAACAAGGTGTAAAAGGGCAAAAGCCCCGGCAGCCTACCGATTCGCCGCTCTACCCTCTATTAACAGCCGCCGCCGATTTTTACCGGGCTGCGCTGAAGAGCCATCCAACGCGAAGATCTGCGGTGGAATACCTGAAAGGCCGCGGCCTGTCAGGCGAGATTGCCCGCGACTTCGGACTGGGCTTCGCCCCTCCTGGCTGGGACAACCTCTACAAACACCTTAGCAGCGATACCCTTCAACAGAAGGCGATGATCGATGCCGGCCTGCTGATCGAAAACGCCGAAACCGGCAAACGCTACGACCGTTTTCGCGACCGGGTGATGTTCCCCATTCGCGACAGTCGCGGCCGCGTGATCGCATTTGGCGGGCGGGTACTGGGCGACGACAAGCCCAAATACCTGAACTCTCCTGAAACCCCGGTGTTTCATAAGGGTCAGGAGTTGTACGGTTTATTCGAAGCTCGGAAATTTAACCGTAACCTGGACGAGATTATCGTCGTCGAAGGCTACATGGACGTTATTGCACTGGCCCAACAAGGTCTGCGCAACGCCGTTGCGACGCTGGGTACGGCGACCAGTGAAGAGCATTTGAAGCGGCTTTTTCGTGTGGTACCGAACGTGCTGTTCTGCTTCGACGGTGATCAGGCTGGCCGAAACGCCGCCTGGCGCGCACTGGAAGCGACGATTCCCGGTCTACAGGACGGCCGGCGCGCGAGGTTTCTGTTTCTCCCCGAGGGGGAGGATCCCGACACCCTTGTGCGCGCCGAAGGCACTGACGCGTTCAAGGCGAGAATCAACCAGCACGCTCAACCGCTGGCTGACTATTTTTTCGAGCAGCTGACCAAGGAGGCCGATCCGCGCTCCCTGGAAGGCAAGGCGCACTTGGTGACACTGGCCGCGCCGCTGATCGAAAAAGTGCCGGGCGCCAATTTGCGCGAGCTGATGCGTCGACGCCTCAAAGAAATCACCGGGCTGGACACCGCTGCGGTCAACCAGTTGATGCAGTCCGCCCCGGCGGAAGCTCAGCCCAGCTACGATCCCGGCTTCGATTACGAAGCCGTGCCGGATTACGGCGATTACCAGCAGCATGATTACCAGGCGCAGCAGGAATGGACACCGAACGCGCCGGGCGGTCAGCAGAAGAAATGGGACAAGAAGCCGTGGGACAAAGGCAAGAAATGGGACAAGAACGGCAAGCGTCCTGATTTCGAACCTCGCGGACCACGCACACCGGCGACGGTTGAGCCGCCGGCGCTGACAGCACTCAGAACGTTGCTGCATCACCCTGAACTGTCAGCACAGGTAGCTAACGCTAGTACGTTCGCCGATGAAGAGAACGTGTATTCGCAGCTGCTGGTGGCGCTGATTGACGCTACACAGAAAAACCCGAAGCTGCGAACGATGCAATTGATTGCCCGCTGGCATGGCACCGATCAAGGACGATTATTGCGTCAACTGGCAGAAAAGGAATGGCTGATCTCGGCCGATAACCTTGAACAACAGTTTTTCGACACTATAACTAGCTTGTCTGCCCGCCAACGCGAGCGACATCTGGAGCAATTGATCAGGAAGGAACGGCAGTCAGGCCTGAGCGCAGAAGAAAAAGTTCAGCTGCTCAACCTGTTAAATCGCAAAGTTCCTGCACAAACCCCGACCTCAACTGGCGTGTGAGGTCATAGCTCGGGTATAATCCCCGGCTTGTTTTTTGCCCGCCAAGACCTTCAGTGGATAGGGTGTTATGTCCGGAAAAGCGCAACAGCAGTCTCGTATCAAAGAGTTGATTACCTTGGGTCGTGAGCAGAAGTATCTGACTTACGCAGAGGTCAACGACCACCTGCCTGAGGATATTTCAGATCCAGAGCAGGTGGAAGACATCATCCGCATGATCAACGACATGGGGATCCCCGTACACGAGAGTGCTCCGGATGCGGACGCCCTTATGTTGGCCGACGCCGACACCGACGAGGCAGCCGCTGAAGAAGCCGCTGCTGCGTTGGCTGCGGTTGAGACCGACATCGGTCGCACGACTGACCCAGTGCGCATGTATATGCGTGAAATGGGTACCGTCGAGCTTCTGACACGTGAAGGCGAAATCGAAATCGCCAAGCGTATCGAAGAAGGCATCCGTGAAGTGATGGGCGCAATTGCGCACTTCCCTGGCACTGTCGATCACATTCTCTCCGAGTACACCCGCGTCACCACCGAAGGCGGTCGCCTGTCCGACGTCCTCAGCGGCTATATCGACCCGGACGACGGCATCGCGCCGCCAGCCGAAGTCCCGCCGCCAGTCGATCCGAAGGCCGAGAAGGTCGAAGGTGCTGACGACGAAGAGGAAGACGCGTCCGACGATGAAGAGGACGAGGTCGAGAGCGGCCCGGACCCAGTCATCGCCGCCCAGCGCTTCGGTGCGGTTTCAGACCAGATGGCCATTGCCGTCAAGGCGCTGAAAAAGCACGGCCGCGGCAGCAAGCAGGCCAACGCTGAACTGCTGGCTCTGGCCGAGCTGTTCATGCCGATCAAGCTGGTTCCAAAACAGTTTGAAGGCCTGGTTGAGCGAGTTCGCGGTGCCCTCGAGCGTCTGCGTGCACAAGAGCGCGCCATCATGCAGCTGTGTGTTCGTGATGCACGCATGCCGCGCGCCGACTTCCTGCGCCAGTTCCCGGGCAATGAAGTTGACCAGAGCTGGACCGATGGGCTGGCCAAAGGCAAAAGCAAATACGCTGAAGCCATTGGTCGTCTTCAAGCCGACATCCAGCGTTGCCAGCAGAAGCTGACCGCGCTGGAAGAAGAAACCGGCCTGACCATCCTGGAAATCAAGGACATCAACCGTCGGATGTCGATCGGTGAGGCCAAGGCCCGCCGCGCGAAGAAAGAAATGGTTGAAGCCAACCTGCGTCTGGTGATCTCGATCGCCAAGAAGTACACCAACCGTGGCCTGCAATTCCTCGATCTGATCCAGGAAGGCAACATCGGTCTGATGAAGGCGGTCGACAAGTTCGAATACCGTCGTGGTTACAAGTTCTCGACGTACGCCACCTGGTGGATTCGTCAAGCGATCACGCGCTCGATCGCTGACCAGGCACGCACCATTCGTATCCCGGTGCACATGATCGAGACGATCAACAAGCTCAACCGTATTTCCCGCCAGATGTTGCAGGAAATGGGTCGCGAACCGACGCCGGAAGAGCTGGGCGAACGCATGGAAATGCCTGAGGACAAGATCCGCAAGGTATTGAAGATCGCTAAAGAGCCGATCTCCATGGAAACCCCGATCGGCGATGACGAAGACTCGCACCTGGGTGACTTCATCGAAGACTCGACCATGCAGTCGCCAATCGATGTCGCCACGGTAGAGAGCTTGAAAGAAGCGACGCGCGAAGTGCTGTCGGGTCTCACCGCCCGTGAAGCCAAGGTTCTGCGTATGCGTTTCGGTATCGACATGAACACCGACCACACCCTTGAGGAAGTCGGCAAGCAGTTCGATGTTACCCGTGAACGTATCCGTCAGATCGAAGCCAAGGCGTTGCGCAAGCTGCGTCACCCGACGCGTAGCGAACACCTGCGTTCGTTCCTCGACGAGTAAGCGAAGCGTCATACCAAAACCCCCGGCATTGCTGGGGGTTTTGCGTTTTAAGGAATAAATTTCCGGCAGAGTGCCACTGTTGTCCAGCCCGACTACACTCGGTTGATTCTCATCCATGAATCACCGAGGCTGCCATGATCTGGATGCCGGCCATTGCTCTCTTATGCGTGCTCGCCCCCGCTGCTGTCACTGCCCAGGCATCGCTTTACGACGGGGAAAACGGGCAAACGATTCAGCAAGAGTGGCTACCCGGCGAGGATATAGAGTCCGGAGAGGCAGCCGGGATAAGCCGCCATCTTCCCACGGAGTTGAGCAGCGACCGATTCGTCGGTGTCGATCAAAGTCGCCAACCCGAACAGTTCAGCGGACTGGATGATCTTCCCTCCGCATCACAGGCGGACACCCACTCCAGTGAGCGCAGCAAGCTCTGGCACGAATTTCTGCTCATCGGACTTCCAGGATTATTGTTCCTGACGACGGTGCTGGCCATCGTAGTGCGCATCAACCGCCGTCTCAGTTCGGAAATCTCACGCCGAATTTCCCTGGAACAGGAGCTGCGCAGCAGCGAATACCATTATCGCGGGATGATCGAGAGCCTTTCGGCAATCGCATGGGAAGCCAATACCCAAGACTATTCCTACAACTACGTCTCGCCCCACGCGCAGGAATTGTTGGGGTATCCGCTGCACCAGTGGCGAAGACCCGGATTCTGGCGAAGCATCGTCCACCCGGAGGACGTCGACGACGCACAGGCCTACTGCGACCGGGAGGTAGCGAAAGGCAATGATCACAGCCTCGATTATCGAGTCCTGAGCGCCGACGGCAGGGTGGTCTGGATTCGAGACATCGTGAGCATGATCGGCTATGGCCGAGAGCCCGTGATGCGCGGACTGATGATCGACATCAGCGAAGCCAAGCAAACCGAAGAGGCGCTGCGTCTTTCAGAAGGGAAGTTCGCCTCGGTGTTCGCGCAGTGCCCCGACATGCTGGTGATTGCACGCCTTTCCGACGGCTGCTTTTTGGAGGCCAATCCGGCATTCGCGGAGCAGATCGGCGTCAGTCCGGCCGACGTTGTCGGACGCGTGCCTTCCGAGCTGGATATATGGGGCATTCCCGACATCGGGCACAGCCTGCTGCAACGCCTTCAAAGGGGCAGCATTCGCAATCTGGAAATGCCATTTCGACGCAGTGATGGCCGCCTGTTCACCGGGCTTCTGTCAGCCGAACCCTTTGATCTGGATTCCACTGCCGCAGTGGTTCTAGTGGTGAGGGACATCACGCCGCTCAAGGAGGCCCAGCAACAACTGCAAATGTCCGAAGAGAAATTTGCCAAAGCGTTCCACTCCTCTCCCGACGGCCTGCTGATTACGCGGCAGAACGACGGCCTGCTGGTGGAGGTGAATGACGGTTTCAGCCGCATTACCGGTTATCACAGCTCGCTGTCGCTGGACCGCACAACCCTTGACCTGAACATCTGGGTAGACCTGAACGAGCGACAGCAACTGCTTGAGCAATTGAGGCGTGATGGGTTCGTGAAGGACTTCACCAGCCACATTCGTCGCAGAGATGGTCAGATCCGCCTGTGCGAGATTTCCGCGCGACCACTGCCGATTGCCGGTGAGGACTGCATGCTCACCATCGCGCGCGACATCACCGACCGCCACCAGATGCAGGAAAAGCTGCAACTGGCCGCGACGGTGTTCGAGAGCACTGCGGAAGGCGTGTTGATTACTGACACCCGGCAGCGGATCAACGCAGTCAACCGGGCCTTCAGCGAGATCACCGGCTACAGCGAACAGGAAGCGCTCGGCGACACGCCACGATTGCTGGCGTCCGGACTCCACGACAGCGCGTTCTACGCCGCCATGTGGTACCAACTGACTGCAGAGGGCCATTGGCAGGGCGAAATCAGCAACCGGCGCAAAAATGGTGAGATCTATCCGAGCTGGCTGACCATCAGCGCTGTGCGCAATCGCGATAAGTTCATCACTCACTTCGTCGCGGTGTTCGCTGATATCTCCAGCCTGAAGCAGGCTCAGGCCCGGCTGGATTATCAGGCGCACCACGATCCCTTGACCGGCCTGCCGAACCGGACGCTGTTCGAAAGCCGGCTGCACGCCGCGCTGGCTCACTCAAGAGCGGCTCACAGCCTTGGCGCGGTGTTGTTTCTGGATCTGGACCGCTTCAAGCACATCAACGACAGCCTCGGCCACCCGGTCGGCGATCTGTTGCTGAAAAGCATTGCGGTGCGCCTGAAGGAGAATCTGCGCGACATCGACACCGTCGCGCGACTCGGCGGCGATGAATTCATCATCCTGCTGCCCGGCCTGCAGAACCCCGGTGACGCCGAAGCCGTCGCAACCAAGCTGCTCAACAGCTTTTCGGCGCCGTTCCAGGCGGGCGAACACGAATTCTTCATGAGCACCAGCATCGGCAGCGCATTGTTTCCCTCCGACGGCGCCGATGTGGCCACGCTGATCAAGAATGCTGACGCAGCGATGTATCGCTCGAAGGCCAAGGGCCGCAACCGCGTCGAGCACTACACGCGCGATCTGACCGCTCAGGCCAGCGAGCGGATTGCCCTGGAGCACGAACTGCGGCGCGCCATCGAGCGTAACGAGTTCACCCTGTCCTACCAGCCCAAGATCAGTTTGCTAACGCAACGGCTGGTTGGCGCCGAAGCGCTGATACGCTGGTTCCACCCCACTTTCGGCGACGTCCCACCCGAGCGATTCATTCCGCTGGCAGAAGAAAACGGCATGATCCTGCAGATCGGCGAATGGGTGCTCGATACGGCCTGCCAGCAATTGCACGAGTGGAACCAGCGCTACGACGTGTTTGGCCCCCTGTCAGTGAACCTTGCCGGCGCGCAGCTGCGTCAGCCCAACCTGGTCAACAGGATCGAGCGTCTGCTGCTCCAGCACCGGTTACAGCCAGGCTGTTTGCAGCTGGAGATCACTGAGAGCTTCATCATGTCGCAGACCGAAGAAGCGCTTTCAGTGCTGCATCGCTTGAAAAAACTCGGCGTGCAGCTGGCGATCGACGACTTCGGCACCGGCTACTCATCGCTCAGTTACCTCAAGCGACTGCCGCTGGACATCCTCAAGATCGACCAATCGTTCGTGCGCGGATTGCCTGACGACCCCCACGATGCGGCCATCGTCCGTGCCATCATCGCGTTGGGCCGCAGCATGCAACTGACCGTCATTGCAGAAGGCGTCGAAACCCTTGAACAGCAGCAATTCCTGGCAGACGAAGGCTGTGAACAAATCCAGGGCTACCTCGTCAGCCTGCCGTTGCGCGCAGAGGAATTCTGCGCGACGTTTCTTCGCACAACCGTTTCGGACTTTTCGGATAGCACAGCGCGTAAACCGTCGTTATAATCCGCGGCCTACTGAGGGCCTATAGCTCAGTTGGTTAGAGCAGGGGACTCATAATCCCTTGGTCCACGGTTCGAGTCCGTGTGGGCCCACCAAATAAAAAGCCGCGCATTGCGCGGCTTTTGTGTTTTCGAAAGTCTGGAATCGCAGAACGTCATTCTTCGCGCGAAACTTCCTCCGAATTCTCGGCCCGTTACGGCCTTCCGGCCGGCAGTCACCTTCATACCAACCGTCGCCTAGCTGCTTAATCGAAATGCCGAGCTACTGCGAACTTAAGTCAAAAAGCTGCGGGAAAGTGGCCATTTCCCCCGTGGCCGAATCAACCACCAGTCCCTTGATACGGTCAACACGAAAGGTTCGTGGCTCGCCCCGAACGTGGCAGTAACCGTTGAAGTAAATGCGCCTCGAGTCTCCCTTGGAAACCACCTTCCGCACCGTAACTTCACGATCCGATTCGCCTGTATCGAAGCTGCGGTAAGCAAATCTGATACGCCGCTGCCCTTGCCAGAGCACCAGCCCCCCTTCCACGAAGCCATCAGCCGACTTCGAAGATCTTTGGCGCGAGGGCCGGGAAGCGCGGATGTCCGACTTGGTTTCTCGGACTGCTCGATGGTAGGCAATCGTCTCGATGCACCATCCAGATAAGGCAAATGTCGCAAGCACAAGCGCTGCAACCAAGGCTCCTCCGGACCAATCGAAATACCACAAAATCAGCAGATCAATAACTGCTACGCCACCCATGAGGGTCTTGAGTATTCAGGTTTTTTGCTCATGAACGTTCCTTGTAAAGGTGCCCACTAGGGCTGATTTCCCCGCACTCCATTGCAGGACTATTGTGATGATTGGTAGAGCCAAGTTGCTAAGGCGCTACCTCTGCTCGTTTTAGTTGCCTAGACCTGCGCCCAAGTCGCTAGCTGAGGCTCCTGTCTGGACGACTTTTCCCCAGTATCGTCAGAGGTACAGTACCGGCTTTTTCGTACTAAGGCGGCACACCGACCGTAAACCCAATCCCCTCAATCAATCACCACATGCGGCAAAAACCGGCTGCTGTCCTTGGTGATCAAACTGTCGTCTTCACGAATCCCGATCCCTGAAGCAGTATCCCCCACCACCCACGATCCGATCAGCGTGTAGCTATCTCCGAAGCGAGGCAACGGCGCGAAGGCTTGCAGGATGTAGGGTGCATCGTTGTACGGGCCATCTTCGAAGATGACCTGATCGCTCGGGGTGCGGATTTCGATGTTGGCGCCTTCGCGGGAAAAGTACGGCTTGCGCACCCAGCCCTTTGGCACCGCAGATTGCGGGTGCTTATCCACAAAGGACGGCAGCAGATTGGGGTGCCCTTCGTTGAATTCCCACAGCAACGGCAGGATGCCTTTGTTCGAAATGATCGCCTTCCAGGCCGGTTCGATGAACTGCGTGTCGCACTGGGGGATGGCCTGGCCGTGGGGCTCATGGAAGACATGCTCCCAGGCATGCAGCTTGAAGATGCGCTCGATCCAGCGGCCTTCGAGGTCGACGAATCTGCCGTGGGCGTTCAGGCCGATGTCTTCGATGTCGATGTGGCGGGTTTCGATGCCGACATGCTCAGCCATTTTGCGCAGGAATTCAGTCGTTCCTCGGTCTTCTATCGAACCTGACATGCACGAGAAGTAGAAGGTCCCGCCCTCTCTGATCGCCGCAAACGCCCGAACCAGGTCCTCCGCCATCGAATTGAACTGCGAAGCATGGGCCGGCAATACGCCGCGCTGGATCTGCTCCTCAAGCCAGATGAGCTGAAACGCGCCCGCTTCATACGCCGACGTAGGCGTGTCCATGTTGGCTTCCAGCAGCTTGGCCGGGTTTATGCCGTCATAGCTGAAGTCAAAGCGGCCATACAGATGCGGGTGCCCTTCCTTCCACGAGGTGCGGACCAGATCGAAGAACGCCGGCGGAATGGCCAGCCGGGTCAGCAGTTCTTCACTCTCGACGACCTTTTCCACGACGTCCAGGCACATGGCATGAAGCTCCTGGGTTGGCGCTTCGATGTCGCGTGTGATCTGCGCTTCGGTGAACTGGTAGTAGGCCCGTTCGTCCCAGTAGCGCTCGCCGTCGATGGTGTGAAAGTTGAAACCCTCACGCTCGGCCGTCTGGCGCCAGTCAGGACGTTCCTGAATGCTGATCCTTTTCATGGGAAACGTCCCTGTTATCCGCCGAAGCTTGAACCGCTGCTTTTGCCACCCCAACCGCTGCGAGCGGTGGCCTGGCTGCCGAAACCGCCACGGGAAACAGACGACGAGACGGAGGAGTTACGGCCAAGGGTGCTTTTGCTGTAAGTGCCGGTCGAGCTGCTTCGAGCTTGGGTAGAGTTGCCGAAGGTTTTGCCCCGCTCGATCTGGCGCGACAGCGTGGAATACCCATATCCACCCCGCGAGTCCCGCTCCTGGTAGATGGGTTGAGCATAGTAACGACCGCCACCGCCGGTGAATCCGTTGACCATGTTGCTGACGAGCATGCCCATCAGGAAGCCGTTCACCCCGGAACCGAAGCCACCACCACCGCCACCGGACTGGTTAGCCTGTGCCTTCGCTGCGTCGACCTGGGACTTGGGAAGCTCACCGGAAACTTCCAGCTGGAAACCGCCGAGCTTGGGCGTGAACTTGCCATCGGCGTTCTGCTGGCAGTAGTCAGGGACAAAATCCGCTTCGCAAGCCGTCTTGTCGTCGTAGGTCGGGGCAATGCGGCGGTGTTCCGCCAGCGCGCTCATATAAGCGTCCGAGCAGATGTCGACCGGGACTTTCTGGTCAACGCAGGACTGAACCGACGGGTAGGTCTGCTGCGCGGAAACTTCAACGGTATCGGATTTGCTGCACGCGCTGATCGCCAGCGGCAGGGTGCTGGCCAGGACCAGCTTGAGGGAACTACGTCTCATCGATAACTCCTTTCGATAACGGGCGATCAGGTCGACGGCGTCATGCAGGCCGAGTTGAGAAAACCGACACTGATCGAGACGCTGGCGGCGTAGATGGCCGCGGCAAGCTCGCCTCGGGTGATGCGTGCTGAAAGATCCTTGAGCACCATGCTGGTGGCGGTGAAGGCCAGCAGCTGTACGACTGCCGCAATCACTGCCCAGATCACCACATCAAGTACGCTGATGCTGTAGGTGATCACGTTGCTGGCAGGCAGGGCGAAACCGATCAGCGCACCGCCAAGAGCGACGGCGGCGGCGACATTGCCCTCACGGATCTGGGCGAATTCCTTGTGCGGCGTCAGACGCGTGTAGGCCATCTGAAACAACGAGAACAATCCGCCGGCCACAATGATGTAGACCACAAAACTCAGCAACGACTGGAAGCTGACAGACATACGAAGCGCTTCAAGCATTTTTTACTTCCTTTTAAATGACGGTGAAATCAGTGGACTGCAGGGTCACGCCGACCGACGTGGTAAAGGAAACAACGCCCTCCTCGTCTTCCTCGACAGACAGCAGCAGAAACTCGCGGCGGTCTACCAATCCGGTGTCCCGCGCGTACAACATACTCAAGTGCTTGATGCGGTAGGCACCGTCGGGGCTGACGACGTGCTCGTCCATGGGCGTGAGTTCGGTCTGGCCTTGTTCCGTGCCCCACTGACGACCGTATTCCCAGCCGTCATGTTCGAACACCGGCAGACCGACTTTGGACGAAGGCCCCACCAGACGCTTGAGCTCCGCCTCGCTGTTTATCGTGACGGCGCTGCTGTAGCCGAACAGGATGATGTCCTGGACGTCTTCAGCGGCAGGCCCGTTCATCATCACCTGCAGCCAGTAATCTTCGTCCTCGAAGTAGAAGCGCACCAGACGTACCGATTGCCCCAAGTCGACCTGCCCCACTGACCAGACCACTTCTTCGTTGGGGACCACCAGCTCCGAATGGCCGTCGAGCATCAGCTTGAGGGAGTCGTCGAGGTCGAGCATACGACCGGTCGCCAGCCCGAACGGATTAGCCAGGGCCGCATTGGCAACGGAGTTAGAGCCGGCCGGCGGAATGGGCGACTCCAGGCCTAAAGCGCGTTTGATCCAGCTCATGTTTCATCTCCTTGAATTCGCGCCGAGGCGATCTGAAAAGTTCTGCCACTCACTGCGCCGGACCTCGCTCGACAAGCCGCCGCGAGTGCATCAGCCAGGCCGTCACAATACCGGCAAGCGCGCCGCATAGGTGTGACTCAATCGATACGCCGGGCACCGGAATGAAGCCGAATATTAATCCGCTGTAGCCCAGCAGGGTCACCAGCGCAATCGCGAAACTCGCCAGGCTGCGCTGATACCAGGCGCGCGCCAGCAAATACGCCCATAAGCCAAAGATCAGCCCGCTGGCGCCCACATGGATAACCGGCCGGCCAATCACCCAGACCATCAGCCCGCCCAGCACAACGATGAGCAGCACCACGCGGACGTAACGTTGAAGCCCCTCGGTCGCCACCAGCCAGCTCAGCACCACAAAAGGCAGCAGATTGCTCAGCAGGTGACGGACCGAACCATGCAGAAACGGGGAGAAAACGATGCCTTGAAGTCCGGACAACGTTCTAGGCACCAGGCCGTGGTACAGCAGGCTGTTGGCGGTCAGGGAGTTAACCACCTGCACAGCGATCATCAAAGCGGCAAGGCAGAGTATCGTCCGTAGTCCGTTTCCGATATTCATCTGCGCACCGGTAAGCCGAAAAAATGAAACCGAAAAAAAGGCAGACGGGAAATCCGGCTGCCTCTTTTTAATGGTGCTTACTGCCCAGCGTTACCGCTCTGGTTTTGCGCTTTCAATCGGGCCAGAACGTCAGCCGCACCGCCGGTTTTTGCGCCGATCCCGGCATCCTGAAGACGACGCTCCAGATCACCGCCATTGGCAGCCTCGGTCAGTTCATCGGCCGCTTCAAGCCTGGCGTCCTGTTCATCCTGACGCTGCTTGATACGTGCCAGCGAACCTACTGCGGTTTCGAGTCGGCCGTTGGCACCGCCCGTTGCAGCCGCCGCGTTGATCTGCGCCTTTTGCACGCTGTCGCGGGCCTTCGCCATATCGGTCTGCTGACGCAGGCCTTTGATCTGGCTCTCGGCCTTAATGACCTGTGCGGTCAGTTTCGCCACATGGACGCCAAACTGATCGGCCGCCAACTTCTCCTGGTCGCGCAGAGCCGTCAGCTCGGCCACTTTCTCGGCACACTCGAGGGCAAGGGCTTCTTCGCCTTTATTCATCGCCGCGAGCGCTTTCTGCTCCCAGTTGGCGATGTTTTTGTCGTGCTCTTCGACGCGTTGCAGCGAGAGCTTGTGCTTGGCTTTGATTTGAATCAGTTGGTTGCGCGCCGCGAGCATGGAGGCGTCGGCGTCACGGATTTCCTGGTCGAGGATTCGCAGTGCCTGGGCATCGACGATGGCTTCACCCACTTCGGAAGCCCCACCACGCAGCGCTGTGACCATTTTTTTCCAAAGGCTCATTGATGTGTCTCCCGATTACTGTGGATCAACTTTAAGAAAATCTTCGTAGGCGTCGGCCGCATGAATCACGTTTTCTGCCAGCGTGAGCACCTCGTGGACGATGACCGTCAACGAAGAGGCGCCGCTCAGTGCGCCAAACATGTTGTAGAAGGTTTCGCCGTTTGGCAGGGTCTCGATGCCGATCGATGACAACGGGAAGAGCTCCCGGCTGCGCAGCACGGCGTCGTTGAAAGCGTCCCGGTCTTTGACCTCGGAGGCGTACACCAGCACGGAATCAACCAGGATCTGGTCGCCTGCGATGGCGATGATGATTGGCAAGCCGCCGAACTGGTTCATCACCAGGCTCAGACTTGGCTCGGCGCCTTGAATGAGGGTCAGCTCGATATCTTTATCTTTAACCACGTCCAGTTCGGCGAATGCCGAGTGAAGTGTGTTGATCGTCCAATTGGTGTTCTCAGTCATGAATCCCTCCAGTTTGATCCGGTTACCCAAATAGGGCTGGCGCAGCACTTTCTCGATGTCTCTCAACACTTCCGCGTTTTCGGGAAGCACGTAGAGCTCTCTTTTCACGTAGCCGGCAGCCGTCAGCCGAGCGCGCATTTCGCGCATATAGTCGGTTGAAGTTTTCCGAGCCATTGAAGTTTTTCCTGAACATCACATGTGATAGCAACGCACCCTACGCGCAACCATCCTGATACGCAACATCTCACATGTGATGATTTTGTGAATGAGGCGACGCCGATGGTGACGCGCCGCATTTGAGAGGCTTCGGATATATTCATCTTCCCCATGGTCTGTAACCCCATGAACTCAGCCTCCCTCCCCTCCTGGCTTCGCCGCGTTCTGCGTCCACTGCTGGACCCATACCGCCGCTATCGCCATGCCCGCTACATTCACGCCGGCCGAATCGTGGTCGGACTGCTGGTGTCGATTCTTCTGACGACAGGGTTTCATCTGCCCCACGGAGAGTGGGCGTCGGTGACAATGCTGATCGTGATCGGCGGGTTGCAGCACCACGGCAACATCGGCAAAAAGTCGGTGGAGCGGGCTTATGGAACGCTGATTGGTGCGGCGCTGGGCCTGGCGGTGGTTGCGCAGGAAAGCTATCTGGGTATGCCGTTGCTGACGTACGTGGTGATGTCGCTGATCTGCGGCTTCTTTGCGTATCACGCCATCGGCAAGGGGGGTTACACGGCGCTGTTGTCGGCGATCACCCTGTTCATCGTGGCGGGCCACGGTGATAACCCGATCACGGACGGGTTGTGGCGGACGGTGGATATCCTGATCGGCATCGCCCTCGCCCTGGCGTTTTCGTTCGCGCTGCCGCTGTACGCCGTGTATTCGTGGCGCTACAACCTGGCGAATGGCCTGCGGGACTGTGCCCTGGCCTACGACCGAATCGCCAGCGGGCAGTCCATGACCGCAGATGAGCATGTGAAGCTGACCGCGCGAATGGGCGCAACGCTGTTGCAGCTGCGCTCGCTGATGCCGTCGGTGTCCAAGGAAGTGAAGATATCCATCGTTGAGCTGGACGCCATTCAGAGCCATTTCCGCATGTGCCTGAGCATCCTCGAGATTCTGTCGAACCTGCGTCCGGCAGATGCTGGCAGTACAGGGGTGACGGCGGAGCAGCGGCGGATTCGGCGCATGTTGATCGGTATGGCCCGTGCGCTGCAGACCGGTGCGACCGAGCGTTTGGAGCGGTCGACCGAGAGCTTGACCGTCGGGCCCGACGCTCCAACCGCGTCGACCGAGGTGCTGGGTTACCAGTTGATGACCCGTCAATTCACCCAGAACCTGGAAAGCCTGCAACAGCGTCTGGCGAAAACAGCGCCGGCGTGGAAAATCTGAACCACGCCAGCACGGTGATCAAAAACCGGCAGAGGATCAATAAACCGGCGGAACGACCATCTCGCGAGGTACCGGTGCGCGCAGGTAATTGGCGTTGTACTCGCGCTCCGGCAGCACCACTTGCGGTGTCTCGGTATCGCCACGCGGGATCTGCTCCAGCAGGTGATGAATGCAGTTCAGGCGCGCTCGCTTCTTGTCGTCAGCTTCGACGATCCACCAGGGCGCGACGTCCGTGTGGGAACGGGTGAGCATTTCCTCTTTTGCGTTTGTGTAGTCCTCCCAGCGACGGCGGGACTCAAGGTCCATCGGCGAGAGCTTCCACTGTTTCAGCGGGTCATGAATGCGCATCAGAAAGCGCCGGTATTGCTCGTCGTCGGTGATGGAGAACCAGTACTTGATCAGGATAATGCCCGAGCGCACCAGCATCTTTTCGAACTCGGGGACGGTGCGGAAAAACTCTTCGTACTCTTCGTCATTGCAGAAGCCCATGACCCGCTCGACCCCGGCCCGGTTGTACCAACTGCGGTCGAACAGCACCATTTCGCCAGCGGCAGGCAGGTGCGCGACGTAGCGCTGGAAGTACCACTGCGTGCGCTCGCGTTCACTTGGCGCGGTCAGTGCAGCCACGCGACAAACCCGCGGGTTGAGACGCTGGGTGATGCGCTTGATCGCACCGCCCTTGCCTGCCGCATCCCGGCCTTCGAACAGCACGACGACCTTGAGCTTCTGGCTCACCACCCAGTCCTGCAGTTTCACCAGCTCGCCTTGCAGGCGCAGCAGCTCACGGAAATACAGGCGGCGATCAATCCCTTTGGGCACCTCCTCACCCAAGTCAGCCAATAAGCCATCCAGGCGCGCGTCGTCGTACTCCATTTCCAGTTCTTCGTCGAAGCTGTCGAGGATATCGGCCTGGATGTAGCGGGCGGTTTCAGAGAAATCCAGAGTCATGACGAGGCTCCCGGCGTGGATTCAAAGGGATGGGGAGAGAATTTAGGCATGCCGGGGGTGACAGAAGAATGACAAAACCCTTACAGCGCAGAAAAGTCCTACATAACCGGCGCAAACTCCCGTACGCCCATCCCTGCTGGGCAAACAGCGACAATGACCTCGGCTGCCACCGTGCCGCCCGGTTCGAATATCACCCAAACCCCTACGGAATCTCCTAACATGCCCCGCTTGCCGAAGGAGATCCGCCCTTGCCTGACACCCGCCCACCAGCGCTCGACGACATCGATCGCAAACTGATCGCAGCGCTGCAAATCAATGCCCGGGAACCGGTCGCCAATCTGGCTCGGCAATTGGGTATCGCGCGCACGACCGTGACCTCGCGACTGGCGCGCCTGGAAAAAGCCAAAGTCATCACCGGCTATGGCGTGCGTCTGGGTCAGCGTCTGGTGGATGGCGGGTTGCAGGCTTATGTCGGGATCACCGTGCAGCCTCGCTCGGGCAAGGAAGTGTTGCGGCGACTGAGTGCGATGGCGCAGGTGCAACAACTTTGCGCTGTAAGCGGTGAGTTCGATTACGTCGCGTGGCTGCGTACCGACTCGCCGGAGCAACTGGATCAGATGCTTGATCTGATCGGCAGTGTCGATGGCGTCGAGAAGACCACCACATCGATCATCCTCAGCAGCAAGATCGACCGCGGGCAGCCGTCCTGAATGGGCCAATTCTGACAATATGACGAACCACCCCGTCACTTTGCCTGCCTTCTCGACACAACGACGGCACTCTGCGTCTTATTAACGTCTCAACTGTTATCTAGACTTGTGCCCTTTCGCGCCCCAGTCGAACAAGGTCAGTCATGAAGAACAATCGCCACCCCGCCGACGGAAAAAAACCGATCACGATTTTCGGCCCGGACTTCCCGTTCGCCTTCGATGACTGGATTGAACACCCGGCGGGCCTGGGCAGCATTCCGACGGAAAACCTTGGCAAAGAGGTGGCGATCGTCGGCGCAGGCATCGCGGGCCTGGTTGCGGCTTATGAGCTGATGAAGCTGGGCCTCAAACCTGTCGTTTATGAAGCCTCCAAAATGGGCGGCCGTCTGCGGTCGCAGCAGTTTGAAGGTGCTGAAGGCATCATTGCCGAGCTGGGCGGCATGCGCTTCCCGGTGTCCTCCACCGCTTTTTATCACTACGTCGACAAGCTCGGCCTGGAGTCCAAACCTTTCCCCAACCCGCTGACGGCGGCGTCCGGCAGCACGGTAATCGACCTGGAAGGGAGCACTCACTACGCACAAAAACTGTCGGACTTGCCCGCGCTGTTTCAGGAAGTAGCCGACGCCTGGGCCGATGCGCTGGAGGACGGCTCGCAGTTCGCCGACATCCAGCAAGCCATCCGCGACCGCGATGTGCCTCGGCTCAAGGAGCTGTGGGACAAGCTGGTGCCGTTGTGGGACGACCGCACGTTCTATGATTTCGTCGCCACGTCCAAAGCCTTCGCCAAACTGTCGTTTTATCACCGCGAAGTGTTTGGTCAGGTCGGTTTCGGCACCGGTGGCTGGGACTCGGACTTCCCGAACTCGATGCTGGAGATCTTCCGCGTGGTCATGACCAACTGCGACGATCACCAGCACCTGATCGTTGGCGGCGTCGCTCAAGTGCCTATCGGCATCTGGCGCCACGCCCCCGAACGTTGCGCCCATTGGCCAGAAGGCACCAGTCTGTCGACGCTGCACCGGGGCGCCCCGCGCACCGGGGTCAAGGGTATCAGCCGGGCCGCCAACGGCCAGTTCGCAGTCACCGACAATCTGGGTGACGTTCGCCATTACGATGCGGTTCTGGCCACGTGCCAGACTTGGTTGCTGACCACCCAGATCGAGTGCGAAGAATCGCTGTTCTCGCAGAAGATGTGGATGGCGCTGGACCGCACGCGCTACATGCAGGCGTCGAAAACCTTCGTGATGGTTGACCGGCCGTTCTGGAAGGACAAAGACCCGGAGACCGGCCGCGACCTGATGAGCATGACCCTGACGGATCGCCTGACCCGTGGCACTTACCTGTTCGACAACGGCACCTATTCCAACGGCGTGGAGAAGCCGGGGGTGATTTGCCTGTCGTACTCGTGGATGAGCGACGCGCTCAAAATGCTGCCGCATCCCGTGGAAAAGCGTGTCAGCCTGGCACTCGGGGCGCTGAAAAAGATCTACCCGAAGGTCGATATCGCCGCGCGCGTCATCGGAGACCCGATCACCGTGTCGTGGGAATCGGACCCGCACTTCCTCGGCGCTTTCAAAGGCGCGCTGCCGGGCCACTACCGCTATAACCAGCGGATGTACGCACACTTCATGCAGAAGGAAATGCCTGACGAGCAACGGGGCATTTTCATCGCAGGTGACGATGTGTCCTGGACACCCGCGTGGGTCGAAGGCGCAGTGCAGACCTCGCTGAATGCGGTGTGGGGCATCATGACCCACTTCGGCGGCAAGACTCACGCCGAGAACCCGGGCCCGGGTGACGTGTTCCACGAGATCGGCCCGATCGCTTTGCCGGAATAAGGAAGCTTCAAATGCGCGTCGCTCTCTACCAATGCCCGCCGCTGCCCCTGGATGTCAGCGCCAATCTTATGCGCCTGGAAGTTCAGGCAATCGAGGCATCGGCGCAGGGCGCGGCGCTGCTGGTCTTTCCGGAGATGTTTCTCAGCGGCTACAACATCGGTGCCAAGGCCGCGCGGGAGTTGGCGCAAGCGAGCGACGGCCCGGCTGCGCTGAAGATTGCCGAGGTCGCTCAGGCCACGGGCGTCGCGATTTTGTACGGTTACCCGGAGTTGAGCGACGACGATCAGGTTTACAACGCTGTGCAGTTGATCGACGCGCAAGGTGTTCGGGTCTGCAATTACCGTAAGACCCATCTGTATGGCGACCTGGACAACGCGATGTTCAGCGCAGGCGATGAGCACTTTCCGGTAGTGGAATTCGGCGGCTGGAAGCTTGGCTTTTTGATCTGCTACGACGTCGAGTTTCCCGAGAACACGCGGCGTCTGGCCTTGGCCGGCGCAGACCTGATTCTCGTACCGACTGCCAACATGGCGCCCTACGATTTCGTCGCGGAAGTCACCGTGCGGGCCCGCGCCTTCGAGAACCAGTGCTACCTGGTTTATGCCAATTACTGCGGCAGTGAGGGCGAGATCCATTACTGCGGTTTGAGCAGCATCTGCGCGCCAGACGGTCGCCAAATCGGCCTTGCCGGTCAGGATGAGGCGCTGGTGATGGCGGACCTGGACCGTGAATCGATGAGCGAGTCGCAGGCGATCAACACGTATTTCAAGGATCGTCGGCCGGGGTTTTATTCCGGCCTGGGTAAGCCGTAGGTCAAACGCCCAGCGTCGCCACTGCGCACGCCCCACCCTGCACGCGCGTTATCCGCTAGCATGGCCGCTCAGTCATCAAACATCACAAGCGCCATGCCCAACCCCATCAGCCGACGATCCCTGACCCTGCCCAACGGCTTGAACGTGGTGCTTGTTTCGGCCCCACGATTGAAGCGTTGCGCGGCGGCATTGCGGGTGGCGGCAGGCAGTCATGATGTCTCGGCCCGCTGGCCGGGGCTCGCGCATTTTCTCGAGCACCTGTTCTTTCTCGGCACCGAGCGCTTTGCAGCCGACGAAAAGCTGATGGCATTCGTGCAGCGCCACGGCGGGCAAGTAAACGCCAGCACCCGCGCGCGCACCACTGACTTTTTCTTCGAACTGCCGCGCGCCTTGTTCCCGGACGGTCTTGAGCGACTGTGCGAAATGCTCGCCCATCCGCGCATGACGATTCCCGATCAGTTGCGGGAGCGGGAGGTGTTGCACGCGGAATTCATCGCCTGGTCGCGGGACGACGCCTCTCGTGATGGGCTGAAACGTCTGCAGCCCTTGTCGGCCTTGCATCCCCTGCGCGGGTTTCATGCAGGGAATCGCTTCAGCCTCCCGGTTCCGCGCCAGGCATTTCAGCATGCGCTGCAGGATTTCTATCGACGGTTCTATCAGGCCGGGCAGATGACGTTGAGCCTCGCGGGGCCTCTGCCGCTGGATGAACTGGAGGGGTTGGCAGCGCACTCTGGCGCGTTTTTCGCTAAAGGCAGCCGTGTCGAACAGCAGCGACCGCCTGCGCTGCTCACTGATGCACCGAAGCCAGTCGGGGTACCTGATCAACGACGGATGCATCTGACTTTCGCATGCGAAGGTTTACCGCCAGGGCAGGAACAGGCCGCAGCCTTTCTCTGCACCTGGATGAATGACGCGCAAGGGGGCGGGCTGGTGGCGGAGCTGCGTGACCGAGGCTTGATTGACTCGCTGAAGGCCGAGGTCATGTATGAGTTTGCCGGCCAGGCAGTCATCGACATTGAGATCGCATTGGCCGCGAAGACACCTGTCGCGTCATCTCATGTGTCAGCAATGGTGTTCAGTTGGCTTGCCTTCTTCAAATCCCAGTACAGCCCGTTGTTCGACGAATACGCGCGGCTGGAACAGCGGCGTCTTGCCGTCAGCGGTGCACTGTCGTTGGCGCGGTATTTCAGCGCTGAACCTGATATGGCGGGGCTTGCAACAGGGGCGGTCGATGCGCTGCTGAACCAACTAACGCCGTTGACACTGTTGCAGGCAGAAGCCCGGTCCCCGCGGTACGACACCTCAAGCGTCGATTGGCGGCTGCCCGAACCCAATCCTTTTCTAAAGCAGGCAACGCCGGCCACCGCGCCGACCTCGCACCTGCCTGCGCTGACATTCAGCGAGGCGCTGCCAGCAAACGGCGAGGCCGCCTTGTACCTTCGGTGGACGCTCGTCGCTGCGCCACCAATGCTTGCACGGATGCTGGAAGCCAGCCTGAAACCGCTGATGGCCCAGGCCAGTCAAGCGGGAGTCTCGTTGGCATTCAGTTCCTACGGCAGGTTCTGGCAGTTGAAAGTCTCCGGTTTGTCGGAGCCGCTGCCCTCCGTGGTGGAACAGGCGCTGATTCTGATCGTGCAGCCGGGTGCGCAAACCCTGGCGCGCTACGGTGCGCCAGCTCATGAACCGGCCGTCATCCCGATACGTCAGTTGCTGAAGACCTTAGGTGATCATTATTTGAACAACTTAGTCACCCAGCAGACTGACGATCTGCCGCGCGTCTGGGCTGAGGCGCTCTGGACAGGGCTTGCCACGGGTTTCACACCCTCAGCGCGAAATGCGTTGAACCACGCCACGCGGCTCATCCCCGGTTTGCCGGAAGGTTCGCCACGCACAACACCTCGAGCAACAAGCACACGGTGGGAAATCGAAGCGTCGGAGTCTTCCGAAGTTGCGCTGCTGATGTTCTACCCGACACCCTCCGATTCTCTCCACGACGAAGCGACGTGGCGACTCTTCGCACAGCTGATGCAGGCGCCGTTCTACCAGCGCCTGCGGGTCGAGCTGCAGTTGGGTTACGCCGTTTTCAGTGGTTTCCGACAGATCGCTGGCCAGGGCGGTCTGTTGTTCGGCGTGCAATCGCCCAGCGCGAGCGCGGAGCAACTGGTTGCGCATATCGAGACCTTCATCGAGGGTCTGCCGACATTGATCAACGCCGCAGACTTACCCTCCCAAGTACAAACCCTGCAGGATCAGCTCGAAACGGCTGACATGGAGCACCCGCAAGCGGCCGATCTGCTCTGGCAAGCGCACCTGGCCGGCCACGGCAATGATTACAGCGCCGGCCTGCAACATTCCCTTGCACATCTTCAACGCGCCGAATTGCTCGAAGCCGCTCATCGGCTGGCGCATCCGGACAGCGCCCGGCTCTGCCTGTCCAACCGCTCTAGCCCGTTCCCGCCCGTACCCGCCGTGGGCTGAAAACAGCTGATCGTTGCCCGTTGTGCAAGGATCTTTATCGGATATTTCATCGTTGACCCTCCGATAATTTTAGTAACATAGCCCCCTAAGCATTTGAACGTCTCCGCTCGCAGGAGCACTAACGAATGTACTCACCCACCGCTGCACTAACCCAGAAGGAGTCAACTATGTGGACTAAACCTGCTTACACTGATCTGCGTATCGGCTTTGAAGTCACCATGTACTTCGCAAGCCGTTGATTGTTGCGCGGTGAGAAGCCTCGGTTCGCCGGGGCTTTTTTATTAACGCGATTCTGATTTCAGGGCCGGCCTGGCCCGTCGCTACGGGGTTTACATGCACATCCAGATTCTCGGTTCCGCCGCCGGCGGTGGTTTCCCTCAGTGGAACTGCAACTGCGCCAATTGCGCAGGCTTTCGCGACGGCAGCTTGCGGGCCCACGCGCGCACCCAGTCGTCCATCGCGCTGTCGGACGACGGGGTGAACTGGATCTTGTGCAACGCCTCTCCCGACATTCGCGCCCAGCTCCAGGGGTTCGCCCCGATGCAGCCCAATCGCGGCCTGCGCGACACCGGGATCAGCGCGATCATTCTGATGGACAGCCAGATCGACCACACCACCGGGCTGCTGAGCCTGCGTGAAGGCTGCCCGCATCAAGTCTGGTGCACGGACATGGTCCACGAGGACTTGAGCACGGGTTTCCCGCTGTTCAACATGCTCAAACACTGGAACGGCGGCCTGGCCTGGAATCGCATCGAGCTGGAAGGCAGTTTTGTGATTCCGGCCTGCCCGAATCTGCGCTTCACACCATTTCCACTGCGCAGCGCGGCACCGCCCTACTCGCCACACCGATTCGACCCACACCCGGGCGATAACATCGGCTTGATGGTCGAGGACCTGAGCACGGGCGGCAAACTGTTCTACGCGCCGGGCCTGGGCAAAGTCGACGATGCCCTCATGGAAAAAATGAGCGGCGCCGACTGCCTGTTGGTCGATGGCACGATGTGGGATGACGATGAAATGCAGCGTCGTGGCGTCGGAACCCGTACCGGAACGGAGATGGGTCATCTGGCGCAAAACGGTCCCGGCGGCATGCTCGAAGTACTGGAAAAGCTGCCGCAACAGCGCAAGGTGCTTATCCACATCAACAACACCAATCCGATCCTCGACGAAGACTCGCCCGAGCGCGCTGAACTGGCGCGGCGAAACGTCGAAGTGGCGTTCGACGGGATGAGCATCGAGCTGTAGGAAAGCGCTTTCAGTAAACCGCGCCCCACATTCGTTAGGAAGAGTGCCGACATGAGCGATGCAACGCCGCTGTCCCCCGCTGAATTCGAACAGGCCCTGCGCGCCAAGGGTGCGTATTACCACATCTATCATCCCTTCCATGTGGCGATGTACGAAGGGCGCGCGACCCGCGAGCAGATTCAGGGCTGGGTCGCCAATCGGTTTTACTATCAGGTGAATATCCCGCTGAAGGACGCTGCGATTCTGGCCAACTGCCCGGACCGGGAGATTCGCCGTGAGTGGATTCAGCGCTTGCTGGATCATGACGGCGCACCCGGTGAAGACGGCGGCATCGAAGCCTGGCTGCGTCTGGGTCAAGCGGTGGGTCTGGATCCTGACCAGTTGCGCTCGCAGGAACTCGTCCTGCCCGGCGTACGATTTGCCGTCGATGCCTACGTCAATTTCGCCCGTCGCGCCAATTGGCAGGAAGCGGCGAGCAGTTCGCTGACCGAGCTGTTCGCGCCGCAGATTCACCAGTCGCGTCTGGACAGCTGGCCGCAGCACTATCCATGGATCGACCCGACCGGCTACGAATACTTCCGCACCCGCCTGGGTCAGGCGCGCCGCGACGTCGAGCATGGTCTGGCGATCACGCTGCAGCACTACACCACGCGGGAAGGCCAGGAGCGCATGCTGGAAATTCTGCAGTTCAAACTCGATATTTTGTGGAGCATGCTTGATGCCATGAGCATGGCATACGAGCTGAACCGCCCGCCCTATCACAGCGTGACCGACCAACGCGTCTGGCACAAAGGAATCGCCCTATGAGCTTCAATCGTGAGCAGGTGCCCAACTGGCGCCGCGGTTATCGTTTCCAGTTCGAGCCCGCGCAAAACGGTCACGTGCTGCTCTACCCCGAGGGCATGATCAAGCTCAACGAGAGCGCGAGCGCGATTGGCGGCCTGATCGATGGTCAGCGCAGCGTCGGCGCGATCATTGCGCTGCTTGACGAAAAATTCCCCGGCGTTTCCGAGCTCGGCACTGATGTCGAGCAATTCATGGAGGTCGCCCGTGCAGAACTCTGGATCGAATTTGTCTGACTCAGTGAACACCCCGTCCGACATCTACATTCCGCCCACGCCCCCGGTCGGGCTGCCGCTGTGGCTACTTGCCGAACTGACGTATCGCTGCCCGCTGCAATGCCCGTATTGCTCAAACCCACTGGATTTCGCCAAGCAGGGCCAAGAGCTGACCACTGAGCAGTGGTTCAAAGTCATGGCTGAAGCCCGGCAAATGGGCGCGGCGCAGATCGGCTTTTCGGGTGGCGAGCCACTGGTGCGTCAGGATCTGGCCGAGCTGATCGCCGAAGCGCGGCGGCTGGGCTTTTACACCAACCTGATCACCTCCGGCATCGGCCTGACCGAGCAGAAGATCATCGACTTCAAGGAAGCCGGGCTGGACCACATCCAGATCAGTTTCCAGGCCAGCGACGAGCAAGTGAACAACATGCTCGCCGGCTCGAAAAAAGCCTTCGCGCAGAAACTGGAAATGGCCCGCGCCGTGAAAAAGCATGGCTATCCGATGGTCCTCAACTTCGTGACCCACCGGCATAACATCGACAGGATCGACAAGATCATCGAGCTGTGCGTGGCGCTGGAAGCGGACTTCGTGGAGCTGGCGACTTGTCAGTTCTATGGCTGGGCGCACCTGAATCGTGTGGGCTTGCTGCCAACCAAAGACCAGCTCGTGCGTGCCGAGCGCATCACTAACGAATATCGGGTCAAGCTCGCCGCTGAAAACCACCCGGTGAAGCTGATCTTCGTCACCCCCGATTACTACGAAGAGCGCCCAAAAGCGTGCATGAATGGCTGGGGCAATCTGTTCCTGACCGTGACGCCGGATGGTACTGCGCTGCCCTGCCATGGCGCGCGGCAGATGCCGATCCAGTTTCCCAACGTGCGCGATCACACGATGCAGCACATCTGGTATGAGTCGTTCGGCTTCAATCGTTTTCGCGGTTACGAGTGGATGCCAGAGCCTTGCCGCTCCTGCGACGAGAAGGAAAAGGACTTCGGTGGCTGCCGGTGTCAGGCGTTCATGCTCACCGGCGACGCGAGCAACACCGACCCAGTATGCAGCAAGTCACCGCAGCATCACTTGATCACCCAAGCCCGTGATGAAGCCGAGTATGCTAGCCAGACCATCGAGCAACTGGCCTTCCGCAATGAACGAAACTCACTCCTCATCGCCAAGTCCTGACCTCCTTTCTGCCGCCCAGGCTGTGGCGGCAGGCACCGATTTCGCCGAACTCGCTGTCAGCCCTGCGGGGCTTTTCTGGAGTGAATTCCGCCCGCAGGATGCCGCCACACGCATCTGGCGCTGGCAACACGGCGCAACTGCTTGCCTGACCCCCGAAGGTTTCAGCGTGCGCAGCCGGGTGTATGAATACGGCGGCGGGTCGTTCTGCCTGACTGACGAGGCCGTGGTGTTCGTCAACGAAGCGGACCAGCAGATTTACCTCCAGCCCTTCGACGCTCAAACCCCTCACCCCCTGACCCAGGGCGACAAACTCTTTGGAGACGTCCGCTATGCGCGTGGGCAGATTCTGGCGGTCGAGGAGGATAAGGACACCCATCGGCTGGTCGCGATCGACGTCGCCGACGGCCGCCGCCATGTGCTGGCCGAAGGCGCCGATTTCTATGCATCTCCCACCGTCAGCCCGGATGGCAATCGCCTGGTCTGGATAGAGTGGTGGCGGCCCCACCAGCCGTGGACGTCCACCCGACTGATGAGCGTCGAACGCCAGGCCGATCTCGCGTGGGGCCGGCCGCACTGTCTCGCGGGCGGGCTGGGGCTGGAGTCGCTGCAGCAACCCCGCTTTGATGAGGCGGGCCGCTTGTATTCCCTGACCGACCGCGCCGGATTCTGGCAGCCGTGGGTAGAGACGCTGGATGGCTTTGAAGCACTGCCCACCGCCACTGCCGATCATGCCTCAGCGCCGTGGCAGCTGGGTGCGTCGACCTGGGCGCCGCTGAAAGACGGCGCGTACCTCGCCGCCTGGTTCGAGGACGGTAAAGGCCTCCTCGGCGTTCGCTCGGCGCAGGGTTCAGTTGACGATTTCAGCGGCGATTACAGCCGTTTCAGAAGCCTGGCGGTTGACGCGAACTATATCTATTGCATCGCGGCCTCGTCCGTCAGCCCCTCTGCGGTGATTGCCATCAGCCGCACTGACAAGCGCGTTCAGGTATTGGCCGGTGGCGTCAGCCCGCTTCCCGTCGAGCGCATCAGCCAGCCGCAAACCTTGCGCTACCCGAGCGGTTCCAGCGAAGCCCACGGGTATTTCTATCCAGCCATGAATGGCGATGAAAAGCCGCCGCTGGTGGTGTTTATCCATGGTGGGCCCACTTCCGCCTGTTACCCCGCGCTGGACCCGCGCATTCAGTTCTGGACGCAGCGGGGCTTCGCCGTCGCTGACCTCAACTATCGCGGCAGCACCGGTTATGGCCGCGCCTATCGCCAGGCACTGTTTCTGGAATGGGGCGTCGTCGATGTCGAAGACGCCTGTGCAGTGGTTGAATACCTGGGCAATCAGGGCCTGATCAATCCGGCAAATGCGTTCATCCGAGGCGGCAGTGCAGGTGGCTACACGACGCTGTGCGCACTGGCATTCAAGGATGTGTTCCGCGCAGGGGCAAGCCTTTACGGAGTGAGCGACCCGCTGGCGCTGGCGGAAGCCACGCACAAGTTCGAGGCGGATTATCTGGACTGGCTGATCGGTGACCCCGACGTCGACATGGCGCGCTACCGTGAGCGCACGCCGCTGCTGCATGCCGACCAGATCAAAGTCCCGGTGATCTTCTTTCAGGGCGAACTCGACGCCGTGGTCGTCCCCGCCCAGACCCGCGACATGCTCAATGCGTTAGTGGAAAACGGCATCCCGGCGGAAGGGCATTTCTACCCTGACGAACGCCACGGCTTCCGCAAAGCCGCCAACCTGGCCCATGCACTGGAAACCGAATGGGCGTTTTACCGGAAGGTGATTGATGGGTGATTTGAGGTTATCCAGGTCGCGCGGATTCCGGTAGGACGGGCTTTAGCCGGGAATTGGCCAGATGGGCTGTCAAGGGGACAGATTAATTTACGGTGAAGCGTTGTAAATAAATCAGTCCCCTTCAAAAAGTCCTGGCCCCTTCGCGAGCAAGCTCGCTCCCACGGGGTATTGCGATACACGCCACATTTCTGTGGGGCATCGCCAGTTTCACAGGTGTACGCAGTCGCCTGGTAGGACCGGCTTCAGCCGGGAAGAGGTCGGTGGATGCAACGATCAATTTGCGGTGTGGCGATTGAAGCCTTCCCGGCTAAAGCCGGTCCTACAAGTCGGAGGAGGGCGTTGAGCCCTACCAGAAAATCTGTGCCGCCCCAGAACAGAGCGGCGAGTAATCCCAAAACAACGTCCATCCCTGATCTTCCCGATCATAAAGTCCGACGTCGGACTCTATGTCAGGTGACCTGAGACAGGAAGCGCGGTGTTTAACGGATCAGGTTACTTGCGACTGACAATGATGTAGATCGCATGGATGATCCCCGGGATGTAGCCCAGCAGGGTCAGCAGGATGTTCAGCCAAAAGGCACCGGCGAAGCCGACTTGCAGGAACACGCCCAGGGGTGGCAGCAGGATGGCGATGATGATGCGAATGATGTCCATGGGTGGAGCTCCTGATCAATGGCCCAATGGGGGCCGCACAGCTAATCGACCCTAGGCCGTTACAGGGGTTCCGCAGCGCCTGTCATCACGCCATTGCCTTCCCGCATCTGCATAAAGCGAAACGGCCGACGGCGTTGCACTTTTCCGGAATGCAGAAAAAAGAAAACCCCGCCTAAGCGAGGTTTTCCAGACTGTTTCCCATGACTTCCATTTCTTCCCGCCATCCTGGCAGGCAATCCCTTACGTGTCCCTGTTATCTGTTGCGCGTCCTGCGCTACGTCCATGTGAGTAGATTAAACTTGGATCCACTGAAGCGATAGAGCCGATTGCCATCACGTCATGTAAGCAAATGCTTACATGCATTTCCCAGTGTCAGAACTGTGACGCCTCCAACAGGTACAGCGACTCGCTGCCCGCCTTGACCGAGGCCGAAAGTGACTGAATGCGCGGTAGCAAACGGGCGAAGTAGAAACGCGCAGTGCCGAGCTTGCTGGCGTAGAAATCTTCCTGAGCCTCTTTGCCCGATGCGGCTTTTGCCATCATCGCCCACATGTAGGCATACGCCGTGTACCCGAATGCATGCAGATACTCGACGGACGCAGCACCGATTTCATTCGGGTTGCTGCGAGCCCGATCCAGTACCCAGTCGGTCAATTCGTCCAGTGTGGTCAGGGCTGCAACCAACGGCTTGGTGAATTCTGCCTGCGAGCTGTCAGACGAAGCGATGAATTGATGGATTTCGTCGGAGAACAGCTTGTAGTAAGCCCCACCACTGGCGACGACCTTCCGGCCCATCAGGTCCAGTGCCTGAATGCCGTTGGTCCCTTCGTAGATCTGAGTGATGCGCACATCACGCACCAGTTGCTCCTGACCCCACTCGCGAATGTAGCCGTGACCGCCGAACACCTGCTGACCGTGCACGGTGGTATCCAGGCCCATGTCGGTGAGGAAGGCCTTGGCAACGGGCGTCAGCAGCGCCACCAACGCATCGGCGCGCTGACGTACGTTGGCGTCTTCGCTGTACTTGGCGGTGTCCAGTTGCATCGCCACGTACGTGGAGAACGCACGACCGCCTTCGTTCAGCGCCTTCATGGTCAGCAGCATGCGACGCACATCGGGGTGAACGATGATCGGGTCAGCGATGGTGTCTTTGGACTGCGCGCCCGTCGGAGCCCGGCTTTGCAGTCGGTCTCGGGCGTACTCGATCGCGTTCTGATACGAACGCTCGCCGGACGCCAGGCCCTGAATGCCGACGCCCAGACGCTCGTAATTCATCATGGTGAACATCGCCGCGAGGCCTTTATTAGGCTCGCCGATCAGATAGCCTGCGGCCTGATCGAAATTCATCACGCAGGTGGCCGAGGCCTGAATGCCCATCTTGTGTTCGATGGACCCGCAGAACACCGTGTTGCGCTCACCGAGACTGCCATCGTCATTGACCATGATCTTCGGCACGAGGAACAGCGAAATGCCCTTCGGGCCTGCCGGTGCGTCAGGCAGCTTGGCCAATACGAGATGGATGATGTTCTCGGTGAGGTCGTGTTCGCCGCCGGTGATGAAGATTTTCGTGCCGCTGATCTTGTAGGACCCGTCGGTCTGGAGCTCCGCTTTCGTGCGGATAATCCCCAGGTCGGTGCCTGCGTGGGCTTCGGTCAGGCACATCGAACCGGCCCATACCCCGGCGTACATGTTCGGCAGGTATTTGGTCTTCAACGCTTCACTGGCGTGGTTGTTGATCGAAACGCAGGCGCCGGACGTCAGCATCGGGTACAGCCCGAATGCCAGACTTGCGGAATTGACCATCTCTTCGACCTGAGCAGACACCGCCTTGGGCATGCCCATGCCGCCGAATTCCGGGTTACCGCCGACGCCAACCCAACCACCTTCAGCGTACGTTTTGTAGGCCTGAACGAAGCCTGCCGGGGTGGTAACAACGGTGTCTTTCCAGTGGCAGCCTTCTTCATCTGCCGCGCGGCTCAGGGGTGCAACGGATCTGCCAGTGACTTTGCCCGCCTCTTCGAGAATCGCCTCGACGGTCTCGGCGTCCACGGTTTCGGACAATTCGGGCAGCGTGGCCCAAAGTCGGGAGACTTCGAACACTTCATTGAGGACGAAGCGCATATCGCGCAGGGGCGCTTTGTAGTCAGCCATGGCAAACCTCGTTTCAGCGGCAGAGAACTCAAGGGAAGAGCAACGCTGCAGTGACAATGCGGCGCTGGGATATCAGTGAAACGAGTGTACAGCAACACCATTTGCGACACATAGGGTCAACACGTGACTATGAATAGTTATCTGGTCACAACCGAGCAACAGTCAGACCAATGCCCTCCCACGACTCCGAGTGCGCTTGCTTACAGAATGAAAAGAGTACGTTTTAGCCGGCAGCGGCCATCCGCACAGCGCCACGCTTGCTGGTCTGCAAGTGACTGATGACGCAGTTACGCCCGGCGCCTTTGGCGGCATACAGCGCCTGATCGGCGGATTTAAGGACTTCTTCCGGATTGCGGTGCTCCGGCAGACGCTCGGCCACGCCGATGCTCACGGTCACCGACACCGTTGATGCCTGAGAGCCCGCCCGGCGCTGGCGCCCCTGCAAGTCATCGTTTGGACGATTATCCTGATTGCGCAGGTGAATCTGATAACTGGCGATGGTTTCGCGAATGACCTCAAGATGCGGCATGCACTCTTCGAGGGTCTTGCCGGCAAACACGATGGCGAACTCTTCACCGCCATAGCGATAGGCGCGCCCGCCGCCATTGGTGATCTTCGACAGCTTGCTCGCCACCAGACGCAGCACCTGGTCGCCAACATCGTGGCCATGGGTGTCGTTGAATTTCTTGAAATGATCGACGTCGCTCATCGCCAGCACATAATTGCGGCCCAGTCGCTGCATCCGCTCATTCAGCGCACGTCGACCTGGCAGCCCGGTCAGTTCGTCACGGAAGGCCATTTGATAGGCCTCGTGGGCGACTGCCGCCGCAATCATCAACATCACCTGGCTGCACATGATGTTCAGGGTGAACGGCAGGATGAAGGTTTTCGGTAAGGCCCAGAACATTCCGAGCAGCCCCACCAATTGCGCCGCATGCAGCGGCCGCGGCTTATAGAGGTACTGGGTGATCAACGCGGCAAAAGCGATGAAAAACGTCACGTAGGACAGCTGGATCAGGCTCATCCATTCCCCGTGCAACGCCGGCCAGCGGATGTCGGCGAGCCAGGCCAGCAGCCCGGCGGGAAAGCTCTGTTCGAGACCCAGCGCGACGCTGCCGACTGCCACCAGAACGGCCAACCGTGCAACCAGGTCCTGAAACAGATGGGTCCGCTCTTCCCACGCCGCGTACAGCCCGAACAGGACTGGCAGCAAGAGGCAACACAGGTGGAACACCACGGCGGCATCCTCTCGGACTTTTCCGTTATCGCGGTAGTAGTCGGTCTGTGTGTCGAGCAGGAAATAGGCGATGTACACAGTGATCATCAGGAACAGCTCACGCTGTCGCTTGTACACACCGCAATACGCACCGCCCAGCAACAGCACCAGAGTGGGCAGTACGTTGAAGAGTGAGGTAAAGAAGACGTTGAGGTCTTTCACGTACGCAGCCGCCAGTCCGGCAATCAGCAAGGCCAGAGAGGGTAAAAAATGACTGAGCCGTGCGGCAGAAGGGCGCAGCAAAAGGGCTATCTCCTCACCGGATGAAGTGAGTGCTGATTAAATGGCATTGTGCCTGTATCGGCCGCGTCCTGCATAGGATGAGGAAGAATGTGCCTGGCCTTGAGGCAAAATCGGTCAGGCACAAAAAAGCCGCTTGTCCCGGAGGACAAGCGGCTTTGAGGAAAACCCTTCGGGTGGCTCAGTAAGCGAGGCCGAAGTGCTCTTCGTTCATGTCCATCAGGTTGCTCGCGCCCGACAGCATGGTTGCCACGTGAGTACGGGTGCGCGGCAGGATGCGCTGGAAGTAGAAGCGCGCCGTCTGCAGCTTGGCGGTGTAGAAGGCTTCTTCGCTGGTGCCGGCTGCCAGTTTCTCGGCCGCAACACGGGCCATGTCAGCCCAGAAGTACGCAAGGCACGCATAACCGGAATACATCAGGTAATCCACCGAGGCGGCACCTACTTCTTCACGGTCTTTCATGGCCGCCATGCCGACCTTCATGGTCAGTTCGCCCCATTCTTTGTTCAGCGCAGCGAGCGGCGTCACGAATTCGCTGATCGCTTCGTTGCCTTCCTGGGACTGGCAGAACTTGTGGACGATCTTGGTAAAGCCTTTGAGCGCCTCGCCTTGAGTCATCAGCACTTTACGACCCAGCAGGTCGAGTGCCTGAATACCCGTGGTGCCTTCGTACAGCATGGCAATACGGGCGTCGCGAACGTTCTGCTCCATGCCCCACTCGGCGATGAAGCCGTGGCCGCCATAGACCTGAACGCCGTGGTTGGCGGATTCGAAACCGACTTCGGTCATGAACGCCTTGGCGATCGGCGTCATGAACGCCAGCAGTGCATCGGCTTGCTTCTTGGCTTCGGCGTCGTCGCTGTACTTGGCGATGTCGACCTGCTTGGCGGTGAAGTACACCATCGCACGGGTGCCCTCGGCGAAGGCCTTCATGGTCAGCAGCATGCGACGTACGTCCGGGTGAACGATGATCGGGTCAGCGGCTTTCTCTGGCGCTTTGGGTCCAGTCAGCGAACGCATCTGCAGACGCTCACGGGCGTATTTCAGGCCGCCCTGGAAACCGATCTCGGCGTGGGCCAGACCTTGCAGCGCCGTTCCCAGACGCGCGGTGTTCATGAACGTGAACATGCAGTTCAGGCCCTTGTTCGCCGGGCCGATCAGGAAACCGGTGGCGCCGTCGAAGTTCATCACGCAGGTGGCGTTGCCATGAATGCCCATCTTGTGTTCCAGCGAACCGCAATTCACAGCGTTGCGCTCGCCGACGCTGCCATCAGCGGCCGGCACGAATTTCGGCACGATGAACAGCGAAATGCCTTTGGTGCCGGCAGGCGCGTCGGGCAGGCGGGCCAGCACGATGTGGACGATGTTATCGGCCATGTCGTGTTCGCCAGCGGAAATGAAAATCTTGGTGCCGGACACTTTGTACGATCCGTCAGCCTGAGGCTCGGCCTTGGTGCGCAGCATGCCCAGGTCGGTGCCGCAGTGAGGTTCGGTCAGGCACATGGTGCCGGTCCACTCACCCGAAACCAGTTTGGTCAGGTAGGCGTCCTGCTGTTCAGGGGTGCCGTGCTCGGAGATGGTGTTCATCGCGCCATGGGACAGGCCCGGGTACATGCCCCACGACCAGTTGGCTTCGCCGACCATTTCACTGACCGCCAGACCCAGCGACTCGGGCAGACCCTGGCCGCCATGGGCGACGTCGTGGGCCAGGCTCGGCCAGCCGCCTTCAACGAACTGTTTGTAGGCTTCCTTGAAACCGGTCGGCGTTTTTACGCCGGACTCGCTCCAGGTGCAGCCTTCGGTGTCACCCACACGGTTCAGCGGGGCCAGGACCTGCTCACAAAACTTGGCGCCTTCCTCGAGAATGGCGTCAACCATGTCAGGCGTGGCGTCCTGGCATGCTGGCAGACTCTGATAGTGCGCTTCGTAGCCGAGCAGCTCGTCACGGACGAAGCGAATATCACGCAAGGGGGCCTTGTAGTCAGGCATAGCGATAAACCTCTGCTGGTGAATCCTGGAATTGGATGACCGTGTGGTCACTGTGGGGCGTTGCCCCCGCGCCGACGTTTGGGATCACGCGACGATCAAACAGGTGTTTGAAACATACGTTTACGCCTATACCTTGTCAAGCGACCCCCTGCACCTTTCATCACCTGATGAGGGCAACGTGCGGACGTGGGTATACGACGCCAGGCAGTTCAGAACAGTGCGTTGAGTCTAGAGAGCGTTGGGAAAAAGCAGGTCGCAGCGCCCTGAGGACGAGCACGTGAATGAGGGGTTATTCAGGAGAGGGGCAGCATCCAGCGACGTGCGCCGCAGCGCACGAAGCGAAGGAGGATCAGGCGAAGGTGTCGATCAGCGTGCCGAGCATTTCATCGCTGGCTTTTTCGACTTTGACGCCAGCCTGGACTTGAATCCGGCCTTGGGTCAGTTCCACCACATTGGTGGCCAGGTCGGAACGTTGCGGACGATCCACAGAGCGAAGGCGCTCAAGCTGGAAATCCGAAGACTGACTGCGTCCAGACACCTCAGTGGCGGGACTGGCCAGTTGCGTCGCAGCCTGATCGACACGGTTCTGCCCGACCTGCATGGCGCTGAGGCCCGGGTACAGCGTGTTATTCAGCGAGATTTGCATGAGCACGATCCTCTGTTCATAGCGAACAGCGTGATTAAAGCAGCAAAGCGCGCGGATTACTCTGCCATGCGACTAGTGGCATTGCGCCTTGTGACGTGCCTCACACTCGGCGACGCCCTAACGGTTAATCCAGCAACTCAAGATGCAGATGCTCGGCAATCATTTCCGCCGTCGCCTTCTTCATGAACGGCACTCGACCCAGGCACGGCGCCGGCAGACGCTCTGCAAGCGTGGCAAGGTTTTCTTCAAGCCGTGACGTTTTGGGATCGATGATATTCGCTACCCAGCCCGCCAGTTGCAGACCGTCGTTAGCGATCGCTTCGGCTGACAGCAACGCATGGCTGATACAGCCCAGGCGCACGCCCACCACCAGAATCACCGGCAACTTCAGCGCGATAGCCAGATCGGACAGATTGGCCTGATCGGCCAAGGGAACGCGCCAGCCGCCGGCACCTTCGATCAGCGTGAAGTCAGCCTGCTTGTCGAGGATGTGCTGCATCGGCCCGAGCAGGGACTGCACGGTCAGGGCGACTCCCGCTTCCCGCGCGGCCAGATGGGGTGCGATCGCCGGCTCGAAGGCCACCGGATTGACCTCGTTGTAAGTCAGCTGAATCGAACATTCGGCGCGCAAGGCGACGGCATCCGAGTTACGCAGCCCCTTGGGTTTTACATCGCAACCGGAAGCCACCGGCTTACCCGCCGCCGTGCTCAACCCCGACTGCCGCGCCGCGTACAGAAGCCCCGTGGCTATAGTGGTCTTGCCGACGTCGGTATCGGTTCCCGTGATGAAATACGCAGCGCTCATCGTGGCGACCATCCATTGAGAAATTTCAAACTATTGCCTGCTTACTATAGCGTCCGTGTGACGGGCGCTGACTAAATAGATCATTCTTTAATCAATGTCAGGCTTCACGAGGATGGCGTACACCACCTGATACGTGGCCGGCAGGCCTTCGTCCTGACGAAACCTTTCGTATGCCTCTATCAAGGCCTGAATCCTGGCACGCCCGGTCAGACCGCCGGGTCGACCCGGATTGATATTGTGCGCGCCGAGCGCCTTGAGTTCATGGGTCAGGCTGCGCACGTCGGGATAGTGCAGCACATGAGGCAGCACTTTGAGGCTAAGCATATTTAAACCGCTGACAGCGCAGAGGCGTTGATACGCCTCGAACTCGCGGAAGCGGTTGACGTGGACCATCCCATCCACTGCCTGCCAGCTGTCGCGCAATTCAAACAGAGTTCCGACGCAGAGGCTGGCAAACGCAAACACGCCGCCCGGTTTCAGCACACGACGCGCTTCGCTCAGCACCGCGGAAAAATCCGGGCACCATTGCACCGCCAGGCTGGAGAACATTAGATCGACGCTCGCGTCGCGCAGCGGAAGATGCTCCGCGTCGCCTGACACGTAATGAGTGGCGCCCCCTAACGGGCGTGCATAACGCAGCATGCCTTCGGCGATGTCGAGCGCAATGCCTTCGCTCTCAGGAAACGTCTGCGTCAGCGCGCGACTGAAGCAACCGGTGCCGCTGCCCAGGTCCAACCAGCGGGAAGGTGCCAAGGCTGGCAGTCGCGTCATCAGCTCGGTGCCGACGGCGCGCTGCAAGTCGGCCACGCTGTCGTAACTCGCCGCGGCCTTCGAGAAGGACGCCGCCACCTGACGCTTGTCAGGCAGGGTGTGTTGCCCGGATGCCTGTTGCTGTTTCACGGCCTTCAGCACCGCGCAGTGGGAAAGATCAGTCATCACCGGACTCGTGTAAAAACGCATGAACTGCAGCGGCGACGCCGTGCGGGTTTTCCAGAATAAAGGCGTGACTGGCCTGCTCAATCACGCCCACTTCGATATCAGGCTGGAGCGTAAGCAGGTCCGCCGACGCCTCTGCCGGTACCAACGCATCAAGACCGCCAAACAGATGCAGTTGCGGGCCGCGAAACGCTTGCAGCGCTTTGCGCGTGTCCATTTGCTCAAGTAGCTTCAGGCCTTCGATCAAGCCGGCGCTGGTGCCGTGGGGTGCGCAGGCTTTGAGCTGTCTCGACAGCGCCCGCGGCTCCTCGGCACCTTGTACGCACAACAGACTGAAGCGCTTGAGCGTGGCGTCCGGATCGGCTTTGCAACCGGCAATGAACGCGTCGAAATCCGTCTGTGGCATCGCGTTGGGCCACTCGCTGCGGGCCACGAAGCAGACGTTGCTGGCGAACGTCGCCAGTCCGCAGCAGCGCTCGCCCCTGCGCGCAGCCAGTTCGGCAGCCAGCATGCCGCCCAGCGACCAGCCGCCCAGCCAGACGTTGTCGGGCAATGTCGAATCCAGCTCATCGAGCCAGTCGTCGAGGTTGTCGGTGTCCATGTCCGGCAACGGCTCGATCACGACCCGCAAATGTTCGTCGAGCCCTCGCAGCGCTGCGGCCAGCGGTTCAAGAGGAGAAACACCAAGGCCCCAGCCCGGCAAAAGGATCAACTGATCACGCATGGTCCAGCTCCGAAGATTCGTCTACGCCCAGCAGCGGATAACACTGCTCCAGTGCCTGCAACAATAGCTGCACCTGCGCCTCGCTGTGGGCGGCGGACAATGTCACGCGTAAACGCGCGCTGCCCGCAGGCACCGTCGGCGGCCGAATGGCGGTGACCATCACGCCGCGTTCTCGCAGCAATTGCGAGAGCCGCAACGCGCGCCCGCTGTCGCCGATCAGGATCGGCTGGATAGGCGTGAAACTGTCCATCAGTTCCAGGCCGAGGGCTTGAGCGCCGGCGCGGAACTGTTTGATGAGTGCCGTCAGGTGCTCCCGTCGCCAGTGTTCGGTGCGCAGCAGTTCGAGGCTTTTCAGCGTCGCGCAGGCCAGCGCCGGCGGCTGGCTGGTGGTGTAGATGTAGGGGCGGGCGAACTGGATCAGCGTTTCGATCAGCTCATCGCTGCCCGCAACAAATGCGCCCGCTGTACCGAAGGACTTACCCAGGGTGCCGATCAGCACCGGGACGTCATCGATGCCGAGGCCGAAGTGCTCGACGATGCCTGCACCATTCGCCCCCAGCGGGCCGAAACCGTGGGCATCGTCGACCATCAGCCATGCGTTTTTGGCTTTCGCCGCCTTGGCCAGCGCGGGTAGATCAGCGACATCGCCGTCCATGCTGAACACGCCGTCGGTCACCACCAGGGTGTCACCGACCGCTTTGTCCAACCGGCTGGCGAGGCTGTCGCAATCGTTGTGCAGGTACCGGGAAAAACGCGCGCCGCTGAGCAGGCCGGCGTCGAGCAACGAAGCATGATTGAGGCGATCTTCCAGCACCGTGTCGCCCTGCCCCACCAACGCTGTGACCGTGCCGAGGTTGGCCATGTAGCCGTTGGAAAACAACAGCGCGCGGGGCCGCCCGGTGAACTCGGCGAGTGCTTCTTCGAGGGCGTGATGGGGCGTGCTGTGGCCAATCACCAAATGCGAGGCACCACCGCCGACGCCCCAACGTTCGGCGCCGGCTTGCCACGCCGCGATGACCTCGGGATGACTCGCGAGCCCCATGTAATCGTTGTTGCAGAACGCCAGCAGCGGCTTGCCGTCGACAATCACTTCAGGGCCCTGCGGGCTTTCCAGCAGGGGCCGCTGACGATAAAGGTGCTCGGCACGACGGGCAGCGAGACGTGCGTTCAGATCAAAGGACATGCAGGCCTCGGGTCAAGCCACTATGGGGGCTCAAACAGCCGCGTCGTAAAACAGCTCGCTGCTTTTCTGCTCGATCAAGGCTTGTTCGATGGCTGCCTGATGCACCTCGTCCGAGTGCTCTTCGCGCGCTTCTGGCTGAATGCCCAGACGCGAGAACAGCTGCATGTCTTTGTCGGACTGCGGGTTGGCGGTGGTCAGCAGCTTGTCGCCGTAGAAGATGGAGTTGGCGCCGGCGAAAAACGCCAGGGCCTGCATCTGGTCGTTCATGGCTTCGCGACCGGCGGACAGGCGGACGTGGGATTGCGGCATCAGGATGCGCGCGACGGCCAGCATCCGGATGAAATCGAACGGATCGATATCCTCGGCGTTTTCCAGCGGCGTGCCGGCGACTTTCACCAGCATGTTGATTGGCACGGATTCCGGATGCTCCGGCAGGTTGGCGAGCTGGATCAGCAGATTGGCGCGGTCGTCGAGGGATTCACCCATGCCCAGGATGCCGCCGGAGCAGATCTTCATGCCTGAATCACGCACGTACGCCAACGTCTGCAGGCGATCGCTGTAGGTGCGGGTGGTGATGATGCTGGTGTAGAAGTCCGGCGACGTGTCGAGGTTGTGGTTGTAGTAATCGAGGCCAGCGTCGGCCAGCGCCTGGGTCTGGTCCTGATCCAGCTTGCCGAGGGTCATGCAGGTTTCCAGGCCCATGGCCTTGACGCCTTTGACCATCTCCAGCACGTAGGGCATGTCTTTGGCCGACGGGTGCTTCCACGCCGCGCCCATGCAGAAACGGGTCGAACCAATGGCCTTGGCGCGTGCGGCTTCTTCCAGCACTTGCTGGACCTGCATCAGCTTTTCTTTTTCCAGACCGGTGTTGTAGTGGCCCGATTGCGGGCAGTACTTGCAGTCTTCCGGGCAGGCGCCTGTTTTGATCGACAGCAGGGTCGAGACTTGCACGCGGTTGGCATCGAAATGAGCGCGGTGCACGGTTTGCGCCTGAAACAGCAGGTCATTGAATGGCTGTGTGAACAGCGCCTTGACCTCGGCTAGATTCCAGTCGTGACGCAGGTTGGCATTGATGCTGGCGCTCATGGGCGGCTCCTTGATGTTTTCTGGACGATGACCCGGGCGGCTTCGCCCAGCGGCAAAACCGGAAAGCCCACAGGCGCAACACGGATGTTCGGCATATTTAAGGAAGCGACATGCGCTGTCAACCATATAACGGGCATGAGGTTTACATCTGGTTAGAAAACGTACAGACGTGTTTGTTGTGCGATGAATCAACGGATTCAAGCACCCCGATCTGCATGCCCTGTGAACGCGAACTCCCCTGGCTGATTGACCAGTGCGAGCGTTGCGCACTGCCCATGCCGATGTCCGGCCTCACCTGCGGCGCCTGCAATCGCCACCCTCCCGCCTTCAATGACGTTATCGCTCCGTGGCTTTACGACTTCCCGATCGACGCGCTGGTCACACGCTTCAAGCATCAGGGAAAATGGCCGTTCGGCCGGCTGCTGGCGGAGCTGTTGAGCGAGACGCTGCATCATCGCTTCAATGACGGCCTGCGCCGGCCCGACTTTCTCATTCCGGTGCCCCTTGCCAAAAAGCGGTTGCGCCAGCGGGGCTTCAATCAGGCAGCGATGTTGGCGAACTGGCTCGGCGCTCGACTGGGACTGCCTGTCGATGAACGCGTGATTCGCCGCGTGAAAGAAACTCCCTCGCAACAGGGCCTGGATGCGAAAGCCAGAAAGCGCAATCTGGCGTCCGCCTTTGCACTGAAGGACGCCACGCTGATTTTCGGCAAGCACCTCGCACTGATTGATGACGTACTGACCACCGGATCGACGGCCAACGCACTGGCAGAACTGTTGCTCAAGGCCGGCGCTCAATCGGTGGACGTGTACTGCCTGGCAAGAACGCCGAAGCCTGGGGACTAAGCGGCCGAGAGATTAAGAAGTCCACAGCATTTGGGTGTCAGGCGTTTTGGCTTACACTCCGGCGTCATCACTTCCAGTGCATCCGACGCCTATGTCCCTACCGCCCTCCCTCACTCAGCATATGGTTCGTCGCCCTCACCGCATCGCGCTGTTGCAGCACATTGCCGAGCAGGGTTCGATCACCCGTGCAGCGAAGAGCGCCGGGCTGAGTTACAAGGCGACATGGGACGCCATCGATGAGCTGAACAATCTGGCACAGCAACCGCTGGTCGAGCGCAGTGTCGGCGGTCGAGGGGGCGGCGGCGCCAAATTGTCCGCCGAAGGCGAGCGCGTACTGCGGCTTTATCAGCGCTTGCAAGCGTTGCAGACCCAGTTGCTGGAAACCTCGGAGGAGTCCGATGATCTCGCCCTGCTCAGCCGCTTGATGCTGCGCACCAGCGCGCGTAATCAGCTGCATGGTCAGGTCAGCGGCGTCCGCTCCCAAGGCCGCAACGACATGATCACGTTGCAGCTCGCGGGCGGTTTGTCGATCGAGGCGCAGATCACCCACGACAGCACCTTGCGACTGGGGCTCGAAATCGGCAAGGATGTGTTCGCCTTGATTAAGGCCGGCTGGCTGGAGCTACTGACGCCCGACCAATCTGAAACAATCGGACACAATTGCCTCACCGGCAAAATAGAGGAAATCCTCGACGCCGAGGATGGCCCGAGCGAGGTCAGAATCGTTCTACCCAGTCACCAGATCCTCTGCGCGGTGGTCGACGCGGACCGGCTGCACGCCTTGCAACTCAAGGCCGGCGGCGCTGTGAAGGTTCAGTTTGCACCCTCCAACATTCTGCTCGGCACGCCGCTGTAAGCGCTGTTTGCACGAAAGACCAAAGCCCGACTCGTCATCTGACCGACACAATAACGTCATCCGAACTGCATAGGGTTTTGCCCTAAACCGCAGGGAGCCCGTGATGACACTATTAAAAGATAACCAATCCACCGACCTCGAAAACATGGTTGGCCTGACCCGACGCGGGTTCATCAGCGCGGGCGCCCTGTGCGGCGCGGCGATGTTCCTGGGCGGCAACCTGCTCAGCCGCAGCGTCATGGCCGCCAGTGTCAGCGCCGCCAATGGCACGCTGCTCGGCTTCGACAGCATCCCCTCCTCCACCACCGACAGCATCAGTCTGCCGCCCGGTTATCGCTCCTCGGTCCTGATCAGTTGGGGCCAGCCGCTGCACACCAACGGCCCGGCTTTTGACCCCAGCGGCAAAGGCACCGCGAAGATGCAGGAGCTGCAATTCGGCGACAACAATGACGGCATGAGCCTGTTCACCTTCCCAGGCGACAAGCCGGAGACCGCCAGCCGCGCACTGATGGCGATCAACAACGAATACACCAATTACCGTTACCTGTTCGATCACGGCAAAGACCCGCAGTCCGCCGAAGACGTACACAAGGCCCAGGCCAGCGAAGGTGTGTCGGTGATTGAGGTCAAGCGCGTCGGTCAGCAATGGGCGTTCGTGCAAGGCTCCAAATACAACCGGCGCATCCACGGCAACACGCCGATTCACCTGAGTGGCCCGGCCGCCGGGCACGAATGGTTGAAAACCGCGGCCGACAAGACCGGCAAAAACGTACTCGGGACGTTCCAGAACTGCGCCAACGGCAAGACGCCGTGGGGCACCTATCTGACCTGCGAAGAAAATTTCACCGACTGCTTCGGCAGCAGCGATCCGGCACAGACCTTCGACGCCGCGACCAAACGCTATGGTGTGACGGCTGCCAGCAAGGAAGTGAACTGGCACCTGCACGACCCGCGTTTCGACGTCGCAAAAAACCCTAACGAACCCAATCGCCATGGCTGGGTGGTGGAGATCGATCCGTTCGATCCGAAATCCACACCGGTCAAACGCACCGCGCTGGGCCGCTTCAAGCATGAAAACGCTGCACTGACCGAAACCAAAGACGGCCGCGTCGTGGTGTACATGGGCGACGATGAGCGCGGCGAGTTCATCTACAAATTCATCAGCCGGGACAAGGTCGATCACAAAAACCCCAAGGCCAACCGCGACATTCTCGACCATGGCACGCTGTACGTGGCGCAGTTCGATGCTGGCGACAGCAACCCCGATCACCCGAAAGGCCAGGGCAAATGGATTGAGCTGAGCCACGGCAAGAACGGCATCGACGCGGCCAGCGGGTTCGCCAATCAGGCCGAAGTGCTGATTCATGCGCGCCTGGCGGCCAGTCAGGTCAAGGCGACGCGCATGGATCGGCCCGAGTGGATCGTTGTCAGCCCCAAGGACGGCCAGGTCTATTGCACATTGACCAACAACATCAAGCGCGGTGATGAAGGACAGCCGGTGGGCGGGCCGAATCCCCGCGCGAAAAACCAGTACGGGCAGATTCTGCGCTGGCAGGAAACAGGCTCAGATGCAGCCGCCATGGATTTTGCGTGGGACTTGTTTGTTGTCGCCGGCAACCCGGGTGTGCATGCAGGAACGCCTCAGGGGGGATCAAGCAACATCAATCCGCAGAACATGTTCAACAGCCCGGATGGCCTGGGTTTCGACACAGCCGGGCGGCTATGGATTCTGACGGATGGCGACGCCACCGATGCCGGTGACTTCGCCGGCATGGGCAATAACCAGATGCTGTGCGCTGACCCGGCCAGCGGCGAGATCCGCCGGTTTATGGTCGGGCCGGTGGGCTGTGAAGTCACCGGCATCAGCTTCGCGCCCGACCAGAAAGCCCTGTTCGTCGGCATTCAGCACCCCGGCGAAAACGGCGGCTCGACTTTCCCCGAGCATTTGCCGAACGGCAAGCCGAGGTCATCGGTGATGGTCATCACGCGGGAGGATGGCGGGGTGATCGGCGCGTAACCTGCGTTGTAATGCGCTCGACCTTATGCGCCGGCTGACAGACGCTGCTTAACGTGTAGGAGTGAGCTTGCTCGCGAAGGGGCCAGTATGTCCGCCGAGTTTTCTACGGATTGAACACCGCTTTCGCGAGCAAGGTGGGGCGCCACACCGGTCACACCCACAAAGGGAGCGGTCGTCTGTTGATGCAGCTTTCCAATCCGCATCGCACGCGCGGAAGTGAGCATCCCGCTGTGTCAGGTGCAACACGCCTGAGTTACCATGACTGGCCCGACGCGGCAGCCTGCTGCGCGCAGGAGTTAGCATGGCCCACCCGTTCGAAACACTTACACCTGACCTGGTGCTGGACGCCGTCGAGAGCATCGGCTTTGTCACCGACGCCCGTATTCTCGCGCTCAACAGCTATGAGAACCGTGTCTATCAGGTCGGCATCGATGAACAGCAGCCGCTGATTGCCAAGTTCTACCGGCCCGGTCGCTGGACCAACGAAGCCATTCTCGAAGAACACAGTTTCACGGCAGAACTGGCCGACGTCGAAATCCCGGTCGTCGCGCCCCTTGTGCACAACGGCCAGACCCTGTTCGAGCACGCCGGCTTTCGCTTTACCCTGTTCCCCCGTCGTGGCGGCCGCGCGCCAGAGCCTGGCAATCTCGAACAGCTCTACCGTCTCGGCCAGTTGCTGGGGCGCATCCATGCGGTCGGCGCCACGCGCCCGTTCCAGCACCGCGAAGCCCTTGGCGTGCAGAACTTCGGCCACAACTCGCTGAACTACCTGCTGGATAACAACGTGATTCCGCGCAGCTTGCTGCCGGCCTATGAGTCCGTTGCCAAAGACCTGCTCAAGCGCGTGGAAGACGTCTACGCCGCCACGCCCCATCAGAACATCCGCATGCACGGCGATTGCCACCCCGGCAACATGATGACCCGCGACGACATCTTCCACATCGTCGATCTCGACGACTGCCGCATGGGCCCGGCGGTGCAGGACGTCTGGATGATGCTCGCGGGTGATCGTCAGGACTGTCTGAGTCAGCTGTCGGAATTGATGGACGGCTACAACGAGTTTCACGACTTCGACCCCCGTGAGCTGGCGCTCATCGAACCGCTGCGGGCCTTACGCCTGTTGCACTACAGCGCCTGGCTGGCGCGTCGCTGGGACGATCCGGCGTTCCACCACAGCTTTTCCTGGTTCGGCACCGAGCGCTATTGGGGTGACCAGGTGCTGGCGCTGCGCGAGCAGTTGTCCGCGCTGAACGAGGAACCGCTGAAGCTGTTCTGAAAACGCGCAAACACTCTGTTGGAGCGTGGCTTGTCCCGCGAACTGGCGCGAAGCGGCAGCAATCCGAACACTCGATGTACCAGACGAGGCTAAATCGTCCGGTTTACGACTGCTGCGCAGCCGATCGCGGGACAAGCCACGCTCCTATACGTCAGCCACACGTCCCACGCCTGCGCGACGTTCGGTTACCGAAACAGATAGAACCATCACAACAAAAAACTTGCCGAAGGACCACTCATGCAAGCTGCCAACCCGCGTCGCGGGTACATTCTGGGCCTGAGCGCCTACATCATCTGGGGGCTGTTTCCGATCTACTTCAAGGTGCTGGCCAGCGTTCCTTCACTGGAAATCATCGTCAATCGGGCGATCTGGTCAGCCATTTCCGGCTCGCTTCTGCTGCTGGTCTGGAAGCATCCGGGCTGGTGGCAAGAGCTGCGGGATAACCCCAAACGCCTCGCTATTCTCGCCTGCAGCGGCACGTTGATCGCCGCCAACTGGCTGATTTACGTGTGGGCCGTGAACAACAACCACATGGTCGAAGCCAGCCTGGGTTACTTCATCAACCCGCTGATCAACGTGATGCTCGGCATGGTGCTGCTGCGTGAAAGACTGCGGCCGTTGCAATGGGTCGCGGTGATGCTGGCGTTGATCGGTGTGCTTCAGCAGGTCTGGCAAGTGGGGAGCCTGCCGTGGGTGTCGCTCGCGCTGGCGTTCACTTTCGGCTTCTACGGCCTGATTCGCAAAAAAGCACCGGTGGCCGCACTGCCCGGGCTGGTCGTGGAGACCTGGATTCTGGTGCCGCTGGCCGTGGGCTGGTTGATTTTCAACCCGCTGGCCCACAGCGCACAGCCGGAATTCTGGACAACATCCGAGGCGCTCTGGCTGGCGGCGGCCGGTCCGGTGACCCTCGTGCCGCTGGTGTGTTTCAACGCCGCAGCAAGGCATTTGCCCTACGCGACCCTGGGCTTCCTGCAGTACATCGCGCCGACGCTCGTGCTGGCCCTGGCGGTTGTGCTGTACGACGAACACATGCCCTCGGCCACCTTAGTGACCTTCGCCTTCATCTGGTCCGGATTGGTCATCTACAGCTTCGACGCATGGCGCTCACTGCGCAAACGCGCCCAGGCCTGATCAGGAAAAAGGAATCGCTGCAGGCGCGCCGAAAAAGCAGGGCCTGCAGCGTTTACATCGATTACTCGTCCGTCGGCAGGTGGAGTTCCACCATCAGGTCATCCGCCAGGGTTTCCAGCCGCTGCTGCAGCACATCCAGCGAAAGGTCCATCGGCAACCCCAACTCGGCATGGGCGCGAAACAGCGTTTCGCTGCTCATGGGCGCGGGCTCGACACTGGTCACCAGATGCTCCAGGTTGACGCCTTGCTCGGCCAGCACGCGAGTGAGGTCGCGCACGATCCCGGCTCGATCATTGCCCACCAGTTCCATGGTGATGGGCCTCCACTCAGGCAAGGCTTCGGGGACGACTTCGGCGAACAATACGCGGATGCCTTTTGCCGAGAGCCCTTCCAGCGCGCTGCGAAGGGGCTGATGCGCGTCGACCGGCGCGCTGACCCGCAGAATCCCGGCGAACTGCCCGGCCATGTGTGACATACGGCTTTCCAGCCAATTGCCACCGTGATCGGCAATGCATGCGGCGAGCTGCTCGACCACGCCTGGCTTGTCCGGCGCGGACACCGTGACGATAAGATGATCCACAAACGACTCCTTTTTTATGTGCAGCGACTGAGGCCTGTTTAATACCACGCCTCATGGGTTGCGGGGTGGTTTTGGGGAGTATAGGCAGGTCTGCACTGCCCGCAGCGGCGTGAACGCATGAGGAATTTCTGTGTACGATTCGAATACTTTTCTGGAACAATCTGATCGCTCTTTGAGAACATCCCATACCGATGCGTGGCCGAATGCCTGAATTCGGTCGATCGCTGCAAATCAAGTCTGATTTTCACGCCGCAAACCGTCATGTAGTATCCCCTCGCGTGCACTACATAGATGTCAAATAGCTGAGCAGAGTGAGGCAAGCAATGACTGAACACGTTCAAGTCGGTGGCCTGAGGGTCGCCAACGTCCTGCTGGATTTTGTGAACAACGAAGCCATTCCCGGAACCGGCCTCGACGCCGCTGCATTCTGGGCCGGTGCCGATGCGCTCATCCACGAGCTCGCGCCGAAGAACAAAGCTCTGCTCGCCAAACGAGACGAATTCCAGGCGCGTATCGACGCCTGGCATCAGTCCAATGCCGGCAACGCCCACGACGCGGCCGCCTACAAGGCATTCCTGCTGGAAATCGGCTATTTGCTGCCAGAAGCGGCGGACTTCCAGATCACCACACAAAACGTCGACGAAGAAATCGCGCGCATGGCCGGCCCGCAATTGGTGGTGCCAGTGATGAACGCACGTTTCGCGCTCAATGCATCGAATGCCCGCTGGGGCTCGCTGTATGACGCGCTGTACGGCACCGACGCCATCAGCGAAGCGGGCGGCGCGGAAAAGGGCACAGGCTATAACCGGGTCCGCGGCGACAAAGTCATCGCCTTCGCTCGCGCCTTTCTGGACGAAGCCGCTCCTCTGGCGGCGGGCTCCCACGTTGACTCCACCGGCTACAAGCTGGTCGATGGCATGTTGATCGTCGGTCTCAAGGGCGGCAGCAACACCGGCCTGCGCGATGATGCCCAACTGATCGGTTTCCAGGGCGACGCCTTGGCGCCGACCGCGCTGCTGTTCAAGCACAACGGTCTGCACTTCGAACTCCAGATCGACGCCACGAGCCCGGTCGGCCAGACCGATCCGGCGGGCGTCAAAGACGTGCTGATGGAAGCGGCGCTGACCACCATCATGGATTGCGAAGACTCCATCGCTGCTGTCGACGCCGACGACAAGGTCGTGGTGTACCGCAACTGGCTGGGGCTGATGAAGGGCGATCTGTCCGAAGAAGTCTCCAAGGGCGGCAACAGCTTTACCCGTACGATGAATCCCGACCGCGTCTACACCTCGCCCACCGGCGAACCCGTCACGCTGCATGGCCGCTCGCTGTTGTTCGTGCGCAACGTCGGTCACCTGATGACCATCGATGCGATTCTCGACAATCAGGGCAACGAAGTGCCGGAAGGTATTCTTGATGGTCTGCTGACCAGCCTCGCGGCGATCCACAATCTCAAGGGCAATACCTCCCGCGCCAACAGCCGCACGGGCTCGATGTACATCGTCAAACCGAAGATGCACGGCCCGGAGGAAGTGGCGTTCACCAACGAGTTGTTCAGGCGTATCGAGGCGGTGCTGAACCTGCCGCGCAACACGCTGAAAGTCGGGATCATGGACGAAGAGCGCCGCACCACGATCAACCTCAAGGCCTGCATTCAGGCGGCGAGCGAGCGTGTGGTGTTCATCAACACGGGCTTCCTGGACCGCACCGGCGACGAGATTCACACGTCGATGGAAGCGGGACCTGTCGTACGCAAGGCGCAGATGAAGGCGGAAAAGTGGATCGGCGCGTATGAAAACTCAAACGTCGATATCGGCTTGAAATGCGGCCTGCAAGGGCGCGCACAGATCGGCAAAGGGATGTGGGCGATGCCTGACTTGATGGCCGCGATGCTCGAACAGAAAATCGCCCATCCACTGGCCGGCGCCAACACCGCCTGGGTGCCTTCACCTACCGCCGCTGCGCTGCACGCACTGCATTACCACAAGGTGGACGTGTTCGCGCGTCAGGCCGAGCTTGCCCAGCGCACGCCGGCCTCGGTCGATGACATTCTGACCATCCCATTGGCGCCGAACACAGACTGGACGGCCGAGGAGATCCAGAACGAGCTGGACAACAACGCCCAGGGCATCCTCGGTTATGTGGTGCGCTGGATCGATCAGGGCGTGGGCTGCTCGAAGGTGCCGGACATCAACGACATCGGCCTGATGGAGGACCGCGCAACGCTGCGGATTTCCAGCCAGCACATTGCCAACTGGCTACGCCATGGCGTAGTCAGCGAGCAGCAGGTGATGGAAAGCCTCAAACGCATGGCGCCGGTGGTGGACCGTCAAAACGCAGGTGATGCGCTGTATCGGCCGCTTGCGCCGGACTTCGACAGCAACATCGCGTTTCAGGCAGCGGTTGAGCTGGTGATCGAGGGGACACGGCAGCCGAATGGTTACACCGAGCCGGTGCTGCACCGCCGCCGTCGGGAGTTCAAGGCGAAACACGGGGCTTAATCAGCGCCCAAACAAAAAGGCGGTGTCCGGGTAAATGGACACCGCCTTTTCTGTTTCACCACTCGGTCATTGTAGGAGCGCGCTTGCCCGCGATTGCGGTATGACTTTGATGGAGATATCGCCTGCCAGATTGCATTCGCGGGCAAGCGCGCTCCTACAGTGCATACGGTCATACAGTCAGAACGTACTCACCCCATCGGCGCCCCTATCAAAAGGGCGGCGCTCTTACGCCATTTCCAGTTCCCGCTTCACCAGTCGCAACAGCTGCTTGGTGTTGATCGGCTTGAGCAGAAAATCCACCACGCTCAAGTGCATCGCATCAATGGCGTCGCGGACGTTGGCGTCACCAGACACGATAATGATCGGCAGCTCCGCGCGGTCCGATTCGCGCACCCGACGGATCAGGTCCAGCCCGTCGCACGGCGCCATGCGCAGATCGGTGATCAGCAGCGCAATGGACGGCCGGGTCTGCAGCAAGTGCATGGCACTGGTGCCGCCGGCGGCGGTGATGCAGCTGATGTCATTGAGACTGAGAATTTCGGCCAGAACTTCCCGAGCATCCTTGTCGTCGTCGACGATCAACACCCGATGTGGCGATTGGGACGCAGGCGCGAGCATCACCTCATTGAGGGCTTCGCGCTCTTCATCACTCAAAATACTGTGATCGAACATACCCGTCTCATCTTCCTGTCGACTTCAATTCTGACAGCGCAAACGATTGATACGCTGCACATCCTGTCGGCTTCATGCCGGGGCCTGAGGCCTGACGCTAACTGCATCGCTGCGGTTTTACACCTTGGTTCGATGCGATCCAACGCCTTTGCAGTCACGTAAGACTTACGTCCAATGGGCACTGCCCGATAAGCGGTCGACCATGGGGTCAATAAAAACAAGCGGTATCGGTCATGAGCAAAGCGGACGCTTTTACCCAGGCAGGCAAAACAGCCGTTCTGCAGAACATCCACGGCACGATGCAGTTCCTGCAAAAATTCCCGCCGTTCAACCAGATGGAAAACGCCCATCTGGCCTACCTTGTCGAACAGTGTCACCTGCGTTTCTACGCTATAGACGAAAGCATCATCAAGCCTAGCGATGGGCCAGTAGAACATTTTTACATCGTCAAACAAGGCCGGGTGGTGGGCGAGCGCCCCCATTCGGCAAAAGGCGGCACCGAAACCACGTTTGAAATCACCACGGGCGAGTGTTTTCCCCTGGCGGCGCTGCTCGGCGAACGCGCCACGCGAACCGAGCATCTGGCGGCCGAAGACACCTTCTGCCTACAACTGAATAAACAAGCCTTTATCAAGCTGTTCGCGCTCTCCAATGAGTTCCGCGACTTCGCCCTGCGCGGCGTCAGCAGCCTGCTCGATCAGGTGAATCAGCAAGTAAAGCAGAAGGCGGTGGAAACACTCGGCACGCAATACTCACTGAATACGCGACTGGGTGAGCTGGCGATGCGTCATCCGGTGACCTGCTCCCCCGACACGCCGCTGCGTGAAGCCGTGCGGCAGATGGACGAGCAGCAAGTGGGCAGTATCGTGATCGTGGACGAGGCCAAGGCGCCGCTGGGTATTTTTACGCTGCGCGATCTGCGTCAGGTCGTCGCCAACATCGACGCTGATTTCGGCGAGCCCATCGAACGCAGCATGATTCAGGCGCCGTTCTACCTGAGCCCGGACGCCAGCGCCTTCGATGCGGCCATTGCCATGACCCAGCGGCATATCGCCCATGTCTGCCTGGTGAAGGATCAGCGTTTGTGTGGCGTGGTCTCCGAGCGCGACCTGTTCTCCCTGCAGCGCGTGGATCTGGTGCATCTGGCACGCACCATCCGCAGCGCGCCGCGCATCGATTCGCTGGCCAACCTGCGCGGCGACATCGTTCAACTGGTGGACCGGATGCTCGCCCACGGCGCCTCGTCCACCCAGATCACCCAGATCATCACGCTGCTCAACGATCACATGGTCTGTCGCGTCATCGAACTCACGCTGGAAGAGAAAGGCGATCCCGGCATCGCTTTCAGTTGGCTGTGCTTTGGCAGCGAAGGCCGGCGCGAGCAAACGCTGTACACCGATCAGGACAACGGCATTCTGTTCGAAGCCGGGGACGCCGCCGAGGCCGCCGCAATACGCGGCCGGTTGTTGCCCATTGCCGAGCGGATCAATCAAAGCCTGGCGGTGTGCGGATTCGCGCTGTGCAAGGGCGGGATCATGGCGAGCAATCCACAGCTGTGCCTGTCGCGCATCGAGTGGGCACGGCGATTCGGCTCGTTCATTCGCGAAGCCACGCCGGAGAACCTGCTGTCGTCTTCTATCTATTTCGATCTGCGCGTGGTCTGGGGCGATGAAAGCGGCGGTGATCAGTTGCGTCAGAGCATTCTTGCGCAGGTCGCAGACAACGCCTTGTTCCAGCGCATGATGGCCGACAACGCCCTGCGTCAGCGCCCACCGGTGGGCCGCTTCAAGGACTTCGTGGTCGCCCGCAAAGGCAGTGAAAAAGACACGCTGGATCTGAAGACCCAGGGCCTGACGCCATTCGTCGACGGGGCGAGATTGCTGGCCTTGGCCAACGGCGTCGAGGCGAGCAACACGCTGGACAGGCTGCGTCAGCTGGTGGCCAAAGAGGTGATCGACCCGCTGGACGGTGCGGCATATGAAGAGGCTTATCACTTCATCCAGCAAACCCGTATGCAACAACATCAGCAGCAGAACCGGCAAAACCTGCCGTACTCCAATCGCATCGACCCGGATGTGCTCAATCATCTGGACCGGCGCATTCTGCGTGAGTCGTTCCGTCAGGCGCAGCGGCTGCAGACCAGCCTCACTGTGCGCTACCAACTGTAAGCGACTGATCATGAATTTGTTCCGCTGGCTCAAACCATCCAAACGCGCCCTCGTTCCTGAACTCACGCCGGAACAGCAACAGCGCCTGCACGCCCTGCCCGGGCCCTGCGCGCGGGATCAGAAGACACTGCGCCAGCAACGGTGGGTGGTGGTCGATCTTGAAACCAGCGGACTGAATCTGCAGCGGGACGAGGTGCTGTCGATCGGCGCCGTGGTCATCGAAGATGGCGCGATCGATCTGGGGCAACAGTTCGAGCGCACGCTGATGCGCACCGATCACAAACTCGGCCCGAGCGTATTGATTCACGGGCTGGGGCCCACCGCAATTGCGGCAGGCAGCGAGCCGGTGGAAGCGCTGCTGGATTTCATGGCATTCGTGGGTGACAGCCCGCTGCTGGCATTTCACGCGGCGTTCGACGAGCACATGCTGGGGCGTGCATTAAAGGAAAGCCTGGGCTATCGCCTGCTGCACCCCTTCATCGATGTCGCTCACATCGCGCCCTTCATTTGCCCGAACGCGAATTTGCGTCAGGCAGGCCTGGACGACTGGACGCGATTCTTCGGGCTCCACGCCGAAGAGCGTCATCACGCCAGCGCCGATGCGCTGGTGACCGCCGAACTCGCGATGATCCTGTTCAGCCACGCCAGGCGACAGGGGATCGATACCCCCGCACAGCTTGAGCAAGGTGTGGCGAAATGGCGACGGCAGCAGCAATCCCATTCGTTTTAGCTTCTGCCCTGCCCCGTCTTGGTCTGGATCACGACTGACCTTACAAACCGAATGGTCGATTCTTACGTCAACCGTTCGGCTTCTTCCTACAAGGACCAATTGCCAGCATTGGGCGGCTCTGACACAATCGCGAACAATTCTCGTTAGCCCCTTTGTTCTCCTCGGTGCGCTCGTGTCGTCACTTCAAAGTCCCCAGCAGCAGCTTGTCGGAACGCTCTATCGGGACCATCGCGGCTGGCTGCTGGGCTGGCTCAGACGTAATGTCGCCTGCCCCCACCGCGCCGAAGACTTGAGTCAGGACACATTCATTCGACTGCTGGGCCGTGAGCAATTGCTTGAACCCCGAGAGCCCCGGGCCTTTCTGGTTTCAATCGCGAAAGGCTTGTTGTTCGACCATTTCCGGCGAGCCGCGCTGGAACAGGCGTATCTGGACGAACTGATGCTGATTCCCGAGGGCGAACAACCTTCGCTGGAAGAGCAGCAACTGATTCTCGAAGACCTCAAAGCCATCGACCGTCTGCTGGGCAAGCTGTCCAGCAAGGCGCGCGCCGCCTTTCTGTATAACCGCCTGGACGGCATGCCCCACGCTGAGATCGCCTCAAAGCTCGGCGTCTCGGTACCCCGTGTGCGTCAGTACCTGGCGCAGGGCTTACGCCAGTGCTACATCGCGCTGTATGGCGAGCCAACATGAGCCGTATTTCCACCCGACCTGTTTCATCCCACGTGCTGGACGCCGCCATCGCCTGGCAACTGTGCCTGGACTGCGGCCGGGGCAGCGAAGCCGAGCGTGAAGAATTCGCCAAGTGGTACGCCGCCAGCGACGAGCATGCCCGGGCCTGGATGCAGCTGGGCATGGTCGATCAGCGTTTCGCCGGGACCACGGGCCCGGCACGTTCGGCGCTTTTGCGGTCCCGTGACGGGATAGGCTTGCGTCTGCGCAAGCTGGGCCGCGGGTTTGCAGGGGTCGCGCTGGCGATGGGATTGACGCTGTTCCTGGGTGATCGCCTGCTGCCGGTGGATTACTGGCTCGCAGACCTGCGCACCGCCACCGGCGAGCAACGCACCATTCGGCTGTCGGATAACACGCTGATCCGCCTCAATACCCACAGCGCGCTAGACGTACGATTCGACGAAAAACAGCGGCGGGTCGTGCTTCAGGAAGGCGAGATCTTCGTGGAAACCGGGAGCCACAACGACGCGCGTCCGTTTATCGTCGAAACCCCTGAAGGGCAGATGCGCGCGCTGGGCACTCAGTTTCTGGTCAAGCGGCAGGCCGACGGCACGCTGCTGAGCGTGCTGCAATCAGCCGTTGCCGTGCACCCGCAAGCATCGAATCATGAAAAGGTGCTGAACGAGGGGCAGCAGATGTTGATTCATCGCAACAGCCTCGGCCCCATGCTTGCCGTTGCACCCGGCACCGGCGCCTGGATGCGCGGCATGCTGGTGGTCGATAACGCCCGTCTGGCAGACGTGGTCGCGGAGCTTGCCCGTTATCGTCAGGGCCATCTCGGCGTAGCGAACGACGTCGCGGACCTGCGCATTACCGGCAGCTTTCCGTTGACTAACACGGATCTGGCGCTCAAGGCGCTGACACCCACGCTACCCGTGCAGATCGAAGCGCGCACGCCGTGGTGGGTGACGGTGGTCGGCAGCGAGAAAAAGCCCGCGACTGCGCTGTAATTCGGGGTTCGCCAGCAAGCCGGCTCAGGTAATGGACTGTCGTAGCCTACGGATTCAACGCAGCTCACTTGTAGGAGCGCGCTTGCCCGCGAACGGGGACTATAAGCCACTGGATAAGTTGGCTGGCCCACCGCAATCGCGGGCAAGCGCGCTCCTACAGTGTTTTGCGCCTGGCGCCGGAGATCTCAAGCTGTAGCCGGTTTGCTGGCGAATGCGTCGGGTCGCTCAGCGTATGTATTTCTGGTCTGTGATCAGCCAAGAGGATCCTTGCGCTCGCCAATCAAAATTATTTTCGCCCGGCCCTATCACTTTCCATATCTCGTTCGGCACATAGGCATTGAGAACCATTTCCATCGAGGTGCCGTTCATGTCCCGCACGCTTCACACCCTTCTGCGACCGAGCCTGCTGGCTATCGCCGTCGCCATTGCCGCGCCGCTGCTCAGTGCGCCGCTGATGGCCGCTTCCCAGGCTTCCAGCGTCCGCATCTACGATCTGCCGGCCGCGCCGTTGTCGATGACGCTGACGCAGATTGCCAGTCAAGCGGGCCTGGCCCTGTCGCTGGATCCGGCACTGGCAGCAGGCCGCACGTCGGCGCCGGTTCAGGGGCAGTTCGACGCGTCTGGGGCGATGGGCCAGGCGCTGCGCGGCACCGGCTTGCAATTGAACCTGACGACGGCAGGGACCTACACGCTGGTGGCTGCGCCTGAAGGCGCGATGGCATTGCCGGCCACCAGCATTCAAGGCAGTCAGGAAAGCTTCGAAAGCGCGTGGGGCCCGGCGCAGGGATACGCCGCGAGTCGCACCGCAGCCGGCACCAAAACCGATACCGCGCTGGTTGAAGCACCGCGCTCGATCTCGGTCGCGACCCGGCAGCAGATGCAGGATCGGGCGGTACAGAACATCGACGACGCCGTTCGCTATATGCCAGGCGTGGTTGCCAGCAGTTACGGTAGCGACAGCCGGTCCGAATGGCTGAAGGTCCGCGGCTTCGAACCCACCCAATTCCTCGACGGCCTGCCGCTGCCCAAAGGCGCTTACGTGATGCCGAAAATGGAGACGTGGGATCTGGAGCGCATCGCCCTCCTGCGTGGCCCGGCGTCTTCGGTTTACGGCCAGACTCCTCCTGGCGGCATGCTCGACATGGTCAGTCGTCGCCCAGAAGCAGAAGCCAGTCACGAAGTGCAGGTTCAGGTTGGCACCTATAACCGCAAGCAGATCAGCTTCGACAGCACCGGCAAGATCGACGACGCGGACAATTTCGAGTACCGCGTCAGCGGCGTCGTGCGTGACAGCGGCACCTCGGTGGACCACATCGATGACAAGCGTTACAACATCGCGCCGAGCCTTACCTGGAACATCGACCCGGACACCAAGCTGACCTTCCTCAGCCAGTTCAATCGAGACGATACCGGCATCACCAGCCAGTTCCTGCCGATTCAGGGCACCAAATACCCATCGGCCGTGGGGCGCGTGAAGTACCACGAAAACCTGGGCGATCCAGACTGGGAGTTCTACGACAAGACCTATTACGCGCTGGGTTATGCATTTGAGCATCGTCTGAACGACGTCTGGCAGTTCAAGCAGAACGTTCGCTATACCAAAAGCGATCTGTCGTTTCAGGGGATAACGGCGGGTGGCTTCTTCGGTTCGGTCAGCCAGGATGGTACCGTCCAACGCGGTGCCAATATCGTCAACGAGGACATTTCCCAGTTCGCGCTGGACAACAACCTGCAAGCCGACTTCGACACCGGCTCACTCAAGCACACCGTGTTGCTCGGGCTCGACTATCAGCGCCTGAATCACAATTACAAATGGCAGTACGGCAACGCGCCGACCAGCAACATCGCCAACCCGATCTACGGCCAGGACTTCAGCAACGTCGCCTACAGCGCGTTTCAGGACTACAACCAGAAAACCCAGGACGTCGGCGTCTACATTCAGGACCAACTGGCTCTGGATAACTGGCGCCTGACCCTGGGAGGGCGCCAGGATCTGCTCAAGACCGAATCGAAGTTTTACAACAGTGACCAGTCCGACGACCGTACCGACAGCGCGTTCACCGGCAACGCTGCGCTCAGCTACGTCTTCGATTCCGGCTTCACGCCATACATTTCCTACGCCGAGTCCTTCCAGGCCGAGCAAGGCGGCGCCAATGGCGTGGCGTTTCAGCCGGGGACAGGCAAGCAGTACGAAGTGGGCCTCAAATACCAGCCTCCGGGCAGCAACATCATCTTCACTGCGGCGGCGTACGACCTGACCCGTCGCGACATCGTGCTCAGCGACACCTTTGGCGTACAACGTCCTCTGGGCGAGGCGAAGGTGCGCGGCTTCGAGCTGGAAGCGGTGGGCGATGTCACCGACAACTTGAAAGTGACGGCGTCTTACACCTACGCCAACAGCAAGATGACCAAAGTTACCGACCCGCTGGACAAGAATCGTCCGCTGCCACTCACGCCTGAAAACCAGGCGGCGATCTGGGGTGATTACACGTGGCACAACGGCGTGCTCGATGGTTTTGGCCTGGGCTTTGGCGCGCGCTACATAGGCGAGACCGACAACATTGCAATCGGCAGTTACGGTTTTGTCGCCGATTCCAACTACGGTCACAGCAATGCCTATACCGTCTATGACGCCGCCGTGCATTACGACCTCGGCCGCATGAACAAGGCGTTCAAGGGCGTGAGCGTGTCGGTCAACGCCAACAACGTCTTCGACAAGGAATACATTTCCACCTGCGACGGCTTCTATTGCTACTACGGCGACCGTCGAACTGTGCTCGCGAGCGTAGACTACAAATGGTAATGTTTTAAACTCTCATTACCCGAAACAAGGGCCGCTCCTCCACAGCGGCCTTTTTTGCTTTCGCTTAATCCGGATTTCCACATGAAGAGCCAAACCATCCGCCGCTGGTCGTTCATCCACACGTGGACCAGCCTGATCTGCACGGCATTCCTGCTGATGTTGGCGATCACTGGCTTGCCGCTGATCTTCAGTCATGAAATCGCCCATCTGACAGGCGATGCACCGGAATTCAAGGAAATGCCCGCCGGCACCCCGCATCTGGACCTCGAGCAACTGGTCCGCTCAGCCGAAGCCCACCGCCCCGGCGATGTGATGCAGTATTTCGGCTGGGACGACGATGACCCCAACGGCGTCTACGCCATCATGGGCAAGACCGCCGGCGGCGACCCGAACGAATCCCACAGCTTCATGCTCGACGCGCGCACCGGAGAAGCGATGGAAACGCCGAACGCCAACGGCGGTTTCATGATGATCATGCTGCGCCTGCACGTGGACATGTACGCGGGGCTGCCGGGCAAGCTGTTGCTGGCGTTCATGGGTCTGCTGTTTGTCATGGCGATCGTGTCCGGTGTCGTGTTGTACGCGCCCTTCATGCGCCGACTGGATTTCGCCACGGTGCGGCCGAATAAATCCAAGCGGGTGCGTTGGCTGGACCTGCACAACCTGATCGGCGTCGTCACGCTGACCTGGGCCATGGTCGTCGGCCTGACTGGCGTGCTCAACGCCTGCGCCGATCTGGTCATCGCGCAATGGCGCACCGACGCGCTGATGACCATGATCGCGCCATACAAGGACGCCCCGCCTCTGGCCGAACGTGCTCCGGCGACCCGGCTGATCGACATCTCCAAAGCCACCGTCCCCGGTGCCGAACCGAGCTTCATTGCCTTTCCCGGCTCGCGCTTTTCCAGCGAGCATCACTACGCCGTGTTCATGAAAGGCGACACGCACCTGACGTCTCACCTGCTCACTCCCGTATTGATTGACGCCCAGGACCTGCACGTGACCGCAACACTGGGACGCCCGTGGTACATGGACGCTCTGCTGCTTTCGCAACCGCTGCACTTCGGTGACTACGGCGGCATGCCCATGAAAATCCTCTGGGCCGCGCTGGACATACTGACCATCATCGTCCTCGGCAGTGGCTTGTACCTGTGGTGGGTCCGTCGACGCGCTACAGTCGCTGCGGCCAAGACCGTCGCAGTCGAGGCAGAAGTGGCATGACCAGGCACAAGAAGCATTCGGCGTTCTGGAAGACCTTCGGCACGCCCGGCTGGATCGCCCTGCTGACCGCAGTCGGCCTGTTCGCGGCACTGCTGGGCGATGGCGCGTGGGATGTACTCGCCTGGGTGGGCATGGCCATTCCGACCTGGTACAGCTGCAAAGGATTGATGGCACGCAAGCGGGTTTGATTCACCGAACCCCGCTTCTACATGATTGACATCGAATCGTACCCAATGAACCGGTTTGCCTTGACGATGGCAGGCGCGCGCGCATCCGCAGTAAAGCATCGCTTCCTGCCTGGCATCCCTTAGTTATAAGCCGAACAAGTCTGTAAGAAGCTTCCCTCAAAACAACAGTAAGCGTCCTGCACGCTCCGACACCCACGCTGGCCTCCCCTGTGAGTCACCCTCCCGATAATCGATATTCCGCCCTGGCAGGGCATCCACAATATCCATCGGGAAGACCCATCATGGCGCTCGACGCATTTTTGAAGATTGAAGGCTTTCCTGGCGAAGCACTGGATGAGCAGTGCAAAGACTGGATTGAAATCACTGGGTATTCGTTCGGCACCTACCAGTCCGCGTCCGTTACAGCCAGCACGGCAGGCGGCGCAACTTCCGGGCGTACCACGCTCAGCAACCTGACGCTGACCAAGATGCTCGACAAGTCGAGCTGCAAACTGATGGCAGCCAACTGCGCCGGAGAGCACTTCAAGGAAGTGAAGCTTTTCGTCCACCGTGCAGGGGGCGACAAAATGAAGTTCTACGAAATCATTCTCGAAGAAGTGATCATTGCCGAATACAACCAACTGGCCAACGACGGCATCCCCACCGAACTCATCCAGCTCAACTACGGCCGTATCCGCTCGACCTACACCCTGCAAAAAAGAAACGACGGGAGCGCGGCCGGCAGCGTAACGGGCGGATGGGACAGGATCGGCAATAAGCAATATTGCTGAGCGAGGGACATGTCATGGACTTCGAACGTACCCAACATGTCGGCCATTACGGTGTCGTGTTTACGCTTATTCACTTCACCGTGCAGCCGGACGATGCCGCATCGTTGAGAACGATCAACCTGCCGGAAATAACCAAGGGCCATTTTGAGGTTATCCGGTTGATTGAGGAAACCTACGAGCGAATGCTTGCAAAAGGGCGGCCTTGCCGGATGGTGCTTGCGGTGTCACAACCAGTGAGCCGGAACTCAGCAGACATGCTTAATGATCAGAGGGCTACGATAGGAACCCTGGTTGGCTCCATCGGAGGAAAACTTGCGTCACCGTTAGGGAGCATCGCGGAAAAGATCGCTGGAACAACATCCGCCTCGGCGACCAAAAACAGATTGCCGACCTTTCATTCAGGAGACGTCATCATCAGTATTGATGCCCAAGTGTCAGGTGGCATCGGTCCTCAACGCTCGTCAGCATCGTTAATCCTGAAAGTGAACGGCGCCCGCTGATGGGAACAGGTCTGTCCCTGGCAATTATGGTTTTTGTATTCTGGGGTATACGTCGAATCACCGTACCAAGGCTCTATCAATTCTTGACTGGCTTGGCGCTGATAGTCTTCTACTTCAAGTACGTCATCTCATGGATTGTTGCAATGGAGGAAGTACGAGATGCGTACTTCCTGGATTACGAAACACTGTTATTTGGCATTTTCTATCTCGGAGTAGACCTAGTGATCTACAGCTGGTGGCGTGACGAAGAGCCAAAGTAGCGAACCGCATTGCCTCACCAGCCAACTGGCTTGTCCCACGCTCCTCCTCGCGCGGGGCAAGGACTTTCCGCCGTTCTTGTCATCATACGACTTGTTGGTATTCTTCCCCTCAGCGCCACATACCGCCCACAAGCCTAATCCTCCCAAAATCGCCCCAAAATCGCTCACTCTGCGGCCCCGAGCCAATCCCTACCGTGACAAGGCCGTTACATTAAGAAATATAATGAGCCCTTAGCGGTATTTCAATTGACAAGAAATCGTGCTTTTGACTAAATCCAGTCGTACGACGACGTATAACGATCGCCGCCAAATAAAAACAATACTCAGAGTGGACTCGATGAAAATCAAAGGCATCCGTTGGTGGATGGTCGCGCTGATAACCGGCGGCCTGATCGTCAACTATCTCGCGCGCAACACCCTCTCCGTCGCCGCTCCCACCATGATGAGCGAGCTGAACATTTCCACCGAACAGTACTCGCACGTCGTCATCGCGTGGCAGATGGGCTATGCCTTCATGCAGCCGGTTGCCGGCTATGTGATCGACGCCATCGGCACCAAGATCGGCTTTGCAGTGTTTGCCATCGCCTGGTCTGTGGCGTGCGCATCGGCGGCCATGGCCACCGGTTGGCAGAGTCTGGCGTTCCTGCGCAGCTTGCTGGGCATCACTGAAGCGGCGGGGTTTCCTGCAGCGATCAAAGCGACCACTGAATGGTTTCCGGCCAAAGAGCGCTCCGTCGCTATCGGCTGGTTCAACATCGGTTCTTCGATCGGTGCGTTGCTGGCCCCTCCCCTCGTGGTCTGGGCGATCCTGCACAGCGGCTGGCAGATCGCGTTCATCATCGTCGGCGGCTTGGGCCTGCTGTGGAGCGCGGGCTGGATGTTCTTGTACAAGCACCCGCGCAATCAGCGTTTGCTGGGTGACGAGGAGCGCGATTACATTCTTGCCGGTCAGGAATCCCACCTGAAGGACGCGCCGACCAAGCACGCCAGCTGGAAGAAGATCGTCGGCACCCGTAATTTCTATGCGATCGCTTCGGCACGCATGCTGTCGGAGCCGGCCTGGCAGACGTTCAACGCCTGGATTCCGCTTTACCTGATGACCGAACGCCACATGAACATCAAGGAAATCGCGATGTTTGCCTGGCTGCCGTTTCTTGCCGCCGACATCGGCTGCGTGTTGGGCGGTTACCTGAGCCCGTTTTTCTACAAGCACTTCAACGTGTCGCTGCTGACGTCGCGCAAGATGGTGATGGTGTTGGGCTCGCTGTGCATGATCGGCCCTGGCTGCATCGGTCTGGTGGACAGCCCTTATGTCGCGATCGCGCTACTGTGCGCCGGCGGCTTTGCGCACCAGACGCTGTCGGGCGCCTTATACGCAATCACATCGGACTCCTTCGGCAAGAACGAAGTGGGCACCGCAACGGGCCTCGGTGGCATGTTCGGGTTTCTGGGCGCGGCGCTGTTCACGCTGGTGCTCGGGATCATGGTCACCAAAGTAGGCTACAGCCCACTGTTCGTGGCGCTGGCGGCTTTCGATCTCATCGCCGCCACCATCATCTGGTTTGTTGCCAAGCCGCTGTTGACCGGCACACCTTCGGCGCAATCCGGAAGTGCATCGGCTGACTCGGCAGATGGGGTCCCGACGGTCTGACATTCAGGTCCGGGCTGTCGTAAATCGGCCCGGCAACCCATGGGGATATTGCGCAGCGTCCTTGCCCTCACTAGTCTGGAGGGCCAGGCCGATCAGAGGAATGTCCATGTCTGCGCCCAGCATGACGCTGTATTACAACGCCGCTTCGCCCTTCGCGCGCAAGGTGATGATCTTGCTTCATGAAACCGGACAGTCAAACCGGGTGAGTCTGAAAGCAGTAGCGCTTACCCCTGTCAGCCCCGACGTTGAAGTCTGTCGCGACAATCCGTGCGGGAAGATTCCGGCGCTGCGTCTGGCCGACGACAACGTGATCCATGACAGCCGGGTGATTCTCGAATACCTGGATCAACAGCATGTCGGCAACCCCCTCATTCCCAAAGAAGGCTCGGCGCGCTGGCGGCGGTTGACGCTTGCGTCGCTGGCCGATGCCCTTATGGACGCTGCGCTGCTCATCCGTTACGAGACCTTCCTGCGGCCCGAGGAAAAACACTGGTCGGAATGGCTCGACGCCCAGCAGGAAAAAATCGCTCGCACGCTGGCCTACTTCGAAGCCGAAGCCGTCACTGAATTGAGTACGCACTTCGACGTCGCGTCGATCAGCGTGGCCTGTGCGCTGGGCTATCTGGATTTTCGCCAACCGAATCTGGGCTGGCGCAGCAGCTACCCGCGACTGGCGAACTGGTATTACGAAGTCAGTCAGCGGCCGTCGATGCTGGAGACACAGCCGCCCGCCTGATTGCTTTCAAATCACAGATATCAACGAAGTCGGATTCATTCGCGCGCCGCGGATCGATCCGCCTCGGTGAGGGCCGCGCTGTCGGACCGCGAGGGAATCGGCCTTCGTCAGTCCGCAGCCAGTTCGCTATCTCCACTGCAAGCCCGTGCCCGATCTGCTGGTCTTCACGCAGTCCCACCCAACTACTCATGACTCACCTCGACCACCAACGCGGCAGGTTTTGCGGGACGTTGCGCGAGGGCATACCAGTCCAGTTTGCGCGTCAGCACCATGAACACGCCGAGGACACCGAACAGCAGCAACGCCCCCATCAGCAAGGCGTAGTCTTCGGCACCGAGCAGGCCGTAAAGCAATGCATACAGGATTCCCAGCGCCACGCCGAAAGCCATTCCGTGACGAACGCTGCCAAGCACATGGCAGACGTAGAACCCGATCAGCGCCACACAAGCACTGGCCGACACCAGGTACGCGAGCGTGAAGCCCAGGTGTTCGGACAGCGACAACAACAGCAGATAGAACAACGCCAGCGACGCACCGACCAGAGCGTATTGCACTGGGTGGACCGCCAGCCCTTTGAGTACTTCGAACAGCAGGAAGCCCGCGAACGTGAGCGTGATGAAGAGCAGCGCATATTTGATCGAGCGATCGCTCTTGAGGTACTGGTCGACTGGCGATATGAAGCTCACGCCGAAACTGCGACCGGCGAACTCGGTACACACTTCGCTGGATGAACAGCGGTTGAGAATTTCCTGCAGATTGGTGGAGAAGAAAGAAGTCTGCCAATTGGCGGTGAAGCCTTGCTCGGAAACGTCGCGACTGGCGGGCAGGTAGTTGCCGATGAAGCTGGGATGCGGCCAGTCAGCCGACACCCGTACAACACTCGATTTGCCCACCGGGGTGATCTGCAACTTTCCAGTGCCCTGCAGACGAAGATCGAACGCGAAATTCAGGCGCTTCTGCTCGACGCCGGTTTCCAGCGGCAGCACGACGCTGACGCCCTCCCCCAACAGCGCGACGTCGGTACCTGGAACGAAGTCCAGTTGCTCGCCATCGAGATCGAGCTTCAGCGCACTTTCGATGCCACGAACATCTGTAATGCCGACAGCCAGAAACGGTGCGTCGAACCGGTAGTCGTCGAAATCATTGCCCAGGCCAAAGTGCTCGGGCAGCACAAACTGGCCGCTTAGCGTGTTATCAGCGTGATAAAGACGAGCCTCGTAAATGCCGCGCGAACGCACTTCGGTCTGGACCTTGCCGTCCAGTTCAAAGCGCTCGGGAAGGAAATACAAGCGGCCCTTTTCCTCAACCGTTTCCTGATATCGCTCACGAGACTCCGCATTGAGCTTCCAGATCCGGGTCAACTTGCGATACGGCACGATCAATAGCGGCCCGCTGATGTGCTGGCTGTAGCTGGAGCTGCGCGCGATGTCTTCGACCACTTCGTCGCGCCTGCTCTGTCGATCCTGGATGAGGCCATTGATCATCATCAACGGGATCATCAGCGCCAGTATCAACAGACCGATCATTCCCACCTTGTAAAACGACATGCCCTTGTTCATCGAATTCTCCCGGTTTTAATGGGGAGATTCTGAAAAGTCTGTGTGGAGCCATCGTGGGGGAAGTGTGGAGATTGTGTGGAGTGTTTCGGGCGATGAAACCCTTGCCCCTCCAGATCTACAACGTTAACGGGCCGGCTTGTTTTATCGCAGCGATACGCGCAGCTGCAACACCACCATCACCCCGCCTGCAACATTCCGTATCTGCATTTCCCCACCATGCAACTGCATCACTTCTTCAACGAAGTTGAGCCCAAGACCAGTGCTCTTGCGGCCACTGTCGGGCCGGGGCAGGGAATAGAAGCGCTCACTCAGGCGAGGCAGCGCGTACTCGGGAATGGGGTCGGCGCTGTTGAAAAACAGCACCTTCACGCGCTCGCTGTCCCGCTCGGCGCTGAAGCGCAACGTGCCTCCGTCTGGCGTGAAGTCCAGCGCGTTGTCGAGCAAATTGGAGAACGCCTGGCGCAACAGAAAGCGCTCCCCGGTCACAAACAGCTCAGCCGTAATCAGCCGTTCGACGATCAAACCCTTGCGCTCGATGCGCGCGGCCTGCGCCGCCAGCGTGTCCTCGATGAGCCCGGCAAGTGGCGCCAGGACGCGCTCTTCCAGTCCTTGGCGCTGTTCGACCATGGCCAGATTCAGCAGCCGTTCGATCAACTGCTGGACGCGCGCGCTTTCGTTATCGATGTTGCTGACGAAGCGCTGCCGCTGATCGGCGGGCATGTCGCCCTGCAACAGCTCGGCAGCACCGCGAATCGCGGCGAGCGGGCTCTTCAATTCATGGGTCAGGGTGTGCACATAGCGCTCGACGTAGTCCTTGCCTTCCAGCTGTGTGCGCATGTGCTCGACGGCTGCAGACAACTGCGCCAGCTCACCGCCTCGATAACGGGGCAGCTCGACGCGGCGCCCTTCGCTCACGGCCTGGGCGTATTCGGTCAATCGACGCAGCGCACTGCTCACCCACCACGACAGCAACGCAGCGAACATCAATCCCAGGACGATCAGCCCCGCGCCGTAATACAGCAGACGCCGCTCTGTCCGGTCCACGTAAGGCTGCAGCGAGCTATTGGGTTTGGCCACGGTCACGACACCAATGATGCGGTCACCGTCGCGAATCGGCGCGCCAACGTGCATGACCGATGAGTTAGGGTCCTGAGGATCGCTGCGGGTTGAGCGCGCGCCATATTGGCCACGCAAGGTAAGAAAAACATCATTCCAGCGTGAATAATCCTGCCCCACGGCCTCGCCACTGGAGTCGAGCAAAACAATGCCGTGGGCGTCGGTCACATACACGCGGTTATTGACCTGATTCTTTGGCATGCCCCAGATCTTCGCGTCCGGCTGTCGCAACCCATAGGCCGTGAGCACTTGCGGAAAGCGGCTCTGGCTCAAGGTGCCCGCTCTAACGTCGGCCTGCAGCACCTCGGCAAGAAGGTTCGCGGTGTCCACCAACGTTTCTTCAGTGGATTGCCGAACGCCAGGGCGCACCTCTTTCATCACCGTGTTGAGGACGAAATACCCCGTCAGGCCAATGAACAGCGCATAGACCAGAAAAATCCGCAGGCCCAGCCGCATCAGCTGTGATCCGGGCTGTAGCTGTAGCCGAGACCGCGATGGGTCTGAATCGGCTCGGCCTCGGCCACGATCGCCCGCAACTTGGCGCGGACGCTTTTGATATGGCTGTCGATGCTGCGCTCGTAGCCGGCATCGCTGGCAACGCCGACCGCATCGAGTAACTGCTCTCGGCTAAACACCCGTCGGGGTTGCTCCAGCAGGCAGTGCAGAAGGCGAAACTCGTGTCGCGTCAGGCTCATGGGCTGGCCGCGATAGCTGATCAGCACGCGCTCGGGATCAACTGAAAAATGACCGCTGGAGGAGGTTGCGTCGACTCGAGGCGCGATTCGTTTGAGGATCGCCTTGACCCGTGCAGTGACTTCACGCGGGCTGAACGGCTTGACGACGTAGTCATCCGCGCCTATTTCCAGTCCCACCACGCGATCGATCTCACCATCACGGGCGCTCAGAAACATCACCGGCACTTCGGTAAACCGACGCAGTTGTTTGCAGGCTTCGAAGCCGCTGATATCGGGCAGGCCGATGTCGAGGATGATCAGGTCGGCGGGCGTCTCGCGTTGCAGGGCGACCGCCGCCTGTCCCAGCGTTAGCCATGCGGTGGTGAAACCCTCGCCCTGCAGGGCATAGATGAGGGTATCGGCAATGGCGGCTTCGTCTTCGACAATGAGAATGTGGGGCATGGCATCCGAGCACGTGGCGTAAAGCCGGAACGGTGCCGGATATCAGTCCCGCGCGTCAATCAGCACTCAGGCTTGTCCGCCGTATAACGACGGGCCGGGTTAACCGCCGCGCCGAATTCGCGCAGGGCCTTCGCGCCGATCAGCAACGGATAGTTGAAGTGACTGCGGTCGACGAGGTTGACCTCAACGGTGCGTTTCACGTTGCCCAGGCACAGCTCAAGATCGACAACCGGGCGCTTGGTGGGATCGGCCGGCTCTTCGTCATCGTCGCCTTCGGAACGGCCTTTGATCCGGCTGATGCGCGACACCTTGTGCTCGTAGACTTTGCTGTCGGCGTCCTTGGTCGCCAGACGGAAACGCACCCAGTCATCGCCATCGCGCTTGAACAGTTCGATGTCCTTGGCCGACAGCGATGCGGTCAACGCGCCGGTGTCCATCTTGGCTTTGAATGTCTCGCCGATCTCCGAGACCTGAATGTATTCGTAACGACCGTACAACGTCGGTTCGGCAGCCATGACAGGCAACGCCAGCAAAGACATAAGCGCCAGAAGGGATTTCACGGATCTGATTCCTCGTGATGAATGGGCGGGGCGTGTGCCCGGTTTAGACCGTCACTCTGCCGATGGTTCGCGGCAGGCTTCGCGCTCAGGGCCAAGCGAGCCAAGCATAGGGAGCCTACTGACAAAGGCGTGAAACATTCGTCGGTATCGCCAGGATTTTGCGCCAACCGCCCGGCCTGCTTATCATTGCGCGCCACCCTGTCGACCGCGAGTGCCTTATGCGTCACCTGCTCACCGGAATTGCCGTCACGCTGCTGCTTCTGCTCAATACGCTGGTGCTGATCGGCCCACTGATGGTCTTTGCGCTGCTCAAGTTGGTGTTCCAGAGCGAGATGCGCGACAACTGCTCGGCGGCAGTGATGTGGATCGCCGAGACCTGGTGTGAAATCAACAAGCTGATTTTCAAAATTTGCCTGCCGACCCGATGGGAAATCCGCGGCGACGAAGGCCTGCGTGGCGATACGTCCTATCTGGTCATCGGTAACCATCAGTCGTGGGTAGACATCCCGGCGCTGGTGCAGGCGTTGAATCGACGGACGCCCTTCTTCAAATTCTTCCTCAAGAAAGAGCTGATCTGGGTGCCGTTCCTGGGGCTGGCGTGGTGGGCACTCGATTACCCGTTCATGAAGCGCTACACCAAGGCGTTTCTGGCCAGACATCCCGAGCTCAAAGGCAAGGATCTGGAGATCACCCGCGAGGCATGCGAGCTATTCAAACGTCAGCCTGTGACCGTGGTGAATTATCTGGAAGGCACACGCTTCACCCCGGCCAAAAAAGCCGAGCAGGCTTCACCCTACCGTTACTTGCTCAAGCCCAAGGCAGGCGGCGTCGCCTTCGTGCTGGCGGCGATGGGTGAGCAACTGGACGCGGTGCTCGATGTGACGGTCGTGTATCCGAGCGAGCGCATCCCGGGATTTTGGGACTTGCTATCAGGACGAGTGCCGCGGGTGATCGTTGACATCAGGACCCGCGAACTCGACCCCGCGCTGTGGCAGGGCGATTACGAAAATGACCCGGCGTTTCGCGTGTACGTGCAGGACTGGGTCAACCGGCTGTGGGAAGAGAAGGATGCACGGATTGCCGAGTTGCGGGATAACCCGGCAGACGCGTGCCCCTTGTAGGAGCGCGCTTGCCCGCGAAAGGTATTTCTGACGACAGAGCTTCATCGGATGTACCTATTTTCGCGGGCAAGCGCGCTCCTACAGGGTGGGTGTCGCTCAAAAGCCGTGTTCATTAAGTGAAATCACTTGGCGCCCCAGACGCCACTCAACGCCTGCAACGCCGAACCACCGGCGCCTTGCTGACCGAGGTATTGCAGAATCACCGGCACGAACTGGCTGACCATGCTGCTGTTCATGCCCAGTGCGCTGAAGGCCTTGTTCACGTCGCCCATGCTCTGCACGTTACCCAGCGCACTATCCAAGGCAGAGTTGCTGCTTCCGGAGTTGCCCAGCAGACCGCCCAGACCACTCAGGCTGCCAAGGGCCGATGTGCCGGCCAGTTGATCGAGGCCTGGCACCGATTTGCTCAGTTGCGAATAGTCATTGCCGGCGAGCTTGTTCTTGGCCAGACCCAACAAGGCGCCGGTCCCGCCCACGGCTTGCTCCGGCGTGACGTTCAATTGTGTGCCCAGCGTGTTCAACAGCCCGGCGGCCTCAGGCGCGGCGGTTGCCTTTTGCTGGCCGCCAGTGGCGTTGGAAACAGCATTGGCCGCGTCATTCAGATTGAAAGCGAAGACCGGCGTGGCAGCCAGCGCCATCAGGCTCGCCAGCGCAGCACCACGTACATTTCTCAGTGAAACTTTCATCGCAACAACCTCGTTTGCCAGGAGACCGGCATGGCCGGGTAAACACGCGTTGGACCGCCCCTCGAAGGGAAGTTCCACGCAGTGCCTCAGGGTTTGCTGACATAAAACAACCGCTGCGGCTCGAAGGTCCGCGCCAGCCGTTGATCCGCCGCCGTCGAGCCCGCCTGCAGGAGCCGGTGGCGAATGAACGCCTTATCGAAATGCTCACCGTTGTGAAGCTTCTCGCGCAGGCTGATCAAGCGCGTACCGCCCTGATGATCGGCACCGCGATATAGCGGTTCACTGAAGAGGCGCACCTGAGGGTCGGGGCTACCTCCGGTGGATTTCACCTGAACCTGGGTAATGATCGCGAAACCGGACAGCCAGGGCGACCAGAGCCGGGAAACATCGGCGGCGAAACACTCACCCGGGGTGAAGTCGGCCTCGCAGTCCGCCAGCTCGCGGTAGGTCGGTGCGACGCGCACATGTTGGCGATACGCAGCGCGGTATCCGGCCTCGCACAGCGGCGGCGCAACCCCGCCCCAGATACACGCGTTCGGATTTTCAAAGAACATTTCTGACGATACCCAGCCCGATGTGACAGGCACCAGGTGAGCGCTGGTCAGCGTGGCAGGCAAGACAATGAGCGGCATTGCGACGAGGAAATGAATCGAGGTTCTGACGCACCAGACAAACATGCATGACTCACCAGCTGAAAAACGGGCCGGACAAATAGCACGGAGAAAAGGCCGCTGAAACAAGCGGGAATGGAATTCAAGCGCACCGCTATCATTTTCAGAAACGCCCTACAAATGCCGGGCTAGAGCCCTACGTCAAGCATAAAAAAAGCGACCCGAAGGTCGCCTTTTGTGAGGGTCAGAGGATCATGCGGCGCTGAACAGTTTGTGTGGGTCGATGACGAATTTCTTCGGCACCCCGGCATCGAATTCGCCGTAACCGCGCGGGGCGTCGTCGAGGCTGATCACTTCCACACCCACCACGTCGGCAATGTTGATGCGGTCCCACATGATGGCCTGCATCAGTTGGCGGTTGTACTTCATGACCGGTGTCTGCCCGGTGTGGAAGCTGTGGGATTTTGCCCAGCCCAGACCGAAACGAATGCTCAGCGCGCCGACCTTGGCGGCAGCGTCCACGGCGCCCGGGTCTTCCGTCACGTAAAGACCTGGAATACCAATCTTGCCGGCGACGCGAACCACCCCCATCAGCGAGTTGAGTACAGTGGCCGGTGCCTCGGCCTTGGCGCCCGCATGTCCATGGCCGCGCGCTTCGAAACCCACGGCATCGACGGCGCAGTCCACTTCAGGCTCGCCCAGCAGATCGGCGATCTGCTCGTGCAGCGGGGTGTCTTTGGACAGGTCGGCGATTTCGAAACCCTGTGCTTTGGCATGCGCCAGACGCACCGGGTTGACGTCACCGACGATAACGACTGCCGCGCCGAGCAAGCGGGCAGACGCCGCAGCGGCAAGCCCCACGGGACCGGCACCGGCGATGTACACCGAGCTGCCCGGACCCACACCGGCAGTGACCGCTCCGTGATAACCGGTTGGCAGGATGTCGGAAAGGCAGGTCAGGTCGCGGATCTTCGACATGGCTTTGTCGCGATCAGGAAGTTTGAGCAGGTTGAAGTCAGCGTAGGGCACGAGCACGTATTCGGCCTGGCCGCCGGTCCAGTCGCCCATGTCGACATAACCGTAGGCACCGCCGGCGCGGGCCGGGTTAACGGTCAGGCAAACGCCGGTGTGTTGCTCTTTGCAGGAGCGGCAACGGCCGCAGGCGACGTTGAACGGCACGGACACCAGATCGCCGATCTTGAGGTTTTCGACGTCGCTGCCCTTCTCGATCACTTCACCGGTGATTTCGTGCCCCAGTACGAGGCCGACCTGGGCGGTCGTTCGGCCACGCACCATGTGTTGATCGGAGCCACAAATGTTGGTGGATACCACGCGCAAGATCACCCCGTGCTCGATCTTCTTGCCGCGCGGGTCCTGCATTTTGGGATAGTCGATTTTCCGTACTTCGACCTTGCCTGCGCCGAGATACACCACACCACGATTACCAGACATACATGTCACCTCTTTATTTGTTGTTGTAGAAGAGAGTGGATCGGGTTTCGAGCGGCAAGCTACAAGCCGCAAGAAGTGCGCACGCCGCCTTCTCTTGCGGCTTGAAGCTTAAAGCTTGCAACTACCCCCTACAGCACCACCGTCCTGTTGGCATTGAGAAACACACGTCGCTCGATGTGGTAACCCACTGCACGCGCCAGGGTCAGGCCTTCGATGTCGCGGCCCTTGGCGATCAGGTCTTCAGGGTAGTGACTGTGGTCTACCACTTCCACGCCCTGGGCGATGATCGGCCCTTCATCCAGGTCGTTGTTGATGTAATGCGCTGTCGCGCCGACCAGTTTCACGCCCTTGTTGTAGGCCTGGTGATACGGCTTGGCGCCTTTGAAACCCGGCAGCAGCGAGTGATGAATGTTGATCGCCTTGCCGTCGAGCTTGCGACACAGCTCCGGCGACAGCACCTGCATGTAGCGGGCAAGCACCACCAGTTCGGCGCCGGTGTCTTCGATCACCTTCATCACCCTGGCTTCCTGGGCCGGTTTGTCGTTGGGGTCGAGGGGGAAATGGTAGTAGGGAATGTCGTGCCAGCGCGCCAGCGGTTCGAGGTCCGGGTGATTGGAAACGACGGCGACCACGTCCATGGACAGCTGATTGATGCGCTGGCGGTAGAGCAGATCGTTAAGGCAGTGGTCGGCCTTGGACACCATGATCACCACTTTCGGGCGGTAGTTCGGGGCGGTGAGCTCGAAGATCATGCCGAACGATTCGCCGCGCTCGGCCAGGCCTGCCCGGAAAGACGCGACGTCAAATCCCTCAGGCTGGCGGAACTCGACGCGGATGAAAAAGCGGCTGGACAGCCGGTCATCGAACGAATGGTGTTCGGTGACGTAACAGCCCTGCTCGAAGAGATAACGCGTCACCGCGTCCACCGTGCCCAGCACGCTGGGGCAGTCGGCGGTCAGAATCCAGGTATCGGGGGCGCGGCTCATAGGTATTCCTTGATCGTTCCCACGCTCTGCGTGGGAATGCAGTTCAGGACGCTCCGCGTCCAATGTCGAGTGACGCGGAGCGTCGCGGGAGGCGTTACCACGCGGAGCGTGGGAACGATCAATCCGGTATCAGGCTGCGACGCTCAACCCATATTCCGCGCTCGCATCCTGCAACCACAGCCACCAGTAATCGGCGAAGCTGCGGCGGATGACCAGTTCCCAGGTTTCTTCGCCGGTACGGCGGATCACCAACTGCGATTTGGCGAACACGGTGCCGATGGCCTTGCCTACCGGGAAGTTGTTCGGGTGTACGTCGTAGCTGGTGGATTTCATCAGCACTTCCCGGACTTTCGGGCCGGTCAGCTCCAGCAGCGATTGCCCGCCGCTGACGTTGACGACAGCGATGTGCAAACCGGCGAGCGCTTCACGCAGCTTCTGCTCGACGGCGAATTCTTCACCGGTCGGCACGATCAGCAGCCACTCATCCGGGCCAAGCCACTGGATCGAACTGTCACCGCTGGACACCAGCGCCAGCGCACCCGGCAACTCCATGCCCAATGCCTTATGCACGCCCGCCGCGAACGCCGGATCGTGGCCATTGCCACGGATGGTCAGGTGACCAAGCAGTTTTTTCTCCCGCAGCACGACGCCCGGATTGCTGCGGCCCTTGCCGATCAGGCTTTTAAGGTCAGCATGAAACAGCGGCGACTCGGCTTTGGCCTCGGTCGTTGGCCGCTGTTGGTAAACGTTGGCTGTGGTCATAGAGCACCTGTGTTGAATTCTGTTGTTTCAGTGAACGCGAACCTTGTAGGAGCGTGGCTTGTCCCGCGATAGCAGTCTGCGAGTCACCGCGATAGCGACGTGTTAATCGCATCGCGGGACAAGCCACGCTCCTACACAGGAAGCCGTGCACTGCAGGGAAATCACTCCACGTTCTGCTGATCACCCTTCGGATCGAAGAACACCGAGGACACAATCTCCGCCTCGATCACCGACCCATCCGCCAGCGGCGCAAACACCCGCTCGCCCATGCGCTTCAGCCCGCCCTTCACAACGCCCATGGCGAACGAATAGCCCAGCGAGTTGGCCGCATAACTCGACGTCACGTGGCCCACCATCTTCATCGGGATCGACTGCTTCGGATCGAACACCAGTTGCGCGCCTTCCGGCAGCCACTGGTTCGGATCAACCGGTTTCAGGCCTACAAGCTGCTTGCGATCTTCCCGCACGCAGTCCTCACGGTTCATGCCGCGCTGGCCGATCCACGAGAAAGGCTTGGTGCGGCCCACACACCAACCCATGTTCAGATCGTCCGGGGTCATAGAGCCGTCGGTGTCCTGGCCGACGATGATGAAGCCCTTCTCGGCCCGCAGGACGTGCATGGTTTCAGTGCCGTACGGGGTCAGGTTGTACTGCTTGCCGGCTTCGGCGATTTTTTCCAGAACGCCCATGGCGTAGTCGGCCTGGATGTTCACTTCGTAGGAAAGCTCACCGGTAAACGAAATCCGGAACACCCGCGCCGGCACACCGCCGACCAGACCTTCTTTCCAGGTCATGAACGGAAACGCTTCACGGCCCAGGTCGATGTCGGTCACTTCGCTGAGCAGCTTGCGGCTGTTCGGACCCGACAACGTCAGGGTCGCGTAGTGGTCGGTGACAGACGTGAAGTACACCTTCAGGTCCGGCCATTCCGTCTGTTGATAGATTTCCAGCCACTGCAGCACGCGTGCAGCGCCACCGGTCGTGGTGGTCATGATGAAGTGGTTGTCGGCGATGCAGGCGGTCACGCCGTCGTCGAAGACCATGCCGTCTTCCTTGCACATCAGGCCGTAACGCGCTTTGCCCACATCGAGCTTGGTCCAGGCGTTGGTGTAGATGCGGTTCAGAAACTCCCGGGCATCCGGGCCTTGAATGTCGATCTTGCCCAGCGTCGATGCGTCCAGCAGACCGACGCTGTCGCGCACGGCCTTGCATTCCCGGCGCACGGCGGCGTGGATATCTTCACCGGCTTTGGGGAAATACCACGGACGCTTCCACTGCCCGACATCCTCGAATTCGGCGCCGTTCTTCACGTGCCACGCATGGAGCGCGGTGAAGCGCACAGGCTCGAAGACGTGACCGCAGTGACGGCCGGCAATGGCGCCGAAGGTCACCGGCGTGTAGTTCGGGCGGAACATGGTGGTGCCCATTTCCGGGATCGATACGTTCAGCGAGCGGGCCGCGATGGCCAGGCCGTTGACGTTGCCGAGCTTGCCCTGATCGGTACCGAAACCCAGCGCGGTGTAGCGTTTGACGTGCTCGACGGACTCAAAGCCCTCGCGGGTCGCCAGTTCGATGGCCGCTGCGGTGACATCGTTCTGCAGGTCGACGAATTGCTTCGGCGCGCGGGCTGTGCCCTTTTCGTGCGGGACTTGAAACAGCGCCAGTGTTGGTTCTTCCACACGACTCAGCGCTTTCGGCAGTACGCCTTCGACCGGTTGGAAACCGGCTTCGCTGGCTGCACGAACACCCCCTTCAAAACCGTCGGCCAGCGAGTCGCCGAGGGCGTAAACGCCATTCACACCGCCGACGCAGACACGTTTCTGCGGCGCTTCACCCGGCACGAAACCGAGAATGTCTTCGCGCCAGACCGGCTTGCCGCCCAAGTGCGAGGCCAAGTGAACGATCGGGCTGTAGCCACCGGAGCTGGCGACCAGATCGCAGTCGAGCCATTCGCCCGGGCTGGCGACCTTGTGGGCTTTGACGTCGATGGCGGCCACGCGGGCAGCACTTACGCGCTTGCTGCCACGGGCTTCCACCACGGCGCTGCCGGTCAGGATACGAATGCCTTTGGCGCGGGCCTCTTCCACCAACGCACCGCGCGGGTTGTGACGCGCATCGGCGACGGCGACCACCTGCAGGCCAGCGTCGAGCCAGTCCAGCGCCACGCGATAGGCGTAATCGTTGTTGGTCGACAGCACCAGTTTCTTGCCCGGCGCCACACCATAACGGCGCACGTAAGTGGAAACCGCGCCGGCCAGCATGTTGCCCGGCACATCATTGTTGCCGTAAACCAGCGGACGCTCGTGGGTGCCGCTCGCCAGCACCACGCGCTTGGCGCGAACCCGGTGCATGCGCTGACGTACCTGGCCGATCGGTGCGCGGTCGCCCAGATGATCGGTCAGCCGCTCGTGAATGGTCAGGAAGTTGTGGTCGTGGTAGCCGTTCACCGTGGCGCGCGGCAGCAGGGTGACGTTGGGCAGGCCTTTGAGTTCGGCCACCACCGTCGCCACCCATTCCGCCGCCGGTTTGCCGTCCAGACTTTCGCGGCTGTCCAGCAGGCTGCCGCCGAATTCTTCCTGCTCGTCTGCCAGGATGACCCGAGCACCGCTGCGCGCAGCGGCCAGTGCAGCGGCCAGACCTGCAGGCCCGGCGCCGACCACCAGCACGTCGCAGTGCTGGTTCATGTTGTCGTAGGTGTCCGGATCCAGCTCGGTCGGCGAACGCCCGAGACCTGCTGCTTTACGGATGTACTTCTCGTAAGTCATCCAGAACGACTGCGGGTACATGAAGGTTTTGTAGTAGAAGCCCGGCGGCATCAGCTTGCCGCCGACCTTGCCGAGAATGCCCATCATGTCGGTGTTCACGCTCGGCCAGCCATTGGTGCTGGTCGCAACGAGTCCCGAATAAAGCGCCTGTTGCGTGGCGCGCACGTTGGGGATCTGCGTGGCTTCGGTGGCGCCGATCTGCAGCACGGCATTTGGCTCTTCGGAACCTGCCGCAAAGATGCCGCGAGGACGCGAATACTTAAAGCTGCGGCCGATAATGTCGACGCCGTTGGCGAGCAAGGCGGCGGCCAGGGTGTCGCCTTCAAAGCCCTGATAGGTCTGGCCATTGAAATTGAAATTCAGGACCTTGCTGCGATCGATGCGGCCGCCGTTGGGCAGGCGATTGGACTGGCTCATACCTGATCCCCCTTTCTGATCGCAGGCGCAGGATTGACGAACTGAGGCTGCGTGCCGATCGGATAGGTTTCTAGAATTTCGTAGGTCACGGTGTCACGCGTGGTGTTGAAGTACTGCCGGCAACCCGCCGCGTGAATCCACAACTCGTGGTGCAAACCGCGCGGGTTGTCGCGGAAAAACATGTAGTCGCCCCACTCTTCGTCGGTGCAGGCCGCCGGGTCCAGCGGACGCGGGATATGGGCCTGACCGGAGACATGGAATTCCTCTTCGGAGCGCAGTTCGCCACAGTGAGGACAGAAGATATGCAACATGGGAAAGTCCTCTGCTAGTGGGCTACGGCTGCAGCGCCGTGTTCATCGATCAATGCGCCGTTGTGGAACCGGTCGATTGAGAAGGGTTTGGCCAGCGGGTGCATTTCGCCTTTCGCCAGGCTTGCAGCAAACACGTTGCCCGAGCCCGGCGTCGCCTTGAAGCCACCGGTGCCCCAACCGCAGTTGAAGAACATGTTCGGCACCGGCGTCTTGGAAATGATCGGGCAGGCGTCCGGCGTGGTGTCGACGATGCCGCCCCACTGGCGGTTCATGCGCACCCGCGACAGCACCGGGAACATTTCGACGATTGCTTGAATGGTGTGCTCGATCACCGGGTACGAGCCGCGCTGGCCATAGCCGATCCAGCTGTCGATGCCGGCACCAATCACCAGATCGCCTTTGTCGGACTGGCTGATGTAACCGTGAACGGCATTGGACATGATCACGCTGTCGATGATGGGCTTGATCGGCTCCGATACGAGCGCTTGCAACGGATGAGATTCGACCGGCAGACGGAACCCTGCGAGCTTGGCCATGTGGCCGGAGTTACCGGCAGTCACTACACCGACGCGCTTGGCACCGATAAAGCCCTTGTTGGTTTCGACGCCGATGCACACACCGTTTTCCTTGCGAAAGCCGGTCACTTCGGTCTGTTGGATCAGGTCCACGCCCAACGCATCGGCGGCGCGGGCATAGCCCCAGGCCACGGCGTCGTGACGCGCCACACCGCCGCGACGTTGCACGGTGGCGCCAATGATCGGGTAACGGGTATTTTTCGAGCAGTCGAGGTACGGAATTTCTTCAGCCACTTGCTTGCCGTTGAGCAGCTCGCCGTCGACGCCGTTGAGACGGTTGGCGCTGACGCGGCGCTCGGAGTCACGCATGTCCTGCAGGGTGTGGCACAGGTTGTACACGCCGCGCTGGGAGAACATGACGTTGTAGTTGATGTCCTGGGACAGGCCTTCCCACAGTTTCATCGCGTGTTCGTACAAGTGCGCAGACTCGTCCCACAGGTAATTGGAACGCACGATGGTGGTGTTGCGCGCGGTGTTGCCGCCGCCCAGCCAGCCTTTTTCGACCACGGCCACGTTAGTGATGCCGTGCTCTTTTGCGAGGTAGTAGGCCGTCGCCAGACCGTGTCCGCCGCCGCCCACAATCACGACGTCATAGACCTTTTTCGGGGTCGGCGTGCGCCACATGCGCTGCCAGTTTTCGTGGTGGCTGAGGGAGTGTTTGAAGAGGCCGAAGCCCGAGTAATGCTGCATGGTGCGACTCCTGACTCAGCGGTAAACCGGGAAATCGGCGCACAGCGCGGAGACCTGCCCGGCAACATTGGCCTCGACATCGGCGTCGCCGAGGTTGTCGAGAATGTCGCAGATCCAGCCTGCCAGCGTGGTGCACTGGGTAACTTTGAAACCGCGCGTGGTCACGGCGGGGGTCCCGATGCGCAGGCCCGACGTCACGAACGGCGACTGCGGATCGTTCGGCACGGCGTTCTTGTTGACGGTGATGTGCGAGCGACCGAGGGCCGCATCGGCATCTTTCCCGGTCAGGCCCTGACGAATCAGGCTGACGAGGAACAGATGGTTATCGGTCCCGCCCGACACTACGTCGTAGCCGCGATCGATGAACACTTGCGCCATGGCCTGAGCGTTATCGATCACTTGCTGTTGATAGGCCTTAAAACCGGGTTCCATGGCTTCCTTGAAGCACACGGCCTTGCCGGCAATCACGTGCATCAATGGGCCACCCTGGGCACCCGGAAACACAGCGGAATTGAGCTTCTTTTCGATCTCTTCGTTGGCTTTGGCCAGGATCAAACCGCCACGCGGACCGCGCAGGGTTTTGTGGGTGGTGGTGGTAACCACATCGGCGTACGGGAGCGGGTTCGGGTACAGACCGGCGGCGACCAGACCGGCCACGTGGGCCATGTCGACGAACAGCAGCGCGCCCACTTTGTCGGCGATCTCGCGGAAGCGCGGGAAATCCAGGGTTTTGGAGTAGGCCGAGAAACCGGCAACGATCATCTTCGGCTTGTGCTCGACGGCCAGTCGCTCGACTTCGTCGTAATCGATCAGGCCGGTGGCAACGTCGATGCCGTATTGAACGGCGTTGTACAGCTTGCCCGAGGACGACACTTTGGCGCCGTGGGTCAGGTGACCGCCGTGGGCCAGGCTCATGCCCAGCAACGTGTCGCCGGCTTGCAGTAGCGCCAGATAAACCGCGCTGTTGGCCGACGAACCGGAATGCGGCTGGACGTTGGCGTAGTCGGCGCCAAACAGCAGCTTGGCGCGATCGATCGCCAGTTGCTCAACCTTGTCGACGTGCTCGCAGCCGCCGTAGTAACGCTTGCCGGGATAACCCTCGGCGTATTTGTTGGTCAGGCCGCAGCCCTGGGCCTGCATCACACGCTGGCTGGTGTAGTTCTCCGAGGCGATCAGCTCGATGTGGTCTTCCTGACGCTGCTCCTCGGCATTGATCGCAGCCATCAGTGCATCGTCATAACCCTGGATCTGGTCTTGCTTGCTGAACATCGCGGTTCTCCCAGCGGCGGCGCGGCGCCTGAATGATCGACAGGGCCTAGAGCTGCCCTTTGGCCACGATGGTATGGCTGACGCTGACAGCCCAGATGCCTACGCACGCCACACAAAGGCGCGTTTACGACATGGGATGATGGGGGGCAGGATTTGCTCGATTCTGCGGGCAGCAGACCGTCGGTCCCGAGCGCCCCGCGAATCATCGGCACACCGCAACGCCCCAGACCAGCGGGCATGACCACTGTCAACAATGACAGTATTCAAATAGCAGTGACGGGTTTACTTTTGGGCCAACGGAATACCAGTTACTCAATCAAGGGAATGATCATGGGCACAATCGCAAGGTCGCATACCCTCACTCCTCAGCTATGGAAAACTCTGAGGGCTAAATCCGTCAGGCGGCAGGGGCCCGCTACGGAGCCGCTGCTCTTTCTGACTCAGGGCGTGTTTCATACGGTGGATATTGAAGGCTCGGTCAAGCTGAGGATTATTCGAGAACTGAACACGCTTGAGGCGCTGATTGCCGTATACGCCGAGGATTCGGACGAAATTCTTTCCACCACCGTTTCAGTGGGCGACGCCAGGCTTTATGCGACCTCCCAAGACATCGTTCATCAGGAGGGCGGTTTCTATTCGGTCATCCTCAAGATCATTTCCTATCCGGACGCAGAGGTGGTCGCCGATATCTATCTGTGGGAAATACCACCCATCGCGGCACCGCAGGCCGTCGAGTCCGACTTGGCGCTGTCTCTTCCCAAAGGCTCGACTTTCTATGTAAGTCCCTCTGAAGAAGACATCGTGATGGACAGAACTTTCAGAGTGTCTGAAGACCGCCAAGTGTCGGTCAACATCCGCACGGTTGAAGGGCGTAGCTACTCAAAAACGGTCACGGAACCCGAAGCCATTCGATGTGCCGCGCCCGGTGATTACTATGTAGCGAGCGGTTCCAACGAGCTGTCGGTCGTATATGGCATCACCACTCATCCCGAATTGCCGTCATCACCGATCTTCAAGCATATGCCGCTGCCGGATGTGCCGAGGTCCCGTCATGACCTCGGCAAATGAGTGACGACATTCAGGTTTTTTGCGTAATCAATCCGTCAGCCCGGAACATGCTGCGAATACCCCGCACGGCCTGACGAATCCGGTCCTGGTTCTCGATCAGGGCAAAGCGCACGTGGTCGTCGCCGTATTCACCAAAACCGACACCAGGCGACACGCAGACTTTGGCTTCGGCCAGCAGTTTCTTCGCGAATTCCAGCGAACCCAGGTGCGCGTAAGCCTCGGGAATCTTGGCCCAGACATACATCGAGGCTTTCGGGTTTTCGACCATCCAGCCCAGTTCGTGCAGGCCTTTAACCAGCACGTTACGGCGCTGGCGATACTGTTCGGCGATGTCGAGCACACACTGTTGATCACCTTCCAGCGCTGCGATGGCCGCTACTTGCAACGGCGTGAACGTGCCGTAGTCGTGGTAGCTCTTGATCCGCGCCAGGGCGTTGACCAGCTCTGGGTTGCCGACCATGAAGCCGATCCGCCAGCCTGCCATGTTGTAGCTCTTGGAAAGAGTGAAAAACTCCACCGCGATGTCCTTGGCGCCGGGGACCTGCATGATCGACGGGGCTTTCCAGCCGTCGTACACGATATCGGCGTAGGCCAGGTCGTGAACCACCAGCACGTCGTACTGCTTGGCAAGGGCAACGACGCGCTCGAAGAAATCCAGCTCGACGCATTGAGCGGTCGGGTTGGACGGGAAACCCAGAATCATCATCTTCGGTTTCGGGATCGAGCCGCGAATCGCCTTCTCCAGCTCGGCGAAGAAGTCCACACCCGGCACCAACGGCACGGAGCGCACCTGGGCCCCGGCGATCACGGCGCCATAGATGTGAATCGGGTAACTGGGGTTCGGCACCAGAACGGTGTCGCCCTGATCCAGCGTGGCGAGCATCAGATGCGCCAGCCCTTCCTTGGAGCCGATGGTGACGATGGCTTCGTCTTCGGGATCGATGTCGACGTCGTAGCGTTTTTTGTACCAGCTGGAAATCGCCCGACGCAGACGCGGGATGCCACGCGAAGTCGAGTAGCCGTGAGTGTCTTCACGTTGGGCGACGGTGACCAGTTTCTCGACGATATGCGGCGGCGTTGCGCCATCGGGGTTGCCCATGCTCAGGTCGATAATGTCCTCACCACGACGACGCGCAGCCATTTTCAGCTCGGCGGTGATGTTGAACACGTAAGGGGGGAGTCGATCGATGCGCGCGAAACGGCGCGGCGAACCTTGGTCTGCCATGGAAACCTCTGAAGACGTAAGCGCCCGGAACCGTCCGAGCGACGCTGGCCACTGCGGTGGCCTGAGGCGGAAGATACGGGCGGGGATGGCGGTTTGTCTAGAGCGAATTCGGCTACGAACGACCATTAGTAGGACCGGCTTTAGCCGGGAAGGCGTCGGGGGTCACGCCGCGAAATTGAGGGTGCTCTCTCGGGCCTCTTCCCGGCTGGAGCCGGTCCCACTGAATCCCTGAGTTTCGACAGATGATCGTTCCCGCGCTCCGCGTGGGAATGCCGCCCCAGACGCTCTGCGTCCATCGCTGTGACGCGGAGCGTCAGCGGATGCATTCCCACGCAGAGCGTGGGAACGATCATGTGCGCCACATCGCCGTCATTCGATGATCTGCCGCAGCCCAAACAGCAGCAAAAAATGCACCGGATAAATCAGGTACGCCCAACGCCGCATCGGCCACACACCGAATGCCGGGCGCCCGCGTAGAATCGCTAAACCGAACAGCGGTGCCAGCAGACAGGCCGCCAGCGCGCCGATGGAAATCGGGTCGCCCCACAGCATGCCATCGATGATCTTCGGCCACTCGTTGCTCAGTAAACACACAATCCCCGGCACAATCGCCAGCCATAACGAGGTGCGCAACACGAGCACGAACGCCAGAGGCAGCAAAACCCCATACATTCCGAACATCAACTGCGGCCCAAACATAACTCCGATAGCCAAGGCAGCGATACCCAGCAGCCTCACCGGCCATGACCGACTCAATCCGCCCTGCGCGACCAGCAAACCCAGCGCCAGCGTCGGCAATACATTCAGCGTCGTGACCTCACCCGCCATGTAAATCCGATAGGGCAGCTCAGCGATCACAGAAAACACCGCCAGCCAGGCCAGATATTTCCACTTGATTGATGAATCAACTTCGCGCCGGCCATTGCGCACGAGATTCACCGCGATTGCCAGGCAGAACCACGGGAACGCCAGACGTCCCGGTACGTACAGCCAATTGGCGTGCCAGCCGACATAGCGCAGGTGATCCATCACCATACTCAGCATCGCCAGCCACTTGAGCAGGTCCAGCGCGCGATCGCGCACGGGTGCGGTCATTGATTTCGTGTCGGTCATATTGCTTCGCTGTCTGGCTGAATTTTCTGACGCAAGAATGCATGACCAAACCGATCAACTTTGGTTACAGTCGCAGGCTTCGATTACAGGGAACCGGCCATGTCAGACCAAAGCCAGCAGTTTGCCAGCGACAACTATTCGGGAATCTGCCCGGAAGCGTGGGCGGCCACGGAGCAAGCCAACCACGGGCACCAGCGTGCCTATGGCGACGATCAGTGGACAGCACGCGCGGCCGATCAATTCCGTCAGTTGTTCGAAACAGACTGCGAGGTGTTCTTCGCTTTCAACGGCACGGCGGCCAACTCCCTGGCGCTGTCTTCGCTCTGCCAGAGCTACCACAGCGTCATCTGCTCGGAAACGGCTCACGTCGAAACGGACGAATGCGGCGCACCGGAATTCTTCTCCAACGGCTCCAAACTGCTGACCGCACGCAGCGAGAACGGCAAGCTGACACCCGCTTCCATTCGCGAAGTCGCGCTCAAACGCGCCGATATCCACTATCCAAAACCCCGCGTGGTCACACTGACCCAGGCCACGGAAGTGGGCAGTGTCTATCAGCCGCAAGAGCTCAAAGCGATCAGCGAGACCTGCAAGGAGCTGGGCCTGAACCTTCACATGGACGGCGCCCGCTTTGCCAATGCCTGCGCCTTCCTCGGTTGCTCGCCTGCCGAGCTGACCTGGAAATCAGGGGTCGATGTGCTGTGCTTCGGTGGCACCAAAAACGGCATGGCGGTGGGCGAGGCGATTCTGTTCTTCAACCACAAGCTCGCCGAAGACTTCGACTACCGCTGCAAACAGGCCGGTCAACTGGCCTCGAAGATGCGTTTCCTGTCAGCGCCCTGGGTGGGTTTGCTGGAAAACGACGCCTGGCTCAAGCACGCCCGTCACGCGAATAGCTGCGCGCAGTTGTTGGCGGATCTGGTGAAGGATATTCCCGGCGTTGAGTTGATGTTCCCGGTGCAGGCCAACGGCGTGTTCCTGCAATTGTCGGAAGCGGCCATTGCTGCGCTGACTGCACGAGGCTGGCGCTTCTACACTTTCATCGGCGTCGGCGGCGCGCGCTTCATGTGCTCGTGGGACACCGAAGAAGCGCGAGTGCGCGAGCTGGCAGCGGACATCCGATTGGTGATGGGGAGCTGAAATCAGCCAGCTCATCTGCACGCCGCAGCCCATCAGCAGTCTGCAGATGGACTGAACCGGTGCCTCACCCCTGAGCGATCACCTTCTCGATCACCTCAACCGTCGCGCTGACCTTGTCTTCATAACGGCTCAGCGCTTCGGCATGTTGCTGCTTGAGTTCGATCTGTTTTGAACACAGGTTCAGCGCGGCGAGCACCAGAAGACGATCGCCGATCAATGTCGGGTAACTGCGCTTGGTTTCAAACAATGCCGATTTCAGCATCGACACAGCGTCCATCAAGTTCTGCTCTTGCCCCGCAGGTGCCTTGATCGTGTAGTCGTTGCCAAGGATGGAAATAACCTTGGCGCCGTCCTGGTCCGTGATCATGCGTCAACCGCGCTGACGCTGGTGGCGCGATCGACCAACGCCTGAATACGTGCGGCAGTCGCACCCTGTTTTTCTTCCTGCTCCATCAGACTCAACTGCAGACTGTCGTTGTCATCCCTGACTTGTTTCAACTCTTCGGCGAGTTGTGCGTTCGTGTTCTGCAGCTCCTGATTGTGCTGTACCAGGTCACTGACGAGTTTTTCTAACTGGCTTAGGGATGCTTCCAACATTTTGATATCTCAGGCAAATTTCAAAGGGCGCGTACGATAAGGAAAAGTCACTTTAGCTACCAGTGAAATCAGGGCATTCACGCCACTACACCGACCAACAAGCATCTCTACAACTCTATTCCGCAAACGCATAACGGCCCTGATTGACTACGTTTTTGCGGTCTTGTTCCTGCGGCTCGTCAGATCGCGCCTCTGCGACATAACCGCACAGAGCAGACAATCGGCATCAAGTCCCCATGAAGCGGACCGATAAACCGTGCATCTCTGTCACTTCTCTCTTTCGTCTCGCATGGATCGCGGCCTCTCCTGGAACCGTAATGTCCCTACGTAATTTGAATATAGCGCCCCGCGCCTTTCTCGGGTTTGCCGTCATCGGCCTGCTGATGCTGATTCTGGGCGTCTTCGCGCTGTCGCAGATGAACAAGATCAACAACGCTAACGTCGACTTGGCCACCAACAGCGTGCCGAGCATCAAGGCGCTGGATAAATTGACCGAAGGCAGTATTCGTCTGCGTGTGCTGTCCTATCGCCTGATGCTCAACCGCGACCCCGACACGCTGCAGAAAACCACTGAATTGTTCGCCATGCGCAACAAGCAGATCGACGATGCCCGGGCCGTCTACGTCAAGCTGATTTCCGAGCCGGCGGAGCAATCGGCCTACGACCAGTACGTGCAGTTGCTCAACGACTATCGCCAGCTTGAAAACCGCATGAAGACGCTGAGTCAGGCCAACGACATGGCCGAACTGATCCGTCTGCTCAGCGCCGATCTGCAGACCAACTCGGACCAGATGAACACCGCACTCGCCAAGTTGATCGAGATGAACACCCAACAGGTCAATGAAGCCAGCGCGACGGCTACTCAACAGTATTCGACCGCCTTCACGATGGTCGTCACGCTGCTGATCATTGCCACTGTGTTGACCTTGCTGTTCGCCTGGCTGCTGACCAACAGCATCACCCGTCCTATCGCTTCGGCGCTGCACGCCGCTGAGGACATCGCCGAGGGCGACCTGACGCGCACCATCACGGTGGACGGTACTGACGAAGCGGGCCGCTTGCTGGCCGCGATGTTGAAGATGCAGTCCAAACTGCGCGACACCCTGCAGCGTATTTCCGGTTCAGCCACTCAACTCGCTTCGGCGGCCGAGGAGCTGAACACCGTTACCGACGAGAGCGCGCGTGGCTTGTCCCAACAGAACGACGAAATCGAACAGGCGGCCACTGCGGTCAACCAGATGACCAGCGCCGTGGAAGAAGTCGCACGCAATGCCGTGAGCACCTCGGAAGCGTCGAAAAACGCCACCACGTCTGCCAGCGATGGCCGCGATCTGGTGCAGGAAACCGTCAGCGCCATCGAGCGCATGAGCACCGACGTGCAAAGCACGTCCGCTTTGATCGGCAACCTGGCGGACGAGTCCCGCGACATCGGCAAGGTGCTGGATGTGATCCGCGGTCTGGCGGACCAGACCAACCTGCTGGCCCTCAACGCCGCCATTGAAGCCGCTCGTGCGGGTGAAGCAGGTCGCGGTTTTGCGGTGGTTGCCGACGAAGTCCGCGCCCTCGCCCACCGCACCCAGCAGTCGACCAGCGAAATCGAACGCATGATAGGCAGTATCCAGGGCGGCACCGAGCAGGCGGTGAACTCCATGCGCAGCAGCACCGAACGCGCCGAATCCACCCTGAACATCGCCAAGGGCGCCGGCCTTGCGCTGGACACCATCAACAGCGCCGTTGTGGAAATCAATGAACGCAACCTGGTCATCGCCAGCGCGGCGGAAGAGCAGGCCCAGGTCGCTCGGGAAGTGGACCGCAACCTGGTCAACATCCGCGACCTGTCGACTCAGTCCGCCACCGGCGCAAATCAGACCAGCGCGGCGAGCAACGAGCTGTCGCGTCTGGCCGTGGATCTGAACGGAATGGTTGCGCGCTTCAAGGTGTAAGCAACCCGTCGATCACAGTGTAGGACCGCGCTTGCCCGCGAAAAAAACAACGCAGTCTCTCAGGTAGACCGCGTCATCGCCCATCGCGGGCAAGCGCGCTCCTACACAGATCGATCAATACTCAATCCGCACATCCCCCTTCGGCACGCTGCAGCACGCCAGGATGTAGCCTTCGTCTACGTCGTCGTCGGTGATGCCGCCGTTGTGCTCCATCTCGACCTCCCCGCTCAGCTTCATCACTTTGCACGTGCCGCAGATGCCCATCCCGCATGCCTTGGGAATCATCAGGCCGAGCTTGGCAGCCGCTGCATGGACGGTTTCCCCAGGTGCGACGCGGATGCTCTTGCCGGTGTCAGTGAATTCAACCTGATTCAATTCAGCGACATCCAGATCCGGCGCGTCGGCGGCCTGTTCGGCATGCTCCACGGCATCGGCGCGGGCTTCCGGCGGCGTCGCGCCGAAGGATTCTTCGTGGTACTGAGCCATGTTGAAACCGTTGGCTTCAAGCAACCGCTTGACCGCACTCATGTATGGCGTCGGCCCGCAGCAGAACACTTCCCGCTCCATGAAATCCGGGGCCATCAGCTCGAGCATTTTCTGATTCAGATAACCGCGATAGCCCGCCCACGGTTCACCCAGCCCGTGCTTTTCACAGACGATGTGCAGGGCGAAGTTATTGATTCGCGACGCCATCTGTTCCAGCTCGCGGTGGTAGATGATGTCTTTGGGTGAGCGCGAACTGTGCACGAAGACCATGTCAACGTTGGCGTTGGTGTCGTAATACCAGCGTGCCATGGACATGACCGGCGTGATACCGACGCCGCCACTGAGATAGAGGATTTTCGGGTTCGGGAAATCGATGGCGTTGAACAGACCCACCGGCCCGTGCACGGCCAGTTCCTGACCTTCGTGGAGCGTGTCGTGCAGCCAGTTCGAAACCTTGCCGCCGGGCACACGCTTGATGGTGATCGAAAAGCTGTACGGCACCGAAGGCGAACTGGAGATGGTGTAGGAGCGCATGATCGGCACGCCGTCGATTTCCAGCTCCAGGGTGACGAACTGACCGGGCTTGAAGAAGAACAGAATCGGCTGGTCGGCCATGAAGCAGAACGTGCGCACGTCCCAGGTTTCCTGGATCACTTTGACGACCCGCACCAGATGGCGGCCGTTGGCCCAGGTCTGGGTGTTGACCGGGCTGAGGAAACTCTGGGACATACACACTCTCCACGGCCGACGGTCGGCCTCTCATGGTGGCGATTCTGCGTAACGCGCGAGCCGCCTATTTACCTATCAGCGACATTCACATACTTATGGCGACCAGCCCCGGTCTATAGGGGTCGGGCCGTCGGAAACGGATTCGGCCATGTCGCCCATGGATAAGGTTCAGGTCGCGCCCGGCTCCACACTCGCCCTCAATTCATTACAGATTCTTTATCCATTGGCCTGAGCGACAGAAATCACTGCCGCCTCGCGCGCTTCGCTATACACCCACCGTATCAGCCACATTCGTAGACTGCGCAAAGCGCGGCCTGAGGACTTGAAAGATGGACGTCACCGCAACTCTGAGCTTGGGCGATCCGCTGGAACCTGCGCGCAAGGCGACTGCCGAGATGCTGCACACCCGCGAGCGCACTTACTCGCTGCCGCAGCCTTTCTACAGCGATGAGCGGCTGTTTGAAATCGACATGCAGGAAATCTTTCAGAAAGAGTGGCTGATCGCGGGCATGACCTGCGAAGTGCCGGCGAAGGGTAACTTCCTTACCCTCCAGATCGGCAAGAACCCGATCCTGGTCGTGCGCGGGCCTGACGGCTCGATCAATGCATTCCACAACGTCTGCCGCCACCGCGGTTCTCGCCTGTGCACCAAGGAAAAAGGCAAGGTCGCCAAGCTGGTTTGCCCTTACCACCAGTGGACCTACGAACTCGACGGTCGCCTGCTGTACGCGGGCACCGAGATGGGTGCGGATTTCGACATGAAGGCGTTCGGCCTCAAGCCGGTGCACTGCAAAGTGGCAGGCGGGTACATCTTCATCAGCATGGCGAGCAATCCGCCCGCTATCGACGCGTTCCTGCAGACGCTCAATCACTACATGGAACCGTACGACATGGAGAACACCAAGGTGGCGGTGCAAACCACCCTGGTCGAAAAAGCCAACTGGAAGCTGGTGCTGGAAAACAATCGCGAGTGCTACCACTGCAATGCGTCGCACCCCGAACTGCTAAACACCTTGCTGGAGTGGGACGACGTCACCGACCCGCGCGCCGACCAGGCCTTCAAGGACCACGTCGCAGCCTCCGCGGCCGCCTGGGAAGCCGAAAAAATTCCGTTCGCCCACGCCAGCTTTGGCCTGCGCAACCGCATCGTGCGCATGCCGCTGCTCAAAGGCACCGTCTCGATGACGATGGATGGCAAGCAAGGCAGCAAGAAACTGATGGGGCGCATCCAGAACCCGGACCTGGGCTCGATGCGCATCCTGCACCTGCCCCACTCGTGGAACCACTGCATGGGCGACCACGTCATCGTATTCACCGTATGGCCGGTCAGCGCGCAGGAAACCCTCGTCACCACTAAATGGCTGGTCCACAAGGACGCCGTCGAGGGCGTTGACTACGACGTTGCACGCCTGCGTGAAGTCTGGGACGCCACCAACGACCAGGACCGTCGACTGGCCGAAGAGAACCAGCGCGGCATCAACTCCATCGCTTACCAGCCGGGTCCGTACTCGAAGACCTATGAATTCGGTGTGGTGAATTTCATCGACTGGTACAGCGCAAAATTGCTGGAAAACATGGGCGCAGAGCCTGCTTCGTATTTGAAAGGGGTGGCGGTTAACCACGAGTAGGAAATTACACGTCGGATTTGAACTGACACCTTCGCGGGCAACCGCGTTTCTACAGACATTCGAGCTGTAGAGGCGCGCTTGCCCGCGTTGCGTTTTCGGTGGGTGACGGGAATCGGTGTGAGGCTGGCCGTCTCCGCATGCAATCTAGGCCGCTTTGATAGCTAGCCAAAAAAATAAATGATCATTTTTTGATCATATCGCTCAACCGACCGGATTCAGGGGTTAAACCCCGACCGCGAACATGTTATCCACAGAAGCGCCAACAGCCTATGTGTGTAAGTCTGCCGGCTGCTGTGGAAAAGCATTAAATGGGCTAAAGAACGATGGCAAGGGACCTAGAGCGGCGCTCGATGACCATCATTGGTTAAATTTTGACCGCAACTCTGCAAGCCAGGTACTACAAGGGATTCAGCGGATCACGAACATGTTATCCACACCCCCGCTCACAGAGAATGTGGGTAAGAACACGCTCCACAAACCCCGGCTTGTGGAAAAAACCATTAAGAATCCGTGAGATAGGATGGTCAAGAATTGACCACCCAGCTGTGAGCCATAGTTAACAAGGCCTGTAGCAATGTCCGAACAGTTTATCCACAGGCGGATCAACAGCGATTGTGGGTAATGCAGTTTTACTACAAACCGAATCAGACGCGTCTGACATTCACATCTTTCTCGGAGCGGTAGACTCCCGCCCATCATCGATTCGGAGTGGCTAAAAATGACGTCAAGAGTCCGGTTTTCTGAGCAGGTTGTTCTGCGGGCAAACGCTCAGCTCATACAACAACGCGGTCGGCCTACCAGCCTTCCTCGGGAGCTGCTGGGTATCGTGACCTACAGACCCAGAACGCTCCAGGAGATTAAAAGCGCATTCGCCTCCGCCTACGCAAAAATGCAGCGGACCTGATGACCATGGCGAGAGGAGGCTACAACTACATCTACAAGGAACTGGTCGCGGACGAGAGCGACATTCTGGGTAAGCTGGTTGCCCGATCATTCAACTACAAGTGAAGAAGGCGCCACCTAGGACGCTTTCCTCAATGCTGAAACGCGCTCAGCGCACCACCCCCTCCTCAACCAGCAGTTTCAAAATCGCCGCAGCCCCCTCCTGAGCAGTCACCCCCTTGAGCACCTGCCCACCGCCGCCGCTCGCTTTCGCTGTCGCGGCCTTCATGCGATCAGCGCCGCTCTTGGCTTTGATGACCTTCAAGCGTTTTGGCCGTGGTTTCGCGGGCGTCAGCTCTGCGCCGGTGAACACTTCGTCGATGACCACTTCAATCTCTTCCACATCCAGCAGACCCCGTTGCGCCGGACCGTAAGCGCTTTGACGAGGTTTCGGTGCGGCGTTATCCACAGTCGCCAGGAACGGTAATCTGACCTTGAGGCGGCGGCGTTGACCTCGGGGGAGCGCCTGCAGCACCTGGGCACTGCCATTGCTCATGGACTCAACCTCAGCCAGACCCACCACCAGCGGCCAGCCAAGCTTTTCAGCCAGCAAATAAGGGAGCATGCCGGACCCTTCGCCCGTCTCGGCCTGACTGCCCGTCAGCACCAGCTGCACGCCCGACTCGCGAATGTAATCCGTCAGCCCAGGCAACGCGTCCGCGCCCGTCGGTTGAGCCAGCACGTGCAGCTCGTCCACGCCCATGCCCAGGTAGCCACGTAATGCGGGCTCTTCGGCATCACCGGCATGCAATACGTGCAAGTTATCCCCAGCCAATTGCAAACCCAGCTCCACCGCACGGGCATCCTGCTCGGCGCGACGGGGACGTCCTGACGTCGGGTGCGCCCCGACGGAGACGAGACTGATCACGTGCAGCGCACCTTTATCCACAGAGACACCCATTTCAGGCTGCATCGCGCTTCGCCCCATTCCGGTATGTATCGACCGCTTCAATCAGCGCCTCGAGAATGGCAGCGCTTTCGCCGATCACGGACAGATCGGCCCGCTTGATCATGTCGCAGGTCGGGTCAAGGTTGATGGCCACCACTTTGTCGCAGGCGCCAATGCCCTGTAAATGCTGGATCGCACCGGAAATCCCGACCGCCACGTACACCCGGGCAGTGACCCAGGTGCCGGACGCACCGACCTGACGATCCCGGGTCATGAAGCCATCGTCGACGGCCACACGGGATGCGCCTTCAGTAGCGCCCAGCGCGATAGCCGTGCGGTGAAACAGCGACCAGTCCTTGACCCCGTTACCACCCGAAAATATGAATTCAGCTTCGGACATGGGGATAAGTGCAGGATCGACCGCCACGGCACCAAGGTCCTCGATGCGCGGCAAGCTGCGTGCAACAGCTGTGGATAACTCCACGGGCAGTGCTTCGTGCCGTGTCTCACTCACGGGCTCGGCGCATTCCGCTTGAGCGAGAATCAGGCGTGACACGGGACGCGACAGATCCTCCGCGCCAGCACCTGCACGACCGATGCACCGTTCGCCAGCCACTTGCCAGACGCGTGTCGACGGACGCTCGCCCAGGCTGGCCGCAAAGCGGCGCCCCAACTCGCCCCCACCATTTCGGCTGTCGGGCAGTAGCCAGTGATGCGGGTCGAACTGGTTATCCACAGCCCGCAAACCTTGCACACGTTGCTCGGGTGAATAACCGCTGAACTCGCTGCCTTCCAGAATCAGGAGCCGATCCACGCCGGCGGTGTCGAACGTCGTTTCTTTGTGCTCGCCAAAAATGACCGCCAGTACAGCGCCCTCGTTGCCAGCCAGGCCATGGGCCAAGCCCAGCAGGTCGCGATCATGGCTGCTCAGACGGCCGCCGACCATGTCGGGAACGACAGCGATGTAAAAGGCCGGCGTCGTAATCCGATGCAATGGCAATTGCACGTCCACAGACGCGGAGCGTTTGACCGCGCCGCCTTGTTGCGCCCCGCTTCGATCAATGCGTTTGATCCCGTTGGGACCGATGAAACCGATGCCATGCACGTTTTTACGCAGCACCCCGTTGGGGCCCATCCAGGTGGTTTGCGCCGGTTGCATGGCGGCGTGCAAGGGATGCAGGCGGTTTCGTGCGATCCACTCAGCGCGTGGGTCACGGCGGATAATGTCGCTCATCAATGGGCCTCCGCAGGTTCACGTCGGGCCGCTGCCGGCTTTGCAGGCGCGGTTTCTTCAAGCAGGGCGTCAGCCACCAGTTCGGCGATGTCCTTGATCATCGGCCGTGGCTCGACCACGCCTTCAAGCATCGCGGTGCACTGTGGACAACCCACAGCCACCACCTCGGCTCCGGTCTCGCGGATGTCATCCATGCGCATGTCAGGAATCCGTTGCCTGCCGGGAATATCGGTGATCGGCGCGCCGCCACCGCCGCCGCAGCAACGTGAGCGGAACCCGGAACGGACCATTTCCTTGACTTCGATGCCCAGCGCACGCAGCACATCGCGCGGCGCCTGGTACTCGCCGTTGTAACGGCCGAGGTAGCAGGGATCGTGATAGGTGACGCTGGCACCTTTGTGCCGGCCCAGATTCAACGCGCCGTTGACTATCAGCTCTGCCAGATACGTGCTGTGGTGCTGTACGACGTAGTGGCCCTCGAACGCACCGTATTCGTTTTTCAGCACATGAAAGCTGTGCGGGTCGCAGGTGACGATGCGCTTGAAGTCGTACTGCGCCAGCGTCTGGATATTGCGTTTGGCGAGCATCTGGAACGTCGCTTCATCACCCAGACGGCGGGCAACATCACCGCTGTCACGTTCTTCCAACCCCAGCACGGCGAAGTCGACCTTGGCCGCTTTCAGCACTTTGACGAAGGCGCGCAAGGTGCGTTGATTGCGCATGTCGAACGCGCCATCGCCCACCCAGAACAGCACGTCCACGGTTTTCCTGTGGCTCATGATGTCCAGGTTCAGGTCTGCCGCCCAGTTCATGCGTCCGCCCGGAGCGAAGCCGCCCGGGTTGTCCGTCGCGATGAGATTTTCCAGCACCTCAGCGCCCTTGTTTGGGGTCGCGCCTTTCTCGAGCGTCAGATGCCGGCGCATGTCGACGATTGCGTCCACGTGCTCGATCATCATCGGGCACTCTTCCACGCAGGCCCGGCAAGTCGTGCACGACCACAAGGTGTCGGCGTCGACCAGCCCGTTGACGATGGGTTGATGGGGATTGCCGCCATGCTCGCCGACAGGCTTGCCTTGGCCGTCAAGGGACGGATAGGGACTTCCCGCAAAGTTTGCATCAGTGCCGCCCGCCAGGCCGACGACCATGTCTTGAATCAGCTTCTTCGGGTTCAGCGGTTGGCCGGCGGCGAAGGCAGGACAGGCAGCTTCGCACTTGCCGCACTGCACGCATGCATCGAAACCGAGTAGCTGGTTCCAGGTGAAATCCTTGGGTTTTTCCACGCCCAGCGGTGCGGTTTTGTCTGCCAGATCGAGGGGTTTCAGCCCTGTCGAACGGCCACCGCCGAAGCGCTCCGGGCGGCGGTGAAAGGCCAGGTGCAGCGCGCCGGCGAAGGCGTGTTTCATCGGGCCGCCCCAGGTCATGCCGAGGAACAATTCGCAGACGCCCCACAGCACGCCAATGCCCAGAATGATCGCCAGCAACCAACCGCCGAAGTTCGCCGGCAGCACGCCCGCAACGGGCAACGTGACGATAAAGAACGAGCCCGAGAACGCCAGCAGGCTTTTCGGCAGGCGCATCCACGGGCCTTTCGACAAACGACTCGGCGGATTGCGACGACGCAGGTACATGAAGATCGCGCCGACGAACATCACGGCCGACATCAGCAACAGCGCGTAGCCGAGGACACGGTTGTGCAGGCCAAAACCGTGCACCAGAATCGCAAGCACGATGGACGCAACCGCGCCGCCCGCCGTGGCCACGTGGGTGTTGGCGATGTATTTGTCCCGGGCGACGACGTGGTGCAGATCGACCATGTAGCGCTTGGGCATCGCCAGCAATCCGCCGAGCAGGTCAACCTTGGCGGCACGCCCGTTGCGCCAAAGGCTTACCCGCCGCAGCGCACCAAGGACCGCCAGGCCCAGGGCAGCGAAGAGCAGGATGGGAAGAAGGGTGTTTAGCATGTGGAGCTCCCAAAGACTCAGGGTCTTGCAGGTCGAGATGCCTTACTCGGTTCCGGTAGGAGTGAGCTTGCTCGCGAAGCCGTGACATTCAACATGGATGTCGACAGACCTGCCGCTTTCGCGAGCAAGCTCACTCCTACAGGGTTGTGTGCCGGCCGCTAGAAATCCTTGCAAAGCCTGAGTGCGTCGTAGATCGCCGCATGGGTATTGCGCTGTGCCACGCAATCGCCAATGCGGAACAGCAGATACCCGTCACCCGGCTGACTCAACGACGGCTGCGGCTGAATCGCGAACAGGGCGTCGATGTCGATCTGGCCCTTGTTGCGCGAACCTTCCTTCATCCCGTAATACAGCGCTTCGTCAGGACGAACGCCGTTCTCGACCACCACTTGATCGACCACCCGCTCCTCTTTGGCGCCGGTGTATTCGTTCTCCAGCACCGCGACCAGCTTGTCGCCCTCTCGGTAGACCTTTTCCAGCATCATGTCGCCGGTCATGATCACTTCTTTGGGGTACATGCTGCGGTAGTAGGTCGGGAACGACGTACCACCGATGGCAACGCCGGGCTTGATGTCGTCGGTAACGATCTCGACCTGACAGCCTTTGTCCGCCAGGAAGTCGGCCGTGGACATGCCGGTGAACTCGCAAATGGTGTCGTAGACCAGCACGTTCTTGCCCGGCGCTACTTTGCCGTCGAGGATGTCCCAGCTGCTGACAACCAGGCCTTCAGCGGCGCCCCAATGCTCGTTCTGCTCAATGAACGGATGGCCGCCCACCGCCAGCACCACCACGTCCGGACGCAGGTCCATGATGGTCGCGATGTCTGCCGCCGTGCCCAGACGCAGATCGACTTTCAAACGCGCCAGCTCCAGCTGAAACCAACGCGTGATGCCGGCGATCTGATCGCGCTGCGGTGCTTTCGAGGCCGTTGTGATCTGTCCGCCGATGGCGTCTTTCTTCTCGAACAAGGTCACGTCGTGGCCCCGCTCGGCCGAAACGCGCGCCGCTTCCATCCCCGCAGGCCCGGCCCCGACGATCACCACCTTGCGCTTCACGCCGGTGGTTTTTTCGATGATGTGCGGCACGCCCATGTATTCGCGGGACGTGGCGGCGTTCTGGATGCACAGCACGTCAAGGCCTTGATACTGGCGGTCGATGCAGTAGTTGGCACCCACGCACTGCCGAATCTGGTCGACCTGGCCCATCTTGATCTTGGTGATCAGGTGCGGGTCGGCGATGTGCGCGCGGGTCATGCCGACCATGTCGACGTAACCGCCTTCGAGAATGCGAGTCGCCTGATTCGGATCCTTGATGTTCTGCGCGTGCAGCACAGGCGCCTTGACCACTTCCTTGATGCCGGCCGCCAGGTGCAGAAATGGCTCCGGTGGATAACTCATGTTCGGGATAACGTTGGCGAGGGTGTTGTGGGTGTCGCACCCTGAACCCACAACGCCGAGGAAGTCGATCATGCCGGTCTGGTCGTAGTACTTGGCGATCTCTTTCATGTCCTCGTGACTGAGGCCGTCCGGGTGAAATTCGTCACCGCAGATACGCAGGCCGACGCAGAAGTCCGGGCCGACTTCCTTGCGCACAGCCTTGATCACTTCCAGCCCGAAGCGCATGCGGTTTTCGAAGCTGCCGCCCCACTCGTCAGTCCGCTTGTTGACCCGTGGGCTCCAGAACTGATCGATCATGTGCTGGTGCACGGCCGACAACTCAACGCCGTCCAGACCGCCGGCCTTGGCACGGGCCGCCGCGCTGGCGTAGTTGCCGATCACCCGCCAGATTTCTTCCGGCTCGATGGTCTTGCAGGTTGCGCGGTGAACCGGCTCGCGGATGCCCGAAGGCGACAGCAGCGTCGGCCAATGATCGCCGTCCCAACGCGAACGACGACCCATGTGGGTAATCTGGATCATGATCTTGGCGCCGTGCTTGTGCATGGCGTCAGCGAGGTTCTGGAAGTGCGGAATGATCTTGTCGGTCGCCAGGTTGACGGACTTCCACCAGCCTTGCGGGCTGTCGATCGCCACGCTGGACGAACCGCCGCAAATGGCCAGACCGATGCCGCCCTTGGCTTTCTCCTCGTAGTACTTCACGTAACGGTCGGTGGTCATGCCGCCGTCGGTGGCGTAGACCTCGGCGTGCGCGGTACTCAATACGCGGTTGCGTATGGTCAATTTACCGATCTGAATCGGTTGAAACATCGCTTCGAAAGCCATGACGGAAACCTCGACTTACAACGGCTTGACGACAAACAGGCCGTCGTCGTGGCCTTCTTCCGACCCGCCGTAAACCTGCTCGGCCACGGTGCGGATTTTGCTGCCGCTGGCTTCCAGGACCTGGTCCATGGCGCCAGCAAACCAGCCGGTGAACATGTAATCGACCTTGCGCCCTACTTTGCCGTAGACGTAAACGAAGGCCGAGTGCTCGAGCTTGACGCTGGCGGTGCCTTTTTCCAGATCGATGTCTTGAATCTTGAACAGACCCCAACCGCGCTGGGACAGACGATTCATGTAGTGCTCGAACACCGCGACGCCTTCGATGCCATGGCATTCGGCTTCTTTCTCGCACCAGTGCCAGGCGGACTTGTAGCCGGCCTTGTAGAGGATTTCGGCGTACGCCTCGGCGCCCAGTACTTCTTCGATACCCATGTGGTTGTTGACGAAGAAATGGCGCGGCACGTACAGCATCGGCAGGGCGTCGGAGGTCCAGACACCGGTCTCGCTGTCGACTTCGATTGGCAATTGCGGGGCGATCTTGGCCATGGAAACTTAACTCCGGAAAATTCGTGTGGATGCCCTCTCCGCGACGGGAGAGGGGAAAATTCAGTGATCGGCGAGTGGGGCCGGAGGCCTATTCGCCCCAGACGTCGCCCAGGATGCGAACCCAGTTCTCGCCCATGATCTTGCGCACCACGCGCTCGGAATGGCCGCGTTTGAGCAGGGTTTCGGTGAGGTTCGGGAATTCGCCGACGGTGCGGATGCCCAGCGGGTTGATGATCTTGCCGAAGTTGGTCAGGCGCCTGGCGTAGCCTTTGTCGTGGGTCAGGTATTCGAAAAATTCCTGGCCGTGACCCTGGGTGAAGTCAGTGCCTATGCCGATGGCGTCTTCGCCGACGATGTTCATCACGTATTCGATGGCTTCAGCGTAATCGTCGATGGTCGAGTCGATGCCCTTGGCCAGAAACGGCGCAAACATGGTCACGCCGACAAAGCCGCCGTGATCGGCAATGAATTTCAGCTCGGCGTCGGATTTGTTGCGCGGGTGTTCTTTGAGGCCCGAAGGCAGGCAGTGGGAGTAGGTCACTGGCTTCTTCGATTCGAGGATGACTTCCTCAGAGGTCTTGGAGCCGACATGGGAAAGGTCGCACATGACGCCGACGCGGTTCATCTCCGCGACGATTTCACGACCGAAGCCCGAAAGGCCGCCGTCGCGCTCGTAGCAGCCGGTGCCCACCAGATTCTGGGTGTTGTAGCACATCTGTACGATGCCCACGCCCAGTTGTTTGAAGATCTCGACGTAGCCGATCTGATCCTCGTAAGCATGGGCGTTCTGGAAGCCGAAGAGGATGCCGGTCTTGCCCAGCTCCTTGGCCTTGCGGATGTCGGCCGTGTTGCGCACCTGGATCACCAGGTCGCTGTTTTCACGAATCAATTTCTGGCTGGAAGCGATGCTGTTGACGGTCTGCTGAAACCCTTCCCACACCGAAACTGTGCAGTTGGCCATGGTCAGGCCGCCTTTGCGCATGTCCTCGAACAGCTCACGGTTCCATTTGGCAATGATCAACCCGTCAATGACGATGCTGTCGGCGTGTAATTCGGCTGGGCTCATCAGGCGGTCCCCTGGGGTTCTTTAATGGCCGGAAGGTCTGCCGGCGCTTTGGGGTCAGCATATGCCTGAGGGTCGGAGGAGCCGGGTGCAAAAACGACAGGGGAATTGCCGAAAGCGTCAAGAAACGACAAAGGGCATAGGCATGACGACGCAGCAGGTCCTCCCGATGATGCAGCCATTCAGGCAGGGGGGGGCGCTCTGGGGCGGAATTCAGAAGTCGGGAAGATACGCCCAAACAAAAAAAACGAGGGTGACTAACGTCGTCAATGTGACTAGAGCCACCTGAGCCAACATCATGTATTTGAATTTTTTTGGGAATGTATCGACCTGCTCCAAGTCGATGGCGCCCAGTTTCAGGAACATTTGGGGCCGAAGGAACATCGCGCTTACGATGGCTAATTTTCTGATATCTCCTAGAAACCCGGTCCCGATCTGGAACAAACTAGAGTCCGTGACCGCTAAACAGTTATCCAGTGATTTATTGATCTTGTTTCGCAGATACAACGTTATCAACACCGTATACAACAGAGTGACTACGAAAAGGATACACATCGTCAAAACGATAAAGTCATGATCCGCAGAATGAATGGCGCCACCATGACGATAGTGTCCGCTTCTAATTATCATAATGACCTCCGGGCCGATCGCAAAAAAGCTGTCAGATATCAATATCTTCACGCAACCTGAAAAACGAACCAAAACACCCACATGCCTGCATTCATGATGCCCAGGTGTGCAAATAGCTCTCCCAAGCGTCGGCTGCTATCCCGGTACCAATGGAGATATTCTTCAAAGCATATGAAGTCGTTAGAAATCATAAAAGTAGAGCCAGGCACGAAACACCAACATGGCCGTAAAAAAAATGATATTTAGAAAAAACGGCACCACGATCAATAGTTTCCATTTTTTTGGAAAGTCCACTACCTGCCGAACATCAATGACTCCTCGCTTGAGGAACAGCTTAGGGAAAATTAAGATACACGCCACAGTGCCTACCCTATAGACATCTCCGATAAATCCCAAGCCACCAAAAGTGGCATTGATATCTACAATTATGGAACATCGAGAAAGACGGCTGTCCACCTCGTCCCTTACCCACCAGGTGATGAATAGCAGCACCAATAAGTTCAGGATTCCAGGGATCATTATCGAAGTTGCAACTAGGCCAGGTACGATATCTTTCATTGAGAGACCTCATAGAGTAACTCGCCCGTCATCTCGCCTCCCTTACCTCCTATCTCGCCCCCCAACCAACCCAATATCCCAGCAGTGATGACACCGCAGGCGAGTGCACCCGGACCTGTTGTAAGCCCCAACCCGGTAACGCAAATCACAGTAGCCACTCCCGCGCCGGCCGCAGCGCCCCCCAAATTACCAACCAGCTTACTCCCCTCAACATACTTCGCCTTCGTACACTCATCCTCCCGGCCCGTCGAGCAAGCCGTCTTGATATCAACCGCCGTCGAAGCTGTATCGAGAACTATCCCCACATAAGCTCCTCTTTTTATTAGCTTCGCCGCTTTGGCAACGCCGCTCGTTTTTTCGGCGTAGTGTCTGATCTCGCCAGTGTGCAGGTAGCTTTTAGTTGAGATCCCCAGCATTCGCCGGATTGAGCCTGTGTTCCGCAGTCCTGCTCCCAGACTAAGAAAGCCTTTCAGCAGCTTTTCGAGTTTGTCGAAAAGCTGGCGGCGTTTGGTATAGAACAGATTTCGTTCGATCAGGGTTCCCGAGGCCATGTGTTGCTTATGCAGGGCATCGATGCTGTCGAGCGTGGTCTTGATCTGCTCCAGATGCTTTTCCCAAGCGTCAGCAGCCATTCCGATACCGATTGAGGTATTGCCAAGTAGCCGCGTGATGAGTTCGTGGTTGGCCACGATGAAGTCGTCGCCTCCTGCGTCGTTATCGATGAGGCCCTGATGGGTCATCGTAGCAAGCCTCATGAGTTCGGCTTCTTCAGACGTGCACGCGGAGGTTGAATCATCGGGGACGATGACGATTTCTCCCGCCGCTACGGTGGAATTGCGGATGTGGGCATTAAGCACATCGAATTTATCGGCCGCGCGGCGCCCCAAGGGCAGTTTTGCCTTGATAGAAAAATAGGTCTGCATCTGATCATTGATGAAGCTGTAAGGCCGCGACATAGACGACCCTCACGCGTAAATCGTGTTTTTGATACGGTCCCAGCCACCCGTCACGTTGCCGCCCCCACCACCATCGCTACGACGCTGCTGAACGTAGTTGGTTTTGATACGTCCGTAATCGAGCTGCACCACTTCGCGGGGCACGCCGTCGGTGGCACTGTGGCTGTAGTCAGAAATGATCACTTCCTCGAGCACGATCTCAAAGTACTTGAGCTTTTCGCCGCCAGCGCGGTGCACCGCGATGGTTACTTTTTTGAAATGCTGGCCTGCGCAACTCGCTTGCATCAGTTTGGCGCTTGCCGAATCAAGGAACTTGGAAAAGTTGAATGTGGTGACAGTGGTCCGGCCAGACGAGGCGCCACCCGCCGAGGTTGCGGTCGCCGATGCGCTCTGATGGGTACCGAAGTTATAGCCGAGGATTTCGATCCAGTTCTTGTGCTGGTCGTCGAGGCTCTCACCCGGGATGCCGTCGAATTGGATAAATGCGTCGAGCGCCATGAGTTCTCTCCCTGAGTTGCTTGGTTATTTGAGAGTGCCGGTTAACGGCGCGGATTGGATCCTACCCAAAGAAACTCGCTACAAAAACCCTGATGGAAAATTTCAGACTTTTCCGTAGGACGGTTCTTTTGCTTCGCGAATATTCGAGAAAACTCCCTATCTGACGCATCAGAAGTCCAAGCGTCGCGAGCAAAAACGACTGCAAAATGGTCGAAACCGTCAACAAGCGACGCTGGCTCACGGCGTATGGTCGATGCCCGCATTTGATACCTGTTCTTTGCCTCGCGCTTGGGCGAGAATCCATTCCATCTCTGACTCGGAAAGCCCTAATGAAAACCATGTTTCTGGCTCTGGCTCTATTCGCGACAGGTGCTCATGCTGCAACCAACCCGGCCGTCAACCCTTGTGACGGCGTCGAAGAGGACCAGCAGACCCTCGAGTGCTCGGTGTACAGCCGGGACACGGCGGAGAAGTTGCTGACCGAGAATGTTCAGAACGTGCTTGAGCGTGTGCAGACGCAGTTCGGGGCGAACAAGGCCCAGGCCGAGGAGTTCGCCACCAAACTGAAGACGGCCCAGGAAGCCTGGAAAAAACTGCGTGACGCGGATTGCGCCGTTGAAGTGTTCCCGGCCAAGCCCGGAACCAAAGAATTCAATATCGACCAGAACGATTGCCTGACCCGCGCCAGCGACGAACGATCGGAGTATCTGGATACCGTCGCGCAGTCCGAATGATCCCGAATGCGCTACCCTGACGCCCTTCCCGAGCTCAAGGTATGCACATGAACATCTGCGGCGTAGAAATCAAAGGCAGCGAGGCCATCTTCGCTGTCGCCACTCGTGCGTCCGGCGCGCTCGAACACGTGCCGTTACCGACGAAGAAGATCGCACTCGAAGACGACGATGAAGCCGTCAACGTGAAAGCGTTCGCCCGCCAGATCGAGGCATTCGTGCGCGACAACGGCATTGGTCATATCGCCATCAAAAAACGTAGCAAGAAAGGCGAGTTCGCTGGTGGTCCGACGACGTTCAAGATCGAAACCATCTTTCAGTTGCTGGAAGACTGCGACGTCATCCTGCTGTCGCCCCAGACCATCAACGCTCAGATGAAGAAGCACAACTTTGAACTGCCGACAGCGCTGAACAAGTATCAGCACGAGGCTTACAAAGCGGCGTGTTCGGCGCTGATGAAGACCAAGTAGAAAGGTCTGCACCCGATCGCTGGCTCGGTGGTGTGCCGGGGTTAAGTCCGACTGTAGGACCGGCTTTAGCCGGGAAGGCGTCAGGCGCCACCACATTAAACTGAGGGTGCTCAACCGGGCCTATTCCCGGCTGAAGCCGGTCCTACTGAACGAGCCGGAGCCTGAAGAAGAAGACGAATGTAGCCCGCCGGGTCATTTATACCGAATTATAGTCGCGACTATAATTCACCATAATTGAGCATCAAACAGCCTTCACCTCGCGCGTGCGCCCTCGGTCCTCCCTTGGGCACCCCCCAAATCTCGCCCGGTAACTGCGGGTGAAATACGACGGCGATTCAAACCCGCAGGCAATGCTGACTTCCAGCACGCTCATGTCGCTCTGACGCAGCAGTTGCCTGGCTTTTTCCAGCCGCAGGCCGAGGTAGAAGTTGCTCGGCGTGTCGTTCAGGTGCAGGCGGAAGAGCCGTTCCAACTGACGCCGCGTCACTTGAATCCCTTCGGCCAGTTCCAGTGTGCTCAGCGGCGGCTCGGTGTGCAGCTCCATGACGCCGATGACCTGCACCAATTTCTTGTTATTGATGCCGTAGCGCGTGGCGATCTGCATGCGCTGGTGGTCTTTGCGCTGGCGTATTCGCCCGAGGACGAACTGCTCGGAAACCTTGATCGCCATGTCAGCGCCGTGAGCCTGCCCGATCAGGTCGAGCATCATGTCGATGGAGGCCGTGCCGCCGGCCGACGTAATGCGGCGCCGATCGATCTCGAACAATTCCTGCGTCGCTTGCAGCCGGGGAAAGGTTTCCTTGAAGGCGTCCAGCGCTTCCCAGTGCAGGGTCAGGCGATAACCTTCCAACAGACCGGCTTGGGCCAGGACAAAACTACCGGTGTCGATCGCCCCAAGCACCACGCCTTCCAGGTCCAGCCGGCGCAGCCAGTGTTCCAGCGCCCCGTTGTAAAACTTCAGCGGATCGACGCTGCCCATCACCCACAACGTCGCGCCTTTTTTCAGTGGCTCAAGCGCGGCGTCGGCGTTTACCGACATGCCGTTGCTGGCAATGACAGGGCCGCCATCGACACTCAGGATGTGCCAGCGATACAGCTCGCCACCAAAGCGATTGGCGACGCGCAGCGGCTCCAGCGCCGACACGAAGCCCATCATCGAAAAGCCGGGCATGAGCAGAAAGTAGAAATCCTGGGACATCGTTGGCGCGTTCCTTGGGATCGGAGCGGATGGGCGATTGGGGTGGAGAGGTGAGTTCAGAAATGATCGTGCCTCTTGGGCCCGATCATCAAATACACCTCCTGCCGATGGGCAGCAACAGCACAGGTCGCTGCTGTGCAAGACCGTGTCGCCGCTGTGCGCTTTGACGGGCTCGACGCTGCGTAGCTTTGCACCTCAAACACGGGCTGCAAACGTCCGCTTTTACCGTCTGCCCTGCAAGGAACCTCACCCATGAATCACGACGTCATCATCACCTGCGCACTGACCGGTGCTGGCGACACGACCGGGAAAAGCCACCTGGTCCCGATCACGCCCAAGCAGATTGCCGCTGCCGCCGTCGAGGCCGCCAAGGCTGGTGCGACGGTCGTGCACTGCCATGTACGCGACCCCGAGACCGGCAAGTTCAGCCGTGACGTCGAGCTGTATCGCGAAACCATGGACCGCATCCGTGAAGCCGACATCGACATCATCGTCAACCTGACTGCGGGCATGGGCGGCGATCTGGAAATCGGCCCGGGCGAACGTCCGACCGATTTCGGCCCCGGCACCGATCTGGTCGGTCCGTTGACCCGGCTCGCGCATGTCGAAGCGCTGCTGCCGGAAATCTGCACGCTGGATTGCGGCACCCTCAACTTCGGCGATGGCGACACGATTTATGTGTCCACGCCCGCGCAACTGCGGGCCGGGGCCAAGCGCATCCAGGAGCTGGGGGTGAAAGCCGAGCTGGAGATTTTTGACACCGGCCACCTGTGGTTTGCCAAGCAGATGATGAAAGAAGGCTTGCTGGACAACCCGCTGTTTCAGCTGTGCCTGGGCATTCCCTGGGGCGCGCCGGCGGACACCACCACCATGAAGGCCATGGTCGACAATCTGCCCGCCGATGCGGTGTGGGCCGCGTTTGGTATCGGCCGCATGCAGATGCCGATGGCCGCGCAGGCCGTGTTGCTCGGCGGCAACGTGCGGGTCGGTCTGGAGGACAACATCTGGCTCGACAAAGGCGTGCTCGCCAGCAACGGCGCATTGGTCGAACGCGCCAGCGAGATCCTCAGCCGCCTGGGCGCACGGGTCATGACCCCGGCCGAGGGCCGCGTGAAGATGGGCCTGAAAAAGTGGTTTTGATCCCCACACACATCCTGCCGTGCAGGAGTGAGCTTGCTCGCGATAACGGTGTGTCAGTCACACATCGGGGCAGATAAGTAGCTATCGCGAGCAAGCTCAACCCTACAAGGGCCTCGACACTTTTTCGAGTAATCGATATGACCTTCATCACCACCATCAAAACCTTCGCAGCCTTGGGCAGCGGTGTCATCGGCAGCGGTTGGGTGGCGCGCGCGCTGGCTCATGGCCTGGACGTCGTGGCCTGGGACCCGGCGCCGGGAGCAGAGGCAGCGCTGCGCAAACGCGTCGCCAACGCCTGGCCGGCGCTTGAGCAAAAGGGCCTGACGGCGGGCGGTTCCCAAGAACGTCTGCGCTTCGTCGACACCATCGAGGAGTGCGTTCTCGACGCCGACTTCATCCAGGAAAGCGCTCCGGAGCGCCTTGACCTCAAACTGGACCTGCACAGCAAGATCAGCGCGGCGGCCAAGCCTGACGCGATCATTGGTTCCAGCACCTCCGGCCTGCTGCCGTCGGAGTTTTACGAGAGCGCCACGCATCCGGAACGCTGCGTGGTGGGCCATCCGTTCAACCCGGTTTATCTACTGCCGCTGGTGGAAGTGGTCGGCGGCAAGAACACCGCGCCGGAAGCGGTGCAGGCAGCGATTCAGGTCTACGAATCACTCGGCATGCGCCCGCTCCATGTGCGCAAAGAGGTCCCCGGTTTTATTGCCGATCGTTTGCTGGAAGCGCTGTGGCGTGAAGCCCTGCATCTGGTCAACGACGGCGTGGCGACCACCGGCGAAATCGATGACGCGATCCGTTTCGGCGCCGGCTTGCGCTGGTCGTTCATGGGCACCTTCCTGACTTACACCCTGGCCGGCGGCGATGCAGGCATGCGTCATTTCATGGCGCAATTCGGCCCGGCGCTGCAGTTGCCGTGGACTTATCTACCGGCGCCGGAGCTGACTGACAAGTTGATCGATGACGTGGTCGATGGCACCTCGGATCAGCTCGGTAGCCACAGCATTGCGGCGCTGGAGCGGTATCGCGATGACTGCCTGCTGGCGGTGCTTGAAGCGGTGAAAACCACCAAGGCCAGGCATGGGATGGCGTTTGGGGATTGAGCCAAAATTTTCATCGCCCAAACCGGCCTCATCGCGGGCAAGCGCGCTCCTACAAAGGGTATGCGATCAACTGTAGGAGCGCGCTTGCCCGCGATGAGGCCGTTGATTTCACCGAAATTGTGACCCTGGAATCCTATGCCCGCACTCATTACTTTCAAAACCCCAGTCCTCGCCGATTGGGTTGACTACAACGGCCACCTGCGCGACGCCTTTTATCTGCTGATTTTCAGCTTCGCCACAGACGCCTTCATGGACCGCATCGGCCTTGCCGGTGACGATCGGGATGCCAGCGGCCACTCGCTGTTCACGCTCGAGGCGCACATCAACTTTCTGCACGAGGTAAAGCTCGGTGAGCCGGTGGAAGTGCGTACGCAAATCATCGGACACGATGGCAAGCGGGTGCAGCTTTATCACGGGCTGTACAAAGCAGACGGGGATATCGAGTTGGCAGCGAGCGAGCAGATGCTGCTGCATGTGGATCTGGCGGCCGGGCCGAAATCAGCGCCGTTTAGCGAAGTGTCGCTGCAGGCGTTGCGCCTGCTCTCGGAAGCTCAATTTGATCAGCCGAATCCAAAGTATGTTGGGCGGATCATCGCCCTGCCCGGCCGGCAACATACCGTGTAGAAACGTGGACCACGCCCACAAAAAAGCCCGCATCGCTGCGGGCTTCTTCATTTCAGCAAATCGATCAGAAAACGATCAGTTCACTTTGGCGTTCAGCTCGCCTTTGGCATAACGCTCGAACATCTTCTCCAGGGAGATCGGCTTGATCTTGGAGGCGTTGCCGGCGGTGCCGAATGCTTCGTAACGAGCAATACACACGTCCCGCATGGCCGATACGGTTTTAGCCAGGTACTTGCGCGGATCGAACTCGCTCGGGTTTTTCGCCATGAACTCGCGGATAGCACCCGTCGAGGCCAGACGCAGGTCGGTGTCGATGTTGACCTTGCGCACGCCGTGCTTGATGCCTTCAACGATTTCTTCGACCGGCACGCCGTAAGTTTCTTTAATGTCGCCGCCGTACTGGTTGATGATTTTCAGCCATTCCTGCGGAACGGAAGAAGAACCGTGCATCACCAGGTGGGTGTTCGGGATGCGCTTATGGATCTCTTTGATCCGCTCGATCGCCAGAATGTCGCCGGTAGGCGGCTTGGTGAACTTGTACGCGCCGTGGCTGGTGCCGATGGCGATGGCCAAGGCATCGACCTGGGTTCTTTTAACGAAGTCCGCTGCTTCTTCCGGATCAGTCAGCATCTGGCTGTGGTCCAGCATGCCTTCTGCGCCTACGCCGTCTTCCTCACCAGCCATGCCGGTTTCCAGCGAGCCCAGAACACCCAGCTCACCCTCAACCGAAACACCGCAGGCGTGAGCCATGGCGACAGTTTCCTGGGTGACGCGTACGTTGTAGTCGTAATCCGCAGGGCTTTTGCCGTCTTCGCGCAGCGAACCGTCCATCATCACCGAGCTGAAGCCCAGCTGGATGGAACGTTGGCAGATGGCCGGGCTGGTGCCGTGGTCCTGGTGCATGACCACCGGGATGTGCGGGAATTCTTCGATTGCCGCCAGGATCAGGTGGCGCAGGAACGGTGCGCCCGCGTATTTGCGCGCACCGGCCGAAGCCTGAACGATTACCGGAGAGTCGGTCTTGTCGGCCGCTTCCATAATGGCGCGCATTTGTTCCAGGTTGTTCACGTTGAATGCAGGGACGCCGTAACCGAATTCGGCTGCGTGGTCCAACATCTGGCGCATGCTGATAAGTGCCATTGTCTGTCTCTCTCCCGGTGGGGTCGTTAATCGTGCGTGCCGTATTGGCGGCTATTCAAATTATAGAGGCGGCTTGCTCGAACACCGCCCGGTGTTGCCTCGCTCGAACTGCTCGGCCTTTTACGGCGCTTTGCAGCCACGACCGATCAAATCGTTGGTAGCGTCCCAGTAGACCAGGCCTTCGCTGCCTTTGTTGTCGAACGCCAAGACGCCGTTACTGTAGAGCGCGCCGGAGGCTCCGGGGGACGCTTGCAGACGGAATACCTGCTCGCTCTGATTGAGGCGTACATCCACCTCCTTCTTCGCGGCATCGGCGTACTTCCAGAAAATCTCGGCTTTGCTGTCACAGACCCAGTGGGTCCAGGGGGCTGCCGGTTCCGAAGCCTTCATGCTGGCGCAACCGCTCAGCAGCATCAGTGTCGCAAGGGCTAACAAGCCTTTCATTACTACTCCTGAATTCCCTGCATCGCGTGACGGATGTCGATCATGGCAGGGGCAATGCTGTTCCTGTATTCCGGCACACCGTCAACTAAGAATCAATGACAGGGGACTGGTCCCACGGCAGGCATGAATTCGTATTTTTCCCAGACTTCAGGCCCGCCACGCTTGTAAACGATCGGTACGGTTTCCGCCTGCCAGCCCGCCTGATAGCAGCTGACCTGAAGCAGCCCCGGCGCCGCGCTGGATGCCGTCTCCGCTTCAGGCTTGCTTGCGCAGCCGACCAGCAAACCCGCCATGATCAACAGCGGTAATGGCTTGACCATTTCACTCCCCTTCACCTTGGCCGGTCAGGCCTTGGCGCGTTGTTCCAGAACTTCCACGGCAGGCAGAACCTTGCCCTCGACAAACTCGAGGAACGCACCGCCGCCTGTAGAGATGTAAGAGATCTTGTCGCCTACACCATATTTGTCGATGGCGGCCAAGGTGTCGCCCCCGCCAGCGATGGAAAACGCAGAACTCTCAGCGATCGCGTGAGCCAGCGTCTTGGTGCCTTCGCCGAACTGATCGAACTCAAATACGCCGACCGGGCCGTTCCACAGAATAGTCTTGGAAGATTTCAGCAATTCGGCGAAGTGAGCAGCTGTTTGAGGACCGATGTCGAGGATCATGTCGTCCTCGGCCACATCGGCGATCAGCTTGACGGTGGCTTCGGCATCAGCGGCGAATTGCTTGGCAACCACCACGTCGACCGGCAACGGAACGCTGACCTTGGCGGCGATGGCTTTGGCAGTCTCAAGCAGGTCCGGCTCGTACAACGATTTGCCAACCGGGTGACCCGCCGCTGCCAGGAAGGTATTGGCGATGCCACCGCCGACAATCAGCTGATTGCACTTCTCGCTGAGGCTGTTAAGCACGTCCAGCTTGGTGGAAACCTTGGAGCCGGCAACGATAGCCGCCATTGGCTGGGCCGGATTGCCCAGGGCTTTGCCCAGCGCGTCAAGTTCAGCGGCAAGCAGCGGACCCGCCGCAGCGATTTTGGCGAACTTGGCCACGCCGTGGGTCGAGCCTTCTGCACGGTGGGCGGTGCCGAAGGCGTCCATCACGAACACGTCACACAGAGCGGCGTACTTTTGCGCCAGCTCGTCAGCGTTCTTCTTTTCGCCCTTGTTGAAGCGCACGTTCTCGAACAGCACGATGTCGCCGGCCTTTACGTCGACACCGTCCAGGTATTCCGCGACCAGCGGCACTTCACGCCCGAGGGCCTTGCTCAGGTAGTCGGCGACCGGCTTGAGGCTGTTTTCGGCGGAAAACTCGCCCTCGGTAGGGCGACCCAGGTGCGAGCAGACCATGACGGCTGCGCCTTTTTCCAGCGCCAGCTTGATGGTTGGCAGCGACGCGAGAATGCGTGCATCGCTGGTCACCACGCCGTCTTTGACCGGAACGTTGAGGTCTTCGCGGATCAGTACACGCTTACCTTGCAGATCGAGGTCGGTCATCTTCAACACGGTCATGAGGCATTCCCTGTTTTTACTATTGTTTATGGATGGTGTGCAGGTAGTGATCGGCGACATCCAGCATGCGGTTGGCAAAGCCCCACTCGTTGTCGAACCAGGCCAGGATGTTCACCAGCCGAGGGCCCGAGACCCGCGTCTGGCTGGCATCGATGATGGCCGAGTGCGGGTCGTGGTTGAAATCGCAACTGGCATGCGGCAATTCCGTATACGCCAGCAGTCCCTTCAGCGGGCCACGGGTAGCGGCCTCGCGCAGGATACGGTTGACCTCGACGGCATCGGTATCACGGGCGACCTGCAGCGTGATATCCAGGCACGAGACATTCACCGTCGGCACACGAACTGCTTTGGCCTGAATTCGGCCGGCAAGTTCCGGAAGCAGCCGCTCGATGCCCCGCGCCAGACCAGTGGACACCGGGATAATCGACTGAAAGGCCGAGCGCGTGCGGCGCAAGTCTTCATGATGATAGGCGTCGATCACCGGTTGATCGTTCATCGCCGAGTGAATCGTGGTGATGGTCACGTATTCGAGGCCCAGCTCGCGATTCAGCAGGTCGAGCAACGGCACGCTGCAATTGGTGGTGCACGACGCGGCAGACACCAGCCGCTCATCGCCCGTCAGGGTTTCCTGATTGATGCCGTAGACGATGGTGGCGTCCACGTCGGCTTCGCTGGACATGGGCTGGGAGAACAGCACTCGCGGCGCGCGGGCCGAAAGAAAGCGCTCGCCATCGGCACGTGTGTTGTAGACGCCGGAGCATTCGAGCACCAGATCCACGTCGAGGGCCCCCCAGTCGATGCCTTCCGGCGTTGCACTGCGAAACACTTTGATGACGTGATCGTTGATGTGCAGAAAATCGCCTTCGACCCGCACTTCGCCGGGAAACCGGCCATGTGTGGAGTCGAAGCGCGTGAGGTATTCGAGACTGGCCATGTCGGCCAGATCGTTGATTGCCACTACGTCAAAGCCAGCCTTCGCACCTCGCTCGCACAGCGCGCGCAGCACGCAGCGGCCAATACGACCGTAACCATTGAGGGCGACTTTATAAGGGCGTGGCTGAGGCATGGGGTTCTCGCAGGCATTCATCCGAACCTGTAGCAGCGCGCTTGCCCGCGATTGCGACCTGTCAGCCCCTACTTCAGGCAACTGACAGAATGCATTCGCGGGCAAGCGCGCTCCTACACGGCAAAGCGGTGCTTCTTAGTCTTCCAGCAGCTCTTCAGCCGTGGAAAGAACGTTCTCCAGCGTGAAGCCGAACTCTTCGAACAGCAGGTTGGCAGGTGCCGACTCGCCGAAGGTAGTCATGCCGATCACGCGACCTTCCAGGCCCACATATTTGTACCAGTAGTCGGCGTGAGCGGCTTCGATGGCGATGCGCGCGCTGACTTCCAGCGGCAGAACCGACTGCTTGTACTCGGCGCTCTGGGTTTCGAAAACGCTGGTGCACGGCATCGAAACCACACGCACCTTCTTGCCGTCTGCGGTCAGCTTGTCATAGGCCTGAACAGCCAGGCCGACTTCGGAACCGGTGGCAATCAGGATCAGATCAGGCTCGCCACTGCAGTCGCGCAGCACGTAACCACCGCGGTTGATGTTTTCCAGCTGCTCGGCATCACGCGCCTGATGTTGCAGGTTCTGACGGGAGAAGATCAGCGCCGACGGGCCGTCATCACGCTCGATGGCGTGTTTCCAGGCGATGGCAGATTCAACGGCATCAGCCGGGCGCCAGCAGTCCAGGTTCGGCGTGGTACGCAGGCTGGTCAGTTGCTCGATCGGCTGGTGCGTAGGGCCGTCTTCGCCCAGGCCGATGGAGTCATGGGTGAATACATAGATGATGCGCTTCTTCATCAGCGAAGACATGCGCACGGCGTTGCGGGCGTATTCCATGAAGATCAGGAAGGTCGCGCCGTATGGCACGAAACCGCCGTGCAGGGCGATGCCGTTCATGATTGCGCCCATACCGAACTCACGAACACCGTAGTGCAGGTAGTTGCCGGTGGCATCTTCGCCGGTGATGCTGCGGCAGCCTTTCCAGATGGTCAGGTTGGAACCTGCCAGGTCAGCGGAACCGCCGAGGAATTCAGGCAGCAGCGGACCGAAGGCGCTCAAGGCATTCTGGCTGGCCTTGCGGCTGGCGATGGTTTCGCCCTTGGCGTTGACTTCAGCCACGTATGCAGCGGATTTCTCGGCGAAGTCAGCAGGCAATTCACCGCTCATGCGGCGGATCAGCTCGTTGGCTTCGGTCGGGAAGGCAGCGGAGTAGGCAGCGAAACGCTGATCCCATTCGGCTTCGACAGCCAGGCCTTTTTCCTTGCCGTTCCACTCGCTGTAGATGTCGGCCGGGATTTCGAACGGGCCGTGGGTCCACTTCAGCGCGGCGCGGGTCAGGGCGATTTCGTCAGTGCCCAGCGGAGCGCCGTGGCAGTCTTCCTTGCCCTGCTTGTTCGGCGAACCGAAACCGATGGTGGTCTTGCAGCAGATCAGCGTTGGCATGTCGCTCTTGTGAGCGGTGTCGATGGCGGTCTTGATCTCGTCGGCGTCATGGCCGTCGACGTTGCGGATGACCAGCCAGCCGTAGGATTCGAAGCGCTTCGGGGTATCGTCGGTGAACCAGCCTTCAACTTCGCCGTCGATGGAAATCCCGTTGTCGTCGTAGAACGCGACCAGCTTGTTCAGGCGCAGGGTACCGGCCAGAGAAGCGACTTCGTGGGAGATGCCTTCCATCATGCAGCCATCACCCATGAACACGTAGGTGTGGTGGTCGACAATGTTGTGGCCTGGACGGTTGAACTGGGCGGCGAGGGTCTTCTCGGCAACCGCGAACCCGACGGCGTTGGCGAAACCCTGACCCAATGGGCCGGTGGTGGTTTCAACGCCCGGGGTGTAGCCGTATTCCGGGTGGCCCGGGGTGCGGCTGTGCAGCTGACGGAAGTTTTTCAGGTCTTCGATGGACAGGTCGTAACCGGTCAGGTGCAGCAGCGAATAGATCAGCATCGAGCCGTGGCCGTTGGACAGGATGAACCGGTCGCGGTCGGCAAACATCGGATTGGCTGGGTTGTGCTTCAGATAATCGCGCCAAAGGACTTCAGCGATATCCGCCATGCCCATCGGGGCACCCGGGTGGCCGCTATTGGCCTTTTGCACGGCATCCATGCTGAGGGCACGAATGGCATTGGCTCGCTCACGACGGCTTGGCATCGCTGATCTCCTGGGGCAGATAAAAGTGGGACCGGAAAAAGGCGGCCATTTTCCCTCAGGCACCCTCCGGGGGCAATGACAGATCACACACCATCGGTGTTTTCCTCTGCCGCTGACGTGTTTTCGTACGCCGCACCCAACGCCCGACGGCAAACGGCAGAATCACGGCGCCGGGGTGCCGCCACTGATCGACCAATATCAAAACTTTTTGATATTGCCCTTGCGACAGCCCCGGTCGATAACTAGACTGCCTGCCTTATGAATCTTCGCGTGCCTGCCATTAGCCATGATGAATGCGACGAGCTGGCTGCCCTGTGCAAAGCCGGCGGCGATCCGCTGCGGCTGAATGTCTTGCGCGCGCTGTCGAACGATTCCTTCGGCGTGCTGGAGCTGGCGCAGATTTTCGCCATTGGCCAGTCCGGCATGAGCCATCACCTCAAGGTGCTGGCCCAAGCCGATCTGGTGGCGACGCGGCGTGAAGGCAACGCGATCTTTTACCGGCGCGCCCTGCCCCACACCGAACACACCGGCGGCAAGCTGCACGCGGCGATGCTTGAAGAAGCCGACAACCTGCGCCTGCCCGCGGATGTACAGACCCGAATCGGTCTGGTGCATCGCCAGCGGGCTAACGCCAGTCAGGACTTCTTCGCACGCACGGCCGAGAAATTTCGGGCCCAGCAGGACCTGATCGCAGGACTGCCGCAATACCGCGACAGCCTGCTGTCGTTGCTGGACAAACTGAGCTTTCCCGCCGATGCCACGGCGATAGAAGTCGGGCCCGGTGATGGCGGTTTTCTGCCGGACTTGGCGCGGCGTTTCCGACATGTGACGGGGCTGGACAACAGCCCGGAAATGCTCGATCTGGCGCGCAAGATCTGCACGCAAAAGTCGCTGGTTAACGTCGAGCTGAAACTGGCCGATGCACTGACCAACGCTAATATCTCCGGCAACTGCGTGGTGTTGAATATGGTGTTGCACCATTTCGCCGCGCCCGCCGAAGCGCTCAAACAATTGGCCAACCTGTTGCAACCGGGCGGTAGCCTGCTGGTGACAGAGTTGTGCAGTCATGACCAGAGCTGGGCCAAGGAGGCCTGTGGCGATCTCTGGTTAGGCTTCGAACAGGAAGATCTGGCCCGTTGGGCCATCGCTGCGGGGCTGGTCCCCGGGGAAAGCCTGTACATAGGCTTACGTAATGGTTTCCAGATCCAGGTCCGCCATTTTCAGCGACCGGCTGGCAACACTCACCATCGGTACTAATCAGGAAAACCGTCGAGATGAGCGAATACTCCCTTTTCACCTCCGAGTCCGTGTCTGAAGGACATCCGGACAAAATCGCCGACCAGATCTCCGATGCGGTGCTGGACGCCATCATTGCCCAGGACAAGCAGGCTCGCGTTGCCGTGGAAACCCTGGTCAAGACCGGTGTGGCCATTGTGGCCGGCGAAGTCACCACCACCGCGTGGGTCGACCTGGAGCAGATCGTTCGTGACGTGATCTGCGAGATCGGCTACACCAGCTCCAACGTCGGTTTTGACGGTGCGACCTGCAGCGTGATGAACATCATCGGCAAGCAGTCCCCCGACATCAACCAGGGTGTCGACCGCGCAAAACCTGAAGATCAGGGCGCCGGCGACCAGGGCCTGATGTTCGGCTACGCCAGCAACGAAACCGCCGAGCTGATGCCCGCGCCGATCGCGTTCTCGCACCAGTTGGTGCACCGCCAGGCCGAAGCCCGTAAATCCGGCCTGCTGCCGTGGTTGCGCCCGGACGCGAAATCCCAGGTCACGTGCCGCTATGAAAACGGCATCGTGGTGGGCATCGACGCCGTTGTTCTGTCGACCCAGCACAACCCGGAAGTGTCCTACAAAGACCTGCGCGAAGGCGTGATGGAGCTGATCGTCAAGCACGTGCTGCCGGCCGAACTGCTGCACAAAGACACCCAGTTCCACATCAACCCGACGGGCCAGTTCATCATCGGCGGCCCGGTGGGCGACTGCGGTCTGACCGGTCGCAAGATCATCGTGGACAGCTATGGCGGCATGGCCCGTCACGGCGGCGGCGCGTTCTCCGGTAAAGACCCATCCAAGGTTGACCGTTCGGCTGCGTACGCTGGTCGTTACGTTGCCAAGAACATCGTCGCTGCCGGCCTGGCCGAGCGCTGCGAGATTCAGGTTTCCTACGCGATTGGCGTTGCACAGCCTACGTCGATCTCGCTGAACACCTTCGGCACCGGCAAGATCAGCGACGACAAGATCGTCCAGCTGGTCCGCGAGCACTTCGACCTGCGTCCATACGCGATCACCACCATGCTCGACCTGCTGCACCCGATGTACCAGGAAACCGCAGCCTACGGCCACTTCGGCCGCACGCCGCAAACCAAGACCGTGGGCGACGATACGTTCACCACGTTCACTTGGGAAAAAACCGACCGCGCCGACGCCTTGCGCGCCGCTGCCGGTTTGTAATACCTACTGGGTGCATTGCGCCTAGCGGCACCCGGTAAAAGGAAAGCCCCTGGCGATGGAAGTCGTCAGGGGCTTTTTTGCATTCGGGCTGAAGGAACAATCAGCCCCGCCGCGCTATCAGCAAAAACGACGCCGCGCTTGCCAACAATCCCGCGCACAACCGGTTGAACAGCCGCTTGCCACTTGGCTTGGCAAACAGCCGACGCGCATGCACGCCCATCCAGCAATAGAGCGCTATGGCGATACACTCCAGCACCAGAAACATCGCGCCCAGTTGTGCGAATTGGGTGCTCACTACGCTAGATCGATCAACGAACTGCGGCAGAAATGCGGTGAACAGCAGAATGGCTTTGGGGTTACCGATGGCGACCAGAAATTCCTGGCGCGCCAGCCTCTTCACTCCGGCCTGCGCGCCGGCTTCGATATCGTGCGCCTCGCACGGCGCTCGCCACAGTTGTAACGCCAGATAGAACAGATACGCCGCCCCCACAATCTTGATCGTATGAAACAGCCATTCGGATGTATGCAGCACCGCTGTAAGCCCAACCGCTGCCAGAGCAATCATGATCGCGAACGCGAGCAACCGACCAATGCCGCCCGAACAGGCACTGATAAATCCGTAGCGCGACGCATTGCTGATCGACAGCAGATTGTTAGGGCCGGGCGCCATGTTCAGGGCGAAACAGGCAGGGATGAAAACAGCGAGGGTCGACAGGTCCATGGCAGTGTCTCTTCCAGTTGCCGGGATGAAACATCATTTTGCATTCCTTGCGCTGCGGCTCAAGGTACAGCTGGGCCGGGAATCAGGGGCTGGCTGTATAGGTGCGGGACAAACCCGGTAACCAAGGCGCGATGAAACACCCCTGCGGAAAACCTAGCCTTGCGGTCCCTCTCCCGGCAAGGACGCTCCGATGTTGACCCTCTTCCGCGCGATGACCTGCGCCTTGATCGCCCTGATTCCTACTGCAGCCAATGCCACCACCTGCCCCGACTGGCCACCGGCCCAAGCCCGCAGCGAAATCCTTTCGCTGCAAAATCAGATCACCCAGTGGGACGACAGTTATCACCGCCAAGGCGTCTCTCTGGTCGCCGATGAGCTCTACGACCAATCCGTTCAGCGACTCGCCGACCTGCGCGGCTGTTTCGCCGCCACGTCGGCGTCGCCCTCCAATCCGCTGAAAACCGCGCGCGGTCCTGTCGCGCATCCCATCCCCCACACCGGCCTGACGAAACTGCCGGGCGAGGCCGCCGTTCAGGCGTGGCTTAAAGACCGACGCGATCTGTGGATTCAGCCAAAAGTGGATGGCGTGGCGGTCACGCTGGTGTATGTCGACGGCAAACTGGTGAGCGCCATCAGCCGGGGCGATGGGGTCTTCGGTCAGGACTGGACCGGGCATGCTCATCAGATCGAGGCGATTCCTCGGCATCTCGCGTGGGAAAAGACTGTGATCCTTCAAGGCGAGCTGTATTGGAAGCTGACAGATCACGTTCAGGCCGACGCCGGCAGTCTGAACGCTCGAAGCAAAGTCGCCGGGTTGCTGGCGCGTCACGCCATCAGCGAAGAGGAAGGTGCGCAAGTTGGCGTGTTCGTCTGGGACTGGCCGGAAGGTCCGTCGGACATGACCGAGCGATTGGCAGGGCTCAGAGCTATGGGTTTCGAGGACAGCGCGCGCTTCAGTGAGCCGTTGGAGGGTTTCACTCAGGCAAAGAACTGGCGAGAGCACTGGTACCGTTCGCCGCTGCCGTTTGCCACCGATGGCGTGGTTATGCGGCAGGGTGAGCGTCCGTCAGCCGAGCGCTGGCAGGCGAAAGCGCCTTACTGGATCGCGGCCTGGAAGTACCCGTTTGCGCAGGCGTTGGCGGAGGTGCGCAAGGTTCATTTCAACGTCGGGCGCAGCGGCAAGATCACGCCCGTGCTGGATATCGAACCGGTGCGACTGGATGACCGGATGATCACCCGTATCAGCGTGGGTTCACTGAAGCGCTGGCAGGAGATGGACATTCTGCCTGGGGATCAGGTGGCAATCAGCCTGGCCGGGCTGACGATTCCGCGTCTGGATGAAGTGGTATCGCGCAGCGTGGAGCGCGCACCGCTGGCTGTGCCGCGAGCGGAGGATTTTCATTCCCTGAGTTGCTGGCAGCCGGTCGAAGGCTGCGAAAGCCAGTTCCGCGAACGGCTGAAATGGCTGAGCGGGAAGAAGGGATTGGCGCTCAGCGGCGTAGGACCGGGCACGTGGGACAAGTTGATTCAGGCAGGGCAAGTGAGCGGTTTGTTGGACTGGATGACCCTCGACGGTGCACAGCTTGCTAACATTCCCGGTCTGGGCGAACGCAGCAGCGCTAAACTGCTGGCAAGTTTCCGGGCCGCACGTGAAAAACCGTTTGTTGCCTGGCTCAAGGCCATCGGCTTGCCGCCGGCTGCGGGCGTTGATCTGGGCGAGTCCTGGACGGCCCTGGCCTCCCGAAGCGTCGAGCAATGGCAGGCCGAACCCGGCATTGGCTCGGGACGTGCGAAACAGTTACATGCATTTTTTCAAGAACCGCAGGTGCAGGCGCTAAGCAGGCAGTTGCGGGAGCAAGGTATCAACGGTTTTTAGTTTTTAGGGCCGCATGATTGTGTCGAGCGTGCGGCTATTTGTGTTCAAGGAGTATTCATGAAATTCCTTTCATCCCTTTTTGCATTCACCGCGTGCGGATTTCTGGCCGCGCCCGTGTTTGCAGCCGAGCAGGCGCCGGAACCGTCCGGATGCGCCGCGAAGCGCCAGGACATCGCCACTCGGATTGAGGACGCCAAGGCGGCGGGCAATACCGATCAACAGGCCGGGCTGCAAAAAGCCCTGAGCGAGTTGAACGCCAACTGCACCGACGTCGACGTGGTCAAGCAGCAGGAACAGAAAGTGCTGGATGCCAAGCGCGAGGTCAGCCGACGCCAGGCGGACTTGAACAAGGCCATGAGCAAGGGCGATCCGGAGAAAATCGACAAGCGCAAAGACAAGCTCGCCGAGTCCCGCAAAGAACTGCAGGACGAGCAGGAAAAGCTGGAGAAGGTTCAGCCCGACGAGGATGACGAATAAGGTCGTCTGCGGGCATCAGTCCTTAGTCTGTAGGAGTGACCGGGGTGGCGCTCCACCTTGCTCGCGAAGCGGTGTTGAATCCGCGGGAATTCGGCGCGTGTACTGGCCTCTCCGTGAGCAAGCTCACTCCCACACGGTCTTTTTCTCGGCAAGATCTCAGGGTGTCAGAGCGACCGTTGAGCGATCAAACTGAAACGCCAAACAGCGCAATCACCAGCCCCATCCCGACGATCCAGGCCAGCGAACGCAACGCCGCGAGATCCGCCAGATAAAAGATGATGTAGAGCAGGCGACTGGTCACGAACAGCACGGCGAGTACGTCGATCGTGACCAACTGCGCGACACCGGCGACGTGGGCGATGATTACGCCAGCGGCAAACCCGGGAATCGCTTCAAAACTATTGAGCTGCGCGTTGTGGGCGCGCCGCGGGAGACCTTCGAGGCGGTCGAGAAAGTCCCGTGGATCATGATTGTGCCGTGCACTGAATTTGCCGCTGCTGAACTTGGCAATGCCAGCGCACCCTATCGGCAACAGAATCACGATCAACACGCACCAAAAAGCAACGGTCATAACCACATCCTTTTTTTAGAATTTGAGCTTCGTCAGAAGCATCCCGAGTAATACCTATCTACAGGCTAAGAGCCACGGCCCGCCGAAAGGTTCTTACAGGTAACGCACGGCGGACGGGGCCACAACCACCCGCGCACCCAATGGCGCATTGCGCAACCGGAGTAGGACCGGCTTTAGCCGGGAAGGCATTACCCGTCACGCCGCAAATCTGATGGCGTTCACGCCGGCCCCTTCCCGGCTGAAGCCGGTCCTACAAAGAACAACCTGCGCGCAGGTTGCTCGTCGTTACTGCCACGAGCAGCCCGATTGGCTAAGATGCCAGCCACCCAGCCGACCTCGGCTGTATCTCGTAGCCCAGGAGCCTGCATGTCCAGCGAAGAAGACGCCACCCTCAGTGGCGCAGCGCCGATGATTCCCGATCAGCGTCGGGAGTTGATGCTGCGTCAGTTGCGCAAGCATCAGGTGCTCAGCGTGCATCAGCTCATGGAAATGTTCGACTGCTCGCACATGACCGTTCGCCGCGACATTGCGCTGCTTGAGCAAAGCGGCCGAGCCTACTCGGTGACTGGCGGGGTGCGCATCGCCAGTCAGGTTCACAGCGAGCCGAGCCACCAGTCCAAGGCAGTGGTCGAGCTGCCGCACAAACAGGCGATGGCGAAACTGGCCGCCAGCCTGCTGCACCCCGAGATGACCGTGTACCTGGACGCCGGCACCAGCACGCTGGAAATCGTCCCGCACATTGTTGCGCTGGCGGGGATGACAGTGGTCACCAACGATTTCGGCGTGGTCAATGCACTCGCCGATGCGACCCATGTCGACGTGATTCATACCGGCGGTTTGCTGGACCACCCCAACCGCTCCTGTGTTGGCGGGCTTGCCGCGGCGACGTTGCGGCAGCTGGCAACCGACGTGGCGTTCATGTCGACCAGCTCATGGGATCTGCAGCGAGGCACGACCACGCCCTCTGCGCTGAAAGTTGAGGTCAAGCAGGCGGCCATGCAGTCGGCCTCGCGCACGGTATTGCTGACCACCAGCACGAAATACGGCACGTTCGGCATGTACAAGGTCGCCGGTCTGGAGCAGTTCGACACGATCATCAGCGACGACCGCCTCGCCCATGGCGCTGCGGACAGCATTCGCGGACTGGGCGTTGAATTGATGTTGGCGGCGGTGGATCAGCCACGCTAATTCAGCGAGTGCCACAAACACTGTAGGAGCGCGCTTGCCCGCGATGACGGACTGTCCGAGACATATCTGTTTCAGACAAACCGCAATCGCGGGCAAGCGCGCTCCTACATTTGATGCGTACTAAGCCTCGGCCCCGACTGAGGTTTTTTTTCGCCTGCTCGCTACAATGTTAATTTTTGTTAACTCAAAAAAGCACTTCACATTATCCGATCACAGGTTCACTATCTTTAACAGATCAGAACAAACACCGTTCGAGTGCTGATGAACTTCGGCGCTCACCCGAGGAGAGATTCATGAATAACAAGAATGTCGGCGTCATTGGTCTGGGTGCTATGGGCCTGGGCATTGCGCGCTCCCTGCTGCGCAGCGGCTTCAACGTTCATGCCTGTGACGTGCGCGCGGCCGTCACCGAGCAATTCGCCAGCGAAGGCGGCGTTGCCTGTGAATCTCCTGCAACCATGGCCGCCGCATGCGACGTGATCATCACCGTCGTGGTCAATGCCGAGCAGACCGAAACCGTATTGTTTGGCGACAACGGCGCAGTCGCCGCTCTGCGCCCAGGCAGCCTGATCATCGGTTGCGCTACGGTCGCACCGACCTTCGCCATCGAACTGGGTCAGCGCCTCACCGAAAAAGGCCTGCTCTACCTCGACGCGCCAATCTCCGGCGGCGCTGCCAAGGCAGCTGCTGGCGAGATGACAATGATGACTTCCGGCCCGGCTGATTCCTATGCCAAGGCCGACGCGATCCTCAACGGCATGGCGGGCAAGGTGTATCGCCTGGGCGACGTCCACGGCCTGGGTTCGAAAGTCAAAATCATCAATCAACTGCTGGCCGGTGTACACATCGCCGCCAGCGCCGAAGCCATGGCCCTGGGCCTGCGTGAAGGCGTAGACGCGGACGCACTGTACGAAGTGATCACCAACAGCGCCGGCAACTCGTGGATGTTCGAGAACCGCGTGCCGCACATCCTCAAAGCGGACTACACCCCGCTGTCGGCCGTGGACATCTTCGTCAAAGACCTGGGCCTGGTGCTGGATACAGCCCGCGCCAGCAAATTCCCGCTGCCGTTGTCGTCCACCGCCCACCAGATGTTCATGCAGGCCTCCACCGCTGGCTTTGGCCGTGAAGATGATTCTGCCGTGATCAAGATTTTCCCGGGCATCGAACTGCCGACCGCCAAGCCTGAAAACAACTGAGATGACGCTGATGAGCACCACGACTCCGCGCCCTCTGTTGGGCTGCATCGCCGATGACTTCACTGGCGCCACCGACCTGGCCAACATGCTGGTGCGGGGCGGCATGCGCACCGTGCAAAGCATTGGCATCCCGAGCGCCGAGAGCCTGTCCGAACTGGACGCCGACGCCATCGTCATCGCCCTGAAATCCCGCACCACGCCCGCTGCAGAAGCGGTGGAAGAATCACTGGGCGCGCTGCAGTGGCTGCGTGATCAGGGCTGTGAGCAGATCTTCTTCAAGTACTGCTCGACATTCGACTCCACCGCCAAAGGCAACATTGGCCAGGTCAGCGAAGCGCTGCTCAAGGCGCTTAACAGCGACTTCACCCTGGCCTGCCCGGCGTTCCCGGAGAACGGTCGCACAATCTTCCGCGGCCACTTGTTCGTGCAGGACCAACTGCTCAGCGAATGCGGCATGCAAAACCACCCGCTGACGCCGATGACCGATGCCAATCTGGTGCGCGTGCTGCAATCCCAGACCACACAGAAAGTCGGCCTGCTGCGTTACGACAGCATCGCCAGAGGCGTCGATGGCGTGCGTGCGCGCATCGAAGAGCTGCGTGCAGAGGGCGTGGTCATGGCAATTGCCGACGCGCTGTCTGACGCTGATTTGTACACGCTGGGCGAAGCCTGCGCCGACCTGCCGCTGCTCACCGGCGGCTCGGGTCTGGCGCTGGGTTTGCCGGGCAATTTCCGCAAAGCGGGCAAGTTGCGTGACATCGACGCGGCGAAGCTTGAGCACGTCGACGGCGGCGAAGTGGTGCTGGCGGGCAGCGCGTCGGTGGCCACCAATGGTCAGGTCGCGGCATGGCTAGAGGCCAATCGGCCTGCGCTGCGCATCGATCCATTGGCGTTGGCTGACGGCAAACCGGTTGTTGCGGATGCGCTGGCGTTCGCCCGGGATGCCGGGCAAACCGTGCTGATCTACGCGACCAGCAGCCCGGAAGAAGTCAGAGCCGTGCAGCAAAAACTCGGCGTCGAACGCGCCGGCGCGCTGGTCGAGGACGCCCTGGGGCAGATTGCTCGCGGCCTGCTTGACGCGGGCGTGAAACGCTTCGTGGTCGCCGGCGGCGAAACCTCAGGCGCCGTGGTTCAGGCCTTGGGCGTGAGCTTGCTGAAGATCGGCGCGCAGATCGACCCGGGTGTTCCAGCGACCATCAGCAGCGGCGCGAAGCCTCTGGCCCTGGCGCTGAAGTCAGGGAATTTCGGCGGCCGTCACTTTTTCGACAAAGCCCTCAAGCAGTTGGCAGGGAGTGCCCAATGAGTAACGTAACCAGCAGTTCAGTGAGCGCCGAAAACAAGCAGCGTGAAGAAATCTGCGCCATTGGCCGTCTGCTTTTCGGACGCGGCTATACCGTCGGCAGCGCGGGCAACATCAGCGCCCGCCTCGACGATGGCTGGCTGATCACGCCAACCGACGCATGCCTGGGGCGTCTCGATCCCGAGGCCATCGCCAAGGTCAATCTGGCCGGCGAATGGGTCTCCGGGGACAAGCCGTCGAAGACTTTGGCCCTGCATCGTCAGGTCTACGACCGCAATCCCGGCGTCGGCGGCGTGGTGCACACCCACTCGACGCATCTGGTTGCGCTGACCCTGGCCGGCGTCTGGAAACCGGACGACATTCTCCCGCCCATCACGCCGTATCAGGTGATGAAGGTCGGGCACATTCCCTTGATTGCCTACGAGCGCCCCGGCTCGCCGAACGTCGCTGAACAAGTAGCGAAACTGGCGAACAGCGTGCGCGGCGTGATGCTCGAACGACTTGGCCCGGTGATCTGGGAAAGCTCGGTCGCCAAGGCTTCGTATGCGCTGGAAGAGCTGGAGGAGACCGCACGCCTCTGGCTGATGAGCAACCCCAAACCTGAACCGCTGGACGCAGCGGCTCTGGAAGAACTGCGCCAGACGTTTGGCGTGAACTGGTAACCCCAACGGCGTTTAGATCGAAAACCGGCCTTCCGGTTTTCGGCAGACCGGCTTCGCCGGAAAACAATAACAACGGGACACAACATGACTCCTCTATTCCTCATGATCGTCGCCGGAGCCGGCATTGCGCTGTTGCTGCTTCTGGTCCTGAAATACAAATTTCAACCGTTCGTGGCGCTGATGCTGGTCAGCATTATCGTGGCGCTGGTGGCCGGGGTTAAACCGGGCGATCTGGTAGCGACCATCGAAGGCGGCATGGGCAAAACCCTCGGCCACATCGCGATCATCATTGCCCTTGGCGCGATGATCGGCCGCATCATCGAACTGTCCGGCGGCGCCGAGGCGCTGGCCAAGACCCTGATCAACCGCTTCGGCAACCGGCGCACGCCGCTGGCCCTGACCGTGGCGGGTTTCATGGTCGGTATTCCGGTGTTCTTCGAAGTCGGCGTGATCATCCTCATGCCGCTGGCCTATGGCGTCGCCCGCGCTGCTCGTAAGCCATTGCTGGTTTATGCGCTGCCGATGTGCGCTGCATTGCTGTCGGTGCACGCCTTCCTGCCACCGCATCCGGGCGCTGTTGCAGCCGCCGGTCAGTTGGGTGCGGACCTGGGTCGCGTGTTGATGTTCGGGCTGCCGATGGTGGGCATTCTGTGCCTGATCGGTTACCTGATTGCGGGGCGCATGACCCGCAAGGTCTACCCGATGACCGACGATATCCGCAGCGAAGTGTATGGCTCCCACGTCACCAACGAAGACCTGGTGGCCTGGGCCAACAACGATTACTCGCGGGTGTCTGAAGCGACCCATACCAAAGAGATGGGGCTGGAAGAAAACGCCAGCAGCCTGGCGGCACGTCTGCCAAAAGCGCCAGCGCCGGGTGCAGGAATCATCATCGCGCTGATTCTGCTGCCGATCATTCTGATCTTGCTGGGCACACTGGCGACCACGATGTTGCCGGCCGACTCAATGCTGCGCAGCGTGCTGACCGTTCTCGGCGCGCCGCTGGTAGCCTTGCTGATCGACACACTGCTGTGCGCCTGGCTGCTGGGTTCGCGCCGTGGCTGGAGTCGCAGTCAGGTGTCCGATGTCGTGGGCTCGGCATTGCCCGGCGTAGCGATGGTGATCCTGATTGCAGGGGCTGGCGGCGTGTTCGGCAAGGTGCTGGTCGATACCGGTATTGGCGCGGTCGTCTCCGAAGCGCTGCGCAACACCGGCCTGCCGGTTCTCGCACTGGGCTTTCTGCTGACACTGCTGTTGCGTGCCGTCCAGGGCTCGACCACAGTGGCGCTGGTGACCACGGCCGGCATTCTCAGCCCGCTGATCGCGACGCTGAACCTGAGCGCCAACCACATGGCCCTGCTCTGCCTGGCCATGGGTGGTGGCGGTCTGGCGATGTCGCACATCAACGATGCCGGTTACTGGATGTTCACCAAACTGGCAGGCCTGAACGTTGCCGACGGCCTGCGCACCTGGACCTTCCTGGTGACCATTCTGGGCACCCTCGGTTTCTTGATGACGCTGCTGCTCTGGCCTTTCGTCTAACGGCTTCAATTGGGAGATAACCATGCCTCGCTTCGCTGCCAACCTCAGCATGCTCTACCCGCAACATGATTTTCTCGAACGCTTCAGCGCAGCGGCCGCCGATGGTTTCGGCGCCGTCGAGTATCTGTTCCCGTACGACTACAGCACTCAGGAACTCAAGCAGCGCCTGAGCGACAACGGGCTGGTCCAAGCGCTGTTCAATGCTCCGCCCGGAGACTGGGTGGCGGGCGAGCGCGGCATTGCTTCGTTGCCTGGGCGCGAAGAAGAGTTCCGCACCGGGATCGCTCGCGCGCTGGAGTACGCAGACGTGCTGGGCAACGACCGGATTCACGTTATGGCAGGCTTGCTGCCCAGTGAAGAATTGCGTGAACGCCATCAGGCGGTATACCTGGAAAACCTCGCCTACGCGGCTGAACAAGCCGCCAAGGCGGGCATCACGGTGCTGATTGAGCCGATCAATACCCGTGACATGCCCGGGTTCTTTCTGAATCGTCAGGATCAGGCGCAAGCCATCTGCAAGGAAGTCGGCGCGGCCAACCTCAAGGTGCAGTTTGACTTCTATCATTGCCAGATCGTTGAAGGCGATGTGATCTCCACACTGCGTCGTGATTTCGCTGGCGTTGGTCATATTCAGATTGCTGGCGTGCCGGATCGTCACGAACCGAATCTGGGCGAGCTGAACTACAACTGGCTGTTCGAAGAAATCGATCGCCTGGGTTACACCGGCTGGATCGGCTGCGAATACCGGCCTAAAGGCGATACCAGCGAAGGCCTGCAGTGGCTGCGCGATTGGCAGAGCCTCAAGCGCTGATTTCAATTGGCCTCAGCAACACCTAAGCCTCATAAAAATAAAAAGAGGAACTGACCATGCGAGGTTTCAAAAGTGGCCTGTGCGCTGCGCTGCTGATCGTAGCGCAGACGGGAATGGCCTTTGCGGCAAGCGTTCCAGCGGCAGTGGAAGGGGTGTGGACGGCACCAAACTTCACGTTTCACACCGGCGAAAAACTGGACAACCTGCGGATGAGCTACATCACCGTCGGCGATCCGAAGAACCCGGCGGTGCTCTATCTGCACGGCACCAATCGCCCCGCCACTGACATGATAGGCAAGGAGTTTGGGGGCGAGCTGTTTGGCCCGGGCCGACCGCTGGATGCCGGCAAGTACTACATCATCGCCCCCGATGGCATCGGCGTCGGCAAGTCGAGCAAGCCGTCTGACGGTTTACGCATGAAGTTTCCTGCCTACAACTACGACGACATGGTCCAGGCGCAGTATCGCCTGCTGACCGAAGGGATGGGCATCAAGCATTTGCGGCTGGTCATGGGCAATTCCATGGGCGGCATGCAGACCTGGATGTGGGGCCAGAAATGGCCGGACATGATGGATGCTCTGGTACCGATGGCCTCGCAACCCACAGCGATGTCGGCGCGCAACTGGATCATGCGCCGCATGTTGATCGAATCCATCAAGCAGGACCCGGCCTGGAATGAGGGGAATTACACCAGCCAGCCGCCCTCCCTTCGTCTGGCCAATGTGATGTTTGGCTTCGGCACCAGCGGCGGCACCCTGGCTTATCAGGCCTTGGCGCCTACACGAGCTCAGGCAGACAAGCTGGTTGATGAACGGCTGGCAGCGCCTTTGCCGGGGGACGCCAACGACTTCATCTACCAATGGCAGTCATCGGCGGACTACGACACCGCGCCCAAGCTCTCGGCAATCAAAGCGCCCGTGCTGGTAATCAACAGTGCAGACGACGAGCGTAATCCACCTGAGACCGGGACCCTGCAGAAATCCCTCGCCCAGCTGAAAAACGCACGTCTTGTATTGATTCCTGCCAGTGCTGAAACCCGCGGGCACGGTACGACCAATATGGCCCGTTTCTATGCCGAGCCGCTGGGTGAGTTCATGAGGGCAACCGCCCGGCCTTGATGGTGCTGAGACGCTTGCCTGCAACCCCATGCAAGGATGCAGGCCATTGCGGTATCAGCCGTCGATCGCCTCTTCTTTGAACTGATCCTTCACGTAGGTGATTTCGGTCTTGCCGTGTGGCGCCGGCAAGCCGTCTTCGCCCAGATTCACGAAGACCATTTTCTCGACCGTGAGAATGCTCTTGCGGGTGATCTTGTTGCGCACCTGGCACGTAAGGGTGATGGAAGTCCGGCCGAATTCGGTGGCCGTGATGCCCAGCTCAATGATGTCGCCCTGACGCGAGGCGCTGACGAAGTTGATCTCGGAAATGTACTTGGTCACAACGCGCTGATTGCCCAACTGCACAATGGCGTAAATGGCCGCCTCTTCGTCGATCCAGCGCAGCAGGCTGCCACCGAACAACGTGCCGTTTGGGTTGAGGTCTTCGGGTTTTACCCATTTGCGTGTGTGAAAGTTCATGGGGGCTCCGGGGTGTTTGGGAGGCGGTGGTGGATGTGCCCCAGCTTCAAGCTTCAAGCCTGAAGCTGCAAGTTAAAAGCAGGTCCGCTGTTGTTTACCGCTTGCCGCTTGCAGCTTGCCACTTGCAGCTCAAAGAAAGATAATCGCAACCGCTTCAAAAAACGGTCATCACACCTTGTTACCGTTTTCCCGCCACCTGTCCGAGGGGCGCTGCAGCAGGTCAGACCTGTCAGGCTCGGAGAGGGCGTTGTTTGATCAGGCTTCGGCCGGTCAAGCTTTAAACGCACAACGGCGCCCATTCGCACCCTACGAATGGAGACTCTTTATGAGTGCTGTACTGACGCCCAACGATTTCAACGACTACAAAGTTGCCGACATGTCCCTGGCTGCCTGGGGCCGTCGCGAGACCATCATCGCCGAATCCGAAATGCCAGCCCTGATGGGCCTGCGTCGCAAGTACGCCGGCGAACAACCGCTCAAGGGCGCGAAGATTCTCGGCTGCATCCACATGACCATTCAGACTGCCGTGCTGATCGAAACCCTGGTTGCCCTGGGTGCGGAAGTACGCTGGTCCTCCTGCAACATCTTCTCGACTCAGGATCAGGCCGCTGCCGCTATCGCTGCTGCCGGCATTCCTGTTTTCGCCTGGAAAGGCGAAACCGAAGCCGAGTACGAGTGGTGCCTGGAGCAGACCATCCTCAAGGACGGTCAGCCATGGGACGCCAACATGATCCTCGACGACGGCGGCGACCTGACCGAGCTGCTGCACAAGAAATACCCGGCCATCCTGGACCGCGTCCACGGCGTGACCGAAGAAACCACTACGGGCGTTCACCGTCTGCTGGACATGCTGGCCAAGGGCGAACTGAAGATCCCAGCGATCAACGTCAACGACTCGGTCACCAAAAGCAAGAACGACAACAAGTACGGCTGCCGTCACAGCCTGAACGACGCCATCAAGCGCGGCACCGACCACCTGTTGTCCGGCAAGCAAGCGCTGGTCATCGGCTACGGTGACGTGGGCAAGGGTTCGGCTCAGTCGCTGCGTCAGGAAGGCATGATCGTCAAGGTCACCGAAGTCGACCCGATCTGCGCCATGCAAGCGTGCATGGACGGTTTCGAACTGGTTTCGCCCTTCATCGAAGGCGAGAACGACGGCACCGAAGCGAGCATCGACAAAGCACTGCTGGGCAAGATCGACCTGATCGTTACCACCACCGGTAACGTCAACGTCTGCGACGCCAACATGCTCAAGGCGCTGAAGAAACGCGCAGTGGTCTGCAACATCGGTCACTTCGACAACGAAATCGACACGGCTTTCATGCGCAAGAACTGGGCATGGGAAGAAGTGAAGCCGCAAGTGCACAAGATCCACCGCACCGGCGCTGGCCAGTTCGACCCGCAGAACGACGACTACCTGATCCTGCTGGCCGAAGGCCGTCTGGTGAACCTGGGCAACGCCACCGGTCACCCGAGCCGCATCATGGACGGCTCGTTCGCCAACCAGGTGCTGGCGCAGATCTTCCTGTTCAACCAGAAGTACGCTGACCTGAGCCCTGCTCAGAAAGCCGAGCGTCTGACCGTTGAAGTGTTGCCGAAGAAGCTGGACGAAGAAGTGGCTCTGGAAATGGTACGTGGCTTCGGCGGCGTCGTGACCAAGCTGACCAAGACCCAGGCCGACTACATCGGCGTGACCGTCGAAGGTCCGTTCAAGCCGCACGCTTATCGCTACTAAGCAGTAAGCGGCAAGCTTCAAGCGGCAAGTAAAGGCATCACCGTTGTAATGACTTGCCGCGTCAGGCTTTAAATCGTCCAAGCATTTAGCAGCACCAGGTGACAAGCCTTGGCTGCAGGATACGGCGCACCGCCACTCTTGCAGCTTATGGCTTGTAGCTTGCCGCTGGAGACTCGCTCCATGAGCCAAGACCGTAGCTACAGTTTCGAATTCTTCCCGACGAAGACCGACGCTGGTCATGAAAAACTGCTTGCCACGGCGCGTACGCTGGCCAGCTACAACCCCAGTTTCTTCTCCTGCACTTACGGTGCCGGGGGTTCCACGCGCGACCGCACGATCAACACCGTGCTGCAGCTGGAAAAAGAAGTGCACATCCCTGCCGCACCGCACCTGTCGTGTGTCGGTGACAGCAAGGCCGACCTGCGTAGCTTGCTGACGCAGTACCGGCAAGCCGGCATCAAACGCATCGTCGCCCTGCGCGGTGACCTGCCCTCCGGCATGGGCATGGCCAGCGGTGAGCTGCGTTATGCCAACGACCTGGTGAGCTTCATTCGTGAAGAAACCGGCGATCATTTCCACATCGAAGTCGCTGCCTACCCCGAGATGCACCCCCAGGCGCGCAACTTCGAAGACGATCTGAAGAACTTCGTGCGCAAGGCCAACGCCGGCGCCAACAGTGCGATCACCCAGTACTTCTTCAACGCCGACAGCTACTTCCACTTCGTCGAGCGCGTGCAGAAGATGGGCGTCGATATCCCGATCGTGCCAGGCATCATGCCGATCACCAATTACAGCAAACTGGCGCGCTTCTCAGACGCGTGCGGTGCGGAGATCCCACGCTGGGTTCGCAAGCAGCTGGAAGCGTACGGCGACGACACGGCAAGCATTCAGGCATTCGGCGAGCAGGTCATCACTGAAATGTGCGAGCGACTGCTGCACGGCGGCGCGCCCGGTCTGCATTTCTACACGCTGAATCAGGCCGAACCGAGCCTGGCGGTCTGGAACAATCTGAAGCTCTCTGCGTAACCGGCGTTTCAATTCAAACGGATTGAAATGCGGAACAGCTTCAACGGCAGGCTTCGTCACCCCGAGGCCTGCCAGCCCCGCCATTGAGCCCTGCCTTCAGCTTTTGTTGAGAATCATTGCTTCTATTTAGTTAGCTTGCGTCGTAATCTCGCGCGCATGTCGCCCATCTTCCCCCTATCCGTTGCTGCTCTCCTCGCCTGCCTGAGCTTCAGCGCGCTGGGCGAAAAGCTGCGGATCGTCACCGAACCCTGGTCACCCTACGTCATCGTGGACGGCAACCACGCCTCCGGCCTGGATTACGACACCACGTCGATTGTCTTCGAGCGCCTGGGCATCGACGTCGAATGGCAGTTTCTACCCTGGAAGCGTTGCCTGATGATGCTCAGTGAAGGCGAAGCCGACGGCGTTCTCGACATCTTCAAGGACGAGGCGCGCGCTGATCTGTTGTATCCGAATGAACCGTTGTCGAGCGTCGACTGGGTGCTGTTTCAGGCCAATGCCAGGCCCCATGCATTCAACAGCATGGAGGACTTGCACGGGCTGACCGTCGGCGTCTCTCCCGGTTATCGATACAGCCCGGCGTTCGACAACTCGACGTCGTTCATCCGGGAGCCCGCGCCGAGCCATGAAGCCAACTTCGGCAAACTGATTCGCGACCGCATCGATCTGATGGTGACCGATCGCCTGCTGGGGCGGCAGATGATCAAGCGGCTCAAGCTGGAAGGCCAGGTCAGTCAGCTGCCGGTCGTGCTCAATCATCGGGGCCAGTACCTGGCGCTGCGCCCCAATGCCGGCATGGACCTGCTGGTCCAGCGCTTCAGTGCAGAACTGAAGCGATTCAAGCGTGAACCCGCGTACGCAGAACTGGTGGAGCGGTACACCGGGGAAATGTCGACGGCACGCCCTGAAGAACCGGGTGAAAGTGTCGATAAAACCGTTGAGCAGCAGGAAAGCGGCGCGTTGTGATTGCTCTGTTATACTCCGGCGTCCCCGCCAGGCTTGCGCCCGGGTGCACGGTCTCACAGAAGACTTCTCGAACACGTCAGCAGCGCACTTTTAGCGCCCCTGCCCGAGTTGAACTTACAGACCTCCACAGGACCGGACGCCATTGCACCTTCCAAGGACTGTGCGATGACCGCAGCAGGGTCGAGCGCATTCACGTTAGTGCAGAACCTTTAGTCTGCGCCTGGAAGATCATCCCTATTTGGGCCTCTATGGCCCCAACTCAAGACAGGATTACTCATGTCCTTTGCTTCCCTCGGTCTCTCCGAGGCTTTAGTCAGCGCCATCGAGGCTGCTGGCTACACCCAGCCTACCCCAGTGCAACAGCGGGCCATTCCCGCCGTGTTGCAAGGCCGCGATCTGATGGTCGCCGCCCAGACAGGTACTGGTAAAACCGGTGGTTTCGCCCTCCCGATCCTGGAGCGGTTGTTTCCCAACGGTCATCCGGACAAATCCCAGCGTCACGGCCCGCGCCAACCGCGCGTTCTGGTCCTGACCCCGACTCGTGAACTGGCTGCTCAAGTCCACGACAGCTTCAAGATCTACGCCAAAAACCTCAAGTTCGTCAGTACCTGCATCTTCGGCGGTGTCGGCATGAACCCGCAGGTTCAGGCCATGGCGCGCGGCGTTGACGTACTGGTCGCCTGCCCGGGTCGTTTGCTCGATCTCGCCGGTCAGGGCAGCGTTGATCTGTCCCACGTTGAAATCCTCGTGCTGGACGAAGCCGACCGCATGCTCGACATGGGCTTCGTTCACGACGTGAAGAAAGTCCTCGCGCGTCTGCCGTCCAAGCGTCAGAACCTGCTGTTCTCGGCAACGTTCTCCCAGGACATCACCGCGCTGGCCGGCAAACTGCTGCACAACCCGGAACGCATCGAAGTCACGCCGCCGAACACCACGGTCGAGCGCATCGAACAACGCGTGTTCCGCCTGCCGGCCAACCACAAACGTTCGCTTCTGGCGCACTTGATCACTCAAGGCGCGTGGGAACAGGTGCTGGTGTTTACCCGCACCAAGCACGGCGCCAACCGCCTGGCCGAGTACCTGGACAAACACGGCCTCAGCGCTGTGGCGATCCACGGCAACAAGAGCCAGAACGCGCGTACCAAAGCGCTGGCCGACTTCAAGGCCGGCACCGTTCGCATCATGGTTGCGACCGACATCGCTGCCCGTGGTCTGGACATCGACCAGCTGCCCCACGTGGTCAACTTCGAACTGCCTAACGTCGACGAAGACTACGTGCACCGCATCGGTCGTACCGGTCGCGCAGGCCGTAGCGGCGAAGCAATCTCGCTGGTTGCGCCGGACGAAGAGAAGCTGCTGAAGAGCATTGAGCGCATGACCAAACAGAAGATTGCCGACGGCGATCTGATGGGCTTCGACATCACGGCCGTTGAAGCCGAGAAGCCGGAAGTTCGCGAGCGTCCGGACGTGCGTAATCCGCGCAATTCCCGTGGCCCGCGTGGCGACGGTCCGAACGGCGGCGGCGGTGGTGGCGGTCGCAAGGACAAAGGCAAAGACAAGGGCAAGGAAAAGCCGGCATCGGCAGCGGCCGCACCCTCGGGCGAGCGCCCGGCACGTCCGGCGCGCCCTCAAAAGCCGCGTCAGGGCACCGCGTCGAGCGAGTCCCGCCAGTCACAACCAGCGGCTGCGGGCGCGAATCGCGCTCCCGACGAGTTCCTGGATGATGAAGTGGACAATTTCGGTAACCGCGCCGACTACGTCAGTCCTTATCCGAACAAGACCCAGAGCCGCGGTCGTCGTCCGGGCGCTCCTGCCACAGGCGCCGCGCCCGCATCTCGCGGCCAGGCGCCGGGCCGTAGCGGTCCGCGCAGTGGTTCAGGCAGTGGTTCGGCAACGGGCGCCAGCACAGACGCCGCCGGCGCACCGGCCAAACGCAGCGGTCCTCGCAACGGCTCCGGCCGTGACGGTCAGGCTCGTCGCGAAGACCAGCCTCGTGCTCGTCGTCCGGCACGCGAAGACCAGCCAGCGCGTCAGGAGCCAGCGGTTCGCGGGCCTCGCGACGGTCAGCCAGCACCGAAGATCATGCACAAAGAGTCCAAGGGCGATCGTTTCCCTTCGGCTGAGCAACTTGATCAGTTGCCAAGCCGCCCACGCGGTGAAAAACCAGCCCTGCTGACCCGCAACCGCGAAGGTTAAGCAGCGCCGGTTGTTCAGTAGCAAATAAAACGCCCCGACTGGTTCGGGGCGTTTTTGTTTCTGCCGGCTTATGAGTCCTGTAGGAGTGAGCTTGCTCGCGATATGCGGTGGGGCGGACACAAAGCGTTTCCTGGTAGACAGCAATCGCGAGCAAGCTGAACTGGCTTAATGATTTTGGACATCTCAATCGGGCGCTAAGATAGCGCCCAAATCCGAGGTGTTATGGGCATGCGTACTTCTTACTCGAACGAATTCAAACTCAAAGCAGCGGCCATGGTGCTGGACGAGGGACAATCGGTCCCTGAAGTCTGCGACAACCTCAGCATTGGCCGAACCGCGCTGCGTCGCTGGGTCGAACAGGTGCGTGCGGAGCG
>NZ_FOHW01000029.1:46012-71683 GCF_900111735.1 Pseudomonas graminis | reverse complement strand
CCGGTCCCACTATGGATACGCGGTCAAATAGTGGGACTGGCTTTAGCCAGGAAGGCGTCGGTCGTCACACCGCAATGCTGATGGCGAACATACCGGCCTCTTCCCGGCTAAAGCCGGTCCCACTATGGATACGCGGTCAAACTGTGGGACTGGCTTCAGCCAGAAAGGCGTCGGTCGTCACGCCGCAAATCTGATGGCGAACGCACGGGCCTCTTCCCGGCGAAAGCCGGTCCCACTATGGATATGCGGTCAAACAGTGGGACCGGCTTGAGCCGGGAAGGCGTCGGTCGTCACACCGCAAATCTGATGGGGAGCACACCGGCCTCTTCCCGGCTAAAGCCGGTCGCACTATGGATATGCGGTCAAACAGTGGGACCGGCTTCAGCCAGGAAGGCGTCGGTCGTCACGCCGCACATCTGATGGCGAGCACACCGGCCTCTTCCCGGCTAAAGCCGGTCCCACTATGGATACGCGGTCAAACAGAGGGACCGGCTTCAGCCGGGAAGGCGTCGGCATCCACTCCGCACATCTGATGGCGAACACACCGGCCTTTGCCCTGTTAACGCCGGGTCACCGGTGCGTCGCGATCCAGATCAGCAGGCCGGCCTGAAACACGGCAAAGGTGACCAGGCAGGCGATGGTGAAGCGCAAGCCGGCGTCGTCCCGGCGGTATTTGCTGACCTTGTCTTCGGTCTTCTTGATCGTGACGTCCTGTTCCTGAATCCTCTGTTCGGCCTGTTGCAACATCTGCGCGGCGTCGAGGATCTGCACGATCTGGATTTTATCGGCGTTCCAGGAGTTATTCAGGTTGCCGACCTTGGCGTCCTTGATGGCGCCTTTCAGGTGCTGCGCATCGGCGTAGACGACCTCGAAACCCTGGGTCTTGAGGAAGTGATCACGACGCAGGCGCGTGTCCTCGTTGAGCGCATCCTTGTTGGCCAGCGCAACGCCTTCGATCTTGTACTCGGCGCAACGTTTCTGCGCCCAGGTGATGCCCTGGGCCAGCATGAAACGCCCCAGACCGCGGTTCCACGGATCGATCTGCAAGCCTGACGCCGGGCCCACGCGAACGCTGCGATTGGCGTGATCCACCCAGATATCCAGACAATTCTGTTCTTTGCGGGTCTTTTGCCCCGGCAGCTGATAGCTCATGCGCAGCAGGCTGAATTCTTTGTTGTGGCGCTCGGCCTTGCCGAACTCGACGAAGCGCAGCGGGCGTGCTCCGGTCGCGCGGTCGGTGGGCAGGGGCGCCAGACGCAGCATCGAGAAATGCTCAGCGTGCACTTCGTCCCACAAGACAGGCGCGGCGACTTCGCCTTCTTTGGCATCGGTCGGCTCGGCCGCGTCGGTTTGTATGGTTGCTTCTGTCATCACGGCGATCCTGTTATCGACATTGCCCGGCACATGGCACCGGCACACGATGCCAGCAGACAGCTATCGGCCGTTTCTGACGAAGCTAAAGGGAGTGCGCGCCGACTCGCACGTCGAAGAGAACCGGCCTCAGGCGGCCGGTACCGAGTCGAGGAATTTCAGGATGCGATCGGTCACTTCGCTGGCCAGCGGCAACTGCGGATCCTTGTAGGACGCCAGCTGCCGCTTGATGTCCATCGGCACGATGCGCAGCACGTGGTTCATGCCGTCGATGATCGCCAGTTGCGAGTCGGGTTTGGCCTTGTGCAGCAGCTCGGCATCGCCCACGCCCACTTGCATGTCGTTGCGCCCCTGAATGATCAGCGTCGGGATTTTCAGTTGCCCGAACGCCACCGTCGGGTTCTGCCGGAACAGGGAGATCAGATACGGCTGCACGCTCGGGCGGAACACCACCTGAAGGGGCTCAGGCACATCGTTGTCAGTCTTGCCGGCCTTGATCTCCTCGATCAGTTGCTCGCTGCGGGCCAGCAGCGGAGGAGGGAGGCGATCCTGCAGTTGCTCGCGGACCACTTGATCCACCGGGCGACCAGTACCGGCGACGGAGATCAACGCCACGGCGCCCGCACGTTCTGCCGCCAGGGTGGCGACCAGCGCGCCCTCGCTGTGGCCCATCAGAATCAGGGGACCCAGGCGCGAGTCGGTTTTGAGCTTGGCGGCCCAGGCGACGGCGTCGTCAACGTATTTTTCGATGCTCAGATCGCGCTCGTCCGGGGTGGCAGGGCGACTGGCCGCGACGCCGCGCTTGTCGTAACGCACGCTGGCGATGTTGTGCTTGGCGAGGATCAGGGCCAGACGCTTCATGCTGTCGTTGCGTCCGCCGTCGGAGTTGTTGCCGTCACGGTCGGTCGGTCCTGAGCCGGCGATGATCAACACCACGGGCACCGGATTGGTCGACTTGGGCAGCAGCAGCGTGCCGAAGAGCTCGCCGGTGCCGGTGTCCAGGCTGATAGGGCGCTGCAGCACGACGGGCGTTCCGGCGTGGGCGATGGATGACAGCAGGGTCAGGCTCAAGATGATCGCTCGCAGCGGCCAGAAGCCGCGAATCAGGGGTAAGGCGCTTAGCATTGCAAGACCATCATCAATAAAGTGTCAATTGGACGCGGGCAAATGAATAAGGTTCGAGGATGAACTGCGCCATAAGCCTGCGTATACTGGCGCGCTTGAGTTTTTGAACGTCTTCGGAGCCTCCCGCATGTCCGGCAATACCTACGGCAAGCTGTTCACTGTCACCACTGCCGGCGAAAGCCACGGTCCGGCACTGGTTGCCATCGTTGACGGCTGCCCGCCGGGCATCGAGTTGTCGCTGGAAGACCTGCAGCGTGACCTCGACCGCCGCAAGCCAGGGACCAGCCGTCACACCACCCAGCGCCAGGAGCCCGACGAGGTCGAGATCCTGTCCGGGGTCTTCGAAGGCAAGACCACCGGTGCGTCCATTGGCCTGCTGATCCGCAACACCGATCAGAAGTCCAAGGACTATTCGGCGATCAAGGACCTGTTCCGGCCTGCCCACGCCGATTACACCTATCACCACAAATACGGCCTGCGCGACTACCGTGGCGGCGGTCGCAGCTCTGCGCGTGAAACGGCCATGCGCGTCGCCGCCGGGGCCATCGCCAAGAAGTTTCTTGCCACTCAGGGCATTACCGTTCGCGGCTACATGAGCCAGCTCGGCCCGATCGAAATCCCGTTCAAGACCTGGGATTCGGTGGAAGACAACGCCTTCTTCAGCCCTGACCCGAGCAAGGTGCCGGAGCTGGAAGCCTACATGGACCAGCTGCGTCGCGATCAGGATTCGGTGGGCGCAAAGATCACGGTCGTCGCCGAAGGCGTGATGCCGGGGCTGGGCGAGCCGATTTTTGACCGTCTCGACGCCGAACTGGCCCATGCGCTGATGAGCATCAACGCGGTCAAAGGCGTCGAGATCGGCGCCGGCTTTGCCTGCGTTGCCCAGCGCGGCACCGAGCACCGCGATGAGATGAGCCCCGAGGGTTTTCTGTCGAATAACGCCGGCGGCATCCTCGGCGGGATTTCGTCCGGCCAGCCGATCGTCGCGCACCTGGCGCTGAAGCCGACTTCCAGCATCACCACGCCGGGGCACTCGATCGACGTCGATGGCAACTCCGTCGAGGTCATCACCAAGGGCCGCCACGACCCTTGCGTCGGCATCCGTGCCACGCCTATCGCCGAAGCGATGATGGCCATTGTGCTGGTCGACCACCTGCTGCGCCATCGCGGGCAAAACAGCGATGTGCGCGTTACGACGCCGATTCTGGGTCAGCTGTAATGCCTGAGCCGCGCGTCGCCGCTGCGGTTATCTGAGCGTGGCGGCGCTTCCTTACTGGCGGCTCGCCAGCTTCTATCTTTTCTATTTCGCCCTGCTTGGGGCCACGGCGCCCTATATGGCGCTGTACTTCAGCCACTTGGGATTTTCCGCCGCGCGCATCGGTGAGCTGGTGGCGATCCCGATGCTGATGCGCTGCGTCGCGCCGAACGTGTGGGGCTGGCTCGGCGATTACACCGGCCGACGTCTCACCATCGTGCGCTTCGGCGCCCTCTGCGGACTGGCCTGTTTCAGCCTGATTCTCGTCGACACGTCTTACGCCTGGCTGGCGATGGTCATGGCGCTCTATGCGTTTTTCTGGCACGCGGTGCTGCCGCAATTCGAAGTCATCACCCTGACGCATTTGCAGGGCCAGACTTCTCGCTACAGCCAGATCCGGCTGTGGGGATCGATCGGCTTCATCCTTTCGGTGGTCGTGCTCGGCCGGATGCTGGAATGGTTCAGCCTGGATTACTACCCGCAACTGCTGCTGGTCATTCTGATCGGCATTGTCGCCAGCAGTTGGTGGGTGCCGAATGCGCAGCCGGTGGCCTCGGGTGTGCGGGTCGCGGGCGAGGGGTTTCTCAGGCAACTGATCAGGCCGGGCGTGCTGGCGTTTTATGTCAGTGTCGCGCTGATACAACTGAGCCACGGGCCGTATAACACTTTCCTCACCCTGCACCTGGAACACCTCGGCTACAGCCGCGGCATGATTGGCCTGCTGTGGGCGCTGGGGGTGATTGCCGAAGTGTTGATGTTCATGGTGATGAGCCGGTTGCTGCAGCGGTTCAGTCTCCGCCAGGTGCTGATCACCAGCTTCGTGATCGCCGCATTGCGCTGGCTTTTGCTGGGTAATCTGGCCGATCATCTGGCGATTCTGATTGTCGCCCAACTGATGCACGCGGCCACGTTCGGCAGTTTCCATGCCTCGGCCGTGCATTACTTGCAACGCAGCTTCGGCCCGCGCCAGCAAGGTCAGGGTCAGGCGTTGTACGCCGCCCTGTCCGGCACGGGCGGGGCGATGGGCGCGTTGTATTCCGGGTACAGCTGGAACGCGCTGGGCGCCAGTTGGACCTTTGCCATTGCGAGTCTGGCGGCCGTGGCCGCTGCTGTCCTGACCGCCACATGTATGAAAGAGGAGCGCGTATGAGTCGCGAAGCACTGGCTCGGGAAATCATCGAAGCGGGGCAGTTTCTGTACGCCCGGGGCTGGTCGCCCGCCACCAGCAGCAATTATTCCGTGCGCCTGTCGCCGACCGAAGCGCTGCTGACCGTCTCCGGCAAGCACAAAGGTCAGTTGGGTATGGACGACGTGCTGGCCACCGACCTTGCCGGTAACAGCTTGGAGCCCGGCAAAAAGCCGTCGGCTGAAACCCTGCTGCACACGCAGCTTTATAGCTGCAAGCCGGCGGTGGGTGCCGTGCTGCACACCCATTCGGTCAACGCCACCGTGCTGTCGCGGCTCACTGCCGGTGATCATCTGGTGTTCGAGGACTACGAGCTGCAAAAGGCCTTCAGCGGCGTTTCCACCCATGAATCAGAAGTGGTGGTGCCGATTTTCGACAACGATCAGGACATCGCCCGCCTCGCAGACAAGGTCCAGCCCTGGCTGGATCAACACCCTGACTGCGCCGGTTACCTGATTCGCGGTCATGGTTTGTACACCTGGGGCGCGAAGATGAGCGATGCCTTGCGCCAGATCGAAGCCTTCGAATTTCTGTTCGAATGCGAGCTCAAGACGCTGTCGGTGCTCAACCGCTGATCCCTGATAGACGTAACGATCAATGCACCGCAACGTTCCCACTGCCTGAATCAACGTGTCTGATCGGCCCCAGAGCCGAAAGATGCGGACCGAACCGAGGAAGCCCCAAATGAGCAGTCTGTCCGTTTACCACGTGTCATCCCCCGAGCTGCCAAACAAGGTCCTGACACACCTGGAAGACATTGCCTCGACCCTGGCCGAGCATGGCGTGGCGTTCGACCGCTGGCAGGCGGCAACGCCGATCACCCCGGGCGCCAGCCAGGAGGAGGTCATCGCTGCCTACCGCACCCAGATCGACAGGCTGATGACCGAGCGCGGTTACGTCACCGTCGATGTGATCAGCCTCAATAGCGATCACCCGCAGAAGGCCGAACTGCGCGCCAAGTTCCTTGAGGAGCATCAGCATGGCGAGGATGAGGTGCGTTTCTTCGTCGCCGGCCGCGGGCTGTTTACCCTGCACATCGACGATTTCGTCTACGCCGTGCTGTGCGAGAAAAACGACCTGATCTCGGTTCCGGCCGGCACCCGACACTGGTTCGACATGGGCGAGCATCCGCATTTTGTCGCCATTCGTCTGTTCAACAATCCCGAGGGATGGGTCGCCAAATTCACCGGCGAGAGCATCGCCAGCCAGTTCCCGCGTCTGGAAGACTGATCAATCATGACCATCAAAGCGATCCTTACCGACATCGAAGGCACCACCAGCGCGGTGAGCTTCGTCTTCGACGTGCTCTTTCCGTATGCCAAACAGCATCTGCCCGAATTCGTTCGCGAGCATGCCGCCGAACCCGATGTGGCCGCGCAGTTGCAGGCCGTGCGCGACGACAGTGCCGAACCCGATGCGAGCATTGAACGGGTGATCGAGATCCTGCTGCAATGGATTGCCGAAGATCGCAAAGCCACGCCGCTGAAAGCCTTGCAAGGCATGGTCTGGCAGCAGGGTTATCAGGCCGGGCAGCTCAAGGGTCATGTCTACCCGGATGCCGTTGAAGCGCTCAAAAACTGGCATCAGGCGGGTTACGCGCTTTATGTCTATTCCTCGGGCTCGATCCAGGCGCAGAAGCTGATCTTTGGCTGCTCCGAGGCGGGCGATCTGTCCGGGCTGTTCAGCGGTTACTTCGACACCACCTCCGGGCACAAACGCGACCAGGCGTCCTATCGATCGATTACGTCGAAAATTGGCCAGCCGGCGGAGGCGATTCTCTTCCTGTCCGATATCGTCGAAGAGCTCGATGCGGCGCAACTGGCCGGCATGGCCACCTGCGCACTGGTGCGCGATGGCGGAGCACTGGAAGGGCACCCCAATTTCAGCAGTTTCGCGGCGATAGAGCCCAGCGCTTTCTGACGATCCAGGCGTGCTGAAAACCGACGGCCGATGTCTCTGACATTGGCCGTTTTTGTATCCAAATGCGGAAAAATGTAAGTTGGTTTTTGTTCGTTTGTGGGAAGTTGCTTGTTTCACAGTCAGGCATGCCTGTTTGTTTTCGACGCTGTGTTTAACCCTTCTCGACTGTGTAACCCTTCGCCTGTCGGACCCTGACAGCTTTTGAATGCGCCTGGTGAGGTCGTGTTGACGACAGCACCCGACGCCGTTTTTCAGCTGCCACTCACAAAAAATCCAAGGGGCATCAGGGCCGCACATTTGATGGTTTTAAACGGGAGGGAAAATGAAAAACGCACAGACAGGGACGCTGAGTCCGTTGATACAACAAATGGTCAGCAGCATCACTGAACAGGATGGCGATACGGCCATCGCCAACGCCCTTGACTGGCTACGCGCCGAATGCCGCAGCGAACGGGCCATGCTTTATCAGTACCGAAACGGCGTACTGCTCAGTTGCATCACGTCGAACGTCGACAGCTACTGGAAGGATCTTTATTGCCAGGGACGCCTGATGATCGAAGACCCGGTTATCCGCTGCTACCGCCACACCATGGGTTTCCTGAACTGGGAGGAGGCCTTCAAGACCTACCCGCCATCACCCGCCTACATGGCTGCGGTTGAGGATTGCGACCTGCTTCCGGCGTTTTCTTACGGGTACAGCAGTCAGACGCGGGCCAATCAGGGGGTTGTCACTATCTGCACGCTCAATGGCATGGAGCGACCGCTGACTCACAACGACCGTTACCTGCTGACCAGCCTGGTGCCGATGCTCCACGTCGCGGGGAAGGGCCGGCAACTGCAGACGCGAGCGCTCTCTCCAAAAGAGCTAGAGATTCTCAAATGGGCGCGGGAAGGCAAAACGGCGTGGGAGATCGGGCTGATAAAGGAAGTCTCGGAGGCTACCGTCAAGCATCACTTCAAGAGCATCTACGCCAAGCTCGGGGTGACCAATCGTGCGCAGGCGGTAGGCGAGGCGTTGTGTCGAGGAATTATTCAATAGACCCAGGCACGAAGGTCGCCAGCGTCTAACGTGAGTTCATCGAAAAAAGCCCAAAAAAAACCGCGATAGCATCAACTATCGCGGGAATCTACAAGGGATGCTTCGATGAGAGTGAAGCGTGCTGCTGCCGGGACACGGTGTCCCGGCCTGATACTTATCGGGTGTGATAAGTAGGCAAATCAAAACGGTGCTGGCTCTGCAACATCGAGATAGCGGGCAGCTCGCTGGCTTGTGCGGCCAGGTCACGACGGATCGCGCTGATCACCCATTCCAGTTGCACTGGGGTGTGCAGTTGAGCGTAAGACACGCAGCGACGGATGTTGGTGCCTTCTTCGTTGCGCAGGGTCAACAGAACGCCACCGTCCGGACGCGGCTGGGTGGTGACTTCGAAATCGGAAAATACGGATGCGAATTTTTCTTGGATGAAAGTCATGTCTAGAGGCTCCATTGCTCATGGGATAACAAGCTTGGAATGACTAGTGCAGTGACTGTGCCAGCTTTTGACCTTAAATAAATATCAATGAAATCAAAGGGTTAAACATTTAAAAAAAATACTGTCTCGTGCAATTTGCATGAATGCGGCTCGTGCATCCTGCAATTTACCGGAGTGGGGAGTGAGTGATGGGGGATACGGAGGAGGGGGCACGCGCTACGTGACACAACTGAGACAGTGACATCCCGGATTTATTTCCCCTTGTTGCGAAATTTTCTCGGCGGCCGGTCAGTCGACTCTATCGGCCTCATTGAGGGGGATGGTCAGGCGCCAGTAGCTGAAGCTGGCAGGGTGGGTGACATCGGCGGCGGCGCCCTCTGCGGTGCGCCATGTAGTGACGGGCGCCTTCCGTGGAACTACAGGCTTTATCCAGGGCTCATAAGTTGCCTGTCCCAGAGATCGCCGCATCCTCTGATTTATCCCGCGCAATGCATTGCGCTACTGGAGTTACGAAATGTCAGAAGCCCCCATCACGCCCGGTTCTGCCACGCGCATGACAGACGAAGAAGCACTGGAGTTTGCCGAACAGGTGTTTGATCGGGCTCGTGCTGGCGACGCGCCGATGCTCGACCGCCTGCTGGAAAACGGCTTGACCCCCAACCTTCGCAATCACAAAGGCGACACGTTGTTGATGCTGGCCAGCTATCACGGCCATCAAGACGCCGTGCGGGTGCTGCTCAAGCACAAGGCTGACCCTGAACTGCGCAACGACAACGGCCAGAGCCCCATTGCCGGCGCTGCTTTCAAGGGCGATCTGGAAACCGTGAAGATCCTTGTGGAAGCCGGCGCAGAGGTCGAAGGCGCCTCCGCCGACGGCCGCACCGCATTGATGATGGCGGCGATGTTCAACCGTACGGCAATCGTCGACTACCTGATCTCCAAAGGTGCCAACCCCCATATCCAGGATGCCAAGGGCGTCACGCCACTGATGGCCGCTCAGACCATGGGCGCGACCGAGACCGCCGAGCAGCTCACCCGCCTGGGGGCGTAAGCGATAGAGGCGCGCAGCATTTCCAGCTATCCTGCGCGCCTGTTTTCCAGCCCTCGGACGATCTGCCATGAAAGCTTCACTCATCGAATTCATCAGCAAGATCAGCTCCGGCTGCATGAGCGATGAAGAAATCGAAAAAATCGCCGACGAGGCCGCCCAGGCTTACGCTGACCCCGAAGCGTTCCTGACCGCCAACCCCGACATCAATTTCGACGACACTTTCCCGATTCCGCTGGGCGAGTGGGTAGTCATTGGCAGCCTTCCCGACACCGTATTGCTTCAGGCCGATACCTATCCCGACCTGCTCACCGAGATCATGGCGTCGTTCGGCCCCAATGTGTCGTTCAACATCAAGCCCAAGCAACTGACCAAGGCCGAACCCTTGGCGGCGCTTAACCGCATTCAGATTCAGCTTTCCAGCATGAACAAGGACATGGGCGGGTATGTGCTGATGGACGTCAGCGAGCCGCTGGATCACGTGTTGCAAACGGTGCTGGTCTACGGCGCCGACGTCGAGCGGGTCATGGCCCTCGGCGTTGAACTCGGCATACTGATCGAGCCATCGCTGGAGGCGCTCAAAGCGCAGGTTTGATCTCCATCGACGGGTTCTGCTGCGCGGCCAAATATCCCTGGCGACCAACGGAACCCTCATCGCAGGCCACCACTCTCAAGTGGGCAAGCCTTCAATAAGGAGCAACACCATGGGTTCTACTTTCAACGGTCTGATTGGCCTGATCATTCTGGCGCTGGATATCTGGGCCATCATCAACGTGCTGAAAAGCGGCGCGGAAACCGGGAAGAAAATTCTCTGGATTTTGCTGATCGTCATCCTGCCGGTGCTGGGCCTTATCATCTGGGCAATCGCTGGCCCGCGTGGCAACGTGCGTATCTAGCAACGTGCTTCTCTAGCATCGCAGCAGAAGCGCAGCAAGGCTTCAGAACACATGACGCCCGACTGGCCTGGCCAGTCGGGCGTTTTTGTTTCCCGGGTCATCCACGCACCGCGACATTCGACCTGTCATGCTCCGCGACGTAGAATGCGCGCCTTCTTGTGGGCGGCGTGCCGTCCTGTCATCAGTAGTTATCGGGGACTTCATCCATGAGCGATTATCAAGAAACGTTGTACGAAGGCTACGGCCAGCGCTTTCGCATGGAAAAAATGCTGCATGAAGTGCGCACCGAGCATCAGCATCTGGTGATCTTCCAGAACCCGCGCATGGGCCGCGTCATGGCGCTGGACGGCGTGATTCAGACCACCGAAGCCGACGAGTTCATCTACCACGAGATGCTCACCCACGTGCCGATTCTGGCCCACGGCCGTGCCAAGCGCGTCCTGATCATCGGCGGCGGCGATGGCGGCATGCTGCGCGAAGTCGCCAAGCACGCGACGGTCGAGCACATCACCATGGTCGAGATCGACGGCACCGTGGTCGAGATGTGCAAGGAATACCTGCCGAACCACTCCAAAGGCGCTTTCGATGATTCGCGTCTGAACCTGGTCATCGATGACGGCATGCGCTTCGTTGCCAATACCGAGGAGAAATTCGACGTCATCATTTCCGATTCGACCGACCCGATCGGGCCTGGCGAAGTGCTGTTCTCGGAAAACTTCTATCAGGCCTGCCATCGCTGCCTCAACGAAGGCGGCATTCTGGTCACGCAGAACGGCACACCGTTCATGCAGCTGAGCGAAGTACAGACCACGGCAGGGCGCATGAATGGCCTGTTCGCCGACTGGCATTTCTATCAGGCAGCGGTGCCCACCTATATAGGCGGCGCGATGACCTTTGCCTGGGGTTCGACGGATTCCCAGCACCGCAAGATTTCGCTGGACACCCTGCATCAGCGATTCGCCGGGAGCGGCATCGTCACCCGTTACTACAATCCTGAAGTCCATATCGGCGCCTTCGCATTGCCGCAGTACGTTCTTCAGGCGATCAGCAAACCAAGCAACGCTTGATTGCTGATCAGGTTACGCAAACCTGACATCCATCCGCCGATGTCAGGTAAACGTAACTTCCTCTTGATCGTCAGTTATGTCACGTATACATTACATTCATCGTTGAATGTTATGCAGGCGTGACAAATGGACGCGACGTTATTGCTTGAGCGGTTGGGCAGTCAGATCGAGGACATGCGTAAATCCCGCGGCCTTACTCAGGTTCAGCTGGCCTACCAGGCGGGCATGACACGGCAAAAGCTCGCCGAAGTCGAAAAAGGCAGCCCGACCGTGGCGGTGAATTTCTACGCCAAGGTTCTGGCCGCGTTGAATGCCGAGATAAAAGTCGTTTCCGCTCGACGCCCGACGTTTGAAGAGCTGCGCGAGGTGTTCCAGTGAGACCGCTGGATCGTGTACGCATTTTTACCCCGGACGGTGAGAGCGGTGCGCTGTCGACGTCTGAATCCGGTGACTACCTGTTTCGCTATGGCCTGGACGCCAGCCCGGCGTCGCAGATCAGCCTGACCATGGGTGTTCGCGATGCGGCCTACGTATCGCGCAGCCTGCACCCGGTCTTCCAGATGAACCTGCCCGAGGGTTTCGTGCTGGAGCAGTTGCGCAATCGCCTCGCTAAAACCACGCCCATCAACCCCATGCTGCTCATGGCATTGACCGGCAGCGGTTCGCCGGTCGGCCGCGTGGCGGTGGCATCGCCCATGATCGACGAGTTGCTGGGGCGTTCGGGCCCCGTCCCAGGCAGAAGCCTGGGGCAGATACTCAGTTGGGACGGGGCGCAGGATCTGTTTGCCGAACTGGTGGATCAGTACATTTTGCGCACGGGGATTTCGGGTGTTCAGCCCAAAGTCATCGTGCCCGATTCGGATTTCGTCTCGGACCCGAAAGCCACTCTGTTGATGCCCGAACTGATCGTCAAGTCGGGGAGGGCGGATTTCCCAGGGCTGGCCGTCAACGAATTCGTGTGCATGGACGCGGCGCGCAGGGCCTGCATGCCGGTACCGGAATTTTATCTGTCGGATAATCGCCAGCTGTTCGTGATGCGCCGCTTTGATCGTGACGCTGACCAACGCGCCATAGGCTTCGAGGACATGGCCGTGCTGATGGGCCTGGGCACGGAACAGAAATACGACTCCAGCTACGAAAACATCGCCAAGGCCATTCGCCTGTTCTGCGCGCCTGAGCACGTGCGTGATTCGCTGGATCAGTTCTTCGACATCGTCGCGCTCAGCTGCATGGTCGGCAACGGCGATGCTCACCTGAAGAACTTCGGCTTGCTGTATCGCGACCCGCTAGGGGCAGACGCACGACTGGCGCCCGCCTACGACATCGTCAACACCACCGCGTACATAAAGGACGACGCGCTCGCCCTGCGTCTGGACGGTTCGAAAAGCCTGTTCGGATCCCGACTCGGCATTCTGACCCTGGCGTCGACCTGTGACATCCGCAAACCGAACGTGCGCATCGCGCGACTGATTGCGGCAGTGCAGGCGTCGCTGCAGGAAAACGCTTCGCTCAACCCCCACGCACCCCATGTCTTCGAAGCCATCGAACACGCCGTCGAACGGTATGCCCAGACATTCAAGGTGTAAGCGCGATTCAAGGCTTTGTAAGAAAATATGAGAGGGAGCATTTATCAACGGAATTTTCACCGTTTCTTCGGGAAGATTCGCGCCGTTCCAAGACTGCTCCCTGATTGAGATAACTGTTTGAGCCGATCCGTCATGAAGAATGCGCGGCATCGGTGGTAAACCGCGAGGGTTCACGTAATATTTGCCCCCCGCAGCCCGGACCGGCATTTCAATGTGGTCGGGCGCACAGCTTTTTGAACCTAAACCTGAATCCAACGGATCCCACAACCCATGGCCAAAACGGACGCCCCGGCGCGCGCGCCGCAACCTACCGTCAAATCGCACCTGGCCTATACGCTCCTGAGCGGTCTGGTGCTGATGGTCCTGTACACCCTTCTGCGCGTAGCGCTGCTGGTCTATAACCGCGAAGGCATCGGTGCGACGCCGGCTTCGACGTTCGTCGAGGCGTTTGCCAATGGCCTGCGATTCGATTTGCGTCTGGTCGTCTACATCCTGATCCCTCTTCTGCTCTCCCTGTTCAGCGCGCGCATGATGGCGGCCCGTGGGGTGTTTCGCTTCTGGCTGACGGTGGTCGCGAGCCTGACCGCGTTCTTCGGCCTGATGGAGATGGATTTCTACCGTGAATTCCACCAGCGCCTGAATGGCCTGGTTTTCCAGTACGTCAAAGAAGACCCGAAAACCGTTCTGAGCATGCTCTGGTACGGCTTTCCGGTGGTTCGCTATTTGCTGGCGTGGGCACTGGTGACCTGGCTGCTGAGCCTGGTCTTCAAAGGCGTTGATCGTGTGACCCGGCCCCGTGGCGGGTTCAATGTGGCCAGCGCCGACAACCGTGTGGTTGCGCCGTTGTACAAGCGCGCCGTGGTTTTCCTGCTGTGCCTTGTGGTGGCCGTCATCGCCGCTCGCGGCACCCTGCGTCAGGGCCCGCCGCTGCGTTGGGGCGATGCGTACACCACTGACTCAAACTTCGCCAACACCCTGGGCCTGAACGGCACGCTGACGCTGATTGCGGCGGCGAAGAGCCGGATGTCCGAGGACCGCGACAACATCTGGAAGGCGACTCTGCCTCAGGCCGAAGCCCAGCAGATCGTCCGCGACATGCTGCTGACGGCCAACGACAAGCTGGTCGATCCAGACAAAGCCGCCGTGCGTCGGGATTTCACGCCGCCAGCGGCCAACACGCTGCCGATCAAGAACGTCGTCGTGATTCTGATGGAAAGCTTCGCCGGCCATTCGGTGGGTGCGCTGGGCGATGAATCGAACATTACGCCTTACTTCGACAAACTGTCCCAGGAAGGTCTGCTGTTCGATCGTTTCTTCTCCAACGGCACGCACACCCACCAGGGCATGTTCGCGACCATGGCCTGCTTTCCGAACCTGCCGGGCTTTGAGTACCTGATGCAGACGCCGGAAGGCAGCCACAAGTTGTCCGGTCTGCCGCAGCTGCTCAGCGCGCGCAAGTACGACGACGTGTATGTCTACAACGGTGACTTCGCCTGGGACAACCAGTCGGGCTTCTTCAGCAACCAGGGCATGACCAACTTCATTGGCCGCAATGACTTCGTCAATCCCGTGTTTTCGGACCCGACCTGGGGCGTGTCAGACCAGGACATGTTCGACCGTGGCGCCGAAGAGCTGAAAGCCCGCGAAGCCAAAGGCAAGCCGTTCTATGCCTTGCTGCAAACCCTGTCCAACCACACGCCGTACGCACTGCCGGCGAATCTGCCGGTCGAGCGCGTGACCGGGCATGGCACGCTGGATGAACACCTTACCGCCATGCGTTATTCGGATTGGGCGCTGGGTCAGTTCTTCGAGAAGGCCAAGAAAGAGCCGTACTACAAGGACACGCTGTTTGTGGTCGTCGGTGACCATGGCTTCCCCAATAACGAGCAGATCACCGAAATGGACCTGGGCCGCTTCAACGTGCCGATGCTGATGATCGCCCCGGGCCTGCAAGACAAGTTCGGCAAGCGCAGCAGCATCGTCGGCACGCAGATCGATATCGTGCCGACCATCATGGGCCGCCTGGGTGGTGACACCGTGCATCAGTGCTGGGGTCGCGACTTGCTCAATCTGCCAGCGGGAGACGAAGGCTTTGGTGTGATCAAGCCATCGGGCAGCGAGCAGACCGTGGCGCTGGTCACCGGCGACCGGATCCTGATCGAACCCAAGGACATGGAACCGAAGGTGTACAGCTACGCGTTGGGCACCAAGCCCCACGCCGAGCTGATGCCGAACGCACCGGACGTCGCCGAGTTGCGCAAGAAGCTCGACAGCTTCCTGCAGACCGCAACCAAAAGCCTGCTGGACAACACGGCAGGGGTCAAAGACGCCAAGCCACAATGACCGCAGCCTGATGAAAAACGCCCCGAGACCGGGGCGTTTTTTTTTGCCTGCGGATTCATGGCTTCAGGCTGCGAACGTCAGCTGTGCGCTGACGATTCCGGTTGAACGTCGTTGCGCTGCAAGGGTCAAGATCACTAGGCCGCTGTCAGGCCCTTACTGAGGAGAGATTGATGAAAGTGTGGACTATTTCGTTTCTGGACAAAGACGGTGTGCAGCAAACCCTCGATCTTGAATCCGATCACCGTCCCAGTGATGAAGAGGCTGCGCAGCGAATCCGTCCGATCCTGTTTCCGGTCGCCAGTGATCTTGATCTGATCGACCTCGAGGGTCGCACTGCCGAGCCCACCGTGAAGACACTCAAAGAGCAGAACGCGGTACAGATCATTTCCATCGTCGAGGCGCCTTAAAAAGCCTGGATTTCCCGCCATCCTGCCAATTGGCAACGCACTATCAATCGGCGTACTCTGCCAGTGAGGTCGGTGAAGCATCTATCCGAGTCAGCTCGCGTACGTATGCCCGTTTTGTAAAACGCACCGGCCTTGTCAGCGACATGCTTGAGTCCCGGGCGGCAGATGACCTGCCGCTACACGCCTCGCCATCGAGGGGTGTTTCGGGATAGTTGAAACTCTATCTATCGTTGCATAGGAGGACGTTTCATGAGCACAGCCTATCAAGAAGACGTCAGCAGCCATGTTCTGCGCTGCATGAAAGAAGGCGGTTTCGACTTCGCACGCATTCACCCCATTGAGTTCTATGCCACCTTTCCGGATGAGGACCGGGCGCGTCAGGCTGCGGAAAAATTTCGCGGCGAGTCAGTCAATGTCCAGCTAAATGCACTGGAAGACGGTGCCTGGCACCTGGAACTGAGCAAGTTGATGTACGCGACCTACGACGGGATAGGCGACTTCGAGCAGGATTTCCAGACCGCGATTTTCGGTCTGGACGGGGAGGTTGAAGGCTGGGGCGTCAAACAAGTGCTCAAGCGTCTGCACTGACTTGGCTTGATCGACATTTCTGCGCCGAAGGGAGGCGCTGATCGCTGAAGACTGTCTCCCGCCTCTGCAACAAAATGTGGGGCGGGAGATGCACCCAACTGAATCGCAGGCAAAAAAAAGCCGCTCTCTTGGGAGCGGCGGAAAGGGAATATCGGGTGGCGTTGCCAATAAGGTATTGAGCCAATCGCCTTGTGAGATCCGGCGGGTTGGTCTGCGGTATGGGGCGATTATGCTCAGCGCCTGTCACGCGCGGAAATGAACTCTGGCTATGCCTGCGATAGATTTTCAAACGAACGACGCTTCGCCATGAGGCGTCGGGCAACGGGTTAGGGCGCATCGTGCACAGGAATGGTGCGGACGCTGTGGCTGTTTAATTCAACCCATTGATAATAAAGCGTTTATGCCGATGGCACGGGCCTTGCGAAGGTTCTGGTGTCCATGGTGACAAGGAGTACGGCATGATCCGCACCTTTTATGACGAGATGTACGATGCGGGCGGCATAGTTCGTCCGCATTATCGGGAATTCGCCCGCTGGTTGGGCGAAGCGCCGCCTGAGTTGCTCGCTCAGCGCCGGCGTGAGGCCGATCTTTTGTTTCATCGCGCCGGGATCACGTTCACGCTGTACGGCGACGAGCAGGGCACCGAGCGGCTCATCCCCTTCGATACGATTCCGCGCAGCATTCCGGCCAGCGAGTGGCGGGTGGTTGAGCGCGGCTGCATTCAGCGCGTCAAGGCGCTGAACATGTTTCTCGCTGACCTCTACCATGATCAGCGCATCATCAAGGCCGGGATCATTCCTGCCGAACAGGTCCTCGCCAACGAGCAATACCAGCTGGCGATGCAGGGCCTGAATTTGCATCGCGATCTGTATTCGCACATCTCCGGCGTCGATCTGGTGCGTGACGGCGACGGCACGTATTACGTGCTCGAAGATAACCTGCGCACGCCAAGCGGCGTCAGCTACATGCTCGAAGACCGCAAGATGATGATGCGGCTGTTCCCCGAGCTGTTCGCCGCGCAACGCATCGCGCCGATCGATCACTACCCGAACCTGTTGCTGGACACCCTGAAAAGCTCGAGCCCGCTGGATAACCCGAGCGTCGTTGTGCTGACACCCGGGCGCTTTAACAGTGCGTTTTTCGAGCATGCGTTTCTGGCCCGGGAAATGGGGGTCGAGCTGGTGGAAGGCGCTGACCTGTTCGTGCGCGATGACCGCGTGTTCATGCGCACCACGGACGGCCCGAAAGCGGTCGACGTGATTTACCGCAGGCTTGATGACGCGTTCCTCGATCCGCTGGCGTTCAATCCGGATTCGATGCTCGGCGTGCCGGGCCTGCTGGCCGCGTACCGTTCGGGCAATGTGGTGCTGGCCAATGCCATCGGCACCGGCGTAGCGGACGACAAGTCGGTCTACCCGTTTGTGACGGACATGATTCGTTTCTACCTCGACGAAGAGCCGATCCTCAAGAACGTGCCGACCTGGCAGTGCCGCAAGCCCGAAGAGTTGTCTCACGTGCTTGCCAATCTGGGCGACCTGGTGGTCAAGGAAACCCAGGGCTCCGGCGGTTACGGCATGCTCGTGGGCCCCGCAGCCACCGCTGCCGAAATCGAGTCATTCCGGGCGCGCCTCAAAGCCAAGCCCCACGCGTATATCGCGCAACCGACCTTGTGCCTGTCGACCTGTCCGACCTTCGTCGAGAACGGCATCGCCCCGCGCCACATCGACCTTCGGCCGTTCGTCCTGGCTGGCCGCGAAACCCGTGTAGTGCCCGGTGGCCTCACGCGCGTTGCCCTGCGCGAAGGTTCGCTGGTGGTGAACTCGTCGCAGGGTGGCGGCACCAAAGACACCTGGGTGGTCGAGGATTAAGGATGCCTGCCAATGCTAAGTAGAACTGCCTCGGATTTATATTGGATGTCGCGGTACCTGGAGCGCGCCGAAAACCTCGCGCGGATGCTCGACGTCAGTTACTCGCTGTCGCTGATGCCACAGGACGGACGCGGGGATGGCCTCAATGAAATCGCCATGCCACTGCTGATCACCGGAACGCTGGACGATTACCTGGAGCGCCACGGCGACCTGCATGCCGAGCGCTTGCTGCACTTTTTCGCACTGGACGCCGAAAACCCGGCGAGTATCTTCAGCTGCCTGGGCGCGGCGCGGGCCAGTGCCCATGCGGTGCGTGGGCGTATTACTGCGGACATGTGGGAAAACATCAACGCCACTTACCTGGAAATTCGCGGCATCGCCGAACAGGGTTTGAGTCGTTATGGCATGAGCCGTTTCTGCGAGTGGGTGAAGGAGCGTTCGCATCTGTTCCGCGGCGCAACCTACGGCACCATCATGCGCAACGACGCGTTCCGTTTCATTCGTCTGGGCACGTTCATCGAGCGCGCCGACAACACCCTGCGCATGCTAGATGCGCGTTATGAAATGCTTGAATTGCGCGGCCCGTCCGCCAACGCAGCGGCAGACAGTTCCGCCGCCGGCTATTACCAATGGAGTGCGCTGTTACGCGCATTGTCCTCATTCGAGGCGTACACGGAAGTCTATCGCGATGCACCGGGTGCCCGTCAGGTCGCTGAATTGCTGCTGTTGCGTGCGGACATTCCGCGCTCATTGCGTGCGTGTCTGGAGGAGCTGGACATCATTCTTGCCAGTCTGCCCGGGGCCAATGGCCGTCCCGCCCAGCGTCTGGCCGCCGAGCTGGACGCTCGTCTGCGCTACACCGGCATCGACGAAATTCTCGATGAAGGCCTGCATGAGTGGTTGAACGAATTCATTCCACTTCTGGCCCAACTGGGTAGCGTCATTCACACTTCTTACCTGGAGGCTGCATGAGACTCTCAATTAGCCACGAGACCACTTATCACTACGACGATCAGGTCCGCGCCAGCATCCAGTATTTGCGTCTGACCCCCCACGACAGTGAGCGCCAGCAGGTGCTGAGCTGGCAGTTGGCATTGCCGCGGCCGGTCCGGGCGCAGATCGACCCCTTCGGCAATATTCTCCACGTGCTGACCCTCGACGAACCCCACGAAGCCATCGTGATTGGTGCACGTGGTCAGGTCGAGATCGACGAGAAGCGCGAGTCGGAACATGAGAGCCAGTCCTCGCTGCCGTTCCTGCGCTTCACCCGCCTGACCGAAGCTGACGAAGCGATTCGCGCCTTCGCCGTCGCGCAGACCCAGAAGCGCACCGACCGCACCGCGTTGATCGATATGATGCATGCGCTTAACGAGCACATCACTTACACGCCCGGCGCGACGGCGGTGGATACCAGCGCCGCCCAGGCGTTCGCCAACCGCGCGGGCGTTTGTCAGGATCACACCCACGCGTTTCTGGCCTGCGCCCGCAGTCTGGGGGTGCCGGCGCGCTATGTGTCGGGTTATCTCTACAGCGACAGCAGCGAACATCTGTCCAGCCATGCGTGGGCAGAAGCCTGGATTGATGATGCCTGGTACAGCTTCGACGTGACCAATCAGTTGGCGATTCCGGAGCGGCATCTCAAGCTGGCGGTCGGCCTGGATTATCTGGATGCCTGCCCGGTGCGCGGCATGCGCCGTGGCGGTGGTTGCGAGCAGATGCACGCCAAGGTAGTCGTATCGCCCGCAGCGCCGATTGCTGTTCCTACGGCTGCGAAAAAGCCTGTCCCGGCGCCGATGATTCAGGTGCAACGCCAAGGCTGATAAGCCGGCAGCGGCCGAGGGCTCTGCTCGGCCGCCTTCCCATGGTCTGTCCGCTACTGAGTGCGCCAGGCCCCCCTTGCTCCGCTCCCACCCGATTCGCTGATCCCACACGGTCCGCTCACACACAATTGAGAGGCAACGAAGCGATCCTGCACGGCCGGCAGTCGCCTGTGTGAAACAGGCAAACTTGTGAGTTCGTCGTGGGAAGAGGCGCTTGCAGCGTGCAGGATGCTCAGCCAAACAGACGGGTCATGTTCGGAAGGATCAGCAGCAGCGTGGTGGCGAAAACAATGAGTCCGGCCTGACGTATTTTCGAACGCTTGAACTTGAACATGGTAAATGCCTTTTCTTGTTATTCCTGAGCAACAGAAACCCATGGACCTTGGGCGTGACCAAGGCGAGGATTGGCAAAGGTGAGGCAAAAGAGCAGGTGCCCCAATCAGCAGATCGCGGGCGGCAGGCGCTGGGTGAAACGATTTTGTTATGGCGCCACTGCTACTGACTAAACCTTAGAGCCCGCGTGCTGTGCGGTTTAGATCATTGAGGATTATCGGGTTGCGCTCTTATAACCTCCTGACGATTGGCGAATAGCCATCGCGCAAATATTCCCCTGCTAGACACCTGCGTCCAAAACTGTCCAGGCTGAATAGCTTGCTACCGTTCGTCCGAGTCCGAAACTTCCCACAACCAGCTAACCTGTCAATCGATCCGGCGAAACAGCGGGCGCTGTGATACACAGTGCGCACATGACAGTTCTACTGTCGGTCGGACCTATAAAAAGGCAGTTCATCGGGTTAGCGAGGACAGGATGACCGAAGCGTTTATTTACGATGCCTTGCGCACGCCGCGGGGCCGGGGCAAGCCGGATGGCGCGTTGTACAGCGTCAAACCGGTAGATCTGGTGGCCGGGCTGTTGAAAGAACTGCAAGTGCGCAATCACCTCGATACCCACCACGTCGATGACATTGTGCTGGGCTGCGTCACGCCCATCGGCGATCAAGGCGCCGACATCGCCAAGACCGCAGCGCTGGTCGCCAACTGGGCCGTAAGTGTGGCCGGTGTTCAGGTCAACCGGTTCTGCGCGTCGGGCCTTGAGGCGGTGAATCTGGGGGCGATGAAGATCCGCTCCGGGTTCGAGGATCTGGTGGTGGTGGGCGGCGTGGAGTCGATGTCGCGCGTGCCCATGGGCAGTGATGGCGGCGCCTGGGTGTTGGACCCGCACACCAATCTGCACACCCACTTCACGCCCCAGGGCATCGGCGCCGATCTGATCGCCACCCTTGAAGGCTTCAGCCGTGACGACGTCGACCTGTTTGCCGTGCAATCCCAGCACAAGGCTGCGATGGCGCGGGAGCGGGGTGCGTTTCGCCGTTCGCTGGTGCCGGTGAAGGACCAGAACGGGATGCTCTTGCTCGACCATGACGAGTTCATCCGCCCCGACACGACGCCGGAGGCGCTGGGCAAACTGCGCCCGAGTTTCGAGGCGATCGGTAAAATGGGCTATGACGCCACGGCGCTGCGCGTCTACAGCCACGTCGAACGCATCGAGCACGTGCACACGCCAGGCAACAGCTCCGGCATCGTTGATGGCGCCGCCTTGATGCTGCTCGGCACTGCGCAAAAAGGTCAGGCGCTGGGGCTGCGGCCACGGGCACGCATCGTCGTGACGGCGGTGACCAGCACCGATCCGACCATCATGCTCACCGGCCCTGCGCCGGCCACGCGCAAAGCCCTGGCGCGGGCCGGGCTGACCCTCGATGACATCGACCTGTTCGAGGTCAACGAAGCCTTCGCCTCGGTGGTGCTCAAGTTCATCAAGGACATGGGCGTCGACCCCGACAAGGTCAACGTCAACGGCGGCTCGATCGCCCTCGGCCATCCATTGGGTGCCACGGGCTGCATCATCCTCGGCACGCTGCTCGACGAGCTGGAAGCCCGGCAGTTGCGTTACGGCCTGGCGACCCTGTGCGTCGGCGGCGGTATGGGCATCGCGACGATCATCGAGCGGGTATGAACGTGAAGCACGACAACCGCTTCCCCCACCGCCTTTATCCGATAACCGTTTCAGGAAGAAAGACCGCATGAGCGATGCCATCCGCTACGAAACCGGGCCGGATCAGATTGTCACCCTGACCCTCGACATGCCCGGCCAGCAGGCCAATACCATGAACGCGGCGTATCGCCTGGCCATGGCCGAGACGCTTGAGCGTCTGCAGGCGGACAAAGAGGCCATCGCCGGGGTGATCATCCGCTCGGCGAAGAAGACCTTCTTTGCCGGCGGCGACCTCAACGAGCTGAGTCAGGTCGACGCTTCCCGCGCCGCCGCCTTCTACCAGATGACCATGGACCTCAAGGCCCAGCTTCGTGCGCTGGAAACATTCGGCAAACCGGTGGTCGCGGCCATCGAGGGTTCTGCATTGGGCGGTGGCCTGGAGCTGTGCCTGGCCTGTCACCATCGCATCGCAATCAATGGCGGCCAGGTGAGGTTGGGCTTGCCGGAAGTCACCCTCGGTTTGCTTCCGGGCGGTGGTGGCACCGTGCGGCTGGTGCGCATGTTGGGGCTGGAGAAAGCCCTGCCGTTGCTGATGGAAGGCCGCACCATGGGCGTTGATCACGGGTTGAAACTCGGTGTGATCGATCAGATGGCCAGCAATGCCGATGACCTGATGGTCAAGGCGCGTGAATGGATTCTGGCCAATCCGGCGCCGATCAAAGCCTGGGATCAACCGGGGTTTCAATTGCCCGGCGGCGCGCCTGCGCAGCCGAATGTGGCGCAGATGCTGGCCATCGCGCCGTCGATCCTGCGCAGCAAAACCTGGGGTTGCTACCCGGCGCCGGAGAAAATCCTCGCTGCGGCCGTGGAAGGCGCTCAAGTGGATTTCCACACGGCGGAGAAAATCGAGGCGCGTTACTTCACCGAACTTGCCACCGGTCCCATCGCCAAGAACATGATCGGCAGCTGGTTCCAGCTCAACCGGGTCAAGACCGCAGAGGCGCGGCCCAAGGCGCCACCGGTGTTCAACATGCGCAAGGTCGGCATTCTCGGAGCCGGCTTGATGGGTGGCGGGATTGCTTATGTGACCGCAGTGGCAGGCGTCAGCGTGATCCTCAAGGACGTCAACCTGGCGGCGGCGCAGAAGGGCAAGGATTACTCGGCACGACTGCTCAACAGGCAGGTTGCCAGCGGCCGCATCACCGAGGCTCAGCGCGACGCCGTGCTGGGCCGGATCAAGCCGACGGGCCGCGACAGCGATCTCGAAGGCTGCGATCTGATCATCGAAGCGGTCTTCGAGAATCGCGAGTTGAAAGCTCAGGTCAGCGCCGCCGCCGAGCAGGTGGTGGTGCCCAATGCGGTGATTGCGTCCAACACCTCGACGCTGCCCATCACTGGACTGGCCAGCGCTATCAGCCGGCAAGAGCGCTTCATCGGCCTGCATTTTTCCAGCCCGGTGGAAAAGATGCGCCTGGTGGAAATCATCAAGGGCGCACGGACCAACGACATGACCCTGGCGCGGGCCTTTGACTTCGTTCAGCAGCTCGGCAAGACCGCGATTCTGGTCAACGACACACGTGGCTTCTTCACCTCACGGGTGTTCGCCACCTATGCCGATGAAGGCATTGCCATGCTCGGCGAGGGCGTCAGTGCGCCGATGATCGAGACCGAGGCGCGCAAGGCCGGGATGCCCGTGGGGCCGCTGGCGGTGTCCGACGAGGTGTCGTTGAGGCTGATGCACCAGATTCGCCAGCAGACGCGCAAGGACCTGGCCGAGCAGGGCGTTGAGCTTGCCGGGCATCCGGCCGATGCGGTCATCGAGCAGCTTTTGAATGAGTTTGATCGCGCAGGGAAAACCTCCGGCGGCGGCTTTTACGACTATCCTGACACCGCGCCCAAGCACTTGTGGCCGGAGTTGAAAATCCGGTTCGAGAAGCCCGACGCACAGATCAGCGGCCAGGATATTCGCGACCGCTTGCTGTTCATTCAGGCCCTCGAAACGTCGCGTTGCATGGAAGAGGGGGTGTTGCGATCGACGGCCGACGCCAACGTCGGTTCGATGCTCGGCATCGGCTTCCCGGCCTGGACTGGCGGGGCATTGCAGTTCATCAATCAGTACGGGCTTAAGCCGTTCATTATCCGCGCCCGCACCTTGGCCGAGCGCTACGGCGAACGCTTTCAACCCCCTGCATTGCTGCTGGAGAAAGCCGAAGAGGGCTCGCTGTTCTAGCTTCCGCTTCTAGCTGTGTCGCATGACGCGCCGATTCATCAAAGGGAGGTACAGCGTGGGTTCAGCTGACGACGGGCGTTGCGCTAACTGGGCCTTGCCTTGCCCGGGCCTTCAAGGCAGGCTTGAGCCCACGCATTTTCGCTTCTGTCGCTTCAGGGATTTTTATGTCGTTACGCATCTGCATTCTGGAAACCGACGTTCTTCGCCCGGAACTGGTCGATCAATACCAGGGTTACGGGCGGATGTTCGAAAAGCTCTTCGCCCGCCAGCCGGTGCCAGCGGAATTTGTCGTCTACAACGTCATGCAGGGCGATTACCCGCCCGATGACGAGCAGTTCGACGCCTATCTGATCACCGGCTCCAAGGCCGATTCCTTCGGCACCGATCCATGGATCGAAACCCTGAAGACGTATCTGCTCGATCGCTACAAGCGCGGCGACAAGCTGCTGGGCGTGTGTTTTGGCCATCAGTTGCTGGCGCTTTTGCTGGGTGGCAAAACCGAGCGTGCCTCACAGGGCTGGGGCGTCGGCATTCATCACTACAACCTCTCACCGACCCAGCCCTGGATGACGCCGGCGCTGGACAAGCTCACGCTGCTGATCAGCCACCAGGATCAGGTCACTGCGCTGCCCGAAGGGGCGACGGTCATTGCCACCAGCGAGTTCTGCCCGTTCGCCGCGTATCACATCAACGATCAGGTGCTGTGCTTCCAGGGTCATCCGGAATTCATCCACGACTACTCGCGCACGCTGCTCGACATCCGTCAGGACGCCCTCGGCGAGCAGGTCTACGGCAAAGGCATCGCCAGCCTGGAAGAAGACCACCACGGCACGGCGGTGGCGGAATGGATGATGCGGTTTGTGGCGAACAAACGCCCGGTGAGCTGACCGCGCGGTTGGCCGGGTGAGATGATCATTGTGGGGCCGGCTTCATTCTGTGGGACCGGCTTCAGCCGGGAAGGCGTCAGTCGCCATGCTTCAAGATTTATGGTGCTCACACCGGCCTCTTCCCGGCTAAAGCCGGTCCCACTAAAGTACGCGGTGTTTCTGTAGACCGGCTTCAGCCGGGAAGAGACCAGCGTCTGCCACCAGATGTCACTGCTCGCCGCCGATCAGTGTAGGAGCGCGCTTGCCCGCGAAGAGGCCGGTACATCCGACGCATAATGGTCGTACGTGCCTACGCTTCGCGGGCAAGCGCGCTCCTACAGATCTGCAGTACGCCAATTGCCCTGCGGTGTAACAACCGACGCATTCCCGGCTAAAGCCGGTCCCACTAAAGTACGCGGTGTTTCTGTAGACAGGCTTCAGCCATGAAAAGACCAGCGTCTGCCACCAGATCTCACTGCTCGCCGCCGATCAGTGTAGGAGCGCGCTTGCCCGCGAAGAGGCCGGTACATCCGACGCATAATGGTCGTCCGTGACTACGCATTCGCGGGCAAGCGCGCTCCTACAGATCTGCAGTACGTCAATTGCTGCGCGGTGTGACACCCGACGTCT
>NZ_FOHW01000029.1:0-46002 GCF_900111735.1 Pseudomonas graminis | reverse complement strand
CGTCCGTGACTACGCATTCGCGGGCAAGCGCGCTCCTACAGATCTGCAGTACGTCAATTGCTGCGCGGTGTGACACCCGACGTCTTCCAGGCTAATGCCGGTCCCACTAAAGTACGCGGTGTTTCTCTAGACCGGCTTCAGCCAGGAAAAGACCAGCGTCTGCCACCAGATCTCACTGTTTGCCGCCGATCGGTGTAGGAGCGCGCTTGCCCGCGAAGAGGCCGGTACATCCGACGCATGATGGTCGTACGTGCATACGCGTTCGCCAGCAAGCCGGCGCCTACAGGCGGTGTATGACTCGAAGCAGGAGAATGTTCAAAGCCACCCCGACCGCTTGAAGCTCGCGAACAAGACCCCGCACCCGCCGACGATCACGCTTAACACCATGTAATAACCGTAATGCCAGGTCAGTTCGGGCATGTTCTCGAAGTTCATCCCGTAGATCCCGGCGATGGCGGTGGGGAAGGCCAGGATTGCGGCCCAGGCGGCAAATTTGCGCTGGGTCAGGCTCTGCCGTGAAGACTCCAGCAGCAGGCTGATTTCGATGGTCTGGCTGGCGATGTCGCGCAGGTTGGAAAGGTCTTCCATCTGCCGTTTGACGTGGATCTCCACGTCACGGAAGTACGGACGCATGTTCTTGTCGATGAAGGGGAAGCTGAGCTTCTGCAGCTCCTCGCCGATCTCCACCATGGGGGCGACGTAGCGGCGCAGGCGCAGCAGGTCACGACGCAGCGCGTGGATGCGGTGAATGTCGGATTCGTTGAGGTCCTTGCGCAGCACATTGTGCTCAAGCTCTTCCAGCTCGCAGTGAATCTGCTCGGTGACCGGCTGGTAGTTCTCGGTGACGAAATCCAGCAGCGCATACAGGACGAAGTCTTCACCGTGCTCCAGCAGCAGCGGCCGGGCCTCGCAGCGCTGACGCACCACCCCGTAGGACTTCGAATCGCCGTTGCGCGAGGTGATGATGTAGCCCTTGCCGGCGAAGATGTGCGTCTCGATGAAGATCAGCTTGCCGTTCTCGCGGATCGGCGCGTAGGTCACGATGAACAGTGCGTCACCGAAGGTTTCCAGCTTTGGCCGGCTGTGGACTTCCAGCGCATCTTCGATGGCCAGCTCGTGCAGGTTGAACTGCCGTTGCAGGGTGGTCAGCTGTTCGAGGTCTGGCTGCTCAAGGCCGATCCAGACGAAATGCCCGGGTTTCGCCGCCCAGGCCGCGCCTTCGTCGAGGGAAATGTTGGTGACTTTCTTTCCGGCGCTGTAAACGGCAGCGGCAACCACTCGACCCATAATGTCTGCTTCTTCTTTTAGGGAGAACTGACGCGCAGCTTAGCGCGCTCCCTGATCAGAGTCGGCGGATTTAAACGAGTTCGCAGGTTTTTTCAGGGCTGTTCAGCGTCTGTTGGGATGGCGGTGGCGGACCCACGGACGTGCGCGTCCATGCTGGCGATGCAGGCCTGCATCTGGCCGTGGCAGAGCGCGATGAGTTGCGGGATGTCTTCGCTGGTCAGGCCCGAAGTCGGGAGAGCGGGCAGCGTACGGATGATCACTTCGCCACTGCTCCATCGATTCAGATCCATGCTGCGCACGTAGGTACTCACGCACACCGGCACGATGGGCACTCCGGCCTCGATCGCCATCTGAAACGCCCCACGTTTGAAAGGCATCAGTCCTTCGCCCTTGTTGCGCGTGCCTTCGGGGAACACCCAGATCGAGGTGTCCTTGTGCTGCAGGGTGTCGGTGGTCTGGAGAATGGCGCGGCGCGCCCGTTGCGGGTTGCCGCGATCAATCAGCACGTTGCCCGCCAGCCAGAACAACTGGCCAAAGAACGGCACCCATTTGAGACTTTTTTTGCCGATGCAAACCGTGCGCGGCGGCACGATGTTGCCGAGGACGAACAGATCGTGGTTGGACTGGTGGTTACAGATGATCACGCAGGGCCTGGCCTGCTCGAACTGCGGGGTGAGCTGAGCATTCAGGCGCAGCCCGAGAATCCCCATGGCGGGGAGGGCGTAGAGGCGAGCACACAGGCGGCTGTTGTCAGGGTTGAAGGGACGGCACAAGCCGAGCAACAACCCCAGCGCGCCGGCGACGATAAAGTGAAGCCCCATCAGCAACATACGCAGTACGAACAGCATGCAAAACCACCCGGTAGGCGAAAAGGCGCGCAGTGTACGGATGTGCACTGGAATCGGCAATCGCCCACGGGCCGGGCGGAGGATCAGGAATTTAACGGGATGTTTCAGGAGGAACGCGCCGCAAGGAATGCAGCGCGTTGTCGGTGATCCCTCAGAGCGGGATCTGACGATCCAGCTCGATCGCCCGGTCGAGGGTCTCGAGGAATTCCTTGCGCACTTTCAACTTGGTTTGCTTGTGGGCGCGCATGTTGATCTTCTTCATTTGCAGCGCCACGGTGCGCGCGGCCTCGGTGAGTTCTTCCGGGGCGACCACTTTGTCGAAGAAGCCGGCTTGCAGCGCGCCTTGGGGATCGAACATCTCGCCGCAGATCACCGAACGTCCGAAGGCACTTTTGCGCAGGCGATCACGGGCCAGCTCGATGCCGGCGTGGTGCATGGTCATGCCGATTTGCACCTCATTCAGACCGATGCTGAACGGGCCGTCGACGCCGATGCGGTAATCCGCCGACAACAGCAGGAACGCGCCTTTTGCCACGGCATGACCGCCGCACGCGACCACGATGGGGAACGGGAACGACAGCATGCGCCGCGCCAGCGTGGAACCCTCGGCGACCAGGGCCATGGCGGCTTCCGGCGACGAGGTCATGATTTTCAGGTCGTACCCGCCCGAAAGGATCCCGGGCTGACCGGTGATGATCACCACGGCGCGGTCCTGCTCGGCGCGGTCGAGTGCAGCATTGAACGCAGCGACCACGTCGTTGCTGATGGCGTTGACCTTGCCGTTGGTCAGGGTCAGCGTCGCAACGCCGTCATCCAGTTGATAGGCGACCAAATCACTCATGGAGCGAGTCCTTTTTTGTTTTGAAGTGGCGCAGACGTTACTCACCCGGCAGGGCAAGGTAAAGCGTAAAGGATGACTGGCAAGTCAGGGGAGCGGGTCGCCAGCGCTGGCGACCCTGAGAGGGAGCGGAGAGGGGCGGTTAAACTTCGACTTCGTTCAGTTCGCAGTACTCTTCCCAGTCCATGTCCAGTGCCTCGGCCGCTTCCTTGTGTGCAGCAACGCGCAGTTCCTTGAGCTGCTCGGGGGTTTCGGCAATGAAGGTGAGCGCCAGCTCCCAGGTCGGGATACCCAGATTTTCGGCTTCATCTTCGAAGGCCCAGAGGGTTTGCTGTTGCTGCTCTTTCGGGCTCAAATCCTGGATTTCAGCCTGCAACATCGGATTGGTCACGATGTACTTCGCCAAGGCAGCTTCGGTCCAGTCGTTTGCGTTCATGCGGGGGTGATCTCCTGTGGGTCGAGCTGACGTGTTGCTGTGGGTGGAATGCTGCTGAGGTAATGAGCCAGGCAACGATTGTGCGTGATGTGAATCACTCGCGCCAGCGGCACGCGACCCGTCGGTCGGGGTAGCCTCGCGGGTAGGTTCCCCAACGAAAAGGGCCCGCTTTGCAGCGAGCCCTTGTCAACGGCGTCGGACTTTCAACCGATCGCCATCGGCTTCTTTACGTTGCGATGTGCGTTATTGCCGAGTCACGGGTGCGGACCCATGGAGCCATACACGCCCACCGGTTCGGGAAAGGTGCGCAGCAGGGTGATGTACAACAGCGCCGCCAGGCCAAGGGTGATCGGCAGGCTGATGTCGATAACGCGAGTAAACAAGCGGCGCTGTCATTTTCCCGAGGATTTCATCAGGCCGCTTTTCACGGGTTGGCGAACCCGGCCGCCGGAGGGGTCGAAGCAGGCGCTGTCATAACGAGGGGCGACGCACGTCGAGGGGAGGCCAGGTGGCGGAGGGCGGATGCTTTGCAGGCGATCAGCAATTTCACGCTCGTTGGTGATGATCAGCTTCCTGCGTCGGCTGACTTGCAGAATCTCGGTGGCGTTCTTGTTCAAGCGATAGGGGAAATCGGTTTCCTCCCACTCGCTGGAAAGCCGGGACGGAGGCGGGCGCTGTACCGTGGATTCCCCTACGTAAGTGGGGCAAGGACTTTGGCCGAAACTGATGGCGCCATTGGCGGCGACACACTTGAACACGTCCGCGTTTGCCGCGTCGCACAAGAGCAACGCCATGACCGCTGCGGACAGTAGTGGAAATCTGCTCATAGGAACCTCCCTGGATGGCGCAAGGCTACCATCTGAGAGGTTCGGTTGTCAGTGACGCTGATCGGGATCAGTGGGCCTCGTGGGCGGCTTTCTGGACTTTCGCCAGCGCGAGTGCCGCGAACATGTCGGCGTCGCCTTGCAACACCTTCAGGTGATCTTCGACATGATCGGCGCTCGAGCGCGGCTCTTCGGAATCAACCAGCCGGGTGACTTCGCACAAGGCATTCGCCGTGATCCACAGGCTTTGACGCAACTGGCTGATGATTTTCACCATGCTTTCCGAGCTGTCGAGATCGGCTTCAGTCTCCGTCTCCCTATCCGCAAGCATCGTCGCAAATAAGGGCGCTTCTCCGCGGCCCGAGGCCTCCACCCCAGTGACGACGCGGTTAATGTCCACGCCGGCGGCGGCGATCTTGAACAGATAATCCGCCCTGGGCAATCGCTGCCCGCTTTCATAATGTCCCTGAGCGTTGGCTTCCACACCACCAATGGCGCCCAGTGCGCTTTGCGTCAATTTCAGACGCTTCCTTTCTTGCCTCAACCGTTTACCGATGCCATTCATCAACCTACTCCTGCGAATTCGCACCCTGCTCGTGTCTCCCGCGGGTGCGCAATGGGGGCCGGAATACGCGCTGGTTTTTAATATAAAGCTAGCCGCGTATGGGAATTGGATTCATTCACACTGTACAACGGGTAGACCTTAGCTGCTAAGGCACTCGAATGGCGATTTTTCCGACGTTTTGCGTGGAAAAATCAACAGCGCGCGATTCTATTCTTTCCAATGGAGTGGGTCAGGCGGTCGTGACATGGTCGGATGGCGCGAGGTGGGCAGATACATCGCCGCTTTACAAGTCGATGAAAGAACTGAGGGAGTGAGCTTGCTCGCGAAGAGCGTCTTTGAAATGCAGAATATCCAGCGGTTGAAATGCCGCCTTCGTGAGAAGCTCACTCCCACATAGACACTATTTGCTGAGCGACACAAACAAAAATCCCCGCACGCCATGAGCGTTGCGGGGATCTTTTTAATGTGGCGGTGAAGGAGAGATTCGAACTCTCGATACAATTTCTTGTATACACACTTTCCAGGCGTGCTCCTTAAGCCACTCGGACACTTCACCGTATCTCTCCAGACGTTCAGTCTGTCGAGGCGCGCTAATGTAGTCGAAAGCTTTGGCGAAGGCAAAACTTTTTTTCAGAATTTTCATGCGCTTAAGCAAAAAGCGCGAAGCCCCGGCTCGTCATTGAGGTCCGGGGCTTCGCGTCGAGGGCGAGGGCGCTGAGATCAGGCGCCGAAGCCGCCGTCGATGGTCAGGCTGGCGCCGGTGACGTAGCCCGCTTCGGGGCCGGCAAGGTAGGCGACCATGGCGGCGATTTCTTCGGATTTGCCGTAGCGCGGAATGGCCATCAGGCCCATCAGTGTTTCGGCGAAGTCGCTGTCGGCCGGGTTCATGTCGGTGTCGACCGGGCCGGGCTGGACGTTGTTGATGGTGATGCCGCGCGGTCCGAGGTCACGGGCCAGGCCTTTGGTCAGGCCGACCAGCGCCGACTTGCTCATGGCGTAGACGCCGCCACCGGCGAACGGCATGCGGTCGGCGTTGGTGCTGCCGATGTTGATGATGCGACCGCCTTCTTTCATGTGCCGTGCGGCTTCCTGGCTGGCGATGAACACGCTGCGTACGTTGATGGCCAGGGTTCGGTCGAAGTCTTCGAGGGTGAATTCGTCGAGCGGCGCAATGGCCAGCACGCCGGCGTTGTTGACGAGGATGTCGAGGCCGCCGAACGTCTCCACGGTCTGGGCGACGGCGTCGCGGATGTCTTCGGCGTTGGCGCTGTCGGCCTTGATCGCCAGGGCTTTGCCGCCGGCTGCGGTGATGCTGTCTTGCAACTCCTGCGCTTTGGCTTCCGAGCTGACGAAGGTGAAGGCCACTGCTGCGCCTTGTTCGACCAGCCGTTTGACGATCGCAGCGCCGATGCCCCGCGAGCCGCCTTGGACCAGTGCTGTTTTGCCGATCAGATTGGTGGGATGGGTCATGTCGATCTCCGATGAATGTGAGGAGTGAGTTGATGGACACGGGTATCTGCCGAGGATTACCCGTCCGGTAGCCGGTAATCGAGATAGTCTGTGTAAACCGGAAGTTGTGAGTGAGCGCGATGGAAAACTTCAGCAGCATTGAATGCTTCGTGCGCAGTGCCGAGGTCGGCAGCTTTGCCGAGGCTGCGCGCCGACTCAGCCTGACGCCTGCTGCCGTGGGCAAGAGCGTCGCCAAACTTGAAGCGAAGCTGGGCGTGAGGCTGTTTCAGCGCAGTACGCGCAAGTTGACGCTGACGGAGGCGGGCCAGCGTTTCCTCGGCGAGGTCAGTGCCAGCCTCAATACCATTCAGAACGCTGTCGCCAACCTGGCCAGCGCCGAAGGCAGTCCCGCCGGCACCTTGAAAGTCAGCGTCGGCACGGTGTTCGGCTGTCTTTATGTGGTGCCGCTGCTGGCCGAGTTTCTGCAGCGCTACCCGGCCATCACCCCCGACTGGCATTTCGATAACCGCCAGGTGGACTTGATCGGGCAGGGGTTCGACGCCGCGATTGGCGGCGGCTTCGACCTGCCCCAGGGCGTCGTTGCGAGCAAACTCGCGCCTGCCCACCGCGTGCTGGTGGCGTCGCCCCATTGGCTGCAAGACCACGAAGGGATCAGGCATCCGGACGACTTGCACCACTGCGACGGCATTCTGATCCGTTCGCCGCAAACAGGGCGGATCCGCTCCTGGCCGTTGAGCCATCGCAGTCATGAGCAAAGCCCGCTGCGCATGAAGGTGCGCATGACCCTGAGCGATTCCGAGGCTGCCTGCCGCGCGGCGAGTCAGGGCTTGGGCGTTGCGCTGGTGAGCATGCCGTTTGCCCTGCCGTACCTGCGCAGCGGTGCGCTGCAAAGGGTGCTGCCCGAGTGGTATGTCGAGGACGGCAACATTTCCATCTATTACAGTGGGCACAAACTACTGCCGGGCAAGACCCGCGCGTTCGTCGACTTCATCATCGAGCAGTTCGCCGAACACCAATGGGCGCGGCATTTCAGTGCCGTGTAATTATGCAAACATTAGTTGCTGACGCAGCCCCTGTAGGAGTGAGCTTGCTCGCGATTGCGGTCAGTGAGCGACAAATAATCTCCAGGTGCGCGCTTGCCCGCGAAGAGGTTCTTTCAGCCGACATTGATGTCGCTGAAAAAATGCAATCGCGAGCAAGCTCACTCCTACGGAAGGTGCGGTCCCATTGAATTCAGCGTCAAATAATCAGCAACGCGGGGTACGCCCCTCCAGTCATGAAAGGAAGAGCAGTGGACATCCATCACAAAGCGGCGCTGGTCCTCATCGACATGCAGCAGGGCATCAACCACCCCAAGCTGGGCCGGCGCAACAACCCTGACGCCGAGCAGCGGATGCTGGAACTGTTGAGCGCCTGGCGCGACAGCGGGCGCACGGTGATTCACGTGCGGCATTTCTCCCGCTCACCGGACTCGGTGTTCTGGCCGCAGCAGTCCGGCGTCGAATTTCAGCCGGCGTTTGTCCCGTGGGACGACGAAGGCGAGCTGCACAAACAGGTGCCTGATGCGTTCTGCCATTCGGCGCTGGAGGGTTGGCTGCGTGCGGACGGGATCAATCAGGTGGTGATCGTCGGCGTGGTGACCAACAACTCCGTGGAGTCGACCGCGCGCACTGGCGGCAATCTCGGCTTCGAGGTCATCGTGCCCCACGATGCCTGCTTCACCTTCGACGGCGCGGACTTCTTCGGACAGCCGCGCAGTGCCGAAGACATCCACGCCATGTCGCTGGCTAACCTGCACGGTGAGTACGCGCAGGTGGTGACGACCGAGGCTATTTTGCGGGCGATCAGTTAACCCGCATTGCCAGGCTCAACACGCGTCTCAGGCGTGCTGCACGCCCGCGCGCTTGAGCAGCTTCTTGCAGCGCTCCGACAGATGCACCACGCGCAGGTGTTTCCCCGCCTTGTGGTAGCGCTCGCGCAGGGTTTTCAACGCCGCGATCGCGGAATAGTCGACGAAGATCAGATGACGGCAGTCGAGCGTGACGTGTTGCGGATCGTTGAGGTGGTCGAACTGATCGAGGAACGGCGTGGTGGAAGCGAAGAACAGCGTGCCGTGCAGGTGGTACATCTTGCTGCCGTCCGCCTCCATATGGCTGTCGGCGTACAGCTCGCGAGCCTGTTGCCAGGCGAAGTTCAGCGCGGCGATGAGGATGCCGAACAGCACGGCGGTGGCCAGGTCGGTGAGGACGGTAACGATGGTCACGGCGATGATCGCAAAGACGTCGTTCAGCGGCACTTTGCGCAGCACCCGCAGGGAGGCCCAGGCGAAAGTCTGCTGGGCCACCACGAACATCACGCCGACCAGCGCTGCCAGCGGGATGCGCTCGATGAGGGGCGACAGGAACAGCACGAACATCAGAATCATCACCCCGGCGACGATGCCGGACAGACGACCTCGGCCCCCGGAGCTGAGGTTGATCACGGTCTGGCCGATCATCGCGCAGCCGCCCATGCCCCCGCAAAGGCCGGACGCCAGGTTGGCGACGCCGAGGGCGACACACTCGCGGTCGGGGTAGCCGCGGCTCTCGGTGATTTCATCGGTGAGGTTCAGGGTCAGCAGGGTTTCCAGCAGACCGACCAGCGCCATCAGAACCGCGTAGGGCGCAATGATTTGCAGGGTTTCCAGATTCCACGGCACGTCCGGCAGCGACAGGCCCGGCAGACCGCCGGCAATGTGCGCCATGTCGCCGAGAGTGCGCGTCGGCAGGTCGAACAGGTACACCAGCAGGCCGACACCGAGGATGGCGACCAGCGCCGGCGGCACCGAGCGAGTCAGACGCGGCAGCACATACACCACCGCCATGGTCAAGGCCACCAGGCCGATCATCAGATAGAGCGGCGTGCCGCTGAGCCAGCTTTCGCCGCTTTTGAAATGCTCCAGCTGCGCCATGGCAATGACGATCGCGAGGCCGTTGACGAACCCGAGCATGACCGGATACGGCACCATCCGCACCAGTTTGCCCAGGCGCAGCAATCCGAACGCGATCATCACCAATCCGCCCAGCAACACCGTTGCCAGCAGGTACTGCACGCCGTGTTGCACCACCAGCGCCACGATGACCACGGCCATCGAACCCGCCGCGCCGGAGACCATGCCGGGACGGCCGCCGAACAGCGCGGTCAGCGTGCAGATGATAAACGCCCCGTACAGGCCCATCAGCGGATTAAGGTGCGCGACCAGCGCGAAGGCGATGCACTCGGGCACCAGGGCGAAAGAGGTGGTGAGTCCGGCGAGGACATCGGCGCGAAGACGGGCAGGTTTCATAGCGGTCCTGAAGGGCGGCGTGCAAAAGGAGGGGATGTTACGGAATGTGAACGCAGACGGCCAGTCGGAGGAATGCCGCACCCTGCCGCGTTTCACTCATTCTGCAGGTGTCCTGTCACTGCCGATTGTGTAACGATGTTTGACTCAAACCGCTCGCCGATGCCTGTCACCAAGGCTCGGCACGTAATGAAGGACAGAACACGGATGCTCGCTGCGCTCAGACACTACCCGGCTTCAGTCAATCTCCTGCTTTCGTCGTCGCTTTTTCTGACGCTGGGCAGGGCGATCACTCTGCCGTACCTGGTGATTTACCTTTCTTCGAATTTCGTCTTGAGCATGAGCGACATCGGCATGGTCGTCGGCGGTGCGCTGATTGTCGGCTCGCTGCTGAGCCTGTATGGCGGCTACCTCACCGACAAGCTGTCCAGCTATCGGTTGATCCTGTGCTTCACCGGGTTCTTCGTCGCCGGCTTCATCGGCATGTGCGTGACCAGCAAGCTGTGGCTGTTCTTCCTGTTTCTGGTGTCGTTCAATTTCGCGTATTCGGTCATCGATATCGTGGTCAAGGCGGCCTTCGGCAAGCTGTTGCCGGTGGCCGATCAGAGCAAAGTGTTCTCGGTGCGCTACACGCTGATCAACATCGGCTATGCCGTCGGGCCGTTCATTGGCGCAGGGCTGGCGCACTGGAACATGAAGCTGCCGTTCGTAATGTCGGCCGTTTTGGGCCTGGGCTTCTTGCTGGTTTACGCGATGTACGGCGACCGCAAGCTGAGTTCGGCGGACCCGGCCAATGCGCCGATTTCCTTCATTGCCGTCGGACGCATCCTGCTCAAGGACTACCGACTGGTGTGTTTCACCGTCGGCGGCGTGCTCAGCGCTGTGGTGTTCGGACAATTCACCGCGTACCTGTCGCAATACCTGGTGACCACCAGCACGCCGGAATTTACTTATCAGGTGATCAGCTCGGTGGTCGCGGTGAACGCGGCGGTGGTCATCTGCTTGCAGTATCTGGTCGGCAAACGCATCAGCCATCAGTACCTGAATCAGTGGCTGACCGCCGGTTTCAGTCTGTTCCTGATGGGCGTGGTGGGCTTTGCCCTGTCGACCACGGTGCTGCACTGGTCGCTGGCGGTGGCGGTGTTCACCCTCGGCGAGATCATCGTGTTTCCCGCCGAGTACATGTTCATCGACCGCATCGCACCCACCCATTTGCGCGGCATGTATTACGGCGCGCAGAACCTCTCCAACCTCGGTGGCGCGCTGGGGCCGGTGCTGTGCGGCTTCGCACTGGCGACCCAGTCGGCGCATTTCATGTTTTACATGCTGGCGGCGTTCATCATTGCCGGCGGCTGTTTCTATCTGTTGGGCGCCTCGTATTCCAGGCGCCACGACCAAAATTCCAGTGTGCAGTGAAGCGTTTCGATGACCGTTCTTTCTCCACTTGAGGCCTGGCAGCAGGCCGTTGATGCCCAGGGTTTTCAGCCGGACGAAGCTCAGCGCAATGCCGCGCTGCACTTGCAGGCGTGCTGGCAGGCGCTGAACGACGGCAAGCTTAGCGGCGCGGTCAAAGGTGTTTATCTGTGGGGCCCGGTGGGGCGCGGCAAGACCTGGCTGATGGACCGCTTCTACGACAGCCTGCAGGTCCCGGCCCGGCGCCAGCATTTTCATCACTTCATGCGCTGGGTGCACCAGCGCCTGTTTCAGCTCACTGGCGTGGCCAAGCCGCTGCAAGTGCTGGCCCGGGAGCTGGCCCAGGACGTACGGGTGCTGTGCTTCGACGAGTTGTTCGTCAACGACATCGGCGATGCGGTGATCCTCGGCGGTCTGGTGCGGGCGATGTTCGACGAGGGCGTGGTGCTGGTGTGCACCTCCAATCAATTGCCCGAACAGTTGTACGCCACGGGTCATAACCGGGAGCGTTTCGTGCCCGCTATTACGGCGATCAACCACTTCATGGAAGTGGTCTCGGTTGACGGCGGCGAGGACCACCGGCTGCATCCCGGTCAGGCGCAGCAGCGTTACTGGGTGAAGGCGCAGACGCAGCCGAGCGCGCTGGTCGAGGTGTTCGAGGCGCTGAGCAGCGGCGAATCGGTGTCGACTCAGCCGGTGCCGTTAGGCCGTCGACATGTGCCGGTGGTGCGCAGCAGTCGAACAGTGATCTGGTGCCGTTATGCCGACCTGTGCGAACAGCCGCTGGCGGCGATGGATTTCATCGAGCTGTGCGATCGCTACACAGCGGTCCTGTTGAGTGAAGTGCCGGCGTTGAGCGCACCCCAGCGCGAGGGGCGCATTGCCCGTGGTACCGAGGACGGTGTGGAACAGGTCACGGCGGGGGACCGCGAGCTGCCGCAGCTGTCGCCTTACGACGATGGCGTGCGGCGCTTCATTGCGCTGGTGGACGAGTGTTACGACCGCAAGGTGCCGCTCTACATCGAAGCTGCGATGCCGATGGCCGAGCTGTACACCGAAGGCTATCTGGCGTTCGCGTATCGGCGCACGTTGAGCCGCTTGCAGGAGATGCAACTGGCGCGGTTCGGGCATTAACGCTGCGACCGGGCGAACTTCACTTCACACGCGGTTGCGTCGCCGCTGCGCCAGCACGTGTTTCGCGCCTTCTCCCACCAGTACCATGACCGCCAGCCAGATGGGCAGGTAGGTCATCCACTCATCGCGGCCGATGGATTCACCCAGCAGCAGCGCGACGCCCACCAGCAGCACCGGCTCGACGTAGCTCAGCAAGCCGAACACGCTGAACGCCAGCAGGCGGCTGGCGCGGATGTAGCTGACCAGCGCCGATGCACTGATCGCTCCCAACACCGGAATCAGCAGATAAAACCGTGGGAATTGTTCCACCACTGACGGGTTGCCCTGGCAGATGAACAGCACCGCAACGGGCAGGATCAGCAGCATGTCCCACCACAGACCGCCGAGGTTATCGGTCTTGAGCTTGCGCCGCAGCACGAAGTACAGCGGATACCCCAGGCAGACGAGCAGGGTTTCCCAGGAGAAACTGCCGAGACGCAGCAGTTCGTTGCCGACCCCGACCAGCGCGCAGCAAGCGGCGATTTTCTGCAGGTGCGACAGGTGCTCGCCGTACACCACACGCCCGGTGAGGATCATGGTCAGCGGCAACAGAAAATACCCCAGCGATACCTCCAGGCTGCGGCCGTGCAGCGGCGCCCACATGAACAGCCACAACTGCGCGCCCATCAACGTCGCCGACAGCGCCATTGCCGCCAGCAGGGCAGGCGTCTGACGCACCCGTACGGCGAGGGCGCGGGCGAGTTTCCAGTCTCCAGTGGAGAGCATGAACACCGTCACGCAGGGCAGGGTGAGCAGCATGCGCCAACCGAAGATTTCTTCACCGCTCAATGGCGTGAGCAATGAAGTGTAGTAGTACATGACCGCGAACAGGCAGGAGGCCATGACCGATAACGCAACACCCTTGTACACAGGGGCTCCTTGTTTTCGATGCATCAAAATTGGGGTGCAGGAATGCTTTTATCGGCGGGCTCTGACGGCACGCTTGATAGCCCTTGTTGAAGCGCTGGGCATCACAACCGCGCAGAGTTTATCCGAGGTCGTGCCGTCGGTCCGCAGCAATCTGGTAAACCGCAGGTGGGCTGGCAGTAAACGATGCACGTTTGCCAGAGAACAAGACCGCGCGCCGATCGAGCCGGCCTGCGCCGTCACCCAGACTTCTCTTCAACGCGCCACACTGGCGGCGTCGCTGGAGAGACTTCCCATGAGTCAATCAATCGCCGGTATCAAAATCCCCGACAGCGCGCTGGCCCGCGCCGCCACCGAGTACATCCGCGAGCAGGAAGATGACCTGCTGTTCAATCACTCGCGCCGTGTGTTTTTGTGGGGCGCGCTGACCGGGAAGCGCAAAGGGCTGACTTACGACGGCGAGCAGCTTTACGTCGGGGCGATGTTTCATGACTTGGGTCTGGTGGAGCAGCACCGCAGCGCGAACCTGGGTTTACGCGCAGTTCAGCGATGAGCAGCGTAAGGTCGTCACCCATGTTCACCCGCGCGGTGAGGGGTTCAAGGAATGCGTTCTGTGTGCGTTTGCCAATGGGTTCAGGCGTAAGCCGGATCAGCCTGCACCTAAGTCGCGTTTTGCGGCGTCTGTACTATCCCGTAGAAGATCAAAGGCGAAAGCAGAAGCTTCTCGGCTGAGCCGGGAAGCGTTTTAGCACCAATAGGACAGGTACACGTTTACCGAATACTTTGTATCGCTGGCTAACAGTTTTCAATTATTTCCGGCTCACCCGGTCCGCGCCACGCTATTTTTCGGTACGGTCCCGTCAACAGGTTGTTATCTCTTAGGAATTCAAATACGTCGGCAGGACACCAATCCGGGCCAGCGGAAAAGCACACTCCTTCATCTCGTAGTTTTTCAAAAACCTTTACTTTAGCGCTTTGATTTGGGGTAGTTAAAGACAGCGCTCTCTGTCCCTTATCCGGCGCGGGTGAGAAACCCAACGCTTTGAGTAGGTCAGTCACACTCTCATCTATGACTTTCACCACAACTTCTGCTAGCGCGCCTTCCGCAACGTAGGCCTTAGTAGTGTATTTAACAGAGTTCATTTCACAATCACCGTGCTAATAGTCTTAACATTTATAGAATCAATCGTCGGAATTGAATTGATAACCCTCTCGGGCCCGCCCCCTGGAAGGTGCTTACCTGCACCTACCCGAGGTGCCACTGAAACAACGCGCTCACTGAGTAGGACTGGCTTCAGCCGGGAAGCCCTTGATCTGCTTCTGATCTGTCTTTGATGTGCTTGCGATCTTCATACGCAAAAGGCTCGGACACCGCCAAACGCGACTTGGGTGCAGGCTGAACGCAGGTCTCGCGCAGTGGGTCGAGCGGCATGGATGCCGCGAGAGCGCCGCCAGGACATGGATGTCCGTTCGGCGCGGGCCCACGGAGCGGGACCGGAGTGAAGGAACCCCGAGGAACGAGGGGCCAAACCAGGAGCAGGCACCTTTGGTTACTTGGGGATGGTGCGACTTTCGACTTTTCCAAGTAACTCGCCGAAGGCGAAACCGAGGCCGTTAGGCCGACGCACTTGATCTGGCCTCCAAACCCTGAAAAACAAAAAGCCCGCTTGCCAATCACTCGGCAAACGGGCTTTTCATCGCATCGAAATCAGTTCAGACCCAATTTCCCGCGCATCTGCGACAGATCTTCCGCCAGCGTATTGACCGGACCTGCCAGCGCCTTGCGATCCTGCTCCTTCACCTTGTCGTACGTCTCATAGCCACCGTCCTTGGTCTTGTACTTCGCCAGGATCTTGTCCACCGTCGCGAAGTTCTTCTCCACCTTCGCCACGAACGCCTTGTCCGACTGCTCCAGCTGCGGCTTGAACAGATCAACGATCTTCTTCGAACCGTCGACGTTGCCCTGGAAATCATACAGATCGGTATGGCTGTAACGATCTTCCTCGCCCGACAGCTTCGTCGCCGCCACTTCCTCCATCAGCGCAGCAGCACCGCCCACGACCTTCTCAGGCGGGAAGGTGATGCCGGCGATACGCGACTGCAGCTCTTTCACGTCAGCCAACAGCTTGTCCGCGAACACACCCTGATCTTTCGTGGTGTTCTGCGAGAACAACGCATACTCCAGACGGTGGAAACCGGTGAAGTCTTCAGCTTTCACGCCGTTCTCGTGGTCGTCTTCGCGGGAGTCGATCGACGCGTCCAGGTCGCTGAACAGCTCGGCAATCGGCTCGATCGACTCATAGGACAGACGCGTGGTAGGGAACAGCTTCTTCGCGGTCGCCAGGTCGCCTTTCTTGATCGCGTCGGTGAACTTCTGGGTGTCGGCAGCCAGGGTGTCGACGTTTTCCGTCACGTAGATTTTGTAGTCCGAAACCGGCGTGACCAGGTCCAGCGGCGCGGTGGCAGCGAACGCGGACATCGATGTCTGCAATACGCCAAAGGTAAGCAACAACGCGAGAGGCGACTTTTTCATAGAGCTCTTCCTGTGAGGTAAGGGGTGTCAGGCAGTTTTTGTTGTGTGGGCAGAGGCGGCCAACAGCGACCGGCCAATGAAATCGTTGCTGTCGACCACGCCCGGCAGGGTGAAGAAATACCCGCCGCCGATGGGCTTGAGGTACTCCTCCAGCGGCTCGCCGTTGAGGCGTGTCTGCACGGTAATAAAGCCTTTCTCCAGATCCGCCTGGTAGCAGATGAACAGCAGCCCCATGTCCAGCTGACCGTTCTTGTTCACGCCGTTCGAGTAGTTGAACGGGCGACGCAGGATCAGGTTGCGCTGGGTTTCAGCCGTGCGCGGGTTGGCCAGGCGGATGTGTGAGTCCAGCTTGGTGATCTTGCCTGCCGGGTCATTGTGGTAATTCGGGACGTCGGCTTCGGTCTTGCCGTCCATTGGCGCGCCGGTGGTTTTGACCCGGCCGAAGATGGCTTCCTGTTCCTGCAGCGGGGTACGGTCCCAGCGCTCGACGAAGTTGCGGATGATGCGCACCGCCTGGTAGCTGCCGTTGGCGGCCCAGGCCGGTTCGTCGCTGCCTGGTTGCACCCAGACCAGCTCGTTCATGGTTTTCTGGTTGTTCGAATCCGGGTTGGCCGAGCCATCGCGGAAACCCAGGAAGTTGCGCGCGCTTTCCGGCGCCTGACCCGGTTTCAGCGGGGCTTGGGCGGGCACGGTGCCTTCCTGTTTCCAGCGCACCAGCAGCAGGTCCGGCAGGTTTTTCACGATGTCGCGCAGAGCGTGAATGTTGCTGTCCGGGGCGTTCGAGCAGAACTGAATGCTCAAGTCGCCGTGGCAGCAATCGGCTTCCAGCGCGTCGTTGGGGAAACCGACCATACGCTGCAAACGCTTGGGTTTGACGGATTCCAGGCCGAAGCGGTCATCGAACAGCGAGTCGCCCACCGACACGGTGATGGTCAGGTTGTCCGGCGTGACCACCGGGCCGAGGATGCCGGAATCCAGTGGTGGCAGTTTCGGGTCGACCTGAGGCACAGCGCCGCCGGTCATGAGGAACGTAATGCGCTCGTTCAAGGTGCGGAACATGCGCTCAAGGTCTTCGCGGTCCTGCGCCAGGACGTCGAAGGAGACCATCATCCCGGCCGCAGGGCGCGGATTGACGATGCCGTTTTGATGCAGACCGTGGAACGCGTTGTGGTCCTGGGTCTTTTCGCTCTTCGGTGCTTCGGTGACCTGCGCCGGCGCGGTGGCGGCGAAGGCGTTGCCGGTCAGGCTTGCACCGGCGACCGCTGCGCCTGCGGCACCAAGGCCCATCAGGACACGGCGACGGTCTGTGGAGATCGGCGCGTTTTTCGAATCGGAATCTTTCATGTGAATGCTGTCTTCGCTCTGGTTTCAAGGCCAGGCGGGCGCATGGGGCACCCGCCCGGGCACGCTCACAGGCCTGAGAGGCCGAGGGCCGGATCGATTCCATCGAGTGCATCGGCCAGTGCCTTGGCCTTGTCTGCTATTTGTTTTCGTTGTTCGGTGCTGACCTGGTCGTACGGCTTGAAGCCGTCGGCGGTCTTGAGCATCAGCAACTGGTCATCCAGCGCGGTGCTCGCGGTGTCGATCTTTTTCAGCACGTCGCCGGACGACTTGGCCAGCAGTGGACGCAGCAGCTCGATGACCTTGCGCGTGCCTTCCAGGTTGGCGGCAAAACCGTTCACGTCGAGGTGGCTGTAGCGTTCTTCTTCGCCGTTGTTGCGGACCTCGGCGATGCTGCGCATGTTGCGCACGACCATGCTCGCCAGTTGTTCGGGGGCGATGCTCTGGGCCAGCAGTTGCTGTTTCAGGCTGGCGATGTCGGTTTGCAGCTTTTGCACGACCGGCGTCAGCCCATCGACGGATTTCTGTGAGAACAGGCCGAATTCGATACGGTGGAAGCCGCCGAAGGCCGCATCCTGCTCGCGTTTTTCGTAGTAATCGGCGCGGGCGTTGATTGCGTTGTCCAGCTCGGACAGGCGCTGCGCCGCAGGGGCGATGCGCTGATAGGCAGCACGGGCCGGGGCGTAGGCCTTCTGCGCCTGGGCCAGGTCGCCACTGTCGATGGCCTGTTGCAAATCGTTCGTCGCGCGGATCAGCGCGCTGCTCTGGGTGCTCAGGTAGACGCGGTACTCGGACAGCGGGCCGATGAAGGCGACCATCGACGGACGCGCTTTGGCGGCGGCATCCGATTCTGCGGTCGGCGTCACGTGCAGGGTGCCGCGCGGGTTGCTCAGCAGGCCGCAGGTGATGGCGTAGTCGCCCGGCTGCAAGTTGGCGTTGATGATCTGGCTCAGGCCCGGAACGATGTTTTCCCGCTCTTCCACCACGAGGACGCCGTCGAGGATTTCCCACTCCACAGCGCGATCCGACGCGTTGACGATGCGGAAGGCGTTCTTGCCGGCCGGCACGGTGATCGCATTCGGCTCGCAGTTTTTCGCGTTGATGGTCACGACAGTTTCATTGCCGCTGTTGGCGATGCGCTTTTTCTGCGCGGCCTGGGAGGCGAAATAGAACATGGCGCCGGCGGCGATCATCAAAATCACCGAGCCTGCAACGGCGAACTGCAAGGCGCGAGATGGCTTGGCTTTCTTGGGAGGAAGGCCGTTGGCAGTGGAGTTCATGAGTGCCCTTATTTGTTCGTAACTGAATTCGTAACGGAAGAAGTGTGACCGTGTTCATGGGCCGGGCGGGTGGGCAGACTCACCACACGCGCCTGAGGCTTGAAGAACAGGAACAGCGCAAAGAACAGGTACGCCAGGTACGCCACCAGCACGCTGACGGTCGGCGCATCCTGATAACCGAACATGCCGGCCAGCACCGAACCGGTCGGGCCATCCATCGGCAGGGTCGCGCTGATGTCGAAAACCACGTCCTGGAAGTGGTTCCAGACCCCGGCTTCGTGAAGGGACCGCACGGAGTTGGACAGAATGCCCGCCGCCACGACGAGGATGAACAGGCCGGTGTAGCGGAAGAACTTGCCCAGGTTCAGGCGCATGCTGCCTTTGTAGATGGCGACGCCGATGCACACCGCAATGATCAGGCCGAACAGCGCACCCAGCGGGCCGGACACGCCTTCGCTCTGCTGGAACACGGCGAGCAGGAAGAACACGGTTTCGAGGCTTTCGCGGGCCACGGCGAAGAACACCATGCCGATCAGCGCGTAGGTCTGGTTTCTCGACCCGGCCAGCGCGGCGTCCAGGGACTGGTGCAAGTCATGTTTGACCGAGCGCGCAACTTTGCGCATCCACACGACCATCGAGCTGAGGATTACCACGGCAACCAGGCCGACGATGCCTTCAAACAGTTCCTGCTGCTTTTGCGGGAATTCAGCGCTGACCATCTCCAGACCACCACCGACGAACAGCGCCAGCGCGACGGCCAGGAACACGCCGATCCATACCGCGGGCATCCACTCGCCACGGCCGGTCTGTCTCAGGTAACTGGCAATGATGCCAACGATAAGCGCGGCTTCAATCCCTTCGCGCAGCATGATCAAAAAAGGAACGAGCATTTATCACCGGTGCAGATCTGGTAGGGTGTGCGACGTGAATGCGTCATGTAGCCATTCGCATTCAGCCATTGTGTAACATAATGATACTCATTATTGAATGGCTGTACTGGTTTTTTTGCAAAACCCTGCTTGTGCTGCAGGCGTTCAGCTGCCGTTCAGGCGCGGGTAATCGCGGGCTGTAAGAGCCGGATTGCTGCGGGACGCGATCGGACGAACGCGGTGTGTCTTCGCTATCCGTCTCCAAGACGGCCCATTCGCCAGCAAGCCGGCCCCTACGGTAGTTGCGGTGACAGGGCGTCCTTCATGGTTTCGACGAATCGCTGGGCTGCGGGGCTCAGGCTCACACCCGTCCGGGTAATCAGCCCGATCTCCCGACACACCCCGGGATGCTCGACCCGCACCTGCGTCAAATCGCCGCGGCCTTCGTCGGCGGATTCCGGCAGCAACGTCATCCCCAGGCCTTGCCGCACCAGCGCCATGACCGTCGACATGTAGTTCGCTTCCAGCCCCGGCGTCAGAACAAGCCCTTCTTCGGCAAATAACTGTTCCACCCGCTCGCGCACGCTGCTGTCGCGACCGGTGAGGATGATCGGCTGCCCGGCCAGCGCCTGCAGCGTGATCGAGCGTTCCCGTGCCAGCGGATGATCAACGGGAACGAACAGGCTGAGCCGGTCGACCAACACCACCTCGAACGTCAGCCCGTGGCCCCTGCGTGATCGCACGCCCAGCCCGAAATCCACTTCGCCCTCGCGCACCAGCGCATCGATCCGCTGCGCGACCACGTCACGCAGACGCACCTCAACGCCGGGAAATTGCTCGCGGAAGGCTTTCAGCATCGGCGGCAGCGTGCCGGAACACATTGAGGGCAGGGCAGCGATGGTCACCACGCCCCGGCGCAGCGCCGCGAGATCCCGCGAGCCGCTGACGATGTTGTCCAGGTCCAGCAGCAGTTTCTCCATGGGCCCGCGATTGTTCTGGCCGGCAGCGGTCAGGCTGACCTGGCGCGGGCTGCGCTCCAGCAAGGCAACGCCGAGCCATTCTTCCAGCTGCTGGATCTGCACGGTCAGCGCGGAGGGCGACAGGTTCAGATCAAGGGCCGCCTTGGCAAAGCTGCCTGTGCGGGCGACGGCAAGAAAGGCGCGGATGTGCTGGATCGAGTTCTTCATGGCTGAGTTTTCCGAAGAAGTTGCCGTACGCACGCCATTCGGATTTTCCGAACGCAGGACGCCGAACATTTCAATTTACAAAGCTTACCCCCGTTTCGATACTCGATGAAAACAACAACAGCTCATCCCGCCGCACGCCGGTCAGGGACGACAAAGGATCAAACCATGCTCGCCATCCTCGGTGTCATTACCATCCTCTGCCTGCTCGCTGCCGTCATGAGCAAGCGCCTCTCGCCTCTGGTCGCCCTGATTGCCTTGCCCATCATCGCCGCGCTGATCGGCGGATTCGGCCTGCAAACCAGCGGCTTCATCATCACCGGAATCAAGAACGTCGCCCCGGTGGTCGGCATGTTCGTCTTCGCCATCCTGTTCTTTGGGGTGATGACCGACGCGGGCATGCTCGACCCGATTATCGACCGCATCCTTCGCACCGTGGGCACGCGTCCTACGCGGATTGTCGTCGGTACCGCGCTGCTGGCGTTGCTGGTGCACCTCGACGGCTCCGGCGCGGTGACCTTTCTGGTGACGATCCCTGCGATGCTGCCGCTGTACACGCGGCTGGGCATTGATCGGCGGATCCTGGCCTGCGTCGCGGCGATGGCGGCGGGGGTGAATTTCCTGCCGTGGACCGGGCCGGTGCTGCGCTCGTCTGCGGCGCTGCACGTGCCGGTGTCCGAGCTGTTTCAGCCGCTGATTCCGGTGCAGATCGTCGGCCTGGCATTTGTCTTCTTCTGTGCCTGGATGCTCGGTCGGCGTGAAGAAAAGCGTCTTGGGCTGGGCCGCTTTCAGACCACGGCCGAGCACATCGATGTGGTGCCGCAGCGGGTGCTGACCGAACAGGAAGCGGTGCTGCGCCGGCCGCGGCTGTTCTGGCTCAACCTGCTGCTGACCATCGCCGTCATGGGAATAATGATCTCCGGCTGGGTCGATCCGGTGGTGATGTTCATGGTCGGCACGGTGCTGGCGCTGTGCATCAACTACCCCAACGTCGACGCCCAGCGCGCGCGCATTGATGCCCACGCCAAGACCGCCCTGACCATGGCCAGCATTCTTCTGGCGGCCGGGGTGTTCACCGGCATCATGCAGGGCACCGGCATGCTCAAGGCCATGGCCGAAGTGGCGGTGGCGCAGATCCCGGCCGGTCACGGCAAATTGATTCCGATGGTGGTGGGCTTCGTGTCGATGCCGCTGAGCCTGCTGTTCGATCCCGATTCCTTTTATTTCGGCGTGATGCCGGTGATTGCTGAAGTCGGCCGCTCCCTGGGCGTCGACCCGCTGCAAGTGGCCCAGGCTTCGCTGCTGGGCGTGCACACCACCGGCTTTCCAGTCAGCCCGCTGACGCCGGCGACCTTCCTGCTGGTCGGGCTGTGCAAGGTCGAGCTGGCCGACCACCAGCGCTTCACCATTCCGTTTCTGTTTGCCGCATCGGTGCTGATGACCCTGACCGCACTGCTGCTGGGAGTGTTTTAAATGAAGACCTTACGTATCGGCTCTGGCGCCGGTTACTCCGGTGACCGTATCGAGCCTGCAGTGGAACTGGCCGAGAAGGGCGACCTCGATTATCTGGTTTTCGAATGCCTGGCCGAACGCACCATTGCCTTGGCGCAACAGGCGCGGCTTAGCGATCCCGAAGCCGGTTTTGACCCGCTGCTGAGTGAGCGCATGCGTCGCGTGCTGCCATTTGTAGGCCGAGGGCGCGAGGTCGGGCAGCGCCGGCTGCGGCTGATCAGCAACATGGGCGCTGCCAATCCCTTGGCGGCGGCGCGGGAAGTCCGGCGCATCGCGGTCGAACTGGGCCTGCATGGGCTGAAGGTCGCCGCGGTAACAGGGGATGACGTGCTGGCTATTCTCAAGGCAAGTCCTGAGCAGATGCTGGATAACGGCGCGACGATTGCTTCGTTGGGTGATCGCTTGATCTCGGCCAATGCGTACCTGGGCGCCGAGGGAATTGTCGAGGCGCTGGAGGCCGATGCCGATGTGGTGATCACCGGTCGGGTTGCCGATCCTTCGTTGTTTCTCGCGCCACAGCTCTTTGAGTTCGGCTGGGCAGCAGACGACTGGACGCGGCTGGGACGCGGCACCTTGATCGGCCACTTGCTGGAGTGTGCCGGGCAGATTACCGGCGGCTACTTCGCGGATCCGGGTGTGAAAGAGGTGCCGAATCTGGCGCGCCTCGGGTTTCCCCTGGCTGAAGTCGACGCCGAGGGCAGGGCGGTGATCAGCAAGGTCGACGGCTCCGGCGGGCGCATCAATACGGCGACCTGCACCGAGCAGATGATTTATGAAGTGCATGACCCGGCGGCGTACCTGACCCCGGACGTGACGGCGGATTTTTCCGGCGTGTCGTTTCATCCAGTTGCCACTGACGAAGTACGGGCTGAAGGCGCCGATGGCCGTTCTCGACCCGGGACGCTCAAGGTGTCGGTGGGTTATCTCGACGGCTGGATCGGCGAGGGGCAGATTTCCTATGGCGGCCCCGGCGCGCTGGCCCGGGCGCAATTGGCGCGGAACGTGGTGCTGGAGCGTTTGCAGCTGACCGGCGTGGCCTTCGATGACGTCCGTGCCGAGCTGATCGGCGTGGACGCGTTGCACGGTGGGGCGCTGGGTTCGCGGGCAGCGGCCGAGCCGTGGGAAGTGCGCCTGCGGGTTGCCGCGCGCTGTTCAGACAAGGCCGAGGCCGTGCGCATTGGCAATGAAGTCGAAACGCTGTACACCAACGGACCTTATGGCGGCGGCGGCGCAACCAAGGGCGTGCGGCAGGTGGTGGCGGTGGCGTCGCTGCTGATGCCGCGGGATGCCATCAAGGCGCAGGTTCATCTGGAGGACGCATCGTGAGCACCGTGAAATTACGCGAACTGGCCCATTCCCGGACCGGCGACAAGGGCGACACCTCGAATATTTCGGTCATCGCTTTCAAGTCGGAAGACTATCCGCGTTTGGTGCATGCGCTGACGGCCGAGCGGGTGGCTGAGCATTTCGCCGAGCTGCTCGGGGACGATGCCTTGCGGGTGCTTCGGTATGAACTGCCGAAGGTGGGTGCGCTTAATTTTGTGCTGCCGGGCATTCTGAAGGGCGGCGTCACACGATCACTCGCCCTCGATGCCCATGGCAAAGCGCTGGGGGCGGCGTTGCTGGATATCGACGTGTGAGACTGCAAGTCTTGTGGCGCAGCGCCTGACGCCCTCCCGGCTGAAGCCGGTCCCACAGGGTGCGCGGCGTGTCAGCCATACCGGGTGTCTCCAAGCCGGGCCTACGAAGTGCACGCGGTCCTTAGTGGGACCGGCTTTAGCCGGGAAGAGGCCAGTGACCACGGCGCATTTGCCTGATTGCCCCACAATCAACGAATGGCGCTCGACGCAATAATCTCGGTTGGATGAAGTCAAACTGTAGAAGCGCGCTTGCCCGCGAACGCGTTGTGTCAGGCGATCGATTCATCACAGGCATTACGCGTTCGCGGGCAAGCGCGCTCCTACAGTGGAGTGTGGCAACGCACACAATCGTCGGCGCATAAAAATCCGTAGGAGCCGGCTTGCTGGCGAATGCGGTGGGCCAGGTTGGCATCAGTCGGCTGACACAGCGGGTTCGCCAGCAAGCCGGCTCCTGCAGGGTTTTGCGTTTCGACGCGGACTTTTGTCACTTCTGATTCAGCAAAAACACCACATACCCGCGAAACCACGGGCTGTCCTGCAAATACCGGGGCGCTTGCCATTCCCCGCCTTGCACCAAGCCTATTTTGAACGGCAGGCCCAGCCGGCTGATGCGTGGCAGGTACGCGGCGTAGTCGGGGATGCTGTGGCGGCCCTGGTACGTCTGCACTACCACTTCATCGACCACGCCTTTCAACTCGCCGATCGCCCGGGAATCCGCATTGCTGCTCCAGTCCATCAACCCAGTGATGCTTAGCTTCAGCTCAGGTGGCAGACGCTGGCGCAGGTCCTTGAGAAACACCACGTACTCCTGCAGATAACGGGTGCGCGCATCGAAATCGATCTGCACGCCGGCCACCGCTGTGCCCGTGTCCCGCCAGCGTTGCACTTGGCCCAGTAGCTGTTTGTAAATCGATTCGGGCCAGCGCAGGGTGTGGGCGCGGTAGACGATCCACACCTCCCGCTGTGGCAGACGCGTCACGCTCATCCCCTGGGCAATCAGCGCCAGCGTTTGCCGGTCACGACGGGTTGCGCTGATCTGGCCTTGCAGCACGTACAGAGTCTGCGCCTGATCGAGTACCGGCTGCGTCGCCACGCCGCTCCACAACCAGAAGGCATCGTGCTCGCGGGCGTCTACCGCCGCCCACGTCATACCGCTGCTCAACCCCGCCATCAACAAACCGATCAATCCGCCGGCGATCATCCGCCAGCGAAACCGCGTGCTCATCACCAGTAATACTGCAGCGATTTGCCCCAGCTGGTGGCGCCGTAGCTGGTTTTGAGCTGCTTGAACCAGCCTTTGCGTACGGCCGGAGCCACGTCCTTGCCGCCGCAACTGTTGTAGCCAGAGGGCGCGTAGCAATTGATCGCCCGGAACAGCGCGTAGGCCTTGTCGTCCCGCGCTGCCTTGCTGTCGGCGATAACGGTCTGATAGCCGTTCAGCCGCGAGAACACGGCGCCTTTGAAGCCGGGTTCGCTGCTGCCCAGATCACCCGCGTCGGGCTTCTGATCCAGCGGCATCCCGTCCAGGCCGTTGCGCAGGATGAACTCACCCAGACAGTTCAGGCCTTTGGCGTCTTTGGCATTGACCTGCAATGCGGCGGCGATCTCGCCGATGCTCGGGCAGGCGTAACCCGACTCAGCCTTGGCGCCGTTCCAGCGGAACAACTGCAGCGTCTGGCCGGCGTCGTAGACATAACCCAAGCTGGTGCCGAGTTTAGTGTCGGCAGGCGCGTCCGGGAGGGCTTTCACGTCATCGGCGAACGCGGCGTACTGGTTGTGCAGCAGCTCCTTGTAGAGCAGGACGAATTGCGCGGCGGACTTTTCGGTGTCGCTGATGCCCTGACCGATCTGCTGGCGCAGCAGCGGCGCGTCGGCCACCTTGCCCAGCAGGATAAGACGCACCTGAGCGGACGTGATCGGCGAATCGCTGGCGAACACCTTCGTCAGTTGCCCGCTGCGCTCGTAGTTCATCGCCAGCGCCAGTTCCAGCTGCTCGCGCTGCAAGGGTTGCTGCGCCAGCGGCAGCAGTTTCAGCCACAGAGCCTGGGCGGCAGGCAGGTCCTTGCCGGCTTCCAGGGCGAGGCCGCGCAGGGTCTGTTGGCTGAAAGCGAGGTAATCCAGTTTTTCGGGGACGTCGTTCGGCAGGCGTTTCAGCGCTTCGGCCGGATTTTTGTCGACGTAGAACGCGAAAGCGGCCTGCAAGTAATCGAACATCGCCGGTTGCGCCGCAAACAGGGCTTTTTGCCCGTCGAGCTGCTCGCGGGTCAACCGGTTCGGCAGGTCCGGGCGCATGATCATCAGGTCATGGGTCGCGGTCATCAAAGGCGATGGCGTGGCGCCGGTCAGGGCGGTCAGCAGTTTGTTGTCGGCTTCCTGAATCAACGCTTCCGGCGGAGCGGATGCGCGGGCGTCGCCAGCTTCCGTCAGTTGCCAGGCGTAATCGGCGGCCAGTTTGTCGGTGTCTCCCGCCAGCCAGTGGACCCGGCGCAGAAGTCCGGTGGCGGAGCGGCTGTAGCGGCCGTCGGGGTAAGCGCTGAGGTATCGCTCGATGGCTTGCCCGACGCCGGCATAGGCGGTGCGATCGTGGTCTTCCTTCAGGCTGCCGTATTCGTCGAACGCATCCTGCTGCGCGGCGTTGAGCCGGGTGCGGGCGACCATGTAAAGCGCCGTTTCCTTGAGCCACGGTTGTGTGCTTTCGGCGAGGGTGTTGAATCCGGTCTCCGCATCGCTGAAGCGCCCGCTGTAGAAGTCCGATGCGGCGCGAAGGTAGGCAACGAAGGCCTTGGCTTCAGACGACTGAACATCGGTCGGCAACAGGCTGGCCTGTTTGTCCGCCTCCCAGGTGCACGCGTCCAGCAGTTGCAGGCGGGCGCGGGCCAGGGATTGGCGCTCGGTGGCGGACAGCCCTGCGGTGTCGAGCAATTGGCCGATGAAATCAGCGGCGCTCTCGTCGCGGTTACTGCGGCAGCGGCTGCCTTCGCCCTGCAGGAAGGCCTGGCCTGCGGTGTCGTTGCTGTCGCGGCTGAGGCCGAGCTTGCCCAGCAGGTCGGCCATGGCAGCGGCGCCCGATTCTTCGCTTTCGTCGCCCTCGATCTCTTCGTTGGCCAACCTGAATGCCGCAAACGGCACCGGGCCATAGCCCTCGGCCAGCTCCTGCTCGGTCAGCGCGTTGGGCTGGAGCGTCAGCGCCTTCTGATCGGCGAGGAGCAGGCGCAGGTTGACCCGGCTGTCATTGCCGGGCGTAAGGAAGGGCAGGTTGTTGCAGACGTCCAGCGAATCGCGCAACAGCGACCAGTTGGGGTAGCAGGAGTCATCACTGCTGGCCTGGGCCTGGCCGCCCATCGTCGCGCCAATGATCAAAGCAAGAGGAGTCAGGGAGCGGATACGCATGAACAATCCTTGATTTCGCTACGTAAGAAGAGGGTGAGCACGGGGAATGATACAGGGTGTTTCGCCTGATCCACTGAGGGCCACTGGCGCCTGTATAAAAAATTATTTTCAGATTCATGTGAGGTAAACCCCGTCGGCATCCGTGTAGTGAGAATCAGATGCGTTTCGTAACGGGCGCATCGCTTCTCGACGCCTCAGGTTCTTGCTTCCATGACAGCTCAATCCGGTTTTCGCGTGCCCGCTTTTCCCGTGCTTCGTCCTGCATCGTTGTTGGGCATGTGCTCAGCCACGGCGCTGTTGTGCTCGCTGGGTATGAGTCCTGTTGCCGGGGCTGAAGAAATGCAGCTGGACGCGGTCAATATCGACGCCACGTCCCAGCCGGAGGTCAGCGAGACCGAGCACAGCCGCGACAGCTATCAGGCGCGCAAGGCGACCGTGGCCACGCGCACCGAAGCACCGTTGGTGGAAGTGCCCCAGAGCGTCAACGTGGTGACAAACCGGGTCATCGAAGACCGCCAGCCGTCCAGCCTGGACGAGGCGATCAACGCGGTCAGCGGGGTCAAGCCGGGCAACACCCTGGGCGGCACCCAGGACGCGATTCAGAAGCGCGGTTTTGGCACCAACCGCGACAACTCGATCATGCGCGACGGCATGCAATCGGTGCGCGCGCGCAATTTCACCCCGACCACCGAGCGCATCGAAGTGCTCAAGGGGCCGGCGTCGATGCTCTACGGCGTGCAGGACCCGGGCGGCGTGATCAACGTGGTGACAAAGAAACCGGAGTTGGTCGAGGCCCGTTCCATTTCTGCGTTCGGCAGCAGCTTTGGCGGCGGCGGCGAGCAGATCGACCTGACCGGCCCGATCGGCACCAACGGCCTGGCCTACCGGGTGATCGCCGACAAGCAGAATTACGATTACTGGCGCAATTTCGGCAGCATCGATCAGTCGGTCATCGCCCCTTCGCTGGCCTGGTACGGCGACGACACCACGGTGTCGGTCGCCTACGAGCACATGGAGTATTCGGTACCGTTCGACCGTGGCACGCAGATCAACCCCAAGACCGGCAAGGTGCTGGACATCCCGCGCAGCCGCCGTCTGGACGAGCCGTTCAACGTCACCACCGGCCGCTCCGATTCCCTCGACCTGCGCATGGATCACCGCCTCAACGACACCTGGACCCTGCGCACCGGCTACGCTTACAGCCGCAATTACTACAACGACTACCAGTCGCGCTTCATTTCGGCCAACTACAACACCGGCGCCGTGACCCGTCGCGGTGACGCCACCCGCGACGCCGTCCAATTCGCCCACACCGCCACCGTCAGCGCGCTCGGCAATCTGTACTGGGGCGATGTGCGTCACGAAGTGCTGATCGGCGCCGATTACATGAAGAACGACCGCGACCTGGGCGACCTGTACCGCAGTGCCAACAAGGTCGACTTCAATTACAACGCCCCGGTGTACGGCGTCACTCAGCAACCGACTACGGCCAATGCCGCCCAGAGCGACCAGACCGATCACCTGCGCACTCATGCGTTCTTTGTTCAGGACGCGATGCACCTGGGCGAGAACTGGATTCTGCAGACCGGCCTGCGTTATGACGCGTTCGACGAGCTGACCGGCAAGGGCCGGCCGTTCGTGGTTGGCGCCGATGTGAAGGACAGCAAAGTGGTGCCCCGCGTCGGGCTGGTGTACCTGATCCAGCCGGACTGGTCGGTGTACGGCAGCTACACCGAGTCGTTCCGCCCGAACACGTCGATTGCCTCACCGATCGGCGACCTGCCGCCGGAGGAGGGCAAGGCTTACGAAATCGGCACCAAGTTCCAGAATGATGCGATCACCGCGACGGTGGCGCTGTTCAATATCAACAAGCAGAACGTGCAGACCAGTGAAGCGTGCGGCACCGAGACCTGCACGCGAGTATCCGGGGAGGTGCGCTCGCGCGGGCTGGAAGCTGACATCACCGGGCAGTTGAACGAGTTCTGGAGTATCACCGGCAGCTACGCCTATACCGACACCAAAGTGCTGGAAGATCCGATTCTCAAGGGTGAGCCGCTGGACGGCGTGTCGAAGCACACCGGCGCGGTGTATCTGACCCGTGACTTCGGCCACGTCGGCGTGGGTGATTTGCGCGCGGGTGCCGGTGCACGGTTTGCCAGCCGCTGGGGTGTCAACGATGGCGCGGGGAAGGAGTATTACCTGCCGTCGTCGAAAGTCGCCGATGCGTTTGTGGCTTATAAAGTGAAGTTGGATGAGCGTGATGTGACGTTGCAGTTGAATCTGAAGAATGTGTTCGACGAGAAGTATTACACCTCGGCGAGTGGGCTGGGATCGCCGGCTATTTCCATCGGCGAGCCGAGGCAGTTGGTGGCGCGGGTGAAGCTGGATTTTTGATTTTTCAAGATCAAGATCAAGATCAAGGGCGTCGGCCTAACGGCCTCGGGTTTCGCCTTCGGCGAGTTACTTGATAAAGCCCCAAGTAACCAAGGGCTTATGCTCCCGGTTGGGCTCCTCCTTCGTCGGAGTACCTTCACTCCGGTCCCGCTCCGTGGGCCCGCGCCGAACGGACATCCATGTCCTGACGGCGCTCTCGCCGCATCCATGCGGCTCGGTCCACTGCGCGAGACCTGCGTTCAGCCTGCACCCAAGTCGCGCTTGGTGGTGACTGGGCTTTTTGCGTAGGAAGATCAAAAGCGTAGAGCAGATCAACGGCCTCCCGGCTGAAGCCGGTCCTACGAAGTGTACACAGTGCATTTGTATGACCGGCTTTAGCCGGGAACAGGCCATTCCCACTGACGGCACTGGTTGCTTTTAGTGGGACCGGCTTTAGCCGGGAAGAGGCCGGTTCAGACGCTGACATTCGATCGTTCCCACGCTCCGCGTCGCAACGCCGCCCCGGACGCTCTGCGCCCAACGGACGACGCGCATTCAGGCCCGTGGGAGTGACGCGGAGCGTCACAGGATGCATCCCCACGCGGAGCGTGGGGACGATCATCAAAAGCGCTGCGCAGATCAAGAGCTTCCCGGCTGAAGCCAGTCCTACTATTAAAGCCAATTCCACTGGCTGCACGCGGTGCTTTTAGTGGGACCGGCTTTAGCCGGGAATGCATCAGGCGTCACACTGCAGAATGTTCGGTGCTCACACCGGCCTCTTCCCGGCTGAAGCCGGTCCCACTAGGGACGATCACCGTCACTAAAGATCCGTGATTTTCACCGTTCCTGTTGTTACCCGCGCGGGCAATTTCAGCTGAGCACACAACCCGCCCCCTTCGCGGTTGGTCAGTGTCAACGTGCCGCCCAGTGCAATCGTCAATTGCTGGGCAATGGCCAGGCCAAGCCCGGTGCCTCCCGTATCCCGATTGCGCGAGCTTTCCACGCGGTAGAAGGGTTTGATGACTTCGGACAATTCCCCTTCGGCAATCCCCGGCCCGCGGTCCAGCACGTGCAGCGACAGGCTCTGGTCGGCGTGGGCGATCACTTTAATCTCCGCCGCTCCACCGAACTTCAACGCGTTGTCGGTCAGGTTCACCAGCACCCGGCGCAAGGCATGGGGGCGGGTGTCGATGACCGCGCCGGTCTTGCCGTTCAATTGCACGTCGCGGCCGACGTCCTGATAGTCGAACACCAGGCTGTCGAGGAATGAATCCATGTCCACACGCCGCGCGTTCTCGGTCGAGGTGTCCATGCTGCGCGCATAGGCCACGCCTTCCTGGACCAGGTGCTGCATCTCGCTCAGGTCGCTCCACAACTTGTCCTTCTCGACGCCATCGTCCATGAACTCGGCGCGTAGCTTCATGCGGGTGATCGGGGTTTGCAGGTCGTGGGAGATCGCCGCCAGCAGTTGCATGCGCTCTTTCACGTAGGTTGAAATCCGTTGCTGCATGGTGTTGAACGCCACGGCGGCGAAGGCCACTTCGGTCGGGCCGCTTTCATCCAGGCGAATGCCTTCGCCGTTCGGGTCGAGGTTGTCGACGGCGTGGGACAGTCGCGTCAGCGGGCGAATGGCCGTGCGTACGGCCAGCCAGGTACAGACAAGCAGCAGCACGAGTTGGCCGATCAACAGCAGCGGCAGCCAGGGTGAGAGCGGGGTGACCCGCGGGTGCATGTCAATCGTCAGCGGGCTCCCGTCTTTCAACGTCAGGTGCGCCTGATAGTGCAGTCGGGTGTCTGGGATGTCCGTGAAGGTCAGCGCGTAATCACGGCCAAGGCTGCGCTGCATGGAATGCACTGACATCGGCGCGTTGCTCATGTTCATCGGCGCGCCGGTCTCTCCGGCACCCAGGATGTAACGACAATTGGAGCTCTCAAAGCGCGGCAGCCAGGCTTGACGCTCGTCGGCTGGCAAGTGTTCCAGAACGGCCACGGCGTTACTCAAGTCCCGTTCCAGATTACCCAGCATCAGCGTCATGGCGCTCTGGTAGCGCTCATAGAATTGCAGGCCGAACGACAGCCCGTGGGCCAGCACCAGGCTGATCAGAAAAATCAGCGAGAGCCGTGACGCCAGGGTGCGCGGCCATCCGAAGCTCAGCTTCATGGGCTGTCCCCGAGAATTTCCACGGCGTAAGTGAACACGTAACCCTCGTTGCGCACGGTCTTGATGTAGGCCGGGTCGCGGGCGTCGTCGGCCAGGCGCTGGCGCAGGCGGCTGACGAGCAAATCGATGGAACGGTCGAACAGATCGGCGTCACGGCCTTGGGTCAGGTTCAGCAGCTGATCGCGGCTCAAGACCCGTTGCGGGTGATCGAGGAAGGTGCGAAGCAGGCGGTATTCCGCGCCGCTGAGGGTGACCACTGTGCCTTGGGCGTCGAGCAAATGGCGGGCAGTGGTGTCCAGCTTCCATTTGCCGAAGGCCAGCAAACGCCCGGCTTCGCTGACGATCAGGTTCGGCGGCAGCATGCGGGTACGGCGCAGCACGGCATTGATCCGCGCCAGCAGTTCCCGGGCGGCGAAGGGTTTCACCAGATAATCGTCGGCGCCCATCTCCAGACCGATGATGCGATCGGTTTCGTCGCTGCGGGCGGTGAGCATGAGCACGGGCGTGGTCTTGTGCTTGCCGGTGCGCAGTTCGCGGCACAGCAGCAGGCCGTCGTCGCCCGGCATCATGATGTCGAGCACGATCAGGTCCACAGGCGTCGATTCCAGAAACGAACGCATCTGCCTGCCGTCCGCCACCACGGTGGTGCGCAGGCCGTTCTTCTTCAGGTAGTTGCCCACCAGCTCTCGGATCTCGCGATCGTCATCGACAATCAGAATGTGATCGACGTGCTCCATTGCCGCAGTTCCCGTATTCATGTGTGTGGCGCATCTTAACCAGTCGCGCGTGACTTGCCTGCCGGGCTTTGTATTCCACTGTATCTGGCGCTGCCGGGCATACATGCGCATGCAAATAGCGGGTTTTTCGATGCGAATGTATCGCTGTGTATCTGCGGCGGGCTCTGACACGTCAGGATGATTTTCCGGCGGTTCGCGACACAAGCGAGATACCTGCGGGGCGTTCAATGGGACCCATCGAGACGACAGACACACACCGCCTCGAACCCTGACCGAATGACCCTTTGAATACCGGAGAACATCATGAACTGGAAGAACCTCAGCATCGCCACCCTGTTTGCCGCCATGAGCCTTGGCGCCCTGACCGCCCAAGCCCAGCCCGTTGCTCAAGCCCACAACTACATGTACGGCGAGCACCTGGACATCGCCAAGGCCTTGTCCACCGAAGTCGACCCAAGCCCGGCCTGCGGCGTGGTCAATGCTCACCTTCGCTACCTCGACTCTCAGGGCCAACAACAGGTTCTGAACTACGAGACCGTTGCCCAGAACTGCCCGCAGGACAACTGAGTCCTGGGCCGCGCGGATGACGTGTCGCCGGCCGCCCGGTTCGCCCATTACCGTTGAAGATTACGTGAGGATCACACCATGACACCGATCAAAACCACCTTGTCCGCCGTAGCATTCGCACTCGCGGGTTTCGCCGTTCACGCCAACGCAGCGGTGCAGCACACCGGCGGCGACGAGCGCACCTGCTTCCAGCTTGCGCCGAAAGTCGCCGAAAACGGCTCCGACAAAACGCCATTGGTGATGTGGATCGAAAGCCGCGGGCAGATGGTTGCCGAAGGCGGCTCGGAACACACCCGGGTCGGCGTGGCGGGGCATCAGCAGAGCCGGGTGTGAAGGGCGTGCCAGACGCTGGTCTTTCGGGCCGTCGGTAGTAACGGCGACACCCAAGTGGGCGGTGATCGGGCGGCAGGAGTAAGCTGTGCTCCTTTTTGACTGCCCGCGCCCACGCGCCGCTCAGGACCTGACACCCGCAATGAGATCACCCGCTGCCTTCGCGCCACCGCCGTCACTGTTTCTGCCCCTGACCGAAGAGGTGTGCAAAGGCCTGGCCGCGGGCGAATCGCTGGACGTTTTTTTGAGTGAGGCGGGCAGGGCGCAACTCGCTGCGCTGATGCTGCTGCTCAATCTCAACGCGCTGGTCGCGCAAAACACCGCCGTCGAACAGCTCGAACGTATGCTCGATGATGTGCTGCGCGCGGCCGCTTCCGTTGAAGAAGCGGGCGGTCGTTTTGCCGATCTGGTGCGCGGCAGGTTCACCGTCGACCACCTGGCCGCAGGGCTCTCGGTGCTTGAAGTCGCCGGCGTCAGTCTGCTCGAAGACGCGGACGTCGAGCAGCAGGATTACCTCGACGGGGAAGGGCAGTGGGACTTCGGCTTTGGACTGCGTCATCGCGCCAAACTGGAACCCCTGACCCGCGAGGTGGTGATGCCGTCCGGCGACGTCCTGCACCTGAGTGATCAGCAGAGCCGGATCTTCGACGAGTTCAAGGTCTGCAACGAAGAGTCGTTCCATCTGCAGGCCTATGCCGGGGTGGGCAAGACGTACCTGCTGGCAAAGTTCTTCGAGGTGCTGGTCCCGGAAAAGACCTTGCTCATGGCGACCTTTCCGGGGCAAGTGGCCGCGCTTCAGGCGCGGGTGCGTCAGGCCAACCCCGACGCACGGATCAACGCCTGCACCTTCGGCCACATGGCCAACCTGCTGCTCAACCGCGACTTGACCGCTCGGGGCTGGCGCAATACCGACCTTCAGCGCTCCGGCGCCAGCTCGCTGGTCGATGACCGGCAAGTGGCGCAGTGGCTGAACCTGCAAGCCGTGGGCAAGCTGCACCCGCGGGATGTGGCGCGGGTCTGCCGCAGCACCGTGCACAGTTTCAGCCTGTCGCCGCTGGCCAACATTGAGGCGCGGCACTTGCCGTCGTTGGGCCACGCGGCGAGTCAGGCGGACATCGCCCTGCTGCTGGAATACAGCCGCCTGCTCTGGCGCGAAACGGTCAGGCCGTCGGCGCCGCACATTCGTCTGCCGATCCGCAACAGCCACCGGATCAAGTTTCTGGCGCTGACCAGCGAAGTCATCCCCGAGAACTACAGCCACATCATCATCGATGAAAGCCATGAGCTGACGGCGCCAATGGTGCAGATCCTCGATCGCAGTCCCCAGGCGGTCATTACGTTGGGCGACGAATTCCAGCAGCTCAGCGGCAAGACCCCGCGCCACGGCGGCTTCATTCGCCAGCGTTTCATGACCCAGTCGATTCGCGCCGGCAAGCAAATGGCCGACGTGCTCAACCCGATGATTCAGTTGCACCCCAGCGACATCAAAGAAGGCTTCGTCGGACGCGCGCCCCACCCGACACGGATCATCGGCCACGGCGTCATGCCGATTCCGGAAAAACCCACGACGATTCTGGTCGCCAACGAATGGGGCCTGTTCGCCTGGTTCAAGCGTCTGACCGAAGCGAGGGCACGTTTTCAGATGCCGCCGCGCACCCTTGAAAATCTCACGCTGTTCGTCAAAGGCCTGGACCTGCTCTATCGCGAAGACCTGCGCCCGCAACACCGGCTGATCTTCCGCTACGCCTATTGGGACGCGCTGGCCTCGGCCATGGGCGGCAGCCATGAATTCAAAGCCATGCACGAGTGGCTCGGCCAGGGCAACCGGCTGCAGGACTTCCTCGACACCACCCAGCGGTTCTGCAACGACCCGGCCGCGATCCTCAAACTGGCGAAAGTCGAAGACGTGAAAAACCAGGAATTCGACTCGGTGCTGCTCTCCCGCGACCTCATGCGCCCACCGCGCGAGGGCTCGACGCATTCACTGGCCAGCGTATGTTCCCTGCTCTACACCGCCAGCTCCCGCGCCCGGCATGAACTGCTGCTGCCGGGGAACATGAATGACTGGTTGCAGGATTTGGGGCGTAAGTAAACCGCGTTTCGTCAGTGCAGGCAGGGCCGTCCGGGAAAACGTATTCGCGGGCAAGCGCGCTCCTACAATGGAGATTCCGCCCGCCTCACAACTGACGTCGTGCGCAAGACCTGTAGGAGCGCGCTTGCCCGCGAAGAGGTCGGCACATTCGACATCGTAGTCGACCGATACGATGATTTCGCCAGCAAGCCGGCTCCTACGGAATCGTGTTCACGGTAGAGGATGGGTAGTGTCGAGCACCGTCAAAGGTGCGCTGTCACGCCACCCCGCCACTGCTTCGGACTCACGCCAAACCATCTTTTGAACGCCCGCGAGAACGCGCTGGTTTCCGAATAACCGAGCAGCGAGGCGAGTTGGGTGATGCTGAGGTTCTGTTGTTTCAGGTGATTCAGGGCCAGGTCCTGGCGGATCTGGTCGACCAGTTGCGTAAAGCTGATGCCGTGTTCGCGCAGTTTGCGTTGCAGGGTCCATTCGGACAGGCCCAGGGTGTGGGCGATGTCGTCCAGCGCCGGTTCGCCCAGATGCAGGGTGGCGAGGAGGGTCTGGCGGGCGCGGTCGAGGAGCGTTGCTTCTTGGCCGTTGCCTGTGCCGCTGCCGGTATCGCCCAGTTGACGGATCGCGTCCTTGATCAGCATCAGCAGGACCGGGTCGCTACCGGGCATGGCTTTGCCCACGACATCGTGTTTGGGAATCAGCAGTGAATTGCAGCCCTGCCTGAAACACACGTCAGCGTGAAACACGTCGCGGTGTTCGTGCCAGCCTTCGGGTTGGGCGTGTTCGAAGGCCACTTGCCGAGGTGCCCAGTTCGGGCCGAGCACGTGACGCACCAGGTTCAGCGCCATGCCCATGGTCAGCTCGGCGTCCTGGCGGCGTTCGTTGATCGCGCCGTGGCGGACCTGGTAATCGAAACGGTAGCACTCGCCTTGATCGACCAGTTCGATCAGCGTGCTGTGCTGGTGGAACGGGAAGGCGGCGGAGAAATTGATCAGCGCGTCTTCCAGCGTCGCCGAGCACAGGCCGATATAGCCCAGCAGGCCCAGCGCCTGGGGCCGGAATTGCTGCCCGTAACGCAGGCCGAAATTGTCGCAGCCGGTCTGACTCGCGGCTTCTTCCAGCACTTTGCAGTAGTTGGTCAGCGGCAGGCTCAGGGTCGGGTGCAGCAGCTGCTCGGGGTCGATGCCGGAGCGGCCGAACACCCGGTCCAGATCACCGCCGTGCTGCACGATAAAACCATCGAGCCCGTTGGCTGCAGCCGACAGCACGCCGCGATTGCTGGCGGCGGGCGTGTTCGATGCGGCGGCGGGGGCGAGGGTCTGGAGCATGGGGGATGATGGCTCTGACGGTGTGTAGGCAGACCTTGCAAGCAAATGTCATACCTTGTTGCAGCCGCAGGCCTTGTCGGCGGGGAATCAACGGTCCTGTGGGAGTGACCGGGGTGGCGCTCCACCTTGCTCGCGAAGACTGCATTCCAGCCGCTGCATACTCGGCGAATGTATCGACCTCATCGCGAGCAAGCTCACTCCTACATGGGCATCGGTGCTACCTGGCGACCCATTCGGCGACCGGGTATTTGGGAAGTCTGGTGCCACGCCGGTCAGCAAACACAGGCAAAGCGTGACCTTCAATAAAGCACCGGGCCATTTTCACGCGCCACGGTGGGGCACCCCCGGCAGATACCCGAAAAACTTGACCGCAGACGACAATCCGCGCGCCGTACGGTCAAGCCTTGGCCTGCCAGCTGTGACTATGCTCGACGTCAGACAAATACCGTCGCCTGGCTACCGGGGTACACGCTCATGACTGCTTCACAACTCAAACCAACGTTGGGAACCCTGCATTTGTGGGGGCTGGCCGTGGGCTTGGTGATTTCCGGCGAATACTTCGGCTGGAGCTACGGCTGGGGCACCGCCGGGACGCTGGGCTTTCTGGTGACCACGCTGATGGTCGCGGTGATGTACACCTGCTTCATCTTCAGTTTCACCGAGCTGACCACCGCGATTCCCAACGCAGGCGGACCGTTTGCCTACAGCTTGCGCGCCTTCGGCGTGACCGGCGGGATGATCGCGGGCCTGGCGACGCTGATCGAATTCGTCTTCGCCCCGCCGGCCATCGCCATGGCCATTGGCGCGTACCTCAACGTGCAATTCCCGGCCCTTGATCCAAGGGTCGCGGCCATCGGCGCGTATTTCGTGTTCATGACCCTGAACATCCTGGGCGTGAGCATCGCAGCGACCTTCGAACTGGTGGTCACCATTCTGGCGGTGGCCGAACTGCTGGTGTTCATGGGCGTGGTCGCCCCGGGCTTCAGCTTCAGTAATTTCGTGCTGGGCGGCTGGGCCGGGTCCGACACCTTCGGGCTGCCGGCCATCAGCGGCATGTTCGCGGCGATCCCGTTTGCCATCTGGTTCTTCCTCGCCATCGAAGGCGCAGCCATGGCGGCGGAAGAAGCCAAAGACCCGAAACGCACCATTCCGCGTGCTTACGTGGGCGGCATTCTGACCCTGGTGGTGCTGGCGATCGGGGTGATGATCTTCGCCGGCGGCGTCGGCGACTGGCGCACCCTGGCGAACATCAATGACCCGCTGCCACAGGCAATGAAGGCCGTGGTCGGCGGCAACTCCAACTGGATGCACATGCTAGTGTGGATCGGCCTGTTCGGTCTGGTGGCCAGTTTCCACGGCATCATTCTCGGTTACTCGCGGCAGTTTTTCGCCCTGGCCCGGGCGGGCTTTCTGCCGGCGAGCCTGGCGAAACTGTCGCGCTTCCAGACGCCGCACCGTGCGATTCTCGCGGGCGGTGTGATCGGCATCATCGCGATTCTCAGCGACGGCGTGATCAACCTGCAGGGCATGACGCTGACCGCCGCGATGATCACCATGTCGGTGTTTGGCGCTATCGTGATGTACATCATCAGCATGCTCAGCCTGTTCAAGTTGCGCCGCAGCGAACCGAACCTAGAGCGCAGCTTCCGTGCGCCGGGTTATCCGATCGTGCCGGGCATCGCCCTGGTGCTGGCGGTGGTGTGCCTCGTCGCCATGGTCTGGTTCAACCTGCTGATCTGCGCCATATTCATCTGCCTGATGGCCGTGGGCGCGCTGTTCTGCAAAATGGTCCGCGGGCGCAGTGCGTCGGTCACGGTCACCGGTTAATCACGCAGTTCCAATGAAGAGGTGTGCATGAGCTTTTCCCACAGCATCGGTGGCATGGTCTGGCGCTTCGACAGCCTGCGGGAACTCATGGCCAAGGCCAGCCCCGCACGCTCCGGCGACTTCCTGGCAGAAGTCGCCGCCAGCAGCGATGCCGAACGTGCGGCGGCGCAGATGGCCCTGGCGGACGTGCCGCTCAAGCGCTTCCTCACCGAGGCGCTGATTCCCTACGAAGAGGATGAAGTCACCCGCTTGATCGTCGACAGCCATGACCGCGCGGCCTTCGCCCCGGTCAGCCACCTTACGGTCGGCGGTTTTCGCGACTGGCTGCTGGGGGAAGACGCCACCGAGGTCAGCCTCAAGGACCTGGCGCCGGGGTTGACGCCGGAAATGGCGGCGGCGGTGTCGAAGATCATGCGCGTGCAGGATCTGGTGCTGGTGTCACAGAAGATTCGTGTCGTCACCCGCTTTCGCAACACCGTCGGCCTGCGTGGGCGCATGTCCACACGGCTGCAACCCAATCATCCTACCGACGACCCGGCCGGTATCGCCGCCAGCGTGCTTGACGGTCTGCTCTATGGCAACGGCGACGCCATGATCGGTATCAACCCGGCAACCGACAGCGTCAGCGCCATCAGTGAACTGCTGAAAATGCTCGACGGCGTCATTCGTCATTACGAGATTCCCACCCAGTCCTGCGTGCTGACCCACGTCACCTCATCGGTGGCGGCCATCGAAAAAGGGGTGCCGCTGGACCTGGTGTTCCAGTCCATCGCCGGCAGCGAAGCGGCCAACAGCGGGTTTGGCATCAGCCTGGAAATCCTTCGCGAAGGTTACGAAGCCGGGCTGAGCCTCAAGCGCGGCCCGCTGGGCGACAACCTGATGTACTTCGAAACCGGGCAGGGCAGCGCCTTGTCGGCCAACGCTCACCACGGTGTCGATCAACAGACCTGCGAGGCCCGCGCCTACGCCGTCGCGCGGCATTTCAACCCGTTTCTGGTCAACACCGTGGTCGGCTTCATCGGCCCGGAATACCTGTACAACGGCAAGCAGATCATTCGCGCGGGCCTGGAAGATCATTTCTGCGGCAAGCTGCTCGGCGTGCCCATGGGGTGCGACATCTGCTACACCAACCACGCCGAAGCCGATCAGGACGACATGGACGTTTTGCTGACCTTGCTCGGCGTCGCCGGAATCAACTTCATCATGGGCATTCCGGGGTCTGACGACGTGATGCTCAATTACCAGACCACCTCGTTTCACGACGCGTTGTATGCCCGCAAGACCCTCGGCCTGCGCCCGGCGCCGGAATTCGAGGAATGGCTGACGCGCATGGACATCCTGCGCCAGGATGACGGCGGCGTGCGGCTGGGGCAGGGCGTACCGCCGCTGTTCCGCAAGGCGCTGGCGCAATTGAATTAGTCGCTTGATCAGCAGTTGAGATAAGGGCCTGAGCCATGAGCGATGACAAGAAATCACCCGCACACGCCGATGCCTGGCAGCAGCTGCGGTCGCTGACCTCGGCGCGAATCGCCCTCGGGCATGCGGGCACGAGTTTGCCGACGGCGGCGCAGCTGGATTTCCAGTTCGCCCACGCCCAGGCCCGCGACGCTGTGCATCTGGCGTTCGATCACGGGGCGCTGGCCGAGCAACTGGCGGGCCGCTCCCGCGAGACGCTGACCCTGCAAAGCTCGGCAACCGACCGCCATATGTACCTGCAACGGCCTGATCTGGGCCGACGTTTGTCCGAGGCGTCGGCTGCGCAACTGGGCAGTTACGCGGAAGGCCATGCTGAAGGCTTCGATCTGGCGCTGGTGGTGGCGGACGGGTTGTCTGCGCTGGCGGTGCAGCGTCACAGCCCGGCGATGCTGGAGCGTATTGACGAGATGGCGGCGGCGGAAGGCTGGAGCCTGGCGCCGGTGGTGCTGGTGGAACAGGGTCGCGTCGCCGTTGCCGATGAAATTGGCGCGCTGCTCAAGGCGCGCATGGTGGTGATCCTGATCGGCGAGCGGCCGGGCCTCAGCTCGCCGGACAGCCTCGGCCTGTATTTCACCTACGCGCCGCGCGTGGGCCTGAACGACGCTGCGCGTAACTGCATTTCCAACGTGCGGCTTGAAGGCATGAGCTATGCCATGGCAGCGCACAAGTTGTTGTACCTGATGCGTGAGGCCTGGCGCCGGCAATTGTCCGGCGTGAACCTGAAAGACGACGCGCAAGTGCCGGTGCTGGAAGCGGGAGAGGGCAGCCGGCCGGGGAATTTTTTGCTGGGTGGGTGAATGTCTCAGACACTGCGGGGTTTTGTGGGACCGGCTTCAGCCGGGAGAAGCCAGTGCATTCGCTGCATCTCCACTGGCAGAGACACCGCTTTCCCGGCTAAAGCCGGTCCTACATTTTAGGTCACAGCCAGTTTGACTGGATGCACGCGGTGCTTTTAGTAGGACCGGCTTGAGCCGGGAAGACGCCATCACATCCGCCGCATCTCCAGCGGCAGATACGCCAGCTTCACGCCCCTTCCCACACTCATTTGCTAGGCTGCTCTCACCACTTCCGAGAGCGCCGCGTTATGCCCACTGCCCATTCCGACACTGCCTCCACGCATTTCCTGCGCGAATTCTGGCTGGCCCTTGGCGGCGAGCCTCGCTATCTCGATCATCTTCAGATCACCGGCGAAGGCGCGCTGCCGTCAGCGTTCCCGGTCACCGATTTCGCCACAGCCGCCATCGCTGCCGCGCACCTGGCGGTGGGCGAACTGATCGATCAGACCCACGGCACCTTGCCTCTGATCACCGTCGATCGGCGGCTGGCCTCGTTCTGGTTCAGCAGCTCGCTCCAACCCCAAGGCTGGTCGCTGCCGTCGCTGTGGGATGCGGTGGCGGGGGATTACCGCGCAGCGGATGGCTGGATTCGTCTGCACACCAACGCGCCGCACCATCGTCAGGCCGCTCTCGCCGTGCTGAAAACCGCTGCCGAGCGCGACGCGGTCAGTCAGGTGGTGCTGGTCTGGAAGACCCGTGAACTTGAACAGGCAGTGGTGGACAATCAGGGTTGCGCTGCCGCGATGGGCAATGCGCTTGCCTGGCGCGAGCATCCCCAGGGTCGCGCCGTCGCTGCGGAACCGTTGTTGCATCGCACTGATGCGTCAGGGGGACCGGCTGCATCGCATCAGTCAAACCCTGCACGACCCGAATGGCGTGTGCCGCGCGAACGTCCCTTGCAAGGCATCCGCGTGCTCGACCTCACGCGCATTCTGGCCGGCCCGGTGGCGACGCGGTTCCTCGCCGGGTTCGGCGCAGAGGTTTTGCGCATCGATCCCCCTGGCTGGGACGAGCCGGGCACCGTGCCCGAAGTGGTGCTCGGCAAACGCTGCGCGCGGCTTAATTTGCGCGACCCTGCCGATCGCGCGGTGCTGGAGGGCTTGATCAGCGAAGCAGACGTGATGATTCACGGTTACCGCGCCGATGCCCTCGCGCGCCTTGGCCTCGGTGCTGAACGCCGCCGCCAGCTCAATCCCGGTCTGGTGGATGTCTCGCTGAACGCCTACGGCTGGACCGGCCCGTGGCGCGAGCGACGGGGTTTCGACAGCCTGGTGCAGATGAGTTGCGGCATCGCCGACGCCGGCAAGGTCGCAGCGGGCAGTGATCGGCCCGTGCCGCTGCCGGTGCAGGCGCTGGATCACGCGACGGGTTATTTGATGGCGGCGGCAGCGGTGCGCGGGTTGACTCAGCGACTGATCACCGGCAACGGCGTTCAAGTCCAGGCATCCCTGGCGCGCACCGCGTTATCGCTGATGTCGTTTGCCCCGACCGAGTCGCAGCCTTCAGCCCTGCAGCCGTTGAATCCGAGCGATTATTCCGAAGACATCGAGCACACCGCCTGGGGACCGGCGCTGCGCCTCAAACCCGCCGGGCAGATCGACGGCACGCCGACCCACTGGGATTTACCGGCGAGCGCACTGGGCAGTGGCGACGCGAGATGGCTGTAACGCGTAACGGGTCGAACGCGCGTCAGCCACCCGCAATCATCAAATCCAGATTCTGCACTGCCGCCCCGGCCGCGCCTTTGCCGAGGTTGTCGAACACGGCGGCGAGCAACACGTGTCCATCGTTTTCAAACACCATCAGCCTCAAGTTATCCGTGCCGTTGAGCTGGCGCGGGTCGATCCCGGTCAGCGCGCGCGATTGCTCCATCGGCATCACTTCCACACACACGCTGCCCTGATAATGCTCCGCCAGCGCGGCATGCAGCGTCTTGCCGGTGACGCCGTGGGGCAGCAAGCGCGTTTGCAGCGCGATGGTCAGCACGATGCCCTGACGAAACGCGCCATAGGCCGGAACGAACACCGGCCGCTCGCTCAGCCCGCTGTACTGCTGGATTTCCGGGACGTGCTTGTGCGCCAGGCTAAGGCCGTAAATCTGAAACGGAATCGCCTGGGCCGCGTCCGGCCCTTCGAATTCATCGACACCGGCGCGGCCTTTGCCCGAATAGCCCGACACTGCGTTAATGCTGATCGGGTAGTCGCGCGGCAGCAGACCCGCCTCCAGCAACGGCCGCAACAAACCGATCGCCCCGGTGGGGTAGCAGCCGGGATTGCTGACGCGGCGGGCGGTGGCGATGCGTTGTTTCTGCGCTTCACTCATCTGCGCGAAACCGTAGACCCAGTCGGGGTGGGTGCGGTGCGCAGAGCTGGCGTCGATAACCCGCACGTCGGGATTGGTGATGCTCGCCGCTGCGTCTCGGGCAGCATCGTCAGGCAGGCACAGCACGGCAATGTCGCAGGCGTTGATCGCGGCGGCGCGGCTGGCCGGATTTTTGCGATGCTCGGCCGGCAGCGTCACCACGTGCAGGTCGGTGCGGCCTTGCAGGCGCTGGTGAATCTGCAGGCCGGTGGTGCCTTGGTCGCCGTCGATGAAAACTATAGGGAGGGGCACTTGTTTTAAAGACATGGGGTTTTAATTCCGCAGGAGGTCGTCAATGACCGACATCTTCGATTCTGCTCGCTGATAGCGAAAGTTGAATTTGATGACGGTACACTTCAGCTTTTCTGAAGGAAGGATTGACCAGTGCGGGAAATCAGTCTGGATCGTTTGCGCACCCTGGTGGCCATCGCCGACCACGGTTCGTTTGCCGAAGCGGCGCGGGTGCTGAATCTCGCGCCGCCGACGGTCAGTCTGCACATCGCCGACCTCGAGCAACGGGTGGGCGGAACGTTGCTGTCGCGCACCCGCGGGCGGGTTCAGCCTTCGGCCATTGGTGACACCCTGATCGAGCGCGCGCGGCGCTTGCTGGCCGATGCCGAGCAGGCGCTGGAAGACGTCGAGCGTCAGGTCAAAGGGTTGGCCGGAAGGGTGCGACTCGGGGCGTCAACCGGCGTCATCGCGCAATTGCTGCCCCACGCGCTGGAAACCCTGGAGCAGTTGCATCCCGGCATCGACGTGCAGGTGGCGGTGCTGACGTCGCAACAGACCTTGCAAAAGCTCGCGGACGGCAGCCTGGACATCGGCGTGATTGCGCTGCCCCAGGCGCCGGTCAAGGGCCTGTTGATTCAGCCGTGGCGGCGCGACCCGGTGATGGCGTTTCTGCCGGCGCGCTGGGACTGTCCGCTGCTCATCACGCCGGCATGGCTTGCCGGTCAGCCGCTGATTCTCAACGACGCCACCACCCGTCTGTCCCGTCAGGTGGCCGAGTGGTTTGCCGGCGAGGGGCCGCAGCCGACGCCGCGCATTCAGCTCAATTACAACGATGCGATCAAGAGTCTGGTGGGGGCGGGCTACGGCGCGACGTTGCTGCCCCATGAGGCGTCCACCCCGGCGCCGGAAAGCCGCATTGTCATGCGTGCGTTGCAGCCGGCGTTGTGGCGGGAGTTGGGCATTGCGCACCGGGCCGGAAGCGTCGAACGGTCGACCGGGTATGTGCTGGAGGTGTTGCAGGAGCTGGAGGCGTTGTAGCTTTTTTTTGGGGGGGGGGGGTAGCGGGTACGGTCGCCGACCGGCCCATGAATTTGTCAGGCGCGGTCGGCGAGAACGGTGCGATCAGTCCGTCAGAACTTGAACGCCTGGCGCCCGATCAGCAGCCATTGGCCTTTCTGTTTCTGCCAGACCTGAAAGTTTTCGATCTCGGTCGGCACGACCTTGCCACTGTTCACCGCCTCGGCCGAGAAGTGGTTGCGCACCAGGGCGACGTCGCCATTCATGTTGATTGTCTGGTTTTTCATTTCGAGGGTATTGAAACCGCTGCGACCGGTTTCGATGTCGGCGATGAACGCTTCCTTGTTCTGCACCTTGCCGCTGGAGTGTCCGTAGGTAACGTTGTCGGAAGTCAGCGCGCCCAGGGCGGCGATGTCTTTGTGCAGCATGGCCTGGGTCATTTTGTCGACGGCCTTGGCGACGTCTTGCTCATCGGCGGAGGGGGCTGCTGCGACGAAGCCTGAGAACAGGCACAAGAAGCCGAGGGTCAGTTTGAGTCTGGTCATGGGTGCATCCCTTTTTATTGTTGATGGAGCGTCATGCAGGAGCGGCTTTCGTTCGAAAGATGCTTTGTACGTCGTCGTACAACTGCGCCGCTCAGGCTAGCCCACAATGGGCGTGTTGGAAAGGCCGCGGTTGAAAGCGGACGCCTGCCGCGGCGCGGGGTGGTACAGGCCGGCGAAATACTGCTTTACTGAGGGCTCGGCGCGGCACCTTCAGACGCTCGCTTTCGCGTCTGTGGCCGCTGACCTATCGATGAGGATGCGCACTGATGACCCGTCTCACCGCCAAAGACTTCGCCCCGGAATTGCTTGAGCTTTACGACTACTACGTTCACGGCAAGATCAACCGCCGCGAGTTTCTCGATCGCGCCGCGGTGTTCGCCGTGGGCGGGCTTGCGGCGACGACGATTCTTGCCTCGCTGAGCCCCAATTACGCCTTGGCCGAGCAGGTCGAGTTCACCGACCCGGACATCATCGCCGAGTACATCACCTATCCGTCGCCCAAAGGTCACGGCCAGGTGCGCGGGTATCTGGTGCGGCCGGCGAAGGCTGACGGCAAAGTCGCCTCGGTGATGGTGGTGCATGAGAACCGCGGCCTTAATCCCTACATCGAAGACGTCGCCCGCCGTGTGGCCAAAGCCGGGTTCATCGCTCTGGCGCCTGACGGTTTGTCCTCGGTCGGCGGCTACCCGGGCAATGACGACAAGGGTCGCGAGCTGCAGCAGAAGGTGGATCCGGAGAAGCTGATGAACGATTTCTTCGCCGGCATCGAGTGGCTGATGGCTCATCACGCTTCCACTGGCAAGGTCGGGATTACTGGCTTTTGTTACGGCGGGGGCGTCGCCAATGCGGCCGCCGTGGCTTACCCGGAGCTGGCGGCGGCGGTGCCGTTTTATGGCCGTCAACCCAAGGCTGAAGATGTCAGCCGGATCAAGGCGCCGTTGTTGTTGCATTACGCGGAGCTGGACAAGCCGATCACCGATGGTTGGCCGGCGTATGAGGCGGCATTGAAGGCGGCGGGGAAGACGTATGAGGCGCATATTTATAAGGGCGCCAACCATGGTTTTCATAACGATTCGACGCCGCGGTATGACGACGCTGCCGCGACATTGGCGTGGAGCCGGACGTTGGATTGGTTCAAGAAGTATCTGGTCTGAGGGGAGGGTGGTGCGGCTGGGAGAAGGTCAAGGGCGTCTGCCTGGGGGCAGACTGTTTCGCCTTCGGCGACTTACTTTTGAACAGCACCAAAAGTAAGCAAAAGTGCCTGCTCCTGGTTGGGCCCTTCCTTCGTCAGGGTTCCTTCACTCCGGTCTCGCTCCGTGGGCCCGCGCCGAACGG
>NZ_FOHW01000063.1 GCF_900111735.1 Pseudomonas graminis | reverse complement strand
TGACGATAGAGATGTGTTGGCTGCACCGGCCTGTTCGCGGGCAAGCGCGCTCCTACGCCTACGGCAGAAGCGGGTCCGGCAAGGCCTCGGCGGCGGACCTCAACGAGCAAACCTGGATGCGGGGTTATTCTCACGGGCGGACGTGGATTTGGCGTCCGCCGCAAACCTGTAGGAGCGCGCTTGCCCGCGAAGGCTTTGTTTCTGACGATAGAGATGTGTCGGCTGCACCGGCCTCTTCGCGGGCAAGCGCGCTCCTACGCCTTCGGCAGAAGCGGGTTCGGCGTGGCCTCGGCTGCGGGTCTCAACGAGCAAATCTCGATGCGGCGTTATTCTCGCGGGCAGAAGCGGGTCCGGCGTGGCCTCGGCGGCGGTCATCAACGAGCAAATCCCGATGCGGGGTTATTCTCGCGGGCGGACGTGGATTTGGCGTCCGCCGCGAACCTGTAGGAGCGCGCTTGCCCGCGAAAAATCTCACAGCCACACAGCATCCCAGAGTGGATAATCCCCCACGCGTTTCACCAGCCCGGCCCGCAACGGATTGGCAACGATGTAACGTGCGACGGCCTGCAAATCTTCCTCCCGCCGAACCGCCCGGTCGTGATAACCCTTCTGCCATACCCGAAGCGGTGTGTGACCTGACCGCATGATCGCCAGCGCGCTGCCGGATTTAACCCGGCGCACCAGCATTCCCAACGTTCCCTCTCTCAACTCCACTAGCCAGTGAAAATGGTCCGGCATGACGACCCACGCCAGAGACTCTGCAATACCAGCTTGCTGGGCCCGTCGAAACTCTTCGACCACCAGCCGGCCGGTGCGCCAGTTGGTGAACAGCGGTTGTCGGCCATTCACTACGGAGGTGAGAAGATAAATCTGTCCTACTCCCGAATAACGGCCTAGTCGGAGATCAGCGCTTCTTTGTGACATTGGCATTCCTTTGCGCGTTGTGAGATGTGCAGGATCAGGCTAGTGCACAGGCAATCAGCTCTGCGGCAAACAAATATGCCGGATGTGTCCGTGATGATGCATTCGCGGGCAAGCGCGCTCCTACGCCTTCGGCAGAAGCGGGTCCGGCGTGGCCTCGGCTGCGGGTCTCAACGAGCAAATCCCGATGCGGGGTTATTCTCGCGGGCAGACGTGAATTTGGCGTCCGCCGCAAATCTGTAGGAGCGCGCTTGCCCGCGAAGCCTTTGGCTCGGACGATAGAGATATTTGGGCTGCACCGGCCTCTTCGCAGGCAAGCGCGCTCCGACAGGGTGTCGACTCAGGCCTGGGCAAGCCGGTTCGAATACATCCGGCATTCCGCCAGCAGCGCGAGCAGGTTCGGGTCGCGTTCGCGGGCTTTGAGGAAGACCAGTCCGATGTGCTGCTGCATGCGGTATCGCGCCTGCAGCGGCACCAGGCGGACGCGGTTTTCGTAGACGGCGGCGATTCGCCCCGGCAGCAAGGCGTAGCCCACTCCCGAGCTGACCATGCTCAGCAGGGTGAAGATGTCGTTGACTTGCATCGCCACTTTCGGCTCAAAACCTGCCTGTTGAAATACCATCGCCCCATCTCGATGGGTCGCGAAACCTTGCGTCAGGGTAATGAACGTCGCTTCGCGCAGATCGCTCAGGTCCACTTCGCTGTGGTGGGCCAAGGGTGAATCCACTGGGGCCGCGAGGAAGATGTCATCTGAGAACAGTGGCAAATGCTCGCAATCCGGATCACTCACGGATTCGTTCAGCGACACCAGAATCGCATCCACTTCCATGTTCTTCAGCTTGTAGAACAGGTCAATGTTCGAGCCCAGAATCAGGTCGATGTTGAGCTCGCTGCGGCGGATCTTCAGGCCCATGATCAGCTGCGGCACGGTTTTGACCGTCAGTGAATACAGCGCCCCCAGCTTGAACCGCGCCGCCGAAAACCCCGCCGCCTGCCGCGTCTGTTCGATGGTACTGAGCACGTCCTGCACCAGCTTCTGCGCGCGCTCCTCCAGCACGTAAGCGCCTTCGAGCGGCGTGAGGTTGCGACCCTCGTGCTTGAACAGCGGGCAACGCAACGCGCTTTCCAGCGAGTGAATCGCCCGATGCACACTGACCGTACTCGTCTGCAACTCTGCCGCTGCCCGAGCCAGATTGCCGGTGCGCATAAACGCCAGAAAAATTTCCAGCTTCTTGAGGGTGAGCTCTTCGTCGATCTGCATCGTGTGGGCCCGCGCCGGGTTCTTGTTTTGAGAGCGCCCGATTGTGCCGAAGAGATCGGCGGCTGACTGCATTAAATTCTCGATAACACGACACAATGCGTTGTCATTGCGGTACAGAAGCAGGACCCTTGGCGCGTGTCGTGCAACTTAGAGAGGTAGTGTGCGGATGTACTACGGAGAAAAATTCAACGCCTGGACCCATTTGGTGGGGGCGATTCTGGCGACCATCGGTGCGGTCTGGATGCTGGTTGTCGCGACGATGACCGGGGACATCTGGAAGATCATCAGCGTCGCGGTCTATGGTGTGGCGCTGGTCATGCTGTACAGCGCGTCGACGGTTTATCACAGCGTTCGCGGTCGGGCCAAAGTGATCATGCAAAAGGTTGATCACTTTTCGATCTATCTGCTCATCGCCGGCAGCTACACGCCGTTTTGTCTGGTGACACTGCACGGGGCGTGGGGCTGGACATTGTTCGGCATCGTCTGGGCGCTGGCGATCATCGGCATTCTGCAGGAGATCAAACCCCGGTCCGAGGCGCGGGTGATGTCCATCGTTATTTACGCGGTCATGGGCTGGATTGTGCTGGTTGCGGTCAATCCGCTGATCGCTGCGCTGGGCATGGCCGGCTTCGTCTGTCTGGCGCTGGGCGGGGTGTTCTACACCGTGGGGATCATTTTCTTTGCGTTCGACACCAGGGTCAGACACTTCCATGGGGTCTGGCATCTGTTCGTCATCGCCGGCAGCCTTCTGCACTTTGTCGCGATCATGCGTTATGTGTTGTGAGGCTAGAGCGGTAGACCGCTGAAACCGCGGTTGCTACGGATTCTGCGCCAGCCATTGCATCTGGATTCGACGAAGAACCTGTAGGAGCGCGCTTGCCCGCGAAGGCATTGGTTAGGACGACAGAGATGTGTCGCCTGTACCGACCTCTTCGCGGGCAAGCGCGCTCCTACACTGGATTACGGCAGACACACAATCTGCGGTGTACACATCCGGCGCCGGCTCGCCAGCAAGCCGGCCGCAAATGATGTATGCGAGCAATCCATGCGCCGCTTCGGTGCATGGCACCTTTCAAATCACTGATCATTTTCTGTACACCCCACAGCCCTGCGCGCTTTCCCATCTGCACCAATGCGGATAACTTTCGCACCTGATTGAAGCATTTAATTCATTTGTTTTATTTGTTGAATTATTTGATTCGTCATCTTAGTCTGAACCTCGAAACGCCCCCTCTTGTGGTAAGGCGGCCTTCTTGAACTGACTGATCAATCGGGGAGCAAGACATGAATGTGAAAGTACTCTTGAGCATGGCCGTGGCAACCGCCTTTTCCGCATCCACCTGGGCCGCTGACTGGACCGTCGGGGCCAACGTGGGCAACGTGCCGTGGGAGTTTCAGGACGCCAAAGGCGAGATCGTCGGCTTCGAAGTCGACGTGGTGAAAGAAGTCGCCAAGCGCGCCGGCAAGACCGTGGAATTCGTCAACATCCCGTTCAACGGCCTGTTCAGCGCCGTGCAGTCCAAACGCGCTGACATCGCCATCTCCTCAATCACCATCACGCCCAAACGCCTTGAATCAGTCGGCTTCGCCCAACCGTATTACGACAGCGACCAGTCCCTGTCCGTGCTCGCCAAATCCGGCATCAACGGCCTGAAAGACATGGACGGCAAGGTGGTCGGTGTCGACACCGGCTCCACCGGCGACATGTGGGTCAACGCCCATCAGGCCGAATACAAATTCAAGGAAGTCTCACGCTACGAAGGCCTGTCGCCTGCGATGCTTGATCTCGCGTCCGGCCGCATGGACGGCTATGTCAGCGATATCCCGGCGGTCCTGTACTACATCAAGGACAAGCCGCAATACAAAGTCGTCGCGAAAATTCCTACCGGTGAGAAGTACTCGCTGATGCACGCCAAGGGCTGGGCCTCGGCCGGCCAGGTCAACGACATCATCTCCACGATGAAGAAAGAAGGCGTGATCGCCGACCTGCACAAGAAGTGGTTCGGTGCCGACGCTGATCCGGAGTCCAGCACCGTCAAGGTGGTCGACGTTCCCAAGTAATCCCTGATCGCTCAGGCCCGCCCCGTCCCTGCTCGCCACCAAGGAGTCGCAATGGAGTTGTTAGAAACGTTCTTCAACTGGAGCGTGTTCGTCGATGCGCTGCCACTGATGCTCCGCGGCCTGGGCGTGACTGTGATGCTGGGCGTGGTCAGCATCATTCTCGGCCTGGTGGGCGGGCTGGTGCTGGCGATGCTGCGGTTGTACGGGTACGCGCCGGTGCGGTTTCTGGCGCGGGTGTACATCGACGTGCTGCGCTCGATTCCATTGCTGGTGCTTTTGGTGCTGATCTATTACGCGCTGCCGTTCGTGGGCATTCGCCTGTCGTCGTTCGCGGCGGCGACTGCGGCGCTGTCACTGGTGTCGTGCGCGTATTCGGCGGAGATCTTTCGCTCCGGCATCGAAGCCATTCCACGCGGGCAATTCGAAGCCTCGGCCTCCCAGGGCATGAGTTTTTTCAACACCATGCGCGACATCATCCTGCCCCAGGCCATGCGCATCGTCATGCCGCCGATGACCAGCAACTGCATCAACGTCATGAAAGACACCGCGCTGGCGTCGGTCGTGGCGATGCCTGATCTGCTTAAACAAGCCACTCAGGCGCAAGCATTGTCAGCCAACCCCACACCACTGGTGGGCGCAGCGGTCATGTACCTTTTGCTGCTTCTGCCCCTGGTGCAACTGGTGAGCTGGATCGAGCGACGTAATGGCGCCGGGAGGAAAAGCGCATGAGCACCGTCATCGAAATGGAAGGCGTGGCCAAATTCTACGGGCCGTTCCAGGCCCTGACCGACATCAACCTGACCGTCGATCAAGGCGAAGTGGTGGTGATCCTCGGGCCATCGGGCTCAGGGAAATCGACACTGATTCGCTGCATCAATCTGCTGGAGGAATACCAGCAGGGCGACATCCGCGTCGGCAGCCAACGGGTTGAAACAGGCCCGAAACTGGCAGGTATCCGATGCGAAGTCGGTATGGTTTTCCAGAATTTCAACCTGTACCCGCACCTCACCGTCCTTGCCAACGTGGCGCTGGCGCCGGTGCGGGTGCGCGGCATGTCGCGCCGTGACGCCAACGAACGCGCGCGCCTGCTGCTGGAGAAAGTCGGCATGGGCGCCCACGCGGCGAAATACCCCAGCCAGTTGTCCGGCGGTCAGCAGCAGCGCGTGGCCATCGCTCGAACCATGGCCATGGAGCCACGGGTGATCCTGTTCGACGAACCCACTTCCGCACTCGACCCAGAGATGGTCGGCGAAGTGCTGGACGTCATGCAGAACCTCGCCCGCTCGGGCGTGACCATGGTCGTCGTGACCCATGAAATGGGCTTTGCGCGCAAGGTCGCCGACCGGGTGATCTTCATGGAAAACGGCCGAATCATCGAACAGAACAACCCGCACGACTTCTTCACGGCCCCGCAAGAGCCGAGAACCCGCGCGTTTTTGCAGGCCATCCTGCATCACTGATCAGACTCTGGAGTTCATCCCTTGAATGCCTTGGACATCGATTACGTACGCAGCCAGTTTCCCGCGCTCGGCAGCGGCTACGCCTACCTGGACAACGCCGGCGGCTCGGCCGTGCTCAAGCCGGTCGCCGAGCGCATCACCGATTACTTGCTCAACAGCGCCGTGCAGCTGGGCGCGTCCTACAGCGAGTCGGTCGACGCAGGCGCGCGGGTCATTCAGGCGCGTGAATCGGTCGCGCAACTGATCAACGCGCGCTTCCCGGAAGAGTGCGTGATGGGCGGCTCGACCACCCATTTGCTGCAAATCCTTTGCCGCGCCATCGCGCCGTCGATCAATCCCGGCGACGAAATCATCGTCACCAACTGCGACCACGAAGCCAACATCGGGCCGTGGGTGAGGCTGTGTGAGGAACGCGGCGCGACGTTGCGCGTCTGGGCGGTCAATGCGCAGAGCATGGACCTGGAATTGGCTGATCTGGACGCGCTGCTTAGCGACAAGACCCGCTACGTGGCCATGACTCATGCGTCGAACATCCTCGGCAGCGTCAACCCGGTCGCCGAAGTCGCGCGCCGTGTGCACGCGGTCGGCGGCAAGCTGTGCGTCGATGCCGTGGCCTACGCGCCCCATCGGCTGGTAGATGTGCAGGCCAGCGGCGCCGATTATTACGTGTTCAGTTTCTACAAGACCTTCGGCCCGCACTTCGCCGTGCTGTGGGGCCAGCGGGAAGCCTTGCTGGAGCTGCCGAGCCTGAACCACTTTTTCATCGGTCAGGAGGTCATTCCCTACAAGTTGCAGCCTGGCAATTTGAACTACGAGCTGTCCTACGGCTGCATTGGCATCAGCGATTACCTGATCGACATCGGCCGACGCCTCGGCGCCAGCGGCAGCGAACGCCAGTTGATGCAGGCTGCGTTCGATGCCTTTGAAGTGCAGGAAGACCTGCTGGCCGAGACGCTGCTGGCGTTTCTGCGGGAGACGCCGGGCGTACGAATTATCGGAAAGTCGCGTGTGACCGACGGCGATCGCGTGCCGACCATCAGCTTTGTGGTGGAAGGCATTCAGTCCGAAGCCATCGTGCGCCGCGTGGACAACCACCGCATGGGCATCCGCTTTGGTGACTTCTATGCTCGCCGCCTGATCGAACAGTTGGGGCTGACCCCATACGGCGGCGTGGTTCGTGTGTCGATCGCCCACTACAACAGCGTCGATGAGCTGAATCGCCTGGTTGAGCATCTGGCCCGGGCGATCACAGAACTGCGTCCCTCCTGACTTCTATCGAGCCTTTTTATGCCTGTACCCCAAACCCTGGCCGAGCTGCGTGCCGCCATCGTCGAACATCAGGAACGCCTGACCGCGCGGCAGCGTGACGCCGCGCATTACCTGAACGAGCACCCGCACGACGTGGCGCTTAACACGGTCGCGGCGCTGGCGAAAATCTCCGGCATCCCGTCGTCGGCATTCATTCGGCTGGCTCAGGCGCTGGGCTTCGGCGGGTTCAGTGATCTGCAGCGCTTGTTCAAACAACCGTTGCAGCAGGCCGGGCAGGGCAGTTTCAAAGAGCGCATCCGGCACTATCGCGGCGAGCAATTGCTCGACGATCCCACCGATGTTGGCGCCATGCTCTCGGCGTTCAGCCGCGCGAATATCGTTTCGCTGGAGCACCTGGCCGAAGGCGAGCAAGTCGAAGCCATCGAGCGCGCCATCGAGCTGTTGGAGCAGGCGCGCACCACCTTCGTGGTTGGCATGCGTCGCTCGTTTCCCATGGCGTCCTACTTGAGTTACGCGCTCAGCCGCGTCGGTCGCCGCGCCGTACACATCAGCGGCCTGGGCGGCAGTTTGCGCGAGCAGGTCGGCGCGCTGCACGGCGATGACGTGCTGGTGGCGGTGAGTTTTCCGCCTTACGCGCAGGAAACCATCGACGCCTGCCAGCAAGCGGTCGCGGCGGGGACGCCTATCGTGGCAATCACTGACAGCATTCTCAGCCCCATCGGACAAACCGCATCAGTGATGATCGAGGTCAACGACGCCGAGCTGCTGGGCTTTCGCTCGCTCACTGCTGCGTTCTGCATTGCGCAGACCCTGGCCATGGGCCTGGCCTTTCGCACCGGTCAGACCCTTGATGGTCCGGACCACGATGCATTGAAAACCATCGACTGCTGAGCCCTGGCTTGGCGGTCTGCCGACTGTTCGAACGTTGCAGGAGTAGGCTTTTATGGCGTCACCCATTCGAGATCTGGTCGGCTACGGCCGGCAGCGTCCCCAAGGCACCTGGCCCAACGGCGCGCGTCTGGCGGTCAACTTTGTCATCAATTACGAAGAGGGCTCGGAGCGCTCCCTGGCCATGGGCGATCCTGACCAGGAGAGCATGACCGAGTGGGGCAGCTATCAGTTTCCCGATGGCGTGCGCAATCTGGCGATGGAGTCGATGTATGAGTACGGCGCACGCGTCGGCATCTGGCGGATCCTCGACATCCTGCAACAGGCCAACGTCCCGGCGACGTTTCATGCCTGCGCGGTGGCCTTCGAGCAGAACCCGGAGGTTGCCAAGGCGGCGGTCGAGCTGGGCCATGAAATCTGCAGCCACGGCTATCGCTGGGAGGAAGTGTTCCGCCTGACCGAGGCCGAGGAGCGCGAGCACATTCGTCTGGCGATCGAGTCGTTCGAACGCACCTGCGGCAAGCGTCCGGTGGGCTGGTATTGCCGCTACGGCGCCAGCGTCCACACGCGTCGGCTGGTGGCGGAAGAGGGCGGTTTTCTCTACGACTCAGATGCCTACAACGACGACGTGCCGTATTTCGTCGACGTCGAGGGCAAGCAACATCTGGTGGTGCCGTACACCAGCGACGTCAACGACTTCCGTTACTGGAACTCGCCGGGCTTGTCCCAGGCATCCGATTTCCTTGAGTACATGAAGGAAAGCTTCGATGTGCTGTACGAAGAGTCCGCCGACGGCCTGCGAATGATGTCCATCGGGCTGCACCCACGCATGGTCGGACGTCCGGGTCGGGTCCGCGCGATCAAGCATTTCATCGAATACGCCCAGGCCCGCGAAGGCGTCTGGTTCACCACCCGCGAAGAGATCGCCAAGGCCTGGCTGACCCGCGCCTGACGGAGTGAACGACATGCAGGCTTTTGATCTGATCATCCGCAACGCCAATGTGGTGACGGCGGCGGACGGTTTCCTGTGCGACATCGGCGTGCGCGACGGTCGAATTGTCGCGCTGGGCCTGGGCCTGCAAGGTGCGGCGCAGGAAGTTGATGCGCGAGGGCGGACCGTCACGCCGGGCGGGATCGACAGCCATGTGCATCTGGATCAGCCGACCGGCGATGGCTCGGTCATGGCCGATGACTTCGAGAGCGGCACCCGCTCGGCGGCGTGTGGCGGGACTACAACGGTGATTCCCTTTGCCTGCCAGCAGAAGGGACAAAGCTTGCGGGCGGCGGTGGAGGATTACCATCGGCGTGCGGACGGTCGGGCGCTGATCGATTATGCGTTTCACCTCATCGTCACCGACCCCACCGAAGACGTGCTGCGCCGCGAGCTGCCCGAGCTGATTGCCGAGGGCTACACCTCATTCAAAATCTACATGACCTACGATGCGTTGAAGCTCAACGACCGGGAGATTCTGGAAACCCTGTCGGTGGCGCGAGCGGAAGGCGCGATGGTGATGCTGCACGCCGAAAACAGTGACTGCATCGCCTGGCTGACCGAGCGCCTGCTTGCCGCTGGCCACAGTGCGCCGCGTTATCACGCCACATCGCGGCCGATGCTGGTCGAGCGTGAAGCCACGCACCGGGCCATTGCACTGGCCGAGCTGGTCGATGTGCCGATCCTCATCGTGCATGTCTCGGGGCGCCAGGCCATTGAGCAGATCCGCTGGGCGCAGAGCCACGGCTTGAAGGTTTACGGCGAAACCTGCCCGCAGTATCTGTTTCTGACGGCGGATTCACTGGGCTGCGATGACAGCTTCGAAGGCGCGAAATGCATCTGCAGCCCGCCGCCGAGAGACGCCGGCAATCAGCAAGTGGTCTGGAACGGCCTGCAGAATGGCTCGTTTGAAGTGTTCTCATCGGATCACGCGCCGTTCCGCTACGGCGGCCCGGACGGCAAACGTGCCCATGGCGAGACGGCGCCGTTTTCCGAAGTGGCCAATGGCATTCCTGGCGTCGAAACGCGCATGGCGCTGCTCTGGTCGGAAGGCGTGCGCAAAGGGCGAATCACGCCGCAGGCGTTTGTCGCGCTGACGGCCACCAATGCGGCGCGGTTGTACGGTTTGTACCCGCGCAAGGGCAGCATCGCTATCGGGTCGGATGCGGATCTGGTGATCTGGGATGAAGACCTGGACATCGAGCTGACCAACGAAATGTTGCACCACAACGTCGATTACACCCCGTACGAGGGGATGCGCTTGACGGCATGGCCGGCGATGACCTTCGCCAGAGGGGAACGGGTATGGGATGGGAGCCCGTTGGGTGAACCGGGGCGCGGAGAATTTCTGCCCTGCGCCCGGCCGGAACCGGCGAAAGCACGGCGTCGAGAGTCGGAACTGCCTGAGTAGACGCTCAGGTCGCATGGGTATCCACCTTTAATTACGCGACCAACTGATAATTGTAGGAGCGCGCTTGCCCGCGAAATCGTCAGTACGGACGACGAAAATTATGTTGGCTGCACGGGCCTCTTCGCTGTAGGACCGGCTTCAGCCGGGAAGAGGCCGGTGTGTGCGCCATCAATCTTGCAGCGTAACGCCTGACGCCTTCTCGGCTGAAGCCGGTCCTACAAATCCCCCCACAGCTGTTGTGCGATGCTCAGCGCCACCACCGGCGCGGTTTCGGTGCGCAGCACGCGGGGGCCGAGGCGGGCGGCGTGGAAACCGGCGTCCTGCGCCTCATCCACTTCGGCGTCATTCAGGCCGCCTTCAGGGCCGATCAGAAATGCCAGGCTGCCGGGCTTTTCATGACTGGTCAGGGGCGCCGCGACAGGGTGTAGCACCAGCTTCAAGTCCGCTTCTGTCTGCTTGAGCCAGTCGGCCAGGGTCACTGGCGCATGAATCACCGGCACCACTGAGCGGCCACACTGTTCACAGGCACTGATTGCGATCTGCTGCCAGTGCGCCTGACGCTTCTCCGCACGCTCATCTTTCAGGCGCACTTCGCAGCGTTCGCTGATGATCGGGGAGATTTGCGTCACGCCCAGTTCGGTGGCTTTCTGAATCGCCCAGTCCATCCGCTCGCCACGGGAGAGGCCCTGGCCGAGATGGATCTGCAAAGGAGACTCCGGCTGACCGGCGAAGCTTTCCGTCACCTGCACCCGCACCTGCTTTTTGCCGACCTCCGCCAGCGTGGCACGGAACTCATGGCCCGAGCCGTCGAACAGCTGTACCGCGTCGCCTTCGGACATGCGCAACACGCGGCTGATGTAATGGGCCTGGGCCTCTGGCAGTTCGTGCTCACCGACGCTGAGGGTGGCATCGACGAAAAAGCGGGACAGTCTCATGGTTGTTTCTCTAAATATTGTGTTGAAGGCAGCACCTGTAGGAGCGTGGCTTGTCCCGCGATCTGGCGCGAAGCGGCAGCAAGAATGGTGAACTCGTCGAGTCAGAGTTAACGCGTTTACGCAATTTACGGCGGTTCCCGCCGATCGCGGGACAAGCCACGCTCCTACAGAATGGGTGTAACGGTCTGCTACCCCGGATCACGGAAATCCGGATGGAAGTTCTCTCTCACCGCCACGCTCACGCTGCTGCGCGTCGCGATGTCGATCCCTTCAGTCGCCACGTCGGCCAGGAAGTCGATCTGCTCCGGCGTGATCACATACGGCGGCAGGAAGTACACCACGCTGCCCAGCGGACGCAGCAAGGCGCCTCGGGTCAGCGCGTGCTCGAACACCTTCAGCCCGCGCCGTTCCTGCCATGGATAAGGCGTTTTGCTGGCCTTGTCCTGCACCATCTCGATGGCAATCGCCATTCCGGTCTGCCGCACTTCAGCGACGTTCGGGTGATCGACCAGATGGGCCGTCGCGGTCTTCATGCGCTGGGCCAGCGCCTTGTTGTTTTCGATGACGTTGTCCTGCTCGAAAATATCCAGCGTCGCCAACGCCGCCGCGCACGCCAGCGGGTTGCCGGTGTAACTGTGGGAGTGCAGGAAAGCGCGCAGGGTCGGGTAATCGTCGTAAAACGCGTCGTACACATCATCGGTGGTGATGCACGCCGCCAACGGCAGATAACCGCCGGTCAATGCTTTGGACAGGCACAGGAAATCCGGACGGATGCCGGCTTGCTCGCAGGCAAACATCGTCCCGGTGCGGCCGAAGCCCACGGCGATTTCGTCGTGGATCAGGTGCACGCCATAACGATCGCAGGCCTCGCGCAGCAGCTTGAGGTAGATCGGGTCGTACATGCGCATGCCGCCCGCGCCCTGAATCAGCGGCTCGATGATCACCGCCGCGACGCTGTCGTGATGCTCGGCCAGGGTTTGCTCCATCACCGCGAACATCGTGCGGGTGTGCTCTTCCCAGCTCACGCCTTCAGGCCGGTGGTAGCAGTCCGGGCTCGGCACCTTGATGGTGTCCATCAGCAGTGCTTTGTAGGTTTCGGTGAACAGCGGCACGTCGCCGACCGCCATCGCCGCCATGGTCTCGCCGTGGTAACTGTTGGTCAGGGTGACAAAGCGTTTCTTGTCCGGCTTGCCGCGATTGAGCCAGTAATGAAAGCTCATCTTGAGCGCGACTTCGATGCAGGACGAACCGTTGTCGGCGTAGAAGCAGCGCGTCAGGCCTTCGGGCGTCATCGCCACCAGACGCTCGGACAGCTCGATGACCGGCTGATGGCTGAAACCCGCCAGGATCACGTGCTCCAGCTGATCGACCTGATCCTTGATGCGCTGATTGATACGCGGATTGGCGTGGCCGAATACGTTGACCCACCACGAGCTGACCGCGTCGAGGTAGCGCTTGCCTTCGAAGTCCTCCAGCCAGACCCCTTCGCCGCGCTTGATCGGAATCAGCGGCAGTTTTTCGTGGTCTTTCATCTGGGTGCAGGGGTGCCAAAGGACCTTCAGGTCGCGCTGCATCCACTGGTCGTTAAGGCCCATTACTCTTCTCCACATAGCGGCTCGCATGACGCGCGGGCAAACAATCGCGCAAGCCTATGCAATGCATGCCAGCGGGACAACCTTTAGCGTGTTGTTTCAGTCGCTGCGCGCGCGAAAATCAGGCTCGCCGACATTGCTGGCGGGCGTTTCGCGGCTCGCGTATCCTTCGCGCTCTTCGAAAAATCGGACAACAAAATCCGACAATTCCCCCCGTTTTTCTCCGGAGTTCGCTGAATGCTTTCTGGTTGGCTGCGCGCCTGTGCGATGGTGATGGTTGGGATGGTCAGTGCTTCGGCGCTTGCTGTGGATAAACCGCATACGGTGATCGTCGTCGGCGGCGGTCTGGCGGGACTCACGACGGCTTACGAGCTGCAGAGCAAAGGCTGGCAAGTGACCTTGCTGGAAGCCAAACCCACCGTCGGCGGCCGTTCCGGTCTGGCCGGCAGCGAGTGGATCGGCAACGCCAAGGCCCAGCCGGTGCTGAATCAGTACATTGATCGCTTCAAGATCAAGGCGGTGCCCGCGCCGGAATTCGTGCGGACCCCGAGCTACCTGATCGAAGGCGAATACTTCACCGGCGCCGACCTGGCGACCAAACAACCGGCGACCGCTGAAGCCATCAAGCGCTACGAAGCGGCGGTGGATGACCTGGCCCGTTCGATCACCGACCCGGACAACCCGGCAGCCAACAGCACGCTGTTTGCGCTGGACCAGATCACCGTCTCCAACTGGCTGGACCGTCTGAGTCTGCCAGCGACCGCGCGCCAGCTGATCAATCAGCAGATTCGTACGCGCTATGACGAGCCTTCGCGTTTGTCGCTGCTGTACCTCGCACAGCAAACACGGGTGAACCGCGACGTCGACGACCGCGACCGTCGCGCCGCTCGCCTGCCGGGTGGCAGCGCCGTGTTGGCCGAGGAGTTCGTCAAACAGCTGAAAGTGATCAAGACCAATTCGCCGGTGTCGGCCATCAACCAGGACAAGGACGGCGTGACCGTCAAGGTCGGTTCGTTGGGCTACGAAGCCGAATATGTCGTGTTGGCCGTGCCGTTGCGCGCGCTAAGCAAGATCCAGATGACCCCGGCGCTGGACGCCCAGCGTCTGGGCGCGATCAAAAGCACCAACTACGGCTGGCATGACCAGATCATGCTCAAGTTCAAGACCCCGGTCTGGGACAGCAAGGCGCGTATGTCCGGCGAAATTTACAGCAACACCGGCCTCGGCATGCTGTGGGTCGAGCCTGCTTTGAAAGGCGGCGCCAACGTCGTGATCAACCTGGCCGGCGACAACGCCCGCATCATGCAGGCGTTCGGCGACAAGCAACTGGTGGATCAGGTGCTGATCCGCATGCAGGCGTTCTATCCACAGGCGCGGGGCGCGTTCACCGGCTATGAACTGCGCCGCTCCAGCATCGACCCGTCCAGCGGCGGCGCCTACCTGGCGTTCGGCCCGGGCCAGATCAGCAAATACTGGCGCCTGTGGGAGCGACCGCTGCAGCGCGTTGCGTTTGCCGGCGAACACACCGACACCTTGTACCCGGGCACCCTTGAAGGCGCATTGCGTTCGGGTCAGCGCGCGGCGATTCAGGTGCAGGGTCTGTCTGAAGGCAAGTCGTTCGAACCGGTCAAAGCGCCGCCACCGAAGGCCCCTGAACCGGCCAAGGAAAGCAGCGGCGGCATTGGCGGCTTCTTCTCGAACATGTTCGGCGGTTCCAAGCCTGAGCCAAAACCGGCCGAGAAAGCGCCAGCGCCTGCTCCGGCCCCAGCTCCAGCACCCGCCCCGGTAACGCCGCCGCCAGCTCCAGTGGTTGAACCGGCCAAGCCTGCGGTTGTGGAACCTGCGAAAAAGGCACCAGCCAAGAAAGAACCGGCGAAAAAGGAGCCCGTCAAAAAGGCTCCGGCCAAACCGGCCGCCACCCACAAAGCCCCTGCCAAAACCGACGCTGCGAAAAAAGCGCCGGCCAAGGCAGCGGGTGACAAGGCGGCACCGGCCACTCCGGCGGCACCGGCAACGGCGCCGGCAGCACCCGCGACCGACAGCAAAAACTGATCGGTAATGGCTGAAAACAAAGGCGCGGTTTGATACCGCGCCTTTTTTTCGTCTGGAGGGGCCGTAACGCTGGCTTAATCTCCTTCGCACGAAAATATGTCAGAAGATTTCAATCGGATTTCCTGATTCTTCAAAGCAACATTTTGCGCTTTCTTTCGATAGGTAAACCGCTAGTCTCTCCCTCGGCCCTCACAGGATATTCAGCATGCAGCTACGCAACTCTTCTTCTCGCTATGGCTGGGTCAGCATCGTTTTGCATTGGGGTGTCGCGCTGACGGTGTTTGGCATGTTTGCGCTAGGGTTGTGGATGGTGGGGCTGGGCTATTACGACACGTGGCGCAAGGCTGGCCCGGACCTGCACAAGAGCATCGGCATCACGCTGTTCCTGTTCATGCTGATCCGGGTGATCTGGCGCTTCGTCAGCCCGCCGCCACCAGCGCCTGCCACGCACAGCCGGTTTGTGAAAACGGCTGCAAAGCTGGGCCATGCGTTTCTGTATCTGGACCTGTTTTTGGTGATGTTCGCCGGTTACCTGATTTCCACCGCAGACGGTGTCGGGATTCCGGTGTTTGGATTGTTCGAAGTGCCTGCCTTGATCAGCGGACTGCCCGACCAGGCAGACGTCGCAGGCACCGTGCACTTGTATCTGGCCTGGACCCTGGTGATTTTCGCAGGACTCCACGGGCTGGCCGCTTTGAAGCATCACTTCGTTGATCGTGATGCCACGCTTGTACGTATGCTTGGCCGCAAGGCCTGATACTCAATTCAACTGGAAAGGAAGAAGACGTATGTTGAAAAAGACACTTGCTGCACTGGCTCTGGGTACCGCCCTGCTGTCCGCTGGTCAGGCCATGGCCGCTGATTACACCATCGACAAGGAAGGCCAGCACGCCTTCATCAACTTCAAGATCAGCCACCTGGGCTACAGCTTCATCTACGGCACGTTCAAGGACTGGACCGGCACATTCAGCTTCGACGCCGCCAAGCCTGAAGACAGCAAGATCAGCATCGACCTGAAGACCGCCAGCGTCTTCACCAACCACGCTGAACGTGACAAGCACATCAGCAGCAAGGACTTCCTCGACGTCGCGACCTATCCTGACGCCAAGTTCGTGTCCACCAAGGTCACCAACATCGGCAAAAATGCTGACGGCAAGACCACGGCTGACGTGATCGGCGACCTGACCCTGCACGGCGTGACCAAGCCGGTCACCGTCAAAACCACGTTCCTGGGTGAAGGCAAGGATCCATGGGGCGGCTACCGTGCCGGCTTCGAGGGCACTACCTCGATCAAGCGTTCTGATTTCGGCAAGATGATGGACCTGGGCCCACAGTCCGACACCATGGAACTGGACATCTCGTTCGAAGGCGTCAAAGCCAAGTAAGACGAGTTGTCGTGGTGATAAAGCGCCGACCTTTGGGTCGGCGTTTTTGTGTCTGGCGCTTTTTCTCAGCGCGGCTTTGCGCGCGATGACAATGGTGCAGTCCTGAGAATGCACTGCTTACCGCATCTGTAGGAGTGAGCTTGAACTGGTCAAGTAATTCTGGACACCCGTTTAGGTTTTCAAGCAGCCGCTCCCTCCGCAGCCACAGGCGACCTGTAGCCGTTGTAGCTGTGGGGCCGACGGCTGTTGTAACGCATGACATAACGCTGCACGTCCAGCTGTGCTTCATGCGCTGACGAATATCCTTCTTTAGGCACCCATTCCGATTTTAGGCTGCCAAAAAATCGCTCCATCGGGGCGTTATCCCAGCACTCGCCTTTGCGACTCATGCTCTG
>NZ_FOHW01000054.1 GCF_900111735.1 Pseudomonas graminis | reverse complement strand
CGCGAAGGCATCATTCCAGTCAACGCATGATCGCCTGAAACGGCGCAATCGCGAGCAAGCTCACTCCTACGGATCGGTGCACGGCGCAGATTTCGGGTGTTAACGCCGATTCAGTGTAGGAGCTTGCCCGCGAAGGCGTCATCTCAGTCAACGCATGGTCGTCTGAAATGGCGGAATCGCGAGCAAGCTCACGCCTACAGATGTGCGGCGGGATTACAGGAAGGTAAAGACGGTCTCGGCCGGCAGGCGCGATTTCGGCAGTTTGGCGTTGAAATCGCTGTCGCTGCGATAGCCCAGGCTGACCACGACCAGGCTGGTGAAACCCTGGTCACGCAGGCCCAGTTCTTCGTCGAGCTTCTTGAAATCGAAGCCTTCCATCGGTGTCGCATCCAGGCCCAGCGATGCCGCGCCCAGCAACAACGTGCCCAACGCCAGATAGGTCTGCTTTTCCATCCAGTGCTGCAAGTCCTTCTGATCGAATTTATGCATATCCACATAGCCACGACGGGTTTTGTCCTGGCCGGCTTTGGCCTCGTCGCTGGCGAAACGCCCGTCAGCCTCCTCCTGAGCCAGCACCGCGTGCAGGTGCGATTCCGGCATTTCGGTGCGAGTGCAGAACACGATGACGTGGGAGGCATTGAGCATCTTCGCCTCGTTGTAGGCAAAACCACCCTCGGCCGACTTGGCCACGCGCGCTTTGCCCTGCTCATCGGAGGCGACGACGAAGTGCCATGGCTGCGAGTTCACCGAAGACGGGCTGTGACGCAGTTGCTCCAGCAACTCGTGGATCGTCTCTTGCGGGATCTTGCGTGAGGCATCGTAGGCTTTGGTGGTGTAGCGCGACTTTGCCAGTGCGGTCAGTTGCATGATGGATCTCCGAAATTAAACACCGAATCAACGAGTCGGCGCAGGCGCGGCGTCGATCTTCACCCGCAGCAGACTGTAAGGCTTTTCGCGCAGGTCCTTGCCGTCGTGGAAACCGGCCTGGCGCTGCAGCTGGTTGGCGGTGAAATACAGATAGCCATCGGGCCCGACCGACAAGGTGTCCGGCCACAGCACGCGAGGATCGTGGACGATGGTCTGCCAACTGCCATCGGCCAGGCGTTTACGGATGCCGTTGTGTTCGTAGTCGCCGGCGTAGACCGCGCCGTTGGCGTCTGCTTCCAGACCGTCCGACGCACCTTTTTCACCGAGGTCTTTGACCGCAGCGTTCAGCTGCGCCTCGCTGACGTTGGCATCACGCAGCATCGCAGCGGGCACGGCAAACAGGTGGCGGCTGGAAAGCGCGCTGAAATACAGCGTCTTGCCGTCAGGGGACAGGGCGATGCCATCAGACGCAACGGCCATGGTTTTCGGCTTGCCATCCGGGCCTTTGGTGACCAGTGCGGTTTGGCCTTCGACCACCGGTTTGAAGTCAGGGTCGGCCGAAGTGGATTTCGCGCCGCTCAGACGACGGGTCGCCTTGCCGCTGGCGATGTCCATGACGATGATCGCGCCGGGCCCGGAGACGGACGAATCCGTCACGTAAACCGTGCCTTCCTTGCCAGCGCGAAAATCAAAGCGCATATCGTTGACGTAGGTGCTCGGCAAGATGACGTTGGCCGGGAAGACCAGGGTTTTGACCACCTTGTTACTGGCCAGATCAACCGCCACCAGCTTGGCGCCGCCGGCTTTCGGCGCGGCGAAATTCGGGGCGGCGGTGTCCAGCAGCCAGACGCGGCCCTGACCGTCGGCGACCACGCTCTGCACGCTGATCAGCCCTTTGGCCGGGTCTTTTGGGTCTTCTTTGTTGATGGCTGCATCGGGGTAGGCGACGACCTTGCCGTCACGGATTTCACCCACGGTGAAGGGTACGTCGTCGCCCCAGTGCGGGTAGTTGACGAAGATACGCCCGGTTTCCGTCACGGTCACGCCGGTGGGCATGGCGTCGTGGAAGGTGAACACCTGCTCAAGCTGGCCGATGGTTTTCTCCGCCGGTGCATCGGCGGGCAGTGCGTTGGTTGCGATCGTGGCGGCGGTGCCGGTCTGGCTGATCAACGCGACGGACAGGGCCAGCGCTGACAACATCATGTTCTGCTTCATGGACACAAACGGCTCCCGGCCTGCAGCAGCAGGCCATTCAAATAATGGAAACAGGTGATTCTCAGGGTTAGAAACCTTCGAGGACGATCTTGCCCTTGGCCTTGCCGCTTTCGATCACGGCGTGGGCGCGGCGCAGGTTTTCGGCATTGATCGCGCCAAAATGCTCTCCAAGGGTGGTCTTCAGCACGCCCTGATCGATCAGGTCGGCAACGCGATTGAGCAGTTCATGCTGGGCAATCATGTCCGGCGTTTCGTAGAGCGAGCGGGTGAACATCAGTTCCCAGTGCAGCGACAGGGCCTTGCGTTTCATCGGCACCACGTCGAGGGATTTCGGGTCATCGATCAGCGCCAATTGGCCTTGGGGTTTCAGGGCCTCGATCAGCTGCGTGAAGTACGAATCGGTGTGGGTCAGGCTGGCGACATGGCTCACCTCGCCGACGCCGATCCGGTTCAGTTGCTCGACCAGCGGCTGGCTGTGATCGATGACGTGGTGGGCGCCCAGGCTTTCGACCCATTCGCGGGTTTCCGGACGCGACGCGGTACCGATCACGGTCAGCTTGGTCAGTTGGCGCGCCAGCTGCACCAGAATCGAACCGACGCCGCCACCAGCACCAATGATCAGCAGGCTGTCACCTTCGCCGCCGCCTTCCTCAACGCCCAAACGGTCAAAGAGCAATTCCCACGCGGTGATCGAGGTCAGCGGCAGCGCGGCGGCGTGGGCGTTGTCGAGGCTCTTGGGTTTGTGCCCGACGATGCGCTCGTCGACGAGGTGGAATTCGCTATAGCTGCCAGGACGGGCGATGGAGCCGGCGTAAAACACTTCGTCCCCGGCTTTGAAGAGCGTGACCTCGCTGCCTGTTTCACGAACCACGCCGACGGCGTCCCAGCCGACCACTTTGGGTTCGGTGGCGGCAGAGCCGGCGCGGATTTTGGTGTCGACCGGGTTCACCGAAATCGCTTTGACTTCGACCAGCAAATCACGAGGGCCGGGCGTTGGCTTGGGCAGGTCCATGTCGAGCAGCGCATTGGGGTCTTCGATGGGCAGACCGTGTTGGGTGAAGGCGACGGCTTTCATGGCGATCTCTCTAGTCAGTGAATAGAAGGTGGCTGAAACGTTGGACCCATCTTGTTCTTGTTCGTTAGGCAGAAAAACCCGCAGAATCCGGCAACACTTTCACGGCTGGAGTGAAAATGATCCGCATCGACGACCTGACCCTGTTCGTTCGCACCGCTGCGCTGGGCAGCTTCTCCAATGCCGCGCGGGAGGTGGATCTGTTGCCGGGACAAGTCGCGGCGGCCATCAAGCGCCTCGAACGCGAGCTGGATATCCGCCTGTTTGCCCGCTCGACGCGCAGCTTGCGTCTCACCGCTGAGGGCGAGCAGTACTTGCCGACCGCCCAGACGGTGCTCGATGCCTTGCGCGATGGCCGGGAAAAGCTGCAGCGGGAAAGCGCTGAGCTGCAAGGCACGCTGCAAGTGGCGGCGCCTTCGGATCTGGGGCGAAACATGCTGCTGCCGTGGCTGACGGATTTTCGCAGTCAGCACCCGGCGCTGAATCTGCGCCTGTTTATCTCCGATCAAGTGGCCGATCTGTTTCGTGATCCCGTGGACGTCGCGATTCGCTACGGCGTGATCGAAGACGCGAACTACATCGCGTTGGCGCTGGCGCCATGGAATCGCCGGGTGCTGGTGGCATCGCCCGAGTATCTGGCGCGCAAGGGCCGACCCATGGTCTCGGACGACTTGCTGCGTCATGAGTGTTTGCTGTTCACGCTGGCGGGACGGGTCTACGACAAATGGCGGCTCGGTGGGCGGGTGTTCTCGGTGTCAGGCCCGTTGCTCACCGATGACGCTGATCTGGTGAGGCGCTGGGCGGTGGCGGGGCAGGGTGTGGCCTACAAATCGTGGCTGGATGTCTGCGAGGACGTGCACGCCGGGCGGCTGGAACTGTTGCTGCCCGATTACCCGGGGGAGCCGACCCCGCTCAACCTGGTCTGTCCGCACCGCAAACAGTTTTCCCCGGCGGTGCAGCAGCTGCATTCGCTGTTGAAAAACCGCTTTGCCGGAATGGAGAAGGGGTTGCCGGCGTTGTTGTGAGTCCTGCCCAACCCTATGCATCCATGGCGCAACTCTCGGCACAATGATGTCCCTGTAGGAGCGTGGCTTGTCCCGCGATCGGCTGCAAAGCAGCCGTAAATTGACTACCTCGGGAAACCTTCCACACCGAGATGACAGGTTTTGCGACGACTTCGTCGCCGATCGCGGGACAAGCCACGCTCCTACAAGAGCGCGCGCGGCTGCTCAATGCGAATGCCGTGGCTCGCCACTCCGTGCAATCACCCGCAGATGCAACGTCGCCGGCTCCAGGCATCCGCCAGTGGACAGCTGCCCCACCAACTGCCGATACAGCTCCTGCCACGGGGTTTGCGACGCTGGCATCTTCGGTTCGAACAGCGCGCGGCGCTCGGCCATTTCCTCATCACTGACCAGTACGTTAACGCTGCGGTTGTTCAAATCCACCCGCAGCCGGTCGTTGGTTTTCAGCAGCGCCAGGCCGCCGCCCACCGCGGCTTCCGGCGACATGTTGAGAATCGAGGGGCTGGCCGAGGTCCCGCTCTGCCGGCCATCGCCCAGGCACGGCAGCGAATCGATGCCTTGTTTGATCAGCGCAGACGGCGGCGCCATGTTCACCACTTCGGCGCTGCCGGGATAACCGACCGTGCCGGCGCCGCGGATCACCAGAATGCAGCGCTCGTCGATTTCCAGCGAAGGGTCGTTGATCCGCGCGTGATAGTCCTCCGGGCCCTCGAACACGATGGCCCGCGCCTCGAAGCTGTTCTCGGCGCCCGGCTCGGACAGATAGGTCTTGCGGAACGCCTCGCCGACCACCGACATCTTCATGATCGCGCTGTCGAAAAAATTGCCGCTCAGCACTATAAAACCGGCGCGGTGTTTGAGCGGGTCTTCGTAGGGACGGATGACGTCGGTGTCGTGGGCGACGGCATTTCGCACGATGTCGCCGATGGTTTTCCCGGAAACCGTGCCGCAGTCTTCGTGCAGCTTGCTGGCCTTCTGTAGCTCGTGCATCACCGCCGGCACGCCGCCTGCGCGGTGGAAGCCTTCGCCCAGATACTTCCCGGCCGGCATGCAATTGACCAGCAACGGCACGTCTTCGCCGATGCGCTGCCAGTCGTCGAGGCTCAACTCGACGCCCATGTGCCGGGCGATGGCGATCAGGTGAGGCGGGCAGTTGCTTGAAGCACCCAGCGCCGAGGCCACCGCGATCGCGTTTTCAAAGGCTTCGCGGGTCATGATCTGCGAAGGGCGCACGTCTTCACGAACCAGATCGCAGATGCGTTTGCCGGTCATGTATGCCATCTGCCCGCGCTCGCGGTACGCCGCCGGAATGCTCGCGCAACCGGGAAGCGACATGCCCAGCGCCTCGGCCAGCGCGTTCATCGAAAGCGCCGTGCCCATGGTATTGCAGTGGCCTACCGACGGCGACGCGGCGGTGGTCATTTCCATGAAACCTTCGTAATTGATCTCTCCTGCGGACAGCAGATTTCGCGCATGCCAGAGCACCGTGCCCGAACCGATCAATTCGCCTTTATGACGACCGTCGAGCATCGGCCCGCCAGACAGCACAATGGCCGGCAGGTCGGTGGTCGCCGCTGCCATCAGACAGGCCGGGGTGGTTTTGTCGCAGCCGGTGGTCAGCACGACGCCATCCAGCGGATAGCCGTGAAGAATTTCCACCAGCCCGAGGTACGCCAGGTTGCGGTCCAGGGCAGCGGTCGGCCGGCGGGTCTGCTCGGCCATCGGGTGCACCGGAAACTCCATCGGGATCCCGCCCGCATCGCGAATGCCGGCTTTGACCCGCTGGGCGAGTTCCAGGTGATGACGGTTGCAGGGCGCCAGATCAGAGCCCGTCTGGGCGATACCGATGATCGGTCGGCCCGATTGCAGCTCCTCGCGGGTCAGGCCGTAGTTCATGTAGCGCTCGACGTACAGCGCCGTCATGTCAGCGTGTTCCGGATCATCGAACCATTGCTGGCTGCGAAGCGGGCGTTTCGGCGTGTCGGACATGGTTCGGGTCTCTCTTGGAATTAGGTGTGCTGCGGAGGTGTTCAGCGTTACAACAAACCGCGCACAGCGAGATTGCGTATCAACGCGCCGACGCCGAACCTCCACGGCGCCGCGTCACTGCTGTGGGTCACCTCATTGTGCAGGCCGCCGAACAGGCTGCTGCTGATACTGACCTGATCGCCCAGCTTGTGGGTAAAACCCCCGCCGGCATGGTCGCGGTCGGCGGTCGGGGCGAAGAGGGTGCCCAGAAACAGCAGGAAGCCGTCCGGGTATTGATGGTTGGCGTTGAGTGCCTGGCCAGCGATGTCGGCCGGATCGCGGCTGATCTGCGACATCGAGCTTGAGCCCTTCATCACGTAACCGTCATCGCCTTTTACCTGCAGATCGACCACGCAGTTGCGCACGTCATCCAGGGAAAAAGTTTCGTCGAACAGCCGAATGAACGGGCCGATCGAGCACGAGGCGTTGTTGTCTTTGGCCTTGCTCAACAGCAGCGCGCTGCGGCCTTCGAAGTCACGCAGGTTGACGTCGTTGCCCAGCGTCGCGCCGTGGATCTGCCCGCGGCTATTCACTGCCAGCACCACTTCGGGCTCGGGGTTGTTCCACTCCGATTTCGGATGAATACCCACCTGGCTACCGCTGCCTACCGCCGCCAGCACCGGCGCTTTGGTAAAAATCTCGGCGTCCGGCCCGATGCCCACTTCAAGGTACTGCGACCACATACCTTGCTCGATCAGCAGCGCCTTGAGTGTGCTGGCTTGTTCGGAGCCTGGCTTGATGTTGCGCAGGTTGTCGCCGATAGCGTTCTGCACGATGGCGCGCACGCTTTCCGCCTTGGCCGGATCGCCTGCCGCCTGTTCCTCGATCACCCGCTCGATCATGCTCGCGGCGAAGGTCACCCCTGCGGCCTTGATCACTTGCAGGTCCGCTGGCGCCAACAGGTACGGCTTGCTGGCATCGGGCGTTGCAGTCGAATTCGCCAGCAACTCCTCAATGCTGGCGACGCGCGTGCCGTGGGCTTCGCGCACGGCAGCCACCGGCGATTCCAGCTCCAGCAAGTCGCTCAAAGTAGCGAAGCTCGACGAAAGATCGAACACACCGTCGTTGCGCAACACCACGGGCGACGGGCCGCCGACTTTACCGGGCACCCAAGCGCGGCCGATCAACGTGCCATTCAGGCCGTCGGCGGGGAGGGTATTTTCGGGAGTGAGCTGAATCGGCATGGTGAAGTCCTCAACGCTTTTTATGATTTATAAGCGACCCTAATCAGCACCGGCGATAAACTCCAATGACATCTGTTCAGTAATCGATAACACTGGGTTATCGCTCATCAAGGCCGCGCTCATGTCAGACATTTCCTTCTCCACAGTCTGTAACTGGCTCAAGTTCAAGCATCTGGTGCTCATCGAAACCCTCGCGCGCACCCGCAATATGCACACGGCGGCACAGCACATGAACCTCAGCCAGCCGGCGGTGAGCAAAATGCTGCGGGAGATCGAGCGGCTGCTGGGGTTTGATGTGTTCGAGCGTCTGCCGCGCAACATGCCGCCGACCGCCCTTGGTGAACACGTGGTGCGCTATGCGCAGATCGCTCTGAATGACGCGAGCAAGTTCGTGGATCAGATCAGCAGCCTGCGTGAGGGCGGGCATGGTTTCCTGAAGGTGGGGGCGATCTTCGCGGCGACCGCGGTGGTGCTGCCGGAAGCCATCGTGCAGCTAAAAGCGCGCTGGCCGTTGCTGTCGATCGAGGTGGTCGAGCAGACCAGCGACCATTTAATGGAAATGCTCGACGACAAGAAACTCGACCTCGCGGTGGCGCGCTACACCAATGAAAACCAGCAGCAGGTGTACGATTTTCAGGCACTGGCGCCGGAGCCGTTCTGCATGGTGGTCAACAGCCGCCACCCGTTGACCGAGCTGGCGCAGACGCCTTTGCAAGAACTCGGAAACTGGCCCTGGATTTTGTACCCGCTGGGCACGCCGATTCGCGCACGGATGGAGCAGGCCTTTGCCAAAGCCGGCATCCCTGTGCCGAAGAACACCATCGACACCATCTCGATGCAGACCTTCCTGCAGGTGCTTCAGGCAGGGCCAATGATCGCCATGTTGCCGGCGTCCATGGCGCAGCCGCATCTGGATACTGGCCTGCTGAGAGTGCTGAACACGCCGCTGAAACTGGCGCCCCAGGATTACGGAATCCTCACCCGTCGAGGTGAGCCATTGCTCGGTGCTGCGTCGGAATTTGCCGAGATTCTGCTGGCGAATGCGCGGCTCGCGCGTCAGTGATCGATAACTCCGCGTTATCAATCAATGGAAACAAGTCATTATCTTAATCAATACCGTTGTCAGTAACATCGCCCCGTGTTTCGACCCTCACATAACAACAATACAGGCGCCTTTGAGTGCCTGGAGGTCCCACCATGGAAACCGTTTCCCAGCGCCTGCCCGAGTCCTCGGGTTCCGGGCACGCCAGCTTTGAAGACCGCACCTACCGCAAAGTCATCCTGCGCATCCTTCCCGTCCTGCTCCTGTGTTACATGGCGGCTTATCTGGACCGCGTGAACATCGGCTTCGCCAAGCTGGACATGCTCAACGATCTGCAATTCAGCAACACCATCTATGCCCTCGGCGCGAGCATGTTCTTCTGGGGCTATTTCCTCTTTGAAGTCCCCAGCAACCTGTTGCTGCATCGCTTCGGCGCGCGGTTCTGGATCGCCCGGATCATGCTCACCTGGGCCATCGTGTCCATGGCCGTCGCGTTTACCGTGCCGCTGGCGAAGTTTTTCCACATCGAGTCGGAAACCATGTTCTACGTGCTGCGCTTTTTGCTCGGCATCTGTGAGGCTGGGTTCTTTCCCGGCGTCATCCTTTACCTGAACTACTGGTTTCCAACTCGGCGGCAGAGCCGGGTGATGGCGGGTTTCCTGATGGCGATGCCGATCAGTCTGACACTGGGCGGTGTGATTTCCGGCTGGTTGATGACTCGAATGCAAGGCGTCAACGGCATGGCCGGCTGGCAGTGGCTGCTGATCATCGAAGGCTTGCCTTCGGTGGTCATGGCCTTTGTGGTGCTGGCGTTCATGGCCAATAACATCGACGCGGCCAAATGGCTGTCGCCCCAGGAAAAGGCCATGCTCAAGGCCAATCTGGAAATCGACCGTAAAGGCAAGGCGACGAATTTGCGCGAGGTGTTTTTCAACGGACGCGTGTGGCTGCTGGTGCTGATCCTGCTGACGTTCAATACCGGGTTCTACGGGCTGGCGTTCTGGATGCCGTCGATCATCAAGAGCGCCGGCGTCTCCAACCCCATGGACATTGGCCTGCTGACGGCCATTCCGTATGGCATCGCCGTGATCGCCATGACCCTCAACGCGCGCCACTCCAACAAGACCGGCGAGCGTCGCTGGCACGCAGCGATTCCGGCGATCATCGGCGGTATCGGCTTGATCCTCAGCGCCTACTTCGCCAGCAACGTGGTGCTGTCGATCATCTTCCTCAGCGTGTCCGCCTCCGGCGTGCTGAGCCTGATGCCCATCTACTGGACCCTCCCGGGCACCGTGCTGTCCGGCGTCGCCGCGGCTGCGGGGATCGGCATGATCAACGCCATCGGCAACCTGTCGGGTTTCACCGGCTCGATGATCACCGCCGTCGCCGAGAACCTCACTGGCAACATCAACAACGGTACCTATGTGCTGGGTGCCTGCTTGTTCATCAGCGCGGGACTGATTCTGTCGATCCCGCGGGCGATGCTGGGCAATCACAAGGCCCAAGCGCCTGCGCGGGGCGAGGTGCTTTCTCACGCGTAAACGAGATAAAGCGAACGTCGCTTTTCCCTTTGGGAGCCGGCTTGCTGGCGAGCGCGTCCTGTCAGTTGTTAAAAAGGTAACTGACCCACCGCGTTCGCGGGCAAGCGCGCTCCTACAGGTGATTTGCGCCGTCCGCTAATCTGCGTGTCTGATGGTAATCCGCGTTGGATGACCACCCCTCAGGTATGAAAACGCAGGTGAAATGACGTGAATCTCGATCTGCCTCTGCCCGAAGGGCGAAATGGCATGTATTGCGGTCTGCCTCTGCCCGAAGGGCGTAGGAGCGCGCTTGCCCGCGATCTGGCGCGCAGCGGCAGTCAACCGGTGAGTGCGGTGTGTCAGCGAGAACAACGTGCGGCGCCAGCGCAGGATTTGCGCTCGCGGCAGATACAAGTCCTTAAAAGCCGGCTTGCTGGCGAACGCGCTGGCTTAGGCGGTGAAGATGTCGGCTGACCCACCGCGTTCGCGGGCAAGCGCGCTCCTACAGGATGATTGAGTTCACCTTGATATGAGGCGGTGTCGGCATTGAGCAGTGATCCGCTCCTTTTGCAACCGCCATCGCCAGCCGCGATGGCAGGCTCGCCATTGCCTGATGTACGCAGCTCTCGGTCACTCCTAGCATCGGTCGCACATGACCTCGCCGTCGGCGAAATGGAGAAGACCCTGTGAGAAATTTCCGGATTGGCCAGATCGTCCCCAGCTCCAACACCACCATGGAAACCGAGATCCCGGCGATGCTGACGTCGCGGTACTCCCTGTTCCCGGACGAACGCTTCACTTTCCATTCCTCCCGCATGCGCATGATGAAAGTCAGCCCCGAAGAACTGAAGAAGATGGACATCGACAGCGACCGCTGCGCGCTGGAATTGAGTGATGCGCGGGTCGATGTCATGGCGTACGCCTGCCTGGTGGCAATCATGTGTCAGGGCGCCGGTTACCACAAAGTGTCCCAGGAACGCCTGGGCAAAACCGTCGCCAGCAATGCCTCCGACGCACCCGTGCTGAGTTCGGCCGGGGCGCTGATCGACAGCCTGCAGATGCTCGACTACAAGAAAGTGTCGATCATCACGCCCTACATGAAGCCACTCACCCAACAGGTTATCGACTACATCGAAGCGGCCGGAATCGAGGTGGTGGACGCCATCAGCCTCGAAGTCTCCGACAACCTGCAAGTCGGACGGCTCGACCCGATGGACCTGATTTCCCACGCCGACCGGCTCAACATCGGGCAAGCCGACGGCATCGTTCTGTCGTGCTGCGTGCAGATGCCCTCGTTACCCGCCATCCAGGTCGTACAGGATCGGCTGGATAAGCCAGTGCTGTCTGCGTCCGTGGCGACTGTTTACCAGATGCTCAAAACCCTCGGCCTCAAAGCCCAGGTTCCGAACGCAGGCCATCTCTTATCCGGCGTGTTCTGAGGCGATGCCTGACGGGATACTATGGCGGCCACTCAGGCCAGCACGCCCGGTACCCCACATGAAACTCGACCCTGTCTCGCTGCGCCTCTTCGTCAGCGTCGTCGAAGAAGGCACCATTGCTGCCGCTGCCAAGCGCGAACACATCGCGGCGGCGGCCGTCAGCAAACGGCTCAGCGAACTGGAAGAACTGCTCGACTCACGATTGCTCACCCGCACCAACAAAGGCATCACCCCAACCGACGCCGGACTGTCGCTGTTGTTCATGGCCCGCAGCGCACTGAACAACCTCAACGACATCGTCCTGCAGATGCGCGACTACTCCAACGGCACACGCGGCTCGGTGCACGTGCTGGCGAACATCTCCGCGATCACCCAATTCATGCCCGGCTTGATCAAGTCGTTCATGGCGCTTTACCCGCTGATCAACATCGTCCTCGAAGAACAACAAAGCCTGGCGATCACCAAAGCCGTCGCCGAAAACCGCGCGGAGATCGGCATCTTCACGCGCCTGCCCCATGGCGCCGACATCGAAGTCTTCCCGTTCCGCACCGACCGCCTCGTATTGATCGTGCCCAACGACCACCCGCTGGCAGGCCGCGAATCCGTGCGCTTCAGCGACACCCTCGACCACGAATACGTCGCCCTGCGCAGCGGCACCCACCTGAATTTCCAGCTGATCAAAGCCGCCAACGACCTCGGCCGGTCCCTGAGAATCCGCATGGAAGTCGCCAGCTACGACGCCCTGAGCCTGATGGTGCAGGCCGGCGTCGGCATCGGCATCATGCCCGAGGGCAGCGTAGGGATTTACCGAATGGACGGTGCGAAAGTGGTTCAGCTGGAAGAGGAATGGGCCAGCCGCGAACTGAACGTCTGCGTGAGGTCGCGGGACGGGTTGTCGGTGGCGGGGGAGCTGTTTTTGCGGCATGTGTTGGCGGGTTGAGGTTGATCGCCGGTATCCTCAACCATCGCCAATGGACCCTCCATCCCCATGCTGATTTTTGATTGCACACAAGACGCCGCTGATTTTTTCTCGAAAAAAGTAAAAGGCAAAATCATCAGCGCTGTGCAGCCCGCCGCTGCTGCCCAATCGCTGGAAGCGGACAGCGCAGCCCACGATCGAGTGGATCGCTGGCAACTGCACGTCACCACATTCGGCAAGACCCATGTCCTGCTCGCCATGAAAGTCGACACGCGCTACGCGATGATGTTCGTCGGCCTGAAACGCAACGACATGAAGGGTTTTCTGGAGCAGTTCAACTCACGGTATCTCGCTGAACTGCTCGTGCTGGCGGTCAACGTACGCGGGGAAATGCCACCTCAGGCCGAGCTCCAGCGACACGTCGACGTGTGGGAAGAAAGCCTCCAACCTGTGCATTTCTTCAAGCGTAGCGATCGGAGCGTTCAGGCGCATATCAATGATGTGCTCTACATGGCTGCATACGATGCCTACGAAGGAGAAGGGCTGCCAGTTGAGGCGCCGAGTCTCATCGCCTTCGGTGAGGTGCCCAACGGTATGCTCCGATCAATCAGGGGCGGGGATGACTTCATTCCGGCTGAGCTGGAGCTGAAGCAGGCTTTTCCGAGGTTCGGAATGGTGATGACCGAGGTGGAGATTTCGGAGGGGTATAAGAGCTGGAGGTCACGTCGACGTGAGCACGATCTTGGGCCTGAATTTGAGGATTAACACATAGAAGATCAGGACTTCGCGTGCAAAAAGCGCCTATGTTGAGCCACTTGAAAGAACGCTCGAATCGCTCCAAACCATGATGCAGCCAGTGTAAGGAAGCACAGATGAACAGACTTGAACGGATCAAAGGCTGCCTGCTCGGCGGCGCGGTAGGCGATGCACTGGGAGCGCCGGTCGAGTTTCTCGACTGGAGTGCCATCCGCGCTACCTTCGGTGCGCGCGGCATTGTCGATTTCGCCCCGGCTTACGGCCGCGTGGGCGCCATCACCGACGACACGCAAATGATGCTATTCACCGCTGAAGGCCTGCTGCGCGCCCATGTGCGCGGTATCTCCCGGGGTATTTGCCACATACCCGGCGTCATTCACCATGCGTTGCTGCGCTGGCTGATAACCCAGGATTACTCGTCTGCTATCACAAGCGTCAGCCTGGATGGCTGGCTGGTGAAGGAGCGCGAGTTGTGGTCCCGTCGCGCGCCCGGCCTCACCTGTCTAAGCGCATTGAAGGCCAGTGCGGAATTTGGCTCTTTCGCCCAAAACGACAGCAAAGGCTGCGGCGCCGTCATGCGCGTCGCCCCGTGCGCTTTCTTCCGCAATGCCTTCGACAACGCCGCTGAATCCGGCCGTCTGACCCACGGTCACCCAACGGGCTACATGGCCGCCGGACTTTTCGCCGACATTCTCCAGCGCATTGCCGACCGCGAGGACAGCCTCGAAGACGCCATCGCCAAAAGCCTGTCCGAGCACGGGGACAAACCCGGCATGGAGGAAACCCGAGCGATCGTCGAGCACGTGCTCTTCTTTAGCAACGAAGGCCACCGCCCAACCCCCGAGCGGATCGACGAACTGGGCGGCGGATGGATTGCGGAAGAAGCCTTGGCGATTGGCATCTGGTGCGCGCTGACTGCCACATCGTTCGAAGATGGCGTGATCAATGCCGTGAATCACAGTGGCGACAGTGACAGCACCGGCCTGATTGCCGGGCATTTGCTGGGTATTCAGCACGGCGTGGAGGCGATCCCGGATCGGTGGCTTGCGCCACTCGAGCTGCGCGGGGTGATTGAGGCGGTGGCGGAGGATATCGAGCGCGTGCCTAGGGATTTCTCGGGGTATGGCGGGGAGTTTGATGATGAGATTTGGGAGCGGTATCCGGGTGGCTAATCCTTTAGATGCCTTATGCATCGAGGGTTGTCGAGTCATCGCTCCAGCAGCGAGCTTTTTGCTTGATGCTGGGAACTTGCCGTTGCATCTTAGTATTCTACGAAATAGTCGCTATCCAGCTGCCGCACTTCGTAAACCTGCCTCACGCTACAGCCGAGATTGTTTTCGACCATCAGTCTGGCGAGCTCCGGGCCGTCGATCAGCACTACCTTTATATCCAGGCTCATCGCCGCGTTACGAGCACCATCCGAAAAGTCCGACGTGGTGATGAACACACCTTTGCGAGCGCGCTGGCGGGTGAGGGCGCCAATGAACTTGTCGATCTCCGGGCGATGTACGGTGTTGGTCCAGCGCTTGGCTTGCAGGTAGATGACGTCCAGCCCTAGCTTGTCCTCCTTGATGATGCCGTCAATGCCGTCATCGTTAGTTTGCTGCGTTGCTTGACCCGCTTCCTTGCGTGAGCCGCCATATCCCATTGCAATCATGAGGTCGACCACCAGTTGCTCGAAAAAGGTCGGCGACGCTGCCCGTACTTGGGCCAGCAGATCATCGGCCAGTGATTGCGTTAAAGCCTGATGTGCTGCGGCCAGTTGCTCATCAGGGGTGGCTTGTTCGACCGGATCACCTTGCAAGATTAGCCGGGGACTGTCGGCGGGACTCGAGGTATGAAACGCTGCAAATTCGGGAAATTGTTTGAGCCAACTCACGGTAATGCGTGGCGGCCCGTTGCGCAGCGCCTCTCGACCGCGTTCCGTGATCTGCACCATGCCTTTGGTAGGAATGCTCAAAAGTCCGGCTTTGTTCAAATAAGTCCGTCCCCAGCCGACCCGGTTGTTCATCACCGTTTGCTTGCCCGAAGGCAAGCGTTCGCTGCGCTCGTCTTCAGTGAGTTGGAAATCACCAGCGATGCGCTCGCGCAGTTCGCCCAACGCTAGCGGGACACCATCCGCAACGGCCGCTAGTATCGGGCGCATGACACTTTGAAAATCCGGGATGGGCATCGATGACTTCCTTTTCAGTTGGCTAGCCTGAGCTGTGCATTGCAGCGCAGTTGTTCGTAACGAGGTAGCGCGTTGACCCCTTACACGTTGCTGCAACATGATGGCCGGCTTTGTAGAACTTAGCCATGGAAGCCTCGGGGTAAGATGACCAAGGCCACAGCTAATATCTGTGGCCTTGGGGTTTTAACTCATGGCGCGATTCCGGCTGACAAATGTCCTCAGCCCTAGCACTGAGGAGGCGCGATACCTGCCAAATGATGGCAACTAGGCTGTGTACCCGATGCGCCGCATCTGACTTGCTTCTTCCCGCGAACTACTAAGAAATCCTTAGCGGTTGGTTGCTCCGACGCTACGGATGTTGCGCAAATACATGTCCGCCGCACCAAGCAGGGAACGCTACGCAGTTAATCTTCAAGCCGACGGGAACGCTTGCGAGACAGGATTGTAAGCTGATGTTGGCACGCTGCCCTGGGGCGCCGGCTCTAGTCCGCGCTCGCCTAATCTACCTCCCCCCAACCAACCGCCGCGCAATCTCATCCGTCTCCATCACCGATATCTCCTTCACCTCTCCAAACTCCGTCCCCCCACCCGGCAACGTCCCCGCCACATGAAAGTGCACATGCCCAATCGCTTGGCCCGCCGGCGCGCCGTTGTTCTGCCAAACCGCAATCCCCGTTTTCGCATACGCCTTTTCAATCAGCCTCGCCGCATTGCGCACTTCAACCGCCACCGCCGCCACTTCCTCGTCGGTCATTTCCAGCAACGAAGGCACGTGGCGTTGGGGCAGCACCAGCACGTGCGGATGGCCCCGTTGTTCGCGGGTCACGAAGGTCGCGGTGTGCGTTGTGCAGGAGAGGATGGTGTAGGGCCGTTTGCCTTTCAGGTACGCGCAGAACGCGCAGTCGGGGTTGTCCGGCATGTCCAGGCTGGTGTTCGCGCTCATGATGACCTCAATGACGAGAGGAAGGACTGCAGCTCCAGACGATCAAGTTTTCGATAGTCGTCGGGGCGGACGACGATGCGCAGCTCGTCGCAGACCTTCGAGTTGCGGGAGGCGAACATGAACGAGAGCAGGGTGAAGCGGATGGCGTCCTGAGCGGGCAGGACGCTGGACAGTCGTGCCTGTCCGCCGCCAATAACGGGGATTGAAATCGTCCCGCCGTTGCCGCGCCGGGACACTTCGGCCCACAGCGCGAGCAAGCCCTTCCACACTTTGTCCGGCGTGGAGCGCGCGACGTTCTGGGCGTCCATTTCGCAGTAGGCCAGGAAGAAGATCAGCCGGTGCGCATGCTTGAGCGTGGCGATGGTGCCGACGCCGTATTGCACGTGCTTGCCTGGCTTGTTGAGTGTGCCGATGCAGGGCGTATTGACCAGCGCGTCGTCCAGATGACGATCTAGTTCTTTCAGGTCGCCGCCGTAGAGCACCTGAAGCGCCTGACCCTGCAGGCTGGAGGTGGCAATGATGTTCGGCGTTTCCGTGTCGAAGGTGTCGTTGGTGCCGATCACCAGATGGCCGGTCTCCTTGAGGATGTCCCCGGGCACGATGGTGATCCGCGTTTTCGGCGCGTTGTATTCCTCGGCAATCGGGCGCGGCCAGGCCTTGAACAGCGCGGCCGAAACTGACAACGCGATGATCGCTATCAGGATGCCGAAACCCTCCATTGCATGGCTGCCGGGGTAAATGACGTTGAAAGTCTGCATGATCGTCGACAGTCCGCCGACGCAGGCGAACAATGCCACCAGGAAGTGGCGCCAGAAGCGCCACGTTTGCATGTCCTGAAGAATGGTCATCACATGCCCAACTCGTCGTAGATTCTGCCGACATACCGATGGGGACCCTGCATCTCGCTCTTCGCGTAGCCGTCGACGTAGTTGTCCAGCGCGTACTGAATGATTTTCGGCTGGAAAGAAACCGAGACGCTGAAGTGTTTTTGATCGATGAGCGGCTGGGGAATGTTGTCCATGACGATGTTTCTGCTTTGGCAGAGATTGGCAATGACGATCGGAAGGTCGAGTTCGAGAATGACCTCGATTTCATAAGCAAGAAACGAATCCCCGTCGCCGCCTTTGCGACGGCCATCTTCGCTGCCGAGAAAGATGACTTGCTTGGTGTTGTTCAGGCGTTCACGCAGTCGGCGTTTGATAGTCTCTGGCGAACTGCTGTCCCGCGCCTCGAACAAGTCATGGGCATTGAAAAAGTCGAAGTCGATATTCTCGTTCTGCTTCCAGGCTTTCATCAGCCAGTAATGTTTGATGTCTTCACTGGCGAACGCGATGTAAGTCTTGTTGCGATAACTCATGATGAACTTCCTGTAGTGAAACGAAGCGGTTGTTCGCTTCGTTGGTTGAGGCGCTCAGTCCATTGATTGCCGATTGACGCGCGCGCGGAAGCGCCGCGTGGGTTAGCGGTGCGACATATTCATGGGAAGTTAAAAAGCCGGCTTGTGGCCGGCTTCTCGGTGACGGGTTTGATTAGTTTTTGGCTAACCGCACCCGTCCGCAAAAGTGCGCGCTGCGAGGAGGCGCTTGTAAGGTAGACCGGGCAGGTCGCGGAGACGGTGCCAGGTCGATCACCCATCCGCGTGTGGCTGACGGGTGCTAAAACGAAGGCGTGCAGGATACCCATGTTGTTCGCGTCTGCCCAGTTCCGAAACACGCTCATTGCGCACCTCACCGCAACGTTGCCGGATGGCGGCGGTTGTTGAGCGTCGACCACCAGAAGATCCACCCCAGAATCTGAATGTGCTGGGTCTGCACTTGTTCGGCGCTGAAAATCTCGTCCGGGTACTCGGCGCAATTATGGCTGCGCAGACGCAACCCGCCGCCCGGCAGGCGATACAGGTATTTCACCCGCAGCATGCCGTCGTGTTCGAGGGCGTACATTTCGCCATCAATGATCTGCACGCGCCCGCGATCAATGCCGATCAACGAACCGTCCTGGATCTTGTCCGCCATGCTGTTGCCTACCATCGCTACGCAGATCGCGTTGTGCAGCTCCACGTCCATGGTTTCGAGCACCCGCCGGGACAGGCGCACTTTGTGGTTATGGATTTCGCCCACCGCCGTGCGGCCGGAGCTTTGCGTTTGCAGTTCGGTGTAGACCGGCATTTCCAGTTCTTCGCGCACACTGCGTTCGGGCCGGGAGGGGTGAGCCTCTGGCTTCACGCCGCTGTCCCGGTCCTGTCCAGGGTGCTTGGGCCCCTCGCCGCTGCGCAGCCAGCGCGCGTTGACGCTCAGCAGTTCAGCGACCTCTTCAATGCGCGCCATGGGGATGCCGCGCTTGAACCAGTTGTTCACGTGCTGTGGTGTAACTTTTCGGTTGGCGGCAAAGTCCGTTGCGGAGAGATGGCACTCTCGCAGAAGGCCGCGCAGTCGATCACCTGATGTATTCATGGGCCGAAGTTTACGGCGGGTTGAAGCTCGTTTAAATGAACGAAGTGTTCAAATGAGCAGGCCGTCATGCTTGCGCGTGAATGTAGGGATTACAACCTTCGGCAGTTTTTGTAGGCCGATTCGTTCACTGTTTTCGTTTGCGTCAACAATGATTAAAACCGACGTCAATCATGGGCTTGAGCAGTTAACGGGTATGAAGGCCTGACTAAAGCGGCTTTCACAAAAGTCTGGATCTACCGATGTTGTACAAAAAAGAAAATCAAACGGCGCCATTAAACACTCTGTGTGTACGAGGAGAGTTTTAAACATGTGTGTAATGACGGAGGGCGAAAAAAAGCGGGATGTACGGGGGGTGTCAAGAAAGCAGAAGGCGGGGACGTGCGTGCAAAAAAGTGGCCCCGTCGAAGCGGCGAGCGCTTCGGCGGGGCGCAACCGGATCAGCCCTTGTAGGCCGCTACCGATTTGGTGATCGCTTCGCGAGCGGCGTCAGCGCCAGCCCAGCCTTCGATCTTCACCCATTTGCCTTTTTCGAGGTCTTTGTAGTTCGCGAAGAAGTGCTCGATCTGCTGGATCAGCAGCGCTGGCAGATCGGTGTATTCCTTCACGTCCACGTACAGCTGGGACAGCTTGTCGTGCGGGACTGCGATGATTTTGGCATCGCCGCCGCCGTCGTCGGTCATGTTCAGCACGCCGACCGGACGGGCGCGAATCACCGAACCCGGGGTGACCGGATAAGGGGTCACGACCAGCACGTCGAGGGGGTCGCCGTCGTCAGCCAGAGTGTTGGGGATGAAACCGTAGTTGGCCGGGTAGAACATCGGGGTGGCCATGAAACGGTCAACGAAAAGGCAGTCGCTTTCTTTGTCGATTTCGTACTTGATCGGCGCGTGGTTGGCCGGGATCTCGATTGCGACGTAGATGTCATTCGGCAGGTCTTTACCGGCCGGAATCTTGCTGTAGCTCATTGGGCTTTGCCCCCTTGGTTGACCATTCAGAATCTGGCATGCAACGCCAAAAAGTGGCCCGGATTATAGGCACATTCCTGAAGCGTTGCCATGCGTGACGGCGGGCTTCAGGCGTCGTGTTGAGCCTGATAGACCGGGTTGTCGCGCTGAAGTGCCGTCAGCCGCGCCAACGGATCCTGCCGATAGAACGCTTTCAGCTGCCCGTAGACGGCGGGATAGGCCTCGACGAGCAAATCCGGGGCGCTGAAGAAGTATTCGCTGATGACCGCGAAAAATTCGGCGGGGTTTTCTGCGGCATAAGGATCGATGGCGGTCTCGGCGTCCGGGTTGGCGTCGAGTTGCCGGTTGAGATCGTCGTACGCGCTCTGCATGGCGCTGGCCCAGTCACTGACGCGCATGTCGGGGTGCAGCGGCGGCAGGCCGTTCGCCTCGCCGTTGAGCATGTCCAGCTTGTGCGCCAGTTCGTGGATCACCAGGTTATAGGCTTCCCACCCGCCGCTGGTCAGCACGCCGGGCCAGGCCAGAATCACCGGGCCCTGGGACCACGCCTCACCGCTGTGCTCGCCGTCCCATTCGTGCTCGATACCGCTGGCGTCGCGGTGGCGTTGCGGGCTGATGAAGTCGTCGCCATAGAGGATGATTTCGTGAAACCCCTGATACCAGTTCAGATCGCCCAAGGCGAGCAACGGCAACTGCGCTTGAGCCGCGAGAAACAGCCGCGATTCGTCATCCAGCGCAACGCCTTCCAGCGCGGTCAGGTGTTTGGCCTGCAGAAACAGCACGCAACTGTCGAGCAGGTAACGGTCCTCATCGGCGCTCAGCCCGTCGAGGATCGGCAGGCGCTGGCGTACGCGCTCCCACACCTGCGGATCGACCGGATGGCGGGCCAGCGTGCGCCGTTTGCGCCATTCCCGGAACGACCACATGGGTTCAGCGTGCCTCGGCAGAGCGACCTGCGCGGCTGCGGATCAGGCCGATGATCATCGGCAGCAGCGAGATCAGAATGATCGCCAGCACCAGCAGCGTGAGGTTCTTCTTGATGAACGGGATATTGCCGAAGAAGAAGCCCAAGGTGACCAGCCCGCCAACCCACAGCACCGAGCCCAACACGCTGAACCCGAGAAAACGCAGGTAAGGCATGCGACCGAGACCGGCCACGAACGGCGCGAAGGTGCGGATGATCGGCAGGAAGCGCGCGAGGGTGACGGTCTTGCCGCCGTGGCGACCGTAGAATTCCTGGGTTTTGGTCAGGTAATCGCGACGGAAGATTTTCGAATTCGGGTTGCTGAACAGCTTGTCGCCCGCCGTGCGACCGATGATGTAGTTGGTGCTGTCACCGAGTATCGCCGCTGCCATCAGCAGGCACGCCAGCAACACCGGGTCCATGCCGCCACCGGCCGCGACGGCGCCGGCGATGAACAGCAGCGAATCGCCAGGCAGGAACGGCATGACCACCAGGCCGGTTTCGCAAAAGATCACCAGGAACAGGATTGCGTAAACCCAGGTGCCGTATTGGGTCACAAGCAGGTCGAGATACACGTCGAGGTGAAGAATAAGATCTAGCGGATTGAAATCCATGCAGGCACCTGGTTTTGAGACCCGATCCGGGTCGTGCGGGGCGAAGAGGGGAAATGTGCGCGGCATTATAGAGGCATGCGCTGCAATTATGGCGCTCGACATGCCGCCCCCTTCACTCCCGCAGGGTTTGCGTCTGCTACGTGTCAGCGGCGGGTACGAACCGGTAGGAGTGTGGCTTGTCCCGCGATCGGCTGCGAAGCAGTCGTAAACCTGCCGCCGCGCGATTATGGATAGCCCGCATTGGCCGGATTGCTGCCGCTGCGCGCCAGATCGCGGGACAAGCCACGCTCCTACACGTTGGATTGCCGGGACTCTGCAACAAAAACGGCCTCCGAAGAGGCCGTTGCTTGTCGCCCGATTACGCTAAATCAAAAGAAGCCCAGCGGGTTGATGTCGTAGCTCACCAGCAGGTTCTTGGTCTGCTGATAATGCTCAAGCGCAACCTTGTGGGTTTCGCGGCCGACGCCGGATTTCTTGTAACCGCCGAACGCCGCATGGGCCGGGTACAGGTGGTAGCAGTTGGTCCACACGCGACCGGCCTTGATTGCCCGGCCCACGCGATACGCGCGATTGATGTCGCGGGTCCAGACGCCGGCACCCAGGCCAAACTCGGTGTCGTTGGCGATGGCCAGGGCTTCCGCTTCGTCCTTGAAGGTGGTCACGCTCACCACCGGGCCGAAGATTTCTTCCTGGAACACGCGCATCTTGTTGTTGCCTTTCAGCAGCGTCGGCTGGATGTAATAACCGGTTGCCAGCGAGCCCTCGAGCTTCTCGACCTTGCCGCCGGTCAGCAATTCGGCGCCTTCTCCTTGGGCGATTTCGAGATACGAAAGGATCTTGTCGAACTGCTGCTGCGACGCCTGCGCACCGACCATGGTGTCGGTGTCCAGCGGATCGCCACGCTGGATCTTCAGGACCTTCTTCATCACCACTTCCATGAACTGCGGGTAGATCGATTCCTGAACCAGGCAGCGGGACGGGCAGGTGCAGACTTCGCCCTGGTTGAAGAACGCCAGCACCACGCCTTCCGCGGCTTTGTCGATGAACTCCGGCTCGGCCTGCATGATGTCTTCGAAGAAGATGTTCGGCGACTTGCCGCCCAGTTCCACGGTGGACGGGATGATGCTGTCGGCCGCCAGTTTCATGATGTGTGAACCCACCGGCGTCGAACCGGTGAAAGCGATCTTGGCGATACGCTTGCTGCTGGCCAGCGCTTCACCGGCCTCGCGGCCATAACCCTGCACCACGTTCAGCACGCCTTTGGGCAGCAGATCGCCGATCAGCTCCATCAGCACGGTGATACCCAGCGGCGTTTGCTCGGCCGGTTTGAGCACGATGCAGTTACCGGCGGCGAGGGCGGGCGCGAGTTTCCAGGCGGCCATCAACAGCGGGAAGTTCCACGGGATGATCTGCCCGACCACGCCCAGCGGCTCGTGAATGTGATACGCCACAGTGTTGCCGTCGATCTCCGCAGCGGAGCCTTCCTGGGCACGCAATACACCGGCGAAGTAACGGAAGTGATCGACCGCCAGGGGGATGTCCGCGTTGAGGGTTTCGCGCACGGCTTTGCCGTTGTCCCAGGTCTCGGTGACGGCCAGCAATTCCAGATTCTGTTCGATGCGGTCAGCGATTTTCAGCAGGGTCAGCGAGCGTTCCTGCACCGAGGTTTTGCCCCACGCATCGGCTGCGGCATGGGCGGCGTCAAGGGCCTTGTCGATGTCTTCGGCGGTGGAGCGTGGGAATTCTGCGATCAGCTTGCCGGTGATCGGCGAGATGTTTTCGAAGTACTGGCCTTTGACCGGCGGCACGAATTCGCCACCGATGTAGTTGCCGTACTGGGTCTTGAAGGTAACGATTGAGCCTTCAGTACCGGGGTGGGCATAACGCATGGTGAATATCTCCTTGCTCTTGTGATTGTCTGGGGATAACGCGTTGCGGCGCATGGCTAGAGCGTAGAGCAAAGCGCGGGCCACTGCCGTCCGGCGCCCGGTTTATCGGGGTTTTGTTGATGAGGCGTATGTTCCTTGCCGAGCCTTGTACCAATCCCGGGGCAGCGTGAGTGACACTTTGTACCCTTTGCGTGACAGCTGGGTGGACCCCGCCTTTCGCAGCATTGCAATGAATCCGGGCGAGGAGGATGCTGATCGGCAAATCCTCCGCAGAGCCCTGGCTCAGGATGAAGAATAAAAATGCACAGCAATCACCTGACGCGCCACGCCGAACAAGTAATGACCGTTGCCCAAGGCAAAGCCCCTCATCACCTGGCTACCGACCCTTCCATCGCTCGCTCATGGCTGCGGTGCCTGGAGGATTATCACCTCGACCCCGCGCAAGCGATGGCGCCCACCGTGCTTGAACATGCGCGTGTGCTGGAGAGTCGCGAGCAGTTGCGGCAGGTCCTGACCATCGCCGGCGACGAGATGAACAGCCTGCATCGCCAGCTTGCCGGTGGCAGCGCAGTGCTGTTGACCGATGCCCGCGGGATCATCCTCAACTGCGTGACCGAGCCAGGGGATCGACGGATTTTCGAGCGCGCCGGTCTGTGGCTGGGGGCTGACTGGAGTGAGGCGCGAGAGGGCACCAATGGCATCGGCACCTGCCTGGTCGAGCGTCAGTCGGTGACCATCCATCGCGACGAGCATTTTCGCGGCCGCCACACCGGACTGACCTGTTCGGCGAGCCCGGTGTTCGATCCCCATGGTGATCTGCTTGCGGTGCTGGACGTTTCTTCGGCGAATCACGACGTGTCCCGCCAGAGCCAGTTTCACACCATGGCGCTGGTGAATCTGTCGGCGAAGATGATTGAAAGCAGCTATTTCCTGCGTCATTTCGATGGTCAGTGGCTGCTGCGATTTCACCTTCAGGCCGGTGCAGTCGGTTTGTTCAGCGAAGGGCTGTTGGCGTTCGACGGCGAGGGTCGCATCAGTGCGCTGAACCAGAGCGCGCTGAATCTGCTGGGCCTGAGCCGTGGCGATCTGGTTGGGCAGGGCGTGGAATCGTTGTTTGACTGCTCGCTGGATGAACTGCTGAGCCGCGCTTCGCCGGATGCTGCCGCCAGTTGGCCACTGCGTACCCGTGACGGGCGGGGATTCTTCGCCGTGCTGCGTGGGCAATCGCGTGCCGAGGTGAAGGGCCTTTCTACTCCTGTGGTCAGCAAGTTGGCTGTGCCGCTCCCCTCGAACGACATCTGCCTGGGCGACCCGTCGCTGCAAACTGATTTTCGACGGGCGCTGAAGGTTTTCGAGCGCGACGTGCCGTTGCTGATCAACGGCGAAACCGGCTCTGGCAAGGAGGCGTTCGCCAAGGCGGTGCATCAGGCGAGTCAGCGCTCCGCCAAGCCGTTCGTGGCGCTGAACTGCGCGGCCATCCCGGAAAGCCTGATCGAGAGCGAGCTGTTCGGTTATCGCGGCGGCAGCTTCACCGGCGCGCGCAAGGAAGGCATGCGCGGCAAGCTGCAGCAGGCCGATGGCGGCACGTTGTTTCTCGATGAGATCGGCGACATGCCGGTGGCCTTGCAGACCCGTTTACTGCGCGTGCTGGAAGACCGGCTGGTGGTGCCCATTGGTGGCGAGCCGCAGGCGGTGGATGTACGACTGATCAGCGCGACCCACCGGAATCTGCTGGAGCGGGTGGAGGACGGCAGCTTTCGTGAGGATTTGTTTTATCGGCTTAATGGCCTGGAAATCGCTTTGCCGCCGTTGAGAGAGCGGAGTGATAAAGACCCGTTGCTGACGTTTCTGCTGGAGCAGGAGGCGGATGGGCTTTCGATTGTGATTGAAGCGACGGCCAGGCAGGCGCTGCTCGACTTCAATTGGCCCGGTAACGTGCGGCAGATGCGCAACGTGCTGCGCACCCTGGCGGCACTGTGTGATGAGGGACGTATTGGTTTTGATGACTTGCCGGTGGCGATTCGGCAGGGGAGTGCGCAGACCAAGCCCGATGGGGCCCACTCGCCGCTGGAAGACGCCGAACGCGCAGCGCTCATTGCTACCCTGGACGCCCAGCGTTGGCACATGACCCACGCCGCCCGGGATCTGGGGGTGAGCCGCAATACGTTGTACAGAAAGCTGCGCAAGCATGGGATTAATCGCTAAGGCCCCTCGGTGGATGAAGGCGGTGTGAGTTCTCTCGATGCTGCGGCGTGGCATCTGACGCCTTCCCGGCTAAAGCCGGTCCTACTCAGTACGTGTTTCTTGGCCGGCATATGAGGCCGGGCGGGAAAACGAAATAATGCTGACTGACGCGCATCCTGTAGGAGCGCGCTTGCCCGCGAAGGCGTTCGAACTGCGACCATTGTATTGCCTGACTAACCGATTTCGCGGGCAAGCGCGCTCCTACAATTGACCGCGTCAAACCGCAGACGTGCGTGGTTTTTATGTGGGACCGGCTTCAGCCGGGAAGAGGCCGGTGTGAGCGCCATGTAGTGGTCAACTAATTCCGGACACCTCGATAGGTGGTTTCGACGCCATCGTCCGTTCGTAAACGGTCGGTGGCAGGTACCCCAGTTTCGAGTGCAGCCGCTCGTTGTTGTAATACCCAACGATGTATTGAGTGATGTCGCGTATCGCTTCGCCATGGTTAGCGTAATTGCGCCGCCATACCCGCTCCATTTTCAGGCTCAGGAAGAAGCGTTCCATCACCGCGTTATCCCAGCAGTTACCTTTACGGCTCATGCTTTGCTGCATGCCGTGTCTGGCCAGCAACGATCTGTAGAGTGCGCTCGCATATTGGCTGCCGCGATCGGAGT
>NZ_FOHW01000031.1:44388-66341 GCF_900111735.1 Pseudomonas graminis | reverse complement strand
AACCCAAGCTTTTGCTGACTTGGGCGTTGCCGAAATCCACGTCAAATCCGGCTGCGGCAGATTCAAACCAATATATTTTTCATACAGCGCTTTTACAAACGGCTCAGCTTCCTCATGACTGACTCCGGCATTAAACTTTTTCGATGCAATCTCGATGACCACTGAACTAAATAAAATATAGCTCTTATCCACATCTACCATGAGTTCACTCCCTTAATCACTTCCAACAATTCGGAACCTGCGTGCCTAAACTTGTCCACAGCGGTATGCTGCCAGCGATCAACCTCAGTCAGGTTGGAACTACCATGTACACCTTCGCCGCCAACACGCTGTGGAACGTCTGTGTGATGCAGTTCATAGGGTAAGTCTTTAACATTTACTTTGCCTGTCTTCATTTTTCTTATTTTTGCAGTGAGGCCTAGTTAAACGCGCTGCAGTGGTCGAATGCGGGCCAGCGCTGATGAATCAATATAAAAATAGGGACTTTCACACCGTTAACGGCGTGCTCTAATCCGGCTCGACAACTTGTAAAGACATGCATCCGTCAATTTCGTAAGCCCTCACGTTGACGATAAAAATCAGGATGTTTTCTTGAATTTTCGTCACTACCCAAGCCCGCCTATCAGAATTATCTTGGCCTCTCAGAGATTGCAGGCACTTTGTCGCACCGTTGAGCACGCGCCCCTGAGATTTTAGGTTATTAGCGCGAAACTCTATTATGGAACGGATTGTCGGCAACTCCTCTTCGTTGTAGCTATTTACATCTAAAGGAATAGGGAGTCGGCCATTTAAAACCTTCGCTTTAGCTAGCACCTCAGCAGTTCGGCGATCAAAGTGGCCAGATTTAATGAACCCTTCAAAGTCTGCGTTTTCTAATAAATCTTTAGAGTTCATTTGGATTAAACACCTTTAGGCCAGATCGACTCCCTTGCAGTAGCACTTCTGACTCACCATAAGCATCTGGAGAAAACTTCCATGCCCACGCATCACCTGGCTTGGGAGCTCCCGTAGGAGTACCTAGCACAACGCCTCCCGCCCCGTCCTTTTCTTCCCACCATTTAGCAACTTTCGGATCACGCGTCCAAGATGTAAATGGGCTATCCCCGAAGACGCCGCCGAGGTATGTGTCTCTTCGGAGATAGCGCTATTTACATTCCCGGGCTTCACGACACTAGATCTCAGACGTCTTCCCAACCCGCCGACTCAGGCTGTCATACCGGTACGTGCCAACGCTATGCACCTTGCTGTTGACCATCGTATTTGCAAGCACAAGCCAAACACTACCGTCGGGGAACGTGATTCGATCTCAAGCGTCGTACCGAGGTGGTCTTTGTAGCGACTTTTGCGGCCCAGCGGATAGGTCTCTTCCGTCAGGCGGGAGAAGTCGTCGTACTTGAACGCCAGATTACTACCATCGGGTAGCGTGATGCCGATCGGGTTGCCAGCTTCGTCAAGGCCCATCGCGTAACGTTCGCCGCCATAATCGCGGATGGCGATGACAAGGCGGTCCTCGCACCAATACACCTCCAGTGCGAGGCACAGCACATCACTTATTAGTATCGCAGACAGCAAGCGCGGACATTACGGCAATTACCAATCTCCTCGCCATTCCTCAGCAAACTCGCTTTCCCTAGACAGTCCCACCAATTCTCCCAACCGATAAATCACGTCCAATAAGGAATCGCGCTCTACAGTCTCGATTTCCTCCTCATAATCATTGATCTTGAGCAAGCAGCGCTTGAAAAGCGGGAGCAGGCTCAAGCCATTGACTGAGGCGGGAAGGTTGGATAGGTCAACTATAAGTTCCTGCAAGAAAGGTTTTACCTTTTCTAAAAACTGCTTTTCTCCTTCGAGAAGGTTTAGTTGCTGGTACAGTATGTCGTAATCAACGCCACTCACGGCAATTCTCCTACTAATTTACATTACTGAGAAATTCGTACAAACCAACAATAAAGAGTTTATTTGCCACCACACTTAATACAAGCCTGGGAACAAACCCGACTTCAATTTCCTAGGCAATGGGATCGCTTTTCCAAACCGCATAACTTGAAGATACAGAGCCCAATCATAGATATCGAGCCTCTATCGACTAACGTGAAGGAGCCGGGGGCGGAAGATCAGGAAATATTACCTTTTTAGTCTCATCCCAATTCACTCCAGTTTGATGATAAAGCTTTAGTCGATTTAATATCCTGTCAGGATTTCCAGCCATACCGCAAAATTCATATTTGTAAATCAACTCAGAATCTTTTTCTGGAGTTAGCCGCTCCCTGACAATATTGCCATCTATATTAGAAAACGAACTTGAAAGATCTATCAAGTCTGCGCTCATGCTGCCGGGTGCGCCAAGATTGGCTGACAGCATACGTTTCCTAATCGCTCGTTGATTCTTCAATATTGAACTCTCAACTGGTCTATCCGAAAAAATACTTTTTAAATTTTTTGGAGATATAAAAATACAAAAGATGATTTCAGCCGAATTCAGATCAACTCCTTCCCAGCTATCATCAGTTCTAAATACGTCAAATACCTCGAGCAGATAATTAGCCCTCATCTGCGCCAGCGTGAATAGGTTTTCCCCTACACAGATACTCAACACACGATCATCTTCCCACTTCAAACTTTTCAACATGCGACTCCTTTAACACCACCAGTTTTGTTTGAACCGGCCAAATATTCATCTGCAGCCGCCAAGTAACGAGGCCCATTAGGATTATTCTTGCCTACCGGATTTTGCTTATTAGATGTACCCAGCAAACCATTATGCGCTTCAAATCTTCGCTGTTCCAGGCCACGTGCAATATCCTTACCCTCTTGCCCATCCTTCACGAAGAATGGCTTGGGGTCAGAATCGAAATGGGCGACACTAGAGTACCTATAGTCCAAGACATCTTGTGCGGAATGTCCTAACCCTGGCTTGCTCGCATAGCCTACATATGGCTTACCGTCTTTGATGCCTTCATAAGTAATGTGTGTAGCATTCGCCGGATTACCTGCCCAACCAAGTGGATCGAGCCAGCTTAGCGGGTTTAAGCCATATTGATACAGATTCATCCCGCCAAGAATACTTATTGGATCCTGAGTGATAAACCGTCCAACCTCAGGATCGTAGTACCTGAACGTGTTGTAGTGCAGCCGCGTTTCATCGTCAAAGTACTGACCCTGAAACCGCAGATTCTGCTCAACCTCACTCACCGCAAGCGATTCGACCTCACCCCACGCTTTGTAGGTCGCCTGCCAAACAATCTTGCCTTCAACGTCGGTCATCTCAAGCGGCGTGCCAATCTGATCAGTGTGGAAGTAGTAGAGCTTCTGCTCTGCCTCACCTTCGCTCTGGTCAACCCGGGCAAGTGGCGCGTAGCTTCCTGGCTCGTAAATATAAAGGCTGCTCTGCCACGGCGTTTCCTCACGCAGCATTCGCAGGCCTTGCCAGAGAAAATGCTTGTGCTCGGTTCGCCCCTCGATCTCAGACGTTTTGCCAATCCGGCGACCCAGGCTGTCGTACCTGTAGGAGCCAACGCTGTGCACCTGGCTGTTAACCATTGTTTCCGCACGCACCAGCCGGTTTTCGCAGTCGTAAGTAAACGTCTGCAGCTTGCTCAGCCCTGAGCGCTTTTCAACCAGATTGCCCCAGGCGTCGTAGGCATATTCCTGATCGCGCCAACGCTTGATGCGGTTGTCTTTGACGTGATCAAACTGGCTGGTATTGAAATTCAGGCGATTAGCTGCTGCGTCATACCGGAACTCTTCGCTATCCACCAGGCGCCCGGTGTCACGACTATGCAGCTGGCCGTTCGCTTCATATTCGTATTTGATCTCGCCGCGTAGTTTGTCGAGGGTGCGGGTCAGTTCGCCAGCCGGATCGTATTGGTAGCGGCGGTGGATAGGGTTGTAGGCGTGGTCGATCAGCAGGCTGTTATTGCCGGGGTTGTGGATCTGCGACAGCTTTTCGCCAGGTATCGTCGATGCGAACTGCCAGCTCTTGCGCCCCATCGCGTCGTAACCAAAGCAACTGGTGAGCTTGCCTTGCGTGCGATAAACCTCGCGGTGCAGATCATCGCGCTCCATGTCGCTGATCAGCAGACCGTCAAGGTTAAGTTGGTGCAGGTGGCCGCTGCCGTAATACAGATGGTTCAGGTGCTGGCCCGTCGGCAACGTCAGCGTGGTCAGGTTACTGAGCGGATCGTACTCGTAGGCCAGCGTTCCTTGGGGGGTGGTCTCTTTGGTGAGGCGGCCAAGCAGGTCGTAGACAAATTCCAGCTTCTCTTCGCCGATGCCAAGCTTTTTACCAATCGCTGTAGGCAAGCGCTCAATCGACAGCAGCCGGTCGCCTTCGTCGTAGCTGTAGTCCTGCCGCGCATCCTGATTGACCTTGGCCAGCAGCCGCCCAATCAAATCACGCTCAAACTCCGTACTGCGTTGCGGTCTTTCCGCTCGTTCTCCGTAGCCGATCTCATCAACACGCGTCAGATGCCCACCCAGGTTGTAGCTAAACCGACGCGTGAGGTTGTCGATGCGTTTCTCTTCGATCAGACGATCCGAGGCATCGTAATCAAACTCATAAGCCGCATTGTTCTCGTTGACCAGCGCGGTCAGGCGAGTCGCCTTGTCGTATTCGTAGCGAATGCGTTGACCCTTTGCATCCTGTCGGCTTGAAGGCAAACCGCGCGCCGTGCGCAACAGCCGCGTGGTCTGACCCTTGCCATCGGTGTGCGTCAGCACCTGGCCGAGGGCGTTGTAGGTAAACGACTCAGCCGTCCCGTCAGGGTGCTCGATGCGCACCACTTCGCCGTCGGGTTTGCGCTCAAGTCGTGTGGTCTGGTTCAGCGCATCTGTCACAGCGATCAGGTGGGACCGGTCGTCGTAGGCGTAAAAGGTGCTTTTACCGGAGCAATCCTGAAAACGCTCGACCTGAGCGAACGTGTTCCACCAGAGATATTTCGACTTGTAGGTCGCGTCGATGATCGTGTGCGGCAGGCCGTCTTCGCTGTTGAGGTACTCGGTTTTGTGGCCGAGTGCATCGACTTCGGCGATGAGGTTACCTTTTTTGTCGTAGCGCGCTTTCCAGGTGCTGCCATCTGGATAAGAGACCAACGACACAAGCGTGGTCAGGTGGTGGTAGCCGTAGGTGATGGTCCGACCGAGCGGGTCAGTCTCTTCTATCAGTCGCGAGTATTCGTCGTACTTGAACGTCAGACGATTGCCGTCTGGCAGCATCAGTCCGGTCATGTTGCCGTTGTCGTCGATCTCGACCGCGTAACGCTCGCCACCGTAGTCACGGCTGGCGACGACGCGATGATCTTCGTTGTACTGCACTTCCAGTTCGCGGCCCAGGACATCAACTCCCCACGAAGTGCGGTTTTTGAAGTCGTAGCGGAAATGAAAGTGCTCGCCATCGCTGGTCCAGTGCTCTACAACGCGCGGCTGACCGTCGATGGTCTCCCAGCGGTAGTTGCAGCTCAGGCCCAGCGCGTTGCTGTGACTGACCATCACGCCGTCGGCGTAGCTGAAACGGCGCATGGAATCGCCGTTGCGGTTGATCACTTCCGTGAGCTGGCCGTTGTCGTCGTAGCGGTACTGGACGAGCGTTTCCACAGCCAGGTTGTCGACCACGCGTTTGACGTCTGTCAGGCGTCCCAGCGGATTGTCATATTCCAGATGAACGCGCACGCCGCCAGTGGCACTGATGTCAGTGAGCGAACCGTCGACGGTGTAGGTGAAATGCAGAAAATGCCCCAGGGCGTTTTCGATGCGCTGGATCGGCGCGGGCGTGTTCTCGTCCGGGACTTCGCCAAAGTAGAAGAAGATGTTGTCGAGGGTTTGCAGCAGGTAATGCCCGCCCTCGGTGCAGACCAGATAAACCTGTTCGTGGGGGTTATAGATCCGCTGGCCCGGTTCGACATTCACGAATGGAACACTGCGACCCTGATTATCGGTGAGGTAAACGAAGCTACCTTTGCGGCGCAGGCTCTGCTCCCAAGGCAGGATCCAGCCCCGACCCAAAATGCTGTCCACGGTCAGATCGCTGGCATAGAACCGCGACCACTCGATCGGCATCAAACCGGGCAGGCTGAAATCGACTTCCTCGGGAATGAATTTACGGCCTGTGGTTAGATCAACAGGGTTGCCTGCATGGCCACCGACCGCACGCTCGATAGCCGGACCCACCACATAGCGACTGGCGACTTCACCCGCCACAAAGCCTGCGGTGAATTTCATCACGCAGGGCATCACCGCTTTCATGCCGGCTTGTGCGCCCTGTTTTAACAGTTGGGCGATGCCTCCGGCAGCACCGGCCACCGCCATCAATACATCGACGGTTGTGCGCAGCCAGGCGGGGACTTCATCGTCGACGGGCAAATAACGGTAGGTACCGCCGCCAATGAATACGTTATCCGAGCCGCTGGAGATGGTACTGCCACAGGTGAGCTTGTCTTTTTTGCGCGCCGCCGCTGTGCCGTTGATGAAGACGTTGGTGGACCCCTCGGCTACCTGCGCGGGCGCCCCCGGATGCTTGCTGCATGCGCCTAGACTTTGGGCAACATGCGCCGCTTGGCGACTGTTTACGAAGACGTTGGGCGAAGCGGTTACGATCGTGCCGGAAGGGGACGAAAATAAACTACCCAAGGCTTCTCCCGCAGCAGTGAGCAGGCTACCTCCAACACCTGCTGCCATCCCTGCGAGAAGCGCAACGCCAAAACCACAGGTGAAGGTGGCGATAGCAACTGTGGCCACCAGCGCAATGCCCAAGGCAGCGCCGAGGAGAAATCCCCCCAAGGCGCCGGTGTGCGATATCTCATCACCGAACCGAGCGGCTTCAAACATGAGGGCTACTCCTGTTCGCTGGCGTCGGGCACGGGCTGGCCGTGTTGCATTATCTTGAAACCGGCGAGCAAGTTGATCCGGTTCTGATTTTGTCTGGCACTCTTCAACTCGCGGCGGGTGTGGGGCGTGAGAAAAGCGGGAGGGTCCATCATCATGAAAATCTCCTTGAAGGCACGGGGCAGAACGCTACCGCCATGCTCAGCAACAACAGGTTACGAGCCTTTCCGGGGCTGACGCTCTTTTTTGCATGATCGCTAACGTCACGCGCAAATGTCGTCACAGTCTCAAATTCGTTACAGATGTTTCGGCGTGCCAAAGAAGACACTCATGCACCTAGCCCTGTCAACCCGGCGCGTCGATTCGCCAACTCACACGGCTCTGAACGTTGGAGGAATCGTCGCTAAAAAGGCGACGACGCGCCACGATGCGAGGTCGCAGTGAACGCAGTTGCATTCCTACCGTTACGTAGGACGAGAATTACAGATGGGGTCGACTTGGTGCAGATCTCCACTGCCTTTTCGCGAGCAAGGTGGAGCGCCACCCCGGTCACTCCCACAGGGTTGGTGATGTGCGGGGAGAACGCGGTTATCTATGGGCGTGATTAAGTCCCTGAATAATCAACCCCATTGATGTTTTGAATCGTCCGCCATCGTTTTTTAACAAGAGCACCTTCACGCATTCTGGGCGCCTGAAACAGACACGTCCCGGAGCTTCAATCATGGCCACTGCCATCCTCAATTCAATCAAACACGGCGCTTATACCGCCATCGCGTTGTATATTGTTTTCATCGCAGTGGTTACCGTCATCAGCATGAATCCACAACTTAATGCCGCGTCGCAGATGTCGACGCAAACAGCTTCCATTGAACTCAATCGCGCGGCTGTTCAGTCCCAGGGGCGTGCGTCGTGAAAGGCGCGAAGTTCTGGGTGATTGTGTTCTTTGCTGTGATCAACAACGGCTGCTCATTGCTCGGCCATGGCGAAGGGTCGGTGGGCGGTGTGGCGCGCAGCATGGAGTTCAGGACCGAAGTTGCGGAAGCGGTCGAGATGCAGCGCTCGCAGAAGCTCAACACCGGTAATCCGCCGCCACGGCATAGCAAAATGATTTCGCCGATCTTTCAGTTGGAAGTGGCGTAGCGAAGTGGGCGGCGAAGTGGTTTAGCAATTAACAAACGCGGCTGCAGTCAGCCCTTGGCCATCGCGGTGATGAACAGGTCCGATGCGAGAAATCGCTGTAACCAGCCTTGCAGGTGAGGGTAGGGGCTTTGCCAGAACCAGTCCGCATCCACCGCGCAGAACTGCCGTATGAACGGCGCTATGGCGATGTCGGCCAGGGTCAGTCGATCGGTGATCAGAAAGTCCCGTGACGCCAGTAATTCGTTCAGCCTGCGCAGAAACCTCTCTCCCCGCTGGCGGTATTGTTCCTGGGTGAATTCGGGATAACGCACGGCGTATTTGTAGTGATCCAGATCCTGCTTGAACCTGCTGTCGTTTTCCGCGATCAGCTCGGCGATCTGCCGCTGCCCGTCAGGGTCCTGGGCCAGGGACCAATCGTCCGGGTCATGCTGCGCCAGGGCCCAGCCCATGATGTCCAGACTTTGCTCCAGCACCCGGTCTTGCAGCACCAGCACCGGCACCGTGCCTTTTGGTGAGCGTTCGAGCATCTCGGCCGGTTTGGCTTTGAGGCTGACCTCCACCGTGGCCACCGGTACGCCGCAATACCCCAGCGCCATGCGAGCGCGCATGGCGTAGGGGCAGCGGCGGAACGAGTAGAGCGTCGGCGCCGTCAGTTCAGCATGAGGCGCCGACGTCATACTCAGGCCTCGGTCAGTTCGCCGCAGTCGGCGATGACGACTTTCTTGCTGGTGCGGCCGGATTGCGAACCCAGCGCTTCGATGGCCTTGACCACGTCCATGCCTTCAACGACTTTGCCGAACACGACGTGTTTGCCGTCCAGCCATTCGGTGACGATGGTGGTGATGAAGAACTGGCTGCCGTTGGTGTTCGGGCCAGCGTTGGCCATCGACAGGTCACCTGGGGCGGTGTGCTTGAGGGTGAAATTTTCGTCTTCGAACTTGTTGCCGTAGATGGACTTGCCGCCGGTGCCGTTGTGGTTGGTGAAGTCACCGCCCTGCAGCATGAAGTTCTGGATCACGCGGTGGAACGACGAACCCTTGTAGCTCAGGCCGTCGCCTTTCTCGCCGGTGCACAGGGCACGGAAGTTTTCAGCGGTTTTCGGAACGACGTCGTTGTGCAGTTCCATGACGATGCGGCCCATTGGCTCGTCGTTGGCAGTGATGTCGAAAAATACTTTGGAATTTGCCACGTGGTTTACCTTCTTTCGAGTTTGGCGCGACTGTCGCGCAAGGGGTACAGGGTTGCACAGAAACGCCATCAGGCGTGTCCGTGCGTCGTGAAAAAACGGATTAGCCGCTGCTGACCTCGACGGTGCTCAGGCCATTGCCCTGACGCCGCACCTGAATCTGCACGGGGATTCGCTCGTGCATTTCCTGCACGTGGGAGATCACCCCGACCTTGCGGCCCTGGGCTTGCAGCCCGTCGAGGGCGTCCATCGCCAGTTGCAGGGATTCGGGGTCGAGGCTGCCGAAGCCTTCGTCGATGAACAGCGATTCAATCTTCAGCGTGCTTGAAGCCATGGACGCCAAACCCAACGCCAGGGCGAGGGAGACCAGGAACGTTTCCCCGCCCGAGAGCGAGTGAACCGAGCGCAGTTCGTCGCCCATTTCGGTGTCCATGACCAGCAGGCCGAGCATGCTGCCACCGCGTTTCAGGCGATAGCGACGCACCAGTTGCTTGAGTTGCGCGTTGGCGTGGTGCACCAGCAGATCAAGGTTGTAGGCCTGGGCGATCTTGCGGAACGTGTCGCCGGTGGCCGAGCCGATCAACGCGTTGAGTCGGGCCCAGCGCTGGTATTCAGCGTGCGCGTGGGTGATGCGCTCTTGCAGCTCGCTGCTCGCGTCGCGACGGCGGTTGTCTTCGCTGACCTGGGCGCGCAGGTCGGCGCACAGCTGATCCTGAACCACCGATTGCGCCTGCGCTTCGGTCAACGCGGCGAGTAACTGCTCGGCGTCGCCACTGTCACTGTGCTGGGCCTGATGCTGCTGCAACTGCGCCGCGCGCTCTGCCACCAGAACCCTGGATTGCTCCAGGGCTTTTTCGCTGGACTGCAATTGCTGACGCAACCCGCTGACGCTGTCGTCGCTCAGCCCCAGCAAGGCTTCAAGCGCGGCATCGTCGAGCTCGCGGTGGCTGCTGCGCCACTCGGCGATCTGCCGCTCGAGTTCTGCCAGTTCCTGTTCAAGGGCCTGCAAGCGCTGTTGTTCGCCCTCCAGTTCTGCGGTCAGCTTGATCAGCTCGCTGCGCGCCGCCTGAAGTTCGTGGGCGATAGCGGCCTGAGCCTCTCGCGCTTGCTCGACCGCGTGCTCAAGGGCGTGCTGCCAGCGCTCGGGCGATGCGTGCTCGCCGAGGGTCTGTGCCAGATGCTGTTGCACCGTCTGTTGCTTCTGCTGACGAGCATCGAGTTGCGCTTGCACCTTTTGATGTTCTGTCTCTCGACTTTGCTGGGCAATCTGCTCGCGCTCCAGTTTTTGCGCCCGCTCGCTGTGCTCTTGCTGCTCGGCCTTCTGCTGGTCGAGCTGCTCGACGCGCGCGGCAATGTCGTTATCCAGCTGCATGAAGCTCTGGGTCGCCGACTCGCGCCATTGCGTCAGGCTTTCAGCGGGGAGCAGGGGCTCGAACTCCTGTAGCGCCGCTTCGAACTCCTGGTTGTCCACAGCGATGTGGCGTTGCTGATCGTCCAGCAGCTTCATCGCCTGCTGACTGGCCTCGCGGGCATCGAGCACCTGCTGCTGCAGGGATTCGGCATCCCGTTGCACTTTCAGCAGACGGGTCTGGCGCTGCTCGGCGGTCTGGATGTCCTGAGCCAATTGATGCAGACGTTCGCTCAGCCAGTCGCCGCGCAGGTGCTCGGGTTGCTCCAGCAAGCGCGGATGCAGTGGGTGAGCTTCCAGCTCAGGCGCCAGGGTTTGCAGCTGTTCGGCCAGTTGGTCCTGCTGCGGTTTGGACTGCTTGAGCTGATTGTTCAGCTCAGCAACTTCGGCGCGCAGCTCGGCGAGCTTTTCGCTGAGCTGCCCGACGGTTTGCCGGGCGCGTGCTTCTTCGCCGTCGTCGTGACCCGACAGCGCTTCAAGCAGCGCCTCGGACTGGTGATACGGATGTTCTTCGCTGCCGCACACCGGGCACGGTTGCTGATCGACCAATTGTTCGCGCAGTTGCTCGACACTGGCGCTGCGGGCCAGACGCTGGCGTTGCAGCAGTTCAACGGTGACCTTCAGCGCCTGCTCGGCGGCTTCATGTTCGGCTTTGAGTTTCAGGCCTTGGGCGATGCCTTGGGCACGACGCTCGGTGGCCTGCTGCTGGCGGGTTTGCACATCCAGCAAACGGACAGCTACGTCCTGATGGCGCTGCCACAATCGTTCGAGCGAGTCGCTTGCGTTGTGCTGCTGGCGGTTGTCCTGCAGCAGTTGCCCCAGCCGTTCGATCTCGTTGCTCACCGCATCGGCCTTGACCTCGGCGTCGTCGTACAGCGCCTGCAAGGCGCTGCGGCGCTCGCTTAGGGTCTGTTCGGCAAGGGTGGCGTTTTTCTCCAACTGCGGCAGTTCGGCACGGCCCTGAATCAGGCGCGCGCTAAGTTGTACGGTTTGCTGCAGACGCGGTCGGTAGGCGCTCCATGACTGACTCAAGGTGGTCAGCGATGCGCTTTGCTCCAGTTGCTCGGCGATGGACTGCAAACGTGCTTCGACCTGCCGCTGCTGCTCGGCCATTTGCTCAAGGGTCGACTGACCTTCGGTGCTGGCCTGCTGCGCGGCGCGTGCCTGCTCGCCGAGCTGTTGCAGCTCCTGATTCAGATGATTGAGCTGGGCCTGTTGCTCGAAGGCTTCACTCAGGGCCGGCCGCGCGTTGAGCAGTTGTTCCTGCGCCTGCTGCAACGCGCCGTCGGCGCTGAGGCGTGTGCTGTCGAGCTCGGCGATGCGCGCATCCAGTCCGGTTTGCTTGAGCTGATGGGCCTGAATCGCAGCGGTCAGCGGCGCGAGCTGAGCCTGAAGCCTGGACCGCTGACTGAACAGATGCCGCTGGGGCGCCAGACGCTCCAGTAGCGCAAGCTGCTGACGATCGGCGCTGTGGCCGTCCCACGTCAGCTGGGCGCTGGCGAGCTGTTCGTTGGCCGCCTGATGGCTGTCGCGCAGGCGATTCAATTCCTTGAACCACTGCTGCTTGAGCTCCAGCTGGCGCAGTTGCGCCTGTTGCAGTTTCAGCTGCTGTTGGGCGTCGTTGAAGCGCTGCTCAAGCTCGGCGCGCTGCTCAGGCTCCATCGGCGTCAACGTGCCGGCCTGGGCCTGGAGGGTTTTCAGTGCTTCCTCGGCTTCCTTGCTTTTGCTGTAGGCGCGACGGCCCAGCTGGCTGTAGATCGCCGTGTCGGTGAGCTTTTCCAGCAGCTCGCTGCGGTCTTTGTCGTCGGCCTTGAGGAAGGCGCTGAACTCACTTTGCGCGAGCATCACCGCGCGGGTGAACTGCTCGAAGTTCAGCCCCAGGCGCGCCTCCAGCAGGGTCTTGTACTCGGTCTTGTTCTGCGTGCTGAGAATCTGCTCGCTGTCCAGATCGATCAGCGTCTGGCGGCTGGCCTGGAGTTTTTTCGTGGCGTTGTCGCGGGCGCGGTTGGCTTCCCAGCGCGCGCGATACCGGCGCTTGTCGATGCCGACGAAATCCACTTCGGCGTAACCGCTGCCGGTGCCGCGACGCAGCAGGTTGCGCGGGTCGTTGGTGCTGATGTCGCCGTCGATCTCCGGCACGCGGGACTGGCCGATGTTGTTGAGCCGGGGAATCGCGCCGAACAGCGCCAGGCAGAGGGCGTCCAGCAGCGTGCTTTTGCCCGCGCCGGTGGGACCAGTGATGGCGAACAGGCCGGCGCTGGCGAGGGGCTCGGCGGTGAAATCCAGCTCGAACGGACCGGCCAGCGAGGCGAGGTTTTTCAGGCGAATGGCGAGGATTTTCATGGCTGTTCGCTCTCCAGCTGCACGTCCTGAAGCAGGGTCGCGAAGTCTTGCAGCGTCTGCTCATCCACTTCGCTGCCGTAGTTGTCCTGCCATGCACGGCTGAACAGTTCCTGCGGGCTCAGCTGGTCCAGTTCGATCAGGTCTTGATTGGCGTCTTCATCACGACCGCCCTTGCCGGCGTATTCGGCGGCGATGCGCACCAGTCGCACAGCCTTGCCTTCCAGTGCGGCTTCGATCTGGTTGCGCAGGTCGGGCTGCGGCTCGTCCAGACGCACACGGACTTCGAGCCACGGCTGACGGTCGACGTCGGCCAGCAGATCGATGTCCGGAAGATCCCGCAGTTGCAGCAACAGCTCGGCCAGTGGCGCCGGGCCGACTCTTTGCAGGTTGACGGCGCGGGGAATCAGCAGGGGTTTGACGCTGACCAGCTTGTCGCCGTCGCACTCGATTTCGAGGATCTGATGCTGGTAGCCGATTTCCGAAAACGACAGGGGGATGGGCGAACCGCTGTAGCGAATGCGGTCCTCGCCGTTGACCCGCTGGGGTTTGTGCAGATGCCCGAGGGCGACGTAGGTGATGCTCTCGCCGAACAGGCTGGCGGGCAGGGCTTCGGCGTTGCCGATGATCAGGCTGCGTTCGGAGTCTTCCGACACCGAGCCGCCGGCCATGTGCGCGTGGCTGATGGCGATCAGCGCCTGGCCTTTCTTGCGCCGCTGGTTGGCCGCTGCGATGAGCATTTCATGGACTTGTCCGATGCCGCGCAAATAATTGTCGCCCAATGCCGCGCCCGTCACTTCGGCAGGCCTCAGGAATGGCAGCGCCAGGCACCAGCCGAGGACTTTGCCCTTGGCGTTACTCAGCGGCAGCAGCAGGCGGTCGACATCCAGCACGCCATCATCGAGCCAGAGCACCCGGCCCAGCGCGTGGGTGCGCAGGCGTCGCATAAGTGGCGCGGGCAATTCGATCCGCGAGCCGGAGTCGTGATTGCCGGCGATCATGACGATGGTCAGCTGCGGGTTCTGTTCGTGGGCGCTGACGATGAAGTCGTACAGGCGCTCCTGGGATTTGACCGGCGGATTGACCGTGTCAAAGATGTCGCCGGCGATCAGCAGAACATCCGGTTTGCGCTCGGCCAGGCGGGCCAGCAGCCAGGTCAGAAAGCTGGCGTGTTCGAAATCTCGCTCCTGACCATGAAGGTTCTGGCCGAGGTGCCAGTCGGAGGTGTGGAACAGACGCATGGGGGTACCTTGGTTTAAATACGTGGCGCCGGCAGCGGCGTCCTTTGTAGGAGCGTGGCTTGTCCCGCGATCGACCGGGGACCGGTCGTAAAAAAGTCGCTTATCGAGATGACCATGACACACCGCGCGGGCAGGTTCTGCTGCCGCTGCGCGCCAGATCGCGGGACAAGCCACGCTCCTACAGGGAGAAAGAGCAATTGCATCATTTCGGGTAAAGCGGCGGCAAGCTGTCGCCTCCGCTCGGGTCCTGGGGGTTCTCGATGGCGGGCAGCGCTTTGACGGCGCGCCATAGGTCTTCGCCCAGCCACAGTTTTTCGGTCTCGCTGTACAGCGCGCCATTCAGTCCGTCCAGCGCATGGGACAGCGGCACGAAGCGCGCGGCCATGTCGGCCAGGGTTTCCGGCTGCTGTCGGGCCCAGGCGTCCAGCGCCTGTCGGGTGGCGTGGGGGTCGTTGGCCAGAGACGCGCGTTTCAGATCGTCGAGCACTGTACGCGGACTCGGCCCCGTTTGCGCGACCCGGGCCAGCGCCGGTTGCCAGCGACCGCGCCACCACAGGCCGAAGCCCAGCAGCGTGGTGAAGCTCAACAGCACCGTGCTCAACTGCCACGGCCACACCGGCGGGCCGATCACCGTCACATTGCTGTTGTCGCTCACTGGCGTGTCCACCGCAAACGCCGGGTTGAGGCTGACCTGCAAGGTGCGGGCGGGCAGGGCGCTGTGCTCCAGGTGATCTTCCTGGGTGTTCCACCAGACCAGATCCACTGCGGGAATTTCGATGGCGCCAGGACGATTGGGCACCAGCGCCTCACGCTCCTCGCGTACGCCGGTCAAGCCGCGCTCGCCGGGCTGATTGCTCAGTTGCGGCTGATCGGGGTAGCGCCGCAATGCACTGACGTCGGTGGCGGGCAGCGGCGGCAATTGCGCGCTCGACAAGCCTTCGGCCTTCAGTTGCAAGGTGCGGGTTAGGGAGTCACCAACCTGGCTGTGGGCAGGTTCCGGGCTCCATTTTTCACTGAGGCTGACGCTGCGCGCCGGCAGCCATGGCGTGTCGGCGGGGTAGTGCGCCGGTTGCGGCTTGACGTCGAGGGTCAGGGGCAGCGACGTCACGTGCATCAATCGGCCCGGTTTCGGCCCACTGGCGATTGCGCCCGGCGCCATGGCGGCGGCCGCACTGGCGTCGGTGGTGTCCTGAACCAGCGTGGCGCTGAAAGCCTGGGCCGGGATGATCAGCTTCCCGCTGTGCTGCGGATACAGCGCGTAGCGCATCTCGATGACGCCGTGGCGAGTGCCGTTGATCTGCTTCTCGTACGTGCGCGTGTCGCCGAGCTTTTCAATGCGCGCATCCGGCACTTGCAGCGGGGTCAGGCTGCTGTCGTCGAACAGCGACACCGAGTGGTAGATGCGCACGGTGAGCAAGACCTGCGCCTGAACATACACGCTGTCCTGATCCAGGCTCGCCTCCATGAACACGGGCGCGAGCTTCTGCTCCTGCCCTTGGGCGACGGGGCCGACATCGACCACTTGCAGCACGATTGGCTGGCTGGTCATTTCGCCCAGCTTCAGCGACGGGATTTCGATCGAGCCGCTGTGGCGCGGCATCAGCGTGATCAGCCAGCGGGTCGTCGCGTGGACGTTGCCTTCCAGCGTGGTCAGGCTGTTGAGCTGGCGGGTGTCGCGCACCTCGAAGTCGGCGTCCAGCGCGCTCATGTCCGGTCTGCCGAAGACGGTCGCGTCGTCGGTTTCAAGGGTCAGCTCAACGGTTTCGCCGGTGTTGACGCGCGTGCGGTCAACGCTGGATTGCAGCGTGGAGCCTGCGCTGTCGGCCTGTGCCAGTTGCGCCACTAGGGCGAACAGGCACAACATTCCTGCGATCAGCAACCTGTGCAGACGACTCATCGGGTCTTTTCCTGATGCTGCTGTTGTTCGTACCAGAATTTGCGCCGCAACAGTTCACCGGGTTCGTCGGGGATCTGCCGCAGCCATTGTTCGAGCGCCTGTTTCTGCTCGCCATCGATCTGTCCGTCGGCCGGTTTGCCGGAGGCACTCACAGGCTCATCGCTGTCGGATCCTGCGCCGGAAACCTGCTCGTCGGCGGCACTTTGCTGATCGCTGGCCGAGCGCTCGGCATTGGCATCCTGCGCCGCTGACGGCGCGCTCGATGACGACTGTCCGGCATTGCCATCGCGGGCATTGTCGGCATTCTCGTCAGTCTTCGCCTTCTCGTCGGCTTTCGCCTGATTCGACGCTTTGTTCTGCGCCAGCACCTGCTCCACCAACGCCTTGTTGGCCAGCGCCGCCGGGAAGTCCGGTTGACGCTCCAGTGCCTGTTCATAGGCGTCGATGGCAGCTTCCAGCTCACCGCTTCGGGCCAGCGCATTGCCGCGATTGTAGTGGTCGGCGGCGCTGCTGCCCTGGGCAAAGCGCTGGACGGCGCCGGCGTAGTCACCGGCTTGATACAGCGCAACGCCTTGCCACTGCGGGTCTTCGAAATGCCGCGCGGCTTCCGCCGCGTGATGACGCTTGAGCAAGTGTTCGCCCTGTTGATCGGGCCGGCTCCACAGGTCGTCGAAACCGAAGGCATAGCTGGGTTGCGGCACGGCCATCAACAGCAACGGCAAACACAATAGCCAGCCGCGTCGCCCGGCGCATCCGGCCAGCAGCAGAAGGGGCAGCAGCAACCAGTAGCCCTGGTCGGCCCAGCGGTCGAGACGCACTTTCTGGCCCTGGCTGATCAGGCTCTTGGGACCGTCGAGCAGGCCCAGGTCATTGAGGTCCTGGTTGTCCAGACGCAGCGAAGTGTAGCGACCGCCCATGCTGTCGGCGAAATCCTTGAGCACCGGCCCGTCCAGACGCGGCACAAGGATGCCGCCCTGGGCGTCCTTCAGAAAACCGCCTTTCTCCTGGGTGACCGGAGCGCCTTCGGCGGTGCCGACGCCGAGCATCAATAAAGGCGGAGCGTCGCGGCCGGTCATCGCGGCGCGAATTCCCTGACGTTCAGCGTCGCTGAGGGACGAACCGATCCACAGCAGCCGCCCTTGACCGAGGTCGCCCTGTTCGAGCAAATCCAGCGCTTTGCGCACGGCCAGCTCTGCACGGCGGCCGGTTTCGGGCATGATCGACGGCTTGATCGCATCCAGCAGGTTCTTGCTGGTCGCCAGATCATCCGACAACGGCACCAAGGTGTGGGCGCTACCGGCATACACGATGATCGCGGTCTGTGAATCGCTGCGCGCCTGCAACAGATCTAGCACCTTGCGCCGCGCCTGTTCAAGCCGGGTGGGCGGGCTGTCAGCGGCGAGCATCTCCGGGGTCAGCTCGAGCATCACCACCAGTGGATCGACCGGCCGCTGGCTGTTCTGCTCGACGCGCTGCCAGCTCGGGCCGAGCAGCGCCAGTACCGCCAGCAACCAGCCGAGACCCAGTACCAACCACGGCAACTTGCTTTCCCGACCGCCGCCACCGCTGAGCAGGGCGGAATGAAAGGCGCTGGGCAAAATCATCTGCCAGCGCCCGACGCGCTTCTGCCGATTCCATAGCCGCCATAACAGCCAGCCGAGCGCGGGCAGCAGGAGCAGCCAGGCAGGGCGTGACCAATGGGGCCAGAGACCGGAGAAGAATTCGATCATGGGCGCCTCGTCAGGCGCTTCAAGCGCTGACGCCACTGCGTGCCCTGCGCAAACGTCGGCCCGCGCGCAAAAAAGCGATAAACCGGGTTGTTCGGCCAGCGCTCCTGGACGACCAGCAGAAGGCTCAGCAACAAGGCCATCGACAACGGCATGTGATAAAGCGCCCGGGCCGGACGTGCCTGGGTCGGCTGCTGTGCGACCGGCTCAAGGCGGTCCAGCGCCTTGCCGATGCCGGCGAGTTCGGCGCCGTTGCGGGCGCGGAAATACTGCCCACCGCTGAGCGCAGCGATTTCCCGCAGCGCGGGCTCGTCCAGATCAAGGCTGGGGTTGAGGCCGAGAATGCTGGTGGCGCCTTTATCGGGATCTGCGCCGATGCCGATCGGGTAGATTTTCACACCTTCGCTGGCGGCCAGACGCGCGGCAGTTCTCGGATCGATCTGCCCCGCGTTGTTGGCGCCGTCGGTGACCAGAATCAGCACGCGGCTCTGGGCCGGGCGTTGGCGCAGACGCTTCAACGCCAGACCGATCGCGTCGCCGATGGCGGTGTTCTTGCCGGCAATGCCGATCCGCGCTTCGTCCAGCCAGACGCGCACGGTCTTGCGGTCGAAGGTCAGCGGCGCCTGCAGATACGCCTGACTGCCGAACAGAATCAGGCCGATGCGATCGCCCTGGCGGTGTTCAAGAAAGTCCCCCAGCAGCGTCTTCACCAGTGTCAGCCGGCTGACTTCGTCGTTTTTCCAGACCATGTCCGGGTAATCCATCGATCCCGACACATCCACTGCGACGAGCAGATCGCGACCACTGGCAGCAACCGGCAACGGCTCGCCCAGCCATTGCGGGCGGGCGGCAGCGACCAGCAGCAGGAGCCACACGGTCATGAATGGCAACTGACGCCGCCAGCCCGGCAAACGGGTTCGTGCACGGCGCCCGGCGAGGCCTTCCAGCTCGGGGAGAAAGCTGATTTTCAGCGCCGCTTCGCCACTGTCCGCTGCGGGCAGCACCAAGCGCATCAGCCACGGCAGCGGGAGGAGGGCAAAAAGCCACGGCCAGGCGAATTCAAACATGCTTGCGAATCCAGGTCTCGACCGACTGGGTCAGGCCGTTGATGGCCTTGTCATCGAGTTTGCATTCCGGCTTGTAAGCACCCTCGACGAGGATCATCCAGCGCGTCAGGCCGGCGGCCGGGCAGCGGTTGTCGAGAAACGCCAGCCATTTGCGGCCGTTGAGGGTGTGGCTCTGGCTGTAGGGGTAGTGATTGCGGCACAGGCGTTTGAGCAGGCCGTTGATCTGTTGCAGCCAGGCACCGGCCGGAGCGCCGTCGTAGGGTTTGGGCATCTGTGCGAGTTCGACCAGTGCGGCCTGGCGCAAGGGGTCCAATGCCTCGGCGGTCTCAACGCTGGACTTTTTTGGCAGCAGCCTGCGCGCGCGCCACAGGCCGTAGCCCAGCGCCGGCAGCAGGATCAGCAGCAGCCACCAGCCCGGCGCTGGCGGCCAGAACCCGACCGGCTCCGGCAGGATCAGCGGTTGCAACTGGTCCAGCGCACTCATGGCTGTTTTACCGGGCGCTGGCCGTTGAGGTATTCGCGAAGTTGCTCGACCATTTCACGTTGGGTGCTCAGCGGCATCATCAGCACGCGCAGCTTCTGCGCCAGCAGTTCCCAGCGCGCCTGACGCGCCTCGCCCTGAGCACGGTAGCTCTGGCGCAGGTCGGCGCTCAGGGTGTCGAGCTCCAGGTGCGCGCCGCGGTCGGCAAAGCGCAGCAGCCCGGCAGCGGGCAAGGCGTGATCCAGCGGGTCGGAGAGCGGCAGCAGCAACAGATCGCAGTGCCGTGACAGTAACGCCAGTTGCTGTTCGGCCGAGTCGGACAACGCGCGCTCGTCGCACAGAATGATCGCCAGACTGCCCGGACGCATCACCTCCCGCGCGCGGCGCAGGGCCACGCCGAACGTGTCGCGGTCGGCAGCGGCTTCGGTGTGCAGCGACTGATTGACCCGCACCAGCCGGTTCAGCAGTTGCAGCAGGCTTTGCTTGCTGCGTCGCGGTTTGATCTCGTAATGCTCGTTGTCACCGAACACCAGCCCGCCGACCCGGTCGTTGTGGCCCAGCGCGGCCCAGCCGACCAGCGCGGCGGCCTGGGCGGCGAGGACTGACTTGAACATCAGTCCTGACCCGAAAAACAGGCGGCGGCTTTGCTCGACCATGATGAAAATCGGCCGCTCGCGTTCCTCGTGAAACAGTTTGGTGTGGGGCTCTTGGGTGCGTGCGGTGACGCGCCAGTCGATGGTCCTGACGTCGTCGCCGGCCTGATAGACCCTGACCTGATCGAAGTCGACCCCGCGTCCGCGCAGTTTGGAGTGGTGCAGGCCGATCAGCGGGCTGCGCTGGCTGGGCGTGGAAAACAGCTGCACTTCCCGCACGCGATGACGCATTTCAATCAGCTCGGCGAGGCTGATGCGAATGCCCGGTTGGGAGATCAGATAGGGTTGCATGGGGTCAGGCGACGGCTACGACGTCGAGAATGCGCTGGATCACACGGTCTTGATCGATGCCCGCCGCTTCCGCTTCGAACGACAGGATGATGCGGTGGCGCAGCACGTCGAAGACCATCGCCTGAATGTCTTCGGGGCTGACGAAATCGCGCCCGGCCAGCCAGGCGTGGGCCCGTGCGCAGCGGTCCAGGGAAATCGAACCCCGGGGACTGGCGCCATAACCGATCCACTCGGCCAGCTCGGCATCGAACTTGGCCGGCGTGCGGGTCGCCATCACCAGTTGCACCAGGTATTCCTCAACGGCATCGGCCATGTACAGGCCGAGGATTTCCTTGCGCGCCGCGAAAATCGCCTGCTGGCTGACCCGACGCTCGGGCTTGGTTTCGCCATTGAGCGCTTCGCCGCGGGCCTGCTGGAGGATCTTGCGTTCGACGGTGGCGTCCGGGAAGCCGATCTTGACGTGCATCAAAAAACGGTCGAGCTGCGCTTCGGGCAGCGGGTAAGTGCCTTCCTGCTCGATGGGGTTCTGCGTCGCCATCACCAGAAACAGCGGCGACAGGTCGTAGGTGCTGCGCCCGACACTGACCTGGCGCTCGGCCATGGCCTCCAGCAAGGCCGATTGCACCTTGGCCGGCGCGCGGTTGATTTCGTCAGCGAGCACCAGGTTGTGGAAGATGGGACCTTGCTGGAACACGAAACTGCCGGTTTCCGGGCGATAGATCTCGGTGCCGGTGATGTCGGCCGGGAGCAGGTCGGGGGTGAACTGAATTCGGTGGAATTGCGCTTCGATGCCTTCCGCCAGCTCTTTGATCGCCTTGGTCTTCGCCAGACCCGGCGCGCCTTCGACAAGCATGTGGCCGTCGGCCAACAGCGCGATCAGCAAGCGCTCAACCAGTTTCTCCTGCCCGAGAATCTGGGTGGAGAGAAAGGTCCGCAGCGCGATCAACGCTTCACGATGTTCCATCGATGACAGTTCCTGGCAGGAGAGGCAGCAGCGCCAAAGGGCGCCGAAGCTGGGGGCGTTACTTTAATCCATCGCAGGGGCGCCGACTAATCGGTCGGCGGGTTTTTTCGGCTTTTCAGCAAAGGACCGGGCAAAAACAAGAACTGTCTTACATTTGCGTCAATTGGCGCCCGGTGCCGGCGGGGGGCTCAACTGATCGGGCTGACGTACGTTCCGACATCCTTGAGGATGATCCGCAGCGTGGCGTCCAGCTCGGCCAATTCATTGGCGGGGGTGCTGTGGGTGATCTCATACGCGGTATCGCCGCCAAGGGGCTTGGCGTCGGCGGCGTCGATTTCGACCAGCAGCCGGGTGGCGCTCAGGGTGACGGTGATGTTGTCTTCGACGTGAATGGTGTCGTCACGAAACGTGATATCGACCTCATCCTCATCAGGAAAACGCGCGAGCAGAAACAGATCGCCGGTGCTGCTGCCATGGCAACAGGCCAGCGCCATATCATCTTCCTCCTCGTCGCATGGGTTATAGATGAAACTGTCGGTGGTCATTTGCATGGCGGCGATTCCTCTGGCGTGGTTCAGGGCAGGGTGGGATTTTGCCAGTCCTGCGGGAGATTTGCTGAAGATTGCTGTTTGCGATCAGGGTAACGGTTGGGTGAACCTGACCCACCGCGTTCGCCAGCAAGCCGGCTCAGGGGTGATGGCGCACAAACTGGCCTCTTCCCGGCTAAAGCCGGTCC
>NZ_FOHW01000031.1:0-44030 GCF_900111735.1 Pseudomonas graminis | reverse complement strand
GCATCCAGTGGGAACGATCAACCGCGAAATTGATGGCGCACAAACTGGCCTCTTCCCGGCTAAAGCCGGTCCCACTAAAAAGCATCGCGTACTTCCAGTGGGATTGGCGCTGACCGTAGGACCGGCTTCAGTCGGGAAGCTTTTGATCTGCTTAAACGCGCTTTTAATCTTCATACGCAAAAAGCTCAGTCACCACAAAACGCGACTTTGGTGCAGGCTGAACGCAGGTTTCGCGCAGTGGGCCGAGCCGCATGGATGCGGCGAGAGCTGCCCCCCGCCAAGGATGGCGGATGGCAGCGGGCCCACGGAGCGGGACCGGAGTGAAGGAACCCTGAGGAACGAAGGGCCCAACCGAGAGCAGGCACTTTTGGTTACTTTTAGTGCTTTTTAAAAGTAAATCGCCGAAGGCGAAACAGTCTGCCCTTAGGCAGACGCCCTTGATCCTGTCGCACTGAGCAACGCCGCAGATCCGGGGACAGATTAATTTACGATGAAGCACTGTAAATAAATCAGTCCCCTCAACCAGTCCCCTCAACCCGAAGCCTGCAACCCGATGTCCGAATATGTCGCAGCATCGCAAGCAGATTCAGGGCGCCACTCGTTAAGCTGCACCAGAGCCGAACAAATGTGACGGCACACACACCAAAAGCGTTAGTAAAACAGGCAACGCGAAACGCGACGCCCCCTGTCACGTTATGCTGACTATCATCGACCATACGCAAACGTGACAAACGAACACGCTCCACCCGACACACGCATCTCTCCTATATAAAAGCTCAAGCCAATCGGAGTACCACAGATGGCGTTCTTCACCGCAGCCAGCAAGTCCGACTTCCAGCACCAACTGCGAGCGGCACTGGCTCAGCACATCAGCGAACAGGCACTGCCACAAGTGGCGCTGTTCGCCGACCAATTCTTCGGCATCATCTCCCTCGACGAACTCACCCAGCGCAGACTCTCTGACCTGGCCGGTTGCACCCTCTCGGCCTGGCGCCTGCTCGAACACTTCGAGCACGGCACCCCTGAAGTGCGGGTCTACAACCCCGATTACGAACGTCACGGCTGGCAGTCCACCCACACCGCCGTCGAAGTGCTGCACCACGACCTGCCGTTCCTGGTCGACTCGGTGCGTACCGAACTGAACCGCCGCGGCTACAGCATCCACACGCTGCAGACCACCGTGCTCAGCGTGCGTCGGGACGAGAAAGGCCAGTTGCTCGAACTGCTGCCAAAAGGCACCAGCGGCGACGGCGTGCTGCAAGAATCGTTGATGTACCTGGAGATCGACCGTTGCGCCAATGCCGCGGAGCTGAACGTGCTTGCCCGCGAACTGGAGCAGGTGCTGGGCGAAGTCCGCGTTGCCGTTGAAGACTTCGAGCCGATGAAAGCCAAGCTCCACGAGCTGCTGGCCGGCATCGACGCCACCGAATACAACATCGACCCGGAGGAGAAATCCGAGGTCAAAGTGTTCCTCGAATGGCTGGTGAACAACCACTTCACCTTCCTCGGCTATGAAGAATTCACCGTCAGCAACGAAGGCGAGGGCGGTCAGCTCCAGTACGACCCGTCGTCCTTCCTTGGCCTGACCAAATTGCTGCGCGCCGGCCTCACAGCCGATGACCTGCACATCGAAGGCTATGCAGTGAAGTATCTGCAAGAGCCGACCCTGCTGTCGTTCGCCAAAGCCGCGCACCCGAGCCGTGTGCATCGCCCGGCCTACCCGGACTACGTGTCGATCCGCCAGATTGACGCCGACGGCAACGTCATCAAGGAATCGCGCTTCATGGGCCTGTACACCTCGTCGGTGTATGGCGAAAGCGTGCGCGCCATTCCGTACATCCGCCGCAAGGTCGCCGAAGTCGAACGCCGCTCCGGGTTCGACGCCAAGGCGCACCTGGGCAAGGAACTGGCGCAAGTGGTTGAAGTGCTGCCGCGCGACGACCTGTTCCAGACCCCGGTGGACGAACTGTTCACCACCGTCATGTCGATCGTGCAGATCCAGGAGCGCAACAAGATTCGCGTGTTCCTGCGCAAGGACCCGTACGGCCGTTTCTGCTACTGCCTGGCCTACGTGCCGCGCGACGTCTACTCCACCGAGGTCCGTCAGAAGATCCAGCAAGTGCTGATGGATCGCCTGAAAGCCACTGACTGCGAGTTCTGGACGTTCTTCTCCGAGTCGGTGCTGGCGCGCGTGCAGCTGATTCTGCGTGTGGACCCGAAAGTCGCCCTAGACATCGACCCGCTGCAGCTGGAAAACGAAGTTATCCAGGCTTGCCGTTCGTGGAAAGACGACTACGCCAGTCTGGTCATCGAAAGCTTCGGCGAAGCCCAGGGCACCAATGTCCTGGCCGATTTCCCGAAAGGTTTCCCGGCCGGCTACCGCGAGCGTTTCGCCGCGCACTCCGCCGTGGTCGACATGCAACACGTGCTGAGCCTGTCCGAAGCCAATCCGCTGGTGATGAGCTTTTATCAGCCGCTGTCGGGCGACAAGGCGCAGCTGCACTGCAAGCTGTACCACGCCGACACGCCGCTGGCGCTGTCCGACGTTCTGCCGATTCTGGAAAACCTAGGCTTGCGCGTACTCGGTGAATTCCCGTACCGCCTGCGCCACACCAACGGCCGCGAGTTCTGGATTCACGATTTTGCGTTCACCTACGGCGAAGGTCTGAACCTGGACCTGCAACAGCTCAACGACACGCTGCAGGACGCCTTCGTCCACATCGTTCGTGGCGAGGCCGAGAACGACGCCTTCAACCGCCTGGTGCTGACGGCCGGTTTGCCGTGGCGCGACGTGGCGCTGCTGCGTGCCTACGCGCGTTACCTGAAGCAGATCCGTCTGGGCTTTGATTTGGGTTACATCGCCAGCACGCTGAACAACCACGCCGATATCGCTCGCGAGCTGACGCGTCTGTTCAAGACCCGCTTCTATCTGGCGCGCAAGCTGAGCGGCGGCGACCTCGACGACATGCAGCAGCGTCTGGAACAGGCGATTCTGACTGCGCTGGACGGCGTGCAAGTGCTCAACGAAGACCGCATCCTGCGTCGCTACCTTGACCTGATCAAGGCGACCATGCGCACCAACTTCTACCAGACCGACGTCAACGGCCAGAGCAAGAGCTACTTCAGCTTCAAGTTCAACCCGCGTCTGATCCCCGAGCTGCCGAAGCCGGTGCCGAAGTTCGAAATCTTCGTTTACTCGCCGCGCGTCGAGGGCGTCCACCTGCGCTTTGGCAACGTGGCCCGTGGCGGCCTGCGCTGGTCCGACCGTGAAGAAGACTTCCGCACCGAAGTGCTGGGTCTGGTCAAAGCCCAGCAGGTGAAGAACTCGGTCATCGTGCCGGTCGGTGCCAAGGGTGGTTTCCTGCCCCGTCGTCTCCCGACCACCGGGACCCGCGACGAGATCCAGGCCGAAGCGATCGCCTGCTACCGCCTGTTCATTTCCGGTTTGCTGGACATCACCGACAACCTGAAAGAAGGCGTCCTGGTGCCGCCGGCCAACGTCGTGCGCCACGACGACGATGACCCGTACCTGGTCGTCGCCGCCGACAAAGGCACCGCGACCTTCTCCGACATCGCCAACGGTATCGCCATCGACTACGGTTTCTGGCTTGGTGACGCCTTCGCTTCCGGCGGCTCGGCGGGTTACGACCACAAGAAAATGGGCATCACCGCCAAGGGCGCGTGGGTCGGCGTGCAGCGCCACTTCCGCGAGCGCGGCATCAACGTGCAGCAGGACAGCATCAGCGTGATCGGCGTCGGCGACATGGCCGGTGACGTGTTCGGTAACGGCCTGTTGATGTCCGACAAGCTGCAACTGGTCGCGGCCTTCAACCACCTGCACATCTTCATCGACCCGAATCCGGACCCGGCCAGCAGCTTTGTCGAGCGTCAGCGTCTGTTCGACCTGCCGCGTTCGGCGTGGACCGATTACGACACTAGCCTGATGTCCGAAGGCGGCGGTATCTTCCCGCGCAGCGCGAAGAGCATCGCGATCACCCCGCAGATGAAAGCGCGCTTCGACATCACTGCTGACAAACTGACCCCGACCGAGTTGATGCACGCGCTGCTCAAGGCGCCGGTGGATCTGCTGTGGAACGGCGGCATTGGCACCTACGTCAAGGCCAGCACCGAGTCCCATGCGGACGTCGGCGACAAGGCCAACGACGCATTGCGCGTCAACGGCAACCAGTTGCGCTGCAAAGTGGTGGGCGAGGGCGGCAACCTCGGCATGACCCAGCTGGGCCGTGTCGAATTCGGCCTGATGGGCGGCGCGACCAACACCGACTTCATCGATAACGCCGGTGGTGTGGACTGCTCCGACCACGAAGTGAACATCAAGATCCTGCTGAACGAAGTGGTCCAGGCGGGCGACATGACCGAGAAGCAGCGCAACCTGCTGCTCGAAAGCATGACCGACGAAGTGGGCAACCTCGTTCTCGGCAACAACTACAAGCAGACCCAGGCCCTGTCCCTGGCGGAGCGCCGTGCCTACGAGCGCATCGCCGAGTACAAGCGCCTGATGAGCGACCTGGAAGCGCGCGGCAAGCTGGACCGTGCCATCGAGTTTCTGCCGGCGGAAGATCAACTGGCCGAGCGCATCGCCGAGAAGAAGGGCCTGACCCGGGCCGAGCTGTCGGTGCTGATTTCCTACAGCAAGATCGACCTCAAGGAAGCGCTGCTGGAATCCCGTGTGCCGGACGACGACTACCTGGCGCGCGACATGGAAACGGCGTTCCCGCCGTCACTGGGCGCGAAGTTCTCCGAGTCGATGCGTCGTCACCGTCTGAAGCGCGAAATCGTCAGCACGCAGATCGCCAACGATCTGGTCAACCACATGGGCATCACGTTCGTGCAGCGACTCAAAGAGTCCACCGGCATGACCGCAGCCAACGTGGCCGGCGCTTACGTGATCGTGCGTGACATTTTCCACCTCCCGCACTGGTTCCGTCAGATCGAGTCCCTGGACTACAAGGTGCCGGCCGAGATTCAGCTGGCGTTGATGGATGAGCTGATGCGTCTGGGCCGTCGCGCGACGCGCTGGTTCCTGCGCAGCCGTCGCAATGAACTGGACGCGGCCCGTGATGTGGCGCACTTCGGTCCGCACATCGCGGCGCTGGGTCTGAAGCTGGACGAGTTGCTGGAAGGGCCGACCCGTGAGGTCTGGCAGACGCGTTATCAGGAGTACGTCGCGGCGGGCGTGCCGGAGTTGCTGGCGCGGATGGTGGCAGGTACGAGTCACCTGTACACGCTGTTGCCGATCATCGAGGCGTCTGATGTGACCGGTCAGAATGCAGCGGACGTGGCGAAGGTGTATTTCGCGGTGGGCAGTTCGCTGGATGTGACGTGGTATCTGCAGCAGATCAGTGCGTTGCCGGTGGAGAACAATTGGCAGGCGCTGGCCCGTGAGGCGTTCCGTGATGATATCGATTGGCAGCAGCGGGCGATTACGGTGTCGGTGTTGCAGATGCCGAATGGTCCTGCGGATGTCGAGGAGCGTTTGAGTCTGTGGCTTGAGCAGCATTTGCCGATGGTCGAGCGCTGGCGCGCGATGTTGGTTGAGTTGCGTGCGGCGAGCGGCAACGATTATGCGATGTATGCGGTCGCTAACCGTGAGTTGCTGGATCTGGCGATGAGTGGGCAGTCGGCTGTGGTTTGAGGGTTTAGTCGGCTGTAACAGGAAGCCCCGCGTTGAGAGACGCGGGGCTTTTTTGTTTTGTTGTTTTTAAGGTCAAGAGCGTCTGCCTGGGGGCAGACTGTTTCGCCTTCGGCGAGTTACTTGATAAAGCCCCAAGTAACCAAGGGCTTTTGCTCCTGGTTTGGCCCTTCCTTCGTCAGGGTTCCTTCACTCCGGTCTCGCTCCGTGGGCCCGCCACCATCCGCCATCCGCCGTCCATGCCGCTCGGCCCACTCCGCGAGACCTGCGTTCAGCCTGCACCCAAGTCGCGTTTGGCGGTGTCTGGGCTTTTTGCGTATGAAGATCAAAAGCAAAGCAGATCAAAATCAGATCAACAGCTTCCCGGCTGAAGCCGGTCCCACAGGGTGTACGCGGTGTGCTTTTTAGTGGGACCGGCTTTAGCCGGGAAGGGGCCAGTGTGGACGCTGGCAATTTTGCTGATCGGACATCTTGTCTGTGGGAGCGAGCTTGCTCGCGAATGCTGTTGATCGTTCCCACGCTCCGCGTGGGCATGCATCCCGAGACGCTCTGCGTCGCTCTTCCAAAGGCTGAGCGGTTATTTCAATCGCGCCATGCTGATGGCGTCGACGAGGACGCCGTCGCGGATGGCGTAGTCCCGCAGGCGGCCTTCGGTCTCGAAGCCGAACTTGCGGTAGAGGGCCAGGGCGGCTTCGTTGTCGGCAAATACGGTCAGTTCAACCCGGTGCAGGTTCATCCAGTTGTCCGCGACTTCCAGCACGGCGGCCATCAGTCTCGACCCAACGCCTTTACCGTGCCAGCCCGACGCCACGCCCATGCCGATCGCGCCGACATGGCGCTGGCGAATGCGCGCGTATTGCTCCAGACCAATGTTGCCGATCACCTGACCCTGATGCAGAGCGACAAGCTTCAATGAGCGCTCATCCGCCCCTGCCAGCCGTTTGCGCCAGACATCGGCCGACTGATACGGCATCTGAAGCACCTGACGGCACACCTCAGGATCGTTATACAACCCGGTGACACCTTCGATATGGGCTTCGGTAAAACGATGGATAACCACCTGATCGACAGCAACATTCACTGGATTCATCCTTTGAAAACAGAAAGAGGGCACAGTCTAAGCGGCCAATTGCTGCCATGGCTACGCCGCCAGCGCCCAAAAGCATGGACGTCGCGCGTTGTGACGCGGAGCGTCACGGGAGGCATGCCCACGCGGAGCGTGGGAACGATCAACGTGTCAGGCCGTGAAATTGCCGTCGTCCACACCGGCCCCTTCCCGGCTGAAGCCGGTCCCACTAAAAGCAGCGCGTGCAGTCAGTGGAACCGATTTCCCGGCTGAAGCCGGTCCCACCAACAGCAGCGCGTATGCTCGTAGGACCGGCTTCAGCCGGGAAGCCGTTGATCTGCTTCTGATCTGCTTCTGATCTGCTTTTGATCTTCGTACACAAAAAGTCCAGCCACCGCCAAACGCGACTTGGGTGCAGGCTGAACGCAGGTCTCGCGGAGTGGGCCGAGCGGCATGGATGCCGCGAGAGCCGCCCCCCGCCATGGATGGCGGATGGCGGCGGGCCCACGGAGCGAGACCGGAGTGAAGGAACCCTGACGAAGGAAGGGCCAAACCGAGAGCAGGCACTTTTGCTTACTTTTGGTGCTTTTCAAAAGTAAGTCGCCGAAGGCGAAACCATTGGCCGTTAGGCCAACTTCAGCGTCACCACAAAAATTCGCATAAACCCAAATACCCGCGCCAGCAAAAAAGCCCATAAAAAAACCCCGCCGAAGCGGGGTTCTCTCAACACGGTCTCAGCTGTTAAGCCTGAACAACCGGGATATTAGCGTTCGCTGCAGCCTCTCGGAATTCCGCGATCTGATCGAAGCTCAAGTAACGGTAAACATCGGCAGCCATGCTGTCGATCTTGCCCGCGTACTCCATATACTCCTCAACCGTCGGCAGACGACCCAGAATCGACGCCACAGACGCCAACTCAGCCGACGCCAGATACACGTTCGCCCCATCACCCAAACGGTTCGGGAAGTTACGGGTCGACGTCGACACCACGGTCGAATTCGGCTCCACACGTGCCTGGTTACCCATGCACAGCGAGCAGCCCGGCATTTCCATGCGCGCGCCGGCCTTGCCGTAGATACCGTAGTAGCCTTCTTCGGTCAGTTGATGAGCGTCCATCTTGGTCGGCGGCGACAGCCACAGACGCGTAGGAAGCTGACCTTTGACCTGATCCAGCAACTTGCCCGCAGCGCGGAAGTGACCGATGTTGGTCATGCACGAACCGATGAACACTTCGTCAATCTTCTCGCCAGCAACGCTGGACAGCAGACGGGCGTCGTCCGGATCGTTTGGCGCGCAGAGCACAGGCTCTTTGATGTCGGCCAGATCGATCTCGATGATTTCTTCGTACTCGGCATCAGCGTCCGCAACCATGAGTTCCGGATTGGCGACCCAGGCTTCCATCGCTTGAGCACGACGTTCCAGGGTGCGCGGATCGCCGTAACCCTGTTCGATCATCCAGCGCAGCAGGGTGATGTTCGAGTTCAGGTATTCGGTGATCGATTCTTTCGACAGCTTGATCGTGCAACCTGCGGCAGAACGCTCGGCCGAGGCGTCGGACAGTTCGAATGCCTGCTCGATGCTCAGGTTGTCCAGGCCTTCGATTTCCAGGATGCGACCCGAGAAGGCGTTTTTCTTGCCCTTCTTCTCGACGGTCAGCAAACCCTTCTGGATCGCGAAGTAAGGAATCGCGTGAACCAGGTCGCGCAGGGTGATGCCCGGTTGCATCTCGCCCTTGAAGCGGACCAGGATCGACTCAGGCATGTCCAGTGGCATCACGCCAGTGGCCGCGGCAAACGCCACCAGACCGGAACCGGCCGGGAACGAAATCCCCATCGGGAAACGGGTGTGGGAGTCGCCGCCGGTACCGACGGTGTCCGGCAGCAGCATGCGGTTCAGCCAGCTGTGGATGATGCCATCGCCCGGACGCAGGGAAACGCCGCCGCGGGTCATGATGAAGTCAGGCAGCGTGTGGTGCGTGGTCACGTCGATCGGCTTTGGATACGCCGCGGTGTGGCAGAACGACTGCATCACCAGATCGGTGGAGAAGCCCAGGCACGCCAGGTCTTTCAGTTCATCACGGGTCATCGGACCGGTGGTGTCCTGGGAACCGACGGTGGTCATCTTCGGTTCGCAGTAGGTGCCAGGACGCACACCTTTGCCTTCCGGCAGACCGCAGGCCTTGCCCACCATCTTCTGCGCCAGGGTGAAACCTTTGCCGGTGTCGACAGGGGCTTCAGGCAGCTTGAACAGGTCGGTCGGGCCCAGGCCCAGTTCAGCACGCGCCTTGTCGGTCAGGCCACGGCCGATGATCAGCGGGATACGACCGCCGGCACGGACTTCGTCCAGCAGCACCGGGGTCTTCAGTTCGAAGGTGGTGATGACTTCTTCACTGTCGTGCTTGCAGACTTTGCCAGCGTATGGGTAAACGTCGATCACGTCGCCCATGTTGATGTTCGAGACATCGAATTCGATTGGCAGAGCGCCGGCATCTTCCATGGTGTTGTAGAAGATCGGGGCAATCTTGGTGCCGAAGCAGAAACCGCCAGCGCGCTTGTTCGGTACGTTCGGGACGTCGTCGCCGAAGAACCACAGCACCGAGTTGGTCGCCGACTTGCGCGAAGAACCGGTGCCGACCACGTCGCCCACGTAGGCGATAGGGAAACCCTGGCTGCGCATTTCTTCGATCTGTTTCATCGGGCCGATGGAGCCCTGAACGTCAGGCACGATGCCTTCCCGGGCCATCTTCAACATGGCGAGGGCGTGCAGCGGGATATCTGGACGCGACCAGGCATCAGGTGCAGGCGACAGGTCGTCGGTGTTGGTTTCGCCGGTCACTTTGAAGACGCGCAGGCTGATCTTGTCAGCCAGGGTCGGACGCTTGCGGAACCACTCGCCGTCAGCCCAGGACTGCAGCACGCCTTGGGCGATTGCATTACCGTTTTTGGCTTTTTCAGCGACGTCGTGGAACGCGTCGAACATCAGCAGGGTGTGCTTGAGCTGGTCGGCAGCGACCTGGCCCAATGCAGCGTCGTCCAGCAGCTCGACCATGGTCACGATGTTGTAACCGCCCTGCATGGTGCCGAGCAGCTCTACAGCGTGTTTACGGTCCAGCAGAGGGGAAGTGACTTCGCCCTTGGCCAGGGCAGAAAGGAAACCGGCTTTGACGTAGGCAGCTTCGTCAACGCCCGGTGGAACGCGATTGGTGATCAGATCAAGCAGGAAAGCTTCTTCGCCAGCCGGTGGGTTTTTCAGCAGCTCGACCAGGCCTGCGGTTTGTTCGGCGTTAAGCGGCTGGGGCACGATACCCAGGGCGGCACGCTCTTCGATGTGTTTACGGTAGGCTTCAAGCACAGTATTACCCTCATCAGTGGTCCCAAATGGGTGTCCGGGACGCTCATCCAGAGAAGGTCCGCATCGACGCGCTCGAACTTTTTAAAGTTTCTTGGCAGGAAGCTGACGATCTCCAACAGAAGCTGTTTTCAAAGTTTTACGCCTGCATCGAACGGTTTGAGAGGGGAACGCAGGGCGAACCTGCGTTAAACCGGACTGCGGGGTTGGGCTCTCTACGAGGGTAAAAAGCCCTGACTGTGCTCGTGACGCTTTGAAAACAGCTTCCAACGGACATTGGCGCCTTAAAAGGCCCGGTGATTCTACGGTAAAAAACCGCTGAAGGTAAGTTAGCCCCTACAGGTTGAAGGGTGTACCTCGTTAGACAAAGGGCTAACATGCCGGCTTGTTTCGTTCGCCGTCGTGTTGCCTTGCCATGCCCAATCAAATCATCAAGACGCCCTGCGTGGGCCTGTGCTCCACCGTCTACGGCGACCTCGTGTGCCGTGGATGCAAGCGCTTCCACCACGAAGTGATTCACTGGAACGGCTACGACGAAGACGCGAAGCGCGCCGTCTGGCTGCGCCTGGAACAGCTGCTGGTGCAAGTGATGGCGGGGAAGGTCGAGGTCTTCGATCCGGCCAGGCTGCGGGCGCAACTGGAGCAACGCAAGATCCGTTTCGTCCCGCACCAGTCCGAATATTGCTGGGCGTACCAGTTGATTGCCCGGGGCGCGCGGGTGATCAACCAGCTGGACGCCTACGGCATGGTGCTGCTGCCGGAATTTCGCGACTGGTCGCTGCCTGAGTTGCGCGATGCCATTGATCGGGAGTTCTTCCTGCTCTCCGAAGCGCACTACGAGCGCTACATCGCGCCCGGCTTTCTCAAGGATGCTATGGGCGCGGTCTGACAGTGGCGTGACCCTCACGCGCTGGAAGTAAATCCTGCGCTTTTCATCTGCCCAGGCTGGCTCTGCCCGTCAGGCTCCGTATAATGCTGCGCCTTGCCCAGCCAGCCATCCGTGAACCCATGCAGATTTATCCAGAAATCGACGCCTTCCTGCTTTGCCCCACGCCCGACAGCTGGGTTCAGGCCGCCTTGCAGAATCTGGATATCCTGCTGATCGATCACGCCAACAATGAAAAGAAGGCCGCCGGCGCGGCGTTTCAGTTCATGTTCCAGTACAACGACAAGTTCGATCTGCTGGCCAAAATGTCGCGGCTGGCGCGCGAAGAGCTGCGTCACTTCGAGCAGGTGATCGGCATCATCAAGAAGCGCAACATCCCGATGGCCAACATCAGCTCGGCGCGCTATGCCGGGTCCCTGCGCAAACTCGTTCGTACCCACAACCCGTATCGCCTGACCGACGCGCTGGTCGTCGGCGCCATCGTTGAAGCCCGCTCGTGTGAGCGCTTCGCTGCGCTGGTGCCGCATCTGGATGAAGACCTGTCGAAGTTCTACGCAAGCCTGCTCAAGTCCGAAGCCCGGCATTTTCAGGATTATCTGAAGCTGGCTTACACCTACGGCAACGAAGCAGACGTCGACGCCAAGATCGAAGAAATCCGTCTGGCCGAGCGCGAGCTGATCCTGAGCCCGGACGAAGACTTCCGTTTTCACAGTGGTGTACCGGCGCTTTAAGCCCATCAATGGCAAACGCTGTTTTGTAGGCGCGCGCTTGCCCGCGAATCGGTTCGCACATTCGACGTAATCATCGGCCGTCACGACGCTTTCGCCAGCAAGCCGGCTCCTACGGATCGGTGGCGAAATCACTCAGTTGCTCTACCTCTGGATCACCTCATTAGCCGGGCGAACCACGTTCGTCCGAATTCGCGCGCCTTAAATATTGTTTCATTGTGTGTTTGCTGCCTAGGCAGTAAGATCCGCCCCATTCACTGCCTAAGCAGATAATGGGTAGCTATCAATGGCACATTTCACTCCTGAAAATTTTCACGACAGCCTGCTGGGCATGTTGCTGGGTCGGGCTGATCAGCTGAAAAACCGCATCCTCGACCGGTATCTCGAGCCCCATGGCGTCACTGCACAGCAATACAAAGTGCTGGTGATGATCGCCCGGTTCTGTGCCGAGACCCCGGCTGACATTTGTCGCATGTTGAACCTCGACAGTGGCTCGATGACCCGCATGCTCGACCGTCTTGAGCAGAAAAATCTGTTGTCACGCGCGCGCTCGGAATCCGACCGACGTCAGGTGCAACTGGTGCTGACCGACGAAGGGAAGGCGCTTTCCGACCTGCTGCCGGAAATCGGCGCACACGCGATGAACGAGATGGTGGGCGTGCTGGAAGACAGCGAGCTGCTGGCGCTGGAAAAGATTCTGACGAAAATTCTGGTTGCCTCGGGCGACTCCATCACGATTGCCCGGATCGCCGAACGATGAGCACTCACATTCAGCGGGGCTCAACCCTGCGCACGTCCTTGAGCGTGATAGTCGTGGCACTGGTGCTGGCCGGTTGTGCCAGCTCCAAAGGCCTGAAAACCGAAGCCGTCGGCATCGATTCCAACAGTCTGCAGACCGCCCGGAGCCTCAACGGCATCACCCTGTCTCCAGCGGCATGGCCGAAGCGCGACTGGTGGACCAGCCTGGGTGATCCGCAGCTCAATAGCCTGATCAGCGAAGCGCTGCGCGACAGTCCGGACATGCAGATCGCTGCGGCCCGTACCCACCAGGCCACAGCGCAGGCGTATGCCGCCGACGCCGAACGCATGCCGACCGTAGAAGCCGACGCCAGCGTCAGCCGTTCGCGCCTGGCCCGTGACCAGGACCCGACCGGTGCAGGCGGGCGCTACAGCACTTTGCGCAGCCTAAGCGCCGGCTTCAATTACAACTTCGATCTGTGGGGCGGCCAGCGTGCTGCGTGGGAAGCGGCGCTGGGCCAGGCCCGCGCCAGCGAAGTCGATCAGCAAGCGGCTCAACTGACCCTGGCTGCCGATGTCGCCCGTGCCTACAGCGACCTGGGCCAGGCCTACATCGTCCGCGACCTGGCAGCCGAAGACCTCAAACGCACGAGTCAATTGCTGGACCTCGGCTCGCGGCGCTTCAAGTCCGGCATCGACAGCGAGTACCAGTACGAGCAGACCCAGAGCCTTGAAGCCAACTCCCGCGAATCCCTGGCGGACGCGGACAAGAGCCTGCGCAGCGCCAAAATCCAGTTGGCCGTGCTGATGGGAAAAGGCCCGGACCGCGGCGAACTGCTGAGCCGGCCTGCCGTCCTGCAGCCCGCAGTAGTCGCCTTGCCTTCGGTGGTGCCTGCCGAATTGCTGGGCCGTCGTCCGGATCTGGTCGCCGCGCGCTGGCGGGTTGAAGCGGCGAGCAAAAACATCGACGTCAGCAAGACCAGCTTCTATCCGAACCTCAACCTGAGTGCGTCGGCAGGGGTGGAGTCGCTGCTGGGTGATGCGATGTTTGGCTCGGCCAGTCGCTTCTTCAACGTCGCCCCGACGGTGTCGCTGCCGATCTTCGACGGTGGCCGCCGCCGCGCCGACCTCGACGCGCGGGACGCCGACTACGACCTCGCCGTGGCGCAGTACAACAAGACGCTGGTCCGGGCGCTGGGGGATGTCAGCGATGGCATCGGTCAGTTGCGCGATATCCGCCGCCAGATCGAGGCCCGCCAGCAGGCGACTGACGTGATTCAGAAATCCTACGACACCGTCGTTCAGCGCTATTCATCCGGTATCGGCAATTACCTGGACGTGCTGAGCGTCGAGCAACAACTGCTGCAATCGCAACGCCAACAGGCTGATCTCAACGCGGAACAAATCGATCTTTCGATCCAGTTGATGCAGGCCCTCGGGGGAGGCTTCGAAGAAAGCAAGTCCGGCGAAAACGCCGCCCCGGTCGTCCCGTCAACTGCTTCGCTGACTCATTAAGGTAATCGTCATGGCCACTGCCACTACCGACAACAATGCTGCAAACGAACAAAAGGACGTCAACGCTTCGGCGCCTGACAATGCCGCTGACAAAGCCGCCGAGAAGACCACGCCGACCAAGAATCCGCGCAAGCGCAAGCTGTTGTTGCTCGGCCTGTTGCTGATCGTGGTACTTGGTGTGATTGGCGTCTGGGCCTGGTACGAAATGTACGGTCGCTGGAGCGAGAGCACCGACGATGCCTACGTGAACGGCAACGTCGTGGAGATCACCCCGCAAGTCACCGGGACGGTAGTGAGCATTGGCGCTGATGACGGCGATCTGGTCCGCGAAGGTCAGGTGCTGGTGCAGTTCGACCCCAATGACGCCGAAGTCGCGCTGCAAAGTGCCGAAGCCAATCTGGCGAAAGTGGTGCGTCAGGTGCGCGGCCTTTACAGCAACGTCGATGGCATGAAGGCGCAACTGGCGGCCCAGCGCGCTGAAGTGCAGAGAGCCCAGGATAACTACAACCGTCGTCGCAGCCTGGCGGCCGGCGGGGCGATTTCCCAGGAAGAGCTGTCCCACGCCAAGGATGACCTGACCACCGCGCAGAACGCGTTGACCAACATCCAGCAGCAGCTGGCAACCAGCACCGCGTTGGTGGACGACACTCAGGTCTCTTCGCACCCGGACGTCAAATCGGCGGCCGCGCAACTGCGTCAGGCTTACCTGAGCAATGCGCGCAGCACGCTGATCGCGCCGGTCACCGGTTACGTCGCCAAGCGCACCGTGCAACTGGGTCAGCGGGTTCAGCCGGGCACAGCGCTGATGGCGGTGATTCCCCTCGATCAGCTGTGGATCGACGCCAACTTCAAGGAAACCCAGCTCGGCCAGATGCGCATCGGCCAGCCAGTGGACATCGAAGCGGACCTGTACGGCGGCGACGTCAAATACAGCGGCACCGTGGACAGCGTCGGCGCCGGCACCGGCAGTGCCTTTGCCTTGCTGCCCGCGCAGAACGCCACCGGTAACTGGATCAAGATCGTCCAGCGTGTGCCAGTGCGGGTTCGCATCAATGCCGACGAACTGGCCAAACACCCGCTGCGCATCGGCCTGTCGACCACCGTTGACGTGAACCTGCACGACCAGAGCGGTCCGGTGCTGGCGCAGCAACCGCCGAAGCAGCCGCTGTTCACCACCGATGTCTACGCCAGACAACTGGCCGACGCCGACACCATGATTGCCCGCGTTATCCACGAGAACAGCGCGTCAACCGGCGGCAAGACGGCCCAGCGCTGATTCGCCAATCCATCTGCCCCGGCCCGCTTCTGCCGGCCGGGGTGATCTTCGAGTGTCAAAGGATTCGCGATGAGTACTAACGCTCCCGCTTCTTTTACGCCGCCAAGCCTGTTGCTGACCACCATCGGCCTGTCGCTGGCGACTTTCATGCAAGTGCTCGACACCACCATCGCCAACGTGGCCCTGCCGACCATCTCCGGCAACCTCGGCGTGAGTTCAGAGCAGGGCACGTGGGTTATTACCTCGTTCGCGGTCAGTAATGCCATCGCGCTGCCGCTGACCGGCTGGCTGAGCCGGCGCTTCGGCGAGGTGAAACTGTTTCTCTGGGCCACGCTGCTGTTCGTGATGGCCTCCTTCCTCTGCGGCATCTCCACTTCGATGCCTGAGCTGGTGGGTTTCAGGGTATTGCAGGGCATGGTTGCCGGGCCGTTGTACCCGATGACGCAAACGCTGCTGATCGCCGTTTATCCCCCTGCGAAACGGGGGATGGCATTGGCATTGCTGGCGATGGTGACGGTTGTAGCGCCGATTGCCGGGCCGATTCTCGGCGGCTGGATCACCGACAGTTACAGCTGGCCGTGGATCTTCTTCATCAACGTACCGATCGGTCTGTTCGCAGCGTTCGTGGTGCGTCAGCAGATGGCTACCCGGCCGGTCAGCACCAGTCGCCAGCCCATGGATTACGTGGGGCTTATCACGCTGATCATCGGCGTGGGTGCGCTGCAGATCGTGCTCGACAAAGGCAATGATCTGGACTGGTTCGAGTCGAACTTCATCATTATCGGTTCGGCGATTTCGGCGATTGGTCTGGCGGCATTTGTCATCTGGGAGATGACGGATGATCACCCGGTGGTCAACCTGCGGCTGTTTGCGTTTCGCAACTTTCGCTACGGGACGCTCTGTCTGATCGGGGGGTATGCGGCGTTCTTCGGGATCAACCTGATCCTGCCCCAGTGGTTGCAAACCCAGATGGGCTATACGGCGACTTACGCCGGGCTGGCGGTGGCGCCACTCGGGGTGCTGCCAGTGTTGATGTCGCCCTTCGTGGGCCGTTATGCGCACAAATTCGACCTGCGACTGCTGGCCGGCATCGCGTTTCTGGCGATGGGCCTGAGCTGCTTCATGCGTGCGGATTTCACCAGTCAGGTGGATTTCGAGCATATCGCGCTGGTGCAGTTGTTCATGGGGGCGGGTGTAGCGCTGTTCTTCATGCCGACCTTGAGTATTCTGCTCTCTGACCTGCCGCCGTCGCAGATTGCCGACGGCTCGGGCCTGGCGACGTTCCTGCGTAACCTGGGCGGCAGCTTCGCGGCGTCCTTGACCACCTGGATCTGGATACGCCGCGCCGATCAGCACCACGCCTATCTGAGCGAAAGCGTGAACGCCTACGAGCCGACGACGCGGCATGCGCTGGAGACCCTGGGCGGGGCGAGCAATCAGGCCTACGCGCAGCTTGATTCGATGGTCACCAGTCAGGCGTACATGATGTCGACGGTGGACTACTTCTACATGATGGGCTGGGTGTTCCTGTCGCTGATCCTGATCATCTGGCTGGCCAAACCGCCGTTTACCGCGAAGGCGGCGCCTGGGGGAGGGCATTGATCACCGCTGTCGGGCGCATACGGTAGGAGCGTGGCGTGTCCCGCGATCGGCCGGGCACCGGTCGCGAACCCGCGAGTGCGGTGTATGAGGTGCCCACAATGTGTGGGCCTGGCAGAGATCAGTGTAGGAGCGCGCTTGCCCGCGAATGCGTTATTCCAGACGCTAGTGTTTGAATGACCCACCGCTCTTCGCGGGCAAGCGCGCTCCTACACGTTCAGTGCATGGCGATCATCGAAATTCAGTCCTGACGTGTCGCCAAACCCGACTCGGGCTCAAACGCAAACGATTCCAGATGAACGCCCGATTCATCGATCTGCAGCAACCAGCCCTCGCGATCCCAGTCCCCGAGCACGATGCGCTGCGCCGTGGTCTGGCCCAGTTCAACCTCGTGAACCGCAGGCCGATGGGTGTGACCGTGGATCAGCGTTTTCACGCCAGACGCATTCATCACCCGCGGCACTTCTTCAGGCGTCACATCGACAATGTCGTTGGCCTTCATCCGCGTCTGCGCACGGCTTTCGTTGCGCAGCTTGCGCGCCAGCTTGTGCCGTGTGCTCAACGGCAGATGCCGCAGCACCCACAGCGTCAGCGGATGGCGCAGATAACGGCGCATGCGCATGTAGGCTTCGTCACGCGTGCACAGACTGTCGCCGTGCATCAGCAACACCGGTTCGCCGTTGAAATTCACGACGCTCGGGTCCTTGAGCAGCGTGCAGCCCGCGGCTTTGCAAAACGCCTGGCCGATCATGAAGTCGCGATTGCCATGCATCAGGTACACCCGCGTGCCGCTGTCGCTTAATACGCGCAACGCCTGGCAGATCGATCGCTGGAAGGGCGACATGGCGTCATCGCCAATCCAGGCCTCGAAAAAGTCCCCGAGGATGTACAGCGACTCGGCCCCACGAGCGCGCCCATTCAGCAGACCGAGAAACGCCCGGGTAATGTCCGGGCGTTCCTCTTCCAGGTGCAGATCGGAGATCAGCAATATCACTCAACGATCTCGGCTTTCTCGATGATCACGTCGTCAGTCGGCACATCTTGATGACCGGCCTTGGACGTGGTGGCGACGCCTTTGATCTTGTCGACCACGTCGGTGCCTTCCACCACTTCAGCGAACACGGCGTAGCCCCAGCCCTGTACGGTCTTGGCGCTGTGGTTGAGGAAGTCGTTGTCGGCGACGTTGATGAAGAACTGCGCCGAGGCTGAATGGGGCTCCATGGTGCGGGCCATGGACACCGAATACTTCTTGTTCGGCAGGCCGTTGTCGGCTTCGTTCTGGATGCTCGGGCGCTTGTCTTTCTTCTCTTTCATGCCGGGCTCGAAACCGCCGCCCTGGATCATGAAGTTGCCGATCACGCGGTGAAATACAGTGTTTTCGTAGTGGCCGGCTTTGACGTATTCGATGAAGTTGGCGACGGTGAGCGGCGCCTTCTCTGCGTTCAATTGCAGAACGATTTCACCGTGGTTGGTGGTCAGCTTTACTTTCGACATGGTCAGCTCGCTCTTTGAAGTCGTGGTGAGAGGCAGTGATCGCGGCAGTCGGCCATCGGGGTGCGAGGCCAGTGCCGCTGATTCACACCAGGCGGGCAGTTTACAGAGGGTAGCCGCTGCTCGGGTAGCTGCGATTGCGCCGGCAGTTGCCGCTGACACCGCGCCCATCTCGGCAGTTTTGTCACAGCGCGCTGTCAGGGGCTTGACAGCTTCGGCTATGATAGGCGCTTTGATTTAACCGGCCTTCCTGGCCGCGACCCGTACAAGGATCCTATGAGCAAGCCCACTCAAGATGCCGCTGCGAACTCCAAGGCAGGCCCTGCCATTCCAACCAACTTCCTGCGCCCCATCGTGCAGGCAGACCTGGATTCGGGCAAGCACACCCAGATCGTGACCCGCTTCCCGCCGGAGCCCAACGGCTACCTGCACATCGGTCACGCCAAGTCGATCTGCGTCAACTTTGGTCTGGCTCAGGAATTCGGCGGCGTCACGCATCTGCGCTTCGACGACACCAACCCGGCGAAGGAAGACCAGGAATACATCGACGCCATTGAAGCCGACGTCAAATGGCTGGGCTTCGAGTGGTCCGGCGAAGTGCGTTATGCCTCGCAGTACTTCGACCAGCTGTACGCCTGGGCGGTGCATCTGATCGAAACGGGCAAGGCCTACGTCGATGACCTGACCCCCGAGCAGGCTCGCGAATACCGCGGCACCCTGACCGAGCCGGGCAAGAACAGCCCGTTCCGCGATCGCAGCGTCGAAGAAAACCTCGACCTGTTCAGCCGCATGAAAGCCGGTGAGTTCGAAGACGGCGCCCGCGTCCTGCGCGCCAAGATCGACATGGCTTCGCCGAACATGAACCTGCGCGATCCGATCCTCTACCGCATTCGTCACGCCCACCACCATCAGACCGGTGACAAGTGGTGCATCTACCCGATCTACGATTTCACCCACGGTCAGTCGGACGCCATCGAAGGCATCACCCATTCGATCTGCACCCTGGAATTCGAGAGCCATCGCCCGCTTTACGAGTGGTTCCTCGACAACCTGCCGGTGCCGTGCAAGCCGCGCCAGTACGAGTTCTCGCGCCTGAACCTGAACTACACCATCACCAGCAAGCGCAAGCTCAAGCAACTGGTCGATGAAAAGCACGTGCATGGCTGGGACGACCCTCGCATGTCGACGCTGTCGGGCTTCCGCCGTCGCGGTTACACCCCGGCGTCGATCCGCAATTTCTGCGAAATGATCGGCACCAACCGTTCCGACGGCGTGGTCGATTTCGGCATGCTGGAATTCAGCATCCGTCAGGACCTGGACCACAACGCCCCGCGCGCCATGTGCGTGCTGCGTCCGCTGAAAGTCGTGATCACCAATTACCCGGAAGGCCAGGTCGACCACCTCGAACTGCCGCGCCATCCGCAGAAGGAAGAGCTCGGCGTGCGCAAGCTGCCGTTCTCCCGCGAGATCTACATCGACCGTGAAGACTTCATGGAAGAGCCGCCGAAAGGCTACAAGCGTCTTGAGCCGAATGGCGAAGTGCGCCTGCGTGGCAGCTACGTGATTCGCGCCGACGAAGCGATCAAGGACGCCGACGGCAACATCGTCGAGCTGCGCTGCTCCTACGACCCGGAAACTTTGGGCAAGAACCCTGAAGGCCGCAAGGTCAAAGGCGTTGTGCACTGGGTGCCGGCAGCGGAAAGCATCGAGTGCGAAGTGCGTCTGTACGACCGTCTGTTCCTGTCGGCAAACCCTGAGAAAGCAGAAGAGGGCAAGACCTTCCTGGACAACATCAACCCAGGCTCCTTGCAGGTTTTGACCGGTTGTCGCGCTGAACCGTCGTTGGCTGACGCTCAGCCGGAAGACCGTTTCCAGTTCGAACGCGAAGGTTATTTCAGCGCGGATCTGAAGGACTCGAAACCCGGTCATCCGGTCTTCAACCGGACTGTGACGCTCCGCGACTCGTGGAGCTAAGGTAGGCAACGTGCTTTCTATCTACAACACGCTCAGCAAGAGCAAAGAAGTCTTCAAGCCGCTGGATGGCAACAAGGTGCGCATGTACGTCTGCGGGATGACCGTGTACGACTACTGCCACCTGGGCCACGGCCGCAGCATGGTGGCGTTCGACGTCGTCACCCGCTGGTTGCGTTTCAGCGGCTACGACTTGACCTACGTGCGCAACATCACCGACATCGACGACAAGATCATCAACCGCGCCCGTGAAAACGGCGAGGCGTTCGACGCCCTGACCGCGCGCATGATCGACGCGATGCACGAGGACGAAGCGCGCCTGAACATCCTCAAGCCGGACATGGAGCCGCGTGCCACCGATTACATCGGCGGCATGCACGACATGATCCAGCGCCTGATCGACAAGGGCTATGCCTACGCCCCGGGCAATGGCGACGTGTATTACCGCGTCGGCAAATTCCTCGGTTACGGCAAGCTGTCGCGCAAGAAGATCGAAGACCTGCGCATCGGCGCGCGGATCGAGGTCGACGAAGCCAAGGACGACCCGCTGGATTTCGTGCTGTGGAAAGGCGTCAAGCCGGGCGAACCGAGCTGGGAATCGCCGTGGGGCGCAGGGCGTCCGGGCTGGCACATCGAATGCTCGGTAATGTCCACCTGCTGCCTGGGTGAGACCTTCGACATTCATGGCGGCGGCAGCGACCTGGAATTCCCGCACCACGAAAACGAGATTGCCCAGAGCGAAGCCGCGACCGGCAAGACCTACGCCAACGCCTGGCTGCACTGCGGCATGATCCGCATCAATGGCGAGAAGATGTCCAAGTCCCTGAACAACTTCTTCACCATTCGCGACGTGCTGGATAAATACCATCCGGAAGTGGTGCGTTACCTGCTGGTGTCGAGCCACTACCGCAGCGCGATCAACTATTCCGAAGACAGCCTGAAGGAATCCAAAGGCGCGCTGGAGCGGTTCTATCACGCGCTCAAGGGGCTGCCGGTTGCGGAGCCAGCGGGTGGCGAAGCGTACGTCGAGCGTTTTTCGACTGCCATGAACGACGACTTCGGTACGCCGGAAGCGTGCGCCGTGTTGTTCGAGATGGTCCGCGAGATCAACCGCCTGCGCGACAGCGATGTCAACGCAGCGGCAGGTCTGGCGGCGCGTTTGAAGGAGTTGGCCAGTGTGCTGGGCGTGTTGCAGCTGGAGGCCGATGACTTCCTGCGCGCCGGCGCCGAAGGTCGTGTGGATGCCACAGAAGTCGAAGCTTTGATCGCCGCCCGCTTGCAGGCGCGCGCTGACAAGAACTGGGCTGAAGGCGACCGCATCCGCGATCAACTCACCGCCATGGGCGTGGTGCTGGAAGACAGCAAAGGCAGCACCACCTGGCGCTTGGCGGACTGATCGGCAGCGCGTGTTAAATCGCTTGATCGTTCCCACGCTCCGTGTGGGAATGCCTCGCCAGACGCTCCGCGTCTTCGTTGACGCGGAGCGTCTTGGGCGGGGTTACCACGCGGAGCGTGGGAACGATCAGCGTCCCGAAGGTCGTTTGGCAAATTGTTGATTTCTACTGGCCTGCTGCCGTTCGCGCTTGGGCGCCTCAAGCCAGCACTGCGAGCGACGTGTACCTGGCAACCATCGCGTCTGACGTAATTAGCTTCATCGGTTCAGTGATGGCGGCAGCAACGATTAGCCTATCGAATGGGTCGCGATGATGGTGTTCCAGATCTTTGACTGCGATTGCATGTTCAACGCTGACAGGGAGCTCGATAAAGCCGCTGTCTCGGCAGTACTCGCGAATCTCCTCAAGATCGGCCGTTAGTTTCCCCAAGCCAATCTTTATCGACATCTCCCAAAACGTGGCGGCGCTGATGTAAACCTCAGTAGCGGTTTCGATCAGTTTTTTTGCTTTGGGAGAAAGCTTCGGGTCGTCAGTCAGAGCCCACAGAAGAATATGAGTATCCAGCAGTATCCTCATGGGCGACTGCCTTCGAAATCATCCAGCACAGAGGCAGAAAGCGGTGCATCGAAGTCGTCCGGTAGTTGAAGAATACCTTTCATAGCACCGATGCGTTTACCGGTGGGCCGCCCGATCGGGACGAGGCGCGCCATTGCGCGACCATGTTTAGCGATCGTGATAGTCTGGCCCGCCGCAGCGTCATCTACCAGTTTTGACAGATTGTCCTTGGCCTCACCGAGAGGGACGATAATCATGACGTATGCTCGCATTCGGAAATATTGGCCAAATATAGCCATATAATTCTTCTTGCCCAAGCCACCGTTACAATTCTGTGCTGATTGTGGCGACCCCCTGCGTGGGAACACCTCGTCTGACGCTCCGCGTCTCATTTGACGCGGAGCGTCATCGGCGGGTTGCCACGCGGAGCGTGGGAACCATCTAAGCCTTCAAAACCCCTGTTCCCTCAGCCGCTTGTACAGCGTATTCCGGCTCACCCCCAGGCGTTTCGCCAACTGCGAGATGTTCCCGCCGGCCGCCTGCAACAACTCGCTCAACTCCTCCGGCGTGTCCAGCGCAGCCTTGCGGTTGAGCACTGTCTCGGGCTCGACGCGCTCACAGCCCATCGCCAGGTCCGCAAAAAAGTCTTCCGGCAGATGCTCGGTGGAAATCGGTTGATCATCGGCCAGGGCCAACGCCACCTGAATCACGTTGCTCAACTGCCGCAGGTTTCCCGGCCAAGGGTGCCGTTCGAACAGCTCCATCACCTGCGGCTCAAAGCCTGCTGTCTGCTGCGGTTCGCGGTGCTGCTCCCAGATCGCGCGAACCAGCGCGGGTTTATCGCTGCGATCCCGCAGCGGCGGCAACTCCAGGTTCAAGCCACTGATGCGGTAGTACAAATCCCGACGAAACCGCCCGTTCTGCACATGCTCGCGCAGTGAACAATGGGTCGCGGAAATCACCCGGATGTCCACCGGATACAACTCGCTGCTGCCCACCGGCTGCACGCATCGTTCCTGCAACACCCGCAGCAAACGCGCCTGAACCGGCAGCGGCATGTCGCCGATCTCGTCGAGAAACAGCGTGCCCTTGTCGGCCTTGCGAATCAGCCCGATGCTGCCTTTATGGTGAGCGCCGGTGAACGCGCCTTTTTCATAGCCAAACAGTTCGGCCTCGACCAGCTCCGACGGGATCGCCGCGCAGTTCACGGCAATCATGGGCTGATCGGCGCGGGAGCTGGCGCGGTGCAGGGCCTTGACGAACACTTCCTTGCCCACACCCGTCTCACCCAAGATCAACAGCGGGACATTCTTCTCCAGCAGTCGCTGCCCCTGACGCGCGGCTTTCTCGATCCGCTCGTCCCCCATGCCGGGCTCAATGGCGCCTACCGTGATTGATCGGGAATGAATCGGAACAGGCGCATGCACCGTCCTGAGCTTGAGCACCGGCGCCTTCGGCCGCTTCAGCACGCAATGGAAACGGTTGTGGCCAGAGGCCTGAAGCGGGAAGGGCTGGCCTTCCATTTGATCAAGCAGATCGGCGATCGGTGCCTTGAACAGGTTTTCGATGTTGACGTTGAGCAGGCTGAGACCCAGCAGGTTGTCGGCGCGACGGTTGGCGCAGAGCACACGGCCGCTTTCATCGAACACCAACAGGCCGGCCCACTGGCTGTCGAGGTTGTTCAGGCCGGTGTTGAACACGAGCTGAAAATGGCTGTGCTGGAACTGGTCGAGGATCAGCCGGTTTTCGATGGTCTGGCTCATCATCTTGACCATCCCAAGGGTGTGGGAGGGCGGCAGGAAGCTGTCGCTGGACACATCGAGCACCGCGATCATCCGCCGCGACGCATCGAAAATCGGTGCCGCCGAGCCGGTCATGAAACGGTTGGCCTTGAGAAAGTGTTCATCGTGTTCAATGTGAACAGCCTGTTCACAGGCCAGCGCCGTACCGATGGCGTTGGTGCCGGCGCTTTGCTCCAGCCAGCTGGCCCCGGCGACGAAACCCGGCTGTTGATCCGGTTCCACGAAGCGCTTGTTGCCCCAGGAATTGAGCACCCGACCCTGCTGATCGGCGAGCAGGATCAGGCAGTTGGAATTGCTCAGGATGTTCTCGTAGAAGGGCAGCACCTGCTGATGGGTGGTCTGCACCAGCGAATGGTGGCGCTCGAGCAGTTGCGAAACCTGCTGATCGGGCAGGCGACCGAAGGACGGCCGTGACTGGTGGTCGAGGCCGAACTCGCGGCAACGGGCCCACGAGTCCTGAATGATGGTGTCGTGGCTGGGGGATGCGCCTGCTGTGGCCATGAAATGGCTCCGTCCGAGTACTTTTATTTATTGTTGTCGAGATGCCGCTAGGCAGAGCATCCCTGCTCGAAAACGTCCACCCATTGTTGTTCAGGATTGTTCAAAGTCAATGTTCATTTTGTTCAGGTGTTCAGCCTTTCCTGTTCATTTATGTTCATCAACGAATGCCGATATCTGCGACAAATTGTCGCAACCGCTCTAGTCCGCACATTACAGCCAGAAAACTCTTGAGCGGTCCGGTTGGCACGATTGTCGCTATCCAACAATTGGTCAGCACAATCGGTCACCGGATGTCACGACCTGCCATAGGGCAAACACGCAACACCCCGAACAAAACAAATAAAAAGGGCACGCCATGTCTCTCACGCTTGAGCACGTCAGCCGCGCCGTCGACGGTCAGATCTGGATCGACGATGCTTCGCTGAGCTTTGAACCCGGCTCATTCAACGTATTGCTGGGGCGCACCTTATCAGGCAAAACCAGCCTGATGCGCTTGATGGCCGGTCTGGACAAGCCAGACAGCGGCCGGGTACTGATGAATGGCAAAGATGTCACCCAGGTCGCGGTGCGTCATCGCAATGTCTCCATGGTTTATCAGCAGTTCATCAACTATCCGAGCATGACCGTCTACGACAACATCGCCTCGCCACTGCGCCAGGCCAAGATGTCGAAGGACGAAATCGACCGCCGCGTCCGCGAAACCGCGAAGATGCTGCGCATTGAAAAATTCCTCAGCCGCCACCCCCTCGAATTGTCCGGCGGCCAGCAGCAGCGCACGGCCATGGCGCGGGCGCTGGTCAAGGACGCCGAACTGATTCTGTTCGATGAGCCGCTGGTCAACCTCGACTACAAGCTGCGCGAAGAGCTGCGTCAGGAAATGCGCCAGTTGTTCGAGACGCGCAATACCATCGCTATCTATGCCACCACCGAGCCGAACGAAGCGCTGGCGCTGGGCGGAACTACGACGATCCTGCACGAAGGCCGTGTGATCCAGAGCGGCCGCACGCCCGAGGTGTATCACCAGCCGAAAACCGTGCTGGCCGCCGAATTGTTCTCCGAGCCGCCGATCAACCTGATGCCCGGTCGTATCGAAGGCAACGAAGTCAGCTTCGCCAACTTCGTGCACTTCCCGTTGAACGTCGACCTGCGCACCATCGGTGACGGCGAATACCGCTTTGGCGTGCGCCCGAGCCATCTCAGCCTGGTGCCGTCCAACGACGACGACCTCGAACTGGCGGTGACCGTCGAGCTCGCCGAGATCAGCGGTTCGGAAACATTCCTGCACGTGCGCAACGAGCATTTCTCGCTGGTGCTGCATCTGCCGGGCGTCCACGAGTACGACGTGGACACGCCGATTCGCGTGTACATCCCGACTCACAAACTGTTCGTATTCGATCAGCAGGGCGGCCTTATTCAGGCGCCGGGCCTGCGCATGGCGAGGGTTGCCTGATGGCCGAGATCCGCTTGCAACAACTCGCGCACAGCTACAGTGCCAATCCCACCGGCCCTGAAGACTATGCCATCCGCGAAATGACCCACATCTGGGAGCAGGGCGGCGCGTATGCCTTGCTCGGCCCGTCCGGCTGCGGCAAATCGACCTTGCTCAACATCATCTCCGGCCTGCTCAGCCCGTCCGAAGGCAAGGTCCTGTTCGACACCACCGTGGTCAACGACATGTCGCCGGAGGAGCGCAACATCGCTCAGGTATTCCAGTTCCCGGTGGTCTACGACACCATGACGGTGTACGACAACCTTGCCTTCCCGCTGCGCAATCAGGGCATGCCGGAAGCGAAAGTGAAGATCAAGGTGCAGGAGATCGCCGACGTGCTGGATCTGCAGCCGTTGCTGAAGAAGAAAGCCAAAGGCCTCACCGCTGACGAGAAACAGAAAGTCTCCATGGGCCGCGGGCTGGTTCGCGATGACGTATCGGCAATTCTGTTCGACGAACCGCTGACCGTGATCGACCCGCACCTGAAGTGGAAACTGCGCCGCAAGCTCAAGCAGATCCACGAGCAGTTCAACATCACCATGGTTTACGTCACCCACGATCAGCTGGAGGCTTCGACCTTCGCCGACAAGATCGCGGTGATGTACGGCGGCCAGATCGTCCAGTTCGGCACCCCGCGCGAGCTGTTTGAAAAGCCGCACCATACCTTCGTTGGCTACTTCATCGGCAGCCCCGGCATGAACCTCATCGAGGTCAAGCCTGAGGCGGGCGGCGTGGGTTTCGGCGGCATCCACCTGCCGTTGTCCGAGGCCTTGCAGCAGCGTTTGGCCGCCACTCAGTGGAGCACGTTGAAAGTCGGGATTCGTCCGGAGTTCGTGCACGTCTGGGACAGCCCCAACGATGACGCCATGCAAGCCGACGTGACCTACGTCGAGGACCTGGGGACCTACAAGATCCTCACCCTCAAGCTGGCCGGTCAGTTGCTGAAAGTACGCGTGCAGGAAGACAAGCCGGTGCCCCAGGGCCAGGCCTGGATCAGTTTCCCGTCGCAATGGCTGATGCTCTACGCCGATGAATTTCTGCTGGAGGCCGCGGCGAACACACTGCCGGCCAGCGAGGTGTCCCATGACTAAAGTGCAAAACAACAAGGCCTGGTGGCTGGTGCTGCCGGTGTTCCTGCTGGTGGCGTTCAGCGCCATCATTCCGATGATGACCGTGGTCAACTATTCGGTGCAGGACATCTTCGACCAGTCCAGCCGCTACTTCGTCGGCGCCGACTGGTTCCGGCAAGTGCTGCAGGACCCGCGTCTGCATGACTCGCTGCTGCGCCAGTTCATCTACTCCGCCTGTGTGCTGCTGATCGAAATCCCGCTGGGCATCGGCATCGCCCTGACCATGCCGACCAAGGGGCGCTGGTCATCTGTGTGCCTGATCGTGATGACCATTCCGCTGCTGATCCCCTTCAACGTGGTTGGCACCATCTGGCAGATCTTCGGCCGTGGCGACATCGGTCTGCTGGGCTGGATGCTCAACGATGTGCTGGGCATCAGCTACAACTACGCGGCCAACGCGTCGGACGCTTGGGTGACCGTGCTGGTCATCGACGTCTGGCACTGGACCTCGCTGGTGGCATTGCTGTGCTACTCGGGTCTGCGCGCCATTCCGGACGTGTACTACCAGGCAGCGCGAATTGATCGGGCGTCCAACTGGGCCGTGTTCCGACACATCCAGCTGCCGAAGATGAAGAGCGTACTGCTCATCGCCGTGATGCTGCGTTTCATGGACAGCTTCATGATCTACACCGAGCCGTTCGTGCTCACCGGTGGCGGTCCGGGCAACTCGACGACCTTCCTCAGCCAGACCCTGACGACCATGGCCCTCGGCCAGTTCGACCTGGGCCCTGCGGCGGCGTTCTCGCTGGTGTATTTCCTGATCATTCTGTTGGTGTCGTGGGTGTTCTACACCGCCATGACCCACAGCGAAAAGAACTGAGGAGCGCCCATGAACAAGCGCGAGAAAGTGTCGTTCAAAAAGCTCATACCGCTGTGGATCTACCTGCTGTTTCTGCTGGTGCCGATCTACTGGCTGGTCAACATGTCGTTCAAGACCAACACCGAAATCCTCGGCGGCCTGACCCTGTTCCCACAGGACTTCACGCTGGCGAACTACAAGGTGATCTTCACCGACGAAAGCTGGTACAGCGGCTACATCAACTCGCTGTACTACGTCTGCCTGAATATGGTGATATCGCTGAGCGTCGCATTGCCTGCGGCCTATGCGTTTTCACGCTATCGTTTCCTCGGCGACAAACACCTGTTCTTCTGGCTCCTGACCAACCGGATGGCGCCACCTGCGGTTTTCCTGCTGCCGTTCTTCCAGCTGTACTCGTCCATCGGCCTGTTCGACACGCACATTGCGGTAGCGTTGGCACATTGTCTGTTCAACGTGCCGCTGGCGGTGTGGATTCTGGAAGGCTTCATGTCCGGCGTTCCCAAGGAGATTGACGAAACGGCCTACATCGATGGCTATAGCTTTCCCAAGTTCTTCGGCAAGATTTTCATCCCGCTGATCGGCTCGGGTATCGGTGTGACGGCGTTCTTCTGCTTCATGTTCTCCTGGGTCGAATTGCTGCTGGCGCGCACGCTCACCTCGGTCAACGCCAAGCCGATCGCAGCGGTCATGACCCGTACCGTTTCGGCGTCGGGTATTGATTGGGGGGTGCTGGCAGCGGCGGGGGTGTTGACCATTCTGCCGGGGATGCTAGTGATCTGGTTCGTTCGTAATCACGTGGTCAAGGGCTTCGCTCTTGGTCGTGTCTGAGGAGTCGAAAAATGGAGTGGATGTCCTGGACCCTGCCAACTGCTATTTTCTTTGCGTCTATCGCTGCGATTCTGGTTGCGATGACGGCCTGGGAACTGCGTTCGGCGAGCATTGAACGTCGTGGTTTTCTACCGATTGCCACCACACGCGGCGATCGTCTGTTCATCGGCCTGCTCGGAAGCGCTTACCTGCACCTGATGGTGATCGGCGCAACGAGCTGGAATATCTGGGTGGCCTCAGGGTTGTCTCTGGTCTGGCTGTTGGTGGTGATGCGTTGGGGTTGAAGAAAAGCGAAATGTAGCTGTAAGAGCGCTTGCCCGATGGCGGTGTGTCAGGCCATTCGTCCTGCATACGCGGATCGCATTCGCGGGCAAGCGCGCTCCTACAGATGAAAATGCGAGCACGTTGGATCACATAAGAATCAACACAAGAGGTGTCTATGTTCAATAAGAAAAACAAGCTGCGACATAGTGTGACGGTAGCGACGATGGTAATGCTCAGTGGCTTGAGCGTGTCGGCCTGGGCCGATCAATACGAGGATGCCGCCAAGAAGTGGGCCTCCAGCGAGTTCAAGCCGACCACGCTGTCCGATGCCGATCAGCTCAAGGAGCTGGAGTGGTTCATCAAGGCGGCCGAGCCGTTCCGCGGCATGGACATCAAGGTGGTTTCCGAGACCTTGACCACCCATGAGTACGAATCCAAAACCCTGGCCAAGGCGTTCACCGAAATCACCGGCATCAAGGTCACCCACGACCTGCTGCAGGAAGGCGACGTGATCGAAAAGCTGCAGACCGCCATGCAGTCCAACCAGAGTATCTATGACGGCTGGGTCAACGACTCCGACCTGATCGGTACCCACTTCCGCTACGGCAAGGCGATGTCGCTGACCGACCTGATGGCCAGCCCGGAAGGTTCGAAAGTCACCTCTCCGACGCTCGACATCAAAGACTTCATCGGCACCTCGTTCACCACGTCGCCTGAAGTCAAAGACGCGTCCGGTAAAGTCGTCACGCCGGCCAAGCTGTATCAGCTGCCTGACCAACAGTTCGCCAACCTGTACTGGTTCCGCGCCGACTGGTTCGAGCGTCCTGACCTGAAAGCGAAATTCAAGGCCAAGTACGGTTACGAGCTGGGCGTTCCGGTGAACTGGTCCGCCTATGAAGACATCGCCAAGTTCTTCAGCGAAGACGTCAAGGAACTCGACGGCAAGAAAGTCTACGGCCACATGGACTACGGCAAGAAAGACCCGTCCCTGGGCTGGCGCTTCACCGATGCCTGGTTCTCCATGGCCGGCAGCGGCGACAAAGGCTTGCCGAACGGCTTGCCGGTCGACGAGTGGGGCATCCGTGTAGAAGACTGCCACCCGGTCGGTTCGAGCATCACCCGCGGCGGCGACACGAACGGCCCGGCAGCCGTATTCGCCACTCAGAAATACATCGACTGGCTCAAGGCTTACGCACCACCTGAAGCGGCAGGCATGACATTCTCCGAGTCCGGCCCGGTGCCGTCCCAGGGTAACGTCGCTCAGCAGATCTTCTGGTACACCGCTTTCACCGCTGACATGACCAAGCCAGGTCTGCCAGTCATGAACGCCGACGGCACGCCGAAATGGCGGATGGCGCCGTCGCCAAAAGGTCCTTACTGGAAAGAGGGCATGAAGCTGGGTTATCAGGACGTGGGCTCCTGGACCTTCCTCAAGTCCACCGAAGAGAAGAAGCGCCTGGCCGCCTGGCTCTACGCGCAGTTCGTAACGTCGAAGTCCGTCTCGCTGAAGAAAACCATCGTGGGCCTGACGCCGATTCGCGAATCGGACATCAACTCCAAAGAGATGACCGCCCTGGCGCCGAAACTCGGTGGTCTGGTCGAGTTCTATCGCAGCCCGGCCCGCGTGCAATGGTCGCCAACCGGCACCAACGTTCCGGATTATCCGAAGCTGGCACAGCTGTGGTGGAGTCACGTGGCTGAAGCCGTCACCGGCGAGAAAACCGCCCAGGCGGCCCTCGACGGTCTGGCCAAGGACCAGGACGCTATCATGACTCGCATCGAGCGCTCCAAGGTGCAGGACGCGAGTGGTTGCGCACCGAAGATGAACCCGGAAACCTCGGCCGAAGAGTGGTACACCAAAGCCGAGAAGAGCAACGGTGCCTTCCTCGCGCCGCAACGCAAACTGGCCAACGAGAAACCGAAGGGCGAAACCATCGCTTACTCGGACCTCTTGAAGAGCTGGGAAGCCGCGAAGAAGTAACCTGCACGCTTCTACGTTCGGCGCATAAAAAAACGGCACCCTCGGGTGCCGTTTTTCATGTGCGCGCTTTGCTGCTCAGGGCTTGGGAAATCAGCCGTGCAGCGTTTCAGCCGCATACAGCGTGTTTTCCAGCAGGCAGGCGCGGGTCATCGGGCCAACGCCGCCTGGCACCGGCGTGATCCAGCCGGCGCGGGGCAGGGCGGTTTCGTACACCACGTCGCCTACCAGCTTGCCGTCATCCTGACGGTTGATGCCGACGTCGATGACGATGGCGCCTTCCTTGATCCACTCGCCCTTGACCAGTCCCGGCTTGCCGGCCGCTACCACCACCAGATCGGCACGACCGACGTGTCCGGCCAGATCCTGGGTGAAACGATGGGTCACGGTCACGGTGCAGCCCGCCAGTAGCAGCTCCATCGCCATCGGACGACCGACAATGTTGGAAGCACCCACCACGACTGCGTCCTTGCCGTACAGATCGACACCGGTGCTTTCCAGCAGGGTCATGATGCCCTTGGGGGTGCACGGGCGCAGCAGCGGAATGCGCTGGGCCAGCCGGCCCACGTTGTAGGGGTGGAAACCGTCAACGTCTTTATCCGGGCGGATGCGCTCCAGCAGGCTGGAAGATTCCAGATGCTCGGGCAGCGGCAGTTGCAGCAGGATACCGTCGATGGCCGGGTCGTCGTTGAGGCGATCGATCAGATCGGTCAGTTCGGTCTGGCTGGTTTCACTGGGCAGGTCATAGGCCTGGGAGATGAAGCCGACCTCTTCGCAGTCTTTGCGTTTGTGCGAGACGTAAACCTGAGAGGCGGGGTCGCTGCCGACCAGAATCACCGCGAGGCCGGGCGTGCGCAGGCCTTGCTCGCGACGCTGGGCGACTCGTTGAGCGATCTGCTGGCGCAGGTTGGCTGCGATCGCTTTGCCGTCTATTAGTTTTGCAGTCATTACGCGTGATTAACCATCGGAAGGGGAGGGAAAAAGAGCGCGCATTCTCGCATGACCTGACGCAAGGGCAAAGACGGTTGGTCCGCTTAATAAGCTAACCCCTTTAATTAACTGAATTTTTTTGAAAAAAGTGTTGACGACCTTTTGGGCCGTCTATAAGATTCGTCGCACTTGTCGGGCACAACCCCACACAGGATAAGCCGGAAGCGGCGGATCAGGTCGAAAGGTTGAATAAGTCAGGTAGAGTTAAGATCTGCTCAGCGTGATTGAAAGCTCTTAATTTGCAGTCTCACGAAGGCAAATGAAATAAGTGCCCGTAGCTCAGCTGGATAGAGCATCCGCCTTCTAAGCGGATGGTCGCAGGTTCGAGTCCTGCCGGGTGCGCCATTAGGCAGCTTTGGCACAAGTAGCATTCAGCTTGAATGCGTCGGTTACAACGCAATATGGTGGGCGTAGCTCAGTTGGTAGAGCACGGGATTGTGACTCCCGTTGTCGAGGGTTCGATCCCCTTCGTCCACCCCATATTCGAAAAGGCGCCAGATTCATAATCTGGCGCCTTTGCTTTAAGCGCTTCAAAACGCGGATGTGGTGGAATTGGTAGACACACTGGATTTAGGTTCCAGCGCCGCAAGGTGTGAGAGTTCGAGTCTCTCCGTCCGCACCAACTTATAAATCAAGGGTTTACGAGCTTTAACGCTACCTTCCCTTGAGACGCTGGAACAACAGCGTGAACTGAGCGTGAACTCGACTGTTCACGCAACCCGTCTAGAACCCCGACTGCATCCCTTACTCGAGCTGGCGCCAGGTGCGCATACCGCTCAGTCATCGTGATCGTCGAGTGCCCCAGCAAATCCCGAACCTCTGCCAGCGCAACCCCCGCGCTGATCAAATGTGCCGCGCACGTATGACGCAGATCGTGGATCACGAAATCCTTGATCCCCGCCCGTTCGCACGCCACCTCAAATCCCTTTCTGATGCAGGCCACCCGTTCGCCGCTACTGCGCGCAAACACCCAGGGCGACCCGGGACAGGTTTCAGCCCGGTAGGCCATCCTTCCCTTCAGCGCATCCAGCGCCCCTTCGTTCAGCGGAATGCTTCGCCGCTTCCCTGCCTTCGTGTGTATCCCTTCCAGATAGATCAGCTTGTTGACCAGATCCACCCGGCGCCACTCAAGCCCCAACATTTCCTCTTTGCGGCACCCGGTGTTCACCGCCAGGTGAATGAAGTCGTCCAGCAAGGCGCCGTTGCGCTGTTTGCGCGCAGTCCTGCAGAGCAGTTCCACTTCCGCGCGAGTCAGCCAACGCACCCGGCCTTCGGGTTCCTTCATTGTTCGGCCCTTCACAGGGTTGGGCAGCGCCCATTCAAACTCGACGTTGCACCAGTTGATCGCCGCCGACAGCGCGGCGAGTTCCCGGTTGATGGTCGCCGCCGACTTGCCTGCGTCCATGCGTCGGCTGGTGTACGCGCGAATGTGTTTTCCCGCTAGGTCATTCACAATCACGCCGGTAAAATGTTCACGTAACGGTTTGACTCTGTGCATGGTGGTTTCGAAACTGCGCTGGTGCTGGCTGGCGTGGCGCAGAAACGGAATCATCACATCATCGAAAGAACGGGGCGGATTCACGCCCCACTCTTTTTCCTTCCAGGCATCCGCCTTGGCCTGCTGCTCTACTGCTTTCGCCGCCGCGAAGTCGCTAGTGCCAGAAGATCGTCGTATTCTTTTGCCGTCTGCCTGGGTGACAAAGATCCACCAATGTGGCGAATCTTTTCGTTTGTAGGGCATATCGTCTCCTCCGATACGCCGCCCGCGCCGCGGATACTATCAGCGGCGAACGCGTCGATCATCTGTTGCAGCTGTTCACGGTGCACTCGCACGCCGCGTTTGAGTATGCGCACGGTGGGGATGAGGTGGTCGTTAGCCATGCGGTAAGCCGTCGCCCGGCTCACATCCAGCATCTTCGCCGCCTCGGTAACTGAAATCAGGGACATGGCTACCTCCGTCCGGGGTCTATGCGGGGTTGAGTTATTCTTCGTCGTCTTCACTGCGCTGGCGGCGAGTGACTTCGTAGGCAAAGTCTTCCCAGCGGCGGCGCTCCGCTCCGTCCATGCCGTTCCAGTTGGGGGCAACGTCAGAGGAGACGACCTGTCCACCCTTGAACACCATCGTTCCGCAGTTGCTTCCGATGTCTTCATCGGCGAATACGACGGTGATCTCCACGTCATGGTGCTTAGCTGAGAGGGCCTTGCAGACCGGCTCCGGACATGACCATGCCGTCTCAAACTCCAGCATTTCAGAATCTTCATAATCCGCCTGATTGCAGGCGTTCCACTTCGTACCCCACTCATCGCGGGCGAAGTCGAGACTGTGGAAGTATCCGATCTGCCGCTTATTGCGCAGCATCTGAACGAACTGCTCGAACTGCTCATCGTTGAGCTTCAGAGCGCTGGTTCCCTGTCGGTTGGATTGCTGCAGCGAGGCGATCAGGGGGTGACTGTCAAGTGGCTGCTGCGTGATCACTTCTGCGCACTGCTCGGCGGCGCCGTCGATGCCGTTCCAAGGGAAGGTGCCGGTGAAGGGGATCAGCATGTTGAAGTCGATCCGCCCTTCCGAATTGATCAGCGATTGCAGCACTTCTTTAGGAGCGCTGACTTTGTTGGTTACCCAATTTGGCATGGCAATAGTTCTCCGTCCCGCCGTACACCGGCAGGCATGTGGATAGATTGGGAAGGGGTTAAGAAAAAAGGTCAGGCTTGGGGCGCTTGGCCCGGCGAAGCGGAAGGTTGTGTTTGGGAAAGAAGTTGCGGCGTGCTGCAAGCCAGGCTTTGTAACCCCAGCCACTGCGTGAGCTGTAAGGGTATGACTCGTCGATAACTTTGCTGGTCGCCAAAGCATCCAACCCTTCAGCCTTGCACCGCGAATGCATTGACTCCATCCGCTGCCAGCATTCGGTGTACCAGGTCACGGGGCCACCCGCTTGAACTCGACCACCCAGACCCATGGGTTGGCGGCCCATGCGTCTGGGCCGTTGATTCCTGACCAAAGATCCCGAAAAGCTGGAACCGGATACTTGTGGCACGCCCCACCTTCATCTGTAGCGGTCCACATTCGACAGGCGTCGTCTCTGTGCACACCTTCCGCCACGGCGTCCTCGTAGGTGATGGCCTGCAGCCGCTCGACGCGCACGTCTGTAATCTCCAGCAGGATGCGGCTGTGCCGCCTGAACATGTGGATGCTGGGTTTCCAGCGGATCGCGCTTGATGGTGGAAGGTTTTCCCAGCCCTGACCCTTTAGGCAATCGGGATAAGTCGCCCGGTACACCGTCGGGCCCGGATCAAGGTTCGCAGGCTGGGCCCAGGTCTCGCGCACCCACAGTCGGTCGCCGGGCTGACCGTAGGGGCACATGTCCGCATTGCCGGGCAGCGCGAGAAAGGCAGGCTCGAAACCGGCAGCCAGGCAATCGAGGGCTGCCTGTTTCTTCACCTCGCGGCGCGTGACCGTCTTCCGGCCCTCCAGGAGGGCGCGCACCATCGGCGCCGAGAACAAGATCGGGCGTTCTTTGATGGCCGTCATGGCTTCACCCGCTGGCCCAGCAGCACGTCAGTGACCACCTCCCAAAGCTTGGCCGGCGACCATTGATAGCGGTCGAAGTCTGTGTCGGGCTGTACGCCGAAGCGGCACGTCGAGTGGGCGCCCGCTGGGAACTCACTCTGCTTCTGCATGATTGTTGCGACTCGGCCGTCCCCGCCTGGCTCTGTCCGATGGTATTCGTAGGCGCGTGTGCCGTAGTCGTTACCAGCGCGAACCTCGAAGACCGGTCCACGCTCCAGAATGGCCCGCCCGTCTGGCGTCCATGGTCGTCCGCCGTTGGCGCCGCGCTTACCCTCGTGCAGGTAAAGGACGAAGTCGCCTTCGTCATGGCGCTGCATGTCGAAGCAATGGTTGATCTGCGTCCCGACCAGCACGCGAGACACGAAGTCGAAGCGGTGGTCGTGAATGGCTGAGTGCTCGAAGCACGCGCGCCGCGGCAACTCCGGATGCCATACATGTAGGCGTTGATTTCCTTCCAACTGCACTTGGACAAAGCCCAGGCCGTGCAGCGTGATTTTGTCGGTCATGATGTCGTCGATAATCATCGGCAAAGCTCCGCCTCGCCGCATACGCAGCAGGCAATAGGGATAGGGTGGGGCCGAACGGGCGGCGGGGTTATTGCGCGGGGTTCAGCAGTTCGGTCCGGCGCAGGCAGACGGTGGGGAAGCCGTATTCAATGCAGGCGCAGTGCTCGGCACAGGCTTCAGTGTGCCGCTCGGCTCGCAGTAACCCGTGCTTGACGGCGATGTCCTGGATCTCGCCGCCGTCGTACGAAACTCCTTCGTAGGCGGCGCTGACGATTTCGTTGGCGAATTCACGCAGGCCGGCCGGCCCCGGCAGCGCTGAGCGGATGTCCCCGCCGCGACACTGCGCCAAACGCTCCGCCGGACAATCGCTCAACCGCTTTGCTTGATTGCTCATAACCCCTCCTGCGGCGAAACGATGCCGCTTGATTGAATGACGGCCATTTTCAGATGGCCGGCCAGTTCGATTTCCACGTTGGCGCCGCGCGAGATTTGCCAGCCAGGCAGATACGCCACGGTGTCGCAGGTGAGCATCTGGCGGATCGCGTCACGCATGTACAGCTCCCACACGTGCCCCGGAACAGGCGGGCTCTCGGCGGGATTCTCGACGGTGTAACCGAGTGCGCGGAGGCGGGCGGCTTCCGCATTGAATGCTGGGTAGTTGAAGTCGGCGATGCCTGACATCGGCCCGCTGAGGTATATGCGTGTGGCAGAAATCTTGAGCTCCATATAGATTGCTCTTCGAAGGATGACCGAACGAGGGTGCTCGCACGCCTAGATGGTGTGAGCAGTTTTTAAGGATACGCAGTGTTTTTTGTCTTCAATGGATGGTTCTTTAATTGAGAAAAGCTGATTCTGATACAGCGTATTTGAAGTTTGAGAGAGAGCACTTCTTTCTCCTGGACTTCTATGTCGATTCTGTCATTGCTCTTCGTGAGCACTCTTCGAAAGATTCCTACGCAAGCAAACTTGCCGAGTTATGCTTCCACAAGATGTATGTGTCGTTTGAGGTCTATCTTTCAGATTTGTTCGTAGCGTTGGTCAATATTGACCCTTCGCAATACCAGCGTTCCCTGCACGCATCTGCCCTCCGGTCCATGGAAGCTGGTGTCCCAGAATGGCTTAAAGAACGAATAAGCTTCAAAACAGAGAAACACATTAAGCTTGATGATGTCAGGCATCTTTTAGATGCCACGCAGGCAAACATAACATTCAAAAGTGTCAAAGATTTGAAGGCTAAAGCTAAAAAGTGGCTATCCAAAGACCTGGCGAAGCCATTTCAGGCGCTTCGCCCTGAAGATGAAGCACTATTTCAGGCTGCGATAGCTATGAGGAATTTTGTGGCCCACGAAAGCACTAGAGCTCGTATAGCAATGAATGAAGCTCTCAGGGATCTCGGGAATTACGAAGATCACGCCGACTTGAAAATCTCTTCAAATGATGTCAGAGCGGTTGGCGCCTACTTGAAGTCAACTACTTTCTACGGTCCGCGACTTATAAGCTTCATCATCAAGCTTGGGGATCTTGCGGTATTGCTTAACCCGGATGTAAGAAAAATCAGAAAATCCAGGGCTCGTTCGCTGGCAGATGGTACAGAGCGGTAACCAGCAAGCGCGGAGCCATCTGATGTCCTATTCTTGTCGCACCATGAAATGAAACGATGGATACGGTCATGAGCGAAGACAGGGAAAGGGTTTTGCGGATGGCGCTGAAGGCGGTGCTGGTTGCGGCGCAGGAATGCTGCGTTGATATCGACGAGCTCACCGAGTTGGCTATTCAGTCGATGTACGGCGAGCAGCTCTACAACCCAGCGGATGTGGCTGAGGCGACTGTGGCGATTGAGGTGGCGGCCGATGCGCTGCCGGCGATCCACTGATCAGGCCGCTTTGCGTGCCGCGTTGACTGCTTGTCGCACGGTTTCGAATTCGCTCGACAGTATCTCCACAGCGCCTTCCACCTGGTCACTTCCGGCCTTGAGTTCGAAGCCGAGGTGGAAGTACACCGCACCTTCATATTCAAAGAAGATGCCGCCTCCCATGAACACGCTGCCCCAGCAAATGCCGACGGCCTTCCAGACCTCGTCTTTGCTTATCCGGGCTGGGCAATGCTCGTTCCACAGCGCTCGCAGTCTTTCGTGCTCAGCCTTGTAGGCTGCTCGCGCCTCCTTGGTGGCGCCTTTCTCTGGCTTCGCGCTGCTGCGCAGGTCGCGATAACCGTACTGGTCTGGTCGGCACCAGTGGGGGTCAAGGTCCCGACTCGCGCTTATCTTGACCCTGCCGACGTAATTTTCGCTGCCCGAATACATCGGTGAGCCAGGCCCGCCGAACACATCGGCCATCCTAATTCGCATTGCATGGAACGCTGCAAGCTTCGCATCCCACGCCAGAACTGCGGCCAACACCGTGGAGTCTTTTGTTTTGTAGTAGTAGCTGCTCATTCTGTTGCCTCGCGCAGAATCAAGCCTCCGAAAGTTCGGTGGCGAATAGGTTGGTGGTGGGCTATACGTGGTGACCGGCGTAGGGCCTGGTCTGGGAGAACGAGAAGTGGCTTTGTACAAATATGTGACTGCCGAAACGGCGATGAGGATTCTAAAAGGCAGCATAAAATTTACGCAGCCTGGCGCATTTAACGACCCCTTTGAACTGCTTCCTCAATTCATCGTGCCTGCTGAGAGTGAGGGTAAGGAGGCGGGGTTCTCGTTCTGTGTCATCAGTCCGAGGCGAAAGGGGTTAGACAGAAGCCATATCCCGGGCCCTGATAAACTTCGAAGCGATGTGCATGCTCGGCAGATCGTAAACTCCTTAAACGATAGCGTAGGCATTCTGTGCTTGAGCAAGAATCCGGATAGCCTTCTGATGTGGGGGCATTACGCGAAAGAATATTCCGGCGCAATAATAGAATTTGATGAGACGCACGAGTTTTTCAAAGGGTTGAACCCAGTCAAATATCAAAAACGCAGACCTGTCTATAACCTCAGTGACTTTGTTAATCTCCAGGTTCCTATCGCTGATCTATGCGTAAAACCCAGTGTATGGAGCTACGAGCGCGAGGTACGATTGGTACGTTCCGTAAAAGACTGTAATGTTAAGCATGTGGATGGGTTGAAATTGCCTATTATCACTATGGATCTACCATCGGAGTGCGTTACTTCAGTTTATATGGGGGAGCGCATGGATATCCTTCAACAGCGCTCAATCTGGGAGTTAGTCAAGCATACGAACATTGCATTAAGCTTTGCCGCAGTTGCAAACTGGGAATACGCATTTAGATACGATCCGATAAAGTTCAAAGGGCCTCTCATAGGTAGCCCGATAATCACTCCAGTTACCGCCCATATCTTTAAAGATGATGCTGGCGAACTCGGGGACATTGCAAGATGGTTTTTAAAAGAGCATCCCATGGCCAATTTCGTCAGCCACAGGTGCTAAACAGGCCGAACGCTCCGTGCTATACCAGGCTTTTTTGTTATGGCGCCCTTCCTCAGAAGCCTGGCGAGTCGTTCAGCTATCGCGTTGTGGCGTACCCCAACTGCGTCAGCTAGATCCGCGATGGTTGGGGAATACCCATGTTGATTGATGTACTGCGTGATAAATCTCAAGGTTTCGGCTTTCACCACCGTCAATTCATTCTTCCGCATCTGGGTCCACCTCAGCCATTCCGGCCGCTTCCAACTTACGCGTCAGGTTTTCGTTAACGACAAAGCCTAACGTGTGAGGCTTGAGAATCTGCGCTGCTTCATCCTTTGGCGCCCTGAGCACGTACAGCACCAGCGTTTGATACAGCTCCTGCGCGTTGTCGAAGCCGTGCAGTTTGAGGAAGTCAGGCAGCTGCGCGGCGATGCCCTGTGCCACTTCAATCGTTACTGTTGCGATTCCCAGCTCGGCCTTCTTTTGCTTCTGCCTCAGGCGGTACGCCGCAGCGTGCTTCGCGGCTGCTGTCTGTTCCATTGCGTGGATCTCCGATCTGATGCGCTGGCAGGTTTAGCCAGGTCGTGCGCCGACGCTGATTGGCGCACTTGAATAGACGCCGCATCAGGTGGCCGCGGTGAATGTGATGTCGTGCTCTCGGGCTGTGAGAGCGACGGTGCGGGTATCGACGCCGAGCTTCATGCCGATCTGACGGGCGTTCAGGCCAGCCTTAGCCAGCGCGCGAATCCGGGGCACCCGCTTGGCTCGCTTGGCCTTGAGCGTTTCCAGATGATTCGTGGTACCCAGCAGCGGCGCGTTGGCGCTGACGCCCTGGTCGATCTGCTGGATCCTGTGACCGGTGGCGATGAAGTGATCGATCTGAGCGGACAGTTGCGCGATGGCCTGCTTGTGCTGGTCCGGCACGCTCTCGCCGATCATTGCAGCACCGCCTGCGACAGCTCCACCACTACGCCATCGGCGCGCGCCTCGAGGACCTGAGCAAAATTCGATGCTTCCTTGTAGCTGAAGCGGAAGCCGCGGACCTTTCCGGTGCTCAGCTCCACGACGTGCCAGGCATTGGCGCTCTTCGCGACGACCTGGTAGCGAATCTTCTGGGCTGGCGGCTCTTTACCGATCATGGCGTAGAACTCCGCTGTAGCGAGGTGAGTGCGAGCGCGCATGGCGTTCAGGCCATCCACGCGCTGCTGAATTTGTGGGTGCATGTCCTTTCTCCAGTTCGTTGCGTGTACTCGTCAGCACTCTGGCCGCCTGACGTGAGCCGATTGGGCGCAGGGGAGAGTGCTGGCGGGTAAACGCGGGGTGAAAAAAAGCCCCATCGAAACGGGGCTTTGATATCGCTGGTTCACGAGGCCTCCCTACGTGAGCCTTTCTTGTCGGCGCCGCCTGATGCGGTAGGCCGGTTCAATTTTGTTTACATGGCTGCAAATCCTCGGGAAGTTGATAGGCACAATGCAGGTGGGCGGTTATGGGCCGCAGATTCGTCCGCATCGGAGATCGCCCTGAGCGGCCGAGGCCTCCCGAACGTTACAGGTCGGGCGATCTCCGATGCGGCCTGGTAAGCGTTGAAGCGTTCCAAGTTATCGGGCAGTTTTCGTCAGGCTGACGCTGGCGCTGGTTGTCTATCTGCCAACTGCTTCCAGTTCGGCGTGACTGTCTTGCAGGCGCTGGATGAGTTCCATCCTTTCATTTCCGGACAGGTGCCGTGATGCTTGAAACAGCCCCTCGGCCAGGTCGCCTTCGAACTTCATTGAGCCCGCTGCGTGTTCCAGGTCGAGCCGGATGCGCTTGGCTAGCTGATCCATCGATCAGATGAACGCTGTGAGCGTCTTTGAGCCGTCAGCGTGAACTGTGGTCAGTTGCATTGCGGGGCCGTTTTGCGAGCGGTGTCCTTGTCGGATGATCTGAGCTGAACGGTTGAACCGGTCGTTGTGGTTCTCGTCACCATCAGGCAGATGAGTGGTGCAGGTCAGGCTCGAACAGTCTTCGCCATTTGGGCCTTCACCATCGTGGGCGATATCGAAACTGGCGATCATCACGATGCCATGTTCGCGGGTAATTGCGATGATCTGTTGCATAAGAGGGCTGATCTGCTCGTCGTAAATCTCTTCTTTGTTCATGCTGTCACCTCCGGTTGATTTCCCGTCTGGCCCTGTTGCCAAGGCCAGCCAGTGAAATCGCGGCATCAGGCTTGTAGCTGCTGCTGCTGCGCTGCTGCTTCTGCCACCGCTTCAACGGGCGTTAAGCCGCCACTGTAGTAATCAAAAAGGTCGCTGTGATCGTCGATGTGTTGTAGGGATCGACCGGCGATGTGCTCACACCGTCCGAGCCATGATTCCCACTTCCTGTCTTCTGAGGTGCTGCCACATTCATAAGGACGCATGTTCGTGCTCCGGTTGATTTCCCGTCTGGCCCTGAGCATCCAAGGCCAGCCAGTGAAACGTTGTCGCGCTACACCGCCGATGGCTTCGCGCTGCGGCTTGTTCGGCCTTGAGCTTCCCTGTTCACGTCGCTTAGATCGGCTTCTGCGTCGCGGTCATGGGGTTAGATATTCTCTACACGACAGCCAACTGCAGCTCGGCGGCCCGGTGGGGTGGGCAGTCCGTCGTGGGTTGCCGGTCCGTTTGCCGGCTGGTCTTACTACTTCATTGGCAGGTGCCTCCTATGGTGTTTGTTCCTTGCCATGCGTTTTGCCGGATTCATATCTCTGCCCAAGTCACACATTTCGTGTTCGGTGTTGTTCTTGGGTGGCTGCATGGTTTGGCGTACTCGCGATCTGGCGAGTACGGCAGCTATCCAGAGGCTGCGTGGACGACGATTTAGCTTGTTCCGACCCAGTGGGTACGCCGTGGTGGTCACGTCTGGTTTTTAAAGAGCGTCGCGGCTTTCGCTGCTGGGCCCGTACTGCATGGCTTGATGCGGATTTAAGCAAGCTGAAATAGCTTAGTCAAGCAATCTGAAATAAATAATTCAGGATGCTTAAATGTGTAGGCGCAAAAAAGCCCGCGGCGCGGGCTGTTTTCATGCTTCACAGTATTCTTGCCAAGCGACCCTGTAGCCGTCGCCCTCTACCCTCTCAATCTTGATCCCGGCAGTGCCTGCCATTTCGCTCAAGAGGCGTCGCCAATCTGTAGGGCTCTCGTCAGGCAGCCTGGAAATGATCGCGAACTGAATTTTCTGGACCTTGGGGTCACTGATGATTTCTCGCACGCGATGACCGATTTGTTCGTATGTGCGAGGTTTGGAGCGGGTGAAGTCAGGGTGTGAAAGCATTTGAACCTCCGTTTCTTGCTGTACGGATATACAGTATTGGATCCCTGCGCAGACGACAAGCGCGAGGAGTACAAATGTTCTCCATTGAGCTGTAGGCGCAAAAAAGCCCGCGCGGAGGCGGGCTATTCTCTCTACGGAACTCGGTCAGAACTTCATAAGCGCCCTGACGACCACCCCAATGATCCTGCAGTCATCGGCAACCACTTCAATAGGGTATGCCGGGTTGAGAGGCTTCAAAAACCGGCGCCCGCCGTCGTCTACCAGCTTCTTGAAAGTAGCTTCATTGCTGTCTCCGAGCTTGGCTACAACGAGCTTTCCTGACTGCGCATCTGCTTCGGTGTCCACTAGGATCAACGTTCCCTCTGGCACGCTCTGACCGACCGAAGATGTCATCGAATCGCCTTTGACCTCCAGCCAGAAGGCCGGGCCCTTCGAATCGTATTCAGACATTTCGTAACGGTCGGAAAAGCCTGGGGGATAGGGCTCCACCGCTTCAGCCCAGGCGCCCGCTGCCACCCACGATATGACCGGGTACCGGTAGGCCATATTTGGCTGGGCGGTGTGGGCCACATTGGCGTCTTCGGGTGCTGAGGTCTCAGCACCTTCACCAATGGCCAGCCATTCAGCTCTGTAGCCAGTAGCCTTGGCTAAGGCGTAAAGGTTTTCAGGCCTCAAGCTTTTGCTCTCGCCTGAAATCCACTGCGTGACGGCTGAGTTTGCAACACCGCAAGCGGCCGCTATCTCGCCTTTTTTCATGCCGCTAGCCGCTATGGCCTTGGCGATACGTTCGTGTCTATCCATGGACTCAATATTAAGTTAGCTGAATTTAAGTATGCAGTTTGCTGAAGGATTTCTTGACGCCTGTAACTTAAGCATGCTGAAATTACTGCATGCTCCAACGAGGACGCGTGATGAAAACCCAACAAGTCGCTGAATTTTTCGGCAACAAGAAGAAATTGGCGGAAGCCCTGGGGATCAAGCCAAGCGCAGTGACGATGTGGGGGGAAACCATTCCGGTGTCCCGGCAGTACCAGATCGAGGTTTTGTCGAAAGGTAAATTCAAGGCTTCTCGAACGCTTGCGGCCTGATTTCTTAGCACCGAAACATTTTGCAATGCGTGATGGCACGCAGCCACTGAAACAAATTTGAGGGTTTACGAATGGAAGATTTCTTGCGGGCCTGCCACACGACGGTGAAGGAAAGCGGCGCCGAGGAGCTGGCCGGGAAGATGTGTCTTGC